>NZ_AP024202.1:0-1269722 GCF_021654855.1 Thiomicrorhabdus immobilis
AGCAGTGTCGTTATAGATTAAAAGTCGGTGTTTGAAAGTCTGCATGCCACTTAAGAAGTCGAGCAACAGATTTTCTATAGATTCTTTTGAGGATACAATTTTGTCATCACTTTGGACCCAAAGTCTTAAACACTTAGAAAACGATCTCAACGACCAGCAATTTCACACTTGGATTCGCCCTCTTCAAGCCATTGAAGAAGAGTCTGTGATTCGTCTATTAGCTCCGTCCACTTTTATTTTGGATTGGGTAAATAAAAAATTGATGGACAACATTCGTCAAGCCGTTGCCATCGCTGCACCGACTAATACTCCAGATGTGCAATTGGAAATTGGGGATTACGCATTGGAAGCGCTGGATGATCCAGAACCGACCGTGCCACAACCACTGCAAACCAAATCCAAGGAAGCGGCCAAACCTGAGGCCAAGAAAGACAGTGCGGTCACCAACAAATCGGGGATTAAGCACAATCTTAATACCAGTTTTACGTTTGAGACCTTTGTTGAAGGTAAAGCCAACCAGTTAGCCGCCGCCGCGGCACGCCAGGTGGCAGAAAATCCTGGCGGTAGCTATAACCCGTTTTTTATTTATGGTGGTGTCGGTTTAGGTAAAACCCACTTGATGCACGCCATCGGCAATAAGCTGATGAAAGATAAGCCTGACGCTCGCGTAGTTTATCTGCACTCTGAACGTTTTGTAGCCGATATGGTCAATGCGTTACGTCATAATAAAATTGATGAGTTCAAACGCTTCTACCGTTCATTGGATGCTTTATTAATCGATGATATTCAATTCTTTGCCAATAAAGAGCAATCTCAAGAAGAGTTCTTCCATACCTTTAATACCCTGTTAGAAGGCAACAAACAAGTCATCCTTACCAGTGACCGCTTCCCTAAAGAGGTAGATGGCCTTGAAGATCGCCTGAAATCGCGTTTTGGCTGGGGCTTGACCATTGCCGTTGAACCACCAGAATTCGAAATGCGTGTGGCTATCTTGCTTAAAAAAGCCTCTGAATTTGGTGTGGTACTGCCTGATGATGTGGCGTTTTTTATTGCCAAGCGCTTGCGTGGTAACGTGCGTGACCTAGAGGGCGCCCTAAAACGTGTTGGTGCTTATGCGCAGTTCACCCAGCAAGCCTTAACGGTTGAAGTGGTCAAAGAAGCGCTTAAAGATTTGCTGGCTTTACAGCAAAAAATGGTTACCCTAGAAAACATTCAAAAAACCGTGGCGGATTATTATAAAATCCGAGTAGCGGATATTTTATCGAAACGCCGTTCGCGTAATGTCGCACGCCCAAGGCAGATAGCCATGGGGATTGCAAAAGAGCTCACCAATCACAGCTTACCTGAGATTGGCGATGCGTTTGGCGGTAGAGACCACACCACGGTATTACATGCAGTTCGTAAGGTTAAAGAGTTGCGTGAAACCGATCATCATATTGATGAAGATTTTAATAGTTTAATTCGTATCATTACCAACTAGGACTCAAAAGGGCACTTGGCATGAAAATCACTTTAACTCGTGAAAATCTTTTAAAAGTTTTGCAAACCGTAGGCGGAGTGGTCGAAAAACGCCAAACCATGCCTATTTTGGGAAATATTTTATTTCAAGTTTCAGAAAACACCTTAACCGTCACCGCATCCGATTTAGAGATTGAAACACGTGCTCAAGCTGAACTAGAGTCATCTGAAGTCAGTCAATTCGCGATTACCCTTCCAGCCATGAAGTTAATCAATATCGTGCGTTCTTTACCGGATGGTTTGACCATTGTGTTAGATTTTGAAGAGTCTCGTTGTACTTTATCAGCCGGCCGTTCACGTTTTAAACTCTCCACTTTACCTGCTGAAGATTTTCCTACCATTGACCTTTCGCAAGCCGATATGTCTTTTGCGATGTCTCAGCACCAGTTAAAACAACTGATTCACCATTCAAGTTTTGCGATGGCGAGCCAAGATGTGCGTTTTTATCTGAATGGTATGCTGTTCGATATCAGTAACCAATCGTTACGTGTGGTGGCAACGGACGGACACCGCTTATCAACTTGCGCTACCGAATTGGCCATTGAAGGCCTAACGCCAACCCAAGCTATTTTGCCAAGAAAAGGCGTGTTGGAACTCTCTAAGCTAATTGGTGATGACGATACCTTGATTGAATTCGCGCTAGCTAAAAACTACCTCACGGTTCAATTTGAAGAGACGGTATTCACCTGTAAATTAGTGGATGGCCGTTTCCCGGATTATCGTCGTGTAATTCCGCAACATAATGACCAGCTTGTACAAACAGACCGTGAATTGCTACGCAGTTTATTACAGCGTGCTTCGATTTTATCGAATGACAAATTCAAAGGGATTCGTTTGGTATTGAGCAATAATTTGCTTGCCGTTAATGCATCCAATAGTGAACAAGATGAGTCGCATGAAGATATGGCCATTGACTACACCGGTACTGAGATGGAAGTCGGCTTCAACGTTAACTACATTTTGGATGTCCTTAACTCTATGCAAGAAGATTGCGTGACCATGCTGATGAAAGACGCCAATAGTAGTTGTTTGATTGAGACCACTACCGATGCGTGTCATTGTCAGCATGTAATCATGCCAATGCGCCTCTAGTATTGAGGTCTTTTGCCGATAAGGCTGCCACTTCCGCGTTAGAAAACGGTCATGTACAAATTGTACACTCCCTTTTTTCTGCCTTGAATTGACTAGCCTTATCAACAAAATCCCTCCAAACCCACTAGTTAAACATCAATCTCCACTCACTTTTCCCAACCCTCTTTTTAAACCAACCAGCAACCTAGCAAACATTTATGAATAAACCCCAGCTCGTCAGGATAGCAACCTATACCTCCGTAGTGATTGCCACTTTACTGCTTCTGCTTAAGGTCTATGCTTGGTGGTATACCGATTCGATTAGTATTTTGGCCTCATTATTGGATTCGGCGATTGATATTGCCGCATCGGTCATGATTGTTTTTGCGGTGCATATCGCACAAACCCCAGCCGATAAGGAACACCGCTTTGGCCATGGTAATGCGGAACCGCTCGCTGCTTTGGCGCAAAGCGTATTTATCTCCGGCTCGGCGATTTATCTCATCATCTATTCAATCGAACGCTTTATTCACCCTCAAGCCATCCAATCGGCGGATTTGGGATTGATTGTCATGGTGATCTCCCTGATGGTCACCTTGGGGTTATTGAGCTTTCAACGTTATGTCATCAAAAAAACTCAATCTACCGCCATCAAGGCTGATTCATTGCATTATCTATCGGATGTGCTTGCCAATATACTGGTGATTATCACCCTATGGTTCAGTGCCATCCAGTGGCTAGACCCACTGCTGGGTTTTGCCATCGCCGCTTGGATTTTTTACTCTGCGGTTCGTATAGCCATTGAGGCGGGTAATCAACTGCTTGACCATGAACTCCCTCAAGCCATGCGTGAAGAGATTAAACAAATCACGCTCGATACCACTGGGGTTCTCGGTATGAACGACCTACGAAGCTACCAGTCAGGGCCGAATAAATTTGTGCAGTTTGATTTAGAGCTTGATGACAATCTCAGCCTATTTGAGAGCCATAAAATCACCGAAAACGTCACCAAAAAACTCAGACATCGCTTTACCGATTTAGATGTCATGATCCACCAAGAACCGGCTAGCTTGAAACATGACAAATCTCACCATAACTGGGGTAAGGAGTAGCGTGACACAGTTAACCGAACTCAGCATTCAAAACTTTCGTAATTGTGCTTCGGCTCAATTTGAGTTTAGCCATGGCTTGAATTTGATTATTGGCAATAATGCAGCAGGTAAAACCGCGATTATCGAGGCCATTTGGCTACTGGCTACCGGGCGTTCTTTCCGTTCACAGAAATCGCATCACCTGATTCAACATAACAACTCTTCAGCGACACTGTTTTGCCAAACCCAATCCAGTCATAATGCAAACGATACCCACAAGATCGGTGTCCAAAAAACATTGGATAACACCCTACTGAGAATTGATGGTGAGACCGTTAAATCACACGGGCCGATTGCCAAACTATTGCCTATCCAACTGCTCACGCCGGAAAGTCATAAACTATTGGAAGAAGGGCCTAAAGCACGACGTCAATTTATGGACTGGGGATGTTTCCACCAGTCTGACGTGTTTATGAGCGCATGGCGTAATTATCAACGTGGTTTAAAGCAACGTAACCACGCCTTGAAAAAACGTCTGCCTAAAGAGCAAGTGCAATTGTGGGATCAAACCCTGGTGGATAGCGCCTTAAAAATAGATGAGATTCGTCAAGACTATTTAGAGGCTCTAACCCCTTATTTGGTGACGTTTTGCCAAGCGTTAATGCCAGAAATCGAATCTGAGGTGGTTTGCCAATATCGTGCTGGCTGGCCCAAAAGTAATGAAGATTTATTGGCTTTGTATCAAGGTAACTTTACCAAGGACTTGCAGCTAGGCCATACCCAATACGGTGCGCATCGTGCCGATATCCGCTTTAAGTTCAACAATCAAGAAGCGATGAATATTTTGTCACGCGGCCAACAAAAGTTGTTTGTCTGTGCGCTATTATTAGCTCAAGCCAGTTTGCATGAAAAGGTGGTGAACGAACCGGTGATCATGTTGATTGATGATTTACCTGCGGAGCTTGATGAAATTCACCGCACCAAACTGCTGGAACTATTACAAATCCTAAATATCCAACATATTATCACCACCACTTCAGAGGATTTGATTCCCGTTCTCAATCCTGACACTTACCAGGCCTGGTCAATTCAAACTGGCAAAATAACAGCCAAATAAGCTTATAGGCTTACCACCTAAATACCTGGTGATGGCTCTAAAAACCCACCAGGCTGGCAATAAATTCAACTTATTCTAGTTTCATTAATTTCTATAAGGTAAATTACTAGTTTTGCTAAAATGTTTTTGCAAAAAAATATAATAATAATCAGAAAAGGATATTTATGTCAGACCCAGTTGAAACTCCTCAACCAGTAGCAGCGTCAGAAGCCCCACAAGCTGAAATTAGCACTACGGTTCCAACCATTATCTATGTGTTGTTTTTGGCTAATTTCATTTTGCCGTTTACCAGCCTTATCGGCGTCATTATGGCGTATGTCAATAAAGGCGACGGCAATTTCCTAGACTCGCACTACCAGTTTCAAATCCGCACGTTTTGGATTGGACTGTTATATGCCATCGTAGGAATCTTATTAACCGCTGTTTTAATCGGTTGGTTAATCCTGTTGTTCTATGCCATTTGGATTATCGTCCGTTGTGTTAAAGGCTTTAAATATCTTGGTAAACAACAGCCAATGCCTGACCCGACTAGCTGGATGTTTGGGTAATATTTTCACCAAAAAAATGCACTAAAAAGGTCGCTCTGCGACCTTTTTAGTTTCTAAACCCTACCTAAACAATTTTTAACATTTTTTAAGATAATTCAACCCCTCTTAAACACCCAAACAGCATGACTTATATTGAATTTTCAATCCATTTTTTATTACTTTTATTACAGCACCCTTAACTTCATTTCTCACTACGCCAAATAAAGCATTATTTTCTTCATAAAAACAATATGTTACATCAAGCAAACACACGCCATATTGATTTCGCAAATTGGGGTGTTTTATGGTAAAATTTGACAACTATTTTAGTGATAAAAATAACCTGAGATTTTGAGTTTAAAAGCACTTTCAATCTCCATAAAAGAAATCGAGTTTTATGTCTGAAGAAACGCAATACGATTCCTCCTCCATCAAGGTATTAAAAGGCCTTGATGCGGTCCGTAAACGTCCTGGAATGTACATTGGTGATACCGATGATGGTTCAGGTCTACACCACATGGTATTTGAGGTTGTTGATAACGGTATCGATGAAGCCTTAGCAGGTCACTGTGACAAAGTTGTGGTCACCATCCATACCGATGGTTCTGTCTCTGTAAGCGATAACGGTCGTGGTATTCCGGTTGGCATTCACCCAGAAGAAGGGGTTTCTGCCGCTGAAGTCATTATGACGGTTTTGCACGCTGGTGGTAAATTTGATGATAACTCGTACAAGGTATCCGGTGGTCTTCACGGGGTAGGTGTTTCGGTGGTAAACGCCTTATCTGAAAAGCTCGACTTGATCATCAAACGTGAAGGCCATATTTGGAAGCAGTCTTACACGCATGGTGTGCCAGATGCTCCACTTGCATCGGTAGGTGAAACAGACCAGACTGGAACAGAAATCCGTTTCCTACCGAGTAAAGAGACCTTTACCAATGTGACCGAATTCAGCTTTGATTACCTGTTGAAGCGTCTACGAGAACTCTCTTTCTTAAACTCTGGTGTACACATCGAGTTAGTGGATAAGCGTGATGACCGTCATGAAGTCTTCCAGTTTGAAGGTGGTATCAAAGCGTTTGTTGACTATATCAATACCAACAAGCCGGTTATTCACGACAACGCATTCTACTTCTCAACCGTTAAAGACGATATTACCGTTGAAGTGGCGATGCAATGGTCAGAATCTTACCAAGAGTCGATTTTCTGTTTTACCAATAACATTCCTCAGCGTGATGGTGGTACTCACCTTTCCGGTTTTAGAGCGGCATTGACCCGTACTTTGAACAGTTATGCGGAATCGGAAGGCTTAAACAAAAAATATAAGATGAACGTTTCCGGTGACGATGCTCGTGAAGGTCTTGCCGCGGTTATCTCGGTAAAAGTGCCGGATCCTAAGTTCTCATCTCAGACTAAAGACAAACTGGTTTCTTCAGAGGTGAAGTCGGCGGTTGAAACCGCAATGAACGAAAAGCTTGCTGAATTCTTGCTAGAAAATCCAAAAGACGCGCAATCGGTATTCGCTAAGATTGTCGATGCAGCACGAGCACGTGAAGCCGCGCGTAAAGCCCGTGAAATGACACGTCGTAAAGGCGCTTTGGATATTGCCGGTCTACCAGGTAAACTGGCTGACTGCCAAGAAAAAGACCCTGCTCTTTCTGAACTGTACTTGGTGGAGGGTGACTCCGCGGGTGGTTCAGCCAAACAAGGCCGTGACCGCCGTACTCAAGCAATTTTGCCGCTTAAAGGTAAAATCCTTAACGTTGAAAAAGCCCGTTTTGACAAGATGCTGGCTTCTGCCGAGGTAGGCACCTTAATCACCGCTTTAGGCTGTGGTATTGGGCATGATGAGTACAATATCGACAAATTACGTTATCACCGCATCATTATCATGACGGATGCCGACGTGGATGGATCCCACATCCGCACGCTACTGCTAACGTTCTTCTACCGTCAGTACCCAGAGTTGGTTGAAAAAGGTTACATCTACATTGCCCAGCCACCACTCTATAAAGTGAAAAAAGGTAAGCAAGAAACCTACTTGAAAGATGATGGCGAACTTGAAAGTTACCTACTTCAGAATGCCATTGACGGTTCTGAACTGGTTACCGAAGAAGGTGCGCCAAGCATTAAGGGGCTAGCGTTAGAAACGCTCTCTAAGAGCTACTTCAAGACCAAACACACAATCGATCGTTTATCTCGTCGTTATAACTCGGTTTTCTTGAATATGCTGGTGGACAATCCGGAAATCAATAACGATGTCTTAAATGACTTAGATGCGCTAGAAAGTTGGATTGAAGGTATTTTACCGGCCTTAAAAGCCAGTGGCGAAATCAACAAAGTTGATTACAACCTGACGGCGGAACCGGCAACGGAATTAGACAGTAAAGGCAAGTTCCAAATTCGTCTACAACAGCGTGAACATGGAACTTTAAGCATGCAAGTATTTGATGCCGAGTTCTTTGCCTCTAAAGACTACGCACAAATCGTAGACTTAGGTAAATCATTACAAGGCCTACTTTCTAATAGTGCTTATATTCAACGAGGCGAGAAGAAACAGTCTATTTCTACCTTTAGCGAAGCGGTTGATTGGTTATTTGCCGAAGCCAAACGTGGTCAAAACATCCAACGTTATAAAGGTTTGGGGGAGATGAACCCAGAGCAGCTTTGGGAAACCACCATGAACGCAGAAGCACGCCGTTTACTTCAAGTGACCGTACGTGATGCCATGATTGCCGACCAAGTCTTCACCACCCTAATGGGAGATGAAGTTGAGCCGCGTCGTGATTTCATTGAGTCGAATGCATTACAAGTAGAAAACTTAGACATCTAAAACAAAACGTCGCTAAACGTATTTATTTTTGAAAATTGGGCGCATTTAGTTTCTAATATGCGTCACAAGTCTAAAGCTATAAAGAATTTATAAAGAAAAACACACAGTTACCAGGCCTGGTAACTGGTTAAATTTAGGAGACAGTTTATGTCAGTTCAACACCCTATCGTAACTGTTACCGGTTCATCTGGTGCAGGTACTTCATTCGTAAAGCGTGCTGTAGAGAAAATCTTTGACCGCGAAAACCTAAACGTAGCAATCGTTGAAGGTGATAGCTATCACAAGTACAGCCGTGCTGAAATGAAAGAAAAAGTGGCTGAATCAAAAGCGAACGGTGGCCCAGTACTTACTCACTTCTCAGAAGCGGCAAACGAGTTTGCTGAACTAGAAGCACTTTTCAAAGAGTATAAAGAAACCGCTACTGGTAAGCGTCGTTACTACATTCACAGTGACGAAGAAGCGGCAGAACATAATGCACGTTTAGGCGGAACCAATTATCAGTCTGGTGAATTCACTCCTTGGGAACCAATCCCAGAAGGAACTGACGTACTTTTCTATGAAGGTCTTCACGGGATGGTTAAACGTATGGATCACGGTCCAGAGGAAGGTATGCACAACGTAGCACAGTATGTTGATTTAGGGATTGGTGTAGCACCATCTATCAACATCGAGTGGATGCAGAAAATCTACCGTGATACAGCAGAACGTCCATATTCAGTACAACAAGTACGTGACACCATTCTTGAGCGTATGCCTGACTACATCGAGACAATCGTTCCTCAGTTCCACCGTACACACATCAATTTCCACCGTGTACCGTTAATTGATACGTCTGATCCATTCTCAACCATGTCTCCAGACGCACCAATGGGACCAGCACCAGAAGATTCATTAATCATCTGTCATGTTCGTCACCAGGATGTCGATCTAGAAGCGGTTAAAAACCAAATTGAAGGTGCGTTCTTACAAAATGCTGAAACGTTAGTTTGTAGCGGTTCACATATGGTTCAAGCGATGGATTTAATGATGACTCCAATCATCCAAAACCTAATTGCTAAAAAACGTGCTGCAATGGCAAAATAAACTAACCTTTATTAGCTTAGTTTAATTTGTACATGAAAAAACCCCATTAATTTGGGGTTTTTTTATACCTAAAATTTGACCATGACCAAAATCCTGCCCCGTTGAATTTAACGCAGGATTGCCATTTTGCTTTCAAGCCTGACTTCTCGTTGTAACCTACTCTCTATCTCTTTTTTAACCTTATCGATATGCTGTGTATCGATATCGTGGTCTGATAATAAAGTGACCGAGATATAAAGCGGCTTTTGACTTCTAATGGTTACATCCTGTAATTCAACTCCTCCCACATGCCAACCCTCTAAACTTGAAACAATGTTTTGCCTATCCACCAATTTAGCAAAGGCAAAACTCAATGGAATACTAACAATCAAGACAAAACCTAATGCATAAGCGACACCTTTTTTAGCCAAATGAAACGGGCTAAAACCCATCACCAAAAACGTTAAGGCGGCCGCCAAAACAATACCAAAAAGGTTGGTGATGAAGAGTAAAAATGCACCAGAAAAAGTTGACCAACTCAACCAAGCAATTCCGATAGCCGAAACCGCTAGTGGAGGTACAAGAGCGACCGCAATGGCGACTCCCGCTAAACTTTTAGCAACCTCAGAACGCGCATTTGCATAGGCCGCGGCAATGCCGGAGATAATCGCCACGGCCAAATCCAAAATAGTTGGACTTAATCGTGCTCCGATTTCACTATTTATTTCCTGCAAAGGCGTAATCAAACTAAGCAAAATACCAAAACCTAAGGCAAGTATCATTCCAATGGATAAGGTCTTTAAGCTCGAAGATATTAAGTCAATATTTTGTCGCAACACCCCCATCGATAACGAGATAATCGGAGCCATCAACGGAGCCAAAATCATCGCTCCAATAATCACAGGAGCAGAATTGGCAAACAACCCAACTGTCGCTAAAAGCGTCGAAAGCACCATTAAAACCAAATAAGATTGACTAACTTGTGAGTTTTCTTTTAAGTTTACAAAAGTCTCTTTGACCTCATCTTGATCAATATGATGAATCCAGGGTAGCGGTCTTTCAATCAACTCCTTTACAGCCTGCCCTTTAGGTAAACTAGAAACACTTACTGATTCTTTTAACTCTTTGACCTGTTCTTTAATGGGCAGCCTTTTACTCAACACCTTAAGTGAATTCGGCTTAACAACGACATCTACCGTTTCAGCAGTATAAGCAACGGCATCGACCGTATAAGGAAGTTCACATTGGCCAGAAATATGGATTGTTTTAGTTTTGATATGCCCGATATAGTTTGCTAAAGCTTGGGCGCCCTCTTTATTTGGAAAAAGACGGGAGAAGAAAAACCTCACGACTTCCGAGATACTTCTTGGCGCCAAGATAATGGTATTTAAGCTAGCCTTATCTTGCTCTGTTTCACCAATCACTTTTTTAGTGAAATCACTACCACTAGGCCTGTAAACAATGGTTATACCCAAAGCGGCAGTATTAACCGTTGCCCCCTTCTCTGTTGTTAATTTGAAAGGTAACAGGCTGGTCTTACTCAAACTCAGTGACATCAACGTTAGATACTTAAGCTTACTCCATAAACTGTTATCAATATTGGAAGCCGGTCGCATCATCGATGGATGCCCCAACATAACCGACCCTAAAACAAGGCGATCATTACAGAACAACAAGTCACTCAATACGGGTTCTTCAGCCGATTGGATATCCGCTAACGATTCTTCGATTTTTTTGGAAATGGGGAAGGTACGATAGAAACGATTCATATCTGGATGCGGTAAAAAACCGACATTCCAGTTATGTTCCGAAGCAAAGGGAATCAACTCATAGAGATCACTGTCTCCAAGCCAAAATAATACATTGGCACCATCAGGAAGCGAAAGCTTTTGCTTGTTTTGATAGGCTACAACGGGCCAATTTTCATCTAAAAAAGGACGGATACCACTTTCAAAAAGCGCTAATTTTTGTTCATCAAAAACAACCGTGTAGTGAGCGGTATTGGTCATAAGCATTCCAATCCATTTGTCAGTAATAACTTGATTATATGCGGATAATACGCCGATAAAAAATTAAGTGTTTAAATACCTGGTCAGAGATTAGTGTGGGGCAAGTTGAAGAGGGAATGAATTAATGGGGAAACAGAAGAGGAGTAGCATGAAGAAAATTAAGGGTGCTCACTGCACCCTCAATATTAGAACTTTTTTAGAAACGGTAAGTCACACCCGCTTGCAACATTGGTAAGAAATCATAATCAGCCACATCATCTTTAAGTTTGGCTTCTTCATCTTTCAAAGCATCATTAAAACCAGAACATGAACCAGGTACACTCTCTGTACAAGTACCACTAATACCTAAATTGGGTGAACCTGTAAAGAAAGCGCCAGCTTCAAACATAAACCCAAATCCTTTAGTAGGAGAGTGTCCCCAACCTAAACTCAATGTCGGTGCATTATCCCAAGCAAAATTAGCATTTACCGTAACATCACCACTGAAAGTATCGTTACCAACTGTTACACTTCCAGATTCACTACCATTGGCTTTCAACTCAAAATTATTAATGGCGTAACCCGCTGAAAGAAAAAATCCATTGGCAAATGGATGATAGTCTAAAGCTAAGCGGTGAATACCACCATCAGCCTTTACCTTATATAGAATTTCTGTATCAGATGACTTTTCAGAAACTCCCATGCCACCAGATAAAGCACCGCGGACTTGTAAAGATTGAGTAATAGGGTAAGAAAGTTCTAATGTAGCGCCAGAAAACGCACCGTAGTTTACCGCCACCCCAACATTATCCATTGCAATAACCGATTGAGAAGCAACCAACATAGCTCCTCCTAACAACGTGGATAAAACTTGTCTTTTCATAAATCTGTTTCCTTGATAAATTTCCAGAAATTATACTTATTAATACCCACAAAAACAGGTAACTACGAATAAAAATCGTCAATCTTACGTCTATCTCGTTTGGTTGGCCTGCCCGCCCCTTTTTCTCGATAACCCACCAAAGCCATATCGGCCGTGGGTTTTCTTTGGTTGAGCACTTCGTTATCGAGTTGATAAAGGGTTAAGGCTTGTTCCGCAGAACCTCGTTTGTCACTGACAACTAATACCGTCACCTCAACCTGGCGGTGTACTTGGGTGATTTTGAGTTTATCGCCAACACTTAAGGTTTTACTTGGTTTGGGTTTAAAGCCGTTCAGTTCAACCTTTCCGCCTTTAATCGCCTCCAAAGCGACTCCACGGGTTTTAAAAAAACGTGCGGCCCATAACCATTTATCAACTCTGAGTTTGTCCATAAAAAATTAAACCAAGTCTTCCAGCCAATCTTTAGGCGTTAAATAATTATAAATATTAGACTCTTCACTCCCTGGCTCTGGTTGATAGTCATATTTCCAAGTCACGACAGGCGGCATCGACATCAAGATGGACTCAGTTCGGCCTCCCGTCTGTAGACCGAAAATCGTACCTCGGTCAAACGCTAAGTTAAACTCGGCATAACGACCACGACGATATAATTGGAAATCTTTTTGACGCTCACCATATTCCATCTCTTTGCGTCGAGCGACTATCGGACGGTATGCCGTGATGAAGTGATTGCCGACTGATTGCATAAAGTCAAAACACTTATCAAAATCCCAACCAAAGGTTTCTGTATTCAAATCATCATAGAAAAGTCCACCGACACCACGGGTTTCATCCCGGTGTTTCAAATAGAAATACTTGTCACACCAGGCTTTATATTTTGGATAAATTTCTTCACCGAAAGGCTCACATGCCAATTTTGATTGCAAGTGCCAGTGCACGATATCGTTATCAAAAGGATAATAAGGTGTTAAATCAAACCCGCCACCAAACCACCAAACAGGCTCTTCACCCGCTTTTTCAGCGACAAACAAGCGGATATTAGCGTGAGAAGTGGGTACATAGGGATTACGAGGGTGAATAACCAAAGACACACCTAATGCTTGAAATGAACGACCCGCCAATTCTGGACGATGCGCGGTAGCAGATGGTGGTAATTTTTTCCCTTTGACGTGCGAAAAGTTCACACCACCCTTTTCAATCACCGTACCACCTTCCATTACCCTGGTACGGCCACCACCAGTCAGACCCATGGCACCTTCTTCGCCATCACGTTCCCACTCATCAATAATAAAGTCCATAGATCCATCTTCTTCAGCAAGCTGAGAACAGATATCGTCTTGTAAATTAAGTAAGTAGGCTTTTACGGCTTCAATATTGATGGTTGTGGCTGACATAATAAATCCTTTGAAAATGAGTCCTTCCATTTTAATCTGAATCAACCAGGAAAACCATGCTGTGAGCCATTTAACCTAATCTTAGCTAGTTATCTTGACAACATATCGCGACTCAAGCGGGCATGCTTTGTAATCTTAGCTCTTTTTAAATACCGATAATTTAGGCATAATCCAAATACCTACCCTTAAAAAGCTCTAAACTGAATTAATCTTTAAGGATTAAAATGAATAAAAATATTTGGACAGTCTATTATTTAATCTTGGTTATTAGCGCCATTGGCTTACTAGGGGCTAGTTATGCCAAGTTTTCAAGCGTCCATCAATACTTTTATGCTGAAAATGAAGCCTCAATAAAACTGTTAACCAAAAGTATCGAATCCAGCCTTACCGAGAATGAATTGCTGCTTGATATCTTAGGGTCAAGACTGCTTGAAAATAACCTTTATCAAGACACCCAAAAAACGCATCAACTCCTCAAACAGACACTGGCAACCAAACCAAGCCTGGCAGGTTTTGGCTTAATTGATCCTAACGGAAACTTTATCTCGGCAAGTGGTAATATCAATGCCTCGCTGCTCCCCAATTTACTGAACGCAAAGATCAGTAGGGAAGATTTTCAAAAAACCCTAAACAGCCACAATATGGTAATTGGCAGAAGTTATTTTTTTGCCGCACTTGATAGCTGGGTGGTGCCTTTAAGAAAGGCTTTAAGAGACAGCAATGGAAACGTCATTGCTGTTATAGGTACTGGCGTAAAACTTAAAGATATCTCTAGATTCACTGGCTTTACAAAAAATGAAAACAAAATATTAACGGTCATCAATCCAAACAACTATTACCGTGTATTTTCAAGTGATCTTGATCCTAGCCAATATCAAGAAGCCTACTCCCAACCTCTTCCTAGAAAAATTTTAAAATCATTAAATGATTTAGTGGTCGAAAAATACAAAATCACCCTTAACGATGTGCCGAATAAAATGCCCGACATTCCAATGAACGGAGAAAATTATGACAGCCTTACCGGCACTCATGTCATAGGTTCACTCCTATACAATTCAAAATATAATCTTTGGATTGTACTAAAAGAACCTTCTTCGCAGATTAGAAACCAACTCATAGGGGCTCTGTCACTCTATCTCTTTATATTTCTTGTTATTCATCTCACTTTACTATGGATGGTTAAACGCATTCATAGAAATGAATCACAAGCACGTGAAACACTAGAATATCAAGCAGAACACGATTCCCTTACCGCCTTGCATAACCGAAATTATTTAGAAAAGCACTTTTCTGAACTGATACAAAGTACCGATGAAGAAATAAGCTTATTGTTTGTTGACCTAGACAACTTCAAGCACATTAATGATACGTTTGGTCATTCAACCGGGGACAAACTGTTGACACTAGTTGCACAGCGCTTAGATAGCTTTGCCCGCTATTCACAACACATCATTAGGTTTGGGGGCGATGAATTTGTCATTGTTATGAAGGGACAAAGCCACCATGATTTTGACATCGCTAAACAGATTATTGAAACCATTGCCGTCAGCTATTTAATTGACGACTTGAGTTTCACTATCGGTGCCAGTGTTGGTATCGCAAGAGGTAAAGGTGGTTCTTGTAGTCTCAACCACCTATTAAGTCATGCCGATTTAGCCTTATACCAAGCGAAAACCAGAAAGAACTGGGTAGAAGTCTTTTCTGATGAATTAGAACTCAAATCCCAAAAAACCGCTGCCATTGAGCATCATTTAAGATCTGCTATTGAAGAGAACGAGATCTACCTCAACTACCAACCTCAACTTAACAACCAAACTGAACTTCACGGGGTAGAGTGTTTAGTGCGGTGGCAAAACTCTAGCTTAGGTTTTGTTCCACCTGATGAGTTTATTAAAATCGCCGAAGAAATGGGATTTATGCCGACCCTTGGTCACCACATTACCCGTTTAGCTCTCACAGAAATGGCGCAACTACAAAAACATTTAAATAAGCGTTTTCACATCTCAATCAACGCTTCAATTAAACAGTTTATGCAAGAGCAGTTCTTCGATGACTTTATGGATTGCGTGACCAAAAGCGGAATTCCCCCTAAATACATCACAATCGAGGTAACTGAATCCATCTTGATTGAAGATGTTAATTTCATACTATCAATACTCGACCAGTTCCGTAGAAAGGGCATCGCCATATCTTTAGATGATTTCGGAACAGGTTATTCCTCACTCAGCTTATTAAGAGAACTTCCTATTCAAGAACTTAAAATCGATAAGGTTTTTGTAGATGATATTTTAGATGACTCAAAAGATGCTTCCCTCGTTAAAAACATCATTAATATCGCGAATGAATTCGATATTGTCACTCTAGCGGAAGGGGTAGAAACTGTAGAACAATTTAATAAGCTACGTGCTTATGAATGTGATTTATATCAAGGTTATTACTTTTCCAAACCACTTGCTGTTAAAGATTTAGAAAAATATATCGAGAAGCATAATATCGTCTAAATAACCCTCCAAACATTCTCTATTTTTAACCTACCAGGCCTGGTAGGTTAAAAAAACACTATTTTCACATACAGGATTAACTATGAAAAGCCTTGTTCTGAGCGCTTTAATGTTCACAACATTACAAAGCTATGCCCAAACAAATAAAGACCCAATGCTCGATGAATTTCATAAATTCGGCATTACCCATTGTGATGAATTCATTCAAAAAAATACCGAGAACATGGGAAACTGGAAGTTTTTTATTGATAAATACTCCGGTGGAATTGATGGACCAAGCACCGAAGTTTCATTAACCCAAATTTCCGGCAAACCAGGGCAATCCTTTAAAACCGACTACACATTCATTCAAACCTTAAAACAATGTTTTTTACACAAACGTGGGAAAATTACCGCCTTTGATAGTTGCGCTAAAGCGGTTGACTCAAAAATTTGGACGCTTCAGTTTGACCTACCAAACTATGGCTACAAACGCTATACAGACTCAAAAGGCATTATTCTTTACACTAAAGAGCTGGAGTTAGGAGGCAAAAATGCCTGTTTGCTTGAGTACGAATTCCGCACTAAAGGGGCGCATAGCGTTGTGCGTAAATAATTGATTTAACATAAATCAACACCAATTTAAGCTTCAATCTCATATGAATTTGATTGGATTCATTTTTAAACTTAGGTATTCTGTTAGCACACATACTTAGACACTTCTTTTTAGAGAGGCACACGATGAATAGACTCAACCAAATCCATAACAAAACCGTGATCGCTTTACCCTTATTCCTGGCCTTGAATGCATTTAGCTTTCAAAGCCAGGCAGGCTGGCTTGACCAAGGTGCGGATCTATTAAAAAGTTTTCAAGAGAGCCAATCATCAAGCACAAATACAACAAGCAATTCCGCTCTTCCAAAAGACCTCTCTACAGAAGAGATACAAAAAGCCTTTAAACAAGCCTTAACTCAAGGTTCAGAAACGGTCGTCAACAAACTCAGTCTTAAAGATGGTTTCAACGCCGATCCCAAGATACACATCCCTTTGCCCGATTCCCTAAAAACGGTGCAATCCACCCTGAATCAGTTCGGTATGGGTAAATACATGGATGATGTAGAAACCAAACTTAACCGCGCGGCAGAAGCGGCCACACCGCAAGCTAAAGCGCTATTTCTAGATGCCATTAAAGAGATGTCTTTTGATGATGTGAAAAAGATCTACGAAGGACCAAAAGATTCGGCGACTCAATACTTAAAATCTAAAACCGCTCCTAGCCTTAAAGCCAAAATGGCGCCTATCGTCGAAAATTCATTGAATGAAGTGGGTGCCATCAGCGCCTACGATAAAGCCATCAGCAAATACAAAAACCTGCCTTTTGTACCTGACGTGAAAACAGACTTGTTAGAACACGTTGTCGATGAGGGAATGAACGGCATGTTTTATTACATCGCTCAGGAAGAAGCCGCCATTCGTAAAGACCCGATTAAACAGTCAACCGAACTACTGAAAAAAGTGTTTGGTAACTAAACGACTCAATTGAACCCTAGCCAACCAAGCGATAAAGAAGTAAAACGGACACTGTTATGCACCTAACCACCTTAATCAAACATAGCCTTTTAACCGCCACACTATTTAGCATGGTAGCTTGTACTTCAACCAGTACAAAACAGGGTACGGTAGGGGTTAAACGTGAACAACTTTTGCTTATTTCTCCCGCACAAATGACGCAAGGCGCTCAAGTTGCCTATAACTCGGTATTGAAAGAGGCGCAAACCGCCAAAAAATTAAATACCGACAGCGAAATGGTCAAACGAGTACGTCGCATTGCCAACAATATCATCCCTCAAACAGCCGTATTTCGTGACGATGCGCCGAAATGGGCTTGGGAAGTAAATGTACTCGAATCCGACCAATTAAACGCTTGGTGCATGCCTGGCGGTAAAATCGCTTTCTATACCGGAATCATCAATAAACTTAACCTCACCGATGCCGAAATCGCCGCCATTATGGGACACGAGATTGCACACGCATTACGTGAGCATGGCCGAGAAAGAGCCTCTGAACAAACCTTAACCCAAGTTGGTTTATCGGCCTTAAGTATCTTTACAGGTGTACAAGGGCCCGCTTTAGATGCCGCATCTATGGCCTTACAAGTCACGCTAACCTTACCTAACAGCCGAACCCATGAAGTGGAAGCCGATCGAATGGGGGTGGAATTGGCTGCTAGAGCGGGTTACAACCCTTATGCGGCCGTCAGTGTTTGGCAAAAAATGGAAAAGCAATCCAAAGGCGGGCAGCCTCCAGAGATCCTCAGCACCCATCCATCCCATACCAATCGTATCAAAGACCTTTCCAGGTACGCTAAAAAGGTAGAACCTCTCTATTTAAGAGCGATAGGCAAACGTTAATTTTGCAGGCTCAAGTATTATCTACAGCCGTACACTGACGCCCTAAAAATAGGGGGGGTTATTATTCAGGGAGGTTTTTTCTTGGTGGTTTTTGAAGAGAAGCAATTTCAGCGCAAAACCTGTCCGGTTTTAGCTTCTCTAATCTGAGTGGGCTTAAGTAAACCGCCCAATTCAGCAGAAATACAGAAAACCTGATTCTTGAACTCACGCTCAACCTCTTGACATGATATCGCGGGGGGATGGTTGGATAGATTGGCACTGGTCGAGACGATTGGCCCTCCAAAGGCCAAACATAACTGTTGCACAACCGGATGGTCTGACACTCGAATCGCCACCGTATCCCGACCGCCGGTAATCCATTCAGGCATAGTGGTTTTGGTATTTTGCTTTAGAGGCAATACCCAAGTCATAGGGCCTGGCCAGGTTTGCAAGACACTCTGCTCCCAATCACAACCCTGTAATTCAACCCAATCCAGAATTTGCTCGACATTTGCCGCTACCAAAATCACACCCTTTTCCATAGGGCGTTGTTTCACGTGGAACAGCTTCTCTACCGCCTGCCGTTTAAAAGGGTCACACCCCAAACCATACACCGCTTCTGTTGGATAAGCGATGACCTCGCCTTGTTTTAAAAGCTCAACCGCTTGGGTGATTTGAGATTGTGATACTGTTTTCAATGGCAACACCTTAATAACCAGAAACCTTACCTTCAAAAAGTAAAGATTAAAGCCGTTTTGAAAAGCGACCAGGCCTGGTCGCTTTATTAAAAAGAGTCTATTGGTGAAGCTGCAACACCCGTTTAAAGACATTCGGGTCTTTGATTTGTGTGATTTCACCTTCTCTAGGGATGTGTTTATCTTTTAAACGCGATAAGAAGAATCGCAGAGCGGCTAAACGTAAAGCGGCAGGCCAAGCGGCCTGTTCTGCCTCGGTTAATGAACGTTGGGTTTGATAGGCCGATAACATTTCATCTAGACGTTGCTGGTCAAATTCGATTTCAGCGGGATTATCAGCATGCACTCGACACCAATCATTCACCATGACCGCCAAGTCATACAACATTGGTGCATTACAGGCGTAGTACAAATCGATAATGCCGGTTAATGCATCGCCATTGAACATGGCGTTATCGCAGAACAAGTCGGCATGAATCACACTTTTTGGCAAAGCAGACCAATCGGTTTGTGCTTGAAACGCCAATTCAGATTCAATCATCTGGCGTTCATCCTCTTCAAGATACGATTGGATATCAGCAAAGGTGTTTTGCATCCAGTCGATATCACGATCGTTTGCCCTAACCCCTTCATAATGCTGTCCCGCGATATGGAAACGTGCCAACTGACCCCCCATCACACCGCATTGTGTAACAGAAGGATTATCTACCGTACTGCCGGTCAAACGCTCAACCAAGGCCGCCGGTTTACCGCACAACTCTTTTAAATAGCCGTTCGAATGGGTGGGAATCGGGTGCGCTGTAGGAATGTTATGCTCTGCCATAAACGCCATGATATTCAAGAAATAGGGTAATTCTTCAAATGTATGGTGTTCAAAAATCGTTAAAACAAATTGTTCTAAATGGCCATGTTTAATGGTATTGACAAAATAATTGGTATTTTCAATACCGGCGCTGATTCCCTCAAAGGAATCCAAAGTTCCGACATCATAATCTTCTAAAAAGGCCACTAATTGGTTTTCTTCAACGACTGTATAGACAGACATAGAGTAAAGTCTCGTAATTGGGTAAAATGATTTTTCAAATTTTATCACATGAGCATCTTAAATGACCGATTCCAATTCGCAAATTTCTTTTAACGCCGACAGCCCTTTTATTTTAGTGGACGGTTCATCCTATTTATTTAGGGCTTTTCACGCTATGCCACCTCTTACCAATGGTAAAGGCCAGGCAACTGGGGCGATTTTTGGCGTTATCAATATGCTGGGTAAACTGATTGAGCAGTACCAGCCTGAGAAAATGGCGGTTATTTTTGATGCCAAAGGCAAAACCTTTCGCCATGAGTTGTATGATGAATATAAGGCGCACCGCCCACCAATGCCGGATGAACTCAGAACACAAATCGAACCGATTCATGAAATTGTCAAAGCCTTGGGGTTACCCTTATTGGTGATTGATGGTGTTGAGGCCGACGATGTGATGGGAACCTTTGCCCACCAAGCTACCGAAGCCCAACACGACACCTTGATCTCAACGGGTGATAAAGATTTAGCCCAACTGGTGAATGAACATGTCACCCTAATCAACACCATGAACGACACCCTTTCCACTCCTGAAAGCGTATTGGAAAAGTTTGGGGTTCGTCCTGAACAGATCATCGACTACTTGGCTTTGGTCGGCGATAGTGCGGATAACATTCCAGGAATTCCCAAATGTGGCCCGAAAACCGCGGTTAAATGGCTGAACTCGTTTGGCAATATCGATAATCTAATCGCCAACGCCCCGATGATTGGGGGGAAAATTGGTGAGAACCTGCGCAATAACCTAGACCAACTTGTACTTTCTAGGGAACTGACTACCATTAAAGTAGACTGCGATTTGCCTGTTAGCCTAGACGATATTCAAAGAAAACAACCCGATTTAGAACGTTTACAAGAGCTCTTCAAAGAGTACGATTTACGCAACTGGTTAAACCAGGTGATGGCTGGGCACGCGCCTTTTTCAAAGTCCACAGGCGCGAAAGCCCATAGCCAAACAGTGCAGAAGAAAACCAGCAATAGCAGTGAAGAGCAAAGCCCTATAACACCGCAATCCACTCAAAATGCGCAACCATCAAATTATGAAACAGTATTTACCGAAGCGGAATTTGCAAAATGGATGGAGCTTATCCAGCAAGCGGAACTGTTCGCCATCGATACCGAAACCACCTCGTTGAATACCATGCAAGCAAAAATCGTAGGGATTTGTTTAGCGGTTAAAGACCCAGCAAGCACCGGTAATCTAGCCTGTTATATCCCGTTGATGCATGATTATGAAGGCGCTCCACAGCAACTTGATATCGACATGGTTTTAAATCAACTAAAACCCATCCTAGAAAACCCAAATGTCGCTAAATGCGGTCAAAATTTAAAATATGACTGGCATGTGTTACAGAACCACGGCATCGACTTAAAAGGCATGCAGTATGACACCATGCTCGAATCCTACTCGTTGAACAGCATTGCTACCCGTCACAATATGGATGATTTGGCACTCAAATACCTCAACCATCGCACCACCCATTTTGAAGAGATTGCCGGTAAAGGTAAAAAACAGCTGACCTTTAACCAAATCGAGATTGAAACCGCGGCCCATTATGCGGCTGAAGATGCCGACATCACCTTGCAACTACATCAAACACTTTGGCAACAATTAGAAGCAGAACCACCACTTAAAAAGGTATTTACCGACATAGAAATGCCTTTAATGCCAGTTTTGGCTCATATGGAACGCAACGGTGTATTGTTGGATACCGACATGCTGGCGATTCAAAGTGAAGAGATCAGTAAAAAACTCACTGAACTTGAACAAAAAGCGCATTTAATCGCCGGAGAAGTCTTTAACCTCAACTCTTCTAAGCAATTACAAACCATTTTGTTTGAAAATCTAGAGCTACCCATCATCAAGAAAACCCCCAAAGGCCAACCATCTACCGCCGAGCCGGTATTGGCCGAATTAGCCGATCAAGGCCATGAGATGCCTATCCTGATTCTAGAATACCGCAGTTTGGCCAAACTGAAGTCGACCTACACCGATTCCCTGCCCAAACAGGTAGACCCAAATACGGGTCGTGTTCATACCTCGTATATGCAAGCGGTAGCATCAACCGGACGTTTATCCTCAACCGAGCCTAATTTACAGAACATTCCAATCCGTTCTGCAGAAGGTCGTCGAATTCGTCAGGCTTTTATAACCAGGCCTGGTTATAAAATGGTGGCGGCGGATTATTCGCAAATTGAACTGAGAATTATGGCGCACTTATCGGGTGATGCCGGACTTTTGAAGGCCTTTTCTGAAGGCAAGGACATCCACCAGGCTACAGCCGCTGAAATTTTTGGTGTTCCGTTAGAAGATGTCACCACTGAACAGCGTCGCAGCGCCAAAGCGGTGAACTTTGGTTTGATTTACGGCATGTCGGCGTTTGGTTTAGCCAAACAGTTGAATGTAGGGCGCAATCTCGCTCAAGAGTATATAGATTTGTATTTCTCACGTTATCCTGGCGTATTGCATTATATGCAAGACACCAAAGAACAGGCTAAATCGACAGGTTATGTTGAAACCTTATTAGGTCGTAGACTGTATTTGCCGGACATCAACGCCCGCAACGGCCAGTTACGCCAATACGCTGAACGTACCGCTATCAATGCCCCTATGCAGGGAACGGCAGCCGATATCATTAAAACCGCGATGATACAAATCGAAAAATGGTTACAAACCTGTGGTTTTGATATCCAAATGCTCATGCAAGTGCACGATGAATTGGTGTTTGAAGTCGCTGAAGACCAATTAGATGCCGTAAAACCCGAAATTAAACGCTTAATGGAATCGGCTCTTGAATTGAAAGTGCCGTTGATTGTTGAAATCGGTGAGGGCAATAACTGGGATGAAGCCCACTAAACACGATACCCAAAATCCTTTACACAATCTTCTTTTGTGTAAAAACCTCTAATCATCTATGACTTAAACCTTTGGCCTTTATTTCCCTTAAGGGCCAAACATCCTAAACCTCGACTCAACAACCCTTATCAACTTGTTCTCCCTTGGAAAAATCTATACTTTTCACTTTATGTAATTTATTTACATTTTTATTGACAGTAAATGGCAAAAAATTTAATATTACAAATGTAAACGTTTAACATTTCTTATATAATAACCACAATGGAGATTTATCCATGAACATGATTTCTAACAAAATTGTTTTGAAAACCGCGGTTGGCGCTACTCTTGTTGCCGCCACTTTCGCTTCTATGGCAAGCATGGCGATGGACATGACAACAATGCAAGCTCAGCAAGAGCAAGTCATGCAAACACAAGGTAAAGTAGAAGCGATGACGCAGTCTATGGAAAAAATGCAGACCATGACACAAAACATGGAGAGAACCCAAGCGATGGTGCAAACAACCCAACAACTTAGGGTTCAGGAACAAGCACGCTTACATCAGCAAGATCAGGTTGAGCAAACTGAAACGACAACCGCAGATGCCGAAGCGACCGTGGTAAATTAATTTTTACTGCTGGACAAAGTGGCATGACACTAAATGCCACGATTTATTAAACTTAATTAAGATACAAAATGAATCACTCAATTTTTAAAATTATTTTGCTACCGGTTCTAATCCTGTTATTTGGAATGGTCGCTTTGAACTCAATCGCCCAAGCAGATGAGAACACTAAACTCACTACCGGCTTATTTTATATAGACGGGCAAAGTGACACCATCAATAGTGACAATGTCACATCGGTTTCGGTTCCATTAATGCTTTCCATCAAAAAGGATGAACTCTCTTTTGGTGTTTCGATGGCTTATTTATCGGTTAAAAGCGGTTCATTCAAAGAAAGCGGTTTGGGCGATACTTCTGTAAGCATTGGTTATGATTTAAACGACCAGTTTACTTTTAAATTAAAACAGAAGTTTGCCACTGGTGATGCCGATAAAGGTTTAAGCACAGGAAAAGATGACTCCTCTTTTCAGTTAGATTATTTTGCAAGCTTAGGAAACCAAAGCTCGATTTTTACAACATTAGGGTATAAATATGTCGGTAAGGTTGAAGGCTGGAATATGCAAGATAGCATCTATGCGTCTGTGGGTACCGGTTATGTCTATAACAATAAAACCAGTATCGGTATCAGTTTAGATTATCGTGAAAGTATTTTTAAAAATTTAGACGATCAATTAGGTTTTGCGGCTTTTGTTAGTAAGCCTTTAAATTCAACTTATAGCTTAACCGGCTTTGCTGGTTATGATGTCACCTCAACCAGTAGCATCGGTGTAAGCTTAACAACCAAATTTTAAAGTTTAGAAATATGACTCAAGAAACCGTAACTTCAGTAAAAGAAAAAGCTCTGGCCAAAGCATTAAGTACGATGCTTAGGCCTTTAGTGCGTTTATTAATCCATCAAGATATTACCTATATCGGCTTACTGAATTTGCTAAAACGAACCTATGTCGAAGTGGCTGAGGAATCGTTTACGATTGAGAGCAAAAAACTCACAGACAGTCGTATCAGTCTATTAACCGGCATTCATCGTGGTGACGTTAAGCGTATTCGCACTGAAAACCTGAATCAACCGACTGAAAAAGAGTTGAAAGCAAGCCTGAGTTCTCAACTTATGTCTATCTGGATGGGTCATCAAGGTTATATTGATGTGAATGGTGAGCCTCTGGCTCTGTTCCGCTATCAGCAGGACGGTAGCCCATCGTTTGAAGAACTGGTGTTCTCAGTATCTAAAGACAAACACCCGCGTTCGATATTGGACGAATGGTTAAGCCAAAATTTGGTGGAATTAACCACCGAAGATAAACAGGAAAAAGTTCAGCTTAAAAAAGCGAGCTATATTCCAGAAGAGGACTTTGAAGAAAAACTCTTCTTTGCCGGTAAAAACATCGGAAGCCATCTGACCACCGTTGCACACAACTTGGAAAACCAAATTCCCGCTATGTTTGATAGAGCGGTTTATTATTCGGGTTTAACCGAAGAGTCGATTCAGAAATTGGAAACGCTTTCCAATGAAAAAATGATGGCGGTTCTAACCGAATTAAACCAAGTGGCAAGTCAGCTTCAAGAACAAGACAAAAACGCTGAGCATGCACAACATGAGATGCATGTGGGGGCATATTTTTGCCAAACCTTGACAAAAAAACCTTCTGGTTCTGAAGATTAGGACAACACCCAATGTTGAGTTTACTACAACCATCAAGCCGCTTGATGACACAACTATTTAAAAACGGGCTGACCATTTTGCTGTTAGCCATGACGGTTTCAGCCTGCCAGTTGTTACCTACAGAACCCAGCAAACCTGCTGAAACCAAAATGGCCAGTAATTCCGGTTTTGGTGGAACAGGTAAATCACCTGTAGATGAAACTCAGATTGCCACTAAATCCGGATTTGGAGGCACGGGTAATGTCGCATCTACTTCAGGTTTTGGAGGTACAGGCATTATTGGAACCATCACCGAATTTGGTAGCATCTGGGTCAATGGTGTAGAGATTGAATACGATAGCGATGTCAAAATCAGTTCAAACGTCTCTGATCAAGAAACATTACAACTCGGTCAGCAGGTGGTGGTGGAAACAGAAACGGATAAAGCCCTACCGTGGACGAAAAATATTTATGTTTTCTATCCAATTGCAGGAAAAATCGAAGACGTTAAAGCCAACCAAATCATGGTTGATGGCAAGCTGATCTATTTAAACAATCAGACTCAATTGAGTGAAGGTGTTGAGCTTAAAACAGGTCATTTTGTAGCCATTAGTGGTTATCCAGATAATAACGATAACTGGGTTGCCACTCGAATCAGCAGCAACCCTAAAGCGGTGCATATTTATCAATTGGCGCCGGATGTGTCCTTTTCCGACAAGGTACAACATTTATTGATTGAAATCAGTAAACCGCAATTATCTGCCTTGAACCAATCATTTAAAGGTCTGCCGATTGCGATTATTGAAACACCTGGTAAGACTGAAACCAGCCAAAAATATCTGCTAAAAGCCGATATCAAGAAAGGTGAGATTACTCAATATCACCTGCTTAAACATAAAGCCGCTGCGGAAGAGCTCAAAAAACAGTCCTTACTTGAAAGTAGCCAGGCGGCCAAAAAAAAAATGAATGACTTTAAGGAGATGCATGAGATGCAAAAAAAGCAACGAGATATCCTGCAGAACCAAGTAGAGCAAGCACGGCAAATACAAGAACTGAAAGCGCAATTTGATAATATCAACGAGATTAAAAACAATATGTTCAATAACGCCAGATAAGCTTGTTATAAAGCCACCAGGCCTGGTGGCTTTTCTGGCTATAGAGTTCTGTAAAATATCTAAAAACCAAAAAGCCGCTTAAACATGAGTTTAGCGGCTTTGTCATTTGGTAAACCCGATAGCAGACCCCGTCTGATTTAACGGATTCTCTAAACTTAGTTAAATCGGCGAATGTTGCCTTTTGTTTTAGGCTTCTTACTACCTGGTCGAATTTTTTTGCTATCAACCGGTTCTTTTTTCTCTTTTGGTGGACGTTCATACTCCATCCACTCATCCAGTTTATTCCAGACCTCATTCAAGCCATCACGCTTCAAAGAAGAGAACAGCTGTGCGGTGGCGTGCGGATACTGCTCCTTGAGCAATTGTTTTAATTTCAACAACTCGGCTTTAGCTGGTCCTTTTTTTAGCTTGTCCGATTTGGTTAACAACACATGCACCGGTAAACCAATGGCTTTTGTCCAATCCAACATAATCAAATCGATTTCAGTCGGTGGTATACGTGAATCCATTAACAAGATTAACCCTTTTAAAGACTCCCTCTTTTCAATATAGGTGGTTAAACCGGCTTCCCAAGCGCGTTTCACCTTAACATTCACCTTGGCGAAACCGTAACCCGGTAGATCCACTAAAGCGCGAGTGTCATCAACCGTAAAAAAGTTGATTAGTTGCGTTCTACCTGGGGTTTTACTGGTACGGGCAAGTGTTCTTTGTGAGGTGATGACATTCAATGCACTCGATTTACCTGCATTGGAGCGTCCTGCAAAAGCGACTTCATGAGTCAGCTCATCTGGACATAAATCAATCGTTGGCACACTTTTTAGATAAGTCGCTTTTTGGTAAAGAGGATGTTGCATAGTCTTAAATTTAAATCCGTTAATTTTATAGGTTGGTTTTTTTAATTAGGTATCACCAAAAACCGATTGAAACCGCTTAAAACCCCTGTTTAAACTGGCTAAGATTTATTGAAAAACAATCAGAAAAGTTATAAGCAAATCAGTATCAAATTGATATTTTAATACTTTATCAATGATTTACATAAGTATATACTCTATCCTATTTTTTAACGAATTCTAATCTGGTTAAACATAAAACCGATTGCGCTAAAACCCTTTAAAAAACAAGGTTTAAACGCAATATGAAAATTTTTTCTTTATAAAACAGTGGCCTATATTTTTGTGCCTTTATAAAACAACCAGAGAATAATAACTAAATTGATACTATGACTGAACCGACACAAGTAGAAACTACGCCAAATAAAACGCCTTTGCAGTCCGAAAAAGGTCAAAACCAAACTAAAAATCCAAAAAAACCGAGTGTTTTTATGAATTTTTTGGGGTCGATGAACCTAGCCGTAACGTTATTGGTTATGCTTTCTATCGCCTCGGTAATCGGTACGGTTCTTAAACAGGACCAAAGCCTCCAGGATTACATCATTAAATTTGGACCTTTTTGGTCGCAAGTGTTCAATGATTTAGGGCTGTTTCACGTTTACGGCGCCGCTTGGTTTGTTTTGGTTTTGCTTTTCTTACTATTCTCAACCAGTGTTTGTGTCACACGCAACACCCCAGGCTTCTTAAAAGACATCAAGCAATTCAGCGAAAAACTCTCGAAGAACGCCCTTAAACACCAGCCTAATAATACGGTTGTTCAAAGCGCTTTACCGCTGGAGCAACAGCAAGGTTATGCTAAAGCGCTACTTGAACATAATGGCTATAAAACCAAAGTTCATCAACGTGATGATGGCAGTGTTACCGTAGCGGGTTTGAAGGGTCGCTGGAACCGTTTAGGTTATTTCTTCACCCATATTTCCATTATCGTTATTTGTGTCGGTGCGCTTTTAGACAGTAATCTACTGCTTAAATTCCGTGAATTGACCGGAGATTTAAAGCCTGAAACCCGCTCTGTCAGCTTGAATGAAATCCCAAAACAATCATGGCTAGGTAAGGACAACCTTTCTTTCCGTGGCTCGGTTAACGTACCTGAAGGTGAAAAAACCGATGTGCTGTTTCTACCTTATGAAAATGGTTACTTGGTTCAAAAACTCCCTTTCACCATCGTAAATGAAAACTTCCGCATCGAGTATTACGATACCGGTATGCCTAAATCTTTTGAGAGTGATTTGGTTTTGATGGCACCTGAGTTGGATGAACCTATTAGACAAACCATCGCGGTCAACCACCCTCTTTATTATAAAAACTATGCGATTTACCAATCCTCTTTTGGAGATGGTGGAACCAAGTTAAACCTGAAAATCCACCCACTATTATCGCCTATTGAAAACGCAATTAAACTGGATACCCAAATCAACGGTATCGAACCTTTAAAGACACCTGTTGGTACCTTTAAAGCTGAGTTTAACGACTTCAAAATGCACAATATCGTGCCTGCCACAGAAGAAGAGCGTAAGCTGACCGGCCATAAAATGCATAACAACGGCCCAACCATTATTTTTAAGGTTCGTAATGAGCAAGGTAAGGCGTGGGAGTATGAAAACTACATGTTGCCGTCTAAACAAGAAGATCGCTGGTTCTTTATGACAGGCGTCCGTACCAGCAATGCCGAACCATTCAGATACCTGTTTATCCCTGCTGACGCTCAGCGTAAGAAGGAACGTTTCTTCAAGTTCCTGACAAGCCTGAATAACCCATTAAAAGTCAAAGAGTTATTCACCAAGCTATACCCTAAAGATGAAACCATGTCGCAGCAGACATACGATATTCAAATTAAACTGTTACAGCAGCTCTTAATGCTATTCCGTAATAAAGGGTTCAGCGGTATTACCAATTTTGTAAACCAAAATGTTCCGGAAGCGGACCGCAAAAAAGTCTCGGAATACTATTTTGGACAGACCAGTTTTGCTCTACAGACACTTTATATGGATATCCTGATTCAGGAAGGTGTCGCCAAAACACAAGATGAAGAAATTTCGCAATTTGATAAAACCTGGTTCGAAGATGCGTTAAATACCGTTGCCGGTCTATCGGCTTACGGACCACCAATGTATTTTGAAATTGAAAACTTTAAAGAAATTCAATCGACTGGTCTGCAAATCACTAAATCGCCTGGTAAGGATGTGGTGTATTTTGGTAGTGCTATGTTGATTATCGGGGTGTTTTTCTTGTTCTACGTTAGACAGCGTCGTACTTGGATTCACATTCAACCAAAAACAGAAGACGATGAATCGGGTTCTGAAGTGACGATTGCTGCCAAAGACAATAAGAACTTACCTGAAACAACCAAAGAATTTGAATTATTAGTCAGCAAAATCCAAGACTATAATGCTAAATCAGAAAAACAAAAATCAGAAAATTCTCAACAAGAATAACTGGGGCGAAAATTATGCAAACTGAAAATTACATGGACGAATTTAAAGATTCAACAAAAACGTCTTTTTCCATAAGAGATATAGCTTGGGCTATCTTTGTTGCTTTAGGCGCGGTCTACGGCTGGCTCCAATATGGTAGCCTAATGGATGAATATGAAATTGGTATTCTAATCGGTACCACAATCGGCCTGATTGCTTTGGGTAAGATGTGGCCAAGCATTCAACAACTTACTCTTTGGGTGACCGGTTTAACTTTTATCGCTTTGTGGTCTTATCAAGCGCACGGCAATGTGATCACCGCCAATGAGCAAGCCTTTTTCTTGAAGTTCCTGGTATCCAGCCAATCGGCCATCATGTGGATGAGCGCTCTGTTCGTATTATCCACCGCCGCTTACTTTTTAGCTTTATTCAATAAATCTGAATTTACCGCTAAAACGGCAACCACTCTGGTATGGAGTGCCGTGACCTTTGGTTTAGTGGGCATGATGGTTCGTTGGAGAGAGTCTTACATCATCAACTTCGACTATGGTCATATCCCAGTCAGTAGCTTGTATGAAGTATTCATTTTGTTTGTGGTGCTGACCGGTCTGATGTATCTGTTTTATGAACAGCGTTATAAAACTCGTGCATTGGGTGGTTTTGTGATGTTGGTCATCAGTTCTGCCGTAGCGTTTTTACTATGGTATACCTTTGATAAACAAGCGCATGTGATTCAACCTTTAGTGCCTGCATTGAAAAGTTACTGGATGAAAATCCACGTACCGGCCAACTTCATTGGTTATGGCGGATTCTCCATTGCCGCAATGATCGGTTTGGCCTACTTATTGACCAATAAAGCTTTAACCAAAAACCCAAATAGCGTTTTTGCCAGCAAGATGCCCTCTTTGGAAGTGATGGACGATCTGATGTACAGAACCATCTCTTTAGGTTTTGCCTTCTTCACCATCGCGACCGTATTAGGGGCTATGTGGGCAGCCGAAGCTTGGGGTGGTTACTGGTCTTGGGATCCAAAAGAGACCTGGGCTTTGATTGTTTGGCTTAACTACGCCGCTTGGTTACATATTCGTATGTCTAAAGGTTGGCGTGGTGCGCCGATGGCTTGGTGGGCGTTAGTTGGCCTATTGGTCACCACTTTCGCTTTCTTAGGGGTAAACATGTTCTTATCAGGTTTACACTCTTACGGTGAACTGTAACTCTTAACTATAAAAGGATATGACTATGCAACGTAGAGCATTTTTAGCGGGCTGTGCCGGGTTATTAACCGCCAGCAGTTTTCCTGCTTTATCTGCCGATGGTTTTGGTTTGGTGGAAGGTGTGGAATACAAATTGGTTCCTCAGCCTCAACCCACCATTCCACACCCTAAGAAAGTGGTCGAAGTTTTTGGTTACTCTTGTCCGCATTGTTATCATTTGGAACCGAGTCTGAATGAGTGGTTAAAAGATAAGCCAGAAGACATCTATTTTGAACGTATGCCGGTGGTGTTCAATAGCCCTAACTGGATTTTTATGGCTCGTGTTTTCTTTACCGCCCAAGAATTAGGCGTGATTGAACAGTCACACACACCCTTTTTTGATGCCTTGCATAAAGACAAAAAAGAACTGTTCACCGTTGAAGCGATTGCCAAGTTCTTCACTCAGTTTGGCGTAAAGGAATCTGACTTCATCAATAACTTCAAAAGCTTTAAAGTCGATCAATTGGTACGTAAAGCAGGAAAATTGACCCGTGCTTACGGTGTTGAAGGGGTACCGGCCATTATCGTAAATGGTAAATACCTTACTGATGTTGGTATGAATGGCAGCCGCGATAAAATGTGGACTACCGTCAATACCCTTACCAATCAATAAGCGTTACTCACCTTATAGTCAAATCCTGATTATGCGAGGAGCAACTCCTCGCAATCTTACGTCTTTTACCCTTATCCCTATACCTTGCCCAACAATGGCCTTAAAAGCCGCAAAAGTTGGTAAATTAACTGACCAGGCCTGGTCATTTGTTTTGTTAGTCTTCATAATAAAGCCCATTACTTAAAACAAACACCAAGAAGTGGTTAAGCGTTATTTCCCGCTTCTTTGCTAATTACTAAATCTATAAGAAAGCGAGCAAGCTATGAAAGCGGCCAATCTATTTGTTAAATGCCTTGAAAATGAAAATGTCGAATATATTTTTGGCATTCCCGGTGAAGAAAACTTAGATATCATGGATGCGCTGCTCGATTCAAAAATCGATTTTATTACCACTCGTCATGAACAAGGTGCCGCTTATATGGCTGATGTTTATGGACGTTTAACCGGTAAACCTGGCGTTTGTCTCTCCACCCTTGGGCCAGGCGCTACCAACTTGGTTACCGGTGTGGCAGATGCCAATATGGATAACGCCCCATTGGTGGCTATTGCCGGGCAGGCGGGGACAACACGTCTACATAAAGAGTCACACCAAGTGGTCGATTTGGTCAGCATGTTCAAACCGATAACCAAATACGCCACCCAAGTTCTAGAACCGGAAACCATTCCCGAAGTGGTGCGTAAAGCCTTTAAATTAGCTCAAGCGGAAAAACCCGGGGCAACCTTTATCGACCTACCTGAAAACATTACTGAAATGGATACCGATGAACTGCCTCTTCCCGTCAGTACCAACCGTCTGACTTTTGCCGACAGAAGCTTAATCAAACAAGCGGCAGAATTAGTCAAGAGTGCCCATTGTCCGCTCATTTTGGTGGGCAACGGTGCAGTGCGTTCCCGTGCTGGAAAATACATCCAACAATTTGTAGAAAACCATAAAATCCCGGTAGTGAATACCTTTATGGCTAAAGGCATCATCCCTTTCTATTCAGATATGGCGATGGGTACCGCGGGTCTGCAAAAAGGCGATTATGAAAACGCCGGATTCGCTAAAGCCGACCTAATCATCTGTGTGGGTTTTGATATGGTGGAATACCACCCTCACCTATGGAATCCAAATCGTCAACATACGATTATCCATATCGATACCAAAAAGGCCGAAGTCGATAACCGCTATATTCCGGAAATTGAACTTATAGGTAATATTGGTCCTAACCTTGCCGCTTTAGGTGAAGCATTAACTGAAACTCTTGAAACCCCTATAAACTCAAGCCAAATCGAGTTTCATTTACGTGATGCGATGATTAAAGAGATGAATCGTTGCCGTAAAAGCGATGCTTGGCCAATGCTACCGCAAAAAATTATTTGGGATTTACGTACTGCCATGGAATCTGACGACATTGCGATAAGTGATGTTGGCGCGCACAAGATGTGGATGGCACGGATGTTCCGCTGTGATGAACCGAACACCTGTATTATCTCCAATGGCTTTGCCGGTATGGGAATAGCTGTACCTGGAGCAATTGCGGCAAAACTGGCTTATCCTGAGAAAAGCATTGTGGCGGTCACCGGCGATGCCGGATTTATGATGAATTCTCAGGAAATCGAAACCGCTTTACGATGCAATACCCCGATTGTCATTTTGATTTGGAATGACAGCCAATACGGTCTAATCGAGTGGAAACAAAAACGCCGTTTTGGACGTTCCGCCTATATTGATTTTAAAAATCCGAATTTTGTGGATTATGCCAAATCATTTGGTGCGATTGGGGTTCGTATAGAAAAAGCGGACGAACTGTTACCCGTTTTACAGACTGCATTGAAAACCCCAACCGTCACGGTAATCGATTGCCCGGTGGATTATTCTGAGAATGATCGTTTAACCCAACTTCTAGGTAATGTTTTATCGGAAATAGAAGATTAAAATCATCCTTAAAAAAACGTTAATGGTGCTAATCTAACGTTTGCTGATTTTTAAATATAGAACTGTAGAGGATACCTCATGATTTACATTGAACGTAACGCTCAGAATGACATAGAAAACATTCATTTTGCGCCTGGGCCTAACCTTGAAGAAATTAGCCTCCACGACCCAAAATTAAAAAAATATATTGAAACATCGACTGATAGCGAAGAACTTATTCAGAAAGTGCTTAATCAATTAGATTTGGATATGGTGCGTGTGATTGAAGACGTGATTGATATCATGATTGATAAAAATTTGATTTTGTTTACCGACTTGCCAGACCCAGTACAAAATAAAATCCTTTTCAAGAAAAGTATCCGTAACCTTTCTAACAACAATTCCATTATTGAAGATGAAGAGTTGATTAACTTCTAAAACAGGCTTTTTAGTTATTTTACACTGGCCTTGGATTTTTACATGGCTCTCAAAGCCGCTAAAAACTCAAAACCGTAGTTTTCCAATTTCTTCTCACCCACGCCGCTAATCGCCAATAATTCGGCATCGGTTTTAGGTCTTTTTTGTGCCATTTCAACCAGGGTGGCATCACCAAAAATCTGATAAGCGGGTTTATCTTCACTTTCGGCAATCTCTTTACGTAGAACTCTAAGTTCTTCAAAACAAGCTCTATCTTTATCCAATAGAGTCTCTTTTGAACTGCTACGTTTACCAGGCCTGGTCACTTTATTCAGTGTCTTTTTAGGAAACGCCAATTGAATCTCTGTCTTACCTTTTAAAACATCACCAGAAAGCTCTGTTAGCTTCAATACCGAATAGTTTTGGATATCTTGATAGATATACCCTAAATGGATCAATTGACGCAAAATACTCGACCATTCTTGCGCTGAATACTCTTTGCCGATTCCGTAAGTACTCAGTTGATGATGGTTTAAATTTCGAATGCGCTCATTATCCATACCACGCAATACATCAATGACCTGTTTAGCCCCGAACCCCTGCTGCATTCTGTAAATGCAAGACAAGGCCTTTTGAGCCGCCTCTTTACCATCAAATAAAGTGGGGGGATCCAAACAGATATCGCAATTACCGCACGCTTTATGGCTGGGTTCGGCAAAATAGTTCAGTAACACATTACGTCGACAGGTCTGCGCCTCGGCAAAATCGACCATACTCGATAACTTGAAATTCTCTAAACGACGTTGCTCTTCATCACTTACGTTTTCTACAAAATGTTTGGCGGTGGCGACATCTTGCATACCGAATAGCAACAAGGCTTCAGAAGGCAATCCATCGCGCCCTGCTCGGCCGGTTTCCTGGTAATAACCTTCAATGTTCTTTGGTAGGTCATAATGCACCACAAAACGCACATTGGGTTTATCTATGCCCATACCAAACGCCACGGTGGCCACCACAATATCGACTTCGTCACGGATAAACTGTTGATGCACTTTCTGCCTGATTTCGGAAGGTAACCCTGCGTGATAAGCTTTGGCGTTAAACCCCTCCTCTTTGAGTTTTTCGGCCACCTCTTCTACCCGTTTACGACTTAACGCATAGATAATCCCACTGACATTTGGCTGAGTTTCCAAAAAAGCCAACAACTGTTTCATAGGGTTACTTTTTTCCAGTACACGATAACGGATATTCGGACGGTCAAAACTGCTGATATGTACTTTAGGTTGGTGAAATTGCAACTTGTCGATGATGTCTTGGCGGGTCGCTCTGTCGGCGGTGGCGGTAAGTGCGATAAAAGGTACCGCAGAAAACCACTCTCTTAAAGCGCCCATTTGACGATATTCCGGTCTAAAGTCGTGACCCCACTGGGAGATGCAATGGGCTTCATCTATGGCAAACAACGCAATCGGTAGACTTTGCAAACGCTGGATAAAACTCTGGTTCAAAAGTCGTTCAGGGGAGACATACAGTAAATCCAACTGCCCGGAGTGCAATTGCGCCAACACCGCTTCTGCCGACTGCGCATCTAAGCTCGAATTGTAATAAGCGGCTGAAACCCCATTGGCCTGTAAAGCCGAAACCTGATCTTGCATCAAGGCAATCAAAGGTGAAACCACAATCGCCGTACCCTGCCTAAGTAAAGCAGGAATTTGATAACACAGCGATTTTCCGCCTCCGGTCGGCATTAAAACGAAACAGTCTTGGCCGGAGATTAAATCCTCGATAATCTCCTGTTGCTGGCTTCTAAAAGAGTCATAACCATAAACGGTTTGTAATACATTCAATGCAGAAGAGTGGCTCACTTTGCGGGAATATCCTTAAAAGCTAAATAAAGTGGTTAAAAGAGGCGCTAAAGTAGAGTATTCAACCATTAAATTCAAGTGATAAATCTAAATCACCAGGCCTGGTAGCAAACTAAAATGACCAACAATCAATCTAAATAAAAGGTCACTTCCTCGACAGTTTTACGTTTAGATTGGTTTTTTAGCTGACAATTTTCTTCAATATTACCCAAATACAAAGCTCCAATTAATTGGATTTGTGACGGTTCAATTGATAAATTTTGATAGGTTCTTGGATCATTGATAATCGGTCCAGTACTCCACTGCACCCCTATTTTTTGTTGCCAAGCCATCAGTTGAAAATTTTGAATGGCGCAAGCACAAGCTGCATAATCTTCTTGGCGAACGGTACTGTCTTGCGCCAAGACTTGACCTACCAATATCACCTGAGGAATGGCCATAAATTTCTCAAGCGCTTTTTGGTAAAAACCGGCATAACATTCAGTGTCTGTTTGAGATTTTTTACTGGCTCGGTTGTCTGCATAGACTTCCGCCAATCGGTTTTTAAGTTTTTCACCGACCACATAAAATTGCCAAGGCTGAGTCAATTTATGGTTAGGTGCCCAGATGGCCGCTTGTAAACAATTATTCAATTTAGTGTCATCCAGCGGATAAATTTCTTTATCTAAAAACTGATAACATGTACGTCTTGATTTGATTAAATTCAATAAGGATTCAGTATTGATTTGATTAAATTCCATCCAAAAAATATTCCTTTGTTTGTAGCCTATATTTGACTATAAGCCCTATGGATAACTTATGTATATTTGTGGATAACTATACATAAAATTGAAAACCGAAATTTTATCCACAATTCACGCACACTTACACACATACTTTATCAGAAACTATGCACACAGCTTAATCACAAACTAACTATTTGATAAAATACTCAAAATCTGACTTATCTACACAATTGTTTGTACTAATAAGAATAAAAAGAAGTTATATATAAAGAAAATATATACTTTACTTACCTAGCCAATTATCCACTACATTCAATAAATAACGACTTTAATAAAGACCTTTTTATGACATTAAATGAACTTAAATATATCGTAGCGGTTGCTAAAGAAAAACATTTTAGAAAAGCTTCTGAAATCTGTTTTGTTAGCCAACCAACTTTAAGTGTAGCGATTAAAAAGCTCGAAGATGAATTAGGTGTTACTCTATTCGAAAGACGTAAACAGGATGTTTTGGTTACCCCTATAGGTAAACAGATTATTGGCATTGCAGAAGAGATACTGGAACGTAGCAAAGATATCAAACAGATCGCTAAAGAAGCACAAGGGGATTTGACTACCGAACTGAAGATTGGCGCTATCTATACGATTGCCCCATATCTACTTCCTAAACTGATTCCCAGTTTTCATAAAATTGCCCCCAATATCCCTTTGGTGATAGAAGAAAATTACACCCATGTATTAGCCGATAAATTAAAATCCGGTGAATTGGATATTGTGATTCTCTCTTTGCCTTTTGATGAACCCAATATTGAAACTTATAATCTCTATGAAGAGACCTTTAGCGCCATTGTTCCTAATGAACATCCTTTGGCTAACAGCACTAAACCGGTTGACTTGGAAAGCTTAGAAGATGAAACTATCCTATTATTGGGTTCGGGGCACTGTTTTAGGGATCAAGTGGTAGAAGCTTTTCCTGGTTTGACCAATCTGAATTTACAAAATAGTCGTTTGCAAAAGACGTTTGAAGGCAGTTCATTGGAAACAATCCGATATATGGTTTCTTCAGGTGCTGGTATCTCCATATTTCCATGTACATCGCTCTCAGAACGCGATGAAGAGCTTTTTACCATTAAACCCATAAAATCCCCCGTTCCTAAAAGAACGGTTGCCCTTGCATGGCGTAAGACGTTTTCACGTATGCAAGCGTTAGAACTATTCAAACAGGCTATCGAATCCATCAAAATACCCTGTACACAGTCCTCACAATAATGAATAAAAGAATTAAAACGTTATGAAATTATTCCCCTCGCTACTATTAGCCTGTTTGATGTTTAGCCCGATGACTCATGCTGAAAGCGATTCGACTAAAGTTAATAAAAACCCCATGAATCCACAGGATCCATACGAATCTTTTAACCGAGTCATGTTTGATTTCAATATGGGGTTCAATGATACCTTCGGTAGACCGATTGCAGATGCTTATAACGGTATTTTGCCGCAACCAGCCAGAACAGGGATCAATAATGTTTTTGATAACCTTAAAACCCCGTTATCGGCGATAAACTGTTTTTTACAGGGTAAGGTCGAAGATGGTTTATCCGAGATTATGCGTTTTACCCTCAACAGTACCTTTGGTTTGCTTGGCTTATTAGATGTAGCCGAACCAGCAGGTTTAGAAGCTAAATATGAAGATTTTGGACAAACCCTTTTTCACTGGGGAGTGTGGAATGAAAGTAGCTATCTGGTTTTACCAATAGTGGGTTCTTATACCACACGAGAATTGGTAGGCGGGCTGAGTGAAAGTAGCGTTGATCCTATCTATGCTACGATTTTGGAAGATACCGATACATCCGGCCGTATTATGATTTTTATGGGTGATAAGTTTGTCAAATATACCAAAGTGGTAAAACTTCTTGAAGACATCAAATCACAGCCCGACCCCTATGTATTTAGTCGTGAGAGTTACTTACAGTATAGAACCAATCTTATTTTTGATGGTAAAGCCCCACAAGCTAATTTAGATGATTTTAATTTTGAATAAGCTTTAAAGAGTTGAAGTCAATGAATACACAAGCCGACAATAATATAGAGCTTAAAGAAACACTTCAAAAACAGAAGCTTTTGTTGGTTTTAGAAAATAACCTGAGCAGTAGTTTGGGTAACTTTGGGGTGGCGTTACTGATTACCCTGATTTTTGACCACTTTATGGACAATAACGTTGTTTATGGGTGGTTTTTTTATATGGTTTCGGTCTCTATATTACGGCTTTTTATCGGGAATCATCTCTATAAGACAATCCAAAAAAGGGAATATAAACCGGTTTTTGAACGGATTGTTTATGTGTTTGTGACATTAACCGCAATGGGTTGGGGAACGGCTTCAATTTTGTTTATCAACGCTGAAAATATCGACACGAACCCTTATTTGGCCATCGCCATTGCTGGAATTGTTGCAGGCAGCACCGCCTCACTTATTCCGATTAAAAAATACTTTTTCAGTTTTGTTGTTTTAGCCCTAGTGCCCACATTGTTTAGCTTTTTTGTAATGGGCGGCATTGAAAATTACTATTTTTCCTTGATGATCCTATTGTTCATTTTATTCATGTACAGAAACGGCAAGATTTTCAGTGCTAATATCTCACATAATTTTGAACTGATATATAAAAACCAAAATCTGATCGACAACCTCAAAATAGAAAAAAACAAAGCTTTGGAAGCCAGTGAACTAAAAAGCCAGTTTTTGGCGAATATGTCACATGAAGTGCGTACTCCAATGAATGCCATTTTAGGGTTTATTCATCTACTTAGAGAGAAAGAGGTCGATTCAAAAAAACTCAGTTATTTAGAAACGGTGATTCATTCGAGTGAGAATTTACTCAATATTATCAACGACATTTTAGATTTCAGTAAAATTGAGAGCAATCAGTTACCAATTGAAAAAAAATCATTCAATCCTAACGATACCCTGCAAAATTCATTGAACCTCTTTCAAGATGCTGCCGCGAATAAGAATATCCAACTAGAGTTTGTTTGTAAGAACACCCTGCCAAAAAATGTGATTAGCGATGAATTCAGGCTTGCTCAAGTCCTCAATAATCTACTCTCGAATGCGATCAAATTTTCACCTGAAAAAGTCAATGTCGTTTTGGAAGCGTATTACGATTTTGATAAAGGCGAATTATCGGTAACGGTATATGATGAAGGGATTGGGATTGCCGAAGAAAGACAAAAAGAGATCTTCAATGCCTTTTATCAGGTGGATGCCTCAACCACCCGCAAATATGGGGGAACCGGTTTAGGTCTATCGATTTCTTCCATGTTGGTAAAAATGTTGGGTGGAAAATTGGAAGTTGAATCGACTTTGAACAAAGGCAGTAAATTCTTTTTCAGTATCAAAGCTCCTGTCGATCAGGCGGTTCAAGTCAAACCTATTATTCAACAACAAATGGACTTTGAGGTAATCAATGGCCATGTATTGGTTGTAGAAGATAATTTACTCAATCAAAAACTAATCATCGCGTTACTAAATAAATTTGGTTTAACCTATGAAGTGGCCAATGACGGTATTGAAGCGGTTGCTGCTTATCAGAAAGATAAAAATGGCGAGTTTTCATTAATTTTAATGGATGAGAATATGCCTAATATGTCCGGTATCGAAGCGACACGCAAAATTCGTCAAATTGAAGCACAAGACAAAAAACCGGCCATACCGATTATTGCGGTAACCGCTAATGCTTTAGAGGGTGATAGGGAACGTTTTTTAACAGAAGGTTTTGATGAATACATAACCAAACCGATTAATGCCCGATTGTTGTATGAGGTTCTAGAGAAATACACGGATCATCCACAAAGCTAACTATTGTCACCAGGCCTGGTAACTTGCTGAACTATTTATAAAACCGATAAAAAAACCCCGATTTTTCGGGGTTTTTAGTTTGTGATTATCTATAATTAAATGAATTATTTAATCGTTATCAATTGGGTGAATGGGTTTAGAGATATAGCGTAGCCATATAAAGCCCACCACACCCGCAAATAATGAAGCGAATAGAATTCCTGTCTTAGCCTGCAATAACATCTCAGCACCACCTTCAGAGCCGTACCATGCTAATTCTGCTATGAAGATGGACATGGTAAAACCAATACCACCTAAAAACGATACCCCAAAGATTTGGTTCATAGTGGTATGTTTTGGCATGCTGGCAATTCCCATTTTTATCGCTAAAAAGGCCACACCGGCAATACCTATGACCTTACCTAACACCAGGCCTGCCATAACACCCATGGTGACAGGTTCGAATAATAGGGCTTGCATGCCATCAAAATGTAACGCAATCCCCGCATTCGCTAAAGCAAACAGTGGAATGACAATCAAACTGACCGGTAAATGGAAATCATGCTCTAAACGGTTAAGGGGAGCTTGTACCGCATGCACTGTATCTTCCATATGGTGTAAAACCGCTTTTTGTTTGTCATGTAATTCATGGTTTTCACCAATAGGGTATTGTTTGAATTTATCGGTTAGTTTGGCCATATGCTGGTCAAAGAATTGCGGATTGAATTTCGGTTTATGCGGAATAGCCAGAGCGGTTAATATACCGGCAATGGTGGCATGAACCCCTGATTCCAACATGAAAATCCACATTAAACCACCCATTAAAAAGTAAGGTAGAGGATGGTGAATCCCGAAGCGGTTAAAGACTATCAAAATACCGAAAATGGCAAACGCCATCATTAATGAAAACATATGGATCTGATCGGTATAAAACAAGGCGATAACGGTAACTGCCATTAAGTCATCGACAATCGCTAAGGCGACCAAAAACGTGACTAAAGCCACCGGAACTCTTCGTCCAAGCAAAACTAACGCACTGATTGCAAAAGCGATATCGGTTGCCATAGGGATTCCCCAGCCGTTCTGACTTGGTAGCCCTAAGTTGATGTAGTAATAGATTAAAGCGGGGGCTGCAACCCCACCTATAGCCGCCAATATAGGCAAAATGGCATTTTTAGGTTCGGAAAGTTCACCGCTTAATACTTCACGTTTTATCTCCAAACCGATGACAAAAAAGAACAGCGCCATTAAGCCGTCATTGATCCAGTGGTGGAGTGTGTGGTTGATACTGAAATCACCCAAACTCACCGCCAGTTTGGTATGAAAAATATGTGCATAGGTTTCACTGATCGGTGAGTTGGCCAAAATCAGGGCGACCACCGTCATAATCATTAAGACCAAACCGGTAGTGGTCTGTTGATGTAAGAAGTGTTCAAATGGAGTAGCGACCTTACTGAACATGCGCTCCCATGGAGCGAGAATTTTGTATTTTGGTATTGGTTTCATGTTATTAATTCTTTTTATTTCAATTGTTTCAAACCATTATAATACAGTGATTAATATGAATATAAAGGGTTAAAAATGAAAAACGTTTTATCGTTTTTGGGTTTAAGTTTAGGTTTATTGTTGCCAAGCTTAGGTTTTGCCAGCGAATCTCAAAACCTAATGGATTTAACCACTCATTGGGCAGGATTTGTAAGCTTAGGGATTTTTGTTGTGGCTTATCTGTTGGTGATGACAGAAGAGTTTTCACATTTAAGAAAATCCAAACCGGTTATCTTAGCCGCCGGTTTGATTTGGTCTCTAATCGCTTATGTGATGATCCAAAATGATATGCCGGATGTTGCCGAAGAAGCCGTTCGCCATAATATTTTGGAATTTGCGGAGCTGTTTTTATTCTTATTGGCGGCAATGACCTATATCAACGCGATGGAAGAACGCCAAGTGTTCAGTGCCTTACGTGGTTGGTTGGTTTCCAAGGGGTTTAGTTATAAACAACTTTTTTGGTTAACGGGGTTTTTAGCCTTTTTTATCTCTCCAGTTGCAGATAACCTAACCACCGCATTATTGATGGGGGCGGTTATCTTAGCCGTTGGCGCGAGTTCTCCAGCATTTGTCAGTTTAGGGTTTATCAACGTAGTGGTGGCGGCCAATGCGGGTGGTGCATTCAGTCCGTTTGGCGATATTACGACTTTAATGGTTTGGCAAAAAGGCTTGTTACATTTCAATGAATTCTTTGATCTGTTCATTCCTTCTTTAGTGAATTTTGTGGTTCCAGCTATCATTATGACGTTCTTTATTCCTAATGAAACGCCAGAATCGTTAAATGAAACGATCTCAATGCGCCGTGGTGCAAGACGTATTATGTTCCTATTTTTTGCGACTATTGCAACTGCGGTGTCAATGCATAACTTCCTGCATATGCCTCCTGTTTTAGGGATGATGATGGGCTTGGCCTATTTACAATTCTTTGCCTATTACCTAAAGAAAACCGGGGAGTTATCTTATGAAATGGGGAATACCGGCGAAGGCATGACTCATGGTGAAGCCAAACCGATTACCTTTGACATCTTCAACAAAATCGCCCGTGCCGAGTGGGATACGTTGTTATTCTTCTTTGGGGTTATTTTAGCGGTAGGCGGTTTAGGTACTTTAGGGTATCTGGCGATGGCTTCTGAAGTCATGTATACCCAATGGGGTGCCACCAACGCCAATATTGCAGTCGGTCTTCTGTCGGCCGTCGTGGATAACATCCCAGTGATGTTTGCGGTGTTGACCATGAATCCGGAAATGTCTTCAGGACAATGGTTGTTAGTCACTTTAACTGCAGGGGTAGGGGGTTCATTACTTTCGATAGGTTCGGCGGCTGGTGTGGCCTTAATGGGGCAGTCAAAAGGTCAATACACCTTCTTTAGCCATCTTAAATGGACACCAGCGATCGCTTTAGGTTATGTGGCGAGTATTTGGGTTCATACGATGATTAACAGCAGTCTGTTCTAATATTTAATTATTTAAAAATCTCAGTAAAACCGAAAAGGGCGTAAATATGAATTTACGCCCTTTTTTATGGTCTCGGATTTATTTCATCTTCAGTATTTTTCGATTCAATTTCCGTCTTTATCTCTTTAGGTTGGTAGAGGAACAGTGCAAGCGCGATGGTAATCAAATGTGCTTCAGGGTGGATCAGCAACCAATCACCAATAAAGCTGAGTTGAAGGATGCCTATCACAATGAAAGTCAGCATTAGGGTGTAGAGGAGCTTCATATTGGCGTGGTGGGTGCCGTTCTTATCCAGGCTCACAAAATATTTATCAACCAATAAAGTCAAGATAATAACCGGTAGCAGCGCATCAATCGGATTATCTAACCAATTCATGATATCTGAAACCGTAATAATCAATATCAATATTAGGATGACAAACGTCAGGGTAACGGTATGTTCCACAATTTTGTTTTTGTTGGCGACCAGTTTACGAATAAAAATGGTCGGTACAAACACCAAAGCCATGATAATCAGGCTTAAGACTATTTCATTAAAAGCCAATGCTAAACCCAGTAGAGCGGGGGTTAAAATGCCATGGGTTTCTATTTTGAACAGCGCTTTCAAAAAAGCGGTGATTAAAAGCGCAAAAGGCAGTGTGAGTAAAATTTTCAACGCATCTTGCAATTCTAAAGGGAGTAACTTCAGGTTATAAAACTCTTCGTAATTGAAAGGGGTGTTTTCGTTGAATTGGAAAGAGTCAATTTGTATGATTTCTTTAAGTTCAGTACCGTTTTTCAAGCTACTGAAATCATTCGAGTCTTTCGATAATGCAATCAAAGTCAAGGTGTTTTCCGCCCATAAATCGAGGGTTTGCCAATAGGTGCCATTATGAAATTCCAACCAACCTCGTTTGTAGGTTTTGTTTTCATAATCAACGCCTATTCCACAAACCGTACGTGCTGGAATATTCAAACTTTTCAAGCTGGCCAATAAATTTTGTTGTTGGGTCAGCCAGTTATTACATGTCGTGTTTCTGATTTTTTTGTAAGTTGGAAACTTACCCCAATATTTTTCATAGAGAGCAAGGTAATTTTGTAAGTGTTCAGCTGATTGGGTTATAGAATCAATAACGACTCCGTTTTCGATCAAGAAATCCTGAAATTTGGCAAAACGGCCTTTTTGGGAATCTTCAAGAGCGGTATATTTCTGATAATCATCTGGATTTAAAGGGTTAGCGACACGTTTCTTATCTTTTTTATCATGAGAAAAATTGTATTCCAATCGAATTATGCTTGGTTTTTTATCGCTGGCAATCAACACTAAACCGCGCTTCTCTCCCACCTTGTAGTTACGTTTGCTGATCCGCCAGCCGTTATAACTCATTGATTGAGATATCAAACGATTTTCTCGAGTAGAATAAGGCAAAGGCAACTGTATTTCGGTTTTATCCAGAATGGTTTTAGTCACCTCGTATTGCAAAGTCAATTTACTGTGCAGAGAGGGATTTGTGTCGGAAACTGGCAACCAAAACTGTTTCAAAATGAATATAAATACCGCTAGCCCGATTAAACTCAAAATCACTTTTTTATTTGCTGGGATCAACATGAATATCTTTGCTATTCTCTTGTTAAATGTTTTTGTCACGTTTTATGCGCCAAACCTGTATGCACAAAATATTATCGGCTGGTTAGAAAATATTACGTTAATTAATCAAGGTCAGCAATTAACTATTGCAGCTAAGATTGATAGTGGCGCTGATTACTCTTCCATTCATGCGGTTGATATAGAGATTTTTCAGAAAGTCAATCAAGATTGGATTAAGTTCAAAACCATTAATGATTTTGAAGTCGAAGCGCCACTTTATCGTTACACACAAATCAAAACCAAAAAGGTCGGTTTTCAAGATAGACCGGTGGTTAAATTAGAAGTGTGTATTGGCGATATCAGAAGGGTGATTGAAGTGAACTTGGTGGATAGAGAGCATTTTTCAAGACCAATGCTGGTCGGTAGAGAAGCTTTGTCAGGGTTTTTAATAGATCCGACTAAAACCGATTTATTAGAACTACAGCCTTGCACTAATAAACCGGCTAGCGAGTCATACAGTCATTAGATTACGAGTATTGATCTCGTTTTAATTTAGCCAAATACGCTTTGCGTTTTTCTGGAGGCATGGCAGCCAGCATTTTCTGCAGTTTTGCTTTTTGTTCGGCAGCATAATTTTGACTGGCTTGTGAAGGAGGTGCCATTTTCACGCCGCGTTTTTCAAGACTTTTGCGTTCCGCAATTTTATCTATTTTTTCTTTAAGGATGGCTGCGGTGAACGGTTTGACAATATATCCATCTACACCAGCTTGCGCCGCTTCCAAAATTTGGCTTCGTTTCTGTTCTGCAGTGATTAACATAAAAGGCATATCTTTTAAGTTTTCATCTGCACGCACACGTTTCAACAATTCAATACCGGTCATTTCTGGCATGTTCCAGTCACTGACAATAAAGTCATATTTTCCAGACTGAATCATTGGCCACGCTTTAGAACCATCATTTGCATCATCAATATTTGTAAAGCCAAGCTCTTTTAGAAGGTTGGTTACAATTCTGATCATGGTAGCGAAATCATCTACTACAAGAATATTTATGTTTTTATCGATTGCCATATCATTAGCCAATTTATGTGATGTGTATTTAATTTGTTCATTATAAATTTAGATGAATCTATATCAATAGATTTCATTGTAAATCTAGCTAGATTTATACCATAACACTTAAAAAATTGAATTTTATATAAAAATTAGCGGAAAAGGGCTACGATTAATTAGGTATTTAATGACATTAAAGGTGGGGAATTTCACAAAGTGGTGATGAAGTAACGATTGGTGTTTTGTAGGGATGATTACAGAATAAGACCCCATATATTGGGTTTTATTCTGTAATGAGACGATTTAAGCCGCTTTTTTAACCGCTTTTTTTGCGGCTACTTTGAGTTTTTTCTTGCTAGAAAGCTCTTTTTTTAGCATCTTTTTAGTGACTTTTTTAATAACCGATTTTGCATCTTTCTTTTTAATGTCTTTTTTAGCTACCGCTTTTTGAGTTGCTTTAGTTGCCGCTTTTTTGACTAATTTTTTCTTAATTGCTTTTGCCATTTTGAGTACCCAGTTATTATTGATTTGAATTCTTATAAAGTAATTATTACTAACTAATAGTAATAATATATATCTATAATAACTTTTATCATATTTATATGCCAATCAAATTTACCGATTCTATATAATAAGCACTTGTTTCTATGTAAATGGACTGTTAGATGACGTTTATTGAATTTAAAAAGCATCTGTTAGATGCTGAGATTTCTTTACCAAAATTTAGCAAATTAATTAAGGTAAGTGAAAAGAACCTACAGTCTTATAAAAAGAAAGGCGAGGTTCCTAATCCGATAGCCGTGATTGTGGCCTGTTTTGTGGAAATGAAAAAAGCCGGTCTAGACTATGCAGACATTGTGGATGGTTTAGAGTTAAAAGCGAAAACCAAAGAGGGTGTGGGTTTTGCCAAAAAGGCAAAAAAACCGGAATAAAAGCAATTTGTGTCAGCAAGTGATGCAGTAACCTAACTGATTGGTATAGCGGTTTTATCAACGACTTTCCTTAATACAAAGCTGGTATGCACACCACTAACTCCGGTAATTTGGGTGATGTGGTTCAGCAATAAATCTTGATAGGCCTCCAAGTCCTTAACCAGCACCTTCAATTGATAATCCGCGGTTTGCCCGGTTAACAATAAACACTCCAAAACATTTGGCATGGATTGAACGGCTTTTTCAAATTCTGAAAAACGTTCTTTGGTGTGTTTGTCCATCGAGATATGGATCAAGGCCATCAAATCCAATCCCAATCGTTTAGAATCCAATAAGGCTCTGTAGCCGGTGATTACTCCTTGTTCCTCTAAGGCTTTGAAACGTCTTAAACACGCTGAGGGAGACAAACCAATCTGATCGGCGATTTCTTGATTGGTCAGACGTCCGTTGCTCTGTAAGGCATTCAATATCGCCTTGTCGTAGTTATCTAATTTCATAAATTCACCTTTATTGGAATATTATTCTAATAATCTATATTAATTTGACAGTTAATACTATTAATTTTTATTTACATAGAATTGTTTGCAATAAAATATACCTGGCCTGGTAATAAAATAGTCATCATTAACCAGCCTGCAAAGCCGTAGAGATGAAAATGATGAATCCAGCAAAATACCAACGTACCCCAACCCCTCAATTGAGTAATCGTCAGTGGCCGAATAACTTTTTGACTAAGGCTCCTATTTGGGTAAGTGTGGATTTGCGTGATGGTAATCAGGCTTTAGCCAATCCAATGACGGTTGAACAGAAATTGGCACTTTGGCATCAGTTGATTGCTATGGGCTTTAAAACCATCGAAATCGGTTTCCCTTCAGCTAGCCAGCTTGAATTTGATTTTACCCGCCGTTTGATTGAGGAAAACTTAATTCCCGATGATGTCACCGTCCAGGTATTGGTGCAAGCTCGTGAACACTTGATTGAGCGTACTTATGAGTCTTTACAGGGTGTTAAGCAGGCGGTGATCCATGTTTATAACACCACATCCATCGTTCAGCGTGAGAATGTCTTTGAGAAGACTAAAGATGAAATTAAGGCTATGGCGGTACAAGGGGCGAAATGGGTTCAAGAATATGCCTTAAAGGCCGCTAAAACAAATCCGCATAGTAAATGGATATTCCAATATTCTCCTGAGAGTTTTTCACAAACCGAAACCGATTATGCGGTGGAGGTTTGTCAGGCGGTAATGGATGTATGGCAACCCACTCCTGAAAACAAATGCATTTTGAATTTACCTGCCACGGTCGAAAGCACTTCACCTAACCGTTTTGCGGATCAGGTGGAGTATTTTATTACCCACCTTAAAAATCGTGAATCGGCATTGATCTCGATTCATACCCATAATGATAGAGGCTGTGCGGTTGCCGCGGCCGAGTTGTCTTTATTGGCGGGTGCCGACCGTATCGAAGGCACCTTGTTGGGTAATGGCGAACGTACCGGTAATATGGATATTGTGACGTTGGCGATGAACCTATACAGTGAAGGCATCGATCCAGAGTTAGACCTATCGCAGCCGAATAAATGGGTGCCTGTGGTCGAAGAGGTGACACAAATTCAAACCCATCCTCGTCATCCATGGGTAGGCGATGTGGTTTATACCGCTTATTCAGGAAGTCATCAGGATGCGATACGTAAGTGTTTGTTGAAGCAAAAACCTGATGCGCCTTGGAATGTGGCTTATCTACCGATTGATCCTAAGGATGTCGGACGTGATTATGAAGCGATTATTCGTGTCAATAGTCAATCAGGAAAAGCAGGTTCGGCTTTTGTGTTAGCCCAGGAATATGGTTTGAACCTACCAAAATGGGTGCAGCTGGATTTTGCACCGATTGCACAAAATTTAGCTGAAAAGCAGGGTGGTGTAGTCAGTCATAAGGACTTGTATTCGGCTTTCAGTGAGCAATATTTTTTGACTGAAAACAATATTCAAATCAACCATTATCATTTGGATAGAGAGGGTGAGATCGAGCATCTTTCCTTAGAGGTGAATGGTGAGATTTGGCAAGGCAGTGGTACAGGGACTTTAAGTGCGTTATGTGATGCTTGGCACAAACGTACCGGGCACAGTGTCGATGTGATTGACTATGCCGAACATGCTTTGCACACCCTGGATGAAAGCCCAAATGGTGAACAGGGTAAAAACGCTCAAGCCATGGCTTATGTTTACTTACAACAAGATGACCGCCGCACTGTCGGTGTGGCGATTGCGAGAGATACGGTTTCTGCGATGGTCATGGCCTTGTTGAAAGGTTTAAACGCATAACGTATTTGTCACTTTTCATGTGAAAATCAATTAAACTCACCAGGCCTGGTGAGTTTAATTCTCGCCAAATCCAGCAAATCTTATCCTCCTTTTAATTAGGTATATCGTTAACCGATAAGGCTCCATAATGTTATTTGATACCGCTACTATACAACCATCGCAAATTTATCCTCTTTTAGTTGGTGGAATCATTCCACGTCCGATTGCTTGGGTTAGCACGCAGAATAAGACGGGTTTAACCAATTTAGCGCCTTATTCATTCTTTAGTGTGGCCAGTGTCAATCCACCTATTTTGACGATTACCAACATAGCTGGTGCAGATCGTTTGGCTAAAGATACCTTGGGTAATTTGTTAAAAACCGGAGAGTGTGTCATCAATATCGTAGCGATGGATCAGCTTGATGATATGAATCAAAGTTGTGCGGGCTATTCTCCCGAACACAGTGAAATCGATGAAATCGGTATTGAAACGGTTGCCAGTTCTCATGTTTCCCCGCCAGGAATAAAAGCATCCCCAGTACGTTATGAATGTACCTTGAGAGAGACATTGACGTTATCTGACAAACCCGCAGGCGGGGTGTTGGTTTTACTTGATGTTGTGGCGATCTATGTGGATGACAAAGTGGTTTTTGATGGGGTGATTCAAGCCGATTTACTTAATACGGTTGGCAAGTTAGGCGGTAATGGTTATTGCACTGTAGCTTGCGATATCGAGTTAGAACGTCCAGTTTTGTAGCTTGATTTTTGGGTTTCACGTGAAACAAAAAAACCGCCAGCTAATAATATAGAAGGCGGTTTTCATTACCTTGGTTCCACTATGGAACTAAAGGTATTCAGTACTTTTATTTATAGAAATATGCTTTCTTTGGATCGATATGGTAAGACCATTGTGCTCCAGAGTTTTTCCATCCGTTCACTAGGCGGAAACCTTTTTTATCACCTTCTTTGGTTTTAGAACCTTCAAAACCATCAGTCATGATGTAGACGTTTTTATAGCCATACTGCCATAACATTTTTGCAGCAGGTTGCGCACGTGAAGAACCTGAACGACACATCAATACATAAGTACTGGTCTCATCCGCACCTAATTCCGCCGCTTTATCTTCTAGTTCAGAAACAAACTTATCGTTGTTGATTGAACGGTAACGTGGTTTTTTAGCATCCATTTGATCGTATTTGAAGATAACAGATGGAATCATGATTTGCGCGGCTTCAGTATTACCAACAAACTGCCACTCTTCTGGAGTACGTACATCCACCAGAATCACTTTAGGGTCTTTTTTCATCATTTCGATGGTTTCTTTAGCGTCAACATAAAGCTCTTGAGGAGTGTGTTTTTTAGGGTCTTTTGGTGCAGGTGAAGCATGTGCCACTGAACATGCCATCAATGAAGTTAAAGCCGCCGTAGCTAACCATGTGGTTTTTTTCATTTTTAAATCTCCAATCAATTAAAAATATTACAATCAAACTCGGTATTCTGTATGAATCATTACTAATATAATTTGTAATTATATGTATGTATATTAAAAAATTATTATATTGGCATATGCTTATTCAATTACTGTCGATTGCCGATATTAATGGCTTTCTAATGATTATTAGCGGTATGATAAATTTGTGTTTCATTCAATGAAGTTAGCTGTATGTTTTTTAAGAAATTTGTTTTAGTTTTAGGGTTTATCCTGTTGATTCCTAGTCTGGCTCTGGCTGCTTCTGCGCCTGTTCAAAACTTAGATTGGTTTACTATGGTGATGTGGTTAACTGGCGGTTTAGCACTTTTTTTATATGGCATGGAGCAGTTAATCAAGGGATTGATGGTGGTTGCAGGTGACCAGATGAAAACCCTTTTGGCTAAACTTACTACCAATAGGGTCATGGGGGCTATCACTGGTGCGGGGGTTACTGCGGTAATCCAATCGTCATCGGTAACCAGTGTGTTGACAGTGGGGTTTGTATCCGCAGGTTTAATGAGTCTTAGCCAAGCTGCGGGCGTGATTATGGGAGCAAATTTAGGTACTACCGTTACCGCGCAGGTCATTGCATTTAAAGTGACTAATTTTGCCCTACTGATGGTTTCCGTTGGATTCGCCATTCAGTTTTTCTCTAAATACAACAGAAAAATTGCCCTTGGCCGGGTCATCATGGGATTGGGTTTAATCTTTTTTGGTATGAATGTGATGAGTGATGGGATGGCCCCGTTACGTGATTACCAACCGTTTTTAGAACTGATGACACAAATGCAAAACCCACTATTAGGGATATTGGTGGGGTTGTTTTTCACCGCTCTGGTACAGTCGTCTTCAGCAACCATAGGTATCATCATCGTGATGGCGAGTAACGGGTTTTTAACCCTGCCGGCAGGTATTGCTTTGGCGATGGGAGCTAATATCGGCACTACGGTAACGGCCTTGTTATCCACTATCGGTAAATCTAGAGAAGCCAAAAGAACGGGCTTTATCCACCTCCAATTCAATATCTTTGGGGTTCTGGTTTTTCTGCCATTTATTCCTGAACTTGCCCAGTTCGCAACCTATATCTCAAGTCATGATTTAGTGCAAAATCATCGAGATATGGCTTATTTGGCTGCCAATACCCCTCGTGAAATCGCTAATGCAAACACTATATTCAACCTGATTTGTCTGTTGATATTTTTACCGTTCATCCCAGCCTTTCTATGGCTTGCGCATCGTTTTGTACCCATAATCGATGAGGAGAAAAGTTCATCAGATTTCAATCCAGAGTTCTTGGATCATACTTTCCTTGCCACCCCGTTTATGGCAATGAACGCGGTGCAACTTGAACTTGGACGTTACCAAAAGAAACATGCTCTCTTTTATAAACGGGTGGTAAACCTGATTCAGCAACCCAATATTGATAAGCTTGCCAAGGAAGATTTGAATATCCAGCATTTCAGGTCTTATCAGAGAAAAATATTGGCTTATCTCGGTGGGTTGGGTCAAACCGAACTGACATTTGCCGAGCAAAACAAATATATAGAATTGATGAACGTGGTCAACAATCTAGAGTCAATGCTGGAAGCGCTTGAGTTCAACATTTTCAGCGTGTTGCATATGATGGTGCAAGGTGACCATAAACCGAGTGAAACCATGGTTCAGTTGGTTGGCCAGCTTTCAAACGAAGTGGGCAAATCGATTGATAACGCCATTTTAAGTGTCGCCAATGAAGACGATGAATTGGCGATGTCGGTGATAGCCATCAAGCCCACTATCGATGCTCTGATTCAAGACGCTTTGAAACATCAAGTTAAAAGGTTTCAAGCCACTGATGAACGTTTGACGATTTTTAGATATGAGATGCAGTTGATTGATGGGTTCAAACAATTACACACTTTGGCAAAAAGAATTTCACGTTTGGCTTTGGCCAATAAAGAGTTGAAACAAACGACATCGGTCAATGCTGATTCTCAACATGTTGATTGATGTAAAACCTCGTGATGATAATCTAATCTCTAATGTGCCAATTTTTTGCGATTCAAAAAAAATCGATAATTGCTTAAAAAATAGGCTTTCAAAAAATGTCCTATAAGCGGTTTTCTCAAACAAGGTAATGCAATGAATAGGGTTTTTGTCTGAAAACCCCATGTCGAGCTTTATTTTAAGGATTTTTATATTTTTTGTGGTTTGTAAATGCAAACCAAACTTTTTTAGGTTATTTACAGTTTCACGTGAAACCTGTTCAGTTTTTGATCACGCAACTGTTATTGTCTTTCTCAAAACGCTGTTTATCCATTTCGATTTCTGGTGTCTTTTCCAGAATCGGCTTTAATTGATTTAAATCCAATATATTTATATTGTCCTGCTTCAATGCGTAGTGCATCCAAACCCCGTCTCTCCAAGAATCAACAAGTCCAGAATTTTTCAAATACGCTAGGTGTCTAGAAACGGTGCTTTGACTCAACCCTAGGGTTGTAACCAGTTCGCAGACACATAATGAGTCTTTTTGTAAAAGCAGGTAAAGGATTCGTAGCCGAATAGGATCCGATAATGCTTTGAATGTTTGGCTTATGTTTTCAATGGTCATATTTAGAGACTCTATTAATTCTTTCCAGAAAGTTTAATTTAACACAAATTTCATATAAATGTGTATATCCGTCTATGCGGATATGTTATATTTATATCCAATTATATACAAAATGGTATCAGGTGGTGTTCATGTTTGATTGGTTTGATGCATTGGGTAATTGGGTCGCTTTCCAGTTGTTGGGGTTGGGGAGTGAGTCACAGCTTGGGTTGGCTGTGCAGTTTTTTATTATGGATACCGCCAAAATATTCTTTTTATTGGTTGCCGTCATCTATTTAATGGGGTTGTTGAGAGCTTATGTTTCAACTGAACGTGTGCGTCAGTTGGTTGCTGGTCGTCCTAAGTGGCAGGCACGTTCATTGGCTATTACATTAGGCAGCGTGACTCCTTTTTGCTCATGTTCATCTGTTCCACTATTCATTGGTTTTGTGGAGGCTAGAATACCTGTTGGAATTACCTTTGCCTTTTTGATTGCCAGCCCAATGATTAATGAAGTCGCAGTTGTCTTATTAATCTCAATTTTAGGTTGGGAAGTGGCTTTGCTTTATGTTTTAGCAGGCCTGGTTGTTGCGTATGTGGGGTCGATAATCATTGAATGGTTTAAGCCGGAACGCTGGGTTGAATCCTATGTTTGGGATATCAAAATGCGTCAACAACAAGAAGAAATGGCCCATGCTGGTGGTTTTAATCAACGTCACGACTTTGCTTGGAATGAAGTTAAAGTAATCGTTAAGCGCATTTGGCACTGGGTATTTATTGGTATCGCATTAGGTGCGGTTTTTCACGGTTATGTTCCTGAGGAGTGGGTTACCGCTTATTTAAGTGATGCAACCGACTGGTGGAGTGTGCCAGCAGCGGTGTTGATGGGTGTGCCACTCTATTCCAATGCGATTGGTGTTATCCCGTTTATTGAGGCGATGATTAATAAAGGTGTACCCATTGGTACAAGTTTGGCATTAATGATGAGTATTGCTGCACTTTCCTTGCCTGAGTTGCTCATTTTACGCAAGGTCATAAAATGGCAAGCCTTAGCTGTATTTGTTGGAGTGCTCACTGTGGCGTTTATTTCGGTTGGTTATTTATTCAACTATTTATTTTCTTAGTAGGTAAAAATGGATCTTAAAGTGTTTCAACAAATTTTATATGCTCAGCCGGAACAAACTGTGTTGAGATTAATCTCATATAAAGAACTCAACTTAATTAACAAAAGGAAGTAAAAATGAAAGGTAATTTAATGGTGCGTTCAATGACGCTTTTAATTTTAGTGGCTATCGGTTTGGCGCATATTTCTGGTCAAACCAATTTACTATCCGTTAACTGGTTATGGTTAGCCATTTTGCCAGCGTTTATGGGTTTTCAAGCGACCTTTACGGGTATTTGCCCTGCTGTGTTAATAGGAAAATTATCTAAAACTGGTGAGTGTTGTCCTGGTGGTAGTTGTGGTACCAGCAAGCCAGCAAGCAGCCAAACCGAACAAAAAAGCGGTTCATGTTGTGGCAGTGAAAACAGCACATTAAAAGAGAAATCCGTCAGTTGTTGTGGTTCTGATGCAAATAGCCAAACTGAAAAAAGTGGTGGTTGTTGTGATACAAAAGAGGATATAGCGACTTCAAGTGGTTGTTGTTCTAACCAGAGTGATGCTATTGAAATTAAGGTTTTAGGAACAGGGTGCGCTACTTGCGAAAATACCATGAAGTTGATTAGTGAAACCGCTAAAGAACAAGGGGTTGATGTGACAATCATTAAAGTTGACGACGTCGCTGAGATTGCTAGTTATGGTGTTATGAGCACACCAGGGATTGTAATCGGCGACCAAGTCTTGCATGCAGGTGGAATGCCAACTAAACAAGCGGTTATTGAGTGGTTGAAACCATAATAGGTTTGCCAATAATAGCGATTTTGGGAGTTTGCTATGTATAACGTTTTATTTATTGATACTGAAAACGCAACCCGAAGTATTGTTGCTGAAGCTTTATTGAACCATTGGGGTAAGGGGAAGTTTCAAGCTTACAGTGCAGGGAGTGAGCCTATCAATGATATAAACCCTCATGCGCTTGCGGTACTCAAGAATGCCAATCTCTCTGTAGCGGATGCTTATCCTAAAGGCTTGGATGTATTTTCGGGTGACGATGCTCCGCAAATGGATTTTGTATTCATTCTATGCGATAAGGTCCGTAATGAGGTTTGTCCCATCTGGCCTGATCATACGATTACCGCGGTTTGGGATATAAACATTCCTACTGCGGATGATTTGTATATCGACGCGGTCAGAGAGGTATTGCATAGCTTGGAAGCCCGAATACAGTTATTCATACAACTTCCTATTGCTAAACTGGAGCATTTGAAACTGAAACAAGCTGTGGCTGAAATCAGTCAACAATAAATAATCAATAGGCATGGACCATCAATGAAAAAAATTAGAATTGCTATCAATGGTTTTGGGCGAATGGGTCGTTTAGCGATGCGTATGGCGTACGACTGGCCGGAAATCGAAATTGTACATATCAATGAAATCGCTACAAATGCCGAAGGCTCGGCACACTTACTCAAATTCGATTCGGCGCACGGTCGCTGGCATCACGATCCTCTTGCTGAAAACGGCAAAATTAAAATCGGTGATGACTTGATTGGTTATTCAAGCAACCTGGTTATTTCGGATACGGATTGGGGTTCTATGGATTTGGATGTGGTCATTGAATCCACTGGTGAGTTCAGAACCAAGGCTCAAGTCAATGCCTATCTGGACCAGAGTGTGAAACAAGTCATTGTGGCCGCTCCTATGAAAGAGGGTATTAAGAATATTGTCATGGGAATCAATAATGGGGTTTTTGAGCCAGGCCAGGACCCTATCATTACCGCGGCCTCTTGTACCACCAATTGTATCGCCCCGGTTATTAAGGTGATGCATGAAAAATTGGGTATTAAGCATGGCATGATTACCACTATGCACGATAGAACCAATACCCAGAAAGTGGTGGATCATGGGCATAAGGATTTGCGCCGAGCACGCGCGAGCTTCGAATCCTTGATTCCAACATCAACCGGTTCGGCTACGGCAATCGGCACCATTTTTCCGGAGTTGAACGGCAAGCTCAATGGCTTGGCGGTGCGTGTTCCTTTTATGAATGCGTCCTTGACGGACTTGGTTCTGGAGATGCAAAGCGAAACTACGGTTGATGAGGTTAATGGCTTATTGCAGGAAGCGTCACAAACCTATTTAAGTGGTATTTTAGGGTTTGAAACACGACCATTGGTTTCAGTGGATTACGAGGGTGAGACATGCTCAAGTGTTATCGATGCACCCTCGACCATGGTGGTGAACGGTACCCAGGTGAAACTCTTGGCTTGGTATGATAATGAAATCGGTTATGTAGTGCGGATGATGGAGTTGGCGGTTAAAGTCGCCAAGGCCAACAGGTTCCACGTGGAACATTAATTTTGTAAAGTTTCAAGTTTGCCGTTTACAATCCTGACAGGCCTGGTTAATCTGCTTTTAACCAGGCCTGTTTAGTTATAACCAAGTGATAAATAGGCAATTCTATAGAAAGGCAATAATCATGAATAGCACACAACAATATGCTCTCGTTACTGCAAACTATTGGGCATTTACCTTAACCGATGGTGCCTTGCGCATGTTGGTATTACTGTTTTTTTATCAGCTGGGCTACAGTCCTTTGGCGATTGCCATGTTGTTTCTATTCTATGAGATTTTTGGAATAGTGACCAACTTGGTAGGTGGTTGGCTGGGAGCACGACTGGGTTTAAATGTCACCATGAATATCGGCTTGGCATTGCAGGTTTTGGCCTTGGTGATGTTGACCGTACCTACCGAATGGCTGGGTGTTGCTTATGTGATGTTGGCGCAAGCTTTGTCCGGTATTGCCAAAGACCTCAATAAGATGAGTGCAAAAAGCAGTATCAAATCCTTAGCTAGTGATAAAGATGGCACCTTATATCGTTGGGTCACTTTGTTGACGGGTTCAAAAAACGCTTTAAAAGGATTGGGTTTCTTTTTAGGAGCCTTGCTGTTGGAGTGGGTCGGTTTCGCGAATGCCATGTGGATTATGGCAGCTGTTTTAACACTCTTTTTAACGGTTTCCATGATTTCTTTGGATAGTGGTTTAGGCAAGTCTAAAAACAAATCCAAGTTTACGGAAATGTTCTCCAAGTCAGCCGTTATCAATTGGTTATCGGCGGCAAGATTCTTCCTGTTCGGTGCACGAGATGTTTGGTTTGTGGTGGCATTGCCAATCTATTTACAGAGTGTATTGGGATGGAGTCACGCGGAAGTGGGTGCTTATATCGCTTTGTGGATTATCGGCTATGGCGTTATCCAGGCAAGTACTCCTAAATTGATGCAGTCCCATAAAAAAGGCAATCCAACCGCATATACAGCGATGAAGTTAGCCTTGGCTTTAGCTTTGGTTCCATTGCTGATGGCTTGGCAGTTAAGTGTAAATCCGCAATGGATTATTGTTATCGGTTTGGGGATGTTTGGTTTGGTCTTCGCACTGAATTCAGCGGTACACTCTTATCTGATAGTCTCTGCGGCGACGCATGACGGTACCTCTAAAGATGTCGGTTTTTACTATATGGCCAATGCTGGCGGACGTTTATTGGGCACGGTTTTATCGGGATACATCTATCAAGTGGCCGGAATGGAAGCGTGTTTGGTGGTTGCGGGTGTTTTTGTCTTGATTTCCGCGGTGCTTGTTAATCAAATAACCAAGATAGAACAGGCTTGAATTGTGGCAAAATGCCATTACAACAATGAGGAGTGATTTATGTGGTTGCAGAAAACCATCACCTTGAAACCTAAACCACGAGGTTTTCATTTGATTACCAATGAACTTATGGCGCAGCTACCCGAATTGCGGGACATAAAGATTGGTCTGATGCATGTGTTCATCCAACACACTTCCGCATCTCTCACCATTAACGAGAACGCCGATCCCTCAGTACGGGACGACTTTGAGAGCTTCTTCAATGAGGTGGTCGCTGAGAACAAGCCTTATTTCACCCATACCTATGAAGGCTCTGACGATATGCCCGCACATCTGAAAGGGAGTCTTTTGGGGTTTGAATTGACGCTACCTGTCACTGACGGTTACCCCAATGTAGGTACATGGCAGGGACTGTATTTGTGTGAGCACCGTAATCATGGTGGTGCAAGAAACTTGCTTGTGACCATACAGGGCGAGTAGGTTTGCTGATAATCGCGTTTAAATTCACCAGGCCTGGTTACGTTATAATGTTAGGCATTCAGCAATACAATCAAGTTAATTAAGAAATATAAAAGAAAGAACTATGACAAATACCGCTACAAACCCATTATTGATGGATTCACAATTTCCAAAATTCGACTTGTTTCACGTGGAACATATTGAACCCGCCGTTACCCAATTATTGGCGGACAATCGCCAAATAATCGCCGATTTGGTGGCGGAGACCACCGTACCTACCTGGCAAAATTTTGTGGAACCTTTAGAGGTGATTGATAACCGTTTTGAGAAGGTTTGGGGTCCGGTCGGGCATTTGGATGCGGTCATGAACAGTGATGAATGGCATGAAGCCTATACCAACTGTTTGGAGCAGGTGACGCAGTATTACACTGAAACAGGTCAAAACGCAGGCCTGTATCAAAAGTTTAAAACACTGGCCGAAAGCGAAGAGTATCAAACCTACAGCTTGGCGCAAAAGAAAGTGATCGAGAATGCATTGCGTAATTTCCGTTTAAGCGGAATCGCTTTACCAAGGGATAAACAGGCTGTTTATAAAGAGCTAAAACAGCGTTTGTCGCAGAACACCAGCCAGTTTGGTAATAATGTTCTCAAGTCTACCCAGGCCTGGTCCAAACAGATTGAAGATGAATCAGAGTTGGCTGGTTTGCCAGAATCGGCCATGGGATTGTTGCAGCAATTGGCACAGCAGAAATCATTAGAGGGTTGGTGTGTTACTTTGGATTTTCCATCCTATTTAGCGGTGATGACACATGCGGATAACCGTGATTTACGTGCCGAAGTCTATCGAGCGTTTGCTACACGCGCTTCCGACCAAGCCGACAATACCGGGTTTGATAACAGCGAATTAATTGAAAAGATTCGAGCGGACCGCCACCAGTTGGCGACGTTGTTGGAATTCAATAACTACGCTGAATACTCGTTAGCCACCAAAATGGCTGAAACAACGGATCAGGTATTAGGGTTTTTGCGCGACTTAGCGGCTAAATCAAAACCGCAAGGAGAAAAGGAGCTAGCGACCCTGAAAGCCTTTGCTAAAGATAAGTTAGGGATCGAGGATTTTCAGCCGTGGGATGTGACCTACGCCTCTGAAAAGCTTAAGAATGAAACCTTGTCTTTATCGCAAGAGAAGTTGCGCCCTTATTTTCCTGTTGAAACCGTATTAAGCGGGCTGTTCACGATTACCGAAACCCTGTTCAATATCAAGATTGCGGTTAAACAAGGGGTCGAAACCTGGCATGAAGATGTACGTTTCTTTGAGCTTACCGATGAAAACAACCAGGTGGTGGGGCATTTCTATTTGGATTTATATGCACGTGAAAATAAACGTGGCGGGGCTTGGATGGATTCGGCGATTACCCGATGGAAACATCCGCATGGTGTAATTCAAACGCCGGTAACCTATTTGGTTTGTAATTTCACACCGCCCATTGGAGATAAGGAAGCGTGTCTGACCCATGATGAAGTGACTACTTTGTTCCATGAGTTTGGGCATGGTATTCATCACCTGTTTACCAAAATGGAACAGCTGGATGTTTCTGGCATAAGCGGTGTGCCTTGGGATGCGGTGGAGTTGCCATCACAGTTCATGGAAAATTTCTGCTGGGAACGAGAAGGTTTGAATTTCATCTCATCCCATACTGAAACGGGCGAGCCTTTGCCTGATGCCTTATTTAATGCGCTTAAAAAGGGGCGTGGTTTCCAATCCGCGATGATGATGTTGCGACAATTAGAGTTTGCTTTGGTGGATTTTGAATTGCATGCACATTATGATCCTGCACAACCGCAAGATATCCTTCAGATTGCGCAAAAAATTCGTGATGAAGTGGCGGTGGTTCAGCCGCCAAGTTATAGCCGCCAGCTACATAGTTTTAGCCATATTTTCGCTGGTGGCTATGCGGCCGGTTATTACAGCTACAAGTGGGCGGAAGTATTGTCTGCAGATGCTTTTAGTCTGTTTGAAGAAACGGGAATATTGAACCCGGAAACGGGTATGAAATTTAAGAATACGATTTTAGCGGCGGGTGGTTCTATCGACCCAATGGAACTATTCAAAGCGTTTAGAGGTCGTGAACCTGAAATCGATGCATTGTTGCGTCATAGTGGGATTGCGGCGTAAGCCATTTTTGACATAAAAAAAGCCTTTACCCATAAATGAGTAAAGGCAAGTTGGTTAACGGTTAAGTTAACCAAAACAACGAAAATTCTTTGGCAATGGTTAATTGTGTAATTAGAAAACCATCATTAACTGAGCAGATAGACGGTTATCCAGTACTTTCGCAACCCGTGTTGGGTTTGAACCAGCTAATGCCGTTGGTGCATCCAAATCACGAATTTCATAGTTCAAACGTACAGAGGTCTTTTTATTAAAGAAGTACTGTGCACCTAAAGTTGTAGTCGTAAATACACGCTTTTTATCTATACCAGTACCAGTGTTAGCATCTGATTTAGTCGCGCTATTCAAGACATCGTAACGTGCGTTCAGTTCTATATTTGGTTTAATGCGGTAGCCAAGGTCTAGTTGATAGGCATCCGCTTTTTGATCGGTGAATACGGATAATGGAGTATTTGTTGCACCAGCAACAGGTCCCCCCCAAATCATGCCATCAGCGGTAAAGTACTCTGCGGCTGCTCGGTACTTACCATCAAAATAGGTCATACCTACACCCGCTCGGTCACGTTTATGTTCAGTAGAATCAACAGTACGTTTACCGGTTTGTGACCAAGCATACATTTTCATGCTGTGGCGTCTTGGACCTTGTGAATTATCAAAAACCTTTTCCGCTGAACCATAAAGATATAAATCTTTATTTTTATCATTATCGGTTAAAGCTAAGCCATTACCATTACCAATCATAACGGCATAGCTGTATTCCCAGTCATTGTTTTTGAAGGTATCGAAAATCTGAATACCGGTATCTCTTACCGCAAAGGCAGGATCTGTTCTTGTGCCATAGATGGTATTTTCCTGTCTTGCTGGTGCTGGTACACCATCAGGAAGAGCACCAACAGGAGTTGAGTTATCAACTTTTTTCTCGATCAATAGTCGGTCAGTACCATTGGTGAAGTTGACATAGTTGAATACCGGAATCCCTTTAAATGATTCTTCCGAACCCGGTGTTTTGAATAAACCTACACGGATGCGAGCACCTTTAATATGGTTTAGCGTAATACTGGCATCAGTCAATTGTCCCTGAGAACCACTACCACCTGTAGTGATGCCGTTATTACCCAGTTCCGTCATCAGAAAGTAATTCACATTCTTATCTAAAGGAAAGTTTGCCCCACGGACACCGATACGAGCACGTTTGATATTGAACCCTGACGAGGTGCTTAATTGTGGTGCCATTTGGTTGAATGCTGCAGAGTCTCCTGATAAACCAGCGGCTGCGCCACTAAGAGTGGGTAGTTTTGTATCATCAGTTTGTTGATAATCAATCTGGGCAAAACCCCATACCTTGGCACGTGGTGCTTGATCGGGTTTTTCAGTCCCTTGAATCATCAGCCAGTTTGCGGCTAGCACTGGTTGGGTGGTTATTGCACCGGCCAAGGCGAGTAATAAGGCGCTTTTTTTAAATTTCAGCTTTTTGTTAAACATAAGTATCCTCTTCTCATTTTTTATGAGTTTATATTGTTTTATATTGATTATTTATTTGGGAATTAAGGTCGGATATAGGTAAATCCTTGACCTTGTAGGTGAGCAAGTTCAGCGACACCGCTAGGCACGACATCGTCTTTGGCGGCATCGTATAAATCTTCTTCTAAATTGACGTTTCTGCCTTTTAGGGTATTGGCACAAACATTAAAATGAACACCTTGTAACTTCAAACGGTCTACACGTTGTGTGATCTTATCTACCGCATTTGCAGATTTGAATTTTGGTACTTTTTTCAGTGATTCAGGCTTAAGAAGCAGTGATAAGCCGTCACCATGCAATACCACGTGAATATCCATGTTTTCTGCCCCTACGGCATTGATATGGTTTTGAATATTTCTTAAAGCCCCAAATTGCTTTTTAGCATCGTCATAATTAATGTGGTAAACCACTTTTTGGTGGCCGTATCGGTCAGCATTATCTGACGCGATAGCAAAATTAGGCACTAAAGAAGCTAAACCGAAAAAGACAACTAAGCCAAACATGACTGAGGATAAAAGGTGAGTAATTGTTTTCATAAAAGTCTCGAATTTGATAAATAAGGGATTAAGGCTTTAGAATTTGCCAACCTGCTTTGTTGAGTTGCAATATGCGTCCCGCACCCGCAGGTACAATGCTGACAGCTGGTTGAATTTTTGGCTTGTAACCCAGTTTCTTTGCCATATTGTTAATGGTGTTTTCGCAAGCACTAAAACGAACACCATTGGCGATTAGGTTGTTGATTCGGTCTGTATTGGTATTGCCTTCGAACATCAGACGAACGCCTGGTCCAAAGCCTACGATTTCAATATCAATGTTTTGCGCTTCGTAGTATCTTTGTAGGTTGGCGGCCACATTGAGCACAAGGGTTTGTTTGAAAGGATCTCTATCGCTAATTTGCAGTACCACCTTATTCTCAGCAAAGGTATCGGGTAATGGGGCTTCTGTTTGCGCAGCATAACTGGGTAGGCAAAACAACAGGCCTATCAATAGAGCCAGGTATTTTTGTATGATTAATTTTTGCATTAAGTTTTCCTTTAAAAATGGTTCAAGAATTTTGCGCGCTTACCCTTTAAACGAACGACCCCTGTGATTTATTCCATTTATTTTTCACAAATAAACTTATTGGCCTAACAAGTTTGCTAATATCGTAAATTGCTAATATTTAAAGGGTTTTACAAATCATTGGTTTTGAATTAGTATCGAAAAAAGGCAAATTTTAAAAGACAGGTTCAATGACATTAACCACAAAGGTTGCTAATTTATTTAGCGAGACCAAGAAAAGACGGCAGCTGAATGCCTTATTTGAGAAAAAGTATCGCAATCTATATCGGTTGGCTTATGCTTGGTGTCATCAGGCATTACAAGCAGAAGATTTAGTGCAAGAAACTTTTTTAAAAGCCTTGGAAAGTAATAAAGAACTCGACAGTTTGGAGCATTTGGATGCTTGGCTTGCTAAGATCATGCATAATAAGTTTTTGGATATTATGCGTTTCAATCGCCGTTGGCAGTTGGCGGATGAGACTGAAATCGATAATTTTTATATGCAAGAATGTTCGGAAACAAAGTTGATTGAGCAGCAAACATCGGAATGCCTATGTAAGGCAATGGCACGTTTGTCATTTGAACAACGTGAGGCGATAGCGTTAGTGGATTTACAGGGTTTTAGTTACCAACAGATTTCAGAAATCACGGAAACTCCGATTGGAACCGTGATGAGCCGAATTTCTCGTGGTCGAGAGAATTTGGCAAAAATGATGCAACAGATGGAAAAGGGCAAATCTAAGGTTGTGCCTTTACGGAGATAGAGATGAGTCATTCAATTGAAACTTATCATTTACATGCCTATTTAGACGGCGAATTAAGCCATGATGAGTGTGTGGAAGTTGAAAAAGCACTTGAAAAAGATGCCGATCTACGACAAGAATTTGAAAAATATAAGTTACTAAAAAGCAATATGCTCAAGGCGTATAACGATATTACTGTGCCACCAAAAAATCACCCGAAAGCAAACCAAAAAACACGAAAATCACTATGGAACATCCCTAATACGGCGGTGGCTTCGTTGGTTTTTGGATTGGTTATCGGGGCTGGGCTTTATAAGATTGTTTTGTTTCAGAATCAAGCAATGCCTGCCTTGCAGCAAGCCATGTCTGAGAATTATTTAGTGCATATCGATTCGGATTCACCAGATAAACAAAAACAGGCGGTTAAAGAAATAGAAGCATTGTTGGAAACGGTAGGGGCTAACGCAAAAGTAGATCTGATCTCAAACTATAATGGGGTGCAGCTTTTCGATGTGAACAACCCCAACAGCCCTGAGTTGAGCCGTTTGCTGGAAAAATACGATAATTTGACCTTATTTGCCTGTAAACGTGCCTTGGATAGAGCTCGGAAACTCGGTAAACCGGTTAAACTCATGCCGAATGTCAAACATGAACAGCCGGCGATTGATGCCGTTGTCGAGCGCTTGAATTCTGGCTGGAGTTACATCAAAATCTAGTGTTTTGGAAGATTCTAAGTTATAAAAACCATATTTTATTGGTAGTTGGGTAAACTGCACAGTTTACTTAATTATTTGGCGTTGCCAGAATCAATCTAGGGTTAAATGAGGAGCCCTCATGTGTTTTTATGCAGAATAAAGCGGTGTTAACACAATCCAACTTATTGTTCTCCAAACGGTTTTATCCCATCTTTTGGGTACAGTTTTTAGGGGCGTTCAACGATAATCTATTCAAGAATGCCTTAGTCATGCTGATTACCTTCAGGTTATCCAGTTCCGCTGGCGATACCGGCTTATTGATTACCTTCGCCGCCGGATTATTTATTTTACCTTTCTTTCTGTTCTCCTCTTTAGCAGGGCAAATCGCCGATCATTATCCTAAGCAGCGTCTTATCAAAAAAATTAAATTGGCCGAAATCTTGATTATGGGTCTGGGAGCGATTGCTTTACTCAGTCAGGAGTTGATATTACTGTTCTTAACCCTGTTTTTAATGGGCAGTCAGTCCGCTTTTTTCGGGCCTATCAAATATTCGGTTTTACCGGAAATTCTGCCGGAAAACGAACTTCTAAGAGGTAATGGCTTATTCAGTGGCTCAACCTTTATCGCCATTCTTTTAGGCACCATTTTGGGCGGCATAGGGGTGTTGGCAGAAGAGGGTCTTTGGATTATGTCCTTAGCAATTTTAGTGGTTGCCATTGTCGGTTATCTGTTTAGTTTGAAGGTGGTCAGTGGTACTTCAGCCAATCCACAATTGGCTATAGAGTGGAATCTTTTCAAAAGTACTAAATTGATGGTTTCTGCAAGCGTCAAGCATAAAACCGCTTTCTTCTCGGTATTGGCCATCTCTTGGTTTTGGTTTATCGGTGCGGTTTTATTGAGCCAAATACCCGCTTTGGTCAAATATGATCTGCAGGCTGATGACAATGTGGTGATTGCCTACTTAACCTTGTTTTCGATTGGTATTGCGTTGGGTGCGGGTGTAGTTGGTCGCTTTATGGCCAATCAAGCCCATATTAAGTGGCATTGGTTGATGTTGCTTGGGATGTCCACTGCTTTGGCGGTAACGGTTTTGAGTATAGAGTTTACCGACTTTAGCCAATTGGCCTTGTTGCAAAATGTTTCACATGAAACACTTTTAAACTTTTATGACTTTATGAGCGTTTGGCCTGCTAACAGCTCGTTTATCGCATTAGGGATTCTGTCGGTATTAGGCGGAGCTTTCATTGTGCCCCTGTATACCTTATTGCAAACCCATACACCAAGTGTGGTCCGTGCTAGAATGGTTGCCGTTAATAATATTATGAATGCTTTCTTGATGGTGTTGTCCGCGGTCTTGTTGATGCTCGGCTTCGCTTTAGATTTAAGTTTGCTTAACATGTTGATGGTTTTAGCGCTGATGAACGTGGTGATGGTTGTCGTATTATTTAAAAAACGCTTTATTGCGGTTGAATAAAACAAGACAGTTCACTTAATCCGCGCGGAAAATGGATAAAGAATAGGGTTTTGGATGAAGTGGTTATTTAAACTTGTCGTTAAGGGATTATTTAAATTAGTCTACCGTGTTGAGGTAAGTGGCTTAGAGCATTATCGTAATGCGATAGAGGGTGAACGACCGGTTTTGATAATCGCCAACCACGTTTCATTGCTCGACGGCCCTTTATTGGACCTGTTTCTCCCTGGTGAAACGACTTTTATGGTCGATAAATCCCACACCAAAAAATGGCATGAACGTTTTCTGCTTTCTATGAGCCATTTCTTTACGGTGGATATCCATAGCCCTTATGCCGCCAAACATATGATTGACGAGCTTAAAAAAGGCCGTCAATGTATGATTTTTCCTGAAGGAAGGATTACCACCACGGGTGCCTTGATGAAGGTCTATGAAGGTACCGGTTTGGTTGCCGATAAAACTAACGCGGCTGTTTTACCCGTCCATATTGGCGGGGCGATTTACAGTCGTTTTTCTTACTTGGACGGCACTAGATTCGCTTTTATAAAGCGTCTATGGTTCCCTAAAATCACCCTTAGCATTCAGCCAAGTACCCAGATTAAATTAGATTCGGCCATTAAAGGCACTAAAAAGCACAAGCATTACAAGAGGTTGGTGTTCAACTTATTGCGTGATGCCAGTTTCTATGGCTCGGTTACCCCACAATCCATTTTTGCCAAATTGATAGATGCGAGAGAGACTTATCAATCGAAAGAAATCGTGGTCGAAGACATTAATCACGCGCAATTAAGCCTCAAAAAAATCTCTCAAGCAGCGGTTATTTTGGGTAAAGCGTTGCAAAACCAGCTGAAAGATGAAAAACGGGTTGGTTTGATGTTACCCAACGTGTCTGGTATGCCGGTTAGCTTTTTTGCGTTACAGGCTTATGGTTATGTACCGGCAATGATTAACTTTACGGCTGGACAAGGGGCGATTCAGTCGGCCTGTGAAACGGCTGAAGTGCAAACCATCGTGACCTCTAAAAAGTTCGTTGAAGCTTTTGAAATCCAACCTTTGGTAGACGCTCTTTCTGAAAAAGTAAGATTCATTTATCTGGAAGAGGTTCGTGAACAAATCGCTTTATTTGATAAGTTGGCAGGCCTGGTAACTTCTACCAAAAGTTTGCCTGGTTACAAAATAGCGGCTGAAAATGAAGCGGTTGTCTTGTTTACCTCAGGCTCGGAAGGGGTGCCAAAAGGGGTAGTGCTATCGCACAACAACCTGGTAAGCAATATCGAACAAATCAATGCGATGCTGAACCTTTTGCCAACCGAAAAGATTTTTAACGCTTTGCCCACCTTCCACTGTTTTGGATTGACCGCAGGCATGCTTTGGCCGCTTTTAAAAGGGGCTAAGCTGTTCATGTATCCGTCACCGGTGCATTATGGAATCGTACCGGAGATGGTTTATCAAACCAATTCACATTATGTGTTCGGAACCGATACTTTCTTTAGCGGTTATGCACGTAAAGCCGATAGTTTCGATTTTTATAGCATCCGCGCCTTAATTGCCGGTGCGGAACGTTTACGTCCTGAAACTCGTGAGATGTATGCCAATAAGTACCATCAGCCTATTTTTGAGGGGTATGGGGTTACTGAAACCACGCCGGTTTTGGCGGTGAATATTCCAACCGCTTTCAAGCATGGTTCGGTGGGTCAATTCGTTCCGGGTGTTGAATATCGCCTAGAACCGGTACCCGGTATCGAAGAGGGCGGCCGTCTATATGTGAAAGGGCCAAATATCATGCTGGGTTACCTTATGCCGAATCAACCGGGCGTTTTGCAACCACCGCTTGACGGTTGGCATGATACCGGTGATATCGTCGATGTCGATAAAGACGGCTACGTCTGGATTAAAGGTCGTGCAAAACGTTTTGCTAAGATAGGTGGCGAGATGGTTTCTTTAACCGCCGTTGAAAACTACATCAACCAAGCAAGCCCTGAAGGTCACCATGTGGTGGTGGCCGTGCCAGATGAACGTAAAGGCGAGCAATTGGTGTTGGTGACAGATGATGTCACCCTAAGTCGTCAAACGGTCACAGATGCCGCTAAAGCCGCTCTGGTTTCAGAATTGATGATTCCTAAAACCGTTATCCTGGTCGAAAAAGTTCCTGTGTTAGGAACCGGAAAAACCAATTATCCAGAAGTTCAAAAAATTGCGGAAAGGCATTTTAAAAGTTAACTCTAATTGAGCTTTGACTCAAAACAGAAAGGCGTTCAATTGAACGCCTTTTTTATTGCTGGAAAACGACCAGGCCTGGTCGTTTTGTACAACGCGGTTATTTATTGTTATATAACTCGCTTAACTCACCTTTGTTTTTGAGTTTTTCATGCGGTTCGCTGAAAAGGGATGCCCAATTGTCACAGATGATTTGTTTGGTATCGTCATTGAGTTGTTCTCCGGCAAAAAGGTGCGCTTCAAGTTGGAAGATGGCCTTCTTTAGCGGTTCATTTGGAATCGAATCGACGTTTTTGATATTGATGTCATCATGTAGCTGTCTTAATAAATCTTTGTAGAACTCGGTTGGCGGCATGTCGCACCATTTATTTTTCAGAACGGAAGCCGTTACCGCATTTTCTTTAGCATCATGCAAGCTGTCACCAGCCTGTTTTATCAAGCTGAGTTGTTTACGTGTGTGTAACAACAGCCAGAGGGTAATGAGCCATAAGACGATAAACAAACCAGCAATAATCCAAACCCAGAATGGGCTGGTAGCTTGGCTATTTTTAGCTTGTTTTTGGTTATCAACCGCTGGGTTGTATGTGTCCTCTTGCTGGCCATTGAGCGGATTTTCAACAGGGTTTTTCAGCGTTTTGTTATCTGCTTGGTCAGCCGATTGAGTGCCAATCTGGGATTCAGGATGAACAGCGGATGTAGCTGTTGGCTCTGCCGGCAGAATGGTCAATGGCTTGCTTTTCAAAACACGGGTTTCAAAGCGGTTGGTTGCCGTGTTCCACCAGGTGATTTTTTCATCCGGTAGTGTCAAGGTTCCAGCTTGGGTCGGTACAATCGCCTGAGATATTAGTTTGCTACTGTGCACCCCTTTTTCCGATAGGGTTTGTTTGTTGACCGCTTCATCGGCATACACCTTATAGTGATCGCCATTATGAGAGGTCATGTTAGGTAATTGGCTATCTTTCAAGCCATCCACTTCCAAAGTGATAATCCGGCGTAAACTATCGCCGACCCGAATTTTATCCGGAAGGTTTTGCCATTGTTGGCTAAGAGATAATGAGGTGGCAGGCAACCAGTAAGCCGCCTCTCCCTTAACGGCAGGTCGAACCTGTATTAAGGTATCTTTTGCGATGGATTGCACCCCTTTCTGTTTACCCTTTAGATGCAGAATACCGGTAAAAGAGGGGCCGGAAACTTTGAGCTCGCCGCTTGATTGCGGAAATAGCGCATATTGCCATTCATAGACGGTGTATTGCTGACCGTTGATGGTTTTGCCATATACGGATTGCTCTTTTAGCGATTCAACCAGCGCACTGTCGAATTTGGGTGGGCGGATATTGCCGCTAATCAAACTACCCTTATGGTAAAAACGTAAAGTGTAAATCAGCTGTTCTTGTACATAAACCTGGCTCTTATCTACTTCAGCCTCTAGGAAGTAAGGTCTATTCGCATCGGTGTATTGAGCCACCTTAACCGTAATCGGGTAAGGTTGGCTTTTGACGCCGTTGATTTCAAAAGGGGGTATGACCAGTTTTCCAGCTTGTTTTGGTAAGATTTGGATTCGCCAAATGGTATGAGAGTTATAGTGACCGTTAACGATTGAGATTTGGTTGCTCTGCTGTTTATTCAAGACATCGAACTGTTGTTCTAAAAGGCTTAAATCCAACTTGCTGTCGGTTGTTTGAAAATCGGTTTCAATCGCTAAGGTGATGATATCGCCCATTTCGACGTTTTGGCGGTCGGTTTCCACGGTAATGGAATCGGCCAAAACCCGATTGGAGCCGAGCATCAGCAACAATAAAAACAGTAGCGTCAACAATAGGCCTGTTGATTTACGGAATTTGGCGTGACTTCGAAGGGGTAAAAGGTGCTGTGTCATGATGGCTACCACTGTTTTTCTGCTGGTTTATCGTTACGCGGATTTTGTTGAAATTGATATTCAAACTTACGTTTTAAGAACAGGCCTGGTTGATCCGGAATCTGCTTCAACCAGTTCTGTCTGGCCTGTTCGTCTTCAGTCAATTTAGGCTGATTTCCGGTACCATCTGCATTGACGGATTGCTGATCCGGGTTGTTTGGAGAATCAGAATTTAACTTAGAAGGCGCGGCATTTTTCTGTTCTTTAGCGGACTGATCCGTGTGGTTCTCATCCTGATTTGAAGATTGACCATCTTCCGCCAGCGCCGGCTGGTTTAAATCATTGTCAGCGGTATTTGAGTGATTGGCTTGAGTTGCCTGATTATGCTTTTTGCCGTCTTGATTATCCTTTGAAAGGTTATTGTCGGCTTTGCCATTACCGTTGGGTTGATTGCTGTTCTTGCCATTCATTGATGGCTCGGAGTTCACATCCTTTTTACCCTGCTCGGACTGCGAAGCTTGGTCTGTATTTTGTTGTTTGGAGGCGTTTTCCTGGTTGTTTCCCGTATTGTAAGAGGGGGAGGATTGTTGGTTTTGTTTGTCCGAAACGGTGTTTTTTTGTGGTTCGCCAGGTTGTTTGTCTTGGGTGTTGTCAGCTTTTTCATTTTGTTGACCTTGCTGGTTTTGCCCGTTATTTTGAGGTGATTGTTGGTTCAACAAGTTGTTCACCACGGCTAGATTACTCTGCGCTTCCTTAAAATCAGGGTCAAGCTGCAGGGCTTTTTCATAGGCTTTTGCTGCCTCTTGTAGGTTTCCAGAAAGTGCCAAAGCATTCCCTTGATTGTAGTGACCAACCGGGGATTTATCCAAAGCAAACAGTTTAGCCGCTTCAGCATATTTTCCCTGGCGGTAGAGTGCACTGGCACGCCATTGGGCGTTTTCAAACAAGGCACTGGCCGCTTCATATTTTTTCTCCTCCCAGGCATCGTAACCCTGTTGATCGGGCGATTTGAACATTGATGATAAGGCCGGCAATTCAGAGAGCCACTCTTTCGCATAACTCGGTTGAGGGGTGAATAAGGAGGCGGGGGTGACCACGATTAAGGTTAAGCTCAGTAAAGTACCGCGTCTGAAAATAAAAGCCACCAGTGGAATAATAATAAACAAGAAATAAGCACCGATATCTAGAGGGTGTTTTACCTCTTTTTTGTGCTGGTCATCGGCACTATCTTCCGTGCTTGCCAGTTTGGGAGGCAGTAACGCTTGCACATCCTGCTCACCGGGAATCAACCTTACCCATTTGATGTTGGTTTCTTGGCTGAGTTTTTCAAAACGTTGTATCGGTAGCTTAGGCATAATCAGCTTATTTTCATTGTCTTTCAACAAGCCATAGTTAGGTATTTGGACAACGCCACCGGTATCGGTGCCGACAGTCATTACGGTCATGCTATAAGAGTGGGATTTGACCCAGTCGCTGACCTGGGTGATTTCATCCTCCTCAATATCATCCGTAATCCACAGAATGTGGCCTTGGGTGATATTCGCACCTTTGAAGAGTTTAGAGGCCTGTTCAAAGCCCAAAATCGGTTTAGCACCGTAATTGGGCATCATCACCGGATTAAGGCTGGGTAGCAGGCCTAACAGGGTTTTGTTGTCTTCTGAAATCGGGCTTATGGTATGTGCAGAACCGGCATAAGCGACCATGCCGGTGGCATATTCGGGATGCTGTTTGAGCAAGTCGGTTATTTTGTATTTGACACGAGAGATACGGTTGGGGCTTAGGTCGTCGGCCAACATGGAGAGCGACAAATCCAATACGATCACCACACCTTGTTGGTTTTTTTGAGCCGGAACCTCAATCGACTTGATCCACGGGCCGGATAGCGCCAGAATGGCAAAAATCCAAGCGATGCTCAAACCGATGTATCCCATTTTTTCATTGAAGGAAGGTTCTGTACTGCTATTCTCACCAAGCAATAAACTACGGAATTTAGGGTCAATGACCTTGTGCCATGCGCCTTGTTTACGATTGGCTTGCCAGGCACGTAAAATAATCCAAGCAATGGGTAGAAGCGCCAAAAACCACCAAGGGCGTAAAAAGTGAATGCTGTTCAATACTTCCATTAAGCACCCACCTTTCTAAGTTGTGACCATGCCAGCAACAGGCTTAAAAGAAAAGCCAACGACAGTGGCCATGGATAAAACTCGGTACGTAGTCGGTAGCTGAATATCTCATGTTCCACCGATTCCAGTTGATTGATGTGCTGGTAAATCTGGGCGAGTTGTTCGGTGTCATTCGCCAAGAAGAACTGGCCGCCGGTTTGGTCTGAAATTTTGGTCAAGGTATCGATATCCATATCGGATTTATTGGTCATGAAGATATCGAGACCGGTACGGCTTTTTACTCGGCCGACACCGACGGTATAGATTTTCAATCCCATTTGTTGGGCTTTCTGAGCCGCATCCAAAGGATTTACATTGCCTGCGGTATTGGAACCATCGGTAAGTAAAATCAGCACGGCATTATGGCCGCTGTTGGTTTCGTAAAGGTGTTTCAGGGTTAGACCGATGGCATCACCAATGGCGGTGTTATTGCCGGCCATACCTATTTCCGCTTCATCAAGCAGGGTGTTAACGGTTTTCAGGTCGTAAGTCAGCGGGCTTTGTAAAAAGGCTTGGGTGCCAAAGACGATTAACCCCATTCGGTCACCCTGGCGGCGGTTGATGAATTCCGATACCACCGATTTTACCGCCACTAAACGGTTTACCTCATCACCTTTTAAATACATATCCGCTTTTTGCATGCTGCCGGATAAATCCACCGCCAGGATAATCTCTTTACCACTGGCCTGAAAGGGGGTGGTATCCAAATAAAGAACCGGACGGGTGGCGGCAACAATCAAACTCAGCCACAGCAATATGGCCAGCAACGGAATACGTTTTGTCGTCTGGCTGGCTTCAATCAAGTTTTCGGTAGGTAGTTGGTCCTCAATACGTGCAATGATTTGCGGAGCGAGCAACGGCGAATGTTGTTTATGTAGCGGTTTGATGGTGCGCCGAATAATCCAAGGTAAAGGCAAGAATGCAAGCATCCAAGGCCAAACAAAGCTTAGATTGGCGAGCGTTTCTAGAAGGTTTCCTAAATGCATTATTGGTGGTGTCCTTTAATCCATTTTTTGGCGTAGTCCTGCCAAATCTCAACGGCTTGTACAGATGAAAGTTGTATTGGGTTAGGCTCAGTGCTATCAGCATGTTCAGGTTGATAGGCCAATTTTAAGATTTCTAGCAGGTTTTCTGGTTGCGGAATATAGCTTGCTGTAGCAGATAAAAAATCCAACCAGGCCTGGTCATATAACGCCGCAGTACTTGAGCGTCCGTAAGCGGTAACCGCAACCCGTTTCAAAATGGCGTTAATCTCAGAGATTTTATGGGTATCGCCGCTATCGGCTTTTAATAAGATGGCGTCTATCTGCTTCAAGGCCGAACGTCGGTAGATATTGCGGCGTCTTAAATCGAGGTAATACCAGATGGCGCCGGCTATGATCGCAACAATACTGAACAGTAAAATCCACCAGCTAAACGCCAAAGGCCACCAACCTATGGGGTCCGGTAGTTGAATGTCTTTAAGTTGTTCTAGTAAGGGGTTATTTGTTTGCATGGAGGGTTACCAACTACTGAATCAATTTTTGCTGTATTAGTGTCATCAGCGGTTCTTGATGTGTGCCAATTTCAATCAATGGAATATTCAATTTGGAAAACACCTCCCGGGTTGCATGCCACTGTTCCTGGTAAAGCGTATGGTAAGAGTGGCGTGTTTTCGCCCTAAAGCTATCCAATTTAACCAGTTTGTCGCTCGATAGATTTTGGGTCATGCTCAACCAACCCAATTTAGGTAGCTCTCGTTCCAGTTTGTCATAGATATGAATCGCCGTGATATCGGTATTGTGTTTGAGTTTATACAGTTGTGCGCTGGCATGGCTTGCCAGTTGCATCATATCGCCAATTAAAAATACCTGGTTACCGGGTTTATTGACTTTCAAAAGCTGTTGCAAGGTTTCTACCCAGACCTGGCTATCCGGTGCCATCGGGCGCTTAATCTGCTGTTGCAGTTCTATGCCTTTTTGCAATAGCTGTAATACGGTATTTGGGCTTCTTTTAGGGGGAATCCATTGGCTATGCAAGTGGTTGAAGGTGATGCCGCCTACTCGCTCGTTATGGGTCAGTGAGACCCACGCCAAAATAGCGGCAACATTCAACGCTTGAGCGGTTTTTAAGCGCACTTTGGAGCCAAAAAACAGGTGCGGTGTCTGCTCGGTGATTAACAGAGTAGGGCGTTCATGCTCTTCCACAAAGACTTTGGTGTGGGTTTTTTGGGTACGGGCGGTGACTCGCCAGTCAATATGGCGAATATCATCGCCAGGCTGATATTGGCGTACTTCGCTAAAGGTCATTCCCCGGCCTTTACGGATTGCCAGATGGTCACCGCTATTGGCCGCTAAGAGGTTCTGCTGGTGATTGAGCTTTTTTTGTTTCACGTGAAACCGAAAAGCGACCAACTCAGCCAGTTCACTGTAGAGGGAGTCGGATTGGGTTGATTGATCAGACATAAGCAAAAACTTTGGTATTTTGATTTTTGACCATTTGAGTAAACTTCATCACGCTAATGACCGGTAACCCAAAATCAAGTCACAGGAACAAAATTGAGGATTTGGTCGATGATGTCGTCTGCTGTCACCCCTTGAGCTTCAGCTTCAAAACCTAAAATCAAGCGATGACGGAAGACATCATGGATCACGGCTTGAACATCATCAGGGCTGACAAAGTTCTTGCCGCTTAACCAGGCGTGGCTACGTGCACAACGCGATAGAGCGATGGTAGCACGAGGGCTGACGCCGACACTGATGCTATTGTCTAACGCTTCGCTATAACGCTGTGGTTGGCGGGTTGCCATGACCAATTCAACAATATAGGTTTTGATGGATTCTGCCATGTGTAAATCGAGAATCGCGTCACGCGCGGCGAATAGGTCCGCTTGGGTCAATGCATTGAAAACCGGTTTTTGGTTGGCTTGGCGTGCTTCGTTTTCAACCAGCTCTAAAATCTTGTGCTCGCTTTGTGCATCTGGGTAATCGACGTTAACGTGCATCATGAAACGATCAAGCTGCGCTTCCGGGAGGGGGTAGGTTCCCTCTTGTTCAAGCGGGTTTTGGGTCGCCATGACCATAAACAGTTTTTCCATTGGCAAACTACGTTTACCGATACTGACTTGGCCTTCACCCATTGCCTCAAGCAAAGCCGCCTGTACTTTAGCTGGCGCACGGTTTATTTCATCGGCAAGAATCAGGTTGTGGAAGATGGGGCCGGATTGAAAGACAAATTCGCCTGTTTCTGGACGGTAAATATCGGTGCCGGTAATGTCAGAAGGTAATAAATCGGGGGTGAACTGGATGCGGTGAAAAGTCCCTTCCAGCATGTCAGATAACACTTTGATCGCTTTGGTTTTTGCCAGGCCTGGTGGACCTTCGACCAGTAAATGTCCATCCGATAACAGCGCAAGCAATAGGCGCTCGGTTAAGTGGGTTTGACCAATGATGTGTTGATTGATATGGGTTTTTAAAGCCTGGAATCGCTCTGACAACTGGGATTGAACTGTTTCTGACACAAAATCATCCTCTAACCTGAAATATTGACTTGATAAAGGCCGTTAGAATATCCGTAAGCCTTGATAAATCATCGTTTTTTAAAAACAATCCAAGCATTATACTGAATGAAATTTAAAAATTGCGAATTCGATTAAGCATCAATCCTATTGTCAGGATTCATGCTTAAGTTTAGAGGTTGTGGAGATGGATGATGTTAAACCAGCCGTCCGTTAAGCATGACTGCCTTCATGGTCGATCAGTTGATTTAACAGGGCGACCACCTTATCACTTTGTTGGTCCATTTTTGACATAGAAGTTTCCAAAGTTTCGTAATCATCCACTTGGAAAGCATCCATAATGATTTTAATCTGCTGGTGCATCTCCATATGCTCATCACCAAGCTGTTTCATTAAAGGTAGATGCATAAGTTGCTGTCCACCACCCTGGTAATACCATTTACCTAAAGCACAAGCGGTGTGGTCGATAGCCACCTCATAGGTAACGCCGATATCGGCACCATCGATAAATTTACGGATTTTTTGTTTCCATCCCATGTGCGCTTGAATCATCTCTGAATATTGTTTGGCGATGGCTGATTTTTCAATGATTTTGTTACGAGTGGCAACGATATTCTCTGAGTTATGCAGATTCGGTTTTACATTGTGGTTACTGAGTTTAGTGACCATATCATCAAGATTAAGCGGTTTTTTGACGATGTCATTCATACCCGCCTGTTCAATGATGGCTAAATAATTATCAGAGTGCCCGGTATAAGCCAGGATTGGCTTGTTATAACCTTTGCTTCTAAGCTCTTTAGTGGCTTGTAGACCATCCATTCCCGGCATTTCAATATCCATTAAAATCGCATTCGGTTTATAGCGGCCACATTGTAAAATCGCCTCTCTACCATTCGCGGCGGTTTTGGTTTCATAACCGGCCTTTTTAAGGAACATGGTCGCCACTTTCAAGTTAGAGATATTGTCATCTACTACTAGAACCAACTCTGAATTGCTGTTTTTACCCGATTCTTTGGAATGTGCTTCTGTACAGTCGCCTAGTTCAAACGCACCGACCAGTTGATCCATATTATCCGCAACATCGCTTAAATAATCGGCCAGTGATGAGTTTTCCATGACCAGGGTCGCATTGTGTTCGGCGGCTTGGTTTAGCTTTTGAATGGTGTCGTTTACTTCATCGATTTGACTGGACTGCGATTGGGCATTATTGGCAATGCCTGAGATGTTTTCAGACATTTGGTGAACTTGTTGGATAATCTCTTGTAAAGACTGTCCGGTGTTTTGTACCTTTTCCGTTCCATCGCTAATTTTTCGTGCGGTCGTTTCAATCAAGCCTTTGATGTCTTTAGCGGCCTCGGCTGATTTTTGCGCTAGGTTTCGCACTTCACCGGCGACCACGGCAAAACCTCGGCCGTGTTCACCGGCTCTAGCGGCTTCAACCGCGGCATTGAGTGCCAACAGGTTGGTTTGGAAGGCGATACTATCAATTAAGGTGACAATTCCGGTAATTTGCTCACTGACTTGATTAATCTCATGCATGGCCTGAATCGTTTCATTCATGCTTTGATTACCTTGTTCGACATTTTTTTGAGTCTGCAGTGCGAGCTCATTAGAAGTGTTTGCCTGCTGTGCGGTTTCATTGACTTTTTCAGTCAGCAAACGCATGGCCGAAGAGGTGGCATGAAGTTGGTGCCCCTGCTGTTTAATGGATTCAGCCAGGTCTTTGTTACTTTTAGAAACGTGTTCTGCCGACTGGGTCACTTCGGTTGCTTGGTTATTTACTCTGCAAAATGAAGCTTTTAGTGACTCAATCCCAGCGACTAAATTTTTAATTGTCCAGCCATATTGTCCTGTATGTTGATTTTCTGGCTGAACGGTTAAATCTTTAGTAGATAAGCCGCCAATTAAACTTGAGATTTCTTTTAAGGTGGTTTGTAAACTATTCATCAGTGTATTGATATCATCCGCTAAGGTTTTATAAAACCCATCAAGTTGTTCGGTGTCGACACGTGAGTGAAGGCGACCATGACAGGCATCATCAACCAGTTTAGCAATGCTGTCCTGTACAAATTTTTCTTGGAAAATATCCTGCCATTCAATTACCACACCAAGTGGATGACCTTTGGCATCAGCAATAGGGGTTAAAAGAAGTTGTAATTGTGCACCAAAAAACTCGAACTTAAAGGTTTCGGCCTCTTTCATGGAAATCAGTTTTTCCATAATATGCGGGTTTTTCTCAAATAAACACGCCACACTTTTACCCAATAAATTATTCAGATTGAAATCTGGAATCTCTTCCTGAATCTTCGGCTCCAACTCTTTTAAATAGGACTTTAAAGAGTCGTTGAAGTAAGTGATGGTACCGGTTTGGTCGGCCAACATAATATTGGTGTTCAGGTTGTCTAATCCCGCCTCTAAACGGGTAGAGCGTCTTGCCGTGGTGATGACATCATTCTTTTGCGCACCTAGTCGAATCTGCAAGGTTTTAATGCGTCGATTAATGGTTCCTGAGGTATTTGAACCATGAGTATTGATCTGGCCATTGAGGTTTTCATTGGCGATTTCATCCACCGCGCGAATCGAATCATTGATACGTTTTAAGTAGTAGATGACATGGATCGTGGAAAGTAGTGTTAAAAAAATGACAGCATCGTTTAAAAATCCAGGGCGGTACCCATAAATCAATGAGTATATTTCTGTACTGATCGCCAACAACGTTGCCGGAATTAATGTCACCAATGGTGGCCAGTGCGCAAGAGGGTTGAAACGACGCCAAAAAGTATCGACTTCACCGTGACGGAGTTTGATTTTTTTATCCGCAACCGCCTGGTAAGCCGCTTCTGCCGCTTGAATTTGTGCATCCGACGCAGGGGTACGCACACTCATATAGCCAGTGATTTGATTGTTTTCGATTATTGGTGTGGCATTCGCTTCAACCCAGTAGTGGTCGCCGTTTTTACGACGGTTTTTAACAATTTGATGCCACGGACGCCCGGCTTGAATAGTGTCCCAAAAATCAGCAAAGACTTGCTCCGGCACATCCGGGTGACGTAATAGATTGTGCGGTTGCCCCATTAACTCTTCATAAGTGAAACCACTCGCTTCGACAAAAGCTTCGTTGGCATAGATGATCGTACCTTTTAAATCTGTATGAGAGACAAGTAGAGTATCCGGTTTAAGTCGGTGAGCTCTTTGGGTAACGGGTTGATTGTTGCGCATAATCACAATCCTATTTCGTGTAATCAGTAGTAATTTTGTACTAATGAATGTTAGCTTTTAAAAAAATTAAAACTAGCATAGCAAGCAAAGTGCCATTTGTTAACTTAACTTTATGAGAAGTAAGATGAATTTAATTTATGACCTTTAGAAGGAAGATTAATCGCTATGATTTTAACAGTGATTTAATTCGCTAACTAAGTCATTTGATGGGATTGACGAGATAACAAGATTTAGAAACAAAAAAAGGGCTAAAAGCCCTTCAAAGTAAACTGACCAGGCCTGGTCAGTTTATGATGGTTGATAAAAGATAATGCTTTTTAATGCGGTTTAATGAATTTTAATTGCTGTTTGAGTCATTAAGACCATAATCGAAACAGGCTTAGAACAATCCAGTAATCACTCCGGCATCATCAATATCAATGCGTTCAGCAGTAGGTACTTTAGGCAATCCTGGCATGGTCATCATATCGCCGGCAATCGCCACAATAAAACCGGCACCGTTTTCCAGTTTGATATCGCTGATTTCAACAATATGGCCACTTGGAGCACCTTTTGCCGTAGGATCGGTTGAGAATGACATCTGCGTTTTTGCCATACAAATCGGTAAATTGCCATACTGAGGTTGGATACGGGCAATTTCGGCCTTGACTTTCGCACTCGCGCTAATGGATTTTGCACCATACATTCTTGTGGCGATGGTTTCAATCTTGTCCCATAAAGGCATGTCGGTATCGTAAAGATATTCAAAACCAGGCTCACGACTTTCTGCAATCTCTACCACGGCATGGGCAAGTTCTTCCGCTCCCGCACCACCTTCGGCCCAGTGTTTGGAGATAATGCATTTCACACCTAACGCTTCCACTTTCTTAACCAGTAAAGCGGTTTCGTCATCCGAGTCATAGGTGAAGTGGTTGACACAAACCACCGCAGGAAGTTTGAAGTTTTCGGTGACGTTATAGAGGTGGCGTTCTAGGTTCTCGAAACCGTTTTCCAGCGCTTCTAAGTTCTCTTGGTTTAGATGGTCACGCTCAACCCCTCCGTGGAATTTTAAAGCACGTACTGTGGCAACAATGACCACCGCTGATGGGGCTAATTTGGCCGAACGACATTTGATGTTTAAGAACTTCTCAGCACCTAAATCCGCTCCAAATCCCGCTTCGGTAACGGCATAATCGGCCAGTTTTAAGGCCGTTTGGGTTGCGGTAACCGAGTTACAACCGTGGGCGATATTGGCAAATGGGCCACCGTGAACGATGGCGATATTGTTTTCTAATGTTTGCACAATATTCGGTTTAATGGCATCTTTCAAAAGCGCCGCCATAGCACCATGTGCTTTTAAGTCACTGGCATAGACCGGAGTGACACGGTCGGTTTTATAACCGATGATAATGCGCCCCAAACGCTCTTTTAAATCGGCGCGGTTGGTCGCTAGACAAAGAATCGCCATGACTTCTGATGCCACTACGATATCGTAACCATCTTCACGCAGATAACCGTTTGCTGGGCCACCTTGCCCGATGGTGATGTTACGAAGTGCACGGTCGTTCATATCGACCACTCGTTTCCATTTGATGCGGCGCGGGTCGATATCCAAAGCGTTGCCGTGATTGATGTGGTTGTCAATCATCGCAGAAAGCAGGTTGTGCGCGACACCAATGGCGTGGAAATCACCGGTGAAGTGGAGGTTGATGTCTTCCATTGGAACCACCTGTGCGTAACCGCCACCAGCCGCTCCGCCTTTCATGCCGAAACAAGGGCCCAAAGAAGGCTCACGCAGACACATAATGGTTTTTTTACCGATACGATTTAAAGCATCGCCCAAGCCAACGGTGGTGGTGGTTTTACCTTCCCCTGCAGGAGTCGGGCTGATGGCGGTAACCAAAATCAATTTACCTTCGCCATTGTGCTGGTGGGAGAGGCTATCGACATACTCTAATGAAAGTTTGGCTTTATAGTGACCGTATGGATCCAAATGCTCAGCTGGAATCCCGAATTTTTCCTCTGCTAGGTTAATGATGGGTTTCATCTTGGCATTTTGTGCAATTTCAATGTCAGACATTATCGAGCTTCCTTTCGTTTTGTAGCCGCGCTTACTGGATAAAAGCCTTGCGGTCGTTTTGACTGGTGCAAAGCTTTCCTCGTAATTTAATGCTATGTAGTTTATAGCGAAGGCAGTGCGGTTGGTTTACATCTATTTATGATGTTTATATTTAATATTTATATTCAAGACCGCCACTTTAAAATGAGCAACGATCCCTGGTAACTTAAGAGTGGGTTGAAAGCAGTTCAATCCAGTGTTTCACCGGTACTTCAGTGCCTTTCTGCAAATGCATCAAGCAACCGATATTAGCGGTAACGATGATTTTAGGATTGGAATCCAATAAGTTCGTCAGCTTATTTTTACGCAGTTGTTTAGAGAGTTTGGGCTGAAAAATCGAATAGGTTCCCGCTGATCCGCAACATAAGTGCGCATCGTTGACGTGACTGATTCGATAACCTAAACGGCGTAAGATATCTTCCACCAGGCCTGGTAACTTCTGACCGTGCTGTAAAGTACAGGGTGAGTGGAAGGTGACCTTTTGGTTTTTGTAGTGGGTGAAGATAGACAAATCTTGCTTGCTTAAAAACTCGGCAATATCAAAGGTATGTTCCGCGATTCGTTTGGCTTTTTTGGCGTATTCGGCGTCTTCACGCATTAAATGCGGGTAGTCTTTGACCATCACACCACAGCCGCTAGCGTTGGAGATAATCGCCTTGACCCCTTGGTTCAAATAAGCCGTCCAAGCATCAATATTGGTTTTGATTTTGGCGATGGCGTCCGCATTACCTGAAAGGTGGTGGTCAACCGCTCCGCAACATTGTTCTTGCGGGGTTTCCAATACATTTAACCCCAAACGGTTTAAAACCTTGATACTAGCCTGGTTGATATTAGGCGCTAAAGCAGGTTGCACGCAGCCTGAAATCAACAGAACACTGGATTTAAGCGCTTCTTGCTGGTCTTGCAGTTTTTGCTGTAAGGCTAATTCGTCAACCGTGAACTGCACGGCGGTCGAGTGGCGTAGAAACGGCATGGCTTTGATGACCAAGTTAAAAAACCACGGGGTGGTTAAACTTTTACGTACGCCATAGCGAATCAAGCGTTGCAGAGGGTTGCGAGCGCTTTTCTCTTCCGCCATCTCGCGGCCGATATCCAAAAGATGTCCATATTCCACGCCAGAAGGACAGGTGGTTTCACAAGAACGGCAGGTCAAGCAGCGATCAAGATGGCTCAAGGTGTCTTGGGTGACTTCATTCCCCTCTAAGACACTTTTAATCAGATAGATGCGTCCACGTGGCGAGTCGAGTTCATCGCCTAACAGCCCGTAGGTTGGACAGGCGGAGAGACAAAAACCGCAATGTACACATGAGCGTAAAATTTTATCGGCGGTTTGACCGGTTTCGGTCGCTAATAGGTCTTTTGGTAGTTGGGTCTGCATAAATAAATTTCGACTAGAGGCTTGGGTTATAAATCTTTAAAGATATGATGTGGGTCAAACACGTCTTTTAAACCAGCTTTAATACGCTGAACACACGGTTTATCGTTATTACGTGGTGCAAAACGCGATTGCCAAAGGGTCACATAAGGGTGATTCGGCTTGTTTTTACTGGCCACCCAGCGACGTGTCCCGCCCATTCCAACGGCAATGGTGTTTTCAATGGCGGGGTTGGTGCTTTCCACATCCAAACGCCATAGTTTTTCCCCTTCCGCCAACTTAGGCTGGAAAGGATTGAGGGTTTTCCACACATCATTGGAACAGGCGGTCACTTCCACACGATTGTCTTGGGTAGGGTGTTCGCCGGCAACACGGTAATAGAATTTGCCTTCAAAATAGGCGCAGCCGGTCAGCGGCAAAGAGGTGCCTTGCATTTTATTCATCAATAGAATCGCTTCACCTTCGGGCATCGGAATACTGTAGGTTTGTTCTTCCAATAGAGGTAAAACTTTCAAACTCAACTCGGTGACCAGTGCAAGCGAGCCTTTTGAGCCGCATAACATACGTGACACGTCATAGCCGGCGACGTTTTTGAGCATTTTACCGCCAAAGCGCATTTCACGGCCTTGGCCATCAATCAGTTGTGTGCCTAAAACAAAGTCACGTAATCCGCCTCTAAAAGGGCGTGATGGCCCTGTTAAGGCGCAAGCGTAAGTACCACCGATGGTGGAATCGCCATATTCAGGTGGTTCAAACCCGAGCATTTGGTTGTTTTCCGCTAAGGCGGCGCTTAAATCAGAGAGTTTTGTTCCGGCTTTGACGGTGACCACCAATTCGGCGGGGTCGTAACTGACAATACCGGTATGGTCGGCAATCGACAGCAGTTGTGCATCTTCATATAGAGGTACTTTGCTTTGATTACCGGCAATCTGTAGCAGTTGTTTATCCACTACAGCTTGTTTGATTTGATCAGAATAATGCGAAATTGAGCTTTGCATCGACATTAAAAACGCTCCAACTCAGGGTGAGGTAATTGATTATTATGCACGTGCATGTGGCCGAGTTCGGCACAGCGATGCAGGGTTGGAATGGCTTTACCTGGATTAAGCAAGCCCGAGCTATCAAACACATTTTTGATGCCGTGAAAAATCTCTAATTCCGCTTGCGGGTACTGATGGCACATGGAGTCGAGCTTTTCGACACCGACACCATGCTCGCCGGTGATAGTGCCACCGACATCCACGCAGAGTTTGAGAATCTCCTGGCCAAATTTCTCGGTCTCTTCCAACTCTCCGGGTTTGTTTGCATCGTACAGAATCAACGGGTGCAAGTTACCGTCACCGGCGTGAAAGACATTGGCCACTTTTAAACCATATTTTTCCGACAGCTTGTCGATTTCATCCAACACATACGCCAACTTGCTTCGAGGAATGGTGCCATCCATGCAGTAGTAATCAGGGGAGTAACGACCCACGGCAGGAAAGGCGTTTTTGCGCCCTTGCCAGAGTTCAATACGCTCTTTCTCATTTTGCGATACGCGGATTTCATAAGCGCCGTTTTGGGTGAGAATATCCGCGACACGCTGCGCATCCACTTTCACTTGGTCGTGACTGCCATCCACTTCACACAATAACAAGGCGGCGGCTTCAACCGGGTAACCCACCTTGGCAAAATCTTCAGCCGCTTGGATAGAGAACTTATCCATCATCTCCAAACCGGCCGGTACAATCCCTTGTTTTAAAACGCTGGTCACCGCATCGGCGCAGGCTTTAACGGAGTTGAAGGCGGCCATGACCAACTGGGCGGCTTCGGGTTTGGGGATGAGCTTGAGTTTGATTTCGACAATCACCCCCAACAGTCCTTCTGAACCGTTCAGCAGGGCTAATAAGTCGATGCCATCGTCTTTTTCATCAAACCGGATAATCTCGCCGTCCATATCCAATACGGTCAATGAGGTGACATTATGCACCGTTAAACCATATTTTAAACAGTGCACGCCACCGGAATTTTCGGCCACGTTGCCGCCTATCGAGCAGGCCACCTGTGAAGAGGGATCGGGCGCATAATAAAGCCCATATTTGGCCGCTGCGTCGGAAACCTGGATATTGCGCACACCTGGTTGGACGATGGCGGTTCTTTGTAAAGGATCTATTTGCAGAATTTTGTTGAGTTTTGATAAGCCAAGAATTACGCTGTTCTCTAAAGGCAAGGTGCCGCCGGCCAATCCGGTACCAGAACCGCGGGTAATCACCGGGGTATTATGAGCTTTGCAGATTCTGAGCACTTGCTTAACCTGTTCAACATCTTCAGGCAGAGCAACCGCTAAAGGTTTTTGACGATAGGCGGAAAGCCCATCACACTCATAGGGTCGGCAAGCTTCTTCGCTTGAAAGGATACAGTTTTTGTTTAAGGCTTCTTCTAAAGCTTGGATAACATCCATTTTTAACCTTGTATATCACAGCTGTTTAACACTATAATTGTGAAAAACTTGATTTAAATCAATTTTATTTAAACCCTTATTATTAAAAAAAGGCACCCAATATGCAATCTTTTAATCCACCAATTCGTACATTGATGGGTCCAGGACCATCAGATATTCACCCAAGAGTGCTTGCAGCCATGGCTCGTCCAACTATCGGTCACCTTGACCCAGCGTTTGTCGGCATGATGGATGAAATCAAAGAACTACTAAAATACGCTTTTCAGACAGAAAATGCACTAACTATGCCTGTTTCTGCTCCAGGTTCTGCTGGTATGGAAACGTGTTTTGTAAACTTAGTTGAGCCGGGCGATAAAGTCATCGTTTGTATCAATGGGGTTTTTGGCGGACGCATGAAAGAGAACATCGAGCGTTTTGGTGGTGAAGCGATTGTGGTTGAAGATGAGTGGGGTACTGCGGTTACACCATCTAAGGTTGAAGACGCGTGTAAAGCGCATCCTGATGCTAAGATTGTCGCGTTTGTTCACGCTGAAACTTCAACCGGTGCACTGTCTGATGCAAAAACCATTTGTAAAATCGCTCAAGACCACGATTGTTTAACGATCGTTGATGCGGTTACCTCTTTAGGGGGTGTTGAACTGAAAGTGGATGAGTGGGGAATTGATGCGATTTATTCCGGTACTCAGAAGTGTCTTTCTTGTGTTCCTGGTTTATCGCCAGTCAGCTTCAGTGAAAAAGCGCTGGATAAGGTGCGTAACCGTGCAACTCGAGTTCCAAGCTGGTTTATGGATTTGAACCTGGTTATGGGGTATTGGGGACAGGGTGCAAAACGTGCTTACCACCATACCGCGCCAGTAAACACTTTATATGCGTTGCATGAATCTTTGGTTATGCTAAAAGAAGAAGGTTTAGAAGCTTCTCATGCACGTCATGCTAAAGTCCATCAGCAGCTTAAAGCGGGCTTAGAGCCGATGGGAATCAGTTTTGTGGTGCCAGAAGATCAGCGTTTACCTCAGCTTAACTCAATTGTGATTCCTGAAGGATTTGACGACGCGGAAGTACGCGGCAGACTGTTAAACGAATACAACCTTGAGATTGGTGCCGGTTTAGGTGCTTTAGCTGGTAAGGTTTGGCGTATCGGTCTAATGGGCGATAGCGCAAGACCAGAAAAAGTTTTATTCTGTTTAGCGGCACTTAAAGAAGTGCTTGGTAAATAATTCATAAAGCTAGAAGCGTTTGTGGTGAGTTCATCACCTAAACGCGATATCAAAAACGCCCTATATTCGAGATGAACATAGGGCGTTTTTTGTCTCTAAAATAAAGTCACCAGGCCTGGTGACTTTAAAAATGGTATGAAATCTTATTGTATGTGGCAGTTATTTTTGCAAGGTACTGTCTCTAAGGTAATCACAGAACGCGACACTTTTGCCTTTTAAAACAGCAAGCACTCGTTGAGCTTCGGCTTTGTCATCCAGTTCAAGAGATTGAATCGCTTGGTGAGCGATACTATGAATTTCTTGATGCAGGATATTGATCTGCTCAAACACGCTCTTATTTTTGATTATCTGTGAACCCTTGGAATGCAGCCATAACCCAAATTCACATTGGGTATGGGATAAGTCATTGATGCTCTCGATATCTAAATTACCGGTGACAACCGATTCGATTCTATCAATCCAGGCAGAATGGGCTAATTGAGCCTTTAAAATGCGCTTTTCTAAACCGTTTATCTCGATGATCGTTTGCCATTTTGGATTGATATTTGGATTGTTTAACCACTCAAATACTTGTTCTTGATTCATCGGTTTGGCAATGGCGTAACCTTGGATGGATTCAATGCCCAATTGCAGAAGAAGTTCAATGTGTTTTTCGGTTTCAGCACCTTCAGCCACCACGGTTAAATTAAATGCTTCAGCCATGGATTTAATCGCTTCAATAATACTCAAACTGTTGGTTTCGGAGAAAATCTCACGAATAAACTCTTGGTCTATTTTGACTTCATCTACCGGTAAGTTCTTTAAATAGTTCAGTGACGCGTGACCTGTTCCAAAATCATCGATGGCAAACTTAAAACCTTCGGTTTGCAGTTGTGTTATCTGTCTGGCAATCTTGTGAACGTCTTCCAGCGCTGAGCTTTCCAGTAGTTCTAAAGTCAGCTGTTCAGGAAGGACATCAGGGTTGTCGGCAAAGAGTTGTAAGAGTTTATTACGAAAGCTTTGGTTCAACAGAATTGAACCTTCGATATTTAAACTCACACCAAGTTGATAGCCTTTTGCATTGATTTTCTTCAATGATTGAACACCCTGCTCAAGCACATATTCGCTAAAGGTATCCATTAAATCGAATTGTTGGATCTTATTAAGAAAATCAATCGGAGGTATCAGGCCGTGCTGCGGGTGAATCCAGCGAATGAGTCCTTCTAAAGAGAGGGTTTGACCCGTTTTACAATTCACTTTCGGCTGATAATACAGCTCAAATTCTTTATTGAGCATCGCCGATAACAGTTCTTGTTTGCCATCTAGGTTATTCCACTCATAGTGAACGACTCTGTTCTTGCCCTGCTGTTTAGCTTCATACATCGTTTGGTCGGCATAGCGTAACAGCTGCTCTGAACCGATTTTATCAGGGTAGTTGTGGTTGTAGTAAACCACACCGATACTGCACGAAACCTGTAGCGAATGGTTTTCGTATGAAACTTCATCTGATGCGTTTGCAAGTAATCGTGCTTCAATACCCTGGAACTCATGTTGATATTTATTTCCGGTTACCAGGATGACAAATTCATCTCCGCCAATGCGCGATACCGTGTCACTTTCGCGAATGGTGTCCAAGAATCGGTTGGCGATGGTTTTCAGTAAAAAGTCGCCAGCCTGGTGACCGTAGTTGTCATTGATCTGTTTAAAACCATCCAGGTCTATAAACATCAAGGCAATCATCTCTTCGCTACGCTGGATATTGGCAATCGCTTGGGTGATGCGATCGGAGAGTAAAAAGCGATTAGGGAGCTCGGTAAGGGCATCATAATGCGCCATTTTTTCCAGCTGGAGTTGATGTTCCTTTTCGTAGGTGATATCCGAAAGCAAGGCTATATAGTATTCGGGTTGGTTTTGGGAATCGAAAACTGTACTTATTTTTAAGCTTTGTGGATAGACGTCACCATTTTTACGGCGATTCCATATTTCGCCCTCCCAAATACCTTGTGTTGATAAAGAGTTCCACAGGGATTTGTAAAAATCGTCATCTTGTTGGCCGGAATTGAAGATATTAGGGTCTTTTCCTAAAAGTTCCTCCTCTTGGTAGCCGGTTATCTCCGTGACTCTTTTATTCGCCCTTAATATTTGATTGTTTTTATCACAAATAAGAATACCTTCATTGGCGGATTCAAAGACCGTGGCGGCTTGTTTAAGGTGTTTTTCTGAAGCAACTTGTTGGGTGATATCGGTGACTAGACCGTCAATTGAGATCAGTTCCCCCTCTTGATGGACACCATGTTGCTGAATCAAAATGGTTTTTAATTGTTGGCTTTTGGGGGTGATGAAATGGAGCACTAAACTGTTGTTAGGTTCTTCACCGGTAATGATCTTTTCAACAGATTTCTTCCCTTCCTGGATAGAGCTTGGTAGCCAGTTGATCTTTTCAAACCATGGTCTATGTAAAATTTCGTCAATGGATATTTCAAAAATATCAACAACCCCGGCTGAAACATAATTCAGTATGCCTTCCGCGCCATTGTGTGAGTAAACCAAATGGTTATTTCCCAAGTCATCGAGTAACCGTTCAAACTGGGTTTTTTGCGACTCGATTTTATGCAAGGAGCGGCGTTCTTTAATCAAATGCCAAAGTTCATTACAAATCAGTTGGCAAGTGTCGCTATCTTGCTGGCTGTAGTCGGATTTTTTATTACCTATACCTGCCAATAGAACCACCTGGTCTTTTTCCAATACAGGCAGAGAAATCATACGGTTTAAAGGAGCGTGACCTTCTGGAAGGCCTTGTTTGTGTTGATAAGTGACATAATCATTAATCATAACCACCTTTTTTTGGCGTGCCGCCTCAGCCCAAACGCCGGCCTCACTTATCGGGTAGTGCGAATCATAGTTGGCGACATGACAGTAATTTTTTAAGGTGTTGTGGGACCAAGCCACCAGGTTTATCTCTTGTTTAGCTTCGTCTATAAAGTGAATAAAACTGATTTCACTGTCGGTTAACTCTTCGATGCGTTCCATGGCATACTGCATTAAATCAGGTTCAGTATGTTCTTCGGCAAATTTTGGAAGTGTTAAAAGCACCTCATCGATTTGGTTTTGACGATTGAGAGTGTGTTGTTGTCGCTGGATGGTTCTCAATCGTTTGTGAGAAACGGTTAACAAAATAATAAAAATCAAAATGGCGATAGTAATGCCTATGATTAAAAGATGGTACTGCTGCCATAACTCTTCAAAGGTGATTTTGTCTTGAATATCATAAGGTGGTAACTTTAGTTCCCTTAAGAGGTCTTCAAGGGGTTTATAGTCTAAGGGTGCGACAAAACCCGCGATTCCGGCTTGTTTTGCGGCAGGGCTATCCGCTTTCAACGAGAACAACGCGACGGTAATATCTCTTTTAAGATCATCATCTAAACCTGGCAGAATGATAAACGGCCATTCCGGGTAGAGACTGGTCGAAAGCAGTTGTGGAAAAGCACGATCGGTTTTTTGGTTGATAATCCGTAATTGATCTAGCTTGAGTTTGCCTGCTGCAACCCACTTTTCAATGATGCCGGTGCGCACAAACCCAGCATCGGCTTTATTACTCAAAACGGCTTCTATGACCGCATCGTTATTACCCATCTCATTAAAATGGATTTGTTTATAGTCGATGCCTTGTTTAAATATCTCATAGATAGGAACTCGATAAGCGCCGGTATTGTTTAAGGTCGGGATGGCGATATTTTTACCTGGCAAATCGTTTAATGTTTGAATAGTCGACGCATTGTTTCTTGTAAAAATAACGCCCCCCAGGCTATCTAAAGCCTGGTTGTTGAAGAGAGTTTGTTGGGTAGCGGTGATGCCATTCAGTAGCACTTCGGTTCTTAATATCTCGAACGAATTGGGATTGGTAAGTACTAAATCGACCTGCTTTCTGCGCGCTGCCTCTATAAGGGCTTCAGAGCTGTATACTTTAAGTTCGACTTGGTGGTTAGGCAGAGTGTCGGAAAGGTAATCGGCCAAAGCCTGGTATTGGTTTTGCACTGATTCTATCGATTGATATTGGTACACACCAAGTACTAGCTTTTGAGAAGCACTGACCGCTTGTGTAAAAACAGGAGCTAGAATTAGAATGAGTAGTGTCACGAAATATTTCATTGAGAGTCTATCTTGCCTGTCTATTTAATACATTGGTTACTGAATAAATTGGTTAAATCATCCTGGTTTTTAAGCATATTGGCCTGTTGCATCAACTGTAATAAATTGTTTGACAGTTCTGCAAAACCGCTTTGCTCTTTTAAAAGATGATAATTCGCCCCAGAAGAAGGAATGGTTATGCCATTCAGGCTCTGCTCCACTTCTTGGGCTGAAGCATTAAGCCGTTGCGCCAATTGATACTTGGAATCTTCATAATTCTTTTTAAGGTAGTCTACGCCCTTGAGATGAATTTGCACAGAACTACAGATTGCCGACCGTTTTTCCTTAAATACCGACTCTCTAACGGCTAATACATCCAGTATGGTTTCGGGTATTTCCGAACTATCAAAAAGTTCATTTGCCCCCATTTTTAATAGATTGTTGGCATAAGGGAAATAGGTGATGATAATGTCGATTTCATTGTCTTGAAAGGCTTTGGGCTTATCTTCTTCACGGATATCGTGCAGTGTTACATCGGCTGGGGTAAGTCGATACTTTTCTAAAAAGTGGTAAAGTATGATTTCACTTAAGGCATTTTTTTCATAGCCAATGACTTTGCCCTTGATATCTGCGGCCGTTTGGATACCGGGTTGAGCCAATACAATATCCGCACCGGCTGAAATATCACTGACCAACACCACTTTTAAATCAACCCCTTGATCACGCATTTGCAACACTTGGTCTAAGGTTAAATAACCCGCATCCACTTGCTTGTTTTTAAGAAGTTGCATGGTGTGAGAAGCGTTTTGGGTTTTGATGTACTCAACTTGAGGATAACGATCAACCTCACCTGAGATAAAAGGCATTTCATAACCCACCCAAGAAAAGTGTGCGATTTTCGCTGGTTCAGGGTTGAAACAGCCATTCAATAGCAGTAAAGCCGTAAAAATCACCCAAAACTTGATTAGTTTCATTAACAAAGTCACTTTCCATTAAGGTTGTTCAGATTCGAGTATAAACTCAAACCCCGACAATTAAAAATGTGAGCGATGGAAACTTCGTTAAGTCGGCAAAAAACATGTTTTAAATCAAGAGTAAAGCTGATTGGAATGATGCCTGGAGCCACCAGGCCTGGTAACGGCGGAAATATGCATATAAGTGGTATTAGATTGATATTTGTCAGAAATTGGAATACGGGTAATTATCGGTCAGAGTTTGTGCTTGCCTGAAGGGAATCAAAAGGGTGGCTGCAACTGGGCTGTCCGTCGGGATATTGAGCGTTATTTAGCCATACATCCGTTGTATAAAACGGTTCTATTTCTTCCAAGTTGTTTCGCCTCATAAAGGGCTTTATCCGCACCCTCAATTAGGGCTTGATAAGAACGGCATCGCTGTTCAGCATCGCAACCATTGATCCCTATCGATACGGTTACCTGTAAAGCAATGCTAGAATTTTTATGCGGAATCGCCAGGCGCTCGATATCGTCATGGATTTTTTGGGCAATCGAGAAAGCTTCTGTTCTGGTTACACCTGAAAGAATGATTAAGAATTCTTCGCCACCGTAACGTGCGGCCATATCGTTGGTGCGTTTGACGCTTGATTGCAAGACTTTAGCCACCTGTTTTAGACACTCATCTCCTTTGATGTGGCCGTAGAGGTCATTGAATTGTTTAAAGAAGTCGATATCCACCATTAGCACACTTATTGAGGTTTGGTTGCGTTCCCAATGCCCCCACTCTTGAATTAAATGTTCATCCAGTGCTCGGCGGTTATGCAGTCCGGTAAGGCCGTCTCTTAAAGTAAGTTGTTTGAGTCTTTTGTTGGAGTGTTCCAGCGCATTCTCCATCTCTTTTAGCTGGCTAATATCCGTATGGGTGCCGGTAAATCTAATTGGTTGGTTGTCCGCGTCACGTTCAATGATTTGACCGCGGTCAAGGATATAAACCCAATGACCGTCTTTGTGCTTCATTCGGTGTATATTGCTGTAAAAAGAGGTTTCGCCGTCTATATGGCGTTTTATGTCTGCATAGCACTGTTCTAGGTCTTTTGGGTGTACACGGCTTTGCCAGCTCTCGAATGCGGGTTCAATCTCATCTAGCTGATAACCTAGTAAACGACACCATTGCTCGTCAAAAATAACGACATTGGTTTTTGGAAACCAGTCCCATAGGCCTGTTTGAGTGCCTTCTAAAACCAGCTTTAAGCGGTTATGACTTTCTTCAGCCTCTTTTTTTGCCTCGGAGAGTTTATTGAACCAGGTGGCGATGAAAAACCCCGATAAACCACCCACGATACTGGGGACAAAATAGGCCGTAGGTTTGATTACACCAAATAGCACAATGAATTGCAGCGTAGCAAAACTACAGACGATTAAGATCCCTAAAATGACTCCAAAAAGCTTAATTTTTGTGCTGCTATTCAAGTGTAATGACATAAAAACCATTATCCTTTAAATGAGATTTCTTTAAGATACCAAATACTTATTCAAAAAAGTAGTTATATTTTGTAGTCAAATTTCAGTTGAGGTCAATCAACTGAGTTAAAGGGGTTTTTTGGTTGCTTAGTTAAAGCTACCGGTTGTAATAATGCTTAGATAATGCTGATGTTTCATGTTATAAAGGCGTTATTATTTTTAACGGTTAATGCGAGGTTGGGGTTTGAAATATTATTTTCGTTCAATCACTGAAGAGCTTTTCCAGCTCCATGATAAACTTCGTAAACAGTGGCCAGGCCTGTCTAGAATCGCGGTGGCCATTTATGATAATGAAACCGATATTCTGCATACCTTTATCAAATCTTCCCCAGATGAAGAGCTTCTTAATCACTATTCCGTTCAGCTCAAAGATGTGCCTTCTTTGGTGGAGTTGGCAAACAGTGGTGAATGTCGAATCATGCAAGATTTAATGGTGTTGCAACAGAATGATTCAGTGCACTCTAAAGTGATAAGCCAGCATTTTAAATCCAGTTATACCGAGCCATTTTATGTGGCTGGAGATTTGCTGGGTTTTGTCTTTTATGACGCGGATGAATGTGGTTATTTCACGGATGAATTGATAGATCATCTTCAAACCTATTCACGTCTGATTGAGTCTTTGATAGTTTCAGAGATATTACCTATCAAAACCCTGGTGGCTTTAATGAATGTCACCCAGGAGATCACCAATTTACGTGATTCTGAAACGGGTAAACACCTTATCCGTATGGCGCATTATATGGAGTTGATTGCGATAGAGTTGGCAGAAGAATATGGTTTTACCGACGAGCAGATTGAGTATATTTGGTGTTATGCGCCGCTCCACGATATTGGGAAAATCGCTATTTCAGATAGTATTCTTTTAAAGCCCGGAAGGCATACTGCGGAAGAAACCAAAATTATGCGAACTCATGTTGTTGAAGGGTTGAAAATGGTAGATAGGATGTTGCAGAATTTTAGCTTCCAGCAATTCCATCATATCGACATATTGAAAGATATTATCGGTTCGCATCATGAGTGGTACGATGGTAGCGGCTATCCAAATGGACTGAAGGGTGACGAGATACCGATTGTTGGACGTATCGCTGCGGTAGCGGATGTTTTTGATGCATTGATTTCTAATCGAGTATATCGTGCGGGTTGGTCATTTGATGAGGTAGTGGACTACCTAAAGGCGGGTAAAGGGAAGCAGTTTGACCCCAAGTGTGTCGATGCCCTTATCAGGAATGAAGATAAAATCAAAGAGATTAATAATAACTTCCAGGACATCTATAACGTATAGGGGTTATTTCAACTAGGCTTGGCAGGATTTAGACATGGGTCTATCTTCTAGGTTAACTAGCTAATGAGCTTAGACCACAAGCCATAGGTTATTGCGGTTTATTGCAAACCATTACGGCTCTTAAAGGAGCGGGGTAGCCTTCTATGGTTTTATTATGATCTTCCGGGTCTAAGAAGGTTTCTAACGAGTTCCAGGTCATCCAATCGGTGGTACGCTGTTCTTGAATACTGGTTTGGTCGATATCCACACAGCGTACATTCAAGAAACCACAGCGCTCTAGCCAGTGAGTCAACTCTTTAACCGATGGCAAAAACCACACATTTCGCATCTGCGCATAACGCTCTCCTGGCACCAACAACTGACCATATTCTTCAGGCACAACAATCGTTTCCAGCACCAATTCGCCGCCTGGCAATAGTTGGTTTTTAAGTTCGTAGATATGATCAATCGGCGAGCGGCGATGGTACAACACTCCCATTGAGAATACCGTATCGAAAGCGCCGCCTTTTTTGGAAACCGGCAGTTGTTCTAAGGTGAGAGGTAGGAAGTAAGCCGGTACGGTTTCGCCAATAAAGTGTTTTAGTACCAAAAACTGATTCATAAACAGCAGGCTTGGATCAACGCCAACCGCCAGCTCAGTGCCTTCACCCGCCATACGCCAAAGGTGGTAACCGCTACCGCAGCCAATATCCAATACCTTGCGGCCTTTTAAATTGGCTAAATGGGGGCGGACTCTGTCCCACTTCCAGTCGGAGTGCCATTCGGTATCGATATAGATATTATGGATTTCAAACGGACCTTTACGCCACGGATGAAAAACACGCAGGGCATCTTCAAGTTCCACTTTTTGTTCGGCCGTTAAGTCGCTATTTTGGGCTACGGTAATCGCGGATCGATTCAAGTCGAATTCCGTGTTGCCGGCAAAGCCACGAATCCGCTCTAAACCTTCTAACCAACGTGGCAAATTACCGTTACCTTCAGGGTGCAACGCCTCGTCGATGAGTTGCGGCAACTGTTGTTTCCACTCATTAAAACGTTCGTCTTCAAGTTTTTCCCAAAATGTATCGTAATGTTGCTTCACGTGAAACCTTGTTTGTTAATGGCCAATGCAGTGTTGTTTTTAGTGTTATTTAATCGCTAAAAATGAGGCGAAATTATACGCTTGAAACCAAATTCCGGCTGAATTAAATCCGGCGTTATTCAATCGTTGCAGATGTTCGGCTTCGGTGTCGCTAATCAGAACATTTTCCAGTGAACTGCGTTTTTGACTGATTTCCAATTCAGAGTAACCATTGGCGCGTTTAAATTGCAGGTGCATATGTTCAATCGCGTTTTGCAAAGCCTGGTTTTCAAAATGAATCTTTTCAGAAAGAATCAAAATACCTCCAGGTTTGAGGTTTTGATAGATACGCTTGACCAGATCATCACGCTGTTCAGGGTCAATAAACTGCAGAGTAAAATTAATCACCACCACCGAAGCGTTTTCAATTGGAATTTCGGTCATGTCGGCACACTGCAGATTAACGGGAATATCTGAGTGATAAGCATGCAGATACTCTTCGGCACGTTTAATCATCGCTTCCGAGTTGTCGATGGCAATGATTTCACAACCGTCAACGCTAATATTACGTCGCATGGTTAAGGTCGCCGCACCTAAAGAGCAACCCAAGTCATAAAGATTACTGTTGGCTTGGGCATACTGTTTTGTCAATTCGCCAATGCCGGTCAAAATGGTTTGATAGCCTGGCACAGAACGCTGAATCATATCCGGAAAAACCGCTACAACCGATTCATCAAATTGAAAAGCCCCTATCGCTTCGTGGGCTTGGGCGTAGATGGTGTCTTTTTGACTGTTTTTAAGCATAGTAACTCGCAGATTAACCAGGCCTTGTATGACCAATAGATGGCTTTTGATTGGTGTATTCACCGATAAAAAGCACTAAAACGTCTATTTTATTGAATTTTTTCTGTTTTTACGAACATAATCCGCTTAACCAGGCAATCAAAGACTTCACACGTATTTTTGTTTGTTGCGCGTGACCTTTTGTAGATAGTTGCGCGCTTCACTGCTGCCCAGTCGGGTAATCAAATGTTGATAGACTTGTTGACTCGATAAACGGTTTATCTTTTGAACTGCGCGACTACGGTTGTTATCAAACGCTTCCAAGACATTGCCGCTACCCGTATTGTACGCGGCGATGACACAATACTCCTGAGCTTTTGGGTTGTGGATACCGCTTAGATAACGATTAAATAAAATCGAAAGGTAAGCGGTGCCATATTCGATATTGCGTGCTGGAATAAACAGAAGGTTTTGGCTAGGAGTGCCGTCTCGTCGGTTAAGTAAACGGTAGGCATCACGACCGGCGGTAGTGGGGACAATCTGCATCAAGCCATAAGCCGGAGCAGAACTCACCGCATAAGGGTTAAAAGCGCTTTCGGTTTCGATAATGCCGTATATCAAGGCGCTCTCTATCCTAAATCTTTTACTCTGTTTAAGGACTTCAATATGGTAACGGTTTTTCTGTTGGTTTTGATAGTCATTGACCATATTGAAGGTCACTGAGTGACGGATTTTATCCTGGTCGGCCTGGCTACGGTAACGGCTTTTGATCAGGTATTCGGCATAACGGTTGGCTCGCCAAGCATAACGAATATTTTTGTTTTCCTGGTCTTTAACCAGTTCAAATAAAAAGGGTGTTGTGCCGGTTTTCGGGGTTTGTGCACTGAACAGGTCCACCTGGCTTGGGTCTTCCGGGGAAAGCAAGGTTTGCACAATGGCTTTTTTTAACGCCGTTTTTGGATTGTTGCTGGCAATGGTTTCTACCTGAATCAAGCCACTGGAAAAATCAATAATCGCGCGGCTTTGGTAGTGGTCTGTGTATTTCACATAGGCTTTTGGGCTAGCGGTTTTTTTATCTGACCAATTGGCGGCGATTTCGTCCAAAAACCTGGCAAACTGCTGGCGCACCAAACCGTCAATTTCCGGAATACCCACACCAGGAACTTGGGCTGAAATCGCTTGCGATACATTGCCATTATAAAGCTGGTGGGTGGTGCTGATGCTTCGTCTAATCTCGGAAGCGGTGCAACCGTTTAAGCTGGCTAGACCAGCTGATGAGAGCGCACTCCAGGCGGAAAATCTTAAGAATTGTCTTCGATTGAAATTCGGTTTTAGCATCGAGTTATGGTTGGCCGCTGTTTTGTTCAATGAGTTTTAGCTCAGATTTGGCATCTCTAATAATATAGAAAGCCCCGAATAACAGTAGCACGGTAATGCCTGCGCCAATGATTAAATCCGGCCATCTTGAATCTAACCAAAAGACCAGGATCCCACTGATAACCACCGCCAAATTAGCTAAAACATCATTGGTGGAAAAAATCCAACTGGCCCGCATATGGACTTCACCGTTACGATGTTGATGGATGAGTTTTAAGCAGTAACCATTGGCGATAAGGGCAAGGGTACCCATTACAATCATCAATATGGATATCGGTTCGCTACCAAAAATGTAGCGACGTACAACTTCCAAACCAATCAAGATTGCCAGGGTCATCTGAAAATAACCGCTCAGCAAGGCCGCATTGGCCTTAATCGACGCCGCGCGGCCAATCGCATAGATGGCCACGCCATAAATCAAGGCATCGGCGAGCATGTCGAGTGAATCCGCAATCAAACCGGTGGATTCGGCATACCAGCCTATGCCGAGTTCAAAAACGAAAAACGCTATATTGATACTCAGCAATACCGTTAACAGTTTCTTTTGCGAAGCATCGGTTACTTCCACATTGCAATTACAGGCCATGATTTTCCGCCATTTGAGTCTTTGTTTCTATCATACTGTGATTTGTATTGGATGCAAATCCGCCAGCATGCCCTGACTAGCTTGAATAAAATTAGTAACGTGACGGGCGATTGGCCACTTCCTGTAAACGCCACGCCTCCGGGGTTTTTCTTGACTCTAGACGATCTTCAAAATCGTCTTCGAGCTCGCTAAAAAAGTCGATTCCGGTTTGCGCTTCAATTTCATCAATGGTGCTCACAAAACTCATCAAACTGGCATTGGCTTTGGCGTTTTGTGGAAACACAAAGGCCAGAGCGGTGGCAGGGCGTTCCGGTGTCGTGGGTTTGATTAAAATCTTATAAAACGCCTTTGGAATTTTTACGCCACTGTTTTTAAGGGTTTTAGGTTGTCCATCAAAAATAGGGCCTGTCACCACCCAGAATTCGCCCTGCCATTCAGAAAAATCGTTGGCAATCACTTCTTCCAAACGCTGCCAAGACTTTTGATTAAGATTGGGCTTTTGTGGGGTGATATTGGTCATTAAAAAGGTCTCTAATTGAGCGGAACGCCCGTAACGACTGGCAATCACATAATTGGGTGCCATGTGACCACGGTCGTAGCCCGAGCCGGTGTAATCGTCATGCCCAATACTGGCAATGGAGCGCCAGTCTCTCGAAAAACCGCTTGGACGTTTACCCGACGAGTACTTTTTTTTGCCAACCTTATAAGTTACCCAAAGAGGGTTCTTCAAGGTTTCCGAGTATTCCAACATATAACCCTGGTTACGTAAGATATGTGAAAACCCGGTCATAATGCCTGTTTGCGGTGGCGCGGCATTGACTTGTGGCACTCCCATATAGGTCATGGCAGGGCGTGCAACCATAACCTCATAGCCATACCAAAGCCCGCCAACTAACGGAACGATAATTAAAAATTTTGGGTTTTTAATCAGTAAGTTTAAAAGGGGTCTGATGATTTGGGTTAATGCGGATTGTCTCATTCAAGGTCTCTAGTTTTACAATGTTTCTCCCTATAAAAGGGAGGTATTAATGGCATGTTAGCCCGGTTCAATAAATTGTTTTTTCAGTAAGCATGGGGATTAAAGCGCCCGTTTTTTCGCCAGAATATGGATGTATCGAGCCATATTCCGGTAAGTCGGTTCACGGCAGTAGCGGTATTCTAAGGCCATTAATTCATCGAGATTGGTTTGTTGTAACGCTTCGGGAGTCATATAGTCATGAAACACTCTGATGCCGGTATGCACCTCGATTTCAAACCCCCAATCCTCTAACCATTGGCAAACCTCTTCGGGGATTTGTGGATTGGGCGGTGTGAGTTTTTTACCTTTGCCCATGTAATCGTCGGTTAGCAGGCCGGGTAGCCGCCAAGCGCCTTTCAAGGTGTTGCGAATCACCACCGAATTGCGGTTATAAAACAACAAAGACAAACTGCCTCCAGGCTTTACCTTGTTAGCTACCGCTTGTAAGGTCTCTTTAGGTTGCGCTAGCCATTCCAATACGGCATGAAACAGCACCACATCAAATTGTGGCAGGCCAACGGCAACTTCTTGTGCCGGCCCTTCGATAAAGGTCGCTTTAAGTTGATGGTCGGCAAAATTCTGTTTGGCGCGCCTTAACATTTGATGCGATAAATCACATAAGGTAAGTTCATGCCCCGCTTCGGCAAACCATTGGCTTATTTGCGCAAAACCACAGCCCGCATCCCAAACGCTTAGGTGTGAACCCTTTGAATCTACTGGGCTTACCAGGCTCGGTAGGTCACTATCTTGTTTTCGATTCCGTAGCGAATCCAAGTCTTCTTTAAGCAGCTTTAATCGCCATTCACCTTTAAAGGTGTCATAGACTTTGGCTTCAAATTTATCGACCAACTTGTCGAAGTTACGGTCTTGTAGAGGGTGAGGTTTTTTCATGCGGTTATTTTATAAGAGTTAGCCGCTGAACCCTACTGTTAAATGTGATTTGATTGACGTCTTGGGTCAGCATGCCTAAACTGGACTTTTAATTTTCTACGAGTGTCTCGCCATGTCTTCAAAAGTTTACTGTTTAGCCCAATTTCAACCTAAGCCTGGCAAAGCGTCCGAGCTGTTTAAGGTTTTGCAAAGTTTAGAGCCGAATACCTTGAGAGAAGATGGTTGTTTGCAATATCGTGTCACTCGCCATATTTCCAGCCCATTTGCAGAAGGGAGCAGTTTTCCGATTGTTTTTAATGAAATCTGGGCGGATATGACTGCGTTTGAGGCACATTGTCAACGTCAGGAGATTGTGGACTTTTTCAATGATTATTGTTTAGCTGAAGATGGCTTGGCGGCCGATTGGAATGTCTGTGTCTATAGCGATGAGCCAGAAAATTATGATGCGCCTAAGTCAACGAGCTAATCGCTACAGTGGCTTGTTTGGCGACCAAGCTTGAAACGCCTTTCTTGAGCCGAGATATCGAGTGTATCGGGGTAAAAATAAAACCATGACCGTTCTTACCTGCTGAAACATAGACCAACGGCTATGAATTCAGTTTCAAGTAGCTTAACCATCAAGAGCACTGACTATGTCTGAAATTTCTCAACTAGCAACTCCGCAGATACATCGCAAACGTAACAAGGATTTAGGCGTTCTTGAACTGGTTGCCATCGCCTTAGGTGGGATGGTCGGCGGTGGTATCTTTACCATTTTAGGGGTTTCGGTGTCGATGATTGGTGTCTACACGCCTATTGCCATCTCATTGGGCGGATTGCTCGCCGCTTTGGCCGCCTACTCTTATATCAAACTTGGGGTTTATTACAAAGACGAAGGGGCGACCTACTCATTTTACAAAAAGACCTTTCCCAATTCCGCCTTTGCGGCCTCCTTGGTTGGCTGGTGGGTGGTTTTCGGTTATATCAGCACCCTAGCGCTATACGCTTATACCTTTGCCTCTTATGCGATCAGTAGCTTTGAATTTGCCAATAATGAATGGGTGCGTAAAGCGGTGGCAGGCCTGGTCATTCTGGTGTTTACCCTGATTAATATCTGGAGTGTAAAAGGCATGGGAAAAATCGAAGATTTGATGGTCTATACCAAGCTACTGATTTTGGCGATTATCTCCTTTGTCTTAATCAATAACAGCCAGACTTCTTTGCCTGTGTTGGTTTCCCAAGAGCAAGATATCAGCGTGTTATCGATTGTGATTGTTGCCTCGATTACTTTTGTGGCTTATGAAGGTTTTCAACTGGTGATAAATGCGGTAAACGAAATGGATGAACCCGATAAGAGCATTCCTAAAGCCATCTATTTGGCTTTATTTCTGGCCATGCTCATTTACATTGTGTTGTCGATTGGCGCCATTTTAGCGATTCCGTTTGCCGATATCATTCAAAATAAAGAGTACGCCTTAGCGGCGGGAACGGGCAATGTCTTAGGGCACTGGGGAACGGATTTAGTCATTTTGGGAGCGCTATTGGCAACCAGTAGTGCAATCAGTGGCACGGTGTTTGGCGCTTCTCGACAAATGGCGGTCATTGCCCAAGATGGCTACTTTCCATCCGTTTTAGCTAAACGTAATTTGCGAACACCGGTCAATGCCATTATCACCATGGCAAGTCTGGCGTTTTTATTGGTATTGGCGGGCAGCTTAGAAGTGATTTTGGAGTTTGGTAGCGTTACCTTTTTATTGGTCTCACTATTGATGGCTTACGCCAACTTTTGCATGCGAAAGCTAACCAAATCATCGGCATGGATAACCGCTTTAGCCCTGATAGGTTTGTTGATGGCCACCTTTTTTATCCTGTTTTATGAACTCAACAATCAACCCGAGCAGATGCTGTTTATTCTCATCATCTATGTACTGCTCACCATGGGTTCATGGTTTTATTCAAGGCATAGACAATCATCCAGAGTGGAAAACTTAGATGAATCTAAGCCAGATAAATTGGCTTAGATTTTCTGTTTTAAAGCTTTTTCCAGTTTATGGGTAGAGGCCAGTGGTGAACCGCTGTTTTTGGCGATTAGGGCGTAGGCGCTTGGAATGATGAATAGGCTTAATAGGGTAGAGAAAGCCACGCCAAAAAACAGCACGATACCTAAAATATAGCGGGTTTCTGCTCCGGCACCACTTGATAAAATCAGAGGGATGGTGCCGGCGATGGTGGTAATGGCGGTCATTAAAATCGGTCTTAAACGCAGTTGGGTGGCGCTGACCAGGGCGTGATAGGTTGTGAGTCCTTGGTCACGCAGTTGGTTGGTGAACTCGACGATTAAAATCCCGTTTTTGGTGGCTAGACCGAGTAACAACACCAGGGCGATTTGGCTGTAGATATTCAAGCTCAGGTTAAAGGCCAATAATGCTATTAACCCGCCCGCCAACGCCAAGGGCACGGTAAAGAGGATGACCAGCGGGTGTATAAAGCTTTCAAATTGTGCGGCCAACACTAAAAATACCACTAAGATGCCGAGCAAGAACACAAAATAGAATGAATTGGTGCTGTTTTTAAAGTCGCGAGACTGGCCCTTAAAGTCAATAATGGCTTCTGGCGGCAGGGTGGCACGGGTTAAGGCGGTAAGGTCGTTCAAGGCTTGATCGAGCGAGTAGCCGTCTTCCAGTTTGGCGGATAAGGTCATGGAGCGCACACGGTTATAGCGGTTTAGGCTAGAGGCTTCACCGGAGGTGCTGAAATGGGTGACTTCCGACAGTGGAATCATCTCTTTGGTGGTATCCGAACGCAGATAGATTTGCTGTAAGTCTTCAGCGGATTGGAACCACTGATGGTCGGCTTTGACCAGGATATCGATCTCTTCACCTTGGTTTTGGTAGGTGGTGATTTTTTTACTGCCCAATAGAACCTGTAGGGTTTCGGTTAAGCCTTGATGTGAAATGCCCAGAGCGGCCGCTTTGGCATAATCCACCTGTAAACGCAGTTGCGGTTTATTGGGTTCGTAATCCCAATCTAAACCTACCAGGCCTGGGTTATCGGCCTGAATCGCTTGGTTCATCATCTCTTGCCACTGCTCGAGTTCTTCATAACTTGAACCGCCAATCACGAACTGCACCGGTTTTTGAATGCGTCCACCAATGGGCGAACGCATCACCGGGCTGGCTTTTACGCCGCTTAAATCGGCAAGTTTTTTCTTGACCTCCGCCATGATTGTGTAGGCATTACGGCGCTTTGACCAGTCTTCCAACACCACGATGACAAAGCCGGTATTGAAGATTTCGGTGCTGCTGAAAGAGCGGGGCGCACGTATCAGTAAACGTTTGGCTTCACCATTGTCCACCAGTGGCATGAGGCGCTCTTCGATTTCATTCATGTAGCTTTGCATGTATTCAAAAGTGGCGCCTTCTGGCCCTTTGACCATCACAAAAAACGCGCCGCGGTCTTCTTTGGGTACGTATTCCTTAGGCACGTCTTGAACATAAAACAGGCTGGCAGCAATCACGCCAAAAAACACCAGAATGCTCAACCAGGCATGGCGTAAATTCTTAACCAATAGTTTTTTAAAGAAGTGGGACGGGGTTTTTTTAGGTTTTTTTTCAGAGGCATGTTCTTGGGTTTGAACTGCACGGCCCTTTAACAAGATGGAGGCTAAGGCGGGTGATAAGGTGAGAGCCACCCAGCTTGAGAAAATCACCGCCACTGCGAGGGTGATGGAAAACTCGGAGAACAATCGGCCAATTTGGCCTTCCAGAAAGGCGATGGGCAGGAAAACCGCAATCAGTGTCAAGGTGGTGGCAACCACCGCAAACCCGACCTGACGAGTGCCCAAAAACGCCGCCGCAATCGGTTTATGCCCCATATCGATATGACGTTGGGTATTTTCTAACACCACAATGGCATCATCCACCACCAAGCCAATCGCCAGCACTAACGCGAGCAAGGTCAGCAGGTTGATGGAAAAATCCAAACTCCAGAGAACGCCAAAAGTGGCAATCAGCGATACCGGTAAGGTCACCATCGGCACTAGGGCAACCCGCCAGCTTTTCAAGAAAGCCAATATGACCAACGAAACCAAACCAAGAGAGATGAACAGTGTTTTATACACTTCATTCACCGCTTGTTGCACAAATACCGAGGAATCATAACTGTCGTTGAGTGTCAGGCCTTCAGGCAGCGATTGATTGACTATGGCTTTACGTTCACGTGCCAATTGAGCCACCGTTAAGGTATTGGCGGTGGATTGCTTGATAATACCAACACCCACCATCGGCACACCATTGCCTTTAAACAGGCGACGTTTCTCGATGGCACCGAGTTTGACCTCGGCCACATCCGCGAGGGTGAGTTGGCCGACTTGTAGGTCTTGTTTGATGATCAGGTTTTTAAAGTCATCTATCGAACTGAGCGGTTTGTCGGCCTGAATGGTAAACAGAATATGTTCCCCTTGCAGGGAACCCACCGGCAACTCAACGTTGGCGGCGCGTAATTGGCTTTCGATATCTTGCGTGCTCACCCCATACAAAGCCATTTTTTGTGGGTTTAACCAAATGCGTAAGGCGTAGGATTGACCTCCGCCCACTCGTACCCTTGCCACGCCGTCCAACACCGAAAATCGGTCTACTAGATAACGTTCGGCATAGTCGGTCAGTTGCGGCACGGTCATTTGGTCGCTGGCCAGGTTAAACCACAGAATGACGTTTTCATCGCCGTCCACTTTCTCCACTTCGGGGGCGGTGGCTTGTTCAGGGAGGTTGTCGGCTATGCGCGCCACACGGTCACGAATGTCATTGGCGGCATCATCAATATCGCGTTCAATCGAGAATTCGACTTTGATGCGTGAGCGACCATCACTCGAGGTGGATTCAATATATTGAATACCGGAAACCCCAGAGATGCGGTTTTCAATCAGTTTGGTAATGCGGTTTTCAACCACCTTGGCGGAGGCACCCAAGTAGGTGGTATCGATGGTGACAATCGGAGCGTCCACATTGGGGTATTCACGCAGGCTCATGCGGTCAAAGGCCATCAAGCCAAACGCCAACAACAGCAATGAGGCCACGGTGGCCAATACAGGTCGTTTTACAGAAGTATCAGATAGCCACATGGTTACGGGTTCTTTACGGGTGGTTGAGTTGATTGTTTGGCTTTTTTGCTAGGTTGTAGCAACTGTTCTTGTGAGGTGTGGTTTTCCATGCCTTTAATCGCTACCGGCGTTTTACGATTGACCCGCATCACCCCTTGGCTGACCACGATATCGCCAGCATTCAAACCGCTTAGAATCTCGGTGCGGCTGGCTCCAATCTCACCACTTTCCACCAAAACTTTTTCGGCTTTATAAAGATTATCTTTATCGGCCGTCAAACGGTAGACAAACTCTTTATCACCCAACATCAGCAGGGCGGTATTGGGGATGGTGAGCTGTTGCTTATCCTCTAATTGTATTTGCGCTTGCGCCATCATATTGGCTTTAAGTTGTTGATTAGAATTGGGTATGGTCGCTTGAATTTGCAATAAGCGTGTACTGGCTTGCAACCGAGGTGAGATGGCACTGACATGCCCATGAAAAACCTGTTTGCCAAAGGCGGAGGTGGTGAGTGTCACGGGTTGGCCTATTTTCAACTCGGTTAAATAGCGATTGGGGATATACATGTCGAGCTTCATGCTGTTGATGTCGTCAAGGCTAACAATGGCCTCTCCTTCCGAGACATTGGTACCGACGGTATAGGTCGAAAACCCAAGCTGACCGCTAAATGGAGCGACGATTTTACGGTCATTCAGGCTGGCTTGGATGATTTTTCTTTGCGCTATGGCGGTTAGCCATTCACGGTATTTTTCGTCAACCAAAGACTGGGTGACCGTATTGGTTTTTACCGCACGTTTCACTCGTTGGTATTGCGCAAGAGCCTCTTGTTCTAGAGCTTGAGCCTCTTGCAGCGCGGCAAGTTCTTCTGCGTTTTTGAGTTCAAGCAGTAAATCGCCTTGTTTGACCATCTGCCCTGATTGAAAATGGATGGCTTTGATGGTGTCAGCCGCATTGGCAGAGAGTTGGGTGGAGTGGCTGGCTTGCAACACGCCCAGAGATTTGATGATTTGAGGATTGGATTCAATGCTGGCTTGATAGGCGATGACTTCAACCGCCGGTTTGGCATAGGCGAGATTGAGTGGTAAGCAACCCGCTAAAAAAGCCGCTAGATAAAATGAAAACTGACGCATTGCATTCAAACCATTAATTTATAAAGTTAACTGAATTTTATGCGCTATTAGGTAGATTGCAAAGTCATTTGATGGGCAATGTATTGAGTAATGTTGGATTTGCTGGATTGGCAAGGCATTGAAATGCGATTTGTATTGAAGACAAACATAATTTTGTTAAAGCATGGAACCACAAGTCACAAAAGCACTATGAGTTTACGTTTTTACAAATTTTATAAACCTACCAGGCCTGGTAGGTTTAGTTTTAAGCTTTTTAAAAACATTTAGATGGTTTTATTTCTCTAAAACCAAAAACGCAAACCCGCCACTAAAGCGCTCTCAAAATCTTCTTTATGATAGTCTGCGGTTTGACCATAGGTTTTATGAAACTCCACGCCAATATAGGGTGCAAATTCACGTTTGATTTCATAACGTAGCCTGAGCCCTAACGCAATCGAAGACAGACCAGACCCGAGTTGCAGTTCTGGAATATCATCGCTATAAGCATTGGCCTCAAGTTCGGAAGAGAGGATTAATCTTTGGGTGAACAAGGTGTCATACTCGGTGGCGAGACGTAACCCTAAAGTACCGTCAGAATCGACTAGGGCATAAGCATTGGTTTCAAAAAAATAGGGTGCCATACCGGATAGACCAATTACTCCCCAGTTATGAGTGTCATTTTCGTGAGTGTCATAACCTAATCCCAGCTGAATATCCCAATAAGGGGCGATACCGTGTCCATATAACAGCATATTTTCGCTGGAAGTTTCACCATCGACACTTTCCCCCTTGGATTTTAAGACCAAACGTTGGATGTCCTTCATGACCCAAGCGTTTAACGCCCATACTTTGGGGTTATGATTGGCGTTGGTGATTTCAAATTTATTCATGGCGACCTTGGTGACAACCGGTTCATCCATCATGCCCGCGTTGGCTATGTTAGAAAACGTAGTGGCACTTATCATCAAGCTATAGAGAATCACACCTCGCAATTGGGTATACAGGCCTGGTTGTTTTGTAAAATGGTTTGTATTTGAATTTGTGTTCATGTTATTTCTCCTTATCTGTTTTAACTGATTACGCCACAATGACTTTTCTAAACATGCCCGCCATGTGATACAGCATGTGGCAGTGATAAGCCCAAACCCCTTTGGCATCCACCGTTACTCGGTAACTGATACGAGCACCCGGCTGAACCACAATGGTGTGTTTTCTGGGTAGATAATTCAGGTCACCGGTTTCCAAATCACTCCACATACCGTGTAAATGCATGGGGTGATTCATCATGGTGTTGTTGATAAAGGTAATACGAATTCGTTCGCCAAATTTAAAATGCATCGGCTCCGCTTTAGAGTAGGGAACCCCGTCAATTGACCACATATAACGTTCCATATTTCCCGTTAAGTTAAGAACAATTTCGCGGTCAGGCTTGGGTTCTAAATTGGTCGGGTAAAGGTTGCGTAAATCGGCATAGGTCAATACTTTACGGCCGTTATTACGCAAACCCACGCCAGGGTCACTTAAACGGTATTGCGCATCTTCAGCCCGCATATTGGTATGTGGCCCCCATTTGATCTTGGCTTGCTCAACAGGCCAGTCGGCCACTTCTAGATTGGCATTCGGTTGCAACCTTTGTTTCAGTGCAGGCGTGTCATGCTCCATAGCGTGATTCATGCTTTGATGTTGCGAGTGATCCATTGCGGACATATCGGGCGTGTTTTGGTTCATCTCTTGGTGTTGAGAGTGATCCATTGCGGACATATCGGGTGTATCGTGGTTCATCTCTTGGTGTTGAGAGTGATCCATTGCGGACATATCGGGTGTATCGTGGTTCATCTCTTGGTGTTGAGAGTGTTCCATTGACGGCATCACCTTCATGTCATGCATATCGTGATGCATGCCCGGCATGGAGTGATCCATCTTACTCATATCCATTGCCATATCGCTATGTCCTAAGATGGGTAACGGGTCTAGCTCTGGTGTGTCGGCAATAAGGTTGGCATCGGTGGTTAAACTCCCTATTGCGTAACCAGAACGGTCTAACGCTTGAGCGAAGACCGCATAGGCCTGCTCATGTTGCGGCTCAACTAACACGTCGTAGGTTTCCGCCACCCCAATTCGTAATTGATCGACTTCAACAGGTTGTACTAAGTTGCCGTCAGAGGCGATGACGGTCATTTTTAGCCCAGGGATATGAATATCAAAAAAGGTCATTGCCGAACTATTGATAAAACGCAAACGTACCTTTTCACCTGGCTTAAACACGCCACGCCAATGGGTAGACGGGTTAGCTCCATTCATCAAGTAGGTGTAAGTGGCTCCGGTTACGTCAGAGAGGTCTCGGTCCATCATCGACATTTCATTCCACATCTTGCGGTTGTTAAACGCAGTCATAAAACCGTTTTCTTGGACTTCGCTAAAAAAGTCACCAAGGGTTCGTTGCTGGTAATTGTAGTAATCCGGCATGCGTTTCAGGTTTTTCACCACATCATGGGGATCTTCATCGGTCCAGTCCGAAAGTTGAATGACATGGTCATGCTGGTAGTGATAGGGATCTTTCTGCTTTGGCAGAATAACGATGGAACCGTACATGCCGTTTTGTTCTTGAAAGCCTGAATGGCTGTGATACCAGTAACTACCGTGTTGCTGGACCTTAAATTTATAGGTAAAGGTTTCGCCAGGCTTAATGCCATCGAAGGTGAGCCCTGGCACGCCATCCATTTCAAAAGGCAAAATAATGCCGTGCCAGTGAATGGAAGTCATTTCATCTAAATGATTGGTCACATGCAGTGTGACTTCATCACCTTCACGCCAAATTAAGGTAGGGCTTGGCAACATATTGTTTATCGTGGTGGCAAGCTGCGGTGTACCGGTGAAGTTGACGATAGAGGTGCCAATATCCAGATGAAATTCGGTGCCGGAAAGTACTTTGGTGTTTTGCACGTGGGATTGATTTTGTATCCCACCTGGCGTGCTGGCAAGTAGCTGGGTGGGATTAAACCCGACTCCGGCCATAGTGCTACTCATGACCGCACCCTTAATAAAAGTACGGCGAGTGAGGCTATTCGGTTGTGAATCATTGGAACGAATAGAAAGATTTTGAGTGTTCATGGTTAACTCCTAAATTTTAAATACAGTGAGCCACAGTCAATTAAGCTGTGAATGTGTTTAAAAATTAAGCGTTAAAGAGAGGCGGTCGAAGTTCGGGGGAGGTCGTTCGGCTAATGAACTGGGTTTTTGGAGTATCGGTTTTGCTGGATTGTTCTAGAGCGATTAATTCAATCGAAGAGGTTACGGTCAAAGCGGAAACGGCCGCGATACCCAAACAACTGCTGTCATGACAGTTCAAATCACACAGGTGAATACCTGGTTCGCAACAGGGCATAGGAGATGCGTTTTGTGGCATATTTGCTGAAAAGTCGTCTTGCATGAAATCAACCATAGACGGATTCATGTCTGGACTCATGGCATGTATATCCATCGCTGAATTGCCGTGCATCATCTGTTTCATGTGCATTTCGTGAGAATGATTTGCAGAACCTTGATACACCATCAAACCTTCGGCAAAGACTGGCCGAATCATTAGCGAGAGAGCTAATAACAACAGTAGATAAGGTTTAATGGATTTCATAATGACTGATATTTCATGCAGTTAATTCTGGTTAATTCCTTACTAATCTACTCAAGTATTGGTTTTTTTGCAAATTAAAATGGGTAAAAATTGAATGACCAGGCCTGGTCATTCAATTTTAGGTAAATAGAGCGGTTAGGGTTAAGTCGCGAGCGGTTTGTTGGTTCTGTTGACCAAATCGATAAAGTCTTTGTTGGGTAGGGGCTTGCTACATAGATAACCTTGATAAACCTCGCAATCAAGCACTTTTAGAAACTCTAATTGCTCCGGTCTTTCGACCCCTTCGGCGACCACGTTGATCTTTAGGTTGTGGGCCATATTGACAATGGTCTGTATGAAAACCGAGCCGGAGTGTGAGGCGTAGTCATCTAAAAACGATTTATCGATTTTTAAGGTATTGATCGGGAAGTTTTTCAAATAGGCTAAAGAGGAGTAGCCAGTACCAAAATCATCTAGAGAGGTAGTAATGCCAGTACCACGAATTTTTTTCAGTAGGGTCAGGTGCTCTTCGGTGTTTTGCATTAATACCGACTCGGTCACTTCAATATCAAGATATTGAGGGTTGAAATCCGATTTATAGATAAGGTCTCTTAACTTTTGAAAAAAGTGTGGATGACTAAATTGCATCGCAGAAACATTGACGGAAACAGGAATTTGAAACTGGTGCTCTTTTTGCCATTCCATTTGCTGCTGAATCGCCTGCTGCAGTATCCAGTCGCCAAGGGGAATGATCAGGCCGGTTTGTTCAGCGAGAGGGATGAATTCTAATGGAGATACCATTCCTTTAGTTGGATGGTTCCAACGGATAAGGCTCTCGGCACCAACCACTTTGCCTGATTTGATTTCCACTTTAGGTTGATAGTAGAGTTCAAATTCTTGATTTTGTAAGGCGGTGCGGAGCTGATTTTCCATCTCCACTTCAAACAAAATTTTGTTGTTAAGCGTTTCTGTGAAGTAGTGAACCTGATTTTTCCCCAGTTTTTTGGCTTCATACATGGCGATATCAGCGTTCTTCATCAAAGATTGGGCGTTCTCACCATCTTTAGGGTAAAACGCCACGCCGATACTGGCAGAAACATTGATGGCGTGATTTCTGATGATTTGTTCTTGCGCGAGTTTGTCTAGCACCCTTTGGATAATGTGATTCAATTCAATATGGCTGGCATATTGATTGATCACCATCACAAATTCATCGCCGCCAAAACGGGCAATAATGTCGTAACCTCGCAATGAAGATTCCATGATATCGGCAATCTTTATGAGCAATTCATCACCCGCATCATGGCCTAGGGTGTCATTGATATTTTTAAAGTTATCGATATCGACAAACAGATAAGCGAACTCGGTTTCATTCCTTGAAGCCTCCTCAATTAACCAAGTTAAGCGTTCATTAAGTTGTTGTCTATTGGGTAAACCACTCAGTTCATCGGTTCTTGCGGAGTGATATAGCGCTCTAGATTCTTCGCCCAAGCGTTGAAAGGTTTGCAGCATTGAACTTCTTATGGTTTCAAGCTCTCGGATTTTGAGTTTTTCGGGAACTCGATCATGGTAGTAAGCAAATTTGCGAAGCTTTTCTAAAGGGTTAATCAGGCGGATTCGAAAAATCCAATAGAGTATTACGGCAATGATGAAAGTCGGTAAAACAGAATAAATCAGATATTTACTCGAGGTTTCAGAGAAATAATTTTGCAGTGCATATTGGTTGGGATAAAGATAAATCGTCAATTCTATCTGTTCATTTTGCTTATAGTAATCAAACTTCTGACTATGCGTTTTATAGGAGCTGGAAATGTCTACCTTCGCTAAGTTTAGATTGGAATGCGTATGGTTTTTAGCAGGAATGTTTTTAATCGCAGGATCGGTTGTCAGTAGGATTTGATCCTGTTTGGCAACAATAATCGCTTTAATCAAGTTGTTTTGAGCGACCTTACGGTTAAACAGTGATTTAAAGTGGGCGATTGCTTGAATGTTTTTCAGCTCGGTAGAAAGAATGTAGCTGGTTTCATTCAGGATCTGGTGGTAATTTTCTGTAATCAGTTCGGCTTTAGTGTTTTGTTCCTTTACATAGTATATAGCGAACGAGCTATATAAACCGATGAGGACAAGAACGAAAAGGCCTGCTAAAAAGCGGTTTATAGACAGCATCTATAATAGATCCTGTATTGGGAAATTGGTTTTTTGCATTCTCTGTTGCAGGGCTTTTGGTAAAGATTTATTTAGCCACTCTATTTGTTTTAAACCGGCATTGAATTCCTCAAAACTGGTGTTTTCTAGGTAAGGTTTGACTGTTTCATAATAGGCTTTAGGGTCTTCATTGAGCGCATTAACGGCTTGATTGATGCGCTCTTTAAGCTTTATATAAGTTTGTTGGTTTTTATGGAGGCTTTCTTTGGTGGTGTATAAAGCATCCAACACTAACAAATCAGCAATTTCTTTGGTTGAACCCAAGGTTTGAAAACCAATCTTGGTTAAATCAAAGTTATAAGGGATATAGGTGGTCACAATGCTAGCGCGACTAGGCACTGACTGTTTTAATTCAGTGACAATTTTGAGTTGGTCTTTGTTGATAAAGTTGAATTGTTGGTTTTGTAAGTCGTGTAATTCAATAAATTGCTGAAAAACAAGTGAGTTGATGGAGTTTATCTCTAGATACACATCAATAGGTTGCTGGCTTGCTTTCAGCTCATCGATGGAACGATTGCCCATCACCATATCCCCACCCATTGAGCGGTCAAACATCAAAATAGGGGTCAGTTTATAGTGTTTTTCTTTGAGTTTTTGGTACTCATATTGTGTTCCCACCAATCCATCAAAATGGCCGGTATGAAAGGTCATCATGCTTTCGCCTAGAGAAACTACGGTAGAGATTTCAATATTCAGTTCTTGTAGCCAACCTTTTTCTTTGGCGTAAAACAATGGGGAATAACCAATCCAGGAATTTACCAAAATTTTAATTGGTGCATTATTGTGATGGCTACAACTCATGACAGAGAGAATCATCACCAGTAATAGTGATTTAAATAAAAAACCGATTTTTGGCATATCAACACCTTCTCTCTAAAATGAACCAGAACTTTTATAAAATCGTATCTGCTTAGCCATAAATATTTTTAATTCAATTCTAGAATAATATCATCAAGTTGAGTAGGGCTTAAATACGTATTAAAGTTTTTATATGTCCCGCTTTCGTAAAAGAATTTCAACAGGGTTTTGTCAATTTGCCCTGCGTTGGCCATTGAACATAAAATTTTAGCAATTTGTGAGAGTGTGTTTGGCTCTTTATATGGGCGATCTTTGGATGAAAGCGCCTCATAGAGGTCGGCTAAAATCAAGATTCGATCTTCTAAACGAATGTCTTTAGCGGTTAAACCTCTAGGGTAACCACTGCCGTCTAATTTTTCATGGTGATTGGCGGCAATATTGACAACACGCTCATATTTTTTAGGGAATGGTAGGGTTTTCAAGATTTCCAAAGAAACTCGAGCATGATCCATGATTTTGTCACGTTCTTGGTTGTTTAAGGTTCCAGCTCGGATGCTTAAATTGATTTTTTCATCTTCATTGATTACCGCCATGGTTTCGCCAGCTACTTGATAACGGTATTGGCTTAACTCAGCGATGCGTTTTAAATCCTCGTCTTGTAGATATGGGCTGCCTTGATTGGTGGTTTTGATAAACTGAAACAGTTCATCCAACTCATCGATTTTCGTGAGATATTCGGGGGAGTTCTGTACACGGTCCGCTACCGGCTGTCCAAGTTCGGCTTTCAGGTGCTGGATGAGTAGGTCGCGTTTCACTATTTCAATGCGGTCTTGTATTGCATTGATCCGATCGTAGACTTTTTCGAGTTTAGTCGACTTTTGCATAATGAACTCAGGGGTCGCAATCTTACCCACATCATGTAATAGGGCGGCAATGTTAATGGCATGAAGTTCCTCTGCTGTGTAATTCACCTCTTTATAAACGGTTTGATCTTCAGAGATGCCTTGGGCGATGATTTGCGAGAGTTCGGCCACCAAACGGACGTGACCGCTGGTAAACGAGCATTTCTCATCAAATGCTTTGGTCATTGTGCCAATCACCGATTCAAACAAGGTTTCTAGCTCTTTGATGAGCAGTGCGTTGGTCAGCGAGATAGCGGCTTGAGAGGCTAAAGCGGCGCTGTTTTGCTCATCATCTGCTTCAAAGGCGATGCTTTTTCCAGAGGAATCGGTTTTATTGATGAGTTGTAACACCCCTAGAAGTTCTTGGTGGGTATTCAGTAACGGTATCACCAACATCGAATGCGATTGATACCCTGTGGAGCGATCGAATTTTTTGGTACCTTCAAAGTTGAAATTTTGATTTTCATAGACATTGTCTATATTGATAACCTGTTTATTCAAAGCGCAATAATTGGCCACCATCTGTTCATTAGGTTGACCATTTTCTAGATAAAGCGGCAGATTGTCCCAGCTAATGGGTTGTGCGCTACCTCCCATATGAATATCTAAACTGCGGTTTTGTACTACGGTAAAAACCAACTCTTCTTTATTATCGGCCAAACGATATAGGGTTCCGGCATCGGCATTTGCAAAGTCCATGGCGTGTTGTAAGATCATCTCTAACAGTCTATCCAGATTTGTCTCTGAAGAAAGTGCTTGAGCGGTTGTCAGCAGTGACTGTAATTGCTTTGCATTGGCATTTGAATGTTGCATGCTGTTATGGGTGATTTGAGTTCTATTGTCTACGAGCTCAAAAGAATCACCACTTTCCAGAATGTTTTGAATGTTCCCTTTAAAGCGGAGTTGTTTTAATTCTGTGGTTACATCCTTTTCATATGCCGGTTTTACATGATAAGGAAAAACGTCAATCGGTCGTTGAATCTCATCCAAGACTTTTTGTAACAGCGTTGTCGTCAAGTGTTTGCTTGCCAGAGCCAGCTCTTCTAAATAAGAGGGAAAAGAGGTGTCGATTATCAAGCTTTGAATCGTCGAATCCTGATTGATGGTTTGAGCGATTGCAGGGTTTAAATAGGTGTCACCGGTTATCAGACAACCAATACCATTCTGTTTGACAATAAAACCACAAGCACCATCGGTATGATTGGCATCGACCACTTTAATGATCGAGTCGCCGCAGGTAATTTGTTCACCGATGGCAAGTTCTTCAAAAGAGAGCAAGGGAAGCTTCAAGGTGGGGTGTTCTATGTTTTGGAATCTCGGCCAGACAATATCATTGAAAATATGGCTTTCTAACGTCGCGATAGTCTGTTTAAGCGCATAAACTTTCAAGGGATTTGTACGTTTGGCAAAATGGGTTTCAATCAAAAAAGGTAAATCCACCAAGTGGTCAAAATGGGCATGGGTCAGAAAGACATTCTCGATTAGATTGCTTTTCTCGCCTAATGCACGCATCACGTTCCCGGCATCAATGATTGTTGTTTCATTGATTTGAAAGGATATGCAGGCCTTGTCTTTATCTAATGAGCCTGATGCACCGAGTACCTTAATCATGTTTTGCTCCAATCTAAAACGCTGGAAATGGGTTATGTTTGATTTAACTGGCAAACTACTAATAGCGAGAAAATTGAGTGCCTGTTGCTGTAGTCAACTATAGAGCTAAGAGGGGCTAATGTAAACGGCCAAGTATTTGAAAGGTATTATGAAAGTGCGCTAAAGATGAAATGGGTTTTGAGCTTACTCTTTATCAAACTGAAGCCATTCGGGATAACCTTCGGCCATTCTGCTTGCTTGGAGCTTGTGCTTGTTTAGATGTTCCACCGCTTCATAAGACCATAAGCAATAAGGCCCTCGGCAATAGACTATGATGGGTTTTTGCGGGTTGAGTTCCGGAGTTTTTTCAGCGAGTTGGTGGATGGGGATATTGATTGCCCCTTCAACGTGTCCTGCCAAATATTCATCTTGTGGACGGACATCCAGCAACTGTACCTGGTCGGTTTTTAGTGCCCGTTTGAGTTCTTTAGGGTTAAAAGGCATGAGGGGTGCGCGCGGCCCCAACTCTTGATTGAGAATATTGGCAACTTCGGTCATTTGGTTTTCAGCAATTTGGCGCATCGCTTGAATAAGCGGGATGATAGCGGTATCGCTAAGCTGATAAATGCGTTGCGCACCTTGCACTTGATTGATTACCAGGCCTGCTTGTTTTAACTGTTGTAAATGTTTAGAAACATTAGCCACACTTAATTGCAGTTTGCTGCTGATGGTGTCGACCTGTGAAGGCGATTGCGCCAAAATGTCTAAAATCAACAAACGATTGGCATGACCCAGTGATTTACCTATTTGCGCAAGTTGCTCAAATAGGCAGATTTTTAGGTTTGTGTCACTCATCTTGATACCAGGCCTGGTGGATATTTATTGGCGAATAAAGTTGACGGCGTTTTCAACCAAATCTTCAGAGAATAAGTCTAAAAAGAAGTGGTCGGAATCTTCAACGACATAAGTACTGACGTTATCATTGTGTACGTTCTCCATCTTTTTCGCTAAATCCGCAACGACCGTGTCGGCTGAACCGATAATGACGAGTGTTGGCTTAACGGCTTTTTTAAGCAGAGTGGGTGTATCCATGCGATTATCATCACGGTAATAGCTTACAAACGCTTCGGCACTTACATTGGTGTCTTTACAGTAGATGAAGTTGATGTTTTCCATTTTGGTATCGCCTTTACCCGCTTTGACCAGTGCGCTGGCCTTATCAAATAAAGGGGCCAACTCCTGATGATATTTCTTTTCATAGTCGGCGTATTCAGCTTGTTTTGACCAGGTTTGCGGGGCAATCAATACCACGTTCTTAATCATATCGCTGTCATGTTCAACGCTATACCAAGCGGTTTGGTTGCCTCCTCGCGAGTGCCCCATCAGGGTCACAGACTTTGCGCCTTGCGATTTTAGCCAATCCAGCCAAAAACCAATCTCCAACATGGCGTCATCGTGCTGATGGGTTTGGTCGATATTGCAATCGATCTCGCCGTGGCGGTTATTCACATCCAGGCTTAGGTTGGGCGCGACAGAGCTAATGCCGTTGTCGGCCAATAGCTTTTGGATGCTGCGGTAGGTTTCACGACCATTGTGAGTGGTGGTGCCGTGGGTTAATAAAACCACTTCATCGGCTAAGGTCTTACCTTCGGCCAATACCACATTGGCATTTACGGTTAGTCCGTTGAAGCTTTGCTTAACTTCTTTTGCCTGTGCTGAAAATGACATAAAAATCATGCAGATAGTAATCAGCAAAGGTTGATTGGCAAGTTTACGTAACATGTTATTCTCCAACTGTTTTTATTAGGTGTTTAAACGTTATTTTACCGCTATTTTATTGAGTAATTGTTGACAATGATAGGTTGTTTTCAATACCATTCAACCATTTGGTTGAATAAGAGAGATAGCAATGCCTTCCTCGATTGTAGAAAACGCCCAAATTTCACACGGTATCAAAGTAAATCGTCAGCAAATCATTCATCAGTTAGTTCAAGTTTTCTTGGTTGGCTGCATGATTGGTTTAACGCGAACCGTTTTACCAGGCCTGGCCAGTGCAGAGTTTGGGCTGGCACAACAACAGTTTGTGTTGTTAACGACTTTTGTTGTGGTTTTTGGATTGGTGAAAGCAGCCATGAATTTATTTGCAGGACGTTTATCAGAACGTTTTGGTCGCCGACCTGTATTGATAGCCGGTTGGTTGGTGGCGCTTCCGATACCGTTTATTCTCTATTGGGCTCCTAACTGGTATTGGATTATTGTCGCAACGGTATTTCTAGGTTTGAACCAAGGTTTAAGCTGGTCAATGGCGTTAAATAGCAAGTTGGATTTAGCTAAGGCTTCCCAGCGTGGTCTGGTCAATGGGTTGAATGAATTTTCCGGCTATGCGGCGGTAGGGATTGCTGGGCTGGTTTCCGCGAGTTTGGCGGTGACATTAGGTGCTCGTGAAGCCTTGTTTGTTTTGAGTTTGGCGGTCATGTTGTTAGGTTTGTATTTGGCGATATGTCATATTGAGGAGACCAAGTCATGGTCGGATGAGCACGCTAAACAAGCAGAGCAAGGTATAGCTGTGCCACGGAAAAATGGTGAAAAATCAGAAAGCCCAGCCAAAAGTTTCAAGCAGTTATTTGCCTTTGCAACATGGCAAGATAAGCCTTTGGTGGCTCTTAACCAAGCAGGCCTGGTAGAAAAGTTTGTGGATGCGCTGATTTGGGTGTTATTGCCCGTTTATCTTTTGGCGCAGAATATTTCACTGGTAGAGGCGAGTGCGATAATTACCATCTATGGTGTGGTTTGGGGTGGAACCCAATTGATTACCGGGCCGCTTTCCGACAAGATTGGCCGTAAGGCTTTGATTGTTGGCGGCATGTGGATTTGCGGTATCGGAAGTTATGCCTTGATTCAAACCAATACGATTTGGATTTGGAGCCTTGAGGCCGCTTTGATTGGTGTAGGTATGGCAATGCTTTATCCAACCTTAGGAGCGGCGGTTGCGGACAACAGCTCAGCGCATGAACGCGCCTCTTTATTGGGTGTGTACCGATTTTGGCGTGATTTTGGGTATGCGATAGGTGCGTTGTTAATGGGCTTGGTGGCTCAATATACGGGACAAATTGAAAGTGCATTTGAACTGGTTGCCGTGTCAATGTTGTTATCAGGCCTACTGGTTGTATTATGGGTGCCAAGTAAAAGGCCGTAAAACTAAGTGGATTGATTTCATAACGCGGATTTATGACAGATTTGGTTTTATGAAAAATATGCCTATTTAGGCATTAAGCGATAGAATAAAAAAGATAAAGATTATAAGTAAGCTTACGTTGACTGATTGGTGGTTGGCAATAGCGTTTTAGGAAGAAAGATTATGTCTATTCAAGCAGAGTTCCAAACATTAAAACAGCACTTACAGACAGTGATTGTTGGTCAAGAAGCCCTATTAGATAAGATGCTCATTGCCTTATTGACTGGTGGACATGTTTTGCTTGAGGGGCCTCCAGGTTTGGCTAAGACCACCGCGGTTAAAACCTTGGCAACGGGTGTGCATGCCAGTTTTCAGCGCATTCAATTCACGCCGGACTTAATGCCGGGTGATGTGATGGGTTCTGATGTTTTAGATGTGAACACCGGGGCGTTGAGTTTTGTTAAAGGACCGATTTTCAATGAGATTGTTTTGGCGGATGAAATCAACCGTGCGCCCCCCAAGGTTCAGTCGGCGTTATTGGAAGCGATGGCCGAAAAACAAGTCACCGCAGGCGGACAAACCCGTGCTTTGCCAGAGATGTTTTTGGTGATGGCCACCCAGAACCCATTGGAGCAGAGTGGAACTTATCCACTGCCCGAGGCGCAGTTAGACCGTTTCATGTTGCATGTGGTGTTGGATTATCCCGATGAAGCCGAAGAGTTGGAGATCTTACGCCGTGACAGAGCCCATCATTTTGGTGAAGATAAAGACGCTTTCAACGCCTTTTTAACCCCAGAGAAAGTCATTCATGCCCGCCACTCAGTAGCCGAACAATATGTGTCCGAATCGGTAGAGCGTTATATGGTGGCACTGATTGCGGCAACACGTAAATTGGGTGAACTGGATAGCGTTATGCAAGGTGTTTTGGAGGTGGGTGCGTCACCTCGCGCTTCGATTGCCCTGTTACATGCCGCTAGTGCTTATGCTTGGTTGCAAGGTCGTGATTTTGTTACGCCTGATGATGTCATCACCTTGCTGCCTGATGTATTACGTCACCGTTTGATTGTCAGTTTTAGCGGCCGAGCGCAAAAGTGGACGCCAGATTCGATTATTCAAAAACTGATTGAATTGGTGCCTGTGCCAATGCTTGAGCAATAGCCAAAAGGCATTGTTTAGGTTGATGGATTGGTAATACATTAAGATGCAACTATTCAAACTGATAAGTCATTTTGTTGCTCTCGTTTGGCGGAAAGTTCGCCAATGGTTGGCTTTGTCTGGCGATATTACACCTTCTATTGGCCAGAGGCTTTACCAACCGATTTTATCGTCTGCCGAAATCACCGACTTTGCCGAGCAACTTGCCCAAGCCAGCAGTAAGGTTTCACCCAACTTAAAGCAGAGTGAGGCTTTAAGGCAGGGTGAGCAAACCTCTCAATTTATGGGGGCCGGTTTAGAGTATGAGGAGAGCCGACCTTATCAACCGGGCGATGAAATTAGACGCATTAACTGGCGCTTAATGGCGCGTACCGGCAAGGCGTACACCAAGCTTTTTCAGGAAGAACGCCAAGAAAACTGGTTTATTTTGGTCGATCATCGAGCCAGTATGCGTTTTGGTACCCGTAAACGTTTAAAGGCGACCCAGGCTGCAAGGGTGGCGGGTTATTATGCCTGGATAGCCCAACAAATGGGCATTCCGGTCGCAACAGGACGGCTGGCAGAAGATTTTGAGCAGTCACGCATTTTTGAAGGTAAATCGCTTTATTCGCATGTCATGGAGTTTGTCAGCAAACCTTGTCCGCCAGCAAACAATGATTCACGGATTGAACCGTCGTTGAACGATCTGTTAGTCAGTTTAACCGCTCAGTTACAACCTGGTTCGAGATTGATTTTGATCAGTGATTTTCATGATGTTGATCAGCGTACCACCGAGGTGTTGACCGCACTGCAAAGCCGCGTGGCCATTAAAGCGGTATGGGTAAAAGATATTGCGGAAACCCAACTGCCGGCGATTGAAGGTTTGCAGCTACAATCCACGGTGAACCAACAAGTTTATGCGATTGCCGATGCCGAGCAAAGGTCAAACTACCAGGCCTGGTCAATTCAATACCAAACAGAAATTCAGCACGCCATGAATCAAGCGGCGGTTGGGGTTTATTCGGTATACGCACATGAATCTTTAGCAGAGATGATGCTGTCGTTAAGTGTTGCAAACAAAAACAACTTGTTTGATAAGGCTTCACAAAAGGTCTCAGAAAATGCGGGGGTGTCTTATGGTTAATGAGCAGTTGACCTTGCCTGAAGCGGCTGATTTGGTGTTATACGATATCGAATTACCGGTTTCTCCCGATTTTGATTGGTTAAGTCTTTTGCAAACCAGTGCTTATTGGCTGGTCGTTTTATTGGTTTTGATGGCTTTGATTGCCTTATGGGTGATGTTTACAACACGTCATCAAGCTTTCGCCAAACAGAGCCTCTTGTTGCATTTTTTATTGGTACGTCGCCAATTGGCTAAACTGCAGAAAGCTACTACGGAGAACCCAGAGGACAAGGCAGCGCATCAGGCAATCTCTGACGCGGAAATCAAGGGTTTCTATCAGCTCTCACAGCGTTTAATGTATGTTGCACAATTACTCGGCCTGCAAGATAAGTCGCCAATAACATCATTGCAGCGTCAAGCTAATGTCGTGGCGTTTTCAGAACAATCTGTTTCACGTGAAACTTATGCGATGAGCCTTACAGAGACCGAAAAGTTTTTGCATAGCCATTTGAATGCTAAAAAATTGGTGGGTTATTATCTGGGTCAGTTAAGTCAGCTAAGGCTTTTTAAGGGTAAGGTTTAATGGAAGTTTGGTTATTGAGTCTCTTTAATTTAGCAGGCCTGGTAGCGGATTCTGAAACAGCCAGTTTGGCTTTTGAATCGCCTATATGGTTGTGGCTGATGGTGCTTTGGCCCATGTTTTGGTGGTTAAGCGGTCGTTTTCATGCCAATAATGATTTAAGCGAAATCCATAGCGCCCGTCAGCTGCGAGTGAAACATGCCTTAATTCATAAGGCACAGCGAGCCAAACCCGCGCAAAATGCGTCGATTTTCTCTGTTAGGTCAATGGTCTTCAACCTGTTACGAGGTTTGGCGATTAGCCTGATTGCCATCGCACTCGCTCAGCCGATTCAAAAGTTGCCTACGCCTTCTGAACCCGATAGCAAAACGGTACGTGATATCGTGTTTGTGGTTGAAAGCTCGGCCTCTTTTTTACTGCCTGATTATGAGATGAACGGTCAAACCGAAACCCGGATGAACGTGGTTAAACAGGTGTTGGATAGCTTTATTGCCAAACTGGAGGGCAACCGCTTTAGCTTGGCCATTTATGCAGATAGTGCTTATACCATGTTGCCATTAACCTCAGACCAAACATTGGCGCGTTTGAGTTTAAAGCGCCTACAACCCTATTTAGCCGGGCGCACCGATACCGCGATGGGTGAGGCGTTAGGATTGGCGCTCAAGCAAACCGACTTCTCCACCGGCGTGACCAAAGCCAGTGCCGACACCTTAAAGCGGGTATTGGTGTTGATTAGCGATGGTTTAAGCCAGCCAAGCAAGATTGAGCTGACCGAAGCGGTGAATTATGCACAGCTTTTACAAGTACCGATTTATACCATTGGGGTGGGCGCGAGCAGTGAAAAAGCCGATAAAAGGCTTTATACCGGCTTGCTTTATCAACCGCTGGAAGCAGAGTCATTAAAGACCATTGCCCAACAAACGGGAGGGCAATATTATCAAGTAGGCAGCGGAGCTGAGATTTCAGCCGTGTTGGATAAAATCAACCAGGCAGAAGGGGTGCCTTATGTCAAACCGCCAAGCCCTCCGCAAAAACAGGATTTATCCCCTTATCCATTGATGGCAGGCCTGTTGATCTTGGGCTTGTATTGGTTATTAAGTCTTATTTGGACTGGCGATGTGCTCAGAAAAACCAAACAAGGCAAGCTTTTTAAGGGGGCGGCATGATTGACGCTTTGTTAAATGACGCTTTAATGTGGCGCGCGCCGATTTGGCTTTGGGGGCTTTTATTACCTCTTTTGATTTGGTTTATTCAAGCGTTGTTACGTTGCCGCCAAAAGCAGGGATATGCCGATGCACATTTATGGCCTTGGGTGGCTACTCAGTCATCTTCTACTAAGCCATTATCCAATCCAACTGCCAAAAACACGACCAGGCCTGGTGACTCAAAGACACCTTTGAGTAAGTGGTTATGGATTGTCATCAAGCCGTTTAAAGCCTTGAACGCAAGTCGTTTGTTGGTTGTTGCCTGGCTCTGTTTTGTCATTGCCTTGGCAGGACCTCGCAGCTTAGACAGCCAGTTTGACACCCAAACTCGCAGTGGTGTCGATGTAATGATCGACTTTGATTTATCCGAGTCGATGACGGCTGAGGATGTGAAGCCCAACCGTTTTTTATTTGCCAAGTCGATTGCTCAGACGTTGGTTTCCGAACTTGAGAACAATGACCGGGTCGCATTGAATGTGTTTGCCTTCCAACCGCATACGGTTTTGCCATTAACCTATGATAAACAGGTCTTCAATCATGCCTTAAACTTGATTGAACCAGGCATGTTGCCAACCCAAGGTAGCTGGTTGGAGCTGGCGTTAATTGGAGCTTTAAACACCTTAACCCAGAGCGGTCGGGGCGCAAAAGTCTTGGTGGTGTTTACCGATGGCGCCCCACCTTTTTGGAAGCCAATGGAATTACCCAAGGTGGTTCAGTCGCTGGAGGTTACCCGTTCTCAAAAGCAGAGCGATACCGGGGTGAAGGTCATCTTTGTCGGGGTTGGCACAACACGCCCAGCAACCATTCCTGATAAAACCCATGATTCTGGGCATCTGCATGTCAATGGCTTGTTGGTGCAAAGCCGTGTGGAAGAGAGTCAGTTGCTCAAATTAGCACAGCAGACCGAAGGGGTTTATTTACGTGCCAGTACGGATCAAGGTTTTATGGAAAAACTGCTAGCCGAAATTGAACAAAGTGCGGCCAGTTATCAAGATAAAACTGTTAAACAGGTGTGGGTGAATTACGCCCAACCTTTTAGGGTAATGGGGATAATCAGTTTGTTGTTGGCGTTTTATTTTTGGCAAATTGGTTTGGGGCTTTTGCAAGGTAGCAGAAAAATGCGCAACAAGTTCATGGCTTCAACCTCAACCACCAATATGCTGTTAATGCTGGTTGTTCCGTTTCTGATTGTTGGCAGTTTATCGATGTGGCCACAAACCTCAATGGCACAAGAGGTTAACAATAGCTTACATGACGCTTATGCGGCCTTTAATGATGAATCTTATGAGTTGGCAGAAACGCTCTATGATGCCAGCCCAAATTATCTGGGGTGGTTTGGCGCGGGTGCTTCAGCTTATAAATCGGGTGATTTAGAAGCCGCTGTCCTGTATTTTAGACAGGCCGCCTGGCAAGCGCCTAATGATCAAGATAGAGCCAAGGCGCTCTATAATTTAGGCAACAGTTATTATCAAGCCAATCTTTTGCCACAGGCCATCGAGTCTTATCAGCAAGCCATGCTGTATCTACCGCCGACTCAATCGGTAACGCAAGCAACAAATCAAATAGCAGAACTATCCACTTACGCCAAAGCCCAACATAATTTGCAGCTGGCTCAGCAGCGTCATCAATTGGAAATACAAGCCAAACAGGGTAAATCAAAACCTGAAGACAAAGACCAGGGTAAAGGCTCTAAAGGCGACAGTGAGGGCGCTTTTTATGGTGGGCAGAAAACGGGCGACTCGGATTCAAAAGAACCCGGTTTTGGCGCTGATGGCGATGCCCTGAGTGGCAATAAAAGCGGAAAGTTATTGAAAATACCCGATGTAGACGATTTGACGGATTTTCGCCTTAACCCAAGCATTGCCAAATTGCGGTTGAATACGGTGGCTCAGCAAGCGGGGGGCAATAAGGTGTTACAAGCACAAGTCAATCAGCAAAGAGCGGAGCAGTTTGAACATCAATTGCAAAAATTGCAAGACGACCAGAAACAGCTTTTAAAAAGGCTGTTTGAGCGTGAAGAAGGTTTTCATGCCGCGCAAGAGAAAGCGCATGTTATTCCAGGAGCGCAACCATGGTAAACACGATGAGGACTTTGGGTTGTAGGTTATTGGCGTTGTTTTTGGTCACGTTTTTTGTCAGTCCGGCCATGGCGTTTGATGCCGAAGTGACCAGGCCTGGTGATTTGGCTAAAGCTGAAGCAACACAAGAGAGTTCACCGATAACGGTGAGGATTCGACCGACCAATGTGCAGCTTGGCGAGCCGGTTTCTCTCGTGATCGAGGGTGAGAAAATCGGTCAGTCGACCGCGTTATTGGATTGGAGCAATCTTAAGCAAGATTTTGTGATCAATGGGGTTGACCAGCACTCATACCTTTTAAGGTTGACGCTGTATCCGCTTAAAGAGGGTGATTTAGTGATTGCCGAGCAAAATGCCGGTAGGGTGCATATCCCGAGAACGGTCATTCAGGTTCAAGCTAATCCACAAGTGAGTATTCAATGGCAAAAGCCTAAAGCCGAATTGTTCAGCACACAACAAGGGGTGTGGCAAGCCAAGGTGGCGGTAGATAATCCGGCGTTCTTAGTGGAAATGCAACCGTCTTCGGAGTCGGAAAATAACGAAATCATTACACATCTGTTAAGTTCGTTAAGTCATCCGCAACTCCATATGGTGAGTTATGAGATGCCGAGTGTTTCAAAGCGACAAACGGTACTTATCAACTCGCCTGTGGTTGAAGTGAAAAACACCAGTAATCGACGTTGGAAGTTTTTCGATTCTCCACAAACCGTGCAGATTAAACCCTTGCCGATTTTTTTACCGATGTCGGCTGCCGTCGGTGAGATCGACTGGAAGATAACACCTTTAAGGCGGTTTTACCAAGTGGGTGATTTGTATTATTGGCACTGGCAATTAACCGGCCAAGGAGTGACCGAGGATTATCTTAAATCCACGGCTTATCAGTTGATTGGTCAGTTAACGCACAATGATCAGCTTGCTTGGCTGGCAGAGTCGATGCAAGCCACACAAATGAGTGATGATAAAGGTATGTTGACGCAGTTGGATGTGCAGATACCGTTTCGGATCAAACAACCAGGCCTGGTTGATTTTCCTGAGCTTGTTTTGCGCAGTTTTAATCCCGACCAGGCCAAGGTGTCGCAACAGACTTTTGCGGTGGCGAGCGTGGTGGTTGTACCAGGCTGGCTGGTATGGATTTTCAACTGGTTGATTTTGTTGCTTGGCATCGTTTCAGGCTATTTTATACTGCTACTTGTTAAGCAGTATTGGTTGAATATCCAGTTGCGTAGACAATTGAAAGAGGCGCAAACCAGTGAGCACGTTTTGCAGGCGATTTTGTCTTGGCAATCGAAACACCTATTGGGTTTAAGTATGACTGGGCAAACCAATCAGATTCAGTCATTGAGACAATTTGAACAGTGGTATCAACAACTTTATGGCGATTCGCCGATATTATCGACGTTAATCGACGAGTTGAATGCCATGCTTTACTCAAAATCGAGTCAAGAGGCGTCGTTTTCAAGCATCAGAAATAATGCCCAGGCCTGGGCATATTCACTTTCCATCATCAAAGGCTCACAACTGGCTTTCAAACGAGTCTTAAGAAAGGTCATGCAAGCCTTAAGGCTTAACCGATAAAACGGCCGTTCAATCCAGAATATAGCCTGCTGTAGAACGGGTTTTGCGTTCCGGATAAGAATTACCAGGCCCGGTGACTTTAAAAATCTTCGTGGCTGATTTTGCTATTATTTTGAACGGTAGGTTTCATCAAACGGTTTGATGATGCGTTGGTATTTTTTCCAAACCAACACTAGGGCATAGACTAAAGAACCCAGTAGAATCGCCAAACCAAGGTAAGCGATACCGGTTGAAAAGGCGTTCTCTCTGAACAAGAACGGAATCATTAAAATCACGCCTAAGATAAAGCCCATTGAGATGGTTTTTAATGCTACTTTAATGATGCCCTGCATAAGTAAATGTTTGTGTTCTGGTGAACCTAATTCCATGCTGTTCTCGCTGTAATGTATAGAGGTTGTTTGATTATACGTTTGTTAGGTTTCTTAGATGGGAAAAATCGATGTAACGGGCGATATGTTTGAATACATCGCCCGATTTTCTGAAGCTTGGCGGCTTGGTCTAGTTTGGCAGGTTTTGCTCAAGCCAGCGGCTAAAATTACCATAATCCATTGCGCCAGACATTCTGGTTAACTCTTTGCCAGACTGGAACACCGCCAGTGTCGGAATAGAGCGAATGCCAAATTGAGCGGCGATTTGCTGTTCGTTTTCGGTGTTGATTTTAATAAAACGTGCTCTAGGCTCAAAGTTAGCTGCGGCTTGCGCAAAGGTTGGGGCAAATCCCTGACAAGGCCCACACCAAGGCGCCCAAAAATCCACTACAAGTGGTTGGTCGCTTTTATTTAAAGCTCTTTGGAATTGTTGGCCGTTCATCTCTATTGGTTTGCCAGGGAAAAGTTCGCCTTTGCATTTGCCACAAGTGGCTTGTTTGGAGAGTTTTTCATCTGGTACACGGTTAAGACCCGCGCAGTGTGGACACATAATAATCATCACTTACTTCCCATTGTTTATGTCGGTAATTCTAAAAATATGGGGGTGTTTCAGGCGTTTTCAAGTCTAGTTTTCATCAAGCCAGCTAGGCTTGGGACTTTCGCGTTTACCTGCATCAAACCCTTCGTTAACAAAGCCATGCAGGGTTTCGTCATGGCAGTGAATCAACTCTACTATTTTGGGATCATCGCTGGTCAGGGTCGCTTCTACACCGTTTTCTATATTACGGTATTCCATTTTGATTTGGTCTTTGTATTCAAATAAAGCGGAAAATAGAGGATCCCAAGAACGGATCGCCCTGCCCATGCCAAAGCGTTTTTCCATGCCGATAACATGTTCTTGAATGATTTTAGCCAACTTGGGAGATGCCGAAGTGGTGCGGCTACAAATCCCGTTGGGAAGTTTTTCCGTAGTGCGCTCTAGTTCAGAATGATGTTCGAGTAGATGGCTGAACAGGGCTTGGTCTTTTTTGTGTTGTTCATCACTGCCGTGTCCGTGTTTGTAATTGCGGTGCTGGGATTTGCTTTCCATAAAATACTCCATATACGGTCAAGGTATTTTAAATAAGTTTGCTTGAATTGTCGTGGTGGAGCCGTGTGCAAAATTGAGTTTGCGCAACTATCAAGCAAAAAAAAACGCGGTATTGGTCGATACCGCGCTTTTCAAGCTGAGGAGCATTAAAAACCCTTTTTTAAAACAGGGAGAGTTTTTGAGGCTTTTAAGACTAAGGAGTAACTCAAATAAATTGATTAGGTTTATTCAAGTTACTGAAGAGTTTAATACTCAGCTTAACTTTGAGCAATAGGTAAAAGTTGAGGAAGTATTGAAAGAGTATGGATAACTAATATGGGTATTAGAATATTTTATACACCTATAGGCTAAAGCCTTATTTTATGTAAGGGTAATTGATTTAATTCATTATTATCAATAAGTTAAAACAGAATGAGTCAAGTATGGTTTTGAACACCATCCTGCTTTGCGTATGAAGGTTATTTTTCAGAAACAACCGTTTTAGAGTCATGCTTTGTTGTCATGGATGCCTCAGTGGTGTTTGTAGCAAGGATTTCAGGTTGAATTTTTTGATTAGTATCGTCTGATTGAATATCGCTGGCTTGGCTTTTTGGGGCGCTCTGCTGAAATTCGACCGGTGTTGTTTCGGGGATATCAATCTCAGCGGTTGTCGTTTCCTGCTTACCTGAAGGGTTTGCAAATTGGTCGTTTAACTTCTGAATGGCTCTTTTACTGGCCGCCACGACTTGGGTTAGTTTGCGACGATTTCGGTTGCTCCAACCTCTCGGCTCTTTAGAGAACATGCGCCGCCAAAAGCGTGTATTGTGACGAAGGGCATTGGCTAATTGGGGATCGTTTTTTTCAATGCGTGCCGCATCCCATTCAGAAAGTTTGGCGCGTAAGAACCAATGGGTGCTGAAAATGATGACCACAGCTACAGCGCTGAAGCCCGCACCATAGATAATCGATTCTTGCATGAGTTGAGCGATTTTCCATTCCAATATAGGTGTATCAAAAGCGCCAAATGTATTAAGGGCAAACAGCAGAGCGAAAAACAGGGTAGCAAACACAGCTATGTCTGCAGTAATGACTTTTCTGCGCCATGAGCGGACGGCATCCTTTATTAGTGGTATTTTGGTTTCATGAATCTCTTCTACAAGGTTTTCCATTGCATTGGCGATGCGGTAGGTACGTTCGATGCTGACTTTATCAATACGTTGTTGAATGCGCTGCATATCCAAATCTTTTTTACGTTTAAAGCGTTCCGCTTTGGCGTCATCATCGAAATCATTGGCAGAAGCTTCGTTATAGATGGCATAGAAATTTCCACCCACCAAGCCTTGACTGGAAATCGCGCGTTGCCATGAACCAATCACCTCTTCAGGGTTATCTTCTTGCGCGGCGGTATCAATTTGATTGAGAATGTAAAGAACCTTGTCAGAATCCTTACGGCCAATGGTGGTCGCAACCAAATGTTGTAATGTATCGCGCATTGCACCTGGCTCAGGGTGACGAGCGTCAAAAAACACCAATACCAAATCAGACATTTCAATAATGTGATTGGTAATCCTAAGGGTTGAGTCTCTCTGCGAATCCGCATCAAAGCCAGGAGAATCAATTAAGATTTTGCCTTTTAACACCTCTGCATTGGTGGTTTTGAGTTGCAGGTATTTATCAATACGACTGCCTTCACCGGTTTCGACCTTCTCAATCTCTTTGCTTATTCCAAAAAAAGGAAAGCGCGGGTCAGAATCCAATGCTAGGCCTGGTAGAGTGGTCACCTCATCGTTCTCACCATAACAAAGAACGGTAAATTTATCGTCAACGGCTTGATTACCGGTGGTTTGAATCTTTTTACCTGTGTAGCCGTTAATAAACGTCGACTTACCTGCCGAAAAGGTACCCAGTACCGAAATAAGCGGCCACCACGAGATTTGCGTTGCATAAGATTGTTCTTTCGTTAACAACCCAGTTTTGTAACCCACTTTATCAAGCTCTTTGTAGGTATTGATGATGTCTAAAAGAACCGGGTTCTCTTCTTTAAGGTGTTGTTGCAATTTAAGATAGCGCTCTTTTGGTGTCATGTTTTCGCTTCCTTAGTGGTGATTAGATGGGCTTGCTTAACACTGGGTTGAACCGTGCATGGGTTGAGCATAGGAGGAGTTTGGATATTTTATCTTGGCATTATTAAGATGGTTGGATATTGCGTTGGATCCAACTTCATATAACATCATCCATGCTAGGTCGCTATCAATCGATTTCAATTACGCCGCCACGGCTTGACGTAGGTTTAACCAGGCCTGGTTAAATCCAAGCTATTCTTTAGTGGAAATAGTCGATTGATTTGATAAAAAATTGCTTTGAGCCTGCAAGTTGGAGGCATAGGTTAAACCGTTTGTGGTTTCGTTGGCTTCGTTTGCGCTATTTTCAACCGCTTCAGTATTGTTGATGGTTTGCTGACGGCTTAAGGATAAATAATCGGTTACCGGATTTTCGGTGCTTGTCGTTAATGTCACCGATGTATCTAGCTTGGAAGGCGTGCGCAAGCTTTCAGAGGATCGTTCATTGGTCTTAGATTCAATTTTAGAATTATTGTTGCTTTGTTGGTTTTGCATTGATAGTGCGGCTGAAGCAAGATTAGGGTTAATTGTAGACATAATAAACTCCTGCAAAACATCTTAACTAAAAGAAAAATCAATTATTGATGATTCAATTATAGGATAAATGAAGGGCAAAAAACCGATTTATAAATCAAATTCAAAGAAAGAGAGTTTGTTTCAATAAGTTTAAAGGATTTATGACACTACATTTAGTGAATTTCTATAATCCTAATCTATATTTAGTGGGTTATAAATTGTTAACTAAAAAAAGATTATTGTATTGTCCTTGGGTACAGTAGGCGTGCTTGAACCTCAAGCGTATGATACGTTTAAATAGAGTTTTAATAGCTTGATATTCAATGCAAAAATTGGAGTGCCAAAATGTCTACAATCGTCGGTGAAGTTTCAAAGTTAGAAGGTGTTGTTCGTGCCATAAATCCAGCGACAGGTGAAAGTCGTGTTCTACAAGCTGGGGATGAGGTATTCGCAGGAGAGGTTATTCAAACCTCCGGTAAGGGTGGCATCGTTATCGATATGGCCAATGGTACGCTTTTAACACTTGGACGCGACACGCAAATGCGTTTGGATGACGACGTGGCTGGACAAGCGAACATGGTCGATTCTGGAACAGAAGGCGCTGTAGATATCGCAGCACTTCAGCAAGCGGTATTGGAAGGAAACTTCGACGCACTTGAAGCCACTGCAGCCGGTGATGCTTTAGTCTTTGGTAGCGCCTCGGATGGCGGTGTTTTTGTCGAACGTATAGCAAGCACAGGCCAAGTGACTTCAGGTTTTGATACGACGACAGAAAATCAAACATTCACTGATGTGACACGTTATACCGGTGAAGAGATCGCTCCTGGTGTTACTCCTGCTACACCTGTTATCCCAACCATCAGCGTAGCGGATGCCGGAACGATCAATGAAGGTTCGGATGCAAGCTTCATCGTAACGTTAAGCAACCCGATGGAAGCGGCACACGACATCAGCTTAAGCACCACATTAGGTACCGCCGAAGCGAACGACATCGGTGCGATGACTGTCAGCTACAACGACGGCGTCAACGACATCGTCATCCCCCAAAACACAGATGGCAGCTACACGGTTCCTGCAGGGGTTACCTCATTGACGGTTGACGTTGCCACGACTCAAGACGATGTATACGAAGGACCTGAAACCTTCAGCTTAACCGCGGGTTCAACGTTGGTTGGCAGCGACACGGGCAGTGCGACGATTGTCGATGACGGCACAGGCACACCGCCTCCAGGCACACCAGTAGACAACGACATCCCAACCATCAGCGTAGCGGATGCCGGAACGATCAATGAAGGTTCGGATGCAAGCTTCATCGTAACGTTAAGCAACCCGATGGAAGCGGCACACGACATCAGCTTAAGCACCACATTAGGTACCGCCGAAGCGAACGACATCGGTGCGATGACTGTCAGCTACAACGACGGCGTCAACGACATCGTCATCACCCAAAACACAGATGGCAGCTACACGGTTCCTGCAGGGGTTACCTCATTGACGGTTGACGTTGCCACGACTCAAGACGATGTATACGAAGGACCTGAAACCTTCAGCTTAACCGCGGGTTCAGCGTTGGTTGGCAGTGATACAGGCAGTGCGACGATTGTCGATGACGGCACAGGTACACCACCTCCAGGCACGCCAGTAGACAACGACATCCCAACCATCAGCGTAGCGGATGCTGGAACGATCAATGAAGGTTCGGATGCAAGCTTCATCGTAACGTTAAGCAACCCGATGGAAGCGGCACACGACATCAGCTTAAGCACCACATTAGGTACCGCCGAAGCGAACGACATCGGTGCGATGACTGTCAGCTACAACGACGGCGTCAACGACATCGTCATCCCCCAAAACACAGATGGCAGCTACACGGTTCCTGCAGGGGTTACCTCATTGACGGTTGACGTTGCCACGACTCAAGACGATGTATACGAAGGACCTGAAACCTTCAGCTTAACCGCGGGTTCAGCGTTGGTTGGCAGTGATACAGGCAGTGCGACGATTGTCGATGACGGCACAGGTACACCACCTCCAGGCACGCCAGTAGACAACGACATCCCAACCATCAGCGTAGCGGATGCTGGAACGATCAATGAAGGTTCGGATGCAAGCTTCATCGTAACGTTAAGCAACCCGATGGAAGCGGCACACGACATCAGCTTAAGCACCACATTAGGTACCGCCGAAGCGAACGACATCGGTGCGATGACTGTCAGCTACAACGACGGCGTCAACGACATCGTCATCCCCCAAAACACAGATGGCAGCTACACGGTTCCTGCAGGGGTTACCTCATTGACGGTTGACGTTGCCACGACTCAAGACGATGTATACGAAGGACCTGAAACCTTCAGCTTAACCGCGGGTTCAACGTTGGTTGGCAGCGACACGGGCAGTGCGACGATTGTCGATGACGGCACAGGCACACCGCCTCCAGGCACACCAGTAGACAACGACATCCCAACCATCAGCGTAGCGGATGCCGGAACGATCAATGAAGGTTCGGATGCAAGCTTCATCGTAACGTTAAGCAACCCGATGGAAGCGGCACACGACATCAGCTTAAGCACCACATTAGGTACCGCCGAAGCGAACGACATCGGTGCGATGACTGTCAGCTACAACGACGGCGTCAACGACATCGTCATCACCCAAAACACAGATGGCAGCTACACGGTTCCTGCAGGGGTTACCTCATTGACGGTTGACGTTGCCACGACTCAAGACGATGTATACGAAGGACCTGAAACCTTCAGCTTAACCGCGGGTTCAGCGTTGGTTGGCAGTGATACAGGCAGTGCGACGATTGTCGATGACGGCACAGGTACACCACCTCCAGGCACGCCAGTAGACAACGACATCCCAACCATCAGCGTAGCGGATGCTGGAACGATCAATGAAGGTTCGGATGCAAGCTTCATCGTAACGTTAAGCAACCCGATGGAAGCGGCACACGACATCAGCTTAAGCACCACATTAGGTACCGCCGAAGCGAACGACATCGGTGCGATGACTGTCAGCTACAACGACGGCGTCAACGACATCGTCATCCCCCAAAACACAGATGGCAGCTACACGGTTCCTGCAGGGGTTACCTCATTGACGGTTGACGTTGCCACGACTCAAGACGATGTATACGAAGGACCTGAAACCTTCAGCTTAACCGCGGGTTCAGCGTTGGTTGGCAGTGATACAGGCAGTGCGACGATTGTCGATGACGGCACAGGTACACCACCTCCAGGCACGCCAGTAGACAACGACATCCCAACCATCAGCGTAGCGGATGCCGGAACGATCAATGAAGGTTCGGATGCAAGCTTCATCGTAACGTTAAGCAACCCGATGGAAGCGGCACACGACATCAGCTTAAGCACCACATTAGGTACCGCCGAAGCGAACGACATCGGTGCGATGACTGTCAGCTACAACGACGGCGTCAACGACATCGTCATCACCCAAAACACAGATGGCAGCTACACGGTTCCTGCAGGGGTTACCTCATTGACGGTTGACGTTGCCACGACTCAAGACGATGTATACGAAGGACCTGAAACCTTCAGCTTAACCGCGGGTTCAACGTTGGTTGGCAGTGACACGGGCAGTGCGACGATTGTCGATGACGGCACAGGCACACCGCCTCCAGGCACGCCAGTAGACAACGACATCCCAACCATCAGCGTAGCGGATGCCGGAACGATCAATGAAGGTTCGGATGCAAGCTTCATCGTAACGTTAAGCAACCCGATGGAAGCGGCACACGACATCAGCTTAAGCACCACATTAGGTACCGCCGAAGCGAACGACATCGGTGCGATGACTGTCAGCTACAACGACGGCGTCAACGACATCGTCATCACCCAAAACACAGATGGCAGCTACACGGTTCCTGCAGGGGTTACCTCATTGACGGTTGACGTTGTAACGACTCAAGACGATGTATACGAAGGACCTGAAACCTTCAGCTTAACCGCGGGTTCAACGTTGGTTGGCAGCGACACGGGCAGTGCGACGATTGTCGATGACGGCACAGGCACACCGCCTCCAGGCACACCAGTAGACAACGACATCCCAACCATCAGCGTAGCGGATGCCGGAACGATCAATGAAGGTTCGGATGCAAGCTTCATCGTAACGTTAAGCAACCCGATGGAAGCGGCACACGACATCAGCTTAAGCACCACATTAGGTACCGCCGAAGCGAACGACATCGGTGCGATGACTGTCAGCTACAACGACGGCGTCAACGACATCGTCATCCCCCAAAACACAGATGGCAGCTACACGGTTCCTGCAGGGGTTACCTCATTGACGGTTGACGTTGTAACGACTCAAGACGATGTATACGAAGGACCTGAAACCTTCAGCTTAACCGCGGGTTCAGCGTTGGTTGGCAGTGATACAGGCAGTGCGACGATTGTCGATGACGGCACAGGTACACCACCTCCAGGCACGCCAGTAGACAACGACATCCCAACCATCAGCGTAGCGGATGCCGGAACGATCAATGAAGGTTCGGATGCAAGCTTCATCGTAACGTTAAGCAACCCGATGGAAGCGGCACACGACATCAGCTTAAGCACCACATTAGGTACCGCCGAAGCGAATGACATCGGTGCGATGACTGTCAGCTACAACGACGGCGTCAACGACATCGTCATCACCCAAAACACAGATGGCAGCTACACGGTTCCTGCAGGGGTTACCTCATTGACGGTTGACGTTGTAACGACTCAAGACGATGTCTACGAAGGACCTGAAACCTTCAGCTTAACCGCGGGTTCAGCGTTGGTTGGCAGTGATACAGGCAGTGCGACGATTGTCGATGACGGCACAGGCACACCACCTCCAGGCACGCCAGTAGACAACGACATCCCAACCATCAGCGTAGCGGATGCTGGAACGATCAATGAAGGTTCGGATGCAAGCTTCATCGTAACGTTAAGCAACCCGATGGAAGCGGCACACGACATCAGCTTAAGCACCACATTAGGTACCGCCGAAGCGAACGACATCGGTGCGATGACTGTCAGCTACAACGACGGCGTCAACGACATCGTCATCCCCCAAAACACAGATGGCAGCTACACGGTTCCTGCAGGGGTTACCTCATTGACGGTTGACGTTGCCACGACTCAAGACGATGTATACGAAGGACCTGAAACCTTCAGCTTAACCGCGGGTTCAGCGTTGGTTGGCAGTGATACAGGCAGTGCGACGATTGTCGATGACGGCACAGGTACACCACCTCCAGGCACGCCAGTAGACAACGACATCCCAACCATCAGCGTAGCGGATGCTGGAACGATCAATGAAGGTTCGGATGCAAGCTTCATCGTAACGTTAAGCAACCCGATGGAAGCGGCACACGACATCAGCTTAAGCACCACATTAGGTACCGCCGAAGCGAACGACATCGGTGCGATGACTGTCAGCTACAACGACGGCGTCAACGACATCGTCATCCCCCAAAACACAGATGGCAGCTACACGGTTCCTGCAGGGGTTACCTCATTGACGGTTGACGTTGCCACGACTCAAGACGATGTATACGAAGGACCTGAAACCTTCAGCTTAACCGCGGGTTCAACGTTGGTTGGCAGCGACACGGGCAGTGCGACGATTGTCGATGACGGCACAGGCACACCGCCTCCAGGCACACCAGTAGACAACGACATCCCAACCATCAGCGTAGCGGATGCCGGAACGATCAATGAAGGTTCGGATGCAAGCTTCATCGTAACGTTAAGCAACCCGATGGAAGCGGCACACGACATCAGCTTAAGCACCACATTAGGTACCGCCGAAGCGAACGACATCGGTGCGATGACTGTCAGCTACAACGACGGCGTCAACGACATCGTCATCACCCAAAACACAGATGGCAGCTACACGGTTCCTGCAGGGGTTACCTCATTGACGGTTGACGTTGCCACGACTCAAGACGATGTATACGAAGGACCTGAAACCTTCAGCTTAACCGCGGGTTCAGCGTTGGTTGGCAGTGATACAGGCAGTGCGACGATTGTCGATGACGGCACAGGTACACCACCTCCAGGCACGCCAGTAGACAACGACATCCCAACCATCAGCGTAGCGGATGCTGGAACGATCAATGAAGGTTCGGATGCAAGCTTCATCGTAACGTTAAGCAACCCGATGGAAGCGGCACACGACATCAGCTTAAGCACCACATTAGGTACCGCCGAAGCGAACGACATCGGTGCGATGACTGTCAGCTACAACGACGGCGTCAACGACATCGTCATCCCCCAAAACACAGATGGCAGCTACACGGTTCCTGCAGGGGTTACCTCATTGACGGTTGACGTTGCCACGACTCAAGACGATGTATACGAAGGACCTGAAACCTTCAGCTTAACCGCGGGTTCAGCGTTGGTTGGCAGTGATACAGGCAGTGCGACGATTGTCGATGACGGCACAGGTACACCACCTCCAGGCACGCCAGTAGACAACGACATTCCTGTAGTTTCAATTTCTGCGATTGACAATTCAGCATTAGAAGGGGATGTCAATAACAGCACAATCGTATTTAAAGTCACGCAAGATAATTTGAGTGATTTTGATTCGGTTGTGACAATCAAACCAGCTTTTGGTGATACAGCGATTACGGATTTTAGTCAGATTAGTTATACCGATGTAAACGGTAATGTTCAGACGTTGACAACCCAGCAAGAGATTGCGGATTTCTTCACTAATGGCGTTGAGGTGATGATCCCTGCTGGTAGCACAGAAGCTCCAGTGATTACGTTTACGGCAGCGGATGATCACTATATTGAACAAGATGAAAGTTTTAGCTTAACGGTTCAATCGGTGACTAATTCTGTTGTCAGCGCTACCCAGAATAGTGCGGATGCCACGATTCTAGATGACGATAATGCTCCTACTACTATAGATGTTACAGCTCGAGTTTCTGAAGAGGGTCTTTCAGGTGGACTTGCTGATACATCGGGTGCCAATGCTGGTGACGATACGACAAATAACACAACTTTCACTGGAACTTTGGCACAGGATTTAGATGGTGATTCACTTTCGATTTCATTTACAGCGCCAACTTCTACTTTGACATCTGATGGGCATCAAATCATTTGGTCAGGTGAAGGCTCGAATCATTTAACGGGTTATACAAGTGAATCGATTGTTCTAGGTCTTGGTGATATCTCATTGGCCGCAAGCGTGGCTATTGGAGATGTTGCTAGTGTTGAGATTACGGCTCTTGCAAGTACGGGTACTTTGGAGTTGTTTGATGGAAACGCTTGGGTTGCAGTAGGTGTTGGTCAGACAATCAGTAATACAGATATTATTGAAGGAAACCTACGTTTTACTCCGAGCTCTGATGCGAATGATTCTCCATTGGTGGATATTGGCGTCAAGGTAAGTGTTCTTGGAGGCGCTCTAGATGTCGATGCTACCTTAGCAATCGATGTTTCTGAGCAAAATACGATTGTTACAGTGGATGCGGATACGTCAGGTGGTTATACCGTCACGTTAAGCGGGCCTGTTGATCATCCTGTGAATTCAGTTGAAGATACATTATCTTTTGACGTAGGTTTTGTCGCTTCAGACGGGTATAACCAATCAACTCCATCTACGTTAACGGTTGTTGTTGAAGACGACATGCCTGATGGCACAATTATTAAAGCAGATTTGGGACTTGATAACTCAGGAATAGATGCATTGGTTGATGTATTGTCTCTGTCTGATAATTTCAGTTTCGACTCTCTAACCAATACGATTTCTAATACCTTAACAATTGATTTGAATAATCTAGTTAAGTTCGGTGCTGATGGCCCAGGAAGTATTTCGTTAAAAACAGGGTTAGGTTGGGCATTAGATGATGAAGGCGTTTTGGTTTCAGTTGATGGTCTAAGTGCAACGATTGATTCAAACAATATGCTATCCCTTACCCAGGCTGATATTTTGAATTCAACGTTAAACGGTAAAGTATATCTTCCTGTTTACATTACTGATGCGGATGGCGATGAAGTCCAAACCAGTATTGAGGTGGATATAAAAGCGGTTATCTCATCTGACCCTGATATCAATGTTTCCGATGTCGCTGTATCGGAAGGAGATATTGCGGTATTTGATATTGATATGCAACCTTCTCTAGTACCTGTAACAATGAATTTAGCATTGGCAGATACTACGACAGAAGCTAATGACTTTGATCATAACACTTCGAATATTGTATTGACTTATCAGACCCTTTTAGGTGAACAAACTATTACTGCAAATCCAGATGGTAGTTTTACCATTCCTGCATTAGTAACTGGTCTACAAGCTAAAGTTCAAACTACCGATGATAATGGAAATCCTGTTTATGAAGGGCCGGAAGGCTTTACTTTAACGGCATCAGTGGGAGCAAACAGCGATTCAGGTGTAGGTACAATCTATGATGATGGTTCTTTCATTGATAATGATATACCGTCATTAAGTATCAACGATGTAAGCGTAAATGAAGACCAAGGCTCAATGACCTTTACGGTTACCTTGAGTAATCCAAGTGATTTTGTCACGACTGTGGATTATGCTAGTTCCAATGGTACTGCGACAGCAGGCTTAGATTACACCGCAGTAAGTGGCAGCCTAAGTTTTGCGCCAGGAGAACTCACCAAAACCATCACCGTCCCTGTTACAGACGACTTCATTGCCGAAGGCTCAGAGACTTTAGACGTTATTCTATCTAACCCGGTCAATGCCACGATTGGCGATGGTACTGGTCTAGGTATTATCAGTGATGAACCAGTGCCTGGCACAGCAGACACGATTACCGTTAGCCTCAGTGGTGATACAACCGTTACCGAAGGCGGTACGGCAAATTACACCGTTACTCTAAGCGAAACCGCGATTACAGCCATGGACGTCGTTGTTGTGACGGGCCACGTTACGACAGACAATGGTGATTTAGTTCCAACCACTATGACCGTAACCGTCCCAGCGGGAAGTGATCACGTTGACTTTAGCGTCAGCAATATCGACGATGCCTATGCAGAAGGCGATGAGAGTTACACGGTTACTCTCTCAGGAGTGACCACGGGCGGAGGTTTTGAAGCGGTTAATGTAAACAAAACCCCAGTTGAAACCGTCATTAAAGACAACACCATTCCAAATACGGAAGTGGATGATGAAGTCATCAATATCACGCTAACCGGTGATGCCTCTGTAGCTGAAGGTGGGACAGCAACATACACAGTGACGCTGGACCAGCCGGCGGCAACAGCTATGCAAGTTGAAGTGCAAACAGGACATATCACGACTGATAATGGTGACCTTGTTCCAACAACGATGATGGTTACCATCCCAGCAGGAGTAAGCAGTGCCAACTTCACGGTCAGCAATAACGAAGACACTACAGCAGAAGGTAATGAAGACTACCAGGTAGCCCTAACAGGCAATAACACTGTGGGTGGCGGTTTTGAAACCATCAACATTAACACTGCGCCGGTTGAAACGACGATTGTGGACAATGATGTACTGTCAATCAGCATTAATGATGTAACTGTCAATGAAGATGCTGGCACAATGACCTTTACTGTGTCATTGAGTACAGACTCTACAACAGACGTCACCTTTGACTATGCCTCGGCTGATAACGGCAGTGCGCTTGCGGGTAGTGACTACACGGCTGTGTCAGGAAGTGGTGTGATTACCGCAGGAAACACGTCAACCACGATTACCGTTCCAATTACGGATGATTACATTGCGGAAAATCCGGAAACTTTCCTAATGAACCTAAGCAACATTTCTCCAAGTGTTGTGGTTGCGGATGCACAAGGTGTGGGAACGATTACGGACGAAGCAACTCCTGGTTCAGAAGATACCATTACCGTGAGCATCGACGGTACAGCCATTGTTGCTGAAGGTGAAACAGCCAGTTACACCGTAACGACTGACAAGCCAGTTGTTACAGACATGACTGTTGACGTTGCTTACAACTACATCTCTGCAGAAACCGGAGATATCGTAGAAGGTATTGCGACAGTTACCATTCCGGCCGGTAGCTCTACCTCAGCACCATTCAATGTTGCAACCGTAGATGATGCCTACCTAGAAGGCGATGAAGTGTTCAATGTCACCATCTCCAATCCACAAGGCGGTGGTGCTGAAAATGTGGTTATCGGAACCGCTGCACAAGCCACAACCATTAAAGACGGTGCTGATGAACCTGATGGTGGAACAGGTACAGACGATACAGCGACTGTATCGATTTCTGGTGATACTTCCGTTATTGAAGGAAATACCGCGGCTTACACAATCAGTGTTGATAAAGCCCCATCAGTGGACATGACTATTGATGTGACCTACACCTACACTTCAGCAGACTCAGGTGATATTAACACTGGAATCACACAAGTCACCATTCCAGCAGGTCAGCTATCAGTACCCCTTAATGTGGCAACGATTGATGACGCCTATGCCGAAGGTGATGAAGTCTACAGTGTCGTTATCAGCAACCCATCGCAAGGTGGTTTTGAAAATATCGTGCTTGGTACAGATACCGCAAGCACCACAATCAGCGATAACAGCACGCCAGGCACCGAACCAAACGATGAAGTCATCAATGTGACGTTGATGGGCGACAGCACAGTATCTGAAGGAGGTCAAGCGACTTACACGATCAGTGTGGATCAACCAACCGCAACGGCAATGGATGTAGAAGTGATTGTTGGCCATATTCAGACTGACAACGGAGATTTAACGCCAGTTACGCAAATGGTTACTATTCCACAAGGCGCAACCTCGATTCAATTTACCGTTGACAACAACGACGACAACCTAACCGAAGGAAACGAGTTGTACAGCGTCGCTCTGACTGGCATCACATCAGGTGGAGGTTTTGAAACAATCAACGTAAATACTAGCCCTGTAGAAACCAATATTATTGACGACGAAGGCACTCCAAGCCTGGTTATCAATAATGTCACGGTTAACGAAGATGCTGGAACGCTAGAATTTACCGTGACGTTGAGCAACCCAACCACTTCAGAAGTGACGTTTGATTACGCCTCATCGGATAACTCTGCGTTGGCAGGTAGCGACTATACTGCGGTAAGTGGTTCTGGTTCGATTGCAGCTGGAACGACTACCACAACGATTACGGTTCCAATTACCGATGACTATATCAAAGAGAACCCTGAAACCTTCTTCATGAACTTAAGCAACCCTAGCGCGAATGCACAAATCGCTGACGCACAAGGTGTAGGAACCATTACAGACGAAGGCACGCCAGGAGCAGAAGACACTGTTACCCTAACGCTAAGTGGTGATGCACAAGTAGAAGAAAGTACTCAGGCTGCGTACACCGTAACGGCAGACAAACCAGTTGTAACCGATCTGACGGTTACGGTTACAACTGGGCATATCACGACAGAAGATGGCGACTATGTTGCTATTACACAAAATGTGACCATTCCTGCTGGTCAAACATCGGTCGACTTTACGGTAGACACGATTGATGACGCCTATGCAGAAGGTAGCGAAGACTTCACGGTCACCATGAGTAACCCTGTAGGTGGTGGTGTAGAAAACATCGTTTTAGGTAGCTCACAAGTTACCACATCTATTGTCGATGAAAGTTCACCAGCTTCTGAAGATACCGCTACGGTCAGTATCAGTGGAGCCACTAGTGTGGTTGAAGGTGAAAGCGCTAGCTATACGGTAATGGTTGATCGAATTCCAACAACGGATCTAATTGTCACAGTACAAACAGGTCATATCACCACAGAAGACGGTGACTATGTACCTCTTAATACAACCGTGACGATTCCAGCAGGACAAACGTCCGTTAACTTCACCGTGAGTACCAACGATGATGCGCTAGCTGAAAGCAGTGAAGACTACAAAGTGAGCCTGACAGGCACCTCTGGTGGAGGTTTTGAGAACACGATTATTGGTGTTAATTCGGTAACGACAGCGATTACCGATGAAACCAATCCATATAATCCAAATGATCCAGATCAGCCAAATGAGAGAGACTCTGGAGCAGTTCTAAGCATCAGCGGTTCAACATCGACAATTGAAGGTGATGCTGTTGAATATACCTTGAGTGTCACTAATGCTCCTGTTCAAGACATGGATGTAGAGGTTAGCATCGCTAATGTGACAACAGATGGCGATGTTGTTGTAGAAACACGTACAGTGACTATTTTGGCAGGCCAAACGACAGCAACATTTACTGTAGATAATATAGAAGACCAAATTAAAGAGAATACGGAATCCTATACAGTATCTATCTCTAATTATGCAACAGGTGGTTATGAGGCTGTAGAGCTTGGTAACAGCAGTATTGAAACCTTTATTACCGATGATGATGAGGCGCCTGAAGTAACAACGATTCCTCCACAAAATGATGAAGATGCAACGGCAGTCAGTTTTGATGTTTCAAGCTTCTTTACTGACGACAGCTCGCTGACGTACAGTGTTACTGGACTTCCTCCAGGGTTATCAATTAACTCTTCAACAGGAGAGATTACAGGTTCTCTAGACAATAGTGCGTCCCAAGGTGGTGCCGGTGGCGTCTATTCAGTCACAATCACGGCAACGGATGGCTTTAACCCTCCAGCCGTTACAAGTTTCGATTGGACTGTGACCAACCCTGGTCCGGATGCGGTTGATGATGGCATTATTTTAGTTGCTGAAGATAGCTTTGGCACTATTATTCATGTGTTAGACAATGATCAAGATCCTGATAGTGATGATTTGTCGATTGTTGCAACGACCAATCCTGCAAATGGTTCGATTATAGTGAATGGTGATGGAACGATTACTTACATTCCAAACCCTAACTATAACGGTCCAGATAGCTTTACTTACACAATTAGTGATGGTGAAGGGGGGATTGATACCGCAACGGTCAACGTGAACGTTACACCGGTTAATGATGCACCTACGATTACACTAGGCGATGAGATTTCTGTTTCTGAGGCTGGTTTAGAGGCTGGCGGTACTGGTGAATTGGCAGATGGGGATGCGTCTAATAACAGCGACACTTCTGAGAAAGCTTCCGGAACGTTCACGATTTCTGACGGAGATGGTTTAGCGGATATCACGACCATAAGTTTTGATGAAACGGGTACCAATGGTTCAACTGCGACCTTTACGTTAGGTGTGAATGGTATTGCCGATTGGAGTGATTTGATTGGCCAGACGTTTAATACGGATAACGGTACTGTAGAAATTACCAGTTATAGTAATGGTCAGTTTGGTTATGACTTTACATTGATATCTTCGGCAACGAATGTGAATAATGCTGATGCTAGCAACAGTTTCCGTATTGGGGTTTCAGATGGGGAATCTGATACGCAGTATGCAACGGTCGATATTAACATTGCCGATGATACGCCAATCGCCTATGACAATGAAGTTACTTTAACTGAAGGTCAAAGTAGTGGTAGTGATGGTTCTACAAATCTAATCTTGACGCTTGATGTTTCCGGATCAATGGATACAGCGGTTGACGGCTCGACTAAAACCCGCTTTGAAATAGCTAGGGATGCGTTAGTTGACTTGATAACGAAATATGATGCTCAAGGTGATACAGCGGTCAATTTGACGCTGTTTGGTAGAGATGCGATGAATATGGGTTGGATGACAGCATCAGAAGCCGTCAATTACCTGGATACTTTGGTATTGCATTGGAATGATAGCGGCTATACAAATGGTCTTTACAGTTCAGGTTCTACCGTTGCTGTTAATGTTGGTGGTACAGATTATCTTGATGCCATCAATTCAACGATGTCGGTAAACGACTTTGTTGATCATCCGGCTTCTCAGACGATTGCCTACTTCTTGTCGGATGGGGATCCAAACGATAATGCAAGCTCTGTAGATAGCGATTCAGATTCGGCGATTGTGAATTGGGAATCATTCATTAGTAGCAATATGGATGATTTACATGTCGTCGCTATAGGTAGCAATGTTCAAAACCCGATTTATTTGAACACGATTCAGGTACTTGCTGATAAAGCGGATACTAGCGGTAAAGAGTATATTGAAGTTACCGATGAAACCCAGTTGTCAGCGACATTGAGTACAACTGTAGTAGAGATCGAGCCAACACAAGGTAGTGTCGTCGTCGATTCGACATCAGGCAATTTGGTCGACCAATCAGGTGCTGATGGTTGGGCGGATGTGAAGCTGGTATCGGTTGAATATAACGGAACAACCTATACCTTTGATGCAACCAATACCGAGTTCACTATCGAGACCGCAGCCGGTACGGTGACTATCGATAACCAAGGTGCTTATAGTTTCACTTCAATTGGTGATGTGGCAGACGATGTGGTTTCCCATGTGACTTATACGGTTCAAGATAGCGATGGTTCGACCGCGTCAGCGGACTTGATTTTGACCACGACGGATAGCAGTGAAGTGGTGGCTTATGACAATACTAACCAAGCTACAGTCCAGTTGGTAGAAGTTCAAGCTTCTGAATCTACAGAACAACTCTATGATCTTACGCTAACGGCTACCGATAAAGGTAGGGGTGATACTGTAACGGGTGAAAGAACCTTTAGTATTGCTGAAGGTACGACCGGTTCGATTGAGTTTGACTTGAGAGTGAATGATTTTGAATTTGTTCTTGGGGATAGTTATACCTGGGCCCTTATGAAAAATGATGGCTCTGGAGAGGTTATTCAAACGGTGACCTATAATCTACCTGATGACGAGTTCAATATTACAGTGAGCAACCTTGTTGCTGGGGACTACAAACTGGTATTGACAGCTAATGATTCAGGTATTGGAGATAAGCGATATGACTTATCCGTGAGCTTACAGAATATTGATGTTGTTTCGACAACACCTCATTCTTGGAAAGTTCAGACTGGTTCCGTTTCAGGTAATGTCATCACCGATGTTAATGCGGCTGGTGAGGTCGATGACAAAGGTTCGGAAGGTGCTTCATTGTCGATTTGGAATGGTACTGAATTTGTTGATGTGCCTGTTTCTGGAACAACCGTTATTGGAACATACGGTACTTTAGAAATCAGCAGCAATGGTTCTTATACCTATACACCAAATGCTGATATTAGCAATACCGGTGAGCAAGATAGCTTTACCTATAAATTGACTCAACCAGATGGAGATAGTGATACTGCACAGTTGACGATTGATATTGTTCAGCCTCCTGTTGCCCCTGTTGTTGATATTCAAGATAGTAATAGCTTACTTGGTTTAATTGGTGTGGAAGCGCTCAATCTACTTGACTTCGGTGCACATCAGACGTTCACCGCATTTGATGCCAATAGCAATTTGAAATCGGTTACGCTGACAACGGGCAGTTTATTAGGTGTCAACTTAATTGACGGTGGTGCTCCGATGACGATTTCCGAGCAACTAGCCAATGAACTTGGCTTGGCGGTTTCATATGATACTGGCGGTTTGAATCTTCTAGGATTAGTGAGTTTAGGTGGTAGTTATTCGATTACCATCACGGCAACTGATGGTGGTGAGATTGATAATCAGGTTATCAACGAGTTATTAGGTACGGTTGAGTTTAATCAAGCGTTAATAGCTGATTTAGGTCTTTTAACTTCAACAACAATCACGGCAACGGATACAACCGGTTTAAGTGATACAGAAACGGTTGGTAATTTAATTGATGTTAACTTGCTGGATAATTCAATTGAAGACAACGGTATTTATGAAGGCACTACCGGCGATGATACGCTTGTAGGAACCAGCGATTCAGATCGTATCTACGGTTACGAAGGTAACGATACCCTAAGCGGTGGTGAGGGTAATGACCTGCTTCGTGGCGGTGCAGGTGATGATATGCTTGATGGTGGTGCTGGCAATGATCTGCTTTACGGTGGTGAGGGCGATGATATCCTGACTGGCGGTACGGGTGCGGATGTCTTTGTGATTGAACCAGATAGCACCGGCGGTAGCACAACGATTACTGACTATAATAAAGCCGAAGGCGACGTTTTAGACTTAAGTGAAGTGATTGATGATTCAGCAACAGAGGGAACGCTGGAGCAGTATCTCAATTTCACTAATCTTGATGCCGATGGCAATGAAGTTGCTGCAGGTGATGCGAATGCGGTTAATACCAAAATCACGGTTGATTCGAATGGTTCAGCGAGTGGTGGTGATATTAGTACCATCTATCTTGATAACCAAGTTATCGACAATATCAATGATTTGAATATCGACTTTCAAAATGACTGATATTTAACCTAAATTAAAAGGGCACCATTCAAGTGCCCTTTTTTTTAGATTCAATTTTATTGAGATATTTTTTAAACCGTTATAATGGTTTAGATATGTTGCAAAGAATGGAGAAAACTAAGGTATGTCTGATGAGGTTTTACCTGTGTTGGAACAACAGCCCGATTTGAGTAAGGTCAAGCTGCTTTTAGAGGGGGATATCGCTTCTATTTATAAGGTTAAGCAAACGACTGAAGCAGGTGTTGTGCGTAAACAGATTGTGCGGGTTATTGACGATATTAGCCACTATCAGGCTGTGAAGCGTGAAAAGGATTTGTTGCATTATTTAAATCAGTTTCCAGAATTCATGCACTTTAATGAAATCCGCAAAGTCGGATTTCGTTACCTGCAGTTTTTTGATTTTGTGGGTAAACGTACCCTTTCCCAAACAATTAAAAAGAAAGGTCCCTTACCGGTCAAGACCGCGAAACAATTGCTGGGTGATTTGCTTGCTATTCTAGAAAGAGTTCACCATGTTGGGTTTGTCCATGGTGATATTCGACCCGACAATATCATTATGGGAGACAAGCAGGCCTACCTCATTGATTGGTCGCATTCGATACCTTCATTAAGTTCATATGACTCGGAAACTATGTGTGGTGATAAACGTTATTTTGCACCAGAGCGTTTAAATGGCCAGGTAGAAGAGGCTAGTGATATCTATTCATTGGGTTGCACTTTGTACTTTGCCTTAACCGGCAAACATATTTATCGCTTAGATAAGGTCAACGATGAGGCTAAACAGCTTTGGGCACATGCACACCACACGGTCCATAAAATGAATAAGTTACCTATTTTTTGGCGTTATCTTATTTTCTGGATGACCCAGAAAGACCCGGAAAAGCGACCAGGCCTGGCTGAATTGAATGCTTGGTTAGAAGATTTCACGGTTCCTGATTGGGTTCGTCAGATGAGTGTTAGGGTCGATAAATCCTATCCTGAAGACCCTATGACGGTTTTGGCAGATGAGCATTATATGTATCCAATCTTTAAAAAGGCGTTGGAGAGCGAACAATCCGGTGATTTGGATACCGCTTTCAACCTTTATGAAAACTGTGCGTTTAGAGATTATTCACGTGCAGAAAATAATTTGGGTCGGATGTATGAGCAGGGTAAACCGGTAAGGGAATCCTATGCGATGGCCGCCAATATGTACCAACAGGCTTTCGAGAAAGGCAACCCTTATGCCGCTTATAATTTGGCGCGCTTGTTTGAACAAGGTTTGGGTATGCCTACCAACTTGGAACATGCTTTTAAGTTGTATCGTTATGCCGCGATGCGGGGTAACTTGGAAGCGCAAAATGCATTGGCGATGATGTATTTAGAAGGAAGAGGTACCGCCAAGAATGTGACTCAAGCCCGTTCTTGGTTTGGTTTGGCCGCCCAATATGGCCATGCCGCCGCAAAGAAAAATATTCGCACCCTCTTAAAAGAGTCAAAAACAATCATTTGATTTGAGAGGTTAGCTCAAGCCAATAAATGAACCTTCAAGGTCAAGACATACTGAGATTTTACTTGGTGGTTTTGGCCTTTTTTTATATCAAAATCATGACCAGGCCTGGTTATCTCTGGTTATCTACTGAGTAGCTGAAAAGTTATCGAGTCATGCTCAAAGGTCAGATTTTAGCGTTTTTGTTTGAGTAAATTGGCAAACGTTTTTAACCATTCACTGAATATCGGGTACTCTTCACGGCTCATTTCAATGACTTCTTTTACCGAATAGAGATTTAACGGCAATCCGATGCTGGAACAGGCCGCTTTCATCAAGTAAAGCAACTCTTCTTTTGTAAAGTTGGGATTGGGTAAAAAGTAAGTCGTTTTGGCTAAGAGCGTCGCATTGATAATCTCTGGCCATAATTTCTCAGGCACACGATGTTCATGCAATAAATCCTGATTAGGTTCATCGGCTTGCCACATTAAAAGCAGTTCATTTAATGGTGTCAATGTTAGCAAATGTTCGGCAATATCCCTTGCATGAGGTGGCAACTTTAAAAGCCCGGCCGTTTCGTATTTATTTTCTATTAGGTGCATAAGATATTTTGCTGATTAAACCATTATTTAGAAAGCCCAAAAGGCAATAGAATTGTTAGAATAATCATTTATTATTACAGAGTAAAGATGGTTTTCATAAGCCATGCTCGATTTTTGTTACTTTGGTCTTTTTTACAATGCGACATTCAATCAATAAAGTGAAAGGAAAATTATGGCCCACCACCCATTAGCGCAATATTTAGACTCTGTTCCGGATTTTCCAAAACCAGGTATTCTATTCAGTGATATCTCCCCTCTTTTAAAAAGCCATTTCGCAGAAACGATTGACGCCATCAGCGACTTGTTTTCACAGCAAGAGTGGGATGAGATTGACTGTTTGGCTGGAATTGAGTCTCGTGGTTTTATTTTTGCCGCCGCTTTAGCCTATAAGCACAAAAAAGGCTTTATCAAGGTGAGAAAACCGGGCAAATTGCCTAATGTCGCCGCATCCATCGAGTATGGTTTGGAATACGGTACGGACAGGCTTGAGATGCAGAAAGGGGATGGCAGTAAGATTGTTTTATTGGATGACTTGATCGCTACAGGTGGTTCAATGGGAGCGGCGGCGGCTTTGTGTGAAGAGGTTGGTTATAACGTTTATGGCATGGCATGCTTAATTGACTTGGCAAGTTTGAACAGCTTTAAATACAACGATATGGTTGTCCGTTCAGTCATACAATTTAACGATTAACCTTGTTGATACAGGACATTTGAATGCAAATCCCTAGACTTACCAAAAGTATCTTTTTAGACCAATTCATTTACATGCAAGTGGTGGGTGTAATCATTGGTTTAGCCTTTCCTCACTTTCTTGTATGGTACGGTTTTCCAGAAAGTGAAGTGCTGACTTGGGAGTTCTATTTGGTCACGCAAATTGCCGGACAAATGGTCGGTTTGCTGAGCTTTTTGATGATTTCGATGGTTATTAGACCGCATTTGAAGCAATTGGCGTTGAAAATGCAGGATATCGCAGAGGGTTTACAGGAAAAGGATTTTATCGATTACTCCGTAAAGTGCCATGAGCAACTTTGTACCATGGAAGTGCTTTCCAATGATGAAATCGGCGTAAGCGCCAGTGCCTACAATCAGCTATTAGCCGCGTTATTGTCCTCTCATGAAAATGAACAGGTCTTCAATAAATTCACTAAGGTTATGTCACAAAACCTTGAAGTGGAGACGCTCTCCGAAGAGACCATTAACCTACTTATTTCAGCAACCAAAATAGAAGCTGCAGCTATTTTATTGTACAAAAATGGTGAAATCGTGGTGGAAGCGACTCAGGGTATATTTCATCCTGAAACGCTCACCGAGCATACCACGGTGCTTGATGCGATTAATAAAGGTAAAGCCCAAAGGATTACCTTGCCCAAGCATATCCAGTTAGATGGGGTTTTAACGCAATTTACCCCAACGGAAGTGTTCATTGAGCCGATTGAGTTTAAAGGGACTCATTTAGGGGTGATGGTTGCTGCAACCGGCTCAGAAATGGCCGATGAACGTACCAATACGACGTTACATTTGTTTGCCCGTAGCATGGGATTGGCACTCAACAATGCATTGATACATTCCAAATTCCAGAGATTGGCGGCCTATGATGGATTGACCAATGTCTACAACCGCCGTTTTGGAATGGCTCGTCTTAAAGAAGATTTTGGCCGGGCAACTCGAGAGCAATCCGCATTGAGTGTGATAATGGTGGATATCGACCACTTTAAGAAAATAAATGATAACTATGGTCATTTGGTGGGTGATAAAGCGATTATTCTGATCGCTTCGATTCTTAAGAAGACCTTGCGTGATGGCGATATTGTGGTGCGTTATGGTGGTGAAGAGTTCTTGATGATTTTACAAGGTGCTAGCACCAAAGACGCGCTTGATGTCAGTGAAAGAATTCGCCATCAAGTTCAAGATACGATTTTCACAGAAGGTGATCAGCGAATCGATATTACCGTCAGTGTGGGCGTCTGTGGTTTCCCTGAAGTCCAAGTGCCTGATGAAGTGATGTTGATTGATAAAGCCGATCAAGCACTGTATCAAGCGAAACAGACTGGGCGTAACAAGGTCATTGCTTATGGAACGGCTTTGGCAGCTTGATGGTTTTTCGCTTCTAAATCAAACCTACCAGGCCTGGTAGGTTTGATTTCTGCAAAAGTTTTGTCTTAAAAAGGCGGGTTTATTCACCCTTTTCTGGCTTTGTCCGCCATATCGAATCGATTTCAGCTTGGCTTAAGGCTCGATAATCTCCAGGGCGTAAAGCCGAGTCTAATTTAATCTCTCCCACGGATTCCCGGTGTAGGTTTTTAACGCGATTGCCAGTTGCAGCAAACATGCGTTTGATTTGATGGTATCGCCCCTCATAAATGGTCAGACGACAGCTTGTTGGGCTGAGTATCTCGATTTCAGCTGGACTGGTGGTCATGTTTTCATAGGCAAAGTAAATGCCTTTGCTGAACAAATTCGCCGTTTGCGGTGAAATCGCATACACGGTTTCCACCCGATAGGTTTTAGGAACCTTTTGTTTAGGTTCGGTGATATGGCGTGACCATTTACCATCATTGGTCAGAATAAGCAGGCCTGTTGTCGCTCGATCCAAACGACCGGCAATATGTAAATCTTCCCGTTCGGTTTCGGCAATTAATTCGATGGCGGTAGTATGTTGTGGGTCAGTCGTGGCGCTCAATATTCCGGCCGGCTTGTTCATTAAAAAATAACGGGCGGGTTTATGTAGATTGAGCAACTTACCTTCAATGTGAATTTTTGAAAAATCGTTCACCGGATGGTCTCGCGATAAAGTGACCTGCTCATCCACTTTAATCTTCCCAAGATTGAGTAAGCGCAAAATCGATTTACGGCTCAATCCTGCATACTTGCTTAAATAACGATCTAAATGCACCGGAAGTTCTCTTAAATGTGAATGATGAATTAGGGTTTTATCAGGAAAGATAATAAAAAAGCCGCTAACAAATAAATGCGCGGCTTGGAAAAGTGACCAGTAAAACTACCACCAGGCCTGGTCGCTTTAGGTTTTGATGGCTTAAATCTTAAGACGCCAAATAGGCCTTAGCTCTTGCAACCGCCGCTCGTACTTGATTTGGAGCGGTACCCCCTAAATGATTACGTGCGGCAACAGAACCCTCAAGGGTTAATACCTCAAAGACATCATCGGTGATTTTGTCACAGAAACCTTGTAAGGTTTCCAATGACATTTCAGAAAGGTCCTCACCTGTCTTAATACCGTGGGCGACCGCCAACCCCACTACCTCGTGAGAGTCGCGGAACGCTAACCCTTTACCTACCAAGTAGTCAGCTAAATCAGTTGCGGTAGAGAAGCCGCGTTTAGCCGCTTCATAAGTGATTTCACGTTTAACTTGAATGGCAGGAACCATATCGGCAAATGCTCTTAAAGATCCTTTAACAGTATCGACGGTGTCAAACAAAGGTTCCTTATCTTCTTGATTGTCTTTGTTGTAAGCCAATGGCTGCGATTTCATCAAGGTTAACAAACTCATCAGGTGACCATAAACACGCCCGGTTTTACCACGAACCAATTCTGGTACGTCAGGATTTTTCTTTTGCGGCATAATCGATGATCCCGTGCAGAAGCGGTCAGGCAGATCAATGAACTGAAATTGTGCCGATGACCACAGAACCAACTCTTCAGAAAAACGTGATAGATGCATCATTAAGGTTGCGGCAAAATGCGTGAATTCGATTGCAAAGTCACGGTCAGAAACCCCGTCCAATGAATTTTCGGTAATACGTTCAAAGCCCAATAATTCTGCGGTGTATTCACGCTCAATCGGGTAGGTTGTGCCCGCTAAAGCGGCTGAACCCAAAGGCATGGTATTGACACGCTTGCGGCAGTCTTGCAAACGTTCTACGTCACGTTTAATCATCTCGAACCAAGCCAGCATATGGTGACCAAACGTCACTGGTTGAGCGGTTTGTAAATGGGTGAAACCAGGCATGATGGTATCGGCTTCACGTTCGGCCAATTCAACCAGGCCTGTTTGTAAACGCTTCAACTCAGGTAGAATCGCATCAATTTCATCACGAATATACAGACGGATATCGGTTGCTACTTGGTCGTTACGTGAACGACCGGTATGCAGTTTCTTACCGGTAATGCCGATCAGGTTGGTTAAACGCGCTTCGATATTCATATGAATATCTTCTTGTTTGATCGACCACTGAAACTCGCCCGCTTCAATTTCTTGTTGAACTTGCGTTAAGCCATTAATGATGTCATTGAGTTCAGCGTCATTCAAAATCCCCACTTTGGTGAGCATTTTGGCATGTGCGATAGAGCCTTGGATATCTTGTTTGTACATTCGGTTATCGAACTGAATCGAGGCGGTAAAGGCTTCTACAAAGGCATCGGTTGATTCACTGAAACGTGCGCTAGATAGTTTTTCTTGGTTGTGTTGATTGCTCATTTTTATCTCAAATTTTATTTAATTCGTATTGGGCATGCCGGATTGATTAGCTTAACCGCCAGTATTCATGCTGTCGTTTTATCGATGTTGTTGCCATTGAATCTCTAACTGTTCTGGTGTCAGCGGAATCTGTTTGTTTAGCCCCATGTTTTTATAGGCGATATTCAAATTTTGGTGAATGATCCCTGCATACATGGTGATTTCGGAAATACCAATGATTCGTGGAGCCACTTCTCTGCCAAAGCCATCAAGGAAAAGCACAGTAGGAGTTAAGTCCGCATTCAATTGGTAAGCCCATTTGTCTTTTTTAACGGGGCTGCCATGCCAATCAATCAAGGGCTGATCTTCATCGATGCCTACATGACGCATCAACACGACGGATTCTTCATATAGCCCACTTAATGCCATAGGATTGAAGACCTGTTCTTTTAATACTTGGCAATATTCACACCATTCAGCCCCAAACATTAACATGATGGGGAGTGCTTGCTGTTTCGACTTTTCGGCTAATGATTGTAAATCGTCCAACTCCTTAAAAGATGCTTCGGCATTTGATAAAGAAGGGGTTATACAGAAAGTGGTGAGCATAAACAGATAGACAAAGACTCTCTTTGACATTGCAAGCTCCTACTGTAATCAAAAGTGTTAAACGTTAGTAAACAAACCTTGTTCTGAATGTGATGTGTAGCGTTCTGTTTTATTCTCTGGTTTTGGGTCGAATAAAAATCCCACCAAACGCGTTCAATTCATTCCAAATTAGCTTAAAGCATTCACTTAAGCTCTTATTTTAACGAAAACTTTAAGAGGATTTTCAGTAAAATGGTTGAATTAATCAATCAATCTTAAAAGAATTATCGTAAACCGCATAAAAGCTTAAATCATAAAATTCAAACAGCTTGGTTTTAATCAAGTTGATTTGGCTTGTTCAGCGCGGAGAATTGGAAAACAGCATGAAAAAAACCTTAAGAATCGCCACCCGTAAAAGCCCATTAGCCATGTGGCAAACTGAATTTGTTAAAGCAGAGTTGGAAAAAGCCCACCCTGGCTTAGAAGTTATTTTGCTGCCCATGTCGACCAAAGGGGACAAGATTCTTGATGTGCCATTAGCTAAAATTGGTGGAAAAGGACTCTTCACCAAAGAGCTTGAAGACCGCATGATGGATGGCGACGCGGATATTGCGGTGCATTCAATGAAAGATGTGCCGATGGAATTGCCGGAAGGGTTTGCTTTGGGTGCGATTTTAGAACGTCATGCCCCCACGGATGCGTTTGTTTCAAACCAATACGACACCTTTGATGCTTTGCCGCAAGGGGCGATTTTAGGGACATCCAGCTTGCGTCGTAAAGCGCAGTTGATGGCGATTAGACCTGACCTGGATGTGCGTGATTTACGTGGTAATGTGGGAACCCGTTTAGGAAAGTTGGATGCGGGTGAATATGATGCGATTATCTTGGCAACCGCAGGTTTGCAGCGTTTAGGTTTGGACGAAAGGATTCGTCATGAACTGTCGCCGGAAGTGTGTTTGCCAGCGGTGACCCAGGGAACAATCGGTATTGAATATTTTGCTAAGGACACGGAAACTTTAGAGATTATTCAGGTTCTGAACCATAAAGAAACCGAAATTCGTACCACTGCCGAGCGCGCCATGAACCATCATTTAGAAGGTGGTTGCCAGGTTCCTATTGGGGTGTTTGCAGAGTTAGATGGCGATGATTTGAAAATGCGCGGCTTAGTTGGGACTTTAGACGGCTCTGAAATCCTAACCGCAAGCATCGAAGGTAAGGCCGAACAGGCTCAGGAATTGGGTGTGGACTTAGCCAAAAAACTGTTGGCGCAGGGGGCTAAAGCCATTTTAGATGAAGTCTATGCCAATGATGCCCATAATAAAGGTTAAGAAAACGTTTGTCGGTTAGCGAAGGATGAACAGCTTATTCGGGTTAACTCTGTTGAATACTCGGCCTGCTCATCAGGCAAAGGTATTAACGGATTTGGTTGAATCGCAAGGTGGGCAGGTCATTGCTTGCCCATTGATGGATATCGAGTGGATGGCGTTGTCCGAGGGCAAGCTCGCCAATTGCCAATCATTTGATAAGGTCATTTTTACCAGTAGCAATGCGGTTGAAGGTTGGCGACGTTTTCAAGAAAAAATCCGCCCGGCGGATAAAGCGTTATTTGCCCATTCAGATTATTATGCCATTGGCAAAGCGACACAAGCTAAAGGTCAAGAAGCAGGCTTGAAGATTCGAAGCCTGTCTTTAAAGCAGTTTGATAGCGAACATTTTTTAGCGCATGAAGAAATGTTGGCGGTTGCTGGTGAATCTATCGCCTTGATGAAAGGGGTGGAAGGGCGCACCTTGATTGAGGATACACTTTTACAACGTGGTGCGAAGGTCACCTCCTTTGAGGTTTATCAGCGCCAAGCTGTAACGTTTTGTGATGTTGCCTGGCAACGGTTTTTAAATGCCAAACAGCCTGTTTTGCTAATCAGTAGTTTAGACAGTTGGCATAAGCTGTTGGCGGCCATTATGAGGTATAGTGGTTCTGAGTATACTGATTTGGATCAAAGCGATAAAAATCAAAACGAGTGTAAGCAAAAAGAAATTATGCAGGCGGAGTTTTGGTCAAAAATTACGAGTGCAGTTGTAATGAGTCAACGCATTGCGAGTGCTATGCAAAACGAAGGTTTTAAACGCCCTATTGCCGTAGTGGAAACCCAAAGCAATGAAGGGATTGTTAAAGCTCTACAGAGTGTTTTAAATTAGGTGGAAAAATGTCTAAACGTATAAAACCGAATGCGGAACATCGCATTGTTGATGGCGAGATCATTCCAGATAGCTTGGCGAGCATTGATGAAAAAATCGAACGCGGCAAGGCTTATTCAGAGCAAAAGGCTGAGCAATCATTGGGTGATGTAAACCTCTCGAGTGAAGATATCAATGACCTGGGTGAAGATGTGGATCCTCGGGCATCGATTTCCGAAGGGATTGATCTGAAGGCAGAAAACAAACCGCATTCGCCAGGCTTTATCCGTAAATATAAGTCTTATCTATTCTCTTTAGTGCTCTTGCTTGCGATTGTCGCCACACTTTATATTACCCGCCCTAATTTGGATTGGGAGATTCAGCGTATTAACGACTTACAGAGTCAGATAGCGGAATTGCGCCAAGAAAATAGCGCGCTAGAAGTTCGCATGCAAGAACAGCAAAAAGCTTTAATCGCCCGGGTTGATAGTCAATTGCAAAAAGCGCTTGATAATCCCGAAAACCAAGTGCTAATCACCCAAGCCGATTTGTCTCAAATCAAAGAACAAACCAATCAACAGCTGGAAAAAATCCAAGAAAAACTTGCCAGTTTAGGTGGTCAAGGTGAAGTCCAGGTAGAGCAAGCTCTTGCACAACTTGAGCAACTGGCTAAAAAGGCACAGCAAGAGTTGCAGCCGAGTGATGAGCAGTTAAAGGCGTTGAAAGAGGTCGAGCAGACTCTACAAGCCCAAATCGACGGCTTTAGCGAAAAACTTGGTGAGTTATTCCAGTTTAAAAAAGAGCAGCAAGTGTTAACCAAACAACCTCCCGTCCTGAAGTTGGATATGCCACTGGACAGTCTGCAAATTCAGCAGTGGATTGTTGAAATCAACACCCAATGGATTCTGAACGGTCGTGTCGAGGAAACGCAACAACAGTTGTTGGCTCTAGAGCAGGCGGCCAGTTTGAGCGATTTTGCACACACCACCCAGTTGGCACGCTTGATTGGTCAGGATTTAGGGTATTTAAACCAAGTGCAGGGAGACGCTTTGAGTTATCCTTTGCCAACTACGGATAAGCTTAAAAAAGCCGTGAATAATTTGAGCGCGGATAATTTATTTACGTCAGCGGATACCACTAAACCACAAGATGCCGAGAGTTCGGATAGCGGCCATGGTTTTGACAATCTGTTGAATAAGTTTAGCCAGATGATTACGGTCAAAAAACGTCCTGAAGAGGGAGCCTTGGCCGAGGTGGATGGTTTGTTGATGAATGATGTGCTCTTGCAAAGGCTTGGGTTGTTGATTGACCGTTTGGATTGGGGTATGCAGACCCACTCTTCACAAATGGTAAACAAAGCCAGTGACGATATTAAGGCTTTCATAAAACGGCATTATGCGAAATCCTTCTCCGAATTCAATCTTTTATTAACCCCTTTTGAAAACGTGCAGTTTACGGATAAACAAACGTTATCCATTGTGACATTGGATCAGGCGGTTAGTGAGTGATTATGGTTTTGTTTGATATCGAAGAGTTAACCTTATCATGCGTTTAATTTTTATACTTGCGATTGTCTTTTTTGCAGCGACTTCTTTAACGACGATGCTGTTGTACGATAACGGTCAAGTCTCTATGGTTTGGGGTGACTGGGTTGTACAGACTAGTGTGAGCTTTTTGATCTCCGCCGCCATCATTGGTTTTATAGTGGTTTATGCGTCAATTCGTTTGTTGTTGAATATTTGGCATATTCCTCTGTTTTGGCGAAAACAGCGTCGATTACGTCAGTACAGTAAAGCGGAAACCGCTATGGCAAAAGGGATGATTGCGCTTGAATACGGTGATTGGCATAGAGCTGAGAAAGAACTGATTAAGAGTGCCAAAAATAGCGAAGCGGGTCTGGTGCATTATCTGAGTGCCGCAAAAATGGCGCACAATCAAAAAGCCTATCATCGTCGCAACCAATACCTTGAACAAGCTAGAGGTGTCTATCCAGATGAATATGTCACTATAGGGTTGGTTGAAGCACGATTACTTGCGGAAGATAAGCCCGATACCGCGTTAGCTATTTTGCAAGCCCTGCATGAACAACAGCCTAAAAATCCGACTATTTTGGCTGAATATGCACTGGGTTTGAAACAGCAGGGCTATTGGGAGACCTTGGCCGAATTGCTTCCGGAAATTAAGAAAACACGCGCTTTGGACAGCACCCAATATGCGCTATTGGAACAGCAATTTTGGTCCGGGAAGCTGGCCTCCGCGGTCGATGAAGAAGCTTTAGCACAGATTTGGCAGTCACTCTCTAAGAAGCAACAGATGGTGCCTGAAATATTGGCAGAATATGTTGAACAAAGAATGGGTTGGAATGAAGAAGTCACCTTGGAATCTTTATTGGAAAAGGCCATAAAAAAACAGTGGGACGACCGCTTGGTTTATCAATATGGTCGATTGACATTGGGGCCGGCTTTCGAGCGTTTAAAAACAGCGGAAAAATGGCGTAGTATCCAAGGGGACGATAATCCGGTGCTGCTGCTCACTTTAGGTAGATTAGCCTGTCAGAGCCAATTATGGACCCTTGGACAGAACTATTTAAAACAGAGTCTACAAATCAGGGCCGAAGTTGAAACCTTCCATGCTTTGGCTCAGTGTTATGAAGCTGAAGGTAAGGAAAACCAAGCGGCATTGACCTACAAAGAAGCGATAATGCAATTAGAAAAGAAGTAATTGCCCTCTATCTATAATCCATTTCAAAAACCCACCAGGCCTGGTGGGTTTTTTTTAGGTTTTTCCTGGTTTTGCAAGGTTTATGAACATCCCGGCATTTCTTGTTATCGGTATGATTGATGCGGTTGTATGTGTAGTTTTTTTACCAAAGTGAATGGGGTTTGATGTTTGAATGTTTACGTGCGAAAGGAAAGGCGCTTGCTGTACTCGCTAGCTAGGTTTGTGGTTATTGAGATAGAGCAGAATTGAAATGTAAAAAAACCAACCGTAAGGGGTTGGTTTTTATGGGTAGATTACACTTCGTGAACTGAATTTTTATTTGTTTTCAGCTGGAGGATAACGTCCGGTCAACTCTTTGGATTCACGCATCGATACCAGTGCGGATTTCAGTAAGTCTTTTGCTGTTGCATGGTCACCTGTATAAGTTGAAGAACCCACTTGAATGGTGAATTCATATTCGGGACGTGCAATCGAGCTCTGAATGTTGCTAGGGATTTCACTGTGTATCAAACGGTGGTAGATGTCTTTTTTCACTACTTCCGCTCCGGCTTCATCGGTTTCCGGCGCAACGACGGCAAAAATGTGTTCTTCTAGCCTGAACGCCATATCGGTTTCGCGGGTGTCATTGTGCAGAATTTCCCCAAATACCAGGTATTTTGAACCAGGAGCTTCCATTTCAATGTTTTTAGCCGTTGCATTCAACACTTTGACATTGACCAGTTTGATCAACAGTAGAGAGAACGAATGTTGGTAACGGTGGCTACGGAACAATTCATATTTCATGACTTCGTTAAATCGTTCTTTATGGAAAAGCCCAGTTTGGTGTTCAGTAACAACCAGGGCATCCAGTTTGTCGTAGATTCCCTTGATCGTGTGTATGTGGGCCGAAATGCTTTCATCGATTTGATCGATTTCTATCATCTTTTGTGGGGTGCGCTCCCAATCGATTTGCTGTTCATGACTACTTAGTCTTAAGCGTTTAACACGCTCATTTAAACCATCCAGTGGTACAAGCAGGTTGGTTTGGACCAGTCTGTTGGTGATGACGGTTGCAACAACAATGAAAATAGTCAGGAAGACGATGAAAAAGGTGATGATTGAGGTAGCCGAGAGCTGGTTAATGGACATTGGAACTTGAAGTACCATTGTTCCGGCAAGTGCACCTGTGTAGATTTCACCTGTTTTCACTTCTTGCGAGTGGCAGACTAAACATTGATTTTGGAATTTGATAGGAATGGCTGCATTGATCGTGCTGTTTAATACATTGGTCTCAATGATTAGACGTTCATTGCGTTGCACTTCTTCAATCAAGCGTTTGAAGGTAGCTGTAGTCGGTGTTGACGGGTCGACAACATCGTCCTCTTCTGGGTTTAAAAACTGCGGCGCTTTTTGCAAGAAGAGTGCAGCATTTGGCATTTTCTCACGAATACGCTGGTAAACCTTATCGATATTATAAGGTTGCCAACCGGTATTCAGGTGCTCATTAACAGCCTCATAACTTTGTGTTTCTAAGTTTTCGATATCGGAGTTAATCGCATGATTAAGCGCAAAAAAAGCTGGAATACCTGTCAAAGGCAAGCTAATTGCAAAGGCTACTGCAATTGCAATAAACAGCTGATTCAGAAGTACCGATTTGAATGTGTATTGTTTAAAGTTAATTTTTGCCATGATCGTCTTTTAAGTTGTTCACTTCTGCATTATAGTTCAGCAAAATGAGTATTTTAATCTATTAGACATCAATAAATTAATAAGGGTATTAACTTGTTCATGATTGCCTTTAAAACAGGCTGTTTTTAACTTTATCCTTACTAACTTACCATTTAGTGTACTAACTTCTCTTGGGATAATCCCGCATCAATGAAAGCCTGTTTTGCCGTTTGTATCATCGCCCATGGCCCGCACATGTAAACAGAGGCATGAGCCAAACTTGCATGGTGTTTCAATACGGTTTCATGTACTAGCCCGGTTTCACCTTTCCAATCTTGAATCTCATCTGAGACAACCGGAACATAATTAATATGAGGTTCTTTTTGCATTAAGTCAATAAGCCAATCATGCATGTATAGGTCATCAGCAGTGCGAACCCCCCAGTAAAACGTGATGGGCACCTGGATATTTTGACGCAAAGATTCAATCAAAAGTGCGCGTAACGGGGCAAAACCCGTACCCCCGGCAACAAAGATAATTGCTTCATGTGCCGGCATTAATGCCATTTGAGGTTTGGGGCCTTGCATGACCAAGTTATCGCCAGCTTGAACAGCAAATAGCTTTTCCATCCATTCGTTATTCGGCTGCTTACGAATATGACATTCAATCAAGCCATCTTCCCTAGGTGCGTTGGCGATTGAGAAAGGTTTGAGTTCATCGGTTTCAAAACCTAACATAATATAATCGCCTGAGGTATAGGAGATTGGGTGTTCAGGCTTTAATAGCAATTGAATGATTTGTGGCGCAAGTGTATGAACGTGAATCACTTTCATTACATGGGTTTGTGTGTCAGTGGTTGACATTAAGTTTCCTTAAAATTTAAATTCGGTCCAAACAGGAGCATGGTCAGAGGGCTTTTCCATACCTCTTACGTTATAACTGACTTCACTTTTAGTGGCTTTTTCATTGAGTGTGGCTGTCGCTAACACGGTATCGATACGCAGACCTCGTCGCGGTTCACGGTCGAATCCTTTGGAGCGGTAATCAAACCAGCTAAAGACATCATTGGTTTCTGGATGAATGGTTCTGAAGGTGTCAATCAACCCCCAGTCCAAAAGGCGTTGCCACCACTCTCTCTCTTCTGGCAAAAAGCTGGTTTTTCCATCACGCAACCAGCGTTTGCGATTAGGTTCACCAATCCCGATATCCAAATCGGTTGGAGAGATATTAAAATCACCAATCACGGCAAGTTGTTGCTTGGGGTCGCAATCGCTATTCAAATAGTCCATTAAATCTTGATAAAACTTCTCTTTAGCAGGGAATTTAACCGGATGTTCGCGGTTTTCACCCTGAGGGAAATAGCCATTGATCACTCTAACGACTTCACTATTTTCAAAAGCAAAATCTCCAATGATCATGCGTTTTTGGGCATCTTCGGTATCGCTCTTCCAACCTTTCTGTGAATCAATCAGCTCAATCCCATTGCGATACAGCAATGCCACACCGTAGTGTGTTTTTTGCCCCATATAAATCGCGTTGTATCCCATTGCATGAATCTCATCGATTGGAAACTCATGGTCTTGTACTTTGGTTTCTTGAAGGCCGATAATATCAGGTGCAATTTGGTCGGTTAAGGCTTGAAGTTGATGTAAACGTAAACGAACGCTATTGGTATTGAAAGATACGATTTTCACTGAGATTTCCAAATGGGGTTTTATGTGTCTGTTAGATGGTTATAAATTATAGCGAAAATTTAGCTTGTAGTGTCTGTAAAAGCCTGGTTGATAATGGTTTTTTATAAAACGAACACTTGCTTGAGCATATACATCTCAATCGGCATGGTTGTGCAAGAAAAGCATATTTTTAGAGTGAGGATAGAGAGCGAATCGCGCTAAATTGCGCCAAGATAATGTCGGTGCTGCCAAGCTGCTGCAAAAACGCTTTATACCTCAATCACTAAGGGGGTAAAAACAGCTATGTATTGCAACTAAATGACTTATAAAGCACCGTTTGTTGTGTTAGATTATCAATCTTGTTATCGACATTATTATATCCATCTTAAATTTTTAAAGAGAGTAGCTTTATGAGCCATGTTTATCGATTAGTGATTTCTTGTCCTGACCAGGTTGGGATTGTTGCCAAGGTTGCGGAATATATTGCTGGGCAAGGCGGCTCGATTGTCGAAGCGAATCATCATACCGATGCCAATAATGGCTGGTTTTTTATGCGCCATGAGATTTTGGCAAGCTCTTTAAACATGAGTTTACATGACTTTGAAAAAGGCTTTCAGCAAGTCGCCGATGCATTTGATATGGAGTGGTATATTTCGGATTCCGAAAAACCGAAAAAAATCGCATTATTTGCCTCTAAAGAGTCGCACTGTTTGGCGGATTTACTGCACCGTTGGCATGAGAATGAGTTGCCGGGCGAGGTGGTTTGTGTGATTGCCAATCACGATGATTTACGCTCTATGGTGGAGTGGTATAAAGTGCCGTTCCATCATGTGCCTGTAACTCCGGATACCAAGCCGCAAGCGTTTGCCGAGACCGAGGCGATTGTTGCCCAGTACGATGCGGACGTGATTGTGTTGGCCCGTTATATGCAAATTCTGCCACCACAGATGTGTCGTGATTATGCCAGCCAAGTGATCAATATCCATCACAGCTTCTTACCCTCTTTTGTCGGGGCAAAACCTTATCATCAAGCGAGTGAACGTGGTGTTAAGTTGATTGGTGCAACCTGTCACTATGTCACCGAAGACTTGGATGAAGGGCCGATTATCGAACAGGATGTGATTCGTGTGAACCACTCCAAAACCATTGAAGATTTAAAGCGACTAGGGCGTGATGTGGAAAAAACCGTGCTGGCACGTGGTTTACGTTATCACCTAGAGGATAGGGTGTTGATTCACGGCAATAAAACCGTGGTATTTGATTCTTAATGGGCGTTTTTGCCTGTTGTAAACCAAAAAGCGACCAGGCCTGGTCGCTTTCACAAACCGCGTTAAATTTGCACTGAAAAACCGCTGACAAAAGCTTTGTCAGCGATTTTTTTATCTTCAATATCTATGTACGCCACTGGCTGGGCTTTTGTTTATCGCCTCCAGTTTGTGGGTTAGGCTGTTAAGGTTATTCCAATCGCTTATTATCTTTTTGAGCGCTTCCTCCACCCCTTTACGACCAGCTAGGTGGTGCTGGTGGGCGACCTCTTGCCATGACATTTTTTTAAGAATCTTGTCACACCAGATTGTTTGTTCAACAATCGAGCTCTGACGGATAACCGGTGCAGACTGGATACTCCATTCCCAAATTCGGCTACTAATCGCCTCGTAAGGTCGTTTGTTGTTGAGGTAGTTCTGTAAGACCCTATCGAGTTTATGGTTGCGTTGCTTAAAGCGAAAGGTTTGAATGATTTGCCAAATCTGGATGGCGGATAAATTGGGTAGCGATTCCAATAAAAGATGCGGGAACTGTTGTTGAAAACGTTCCTGAATCAGCGCTAATGCTTGTCTAGCCATGGCGCTAAGCGGTTTAGTGACCACAATGTTGTGGCTACCACTCGCCTTGTCTCGCTTAACCCCCACATGCAGTGGCCAAAAATTTTGCTTGAACCAAAACGGTAGCAATTCATCACTCGCGCCAAAACTACTGCTGAGATAATCCACACGTGCGTTGGTGGCTAAGGTTTCAATCTCTTTAGTCAGCTGTAAACCAATGCCATTGCGTTGATATTCGGGGTGCACGGCAATGCGCATAATACGCCAGGTGGAGAGCATCAAAAAGTTATCTTGAGCGTAGTTTTTGGTGAGCAGCTGCGGCACCAAATGTCCGTGTGCACGTTTGGTGCTCGGGCCTAGTTTGCCTTCTTCAACACACAGTAGGGCACCGATGATCTGGGTTTGACCGTTTTGTTTGAAGCTCGCCACCAAAATATGAATATTGGGTGCATTCAGCAGTTGTTGCAAATCATTGGGGCTGGTTTGGTAGTGGGCTTGTACCAGTAAGCCAAATAAAGATTCCAATAGTCCGGATTGGCTAAGCAGTTGTTTGGCCGTTAGTTGTTGATATTTTATTTCTGGCAGTCGTCCTGGCTGGGGAGAGGTTTGGCTTTCAGATAATCCGCTATTCAATAACAGAGCTTGGTTGATCGATTTTTCTAAAGGGTCGTTTTCTGCCCAGCGAATCGGTTGGTTGAGTTGGCTCGTTTTCCAGTCGGGGGTATGCTGTTCCAACTGTTTTTTGAAACGCAACTCAAACCCTCTGCCTGACCCTTCATAGCCATGCAGCGTGGTTGCGAATACCAAACGATGATGGCGCATCAACAACTCGGTTAATAGCGGCGTAGGGAGGTGTGCGGCCTCATCAACCAGCAGTAAATCCGCGGTAGTCGGGCTTAAGATGAGAGCATCCGGGGCAATGAATTCAATGCATTTGTTTTGCTGGTTGTATTCAAATTCAACCAGGCCTGGTTTATTGGCGATAATGTTTAAGTTAAGGGTGGCATCTTGTTGCTGTAAGGTTTGTAAGGCGTACTGCGCATGTTTAAATACGGCCTGTGTTTGGTCTAAACGGCTAGCGGTGACCACAATGTGATTTTTACCATCCAATAGGCAGTCTATCGCCGCAATCCCTAAGGCGCTGCTTTTACCGCGGCCGCGGTCGGCAGTGATGACCAATGGGCGTTTGCGATGACCGAAAGCGACGGTATGTATGGCTTTAATCGCCTGCGTCTGGTCTTGAGTTGGCAGTTCAATATCGATAACGGCGCCGTTTATTGCCGGTGGTATCGCAGGGGTGTTTTTGTGTTGTTCCAACCAGACAACGTCATCGGTCTGCCAGCTTTGAATAAGGTGTTGGGTGAAACCATTGTGGGCTTGTTGAATGGTCAGCGGGGTATTTAAAAAACGGCTGTTTTCGGGGTTGACGATTGACGGCCAAATCTGTTTTTTAGGTGTAAGCAACACCAGTAAACCACCTGCAGTGATCATGCCTGCAAGTATGCCCAAAGTGTCGGCGCTTAAGCCTTGCTTAACGTCGATGATGGCACCGCTGATTTCTTGTCCTAAATGGTAACTAAGGCGTTTCGCTTCAAGCGGTTCAACGGCATAATCGAGTAGTGCCTGTGCGTTATGCAACAGCGTATTTTCTTCAGAACCGGATTCGCCGTTCAGTGAAGTTGAACCAATCCAAAAAATCTTTTCATCGGTTTTATACAGCCCTTTTAGTTGTTGCATTTGCCAATGAGTGTCGCCACTTAAAATCACCAGTTTCCGATGCTGTTTTTGCAAAAGTTGTTGACGAAGGTTAATCAGTTCAGACATAAGATAGATTCATTTTCGGTTCAGTGGGTTTTAATGGTTCATTCAAACCAATCGATTAAGGGTTTGGGCTTGCCTAGATAGTAACCTTGTCCGTAAGTAATGCCAATACGTGTTAATTCGACTACGTCGGCCGCCGTCTCCACATATTCTGCTACGGTTTCTTGGTTACGCAGAGCACTAATCTCTTGGATATAGCGAATCACGGCTTTATCAGATGGATCATCATGCATGTCTTTGACAAAGCTGCCATCAATTTTAATGACATCAAACGGTAGGCTTTTCAGGTATTCAAAAGAGGACATACCAGTGCCAAAGTCATCCAAAGCCAATCCTATGCCAACCTGTTTGAGCCATTCAATGAACGCTTTTGCTTGGCTGAAGCTGCCTACCGCGGAGGTTTCGGTCAACTCCAGCTCTAATTTATGCCAAGGGAAGTTGAAGGTATTCACCGCTTTTTTGATTTGAGCTTGAAAATCAGGATGGTTGAGTGATGAGCCTGCCAGGTTGATATGGACCGAATGCAGGTTTTCGATGTGTTCCGGATATCGGCTAACCAGGGTTAGATACTCCCATAAAACATATTGGTCAATTTCAGCCATCATTTGATAACGTTCTGCGGTGGGCAAAAAGTTATCCGGCGGGATGAAATTGCCTTCGCAATCCCACATCCTCAACAACACCTCATAACTGACCTTTGTCGATTTATATTGCAAGGGTTCTATTAACTGTGCGAAAAGTTCAAACCTTGAACTCCCTTTATTCAACGCTTCCTTGATATAGCCAGCGGTAATGACTTCTTGATTCAGACGTTCGGTCAAACTGTCGTCCGGATGGTAAAGGTGTAATTTGTTGCGGCCGGTCGCTTTGGCGGCATAAAGTGCGCTATCGGCGGCTTTGATGAGTTCTTGTAAACTGTAGGCGAAAGATCGAAACATCACCAGACCAATCGATGCTGAAACGGAAAACGCTTGTCCCTCCCAGGAAAAACGGAAGTCATTCAGGTTCTCTAAAACTTGGCGGGCAATGAGGGTCGCCTGTTTTTCGGTATGGTCTGTTAATAAGATTAGAAAATCATCACTTTCCATTCGCGCCATCATCGCATCTTTGGGCAATTCAAGCATGCAGGTCGCCACCAACATTTTCAAGAGCTCATCACCGGCTTCGTGAGATGCGGTGTCATTAATGATCCTGAATTGATCCAAATCCAAGTGTAGCAGAGCATGCGGTGTCTGGTTCGCTTGGCCATCGTTACCGGTCTGTTTTAACAGCGTTTTAAGCTTTGCTTCCATGGCAAAACGGTTGTAGGCACCGGTGAGCATGTCATGGTTGGCCTGGTAGCGCATCTGCTGGGAGGTTTTTGAAATTTGCGACATCATTTGGTTAAACCCCCTAAATAATGCCCCGATTTCATTTTCTGAACGAGTGTTTAAAATCGGAAAGTCATCTTTAGTCGGCTCGCTGTTTTTCATTGCTTGGGCCAAGGTTTCAAACGGCTGAGAGTAGATACGACTCACTCTAAGAGTGAACAGGAAACCAATCAGCAGCTCTAAAGGGAAAGCGATAATCAAATAAGCGAAGTGCTCATCAATTTGAGTGGCAAAGTCCTGCATATCTATCACATAGGCCACGTTGCCGAATTGGTGTCCGTCCGTTACCAAGGGTAGCTTTACATATAAATCCACCCCTTCAAATTGCGGTTCAAGAGTTGATTTATTGATTAAATGGTCATACTCATAGCTGTTTTTTGGATTGAATTCATAAACAGGATGATCTTGCGCATCGTAAAGCACCAAACGGTCGAGAGAATCAAAAGAAGCAAGGCGAAACGAGAGGTCGGATAAAACATCGGTTTGATTATCGACTAACGCTTTGAGCATGTCATGACTCATGGCGTTGTTCAGGGTTTCCGATAATCCTATCGCGAGTTCCTTACGTTCATTTTGATCCATGATAAACGCTAAGAACAGTGTGGAGATGGTGAAGCCGAGCAACATCAATGCGATCAAGCTGAAAAGCTGTATTCGAATGCTTAATTTACGCCACATGTTCCGCTAACACTCCAGCTGTTTATTCAATCGGTAGACTAAAATCATTACCCCATTCATTCCATGAAGCGTCATAGTTGGCAACATTAAAGCCAAGTTCCCTAAGGGTGAGATAGTTGGTTGCCGAGATATGCCCAAGCGAGCAGTATAGAATAATTTTGTGGTCTTTGGAAAGCCCGCCATAAAGCGATTCTAGTTCTTGCTTGGACTTGAAGCGGGTCATGCCTTGCTGTTGGGTTAAATTCTCTTGAGCGGGAATATTGATGGCGGTAATGATGTGTCCAAAACGTTTGGCTGTCGAGACCTTGCCTTCATAAGCCTCTTGGGAGCGGGTATCGATGACTTGCTGGTTGGGGTTTTTAGTTGCAATCAAGGTGCTTAATTTGGTGGCTAAACGCTCATGGTTTATGACCGGTATGTAATGACTGCTTTTGGCTTCAGGCAAGATTGAGGTGGTCGCCAGGTTGAGTTTTTTCCAATGATTGAGCCCCATATCGAGAACCTTAACGTCGTGTAGCCCATAAACCTCCAAAGTCCAAAAAACCCGGGCGGCATCGGTTAAGTTGCCTTGGTCGTAGATGACTAATGACGTATCGACGGTAATGCCTATGGCTTGTAAATAGGTTTGCATTGCCTGCGGTTGAACGATGCGGCCATCGAGGGATTTATCGTGATAACTTTGCGTCTCCGGAAAATTAAAGGCTCCAGGAATATGTTCTTTGGCATATTCCTCCTTTGAACGCACATCTAACACCACCAGGCCCGGTTGGTTTAAGGTTTCTTTAAGTTGCTTCGCGCTGATCCTTAAGGTGTTATCGGCAAAAGCTGGAGGGCTAACCGCTGATAGCATCAATAAAATGATGAAAGCCGGAATCAACAGTAAATTGAGCTCGACCCTAAATGGTCGCCTATCACGATTTGTTTTGCTAAAAGACCATGATTTCATCGTTAGGTTCTCTCCAAGTCGTTATCTTACAAAGGTTGAAGCATGTGTTTGATAAGGCTTTAAAAGCCTTGAATGTTCTTGTCTTAAGAAGACATGTTTTCTTTACGCAAATATTGCAAAACACCACAATCTTGATTACAGACGTGTATTCAGCGGATTTTAAAGTTCAAACTCGCAGAGTTGATGCAAAACCTGAGACCAGTCGGTTCTGGACCATCGGTAAAGACGTGCCCTAAGTGACTATGACACACCGCACATTGCACCTCTGTACGAGTCATGCCATGGGAGGTATCTACTTTTTCGATCACCGCTTCTTGGTTGATGGGTTGCCAATAACTAGGCCATCCAGAACCGGAATCGTACTTTTCATTAGACGAGAATAACGGCGCGTCACAACAGGCACAATGATAGATTCCGGGAGTTTTCAAATCCCAATACTTACCGGTAAAAGCGCGTTCGGTTCCTCCGCAGCGGCATATTTCGTATTGTTCAGGAGTCAGTTTCTGTTTCCAAAAGTCATTGTTAGGTGATTCATTCACAGCACTTAGTGTTTTGTCATCTTCTTTCATGATAATCTCCCGTCCGGCGTATAATATCGGTTTTGATGAGTCGTCGAATTCATCCGATATCCCCATTAAAATAAGCTTACTTAACAGGTTGAATTAATTCGTAATGTCATCAAACAAACTCACTTTAGCACAAGTTAGCTGGACAAATGAAGCCGTTCCGAAGTCACAGCAGTTTGACGACTTCTATTTTTCAACTGATGGTGGTATGGCTGAGGTTGAACATACCTTTATCCTGCCCAACAATCTAGCGGAACGTTTTGCTTCATTAGGTGAACAAGCAACCTTTAGAATTGCCGAAACCGGCTTTGGTTCGGGGTTGAATTTTTTGATGGCAACCGAGTTGTGGCTGACGACAGCATCAGAAACGGCTCAGTTACACTTTATTTCATTTGAAAAATACCCCTTGCATTTGGATGATTTGATTAAGGCGCATCAAGCTTTACCAGGCCTGGTCGATGTGGCTAAAGCTTTGCAAGAGAACTATCCGTTTTTATTGCCGGGCTGGCATGATGTTTGGCTGTTTGAAAAACGGGTGCGTTTAACCTTATGGTTTGGCGATGTGTTAAAAGGATTGCCGGAGTGTGATGGTAGCGACAGTGCCAAGGTGGATGCTTGGTTTTTAGATGGCTTTGCTCCGGTGAAAAACCCGGATATGTGGCAACCCGCTCTCTATCAACAAATGGCGCGTCTGAGTCATCTGAACAGCACTTTTGCGACGTTTACCGCCGCCGGCGATGTAAGGCGAGGACTGGAGAAAACCGGTTTTGAAGTCAATAAGTCCTCTGGATTTGGCAAGAAACGCGAGATCTGCTCCGGAAAATTGGTTCATCAGCGTCCTTATAGCCTAAAAAACCCATGGTTTAGCCGGCCACAAGATGTGTATAGTCAGCCAGGCAAGGCCATTGTGATTGGCGCTGGATTGGCTGGAGGAGCGGTGGTTAACCAGCTGGCACAAGCCGGTTGGTCGGTAGAGTTTCTGGAGGAGCAGGATGAAATCGCTACCCAAGCCTCGGGTAATTTGGCGGGGGCGGTGCATCCGTTGATCACCGCCGATTGGAACCTGCGAAGTCAGTGGTACTTGCAAGGTTTTGAAGCCACCTTGAGAGCGGTTCTGCCGTGGTTGGCGGAATCGCAAACCGACAGTGCGGGTCTGTTGGGCGACCTGAGCGGCTTAGTACAATTGGCGGTCACCGAAACCAGCGCTAAACGGGTTGCTGAGGCGATAGAAAGGGTGGGGTTGCCGGAACAATTCGCTCAATTGGTCACCCAGTCGCAAGCGAGTGAAATGATTGGTGCTCAAGCCAGTGCCTCGGGGGTGTTTTTCCCTCAAGGCGGTTGGCTCTATCCCAAAGCGGTGATTGAGCGTTGTTTACAATACGACAACGTCACCCTGTTTACGGGGCAAAAGGTCTTAGACATTCAGCAACAGGAAAATCAGCAGCAGAGTCGTGCCGTTTGGCAGGTGATTACGCAACAGCAAACTTTTTATGCGGATATCGTGGTGGTGGCCACCGGCAGCCTGGATCAAAATCTCAACCACAAACTCGGACTCCCCATTCGCCCAGTAAAAGGCCAGGTGAGCCATATTTCAGCAGAGCAACAAACCGTGCCGTTAAAAATGGCGGTGACCCACGAAGGGTATTCTGCTCCCTGCGGGCACGCAAGAGCGGTGAGTGGAGCCACGTTTGAAGCACCGGATATGAGTGAATTCTTGTCTCTAACAAGCCATCAAGCCAATTTGGAGATTACGCGAAATGCCTTGCCTGACTGGTTGGATGTCCAGGCTGAATCATTGACTGGACGAGTCGCTTTCAGGCCAACTACGCCAGATCATCTGCCAATTATCGGAGCGGTTGCTGATAATGATTGGATGCAAAAAGCCTACCTTTCGCAATCGCACACCCATGCGGTTTATCGTTATGAAAAACAACGTTATCAACCTGGCCTGTATGTTTCCAATGGACATGGCCCAAGGGGGTTGATGTCGGTGTTCTTGGCTGCGGAAACCTTGCTGGCGGATATCATGGGGCGAGCCTTGCCACAACCCTTATCACTCTATCATGCAAGCCACCCGGCTCGTTTTGCCATTCGTCGTTGGCGCAGTGGCGAGCAAAAATCGGATAAAGATGACGTTGGTGGTCTTTAGGGATATGGGGCTCTGAGGTTAGGCTTTTGATAGTAGGCTCTCCATCCTTCTCGATTGGATTCGGCCTGGTAACCACAGGCAATGTTCCTGTCAGAGTTATCTGATTTAGAGTCAGATAATAAGGTATGATTATGCTCATATTTTATTATAATTTAGCAAGTCATTTTACCAAGGGTTTTCTGTGGATGTTATCCAGTAACAGAGTGATAGAATTGAAGATAATGCAGGCAAAAGGGTTGGCTTTTTACCGTTGGTTGTTGAAAACCATGGCTTTTATGGTTTTGTTTAATCTAGGTTTAGTCTCATCTGGACAGGCTAACGAGCAGATTGCGGGGCAGACTGGCTTAACGATTCATCAGCCACCCTGGAATGCGGTTGTCAAAACGTTGCTTGCCGAGCAAGGTGTGTTCAATCAAAAGCTACGCCAAGCCGTGCTGGAAAATTTGCGACTCCCTATTTTGACCATAGAACAACTGGCCGATAACAAAAAGCTACTTGAGTTGTTGATGCCAAGATTGCAGTTGTTGGATAGGGATTTGTCAAACTATGTTCGCGTGAGTGAATCGGTCAGCCGTTTTGAGCAACTTAAACGTTTGATGCCAGGTCTATACAATATTGAAGAGCGTAAACTGATTGAGGCTTTACTGACTCGTCAGGGTGTGGCCGTGCCGCGTATGAGAAATAGTCGTTTAGTTGGCTTTTTAGATAAACGCATCAGTTTGTTGGCAAATGGTCTGGTTTTCAATATGAAAGCGTTAGTCAGGGAACAGCGTGATTATGAACCAGACTTGCTCCAGGCGATGGCCCAACAAGGTGTAAGCTTTTCTGCCCGTCCGCCCGATTTTGTTTTAGACTACTCGTTAATCGCCAACCCTTCTGCAGAGGCTGGTGAATGGGGGTTTGACAGCCATATCGCTCTGTTAGGAAAATATGAGATACCGCTTGTCGAGGTTAACGAAAAAATCAGAGAAGTAGCGGCTAGCCAAGAGCAAGCGCAAATTAAAACCGTACAGTTCCTAGCCGAGAAAGTGGTCGAGCAACTTAAAGAATTTTTAATTAATCCTTCCCTAAAACAGCCGTAGTGCTCATCATAATTTAAGGAAAAACCATGAACTTATTTGGGAAAATCAGTATCTTAATTTGGCTTATTATCTTTATTGCCGCAGCGATTATGTTCGACTGGTTCGGCAGCAGGGAGATTGCGACAAAGGTTTTGGATTCTTCTCAAACCGCGGTAGAAAAACTTTCCGAAACTGGCGATCACGTTCAAGATGCGATTGATGTGGTCAACGAAAGTACCGCACCGGTACGTGAAGATATCAAAGAAAAAGCGGCCGAGTAATTAGAGAGGCGTATCAAGTCGTGCCTCACCAGGCCTGGTGATGTTGTCGAACACTTTTCCTAAACTAAGCCATTACTCTGCTATAAAGTCTACAAAATGGTTCAACCCACCGTGTCGGTCAGCAGATTCCTTTCTGTAATGTGGTTGTGCCAAGTCGGCTGATTTCAGGGCTTTGAACAGGTAGTCTTTTGCCGATTTTACCGCTTCGGGAAGTATCATCCCTTTAGCCAGTTGAGTCGCAATTGCAGAAGATAAGGTGCAGCCGGTACCGTGATTATGTTGGACCGCTATCCTCTCTGAAGCATACGCCGTTATCGGTTGCGTGTCATCAAGTGGCGGAATCAGTTTTGCTTTGTTCAAAATAAGATAATCGGTTGCTGACGGCTCTTGGCTATGGCCGCCCTTCAATAGGCAATGAGGCCAATTCAACTGGTTGATTCGTTGCCAGATTTCCTCGGTTTCAGCTTGCATACTTGTGTACGAAAAATGGTTATCACGCTGTAGCAATGTATTCAGTTCTGGAAGATTGGGCGTCAGCAGGGTGATTAAGGGGAATAGCTCGTTTATCATGCTGTCGACAGCGTTTTCATCCAACAGAACCTTGCCGCTGGAACTTAAAAACACCGGGTCTAAAACAACCGGTATTCGCGGATGTTTTTTTAAAAAATCAACGACGACTTGAATAATCTCGCGATTGGCTAAGATGCCGATTTTAATGGCTTCAATCTGGTAATCGGCAGCTAAGGATTCCAACTGGCTTTGTACCTGCATGCTCGGCAGAGGATAGCTGTTTTGCACGCCATGGCTGTTTTGCGCCGTGATTGCGGTCGGTACGGTCAAAGCATAACCATGCAATGCATGGATTGTTTTTAAATCAGCTTGTATGCCGGCGCCTGCAGAACAGTCTGAGCCGGCAATGCTGAGAACCGTGGGAAGTGGGTTTGTTGACATAGAGCCCTATCAAATCTTGAATATGAATCTTTTCTGAATATGGTTTGTGTTGCCATGATTTATTTTCTGAAAATGCGATAATGAGGCAAATCCATTACGGGTAATGGCGATTCGTTTGCCATTACTCTCTTGCATATCGCTTGGTAATGCTTAGCAATGCAAAACAGTTTACGTTTTCAAAATAGCAATTGGAAGCCTAAGGTAACTCTCTTATGAACACTTCGACAACAAATATAGCTGAATCGCTTTCGGCACCACTCAAAATCGGACTTCTGATTATCGGTGATGAAGTCTTGTCCGGCAAACGCCAAGATAAACATCTGGCGCAAGCCAATAGTCTGTTACAACCGCGAGGTTTGGCTTTGAGTTGGGTGAAAATTATTGGCGATGAACCTGGGTTTTTGGTGCAAACCTTGCAAGAGAGTTTTGCCTCCGATACCGTGGTCTTCAGTTTTGGGGGAATCGGCGCAACACCGGATGACCGTACACGTCAAAGCGCCGCTTTAGCTTTAGACTTGCCGATAGAACGTCATCCTCAAGCTGTGGCGGAAATTGAAGCTCAGTTTGGTGATGCGGCGTATCCGCAACGTATCCATATGGCCGAATATCCAAAAGGAGCGGAGATTATTCCGAATTTCTATAATCGTGTTCCTGGGTTTTCAATTCGACATCATCATTTCATGCCTGGTTTTCCGATGATGGCCAAGCCGATGATGGAGTGGGTGTTAAATGAGTATTACCGTGATTTTTATCGAAGCCCAACCGTAGAAATGGGGATTAAGATTATCAATGGTCAGGAGTCGGAGTGGGTGGAGTTTATGGAATCTTTTGAACAGGCGTTTCCAAACTTGCGCCTATTTAGTTTACCGAGTATTCTTAACGATGATACTCGAACGATGGATTTGGGTGTTGAAGGCCAGGTTGAAGAAGCCCAAGCGGGTTGTGAAGCCATTATCGCGGAAGCCAACAGACGCGGTGCTAAATGGGAATTATTGTAATTCTCTTTTTTTCCTTAGAACTCAGGGTCGCTAAGTGTTGTCATGGATGAACTGAAACGTTTAAGAAAAATCCTAGGAACGAGTCATGCCGTTATCTTTTATTGGAAAGCGTTAGAAGATTGGCCGGTAGAATTCGTTTCGGACAGCATTGAGCAATTTGGCTACCAAGCCGATGACTTTTTAAGTGGACGCATCACTTACTCCCAAATCATCCATCCTGATGATTTATCTCAAGTTAGCTCCGAAGTTGAACTTTTCACAGCAAACCATATAGATGAATTTTGCCAAATCTATCGAATATTGGACTCCAAGGGAAAAACTTGCTGGATTGACGACCGTACCGTGATTGAGCGCGATGCATCAGGGCAACCACAGCATTATTTGGGTACAATAGTGGATATCACCGAGCAAAAGAAAAATGAAGCTTGGAGCGACTTACTAAGCCGGGTGATTAACGAAAGTACTGATGAATTTTATATTTTCGATGCTGAAAGCCTTAAGTTTGATTACCTTAATCAAGCGGCATTGCTCAATCTTGGCTATTCTTCCGGTGAGATAGCCAATCTTACGCCATTAGATATTAAACCTAACTTATCCAAAGAACTTTTTTTACAGCGTTTGACTGAACTTAAAGAACAACCTTGCGTGATTTTAAAAACAGAACATCAACGCAAAGACGGCAGTTTGTATCCCGTTGAAGTGAAGATTCAAAGTATTGATGTGCTTGGTGAAACCAAATATGCCGCGGTCGTTCGTGATATGAGCGAGCTTTACGCATTACAAGAAGAGCAGCAGAAAAAATTTGAATTCGTACAGAATGTCATCGACGGCATCGCTGAATCGGTGATGGTCATTAATCAGGACTATACCGTAGAATTGATGAACGAAGCGGCTCGTAAAAGCTCTACTGACAGTGTCATCGCCAACATTCGTCAACCCAAATGTTATGAAGTCTCCCATAATCGGAGTACGCCTTGCGATGGTTTAGAGCACCCCTGTCCTTTGAAAGCGGTATTGCAAAGTAAAGAGCAGGCATCGGTAATTCATAACCATGGTTCCCAAGAAAATCCTGAGTATGTGGAGTTGATGGCCAAACCATTGATCGATGCAAAAGGTGAGGTGTATGCCATTGTTGAGTCCGCGCATGACATTACCAGTTTGATTCAGACACAGAATGCATTGATTCATAAAACCACACAGCTCAATTACCAGGCCACCCATGATGAATTGACGGGATTGGTGAATCGCCAGGTCTTTCAAGACCGTTTGGAACATGCGCTTCAGCAAGCCAAACGCCAACAGAAATTGGTGGTAGTCGTATTTGTCGACTTGGATAAGTTTAAGCAAATCAATGACGGTTTAGGACATCAAGCCGGTGACGAGGTGTTGACAGAAGTGGCAAGCCGTCTACAAGGTTTGTTACGTTCTTGTGATACGGTGGCCAGAATGGGCGGTGATGAGTTTACCCTGGTGCTTGAGGATTTACACGACCTGCAAAGTGCGGAGCGTGTGTTGCAAAAAGTGCAAGAGGTGTTTGCTGAACCGATTTCAACCTCTTGTGGGGATGTTCTCATTACCTTGAGTTTGGGGGCGGCCGTCTATCCCAATGACGCAATAACTCCTTCCGAATTGGTGCGTTTAGCGGATTTGGCGTTGTATGATGTGAAGTTTAAGGGGCGGAATGGCCACCGTTTCTATCATCAGCTTAAAGCGCTGACCTACCTCTAAACCACCGCTCCGTTAACAATCAATCTTTATCATTGAATTTAAGTAACCCAAACCAAGAATCGATCAAATGCATTATCAAACAATCATATTGGGCGCAGGGGCTTCGGGCTTGATGTGTGCCGCCACCTCAGGCTACCAAGGAAAATCCGTTTTGGTGATTGACCATGCGCCTAAAGCCGCCGCTAAAATTCGTATCTCGGGGGGCGGAAAATGCAATTTTACCAATCTGGATGTCTCTCCCAGTCACTACCTCTGCCAAAACCCGCATTTTGTTAAGTCGGCTTTGTCGCGTTATCCTTCGGCGGCTTTTATTGAGTTGGTTGAACGTCACGGTCTGGAATATGAACAACGTGAGCTGGGCAAGCTGTTTTGTAAAGAGCGCGCTTCGGACTTGATTCAAATCTTACGCACCGAATGCGATTGGGCCGGCGTTGAGGTAATGACACATTGCGCCATAGACCAGGTTGCATTCACCAATCAACAGTATCTGATTAGTACCTCGCATGGAGAGTTCACAGCCGATAAATTAGTGGTGGCTACCGGCGCCTTGTCTTTTCCAAAACTTAAAGCCAGCGGAATCGGTTATGAAATCGCCAAGCAGTTTGGTTTAAATGTCATCCCAACCTCACCAGGCCTGGTGCCTTTGGTTTTTGAGGGTAAATGGCAAGAGCGTATTGCCGCCTTAAGTGGCTTGGCTTTGGATGTGAATGTTTCATGTGGAACACATGCATTCAAAGAAGCCATTTTGTTTACCCATACTGGTTTGAGCGGACCAGGGATTTTGCAAATTTCAAACTATTGGCAACTGGGCAAAACCATTGAGATTGATTTGTTACCAGGCCTGGTGGTTGTGGAGGAGCTTAAAGTCTTGAAGAAATCGGGACAACCTGTTCAAAAATGGCTCAATCAATATTGGCCAAAACGGTTTACCCAGGCCTGGTTAGAGTGGTTTCCGATTGAAAACCAGTTGTCCAATGTACCGGATGAGATGTTAATCGATTACGCACACCAACTCACCCATTGGACGCTTTATCCCAGTGATACCGCTGGGTACGATAAGGCAGAGGTTACTTTGGGTGGTGTGGATACCGATGAAGTCTCCTCCAAAACCTTTGAAGCCAAAAAACAACCCGGTCTGTATTTTATCGGCGAAGTGTTGGATGTGACGGGGCATCTGGGCGGCTACAACTTCCAGTGGGCTTGGGCGTCCGGTGTGGCTTGCGGGTTGGCTTTGTAAAAAGTTATAAGAGGAGGCCATTCCCTCAAGCTTGTGCGGGGCGGAATATGGTATCAGCCATTATTCATGTCGTAAGGCATCAATCGGGTTTAGACGTGCGGCGTTTCTGGCGGGCAGGTAGCCAAAAATGATCCCTACGGCGGCCGAGAATAAGAATGCCATAATGATGATGTTTATATCCAGTATTAACGGAATCTCCATCACGTCGCTGAGTATGGTTGAGGTGACAATCGCCACCACAATGCCAATCATGCCTCCCAGTGAAGACAAAGCCATCGCCTCGACTAAAAACTGCCATAACACCTCTTTTTCCAAAGCACCAATCGCCAAACGAATACCGATTTCGCGAGTACGTTCGGTTACTGAAACCAGCATGATATTCATGATGCCGATACCTCCGACCACCAGGCTTACCGCGGCCACCGCGCCTAACAGCATGGTCATGACTTTAGTGGTGCTGGTCAGGGTTTCGGTGATTTGTCGGGTATCTAGAACCGAAAAATCATTTTTTTGATTATCGCTGAGGTGGCGACGGTCTCTAAGCAGTAAGGTGATGGCACGATTGACGACATTGGTATCCACATTGGGTTTGACGGAAACGCGAATCATGCTGATATCGGTATTTCCTGAGATTCTGCGCTGTAAGGTTTTGAGCGGCACAATCACCATATCGTCTTGGTCGCTTCCCATCATTGACTGTCCTTTGCCTGCAAGCACGCCGATGATTTGGCAAGAGAAGGTATTTAAACGTAGCTTTTCTCCAATAGGATTGGTATCCCCCAAAAGCTCTTTGACGATGGTTTGACCGATGATACAACTCGACTTACCTGAGATGAGTTCATTGTCGGTAAATTCTCGCCCCTGTTTGAGCTCCCAATTACCGGTGATTAAATAATCGTTATTGGTGCCCACAATGGAGGTCGACCAGTTTTTATTACCAAATACCACGGTATTACTGGCATTGGCGGTGGGCGCGACCGCGGTAATGGAGTTGATCTCTTTGCGAATGGCTGCAGCATCGCTCTCTTTGAAACGTTTTACACTGATTGAGTCTCGGTTTGGGCCGCGTTGTCCTGGACGAATCATCAGTAAATTGCTTCCCAAACTGGAGATTTGCGCGGTCACTTGTGCGGTGGCGCCGTTGCCGAGGGTCACCATGGTAATCACTGCCGCCACGCCAATAATGATGCCGAGCATGGTTAAAATGGAGCGCATCAGATTACGGCGGATTTCTCTAAGGGCGAGTAGAAAGGCATTCCAAATCATGCTGAATCCCCTTGTTGTAATTGATCGCTTTCAATTTCACCATCTACAAAATGAATGATGCGTTTGGCATAAGCGGCCATTTCCGCTTCATGGGTTACCATCAATACGGTAATCCCCAACTCTGTATTTAAAGCGCTTAACAGTTCCATGATTTCATGGCTTCGGGCGGTATCGAGGTTTCCGGTTGGCTCATCGGCCAACAATACTTGCGGGTTGCTGACCAAAGCACGGGCAATGGCGACACGCTGTTGCTGCCCACCAGAGAGCTCTCCGGGAGAGTGGTCTCCCCAACCTTCCAACCCCACTTTTTGAAGTGCTTGCTGGGCGGCCTGATGTCTTGCCTGGGTGGCTTCTCCACGATAAATCAGTGGCAGTTCGACATTCTCAAGCGCGGATGTACGGGCTAATAGGTTGAAACCTTGGAACACAAAGCCTAAATAATGGCGGCGCAGTAAAGCGCGTTGATCTCTATCCAGGTTTTCAACCGCTATGCCCTGAAAGAGGTAGCTTCCCGATGTGGCCGTATCTAGGCAACCGAGTAAGTTCATTGCGGTGGATTTGCCCGAGCCACTTGGCCCCATAATGGCCACAAACTCGCCTGGATAGATTTTTAAGGAAACATCCTTTAAAGCATTAAACGCGTTGCTACCTTCACCATAAACCTTGGTGATGGCTTGAAACTCGATTAACGGGGTTGCGGCCGGATCGTGACTCATTTTGTGGGAACCTCAACGCCAACAATAATCTCGTCCCCTTCATGTAAGTCGCCTTCTAGAACTTCAATTGAAGAGCCGTTAGAGTCGCCTAGCTTGATGGATACCGATTTAAGTTCGTTATTGACCATTTTCCATATCGTTTCAGAGCCATCTTTGCTTTTAGATTTAACCAGGTTCTGGTTCGAGCGACGTGGGCGGGGCATTAGAGATTGCACAATGCTGGTCTGTTGCTGTTGGGTATTGATCAAGTCAGGGGTGAAGCGCAGTGCCGCCATCGGGATCAATAGGATATCCTTTTTCTCTTTAACCAAAATGTCGGCCGATGCGGTCATGCCCGGGCGCAACTTCAAGTCTTTATTGGACACGCTCAACAAGGTGGCGTAAGTGACAACGCCATCAAGGGTTTCTGCCCCAAAACGTACTTGTTTGATTACCGCGGGAAACCGGGTGTTAGGGTAAGCATCAACCGTGAATATTGCGGTTTGTCCTTGATTGACTTGGCCAACATCCGCTTCATCCACGTTCACTTCCAGCTCCATCGAGGTCAAGTCTTCGGCCAGGGTGAACAGAACGGGAGCGGTCATGGTGGCGGCGACGGTTTGCCCCGCTTCAATGGAGCGTTTTAAGACAATACCATTAATGGGTGAAAGCACTTTGGTTTTGGCCAAGTCCGTTTGATTTTGATCTAAATTGGCTTTAGCTTGTTCCACTTTTGCCAGAGCTGTGCTTTTGGCGGCTTGAGCGCGAAGTTGTGACGCTTTTGCAGAGCTTAAATCGGTTTTTGATGGCGCTTTACCCGCAGAGAGCTTATACACCTCCAAGAGGCGGGCATAGTTGGCATTGGCTTCTTGCAAGGTGGCTTCAGCTTCTAAAACGCCCGCTTCGGCCACTTGTAGCGACGCTTTGGTTTGCAACACTTGAGCTTGCAGCTTATCGGTGTTGAGTTCGGCCAGCAGTTGGCCTTTAGTGACTTTGTCGTTGTAATCAACCAAAACTTTTTCAACGGTTCCGGACAGTTCACTCCCCACATCGACTTTATTGGTAGGCTGCAAGGTACCTGTGGCAGAAACGGTCGCACGGATGTCGCCAATTTTTACCTTGGCGGTTTTGTAAATGGGGGCGCCACTTTGTTGCGGGAATAGCCATGTTTTCAACCCGTAACCTAAGGCGATCAATACCACAAACGCGAACACCCAATAGCCTTTTTTAAAGCGGGTTTTAGGAGATTTTTGCAATAAAGATTGCAATGCGATTTTATCGTTGTCTTGATTGGTCGTTTTCGTGTCATTTGGGGCGCTATTCATTTTCCGATTCCTCTGACTGTGGCGATGAAGCCACTTGCATTTGTTGCCATGCCCAATCTCCCATAGTGGCTTTGGTAAAGCTGATGGTGTATTCCAATAACGATTGTTGAGCATTTAATTCTTGTTGCTGAAGGCCTAAACGGATTCTTTGTGCGGTAAGCACTTCAGAAAACGCGATTTGCCCACTTTTGTACTGTAATAAGGCGAGCTCTTCTTCGCTTTTTGCCAGCGATAGCGCGGTGAGCGTTTTTTGTAGGCGCTGCCGTGCATTGTGCATTTGCGATTTTGCGAGTTGCACTTCGGATAAAGCGTTTAATACCGTGGTTCGATAACTTAATAAGGCTTGTAAAGCTTGCTCTTTTTTAATCTCAATATCGGATTTTATTTGCCCATGGTCAAACAGCGTTTGTGAAAGGCTGGCACTTAAACTCGCAATCAGTGTATTGACCGATAACAGGTCGCCAAGGTTGCTGGCGGCATTGCTTAGGCTACCGGCTAAAATGAAACTGGGATATTGGTTGGCTTTAGCGATGGCTTCTTGAAAAGCCGCAGATCTGGCACGGTGCTCGGCCGCTCTTACATCTGGGCGCTGGCGTAAGATTTCCAATGGAAGTTGGTCTGTTGCAATGTTGGGTATTGGCGCTAAGCCTTGTGTCAAAAACAGCGTTTTGGGGAGTTGCTCAAGACCTATGCCCAACAAACCAGCGAGTTGGTGCTGGCGTTGCAAAATGGCAGATTGGTATTCTGGAATCGTCGCCGCTGTTTGTGCATAGCTACGGTGTGCTTGTTCAACCGCAAGCTGGCTTTGTAATCCGGCCATGGCTTGCCACTCCACCAACTGTTGGGTCTCTTGCCAGTTCTTCAGGCTGGACTGGACTAGCTGTAATAGCTGTTGTTGTTGTCTTAAGGAGAAATAGGTGTTGGCGAATTCTGCACTTAGAGAAATAATCAGGTCGGTATAATCCGCTTGTACCGCTAAAAACAGTTCTTTAGCGGAGTTGCTCGCATTTTGCTGTTGTTTGAACACATCAATTTCCCATTGAGAGTCCAAAGCTAAAGAGTATTTGCCGGTTTGTTTTTCGGTTTCATTGGAATATTGATGGCGATAACCTGCTGATAATGACGCAGAAGGATAGCGACCAGCATCGGTTTTGTTTTGATAGGCACGAGCTTCACGAATGGCGGAAAGTGCTGTTTGGCTGTTCGGGTTGGCAGCAATGCATTGTGCGATCAAGGTGTTTAATGTCGGGTCATTAAATTTTTGCCACCAGCCTTGCTGAAGTGTTTTTTGTAGTTTGGCATCCTCAATAGGTTTTTGCGTTTGCAAGTCACTATAGGTCTTGTCGAGTGCGGGAAGGGTGGGTTGAACCGTGCATCCAGTTACCCCGCCAATAATCAGTAAAGCTAAAACCTGACGCAACATACCATTCCTTTCTGTTCTAAGTGATTGGGATTCCGCTATTCAAAACATGGTCTTAAGTAGTTGGTGAATCACTGAAAGTTATACGCCTTAAGTATAATTGAGTTCATTGGAATTTAAAGCATTTAAGTCTGTCAAAAATATGAAAATATTAAACGGCATCAATTTATTGTCCATGCTTGGCGTGAATTAAAAACCGATCCGATTTTTCGCATTCATTGTGCATACTAAAAATTGACTGTAGATAGGGTTATAATAGAAAAATTGTTACTAACGAAGACATTTACACGGATGAATTTATTGAATTTAGATGAAGCGCAACGTGCGCCTTTTGCACGTATTGCCGCAGGTTTAATCCGCGATAAGGGTATCGATCCTCGCGAGATATTTTTGAATGTATTGGAAAGCCAAGAAGCCCCGGAGATGAATTATTGGATGACCATGGTGTTGGTGCAGGAGCATTTCGTTTCCGCGCAACAAGAAGTGGCCAAAGATGCGGCTGGCGAAGTGGTCAAACCTTTGCAAGCAGCTTGTTTGTTGCAAAACGTGGGTATGGTTGCGGCGTTACTGGAGCTGGGCGGTTTTAAAGGCAGTGTGACTGATAGGGAATTTCAATTAAGCGCACGCATTGCGTCTTCACATGAAGACCAGGCCATTTTAGGGTTGTTAATGAAGTATGCTCAAGAAAAAGACGTTTTAGAACCATTTATGCGCACTTTACAGGGCTCGACACTACAATAAATCCAATGTCACCAGGCCTGGTAGATATTCGATTAGTGTAAAAATGATTAATAGGTAAAAACTATCAACTTGGTTGAAACAATCAATTTCCTTTATTAAAGGTCTTTCAGTAAACTAGGCATCAAGTTAACGAAACAACTCGTTAAAAACTAAATTTTAATCAACTAACGAACAGCGTAAAAAGTTTGTTCCAGTAGGAGTAGAAAATGGCATTAGTAAACAAAGAAGGTCAAAACGTTCCAGCAGTTACATTCCGTACTCGTCAGAATAATGAGTGGGTAAACGTGACTTCAGACGATATTTTTAAAGGTAAGACGGTTATCGTATTTTCACTACCAGGTGCATTTACGCCAACCTGTTCATCAAGCCATTTACCACGTTTTAACGAACTAGCTCCAGTATTTACTGCAAACGGTGTTGATGAGATTGTGTGTATGTCGGTCAACGATACGTTTGTAATGAACGCTTGGGCAGAAGACCAAGAGTCTGACAACGTGACTTTAATCCCAGACGGTAACGGTGAGTTCTCTGAAGGAATGGGTATGTTGGTTGATAAAACCGATCTAGGTTTTGGTATGCGTTCATGGCGTTATTCAATGTTGGTGAAAGATGGTGTTATCGACAAAATGTTTATTGAGCCGGAAGTAGAAGGTGACCCGTTTGAAGTTTCTGACGCGGATACCATGCTTAACTACATCAACCCAGAAGCTAAGCCACCACGTGTTGCGACAATCTTCACCAAGCCTGGTTGCCCATTCTGCATTAAAGCGAAAGCGATGTTGAAAGATAACGGCATTAGCTACGAAGAGATTACGATTTCTAACCACGGGCCAAGCTCTAAAACGCTACGTGCGGTTGCTCAGGCAAGTACGGTTCCGCAAGTATTCATCGAAGGTGAGCACATTGGTGGATCAGATGATCTAGAAGCGTTTTTAAGTAAATAAGCATTGTTGTAAAGACAATTTAAAACCTACCAGGCCTGGTAGGTTTTAAGCTAGAATAATTTGTATTGAGTATTTTAAAAAGCCGTAATGACAACTTACTATCGGCTTTTTTTATTGGTATGAGTCTCTTTTTTTGAGCAAAGGAATAACCATGAGTTTTGATTACGATGTAATTGCGATTGGCGCCGGTAGCGGCGGTTTATCAATTGTGGAGCGTGCGGCAGAATACGGTAAAAAATGTGCAGTGGTAGAAGCCAAAAAGCTTGGTGGAACTTGCGTAAACATCGGTTGTGTACCTAAAAAGGTGATGTGGTTTGGAGCGCACATCGCTGAGGCTCTGCGCGATGCGCCGGACTTTGGTTTTGATGTTGAACAAAAGGGATTTGATTGGGCGACTTTGGTTGCCAAACGTGAGCAGTACATCAAGAATATCACGACTTGGTATGATGGCTATATGGCTGACAAAGGTGTGGATGTATTGCATGGTTGGGGAAGTTTTGTCGATAAAAACACGGTGTTGGTCGATGGCAAGAAGTATACGGCGGAAACCATTGTCATTGCCCCAGGCGGCACCCCATTGATTCCACAAGAAACAGAAAATGCGGATTTAGGAATCAGTTCCGATGGTTTCTTTGCCTTAACCGAGCAGCCTAAGAAGGTCGCTGTTGTCGGTAGTGGCTACATTGCCGTTGAGTTGGCCGGCGTGTTCCAAGCATTAGGCACCGATACCACTTTGATTAGCCGTAAAGATTTAGTCTTGCGTGGTTTTGATGACATGATTCGTGAAACCTTAACCGACGCGATGTTGGAGAGCGGCATCACCAAAGAGTACCATTTTGCGGTGAAAAAACTAGAGCGTGCCGCAGACGGCACCTTAACAATTTACAGCACGGATGGTCAAGAGATTCACGGTTTTGACCAAGTGGTGTGGGCCGTAGGGCGTACGACCTTGGTTGAGCCGTTGGCATTAGCTAATGCGGGGCTTTCTGCAAATGGTCGTGGCTTTATTGATGTGGATGAGAATCACAAAACAGCGGTAGACAATATCTATGCGATTGGTGATGTCACTGGTCAGCCGCAATTAACGCCGGTGGCGATTCGTGCGGGTCGTTACTTGGCGGAGCGTTTATATAATAATAAACCTCACCTAAAGTTGGATTTGAGCTCGGTGCCGACCGTGATTTTCTCGCACCCTCCTGTTGGGACGGTTGGTTTGGCGGAGCATGATGCCCGTAAAGAGTACGGTCATGATAATGTTAAGGTTTACACGTCGTCGTTTACGCCAATGCGCTACGCTTTCACTCAGCACCAAATTAAAACCGCTTTAAAATTAGTGGTGGCGGGTGAAGACGAGAAGGTGGTCGGTATTCACATTGTGGGTGATGGTGCCGATGAAATGTTGCAAGGTTTTGCCGTTGCCGTGCAAATGGGTGCGACTAAAGCGGATTTAGACGCCACTATCGCCATTCATCCATCAAGCTCGGAAGAGTTGGTGACCATGCGTTAATCCATTGATTTAGTTTGGATTGATTGTTAAAAGGCCGTATATCATCGATATACGGCCTTTTTTAATGCCTGGTCAATTTAACCCCGTTGGCTATCATTTCACAATGGTCATAAACCTTGTTCTGAGATAAAAAGTGGTTAAGTGTAATTGGCCTTATTCCCTGATATAGTATCAAGATGCCCTTAACAAAATTCTTGGAGTGCACAATACCATGGTGACACATTTTCCAATACAACAAATCGAATCCGGCTGTGCGCATTGTGGTTCCACTCTGCCGTTTGATTTTACGTTTGCATTTCAGCCAATTGTGAACTTACGTCGACAGCAAATTTTTGGCTATGAAGCTTTGGTTCGCGGTGTGAATGGTGAGAGTGCGGCGAGTATTTTGAGTCAAGTCGATGATGATAATCGTTATGCCTTTGACCAAGCTTGCCGAGTAAAAGCGATTCAGTTGGCCAGTGAACTTAAGCTGGACAAAATGTTAAGTATCAATTTTTTACCCAACGCTGTTTATCAGCCTGAACATTGTATTCAAAGTACCTTGAGAGCCGCAAAAGAGTGCAATTTCCCGGTCGAAAACATCATGTTTGAGATTACCGAATCGGAAGAGGTGCTGGAAGCGAGGCATCTGACGAAAATTTTTAACTACTATCAAAGCCAGGGGTTTGTGACGGCCATTGACGATTTCGGGTCAGGTTATGCTGGTCTAAATCTATTGACGAGTTTTATTCCAAATATTATGAAACTGGACATGGAGTTGGTACGAAATGTGGATAAAGATCGTGTGAAGCGCATAATTAACCGTAATTTGATTGCTACTTGTAATCAGTTGAAAGTCACCGTCTTGGCGGAGGGTATAGAAACCGTGGAAGAGGCGCGTTTTTTTAAAGATTTAGGTGTTTACCTGATGCAAGGTTATTATTTTGCCAAACCTGGATTTAAAAGTTTACCAGAGGTTTCACCGTCACAATTTGATCCAATATTGGAGACGCCATTTTTTTAGCTGGAAGAGGTGGTTTCAAAGAATTTTGTATACTCTAGTGACTTATTTTCAATGCTGCCGCCGATGTAATATTCAAAATCCACTTCATGACAGCTCTGCACTTGAACTTTGAGGTTGACGGGAACCATGGTGTTGGCTGATTTACGTTCAAAAGTGATTTCCACGACATCATTGGCTTTTAAGGGAACCGCAGATAAAAATCCAATGCCATGAGAGGATAAATTAATAATGGTCGTATAAATAGTCCGGTCTTTGTTGATGAGAATAGATGGTAAATGAGTAGGAAGGCGAGCTTCACGACGCCGTTCTACATACTCTTGACTTGTTTTAGGAGGCTGTAAAATATTTTTTTCCATAATCTCCATAAATCCATTTTATTGTGTCATTGACTGGCATTCTAGCAAATAAAAGTCATAATAAAAACCATAGTATAAATAAGTATTATTCCGCACTGGTTTGTTTTGTTGATTAACTCATTAAGCGACTGATAATTCATCAAATAATGTTAAATATTCCTGGCTTGGCTGTTCAATACGGACTCCAATGTGGCTTTCGTGACTATAGGTGAAGCAGTGTCTGATTTCGGCTTTAAATTGAAAGGGTTTGACTTCCTTTTGATTGGTCGCGCTGTTGGGGATATCAAAATGAATTTCAATACGACTGTGTATGTCAGCCGTTTCAGAGCTGACAAACCCTATGCCATGTCGAGAGAAATCGGTCATGGTCGCGTATATGCTTTTATTGTTAATGATCATGAGAACTGGACGGCTTGATGGAAAACGGATGTTTTTACGTTTTTCGGTGCGAGGAGTGTTTGTCATTGAAAACCTTTATCTTTTTTGGATTCAATTTTCATTATAGGCCTATTTTTTGATAATCCTAATAAAGCGTTTTTGTGCTCTATTAATGGAGTTTTATGTGTTTACTGTTTACCTTTTACAGCTTGATTTGAAACGGATGGATTACGTTTTCATTAACTATCCAAAATTAGCCTGGGCTATAATCTAGCTCAATAAGCTTAAAAATTGAGGATTTTAGATGGCAATTAGAAAATATAAATCGATCGAACCGCAGTTAGCCGACGGTGCTTGGGTAGACGAAAGTGCCGTAGTAATCGGTAAATGTGTTTTAGGTAAAGATGTCGGGATTTGGCCGAATGCGACTTTACGTGGTGATGTGAATGATATTGTGATTGGCGACCGCTCCAATATCCAAGATGGCGCAGTGGTGCATACCACTCATGAGAGTGAAATCTCTAAAGGTTCAAAATGCATTGTCGGCAAAGATGTGACTGTCGGGCATAACGCGGTACTGCATGGCTGCATTATTGAGGATGAGTGTCTGATTGGCATGGGGGCGGTTGTTTTGGATAATGCGGTCGTACAAAAGCATGTTTTGGTTGGTGCCAACAGTTTGGTGCCGTCAGGTAAGGTGCTGGAGAGTGGCTATCTTTATGTGGGATCTCCGGTGAAACAAGCCCGCCCGTTAAACGAGAAAGAGTTGGCCTTTTTTAAATATTCCGCCGAGCATTACGTAAAGCTAAAAAATGACTTTCAAGCTGAGCAATAAGGCCTGGGTTAAACGATTCAACTACGCTATTCAATGACGAAATTACACACGGAATTTTTATGATTTCACTGCAGCATGAACTTTGGGCACAACTGATTTTAATTTTGCTATTTAGTTTTTTGACAGGGTCTGAGTTAAGAGGTTATCAGCAAAAGTTTCATGCAAAAACCCAGCAACTTTTTGTGGGTACGGTCAGGACGATGAGTCTGACAGGGTTGATGGGGAGTGTGTTTTATCTAGTCAATGAGTGGTTGTATCTATTAGGTTTTTTGGCCTTGTCGATGCTGTTTGCCCTGTTGTACTGGCAACGATTGAAGCTCCATAATAGCAGTTTATTGAGCTTTTTAGTTTGGGCGTTAACCTATAGTTATGCCCCGTTGGTCATGACTCAACCGCTTTGGGTCGCCTCTGCGGTTTTTGTGACCATCGTGCTATTGCTCAACTCAAAACAGATGCTGAATGAATTGGCTCAAAAAGTCTCCAATGAAGAGTTGAGCACCTTGGCGAAGTTGGTGTTGTTGAGTGTTGTGATTCTGCCGTTGTTGCCTCAAGAAAACATCAATCACTGGGTTCCGGTTTCCCCATTTAAGGTTTGGCTCGCCGTTGTGGTCGTGTCATCGGTCTCTTACCTTGGTTATATCTCCCAAAAATATTTTGTTAAAGAGCAGGGGTTGATGGTCACCGGTATGCTTGGTGGACTGTATTCGTCTACCGCAACCACCGTGGTTTTAGCGCGAAAGTCGAATGAGATTCCACGTTTGAGTTACAAGATGACCGCCGCGATTATTTCGGCAACAGGTCTGATGTACCTACGTTTATGGGTCATAGTGGCGTTATTCATGTGGTCGGTGGCGGTTGAGCTGTTTCCGATTATGTTGACTTTGGCGGCAACCGCTTTTGTCTTGGCCTTTATCTATATCCAGGTTGAAAATCGTAATGGGGTCGATAAAACAGTTGATAGCAGCCGCGCACAAAACCCTTTGGAGTTAAAAGTCGCGTTTGTCTTTGCAGGCTTGTTTTTGGTGATGGCGGTGGCCACACAGTTGGTCATGCATTACTTTGGTGATGCCGGGGTGCGTTATCTATCATTAATTGTCGGCTTTACCGATATCGACCCATTTGTATTGTCGATATTGAATGGTGAATACCAGGTACAAGGGCGAGTGATTGGCAGTGCGATTTTGATTGCAGCGGGGTCAAATAACCTCTTGAAAGCGAGTTATGCTTTTGTATTAGGAGAGCCTAAAGCGGGACGTTATTCAGCATTATGGTTGGTTTTATTGGGGATTGTCACCATCGCGATAGGTTGGAACTTTCAATAAATTGATGGCGTAATATTAAAGAGGGTTACTAATAGTGGGTTATTAAAAAAACCAGGGCCGATAACGTTACCAGGCCTGGTTATTTGGGATGAAGCCATTTTTTATTTCAACTTGCCAGTTAAGCTGTGATGCTTTCTCTGACCTGCTGGATAACCGGTGCGGTTTCAGGGCGAACCCCTCGCCAAATATAAAAGGCTTCAGCCGCTTGACCGATCAACATTCCCAGACCATCCATGGTCTTGCAACTGGGTTGGGCTTGTTTAGCCCACTCCATAAATACAGTTGGCTTGGCACCATACATCATGTCATACACCAAACTGTGTTTGCCAATCAATGCAGGTGAAATGGGCGGTATTTTGCCCTCTAGACTTGCCGATGTACCATTGATGATGATGTCATACTCCTGCAATGGAATCTCTTCCCAGCCGCTACCGGTTATGGGTGTTTCGGTATGAAAACGCTCACCTAAAACCTGGGCGCGTTTTGCGGTGCGGTTAGCGATATGTACCAGGCCTGGTTGCTTTGCCAATAATGGTTCTAAAATGCCTTGTACCGCGCCGCCCGCTCCTAAAATCAGGACTTTTTTGCCTTTGAATGGCGTTTGGCCGTTGATTTCGATATCGTTGACCAAACCGATACCATCGGTATTCTCGCCGGAAATCGTGCCATCAGCATTGAAGGTGTAGGTGTTCACCGCGTGTGCGGTTTGGGCGCGACTGCTTAAATCATCGGCAAATTCAAACGCATCCAATTTATATGGTACGGTGATATTGATGCCTTTGTAGCCTTGGTTTTTAAGGTTCTCAATCTCCCATCTGAATGAGGTCTCTTCAGAGTCAATCAAAATCGCCTCATAAACCAAGTCTTGTTGGGTTTGCTCGGCAAACAAACGATGAATCAAGGGTGACTTAGAATGGCCGATGGGGAAGCCGACTACCGCATATTTATCTGTCATGACGATTAACCTTGCTGCACTTCTTTTAACCAAATGGCGGCAAGTTTGGCGTAATAGGTCAAGATGCCATCCGCACCAGCACGTTTACAACTTAATAGGGTTTCTAAAACCACCGATTTTTCGTCAATCCAGCCATTTTGTGAAGCGGCTTTGAGCATCGCATATTCACCACTGACATGATAGACAAAGGTCGGTGCTTTAAACTCATTTTTGATATCGCGCACAATATCCAAGTAAGGAATCCCTGGTTTGACCATCACCATATCCGCACCTTCGTTCAAATCTAAGGAAACTTCATGTAAAGCTTCATTGCGATTGGCCGGGTCCATCTGGTAGGTGTATTTATTGCCTTTACCCAGGTTCCCTGCTGAACCGACCGCATCACGGAAAGGGCCATAATAAGAAGAGGCGTATTTAGCTGAGTAAGCCATAATACGGGTATTGATATGGCCATGTTCTTCCAACAGTTCTCGAATCTCGATGATGCGGCCATCCATCATATCGGATGGTCCGATAACGTCTGCGCCAGCTTCGGCGTGTGACAAGGCCTGTTGCATCAATGCATCGATGGTGTCATCGTTTAAGACGTAACCGTCGTCGTCAATGATGCCGTCTTGCCCGTGTGTCGTGAATGGGTCTAGAGCCACATCGGTCATTACGCCTAATTCAGGGCAAGCCGCTTTGACGGCACGTACCGCACGTTGTGCAAGGCCTTCCGGATTATAGGCTTCTTCAGCGGTCAACGATTTGGCTTCCAGCGGGGTTACCGGAAAAAGTGCAATCATTGGTATGCCCAAGGCATGAATCTCTTTGGCTTCCTCCACTAAAAGGTCTATACTCAGCCTCTCAACTCCTGGCATAGATTTTACCGGTTCACGGCTATTGTGGCCTTCGATAACGAACATCGGCAAAATCAGGTCATTGGTGGTCAATACGTTTTCGCGCATTAAACGGCGTGAGAATTCATCTTTACGCATGCGACGCATACGGGTGATAGGGAATTGGCGATCAATCATGGTTTGCACCTTGTTACATTAATATGTCAGAGTAAACTGAATATGGAATCAATTGTGTATCGAATGATACCTGTCACAGCGTTAAAAATAAAGGAACCTGATTGTGGATGATTTAATGGAGTACGTTTTTTTTGATGAAAGTTTAGCCAAACGTTTTCAATTGTATTGTGAAAACCTGGGAGTCAAAACTGAATTGGAGGCGGATCTTACTCATACGGATGATGATTCTTTCACAATCAAGATTGTTGATAACTTAACTGAAGCCGTCACTGAGCAGATTGAAGAAGAGTATGGCGAGATGCTGTTCGGTGAGCAAGCGTCAATGATTGAGGGTAATGATGAAGCGGGAGCGATAGCGGATGCATGTGGTGTGCAAGTTCAGCTGCAATCGGGACAATTTACAACAGTTGCCATTCATCCTGAGATTATGAATAAGATTTTATCGGTACTTTCCATTGATGAATTGCAACAATTCTTAAGTCAAGTCGCTGAAGATATTGAAAATCCTAAAATGGGGCCTATCTGCTCTCGTAAAGACTTACCTACTATATAGTGTGTTTTTATGGATGATTATCAATCCTTATAGAAACTTGGCTTAGTGCTTATAAAAAATTTATATAAGAGATTCCTAATTTTTCTTGTGTTTAGGCTTGCAGTTGCTAATTTTAAATTTTATTATAGCCTGCTAGCAATAACTGTATTAGCCCTGGTTGTGGATTCAACTATTCGGCAATCCAGGCTATTTGGATAATGTAAACTCTTGAATCTGGGGTGTTACTCGAAGAAGTAAGGCCATCAAGGAGCAATAAATGACAGATCAAATCGTAGAAAAGGTTGCAGTTCAGACTGAAGACAGTCGCAACCAAGGTCGTCGCGCCTTTTTAAAAGGTAGTGCGGCTGTAGCTGGTGGAGTGATGTTCACTAAAGCAGCTAGTGCAGCAGAAGGTGCAGGTTATGATGCTAAGAAAGCAGTAGCCCCTTATGCTGGTAAAGAAGAAATCACAACTGTATTACAGGATCAAGCAGCTCGTAAATCTTTAGGTTTCGGTGTTCGTAAGTATCCTTACGGTATGCCTTCTCCTTTCGAGAAGGAAGTACAGCGTCGTACTCTTGAGTGGTTAACTCCAGATTCAATGGCGTCTATCACAATGACTCCATTGCACCAGTTGCACGGTATCATTACTCCTAACGGACTTCACTTTGAACGTTTCCACGGTGGTGTACCAACAATCAACCCTGATGAGCACCGTTTAGTAATTCACGGTCTTGTTGAACGCCCATTGATCTTCACTATGGATGATCTTAAGCGTTTCCCTTCAATTTCACGTATCCACTTTGTAGAGTGTCCTGCTAACGGTGCGATGGAATGGAAAGGGGTTCAGTTGAACTCTGTTCAATGGACTCACGGTATGATGTCTTGTGTTGAATACACGGGTGTACGTCTATCTGACCTACTAAAAGAAGCGGGTATCAAGCCAGAAGGTAAGTGGATCATTCCTGAAGGTGCGGATGCATCTGGTATGTCACGTTCAATCCCTCTTGAATTAGCTATGGATGACTGTTTCATTGCTTACGCACAGAACGGTGAAGCGTTACGTCGTGAACAGGGTTACCCAATCCGTTTAGTTGTTCCTGGTTGTGAAGCGAACATGTGGGTTAAATACCTACGTCGTATCATGGTTCACGATGTGCCTATGCAGCACCGTGAAGAAACTTCTAAGTACACTGAATTAATGCCTGATGGAACTGCGCAGCGTTTCTCATGGTACATGGAAGCTAACTCAGTAATCACTTATCCTTCTCCTGACTTTAAAATGCAAGGTCCTGGTAAATACTACGTTCGTGGTTTAGCTTGGTCTGGTCGTGGTAAAGTTGCTCACGTTGATGTTTCATTCGACGGTGGTAAAAACTGGAAAGAAGCACACTTTACTTCACCTGTATTAGATAAAGCTTGGACTCGTTTTGAAATCGAATGGGACTGGGATGGATCTGAAGCATTCCTAATGAGCCGTGTTACTGATGAAACTGGTTATGTACAACCTCCTATGCCTCAAATGCGTAAGATCGAAGGTACTAACAACGTTTATCACCGTACAGCTATGGTTACATGGCGTGTACACGCATGGGAAGATGGTAAAAACGGAGGCATGATCGAAAATGTTCAGTACTAAACAAACTTTAGTTGTAGCTTCTGTTACAGCATTATTCTCAGGTTCTGTATTAGCGATGTCTGGTTCTTCAGACAGCAATTCAGCATCTGGTGCAAAAATTGATGGTAAGTATGCGGCGGATTATGCAGAAATTATCAAAAAAGCTGACGGTAAATATTTAGATAAAGCCGTTATTGAAGCGATTTTAGGTAAAGATGCATCTCACGGTCGTGATGGTCTTGTTGGTAAATTAGATCCAGCTAACCCTTACTCTTTTGAAGTTGATGACAGCATCGACGGTGGTAACCACGGTAACGCTCAGTGTAAAATCCCTGCAGCATTCACTGAAGTTCACGACAGTGCTAAAGCTAACTACTTCAACGATTCCAAATTCGTAGCTAACGGATTTGGTACTCCTATCGCTGAGTCTGCTTTACAGAAGTGGAACATCACTGTAGACGGTGACGGGAAAGGTCTTCCTGCTGCTGGCGTTGGTATGACTGTAGAAGAAGGTGGAAAAATCTACGTTCAGTTCTGTGGTATGTGTCACGGTGAATTCGGTGAAGGTGCTAAAGGTTACCTACCTCTAGCGGTTGAAGAAAACTTAGTTACTTCTGACTTCTATGATCCAGCTCCAATGAAAGCAGTAGGTAACTACTGGCCATACGCGGTAACAATCTTTGATTACATCCGTCGTACAATGCCTTTCTGGACTCCAAACGCACCTTATATCGGTGATGCTGGTTACCTAGGTATGACTGGTTATATCCTTCAGTCTAACTACATCAAAATTGATGATGAAGGTAATGAGTTGGATAACGATACTTTCTTCGATTCAGCTATGCTGATGAAAATGAACAAGTATATGCCTAACCAAGGTAACTTCTTCTGTGACCACCGTCCTGTTATCCACAACGATCGTTGTATGACTAACTGTGACAATGCACAGGTTGGTGATGGTAAAGGTGATATCCATAACTATCGTCAAGCACGTAAACTACCTGATGGAACTCCTCAGTATAACGTTCCTCAGCGTATGCATGAAGATAAGCCTGGTGTAGGTCACGCTGGTATGTAATTTTTAGTGGCCGAATGGCCGCTAAGAATTACTAACTCATCGTTGGGAAATCATCACTTACATTTGTAAGCTCAGATTTCCCGCCTTGATTTAGTAAACTTAGCAACCATTCACCGCACTAAAATGACTTATCGAAAACCCGCGATTACTTTTTGTAGTCGCGGGTTTTTTTATGTCTTATTTTTGTTTTCTACTATTTCTGTCTGATCTTATTCGTGAATGCTAAACAAATAGTTGCGATAATCCATTCTAAAAAACCGCATGCTTTCTCTTGTTGTGGTGAAATTTCAAATAACCAGGCCTGGTCAGTTTATCTATCTAATTTCATTAGAAAATTTAATGGCGTTAATCTAATTATTTGCGGATAAATAATTGAATTCTAATATGTATTGCGTGTAAAATGCGTTATTCCCGATCGGCTATAACGCCTGACGAAAAAGTGAATAAATATGCGCAAAGAATTGATTGATCCATTTAACCGAAAAATTGAGTATGTACGTGTTTCTGTGACGGATAAGTGCAACTACCGTTGCGGTTATTGTATGCCGGAACAAGGCGTGCACCCAGATGGCACCCATACAGAGTATTTATCGTATGAAGAGCTAGCTCGTATTATCAAAGCCTTTGTAAACTTGGGTGTAGCCAAGGTTCGTTTAACTGGTGGTGAGCCATTGGTGCGTAAGAATTTGGCAAGTTTAGTGGAAGAGATTAGCCAATATGACGGGCTTGAAGATATCGCCCTTTCGACCAATGCTCATCACTTAGAAAGAGAAGCAGAGGCGTTAACCAAGGCTGGAATTACCCGTTGTAATATCTCGATTGATTCTTTGCGTAAGGAACGCTTTAAGAACATCACTCGTGGCGGCGATTTGGACAAGGTGCTTGCTGGTGTTGATAAAGCGCTAGAGGTGGGCATGAAACCGGTTAAATTCAATATGGTCGTTATGAAAGGTACGAATGACGATGAGATTGAGGCGATGGTCGATTACGGCTTACAAAAAGGTGTGGAAGTACGCTTTATCGAAACTATGCCGATTGGTCCTGCAGGCGTAAGCATGATGGATCAGCACTACCCTGCAGATAAGATCCTTGCAAGAATCAAGAAGCATGTTGGAGCAGATTTAATCCCAGCCTCAGGTAAAACCCATGATGGGCCATCACGTAACTTCTTGATTGCTGGAACCAATACCAAGATTGGTGTCATCTCCGCAGTATCACAACACTTTTGTGAAACCTGTAACCGGGTTCGACTAACTGCAAAAGGGGTTTTAGCCTTGTGTTTAGGTCAAGAAGACTCGGTTGATTTACGCACCCCGTTAAGGAATGGCGTTACCGATGAAGAGTTACAACAAATCATCACCGATGCGATGTTGAAGAAACCGGAAAAACACTTCTTCAATGAAAACGTACACAATATCGAATTTAGACAAATGGTTCAACTAGGCGGTTAACCGCTGTTTTGAGTAGGATAGAAAAATGGTCAATGTATTATATTTTGCAAGCTTTAGAGAGATGCTTGGTAAAGCTAATGAACAAATCAATGCTGAATACAACACGGTCGGCGCTTTGATAGAAAGTCTGGCAACACGTGGTGAAAACTGGCAAAAAGCACTTTTGGAAAACCAAAATCTACAGATTGCGGTAAACCATGACGTCGCACAAAGGGATACCTTGATCAAGGCGGGTGATGAAGTGGCCTTTTTCCCTCCGGTTACTGGTGGGTAATTGAATGAGTGATTTACCACATATCAAAATCCAACAAGAAGATTTTGATTTGACTACCGAAGTGGCCGCTTTAAGGGCTGGGCATAAAGACATAGGGGCGGTGGTCAGTTTTGTAGGTACTGTACGCGACATCAATGAAGGTGATGAAGTCAGTATCCTTGAACTTGAGCATTATCCGGGGATGACTGAAAAAGCGCTGGAAAAGATTCGACTTGAAGCCCATGAAAGATGGGCGTTGGAATCCAGCTTAATCATTCATCGCATCGGCAAAATGTACCCGACTGACCAGATTGTCTTGGTTGCTGTCTCAAGTCGCCACCGAGAAAATGCATTTTACGCCGCACACTTTATTATGGATTATCTTAAAACCAATGCCCCTTTCTGGAAGAAAGAAACCTTGCCAAATGGCGATGAGCGTTGGGTTGATGCACGCATCAGTGATAAAGAAGCTGAAAACCGTTGGGTAAAATAATCTACAATTAAAGCCAATAATATCGGCGATTACAGCATCCTGGGTACTTTAGATAAAGTACTCAAACGAGTTAATTAATACGATCTGTCTTTCCCTGCTTTAGCAGGGATTTTTTTATAAAGCGAGTTCTGAGAACCTACTATGAAAACTTTTGATGAAGCCTTGCATTACTTGTTGGCGCAAGTTAAGCAAACAGAGAACACAGAAACGATCTCCATTTTTGATGCCTTAGGGCGTGTCTTGGCTGAGCCAATTGTTTCACCGTTGAATGTTCCTCCGCATGACAATAGCATGATGGATGGTTATGCATTACATAGTTATGATTTGGAACATAATTCTGTATTTGAAGTCAGTCAAAGAATTCCCGCTGGAACCTCTCCAATGCCGTTGAAACCGGGAACGGCCGCACGTATCTTTACTGGTGCACCTATCCCCGAAGGAGCCAATATGGTGGTGATGCAAGAGGAAACCGAGCAACTTGCCGATAATGAAATCAGAATCACTGCAAGTCATAGTAGTGCTGGCCAGAATATTCGAGTAGTGGGTGAGGATATTCAGCAGAATACCACGATTCTAAAAGCAGGGCATAAGCTACGACCTCAGGATTTGGGGTTGATCACCTCGATTGGTTTTAATCAAGTCACCGTGTTTAAACCTTTAACGATTGCAACCTTCACTACTGGCGACGAGTTGCTAGAACCCGGAGAGGTTTCCCAGCCGGGTAAAATCTATAATGCCAACCGTTATGTGTTAGCAGGCCTGGTGCCGCAACTGGGCTTCAAATTGATTGATTTAGGCCGCGTTGACGATACCATCGATGCAACGGTGGAAGCGATGAAAAAAGCCGCCTCTATGGCGGATGTGGTGATTACCACCGGTGGCGTTTCAGTGGGTGAAGAAGACCATATCAAGCCTGCGATAGAACAACTGGGTTCATTGGATATGTGGAAAGTGAAAATGAAGCCCGGTAAACCGATCGCTTATGGTGATATCCAAGGTACCCCTTTTATCGGTTTGCCGGGTAATCCTGTGTCAGCCTTTGCGACTTTCAACCTGTTTGCACGTCCTTATCTATTAAAGATGCAAGGGGCTAATGTCCTTAAGGCAAAGCCCATCTGGCTTGAGGCGGATTTTGAATGGTTGAAGCCTGGTTTTAGACGTGAGTTCGCGCGTGCAAGGTTGGTCAATAAAAATCAAATAAGTGTGGTGGAAATCTATCCTAATCAAGGTTCTGGTGTCCTGACTTCGACCGTTTGGGCGGATGGCTTTGTGGTGATTCCTGAGGACAACCAAATAAATAGGGGCGATAAAGTCGCTTTTTACCCTTTCAATCCAGTGGATGAATAACATGACAGAACAACTCTTAACCCATTTAGATGAAAAAGGCCAAGCCCGTATGGTAGATGTGAGTGATAAGGCTTATACCGAACGTTCTGCGACGGCTTGCGCGACCATTTTCATGCAACCAGAAACCTTAAGCATGATTGTAGAGGGTAAGCATAAAAAGGGTGATGTGATGGCTACGGCACGTATAGCAGGGATTATGGCGGCAAAACGCACACCGGATTTGATTCCCATGTGCCATCCGTTGATGATTACCTCGGTAAAAGTCGAGCTCACCCCAAATCTTGAGAAAAGCAGTGTCGAGATTGAAGCGACTTGCAAAACCGTTGGGCAAACGGGAATTGAAATTGAAGCCTTAACGGCGGCCTCTGTAGCGGCCTTGACCCTTTACGATATGTGTAAAGCGGTTGATCGCGGTATGGTAATCGATCAAGTGAAACTGTTAGAGAAGATTGGCGGCAAGTCAGGCCACTGGCAACGGTAAAACGATAATCGTTATAACGTTTAACGGCTAAAAAACCCGCAAATTTTGCGGGTTTTTTTATGTTTGATTGATATTAAAGCAGATTGGTTTCTTCGTTATTGTGTTTAAAATTATGCTTGGCTTGATACATGTGTTGGTCTGCTAAATGTATGATTTCTTCGGCTGTTGGATATTCCACAGGGCCGGCCTGCATATAACCGACACTGATGGTTAATTCGGGTTCGTGTTGTTGGATTTCCTCAATCAAGCGTCGACTATAAATTTCAGATGCCTGGTTTTCAGTGCATTGTGGCAGTACGATACAGAACTCATCGCCGCCATAGCGAAAACACTGGTCTTCTTCACGTGAAACTCGATTAATCGCACTGGCGACGGTGCGTAAGATTTCATCACCACGCTGGTGTCCCTCTTCATCGTTAATCTGTTTAAAGTCGTTGATGTCCAGATAGGCTACCGAAACCGGCTCCAAACGACGTTGTGCGGCACGTAATATCTGAGTCAGGATTTCATTTAAATGGCGAACATTAAGTAGCCCTGTTAAGGGGTCGGTTCGTGAAACCATCTCCAACTGGATGGTACGTTCCTTAACCTTTTTCTCCAGTTCAATCGCATAGTCTTCAGATTTTTCTTTAGAGCTTTCAATTTCAGAGATCAAACTGCGAATATAAGTATCGAACACCAGCGAAATATCAAACATGAACAGTTTTTCTAAAGCCGATTGGACGAGAATACACTGCTCCGGCTGGTTGATAAAGAGTGTCTCTATCAGCTCCATCAGGAGTTTTTTGAGTTGTTGTACTGCGGAGAGATATAGCTTTGGTTCAACTCCGATACGTTTATGCACCATGCCTATGCGAAGCCGGTTGTTAACATATTCGATGTCGTAGAAGCCACTGAAAAGGTCAATGACATATTTGCGTTGGGCTGTCCGTAGTCGACCTAAAGTATCGGCATCCCCGATCAGTAAGGCGATTTCTGGAACATTGGTTTGCAGTTCATAAAATTGTTTTACTAGACGGTCAATTTCCAATTCGATTTGCGGTTTCACTCCGCTGAGAATTTCGGCATCTTCAACACTGATATTGAACAGCGTTTTGCGGTTTTCTATTTCAAGCTCAGTGATCCGCATTTGTTCAAGTAAGGTTTGATCAGTTCTATTCATAAATGCTCTCGTATAAAACAATTTGTAGTTATCTAACTTGAATGGCTGTTTTACTAGTCTGTTGAGCCATATGGCCACAAACCTAATAAGTTATGAGGACAGGATTTTAATTATAATGGTACGATAACTTAAAAATGTAAAGTGCTAATTCATTACAGCTTATAGTCTTAAGTCAATCAACAATCATTAATCAGATGTGGCTACAAACCTTTGAATTGGGATAGCGAAAATGAAAAGTCCAATCAATTTAGATCAGGTCGATTATTCAAATACAGAAAATTCATCGGTTGGTTCATGGTCGGTTTATCTATTACGTTGTGCCGATAATAGTCTGTATTGCGGTATCACCACCAATCTCAAAAAACGCCTCCGCCAACACAATGGCGAACTGGTAGGTGGAGCCAAATACACCAAAACCCGCCAGCCATGCGAGTTGGCTTATTGCGAAACTTATGACAATCGTAGTGATGCCTCTAAACGTGAATATGAGATAAAACAGCTGAGTAAACAGGCAAAAGAGCGCCTGATTTTAGATGCGATTGCTGTATGAATTTAATGTTTCCAGGCCTGGTGGGTTTTATGCCTGGATTTTAGATACAAAAAAACCCGCGTATAAGCGGGCTTTTTATTGGCAATGCTAAAGTCGATTAGCTACGTTTTGGCGCACGACGCGGCTTGCCTTTGTCTTTGCTCGGTGCGGCTTTATTGCGAGTTAAACGCTTACGCGGTTCACTTGCACTACCACCGGAAACTTCACGAATTTTAAGTTGCTGTCCACATACCCAAGCTTTGCTCAAATCTTCTCTAGCCGCTTTTGGCATATCAGATGGCAAATCAACCGTGCTGTAAGTATCTTCAATATTTAACTGACGGATAAATTCGCTGTCTAAGCCGGCTTCGTTGGCGATACAGCCGACGATGTTGCCTGGACGAACTCCGTGTTGATTCCCCACTTCAATGCGGAAACGTGTCATACCTTCATCAGGTGTTGCCGAACGTTCACGACGTGGTTTACGCTCTGGACGTTCGCCACGCCCCCCGCGATCGCCACGGTTACCGCGGTCATTTCTGTCGCTACGACCTCTATCATCACCGGCGTTACGTTCCGCACGTGGTTCACGGATCGGTTTGTCTGACATAAAGAATGGAATGTCGCCTTGTAACAGACGCGCTAAACCAGCCGCAATTTCAACTGCAGGAATGTTCTTCTCGGTTTCAATCTGTTCAATCATCTCTTGATAGAAAGCGGTGTCTTCTAGTTGAGTTGCTTCAATAATGCGAGACTTGAATTTTTCTACACGGCTGTCATTGATGTCTTGTGTCGAAGGCAAGTGCATTTCTGGAATCTTGCTTTTCGTGGTGCGCTCAATTGAGCTTAATAAACGACGCTCACGTGGGGTAACGAATAATACCGCTGTTCCTGAACGACCCGCACGACCTGTACGACCGATACGGTGAACATAAGATTCATTATCTTGCGGAATATCATAGTTGAACACGTGGCTGATACGCGGCACATCTAAACCACGGGCAACCACATCGGTAGCGACTAAGATATCAAGTTTGCCTTTCTTAAGTTGGTCAACGATACGTTCACGTTGGTTCTGGGCAATATCACCATTCAAAGCGGCCGCAGCATAACCACGTGCTTCTAGGCGTTCTGCCAGGTCAACAGTCGCTGTTTTGGTACGTACAAAGATGATTGAACCATCAATCTCTTCTTCCGCTTCTAAGATACGGGTTAAGGCATCCAGCTTGTGGCCACCGCTTACCAAAAGATATTTTTGTTCAATCGTCGTTGCGGTTGCAGTCTGTTGTTTGATAATAACCTCAGTTGGGTTATTTAGGTAATTGGTCGCAATGCGGTGAACTTCTTTAGGCATAGTTGCCGAGAAAAGTGCAATTTGACGGCTTTCAGGCGTTTGCTGAAGAATCCACTCAACATCGTCGATGAATCCCATGCGTAACATTTCATCGGCTTCATCCAAAACAAGTAGCTTTAAGGTATCAAGTTTTAAAGTTCCTTTACGGATGTGGTCCATAACGCGGCCAGGAGTTCCCACCACAACGTGTACACCACGGTTTAAGGCACGGATTTGTGTGCCATAATCTGAACCACCGTAAATAGGAAGGACGTGAAAACCTTTCATATGGTGTGCAAAACCTTGAAACGCTTCAGCAACCTGAATCGCTAACTCACGAGTAGGCGCCAAAACAAGGATTTGCGGGTTTTTTTGTTTGATGTCGGCTTGCGATAATGCAGGTAGAGCGAAAGCGGCAGTCTTACCTGTACCGGTTTGCGCCATACCTAGAATGTCATTACCTGTCATTAACGCAGGAATCGCTTGTGCCTGGATTGGTGAAGGTGTTTCATAGCCAATGTCAGTAATGGCTTTAAGTACTTCAGGGGTTAAGTTTAAATCTTTGAATGTTACATCAACAGTCATTTAGGGGTCCTTTTCTCATATTGAGAATGAAGTGCCCTTGAATAAATAAGCGTTTTTTCGGGTGAATAGCAAACAAAGCCACTTAACAAACCGGAGATTTGCTTGGCGAAAGGTCAAACTATTAACGAAAGTAGTGAGTCGTTATTCTGGGGCAAATTGCTTTAGGGAAAATTCCCTACAATAGAGCACCTTTGCATCAGAATAATCAGATCGCTTGATATTTTAGCAAGCGTAGGCAAATGGCTCTTTGAAGCATGATTTTTGTTGTGGCGTTTTTTTATCAGAAAGGCCGAAATCATTGCGAGTGCGCGGATTCTACTAAAAACCTAATGAAATTGCAAACTTACATTGGTCTTATTGCCAAAATAAAAGTTACCAGGCCTGGTAATTGTCTTTTTTTGTTAGAAGAAAAGAGGAGGGAAGGCCGCTTTGTTTACAATTGTAAGCAAAGCGGAAAAGGCGGGTTACCAAGATTTATAAGCTAGGAATTTTCCGTTCATGGTGACAACAACTCGATCCCCTGCAGGATTCTCTTCTTTGTCGATATCCATAGAGAAGTCAATCGCACTCATAATGCCATCGCCAAACTTTTCATTGATCACCTCTTTCATGGTTGGACCATATACACCGACAATTTCATACAGACGATAGATTAATGGATCGGTTGGAATGACTTGATCCCATTTCTTGGTTGGAAAGGCTTTTAAAGCTTCGGTTACTTCAGTGCCTAAACCTAACAGTTCGGTGACTTTTGCAGCCGGTTCCGGATCAAGATGGTTCATGCCTAAGCAGGCAGAGGTTACATAAACTTCACCTAATCCAGCGGCTTTGGCGATTTCACCCCAGCCAATTGATTTTTCGTATTTTGCTAAAACGATTGCTTCGGTCATTTCTACTTTAGACATCATAAGAGTGTTCTCCAATTGTATTGAAATTAAATAGTCGAGAGTAGTATTGCAAATGCTGTGCCATATTTATTAAGTGGTTGATATATATAGTAAAAAGCATTTTTTGAATGTTTTTAATGTTAACAAATGTTAACAATTTAATAAATATCTTTAAGATTGTTAACAAATATTTACCTTTTGTATGGCTGTTATTAATTAATTACATTAACAATCTAGTGTAACTATCTGTATTGGTTGGTAATATTAAAAAATGGCATCTAAGAAGCTATAGGAGAGGTAAGTTTTCGATAACCGAAAGTCTAAAAAAACTTAAATTAAATTCTTAGGAGAATTACATGTCTGAATTAATCATTCCATCTTGCTTACGTCCAATCGATACAGACGGCTTAAATAAATTAGGCGAAGCCGGTAAAGCAGCGCCTGATACGATTAAAACGCTTAAAAGTAAAACCGTTTTGGAAGGTCAGTTTAAAAACTTGAACTATGTGCGTGACTTAGAACCGATTGTTGTCGATGAGCCTCCTGTGCTACTTGGTGAAGATACTGCACCAAATCCATCTGAAATGGCATTGCTTTCATTAGGTTCTTGCTTGTCAGTCGGGGTACAGGCTAACGCGACTAATCGCGGCATCCCTTTGACTAAGCTAGAAGTTGAACTAGAAGGTGATATCAATATTACCGCAGTATGGGGTACCGGTGATTTGGATCCAAACAAAAAACTGGGTGTTACCGAAGTTAGAGCTTTCTTCACGATTGAATCACCAGGCACGCCAAAAGAGGTCTTGGAAGAGTTGGTGGCGCATGCGATGAAATGGTCTCCAGTAGCAAACACTTACTTAAATGCGGTAGATATGTCTGGCAAATTGGTCGATTAGTTCTTACCAGGCCTGGTAAGAACCAGGCCAATCTGACTTGAAAAGGAGTCAAACTCATGATTAGTCAAATTGTAAAAAACGATTTAAAACCGCTTACCCTATCCATTGACCATGGAAAATATACCACCGAAATTTTAGAAAAATTGGGTAAAGCGGGCGCTTTTCGACACCATATCCCTTCACAAAATAACGGCAAGCTCGACTTGTTTGGCACCATTGCGGACATGGCCGTGGTTTCAGAAGAGTGTATGTCTACCGGGTTTATGATGTGGGCACAAACCGTCTGTGCTTGGTATATTGAAAACTCAGACAATGAGTGGTTAAAAACCGATATTCTGCCAAAAATGGTAGAAGGTGAATGTTTTGGAGCAACTTCATTATCTAATCCGATGAAGTACTTTGCGGGTATTGAAGATTTGAAACTGTCTGCAGAAGAAACGGAAGACGGTTTTATCATTAACGGAACCTTGCCTTGGGTATCGAATCTATTGGAAGGTTCTAAAAAGCATTTCTTCGGCTCTATTTTTACGGTCCATGGGAAAAATGGTGAAGAGAACCGCGATGCGATGGCGCTTATTCCTTGCGATTTGGAAGGATTGACCATGAAGCAAATGGTGCAGTTTGTCGGTATGGAAGGTACCGGTACTTATGCGCTCATTTTCGATAATGCGTTTCTACCTAAAAAATACTTGTTATCCGATCCCGTACAACCTTTGCTTAAAAAGATGAAAGCCGGTTTTATTCTTTTGCAGACAGGCATGGCTGCAGGAGTGATTCAAGGTTCAATCAATGAAATGAATAAGTCCAACTTGACCTTGGCAGAAACCAATGCGTTTTTAGATGATTCACCAGAAGAGTTGCAAGAGGAATTGGAGGACGCTATCGAGTTTATTCAGGACTTGTGTGAAGCGCCCTATACAGAAGGTGAGGATTATATCAAATCGGTATTAGAGGCACGTTTACTCGGTGCTGAACTCTGCAAACGTTCAGCTGACTCGGTCATGCAACATGCGGGAGCTAAAGGTTATATTGTGGATGCAGCGGCTCATCGTAAACAGCGCGAAGCCTATTTTGTAATTATTGTGACCCCTTCGATTAAGCACTTAAGAAAAGAAATCGCTAGACTTGAAGAAGCGGCGTAGGAGGAATGATGAGTCAGCCATATCAAAAGTATATTTGTAAAACCTGTGGATTGATCTATGACGAAGAGTTGGGTGATCCAGATTCAGGATTGGCTCCTGGTACACGATTTGAAGATATTCCTGATGATTGGTATTGCCCTTTGTGTTTAGTGAGTAAAAGTGATTTCATTTTGGTGGATACCGCTAAAAAAATTGCTGGTGGCGAGCAAACAAAACGAAAGGTTAGTAGCCAGGCTGATGTGTTGATTATTGGATCGGGTTATGCCGGATGGCAAGCTGCGGAAGCGATTAGAAACGAAAACTCCAGTGCCGTAATCACTCTATTAACCGCTGACGATGGCGCGGTATACCCTAAACCCGCTTTATCGATGGCTTTGAGTCAGAATAGGACTCCAGAGGATTTGACCGAGGCGACCGCCAATCAAAAAGCGGCTGAACTGGAGTTGGGTGTGAAAACCCGTACCAAGGTGATGTCTATCAATACTAAGCGTAAAAAAGTGATGACAACCACCGGAAGTTTTAGTTATGACAAACTGATTTTAGCTACAGGTGCCAAAGCCATGGCGCCACAAATCGAAGGTGATGCTTCTCATGAAATTGTTACTATCAATGATTTAACGGCTTATAAAAAGTTTTATAAAGCCTTGCAACAGACTAAAAAAGTCACCCTGATTGGCGGAGGTTTGATTGCTACTGAATTGGCTGAAGATTTGCGTTCGTTTGGTGTGGAAGTGGATATGATCGTTAGGGGCGCCCATTTGATGAGTCAAATCATGCCTGAGGCGATTTCACATAATTTAGAAGAGAAGTTAAGAGCGCGCGGTGTGAATTTGATATTTAATTCCGAAGTCAAAGAGATGAATTTTTCTGAAAATGGCTATACGCTTAAAACCGACCAAGGCGAAACCTATGGTGCGGAATTGGTTTTAGCGGCTATCGGTATTGCTCCGAATATTGATTTGGCAAAAAAAGCCAAACTGGATACCAATTTAGGAATTTGTATCGACCAATATTGTCAAACCAGTGAAAAGGATGTGTTTGCAATTGGGGATTGTGCCGAAGCGGATGGCGTGGTTCAAGCCTATCTGGAGCCGATTCGACGTCAAGTGAAAGCACTGGCATCTCATCTTTATGGCAGTTCCGAAGAGTGTTTCAAAGTATTGCCAACCTTGATTAAAACCAAGACTCCCAGCCTATCTATTATGTTAAGTCCGCCCTTGCATGCAACCCATGGGCAGTGGGAATTGAATATGAATGTCGGTGAAAATCAGCGGTTACACTATACCGTTGATGGCAAAGTCTCGGGATTTGCTCTCAGTGGTGAGTTTGTTACTTCTGCTAACAAACTTTACCAGGAACTTTATTCCGCTTAATTATCCATTACCTGTCCTAATAACTCTCCAAGCCAGCAAGCCCTTTATTTAAAGGGCTTTTTTTATGCAGATTTTACATCCCCAATTTTTGTAAACGATAGTTAAATTGACGGGGAGTCATATTGAGTAATAGAGCCGCTCGGGTTTTATTGCCTCTTGCCATTTCTAGCGCCTGTTGCAAGCGCTCCTTTTCATTTTCAGAAACTTTCCAGTAAGCCCTTTTTTCATCAGGGCCAGGAATGGGGTCGACAAACTCATGAGTAGCATAGCTTTCAAGCTGCGGTGCTGGAGCGGCAATGGGTTGAGGTGATGGCACCACATTTTGTGGAATGGTCGCTGGCTGTACGTTTTCAATGTGAGTGGCGACAAATGCTGGTTGTGTAACAGCGGCAGGTGTGGTGCCGCCACGCACAATACCCCGTTCCTCTGAGATGATATGGTTAATCAGTTTTGAGGAAATCAAGCGGTTCTTATCGGCCAAAAGCACGGCACGTTTAATGATGTTTTCTAATTGACGAATGTTCCCAGGCCAGTCATAGCGCTCCAAAAATGCCATGGCTTCAGGATCAAAAATCGCGCTTGCCGAATATTCTTGGTTTGCTTGGTTGAGGAAGTGTCTGGCCAATAGTCGAATATCGCCTTCACGTTCTCTTAGAGGAGGCAACTCAATTGGAAATACGTTTAGACGATAGAATAAATCGAGTCTAAACGCCCCATTGTTGACTTGTTCGTGCAGGTCTTTGTGTGAGGCGACGATGATGCGGATATCGATTGGAATCGGTTTGGTGGCGCCTATTCTGGTTATGGTTCGGTCCTCTAGCACTCGCAATAATTTGGCTTGTAATCCCAAGTCCATATCACCAATTTCATCTAAGAATAAAGTGCCGTGATGAGCCAATTCCATTTTGCCTTGTTTGGCTTGGATGGCGCCTGTAAAAGCCCCTTTCTCATGCCCAAATAGTTCAGATTCAAGTAAATCCTCGGGAATGGCGGAGCAGTTTATCGCGATAAAAGGGCCATCCTTACGATGGGAGGCCAAATGGAGCATGCGTGAGAATCGTTCTTTACCGGTTCCGGATTCACCTTGAAGCATAACCGTCACCGAGGTGTTGGTCGCACGGCCAACTTTATTCAAAGCCGCCATTAAAGCCGGGCTTTCGCCAATGATTCCGTACTGGCTTCCTTGGCCTAAAGCCATGGATCTTAATTGCTCGTTCTCTTCTTTTAAAATTTGGGTTTGGCGTTGAATCATCGCGTTGACGGCCAATATTTCACTAATGAATAGCGCAATCAATTTGAGTAAGCCAAGGTCTTTGTCGAGCGAGCGGCGGGGGTTGGCCAAGCGGTTTACAGCCAGTACACCAATGACGATGTTGTTTCGAGTGATTGGGGTGGCAATAAATGAAACCTTGCCTTCTGGGAGGGTCGAACGGTCTACGGTGCGGAACAGGTAGTCGTCTTCTTTATCGATGTCAGAAACGATGGTAGGGGTTCCTGTGTACATAACCTTTCCTGAAATCCCTTCACTTATCGCAAAGCGACTGCGGGAAATTTCATCAGCGGTTAGGCCGTAAGAGTAAGCGGTATGTAGATAGCCGGTATCGCCATCCTGTAATAGGATGCGTCCACGATTTAAGCCCATTTGTCTTGAAATCAGACTGAGAATGGTGCGTATTGCCTTGTCAGGATCGTAGGCATTTTCAATCTGTTCGGCAGCCTCTTTAATGACAACATATTCAGTGTGATTGGCTATATCTAAATGTTCGACTTTTTTCACAAAAATTCCTGTAATTCAAGGGCTGATTGATGCTGTGATAACATTTTAAATTTAAAGGATAATTGGATTTCATAGTATCATTTTGTTACTTAAACATGAAGTTAGCAGGGGGTAAAGATGGGTATTTCATGTTCGGATTATGATTTATTGGAAATTGCCTCAATGAGAGGTGAAAAATTATCTTTATTTTTTGAAGATGTAGACAAAAATCAACAGGTTATAGAAGGTGTTGTTGACACCCTTTATACTAAGAACGGAGAGGAGTTTGTGGTATTGAAAAATGGTGATGAATATCCTCTCAGTCAATTGCGTTCTATTAAAAAAATGTAACGGATATCAAAAGAATTACGTCAGTTAGGTGCTGACGTAATTCAATGTTGTAATCAATCAAGTTTTTCGTTAAAAATTGATATTAGTCCAAATCCACAGTTTTTGAGTGTCTTTGTTGCTGGCTGTATCAGAAGAAAAATTGGCGTATTTGATACCGGCTAGGTAGTTTTTACCGAATTTTTTCGCTACCAGTAAATCGGTTTCCGAACCAATGCTGTCACTGTTTTTATCAGATTTAAAGTCATGGTAGATCGCCGCTAATTTGACGCCTGAAATCTTAGTGCCGAGTTGGGCATAAGTATCTACTAAACCTTTTACCGGAGTGGTTAAAAACTTATCTGCCCAACCGTTGTAAAGGTGCAGGGTCGCTAGAGGTGTTTGAAATGAAGAGGTTCCATCACCACCAAGCTTTTCTTGAGCAATCATCGCGCTGACACCACTAAATTTTGTGCCCAATTGAAAATGATAGTAGTCACCACCGGTCGCACTTGGCGCATCGGCATATTTGGATTGATCGGCGAATTCCGCTAGGTAACTTAAGCCAACCCCATCCGAAACCTTTACTTCACCTTTGATGCGTGCCCCAACCGTTTGGCTATCTGCTGTGCTATCGAGTTTATCGATAAAGTAGCCGTAACCGGTTAAGGTCGTCTTTGGCATGATTTTATAATCAAGTTTTACGGCGTGAGTTGCCATTGGAATCTGTAGGCCAAGAGGATTGTCCTGCTCCGCAATGTAAGCGTAATCCAAGGTCAGGCCATCGACTTCTTTCATTAAGACATGGGCACCATTGTATACCTGCTCTGTTTGACGCCAGCCAACATTTCCTAAGAAACGGTTGTCCATGATGATGCGTTGTTTACCCGCTTTGATATTCGATTTGGAAAAGCTGTAATCTATCCAGGCCTGGTTCAAGCGTGTGATAGCCGGGTCTAATACAATTCCTTTATCAACGGTTGGATTCGCATCCGGTCCTAAAGGCACTTTATATTCATCACGACCGCCAATGGCTTCCGTGCCAGACATTTCCACAAATGCGCTAAAGCCCTTGAAATCGCCTGTCTTATAGCCAATACGGGTTCGTTCGGTAATGGCGGTTCCAGATGGGGCACCATCTACGTCAACGGATTCATAACGAACGGTAATATCCACATTCGCCTTACCGCTGGTTAACGCTTCAGTAAAACTATCTGATGCAACTGCTGATTGTGAGCCGAAAAGAGCGCTAGTGATTGCTAGAGCAACTGGCGTTAAGATTTTTTTGGTTTTCAAAGACATTTTCATTGTCATGTTGGTTTCCTTTATTAAAATTTTATGGGCTGTACTTATGTTGGAAATACAAGCCTCATGAGTAATATCAACGTCTTTGTTGTATATCGTTTTTAGGGTGCTCACTGTTTTGCAAAGAGCGAGCGATCTTTGGAGAGGAGGGTTAAGTGCTATTCAACACGCCATGAATAACGTTTGATTAACATCACGGCAATGGCATCAAGCATATAGCCGATGACACCGATCACCACCACGATTGCTGCAAGAGAGTCATAGTCCAGGGTATCTCGAGCATCGTTGATTGCGTAACCTAAACCAGAGGTTACACCCAGGTATTCAGCTGGAACCAATACAACCCAAGCAACTCCTATCGCCAAACGAATCCCGGCAAATACATCTTGTGCGATGGCTGGCATAATCACACGTCGGAGCATTTGAAAACCATCCGCGCCTAGGTTTTTAGCCACGCTGAACCAATTAGGGTCAATACGTTGCACGCCGTGAGCGGTACCAAAGACGATTGGCCAAACGGTTGCCATAATCAATAGAAAGATAATGGCGTTATCCCAAGTTTCAAACGCTAATACGGCAATCGGCATCCATGCTAATGGGCTGATCATGCGTAAAAATTGAAAAGGCATATTCGCTACCTGGCGAACCGAAACGAAGTAACCGACAAGTACACCAACGGGTACACCGATCACAATCCCCCAGAATAAACCGATAATGATTCGGTATAAGCTAGAGTAAATGGTTTCCCAAATCGAACCTGTTTCGATTAGATAAGCCAGGGCGGTAAAAGCTGGCCCTGGTGCGAATCCCGCAAAGGCTTCTGTATCCGGGTTGGATTGAATGAGTATGCCTCCAATCCACCAAAGTAACAGTAGGATTCCCATTCCCCAAACCGCATTGGAGAAGTTTTGGACGCTATCAGGAAGTTTCTTAAAGCCAGTGTGCAACTGGCCAAAAGAGAACGAGGGTTTGGATGCTATTGCTGTGCTCATAATACAAAGACCTCTTCTCGTTCAGTTGGGTTGTTTGGATTGACTCCAGGCACCTTGTCCCAAACCTGGTACTTATCCATCGCATTCTTAACATACTCATAGTTCACCAGGTCTTTGACCACAAAATCGGTATCAAGGTCTTTTAGGAAATTGGTGTTACCTGCGACTAAGGTATCCTTAAGTTCATCAATGATGAATTTAGTGGCCGATGGGTAAGGGTAAGGGTTAAAGTCGATTCGACCGACACCCCAGTCTTCATGTTTAATCGCATCTGGATCGGCATAGTGCTCAGGAGCATAGTCTGTCATCGCTTTTAAAACCACTTTAGCTTTCATTGGCAGGTATTTTTTACCTTCGCGTGAAAGCATGTGAGCCACTTCTTCTTTATGCTCTTGAGCATATAAAGCTCCACGTACGACCGCATTCATTACTTTTTGAGACCACTCTTTTTTCTTGTCTACATGTTCATCGTGCATACAGACAACACAACAAGGATGGTTTTTCCAAACGTCACCGGTAAAACGTAACATTTTCGCGCCGGCTAAAACCTCACCTGCGGCATTGAATGGTTCCGCAACAATGTAGGCGTCGATTTTCTTAGCCGCTAATGCCGGTGGCATATCTGGTGGCGGCATGATTTGTAGGTTTACTTGGTTTGGCTTAAGAGGATCTGTCTGGTCTTGGATGACAGGTTCTAAACCAGCGTTTTTCAGCGCCATTTGTAGAACGATGTTGTGCATCGAGTACCAATAAGGAATGGCAATTTGTTTACCGCCCAACTGTTCAAACTTTTCAACCCCGGTGTGCTTGCCAACGACTAAGCCTGAACCATTGGTGTGCGCCCAGCTGGTGATTTTTACCGGGAATTTGTTGTTGTATCGCATCCAGATTGGAATCGGTTTTAGAAAGTGCACCAAGTTGAACTTTTTAGCCGCGAAACCTTCAATCAATGGTGACCATCCGCGAATAAGGGTGGGTTTCTCAGCTTTTAAGCCTTCGTCTTCAAAAAATCCCATTGCGTGAGCAACAAGCAAGGCGCTTGCATCGGTGATTGGAAGATAACCAATGCGCACCACTTCGTCTTCTGGCATTTCCATATTGGCGAAAGCATCTAGAGGTAAACTCATTGCCGCCGTCAATCCTCCAGCGGCAGCCATGCTGTCCAGGATGAATTCTCGACGTCCTTTTGCAGGGTTAAATTTATAATCTACTTTTGCGGATTCTTCTGTAATATCACAAAGTTGGCACATGGTAATTCTCCTTAAAGGCAATAAATCGGGTAATTAAAATTAAGAGGCTTTTTGTTCTAATTCGGCTTGTTTTGCTTGGTCGATTTTTTCAAACTCAGCAAAAAGCTGTTCTTTGAGCTCGATAAACTTAGGTGCGCTACGGTCTCTAGGGTATTCGACAGGAACTTCCAAGGAGCCGACGATTCGACCAGGGTTGTGGTTCATAATGACGACTTTATCAGCCATCGCTACGGCTTCTTCGATGTCATGGGTAACCAGCACCATGGTGATGCCTTGGTCATGACAAATTTGAGCCACTTCAGTTTGCAGTTGGGCACGGGTGAAAGCATCTAAAGCAGAAAAAGGTTCATCCAGTAGCAGCACTTCAGGCTCCGCAGCTAAAGAACGGGCTAGGGCAACCCTCTGTTGTTGGCCACCAGAAAGCTGCTGGACATTTTTATCTTTATGCTCTGTTAGCCCAACCATATCAAGCAGGTTCTCAACGCGCTCTTCATTGCCTTTGTAGGTTCCTGAAAACACGAGAGATAGAGCCGCATTTTCCCTAACGGTCATCCAAGGGTATAAAGAAGGTTTTTGAAACATCATGTTCCACTTGGCATTGGGTTTATATACCGTATGGCCGTTGATGCGGACGGCGCCTTCTGTTGGTATCAACAGTCCTGCCAACATTTGTAAAAGGGTCGATTTACCACATCCGCTTCGCCCAATTAATGCGGTTAACTGGCCTTTAGGAATGGTTAGGTTGATGTTGTCCAATGTTGGAGAGGTCTGTTTTTTATTGTAGTAATGGGTGAGATCTGAAATCCAAATATTAGAAGCTGACATAAATATTCCTAAATGAGTTTTGATTATTGAACGGTATATTGCACTTATACGGCCAATATTAGAAATAGATATGAAAATCAACTGGTTAGGGTGTGTTTAAGTTTAAATGTAAGAATTTAAGCTTAAAACTGTTCTAAAATGTATACAAAGTTAGTCAAAATGGTGCGTGTTATGTATTTTTTGGTAAGGGATAAAAGGGAATAAACTTAAAAATGCAGATAAACAGCGGGGTCGGAGTGAATAAGAATGTAAGGAATTGTAAGAATTATTTGCTATGGTTAACTAAGAAGTTCTGTTCGAACTCTAGGGCAGGACAAGGTTTGCTGTAATAGTAGCCTTGAATCAATATATCTTGATGTTGTTGGCGAATGAACTCGGCCTGTTGTTGGTTTTCAACACCTTCGGCTACGATGTTCAATGATTTGGTCTGCGCCAAGCGTACAATGGATTCGACAATCGCCATATCATCAGGATTTTCAGGTATATGGCGAATGAAACTCTGGTCTATCTTGAGCTCGTGAATTGGCAGTTTTTGTAGATAGCTCAAGGATGAGTAGCCTGTTCCAAAATCATCAATAGAGATGTGGAAACCTAAGCTGACTAAATGTTGGATTTTTTGCAGAGCCAAATCGGTATTGCGGATCAATACCCCTTCGGTCAGTTCGAGAGTGATGTTGTTGGGATTGACCAGGGTGAATTTGACCAGGCCTATGACCAGTTCTACAAAACTTTGCTCATGGAACTGGATTGGACTGATATTGATTGAGATTCGAATATCGCCATATTTTTTGTTCCAGGCTTTGGCCTGCAAAAAGGCTTTGTGCATCACCCATAGGCCAATTTTGATAATCTGTCGACCTTCTTCGGCAACGGGGATGAATTGGCCAGGAGGAACAAGTCCCAAGCTTGGATGGAACCAGCGTAATAGCGTTTCGGCACCAACGGTTTTGCCTTGTGAATCGACCTGGGCTTGGAAATAGAGTTGGAATTCATCATCCAATTCAGAGTGATTGAGTGCTTGTAGCATCTCTAGACGTTGTTTGGCGACCGCGCTGAGTTTGTCTTCAAACAGGTAAGCCTGATTGCCGCCTAGGTTTTTGGCCTCATGCATCGCGAGGTTGGCATGACGAATGATTTGATCGATATTTTCGGTTTCAAGCCCTCTGTTAAAGAGATAAACCCCGATACTTGCGGTGATGTGTAATGAACGATTTTTGATGTTGTAGCGATCAGCCAGGCTTTCTCTGATCTTGTGCGCTAAACTCAAGATATGGGTCGTGGTTTCGTCGAAATCTTGACTGACTTCTTTTAGCAGGATTGCAAACTCATCCCCATCCAAACGTGCAACTAAATCGTCGGTCGAGGTTAATGCCGAAATCTTTTGCGAGACTAAAATCAATAATTGGTCTCCAATCGCGTGCCCGAGGGTATCGTTGATCATTTTGAAGTTGTCTAGATCAAGCAATATCAACCCTGAAAAACTTTGCGATTTGGGTTGGTTGTTCAGGGTACTGACTAGGTGATTATTAAGTAATGTACGGTTTGCTAGGCCGGTTAATTCATCATAGTAAGCTAGACGTTCAATTTCATTACGGGCTTCTTGAATATCGGTAATATCTTGTAAAACACCGATAAAGTGTTCGATATTACGGTTCTCATCGGTCATCATCGAAAGACTCAGTACCGCGTGGTATTGAGAATTGGCTGAAGGGGTGAGTTGTACCTCTCCGCTCCAGCATGACTCGTCTAATAGCGCTTTCATAACCGAATCGAAAGGGACTCTAAACACCACCTGTTTTTGTAACCATTCGATATAAGTCATGCCTTGCAATGTTTCAGGCGTTAAACCGGTATAGGCAGAAAAGGCAAAGTTCGGCTGGGTAATATAGCCATGGGCATCGGTAATGAATTGGCCAGCGTAACTGGCATCCATTAGTTTGCTTTGCGCTTCGGCTTGTATTTGCAATGATTGATCCTGGATTAGAATCAATAGGCTTTCGGTTTTTTGTGCAAGCGATTGGATTTTATGGGCTTTGATGATGATCGGTATCAGGCAGGTTTTGCTATTTGTATCGGACTCACATCTTATCCATAACAAAGGGCTGGAATGAATCTCTTTACTCAGTAAATTTTCTTTTAACCACTGCTCAACATCAAACTGAATTCGGTCCCGTTTATGGCTGTAGACCTCAAGTTGTTTAAATAAGGAATCATTTTGATTGGAAAGCTTAATATAAGATTGGGCTTTCTGGTTGATTAGGTGAGGTTTGAGGTTCAATGAAAATAGAATCAAACCATCATGAAAGCTGTCGGCAATTTGCTGTTTCTGATTTTTATGTGCGAGACTTAGCTGTTCAATTAGCGAATTCATCTCGGGCTCAAATTGCGGTAATATCATGTATTTAGAGGATTCTTAATAAATTAATAAAATCTATAATACATAAATAAATGCGGGTCGCAACAACAATTATTGTGTAGGTAAGAGATTATTGTTCTAAAAATTGTTTTTCAAATTTTTTGGCAGGGCACGGTTGGCTGAAATAGTAACCTTGAATCAATATATTAGCCGACTGTTGTTGAATGAAATCAAGTTGTTCCTTGGTTTCGACCCCTTCGGCGACAATACGTAAATCTTTGGTTTTTGCAAGGTGCACAATAGATTCGACAATGGCAACATCTTCTTTGCTGTTAGGAACTCGTGAAATAAAGCTTTTATCGATTTTGAGTTCGTGAATAGGTAATCGCTGGAAGTAACTTAATGAAGAGTAACCGGTACCAAAGTCATCAATTGAAACCTTAAACCCAAGTTCGACGATGCGTGCAATTTTTTCCACGGCATTTTCTGTGTCAGAGATCAGAATCCCTTCGGTAAGTTCTAAGGTGATATTCTTGGGGTCTACCTTGGTTTCTATCATGATGGAAATGACATTCTGAATAAAGTCGGCTTCATGAAACTGGATAGGACTGATATTGATTGAGAGATTAAAGTCTGGTTTTATGCGTGTCCAAGCTTTAGCTTGAATAAACGCGTGGTACATAATCCAAGCGCCCAGTTTAAGGATTTGCTGGCTCTCTTCGGCAATTTCAATAAATTTATTGGGGGGTATGAAACCAAGTTCGGGATGTTCCCATCTGACTAAGGTCTCGGCACCATGCAGTTGGTTTCCAGATCCTATTTGAGCTTGGAAGTAGAGCTTGATTTGGCCTTTTTGGTAGGCAAAGGTTAAATCGTGTTCGAGTTGACGGCGGCTTTTTATCTCGGCACTTAAAGCGGGTTCATAGATATAGATATTATTTTTTTTCTTAATATCTTTGGCTTTACTGGCGGCTAAATCCGCTTTGATAAGCAAGCTGTCCGCATTTTCGTTCTCTTCGCGAGGGTAGACAACCAAACCGATACGGGTCGAACTGTGGAGCGTTAATTCATCGACTAAAAAGTGCTGGTTGAGTGCTTTGGCTATTTTTTGCGCTAATTTCACCGCATTGCGAGTCGCTTCTTCAGTATCCGCCGCTCGATCCTGGGTCGCAACCACAAATTCATCCCCGCCCACACGGGCGATATTGTCTTCTTCACGAAGAACGGATTTTAAGCCTAAAGCCACTTTCTTAAGGAATTGGTCGCCTGTTCTTCTGCCAAAGGCATCGTTAATGCTTTTAAAGCGATTGATGTTGATATATAACAGCGCGCTATAGGAGTTGTGACGGCGATGATTCTTAATGGTCGAATTGATGTATTCAATGGCAAGCTTTCGATTGGCAAGCCCTGTTAAGTTGTCATAAAAAGCCATGTGTTCGATACGGTTATGGGCTTCTTTGATATCGGTGATGTTTTGCAAGTTAACAATGTAATGCTCGATGTTGTATTCTTTATCGGCAATCATTGAAATACTCAATACCGCATGGAACACCATATCTTTGGTTGGGTGTAATGTCACTTCACCACTCCAAAACTTCTGTTCCAACAAGGTTTTCAGGATACCGTTGGTATCATTTTTCAAATCGACTTGCTGTTCCAGCCATTGCATCAGGGTCATTTTCTGCAACGTTTCTTTACTGAGTCCGGACATGGCGATGAAGCTGTCATTAGGTTTAATGATATAGCCCTTCTCATTGGAAATGAACTGTGCGGTATAGCTGTTGAACGCGGCTTGCATTAAACGTTTTTGTCCATCGGCTTCAGTATGAACACTACGGTCATAAATGACCAATAATAGGTTCTTGATTTGCCCCTCTTTATTCAGCATCGCTTTGGCACTGAATAATAGAGGAGTGCTCTGCAATGTCAGGGGATCGCTGTACCAAAGTAAGATTTCAGTTGGGTCTTTTGAAATCGTGTTTTTAATCTCGTTGAGCCAATGCTCTAGTTTGAACGACAGGGTGGCTTTTTTGTTTTTGTAGAGTGAGAGGCGACGATTTTCTGGATGAAACTTCTCATCGATTGAGAGTAGGAGTTTGGCTTGTGTATTGATTGTGTGGATGTCGAGTGAAGGTTTGAACACAATTATCCCATCATGAATGGCATCAAAGATTTCACGCTTGTTTTGCCGTTCTTCACGAATTCTTTCTAAAGAGTTTTCAAGCTCAGTAAGTTGGGAGTTAGTGTCCATTAAAGGAATGACATCCTATCAATAATTAGTACAAGGGCTAATGATTCTAGCCGATGTCTTGCTAGCATAAAAGCCCTATTAATGCTTAATATGGGCATTAGTCTGGTGAATTTTAATTCTCATAGATGACGCCCGGCAACCACGTCACAAGCTCTGGCCAAATAGCCAAAACACCAAGCATTCCTAACTGTATGAGAATAAAAGGAATTGAACCTTTGTAAATGTCTGTGGTCTTCAATTCTTGAGGGGCAACACCACGTAGATAAAAAAGTGCAAAACCGAATGGCGGAGTTAAAAAAGCCGTTTGTAAGTTGATGGCAATCATGATGCCAAGCCAAATCGGATCAACTCCCATCATCAATAAGATGGGGGCGACGACCGGTACAACCACATAGGTGATCTCGATGAAGTCTAAAAAGAAACCTAACACAAACATCAGCGCCATCACGATGAGCATGGCGGTAAAGACCCCGCCAGGCAAGTCGGTCAATAGTTCGGTAATCAAATCATCGCCACCCAAGCCTCTAAAAACCAAAGAGAAAAACGCCGCACCAATAAAGATTAAGAATATCATGCTGGTGACTTGTAAGGTGTTCTGCATGACTGTTTTTAGTGTTCTTAGGCTTAATTGTTTGTTGACCAGAGCTAACAGTAAAGCCCCTAAAGCCCCTAAGGAGGCCGCTTCGGTTGGGGTTGCGTAGCCACCTAAAATCGAACCCAAAACCAATAAGATGAGCAATAAAGGAGGCAGCAAGCTTTTTATGACACGACTGACCAGGCCTGGTGCCACGGGTTCACCTTGATGGCTTGGAATGCTTTCAGGTTGACTGATGGCTTTGAATACAATGTAACCCATATAGGCCACAACCAGTAGTAAGCCCGGTAATAAAGCACCTACAAAAAGGTCGCCAACAGAGAGGGTTTCGGGTGAGAAAATACCTTGGTTGAGTTGAGCTTGTTGATAAGAGGATGACAGAACATCCCCCAATAAAATCAGTACGATTGATGGCGGAATGATTTGCCCTAGGGTTCCCGAAGCGCAAATGGTGCCGCTCGCGACTTTAGGACAATATCCTTGCTTGAGCATGGTCGGTAAAGCCAGTAAGCCCATGGTAACCACGGTTGCGCCCACAATACCGGTGCTGGCCGCCAGTAATGCGCCCACGATAATCACGGCGATACCTAATCCACCTTTAACACCTCGCATGACTTCTTCCATGGTCTGTAGCAGGCCTTCGGCAATCTTAGATTGTTCCAGCATGATGCCCATAAATACAAAAAGCGGTACAGCAATGAGGTTGGCGTTGCTCATGATGCCAAAGATGCGATTGGGTATGCTTTGTAAAAACGCCATGTCGAAAGCGCCAAAAAGATTGGCCACCAAAGCAAATAACAGCGAAACCCCGGCTAGGGTGAATGCGACCGGAAAACCGGTTAACAGAGCAATAAAAACTAGGGCAAACAGAACTAAAGCTAACCATTCCATTATAGTTTCCCCTCCGTTTCAATATCGGTATCAATATCCGATTCTATCCTCGGATGAGGGTCTGAGAACAAGGTTAAACCGGACTTGGCTAAAACCGCCAAAGACTGCAGAATGACCAAGCCAGCCATAATGATGATCAAGGTTTTTAGCATATATAAATAGGCTAAACCACCCGCTTCGCCAGAGGCTTCTCTAATCTGCCAACTGGTGCTGACATATTCCCAACCCGACCAAATGATGAATGTCATTACCGGCAGGGCAAATAACAGCGTCCCCAAAAAATTCACCCAAGCTTTTTGATTCTCATGCATCTGTGAGTAAAAAACGTCCACCCTAACGTGTTTATCTTGTTCATAGGTATAAGCGATGCCGAGCATGAATAAAATCGCATGGTTATACATAATGCTCTCTTGCAATGCGATGGAACCGGAATTGAAGCCGTAACGCAAAATGACCACCAATGCGGTGATAAGTACCAAAGATAAACTTCCCCAGGCCACCAGTTTTCCAAAATGTTTTTGAAAACGGTTTTGCATAAGGACAAATTGAGTAAGAAATTGGGAAAAATTCGATAACGGCATGTTTTATATTTTAATATCGTTTAAGTAGTCCTTATTATTTTAACGATTTTATGCCGGGTTTAGCGAATTTATATTAATAGTCGCCAGTTCTGCTTGAAGAAAGGGGGGGCGGTAATGTGTCGTTTCGGGGTTGTTTGGTAGATATGCGGCTGTAAATAAGCCTGGTTTCAATCCTTTGACAGCGGAGAATGACCAGGCCTGGTGGGTTTGATATTCGATTTTACGGTTATTCTAAAAACCACATCACATCATAAATGATTCGGGTGCGAGTGTTCATGATGGCAATGTCTTCACCAATACGGATGCGAACATAATCCCTCGGAAGAGGAGGTAGGTGTCGTTCCAACTCATAAGGTAATCGACTATAGCTTATATTGTGCGGTAAGGCTTGATGTCGATGGAAGTGTCGATATTGGCGTTTTTGCTGGCCTGGAGGCATTCCATGCGGGTGAGGCTTACGATAATTATAGGTATAGTATTGCTTGATTCTCATTCTATCTGCGGTACTAAAATACAAGCTGACTTTTGTGTTAGGCCCGACATTATGATGGCTGGAAACTTGCACTGATTGGCGAGTCACACAACCTGTGGAAGCCAAGACGGCTGTACCGAGAAGTATGATAGAAAGTGTTTTCAACATGGTAAACCTCCATGAAATGCGTTTGTCATCTCTAGATTATCACTAAACAGTCTACCAAAAGTTGAATTAAATCATGAAATAAGCTTTCTTAACTGTGAATAAAAAATTATTGGGGGGTATCGAAATAACTCAAGCGAGTTTTTCCTAGAAAATGAAATTAGCGGTAAAATGGCTCCATTATTTTCCGATATAACCGTTAAGAGCCATTCATTGCAAAACCCTAAAATCGCCAAGGTTGCCGTTCCAGGACCTTTTTTATTTCCCCTTGATTACCTTCTCGATGCCGAGCAAGATCTGTTAACTACGGATTGCGCCACCGAAATTAAAGCGGTTGTCGGTGGGCGAGTTTGGGTGCCCTTTAGAAATAAGAAAGTGATTGGCATGGTGATGGAGATTAGTGAATCAGCCGATTACGAACTCAGCAAAATCAAGCCGATTGAAGAAGTGATTGATATTGAACCTCTGTTTGATGCAACCCAGCTTGGTTTATTGAATTGGGCGAGCCAGTATTATCACGAGCCAATCGGTGATGTGATGTTGGCGGCGTTGCCAAAACGCCTAAGAGCCGGTGAAAACGCTGAGATTAGCGGTATGCAGTATTGGCAGCTTTCGGCAGAGGGGCGCAGTAAAACCTTAGAGGATATTTCCCGTCGTGCGCTTAAACAGCGCCGAGTCTTTGCGCAATTCTTGGATCAAAAGTTGAAGTCGGAATCTGATTTGAATGCCGAACTGGAAAATTGGCGTAGTGCCGTCAAAACGTTCACTGAAAAGGGCTGGTTGGAAACCGCTCACGGCCCCTGTTTAAGAGAGTCCAACTATGCACCCGCACCGAATCATACTTTAAATGATGCCCAAAAATCCGCGGTTGATGCGGTGTTGGAATCGCAGCAAATTCAAAAGCGATTTCAAGCCTTTTTATTGGAAGGCATTACCGGAAGCGGTAAAACCGAAGTCTATTTAGGCATGATTGAATCCATGCTGAAGCAGGGCAAGCAAGTCTTGGTTTTGGTTCCTGAAATTGGTCTGACACCGCAAATGGTGTCGCGTTTTGAAGCTTTCCTGCAAACGCGGGTCGCGGCGTTGCATTCCAATTTAAATGATTCCGAACGCCATTGCGCCTGGCACTTGATTCGTACCGGGCAGATTCAAGTCCTGTTGGGTACACGGTCAGCGGTTTTCACGCCATTTAAAAACCTGGGTTTATGCATTATTGATGAAGAGCATGATCTCTCTTATAAACAGCAGGAAGGGTTTCGCTACTCAGCACGAGATTTGATGGTGCAGCGGGCTTATCGTGAACAGATACCTGTGGTGTTAGGCTCGGCCACCCCTAGCTTGGAAACCCTGCATAACGCAAAAACCGGGCGTTATACACATTTGCACTTAAAACAACGCGCCGGTGTGGCCAAGCTGCCCAGTTTGAAGCTGTTGGATATTCGTGGCGAAAAAATACAAGAGGGGGTTTCCAGACCACTCAAAACCGCCATGACCCAACATCTACAAGCTGGTGGTCAAGCCCTACTGTTTTTGAATCGCCGAGGTTTTTCACCGGTATTGATGTGCCATGATTGTGGTTGGCAAGCGGCCTGCCCGAGTTGTGACGCCAATATGACGTTCCATATGATTTCTGGGCAAAATGCCGATGGCACTGTGGCCGGTTATCTGCAATGTCACCATTGCGATGAACAAATGGCGAAACCACACTCTTGCCCAAGCTGTGCAAGTGAAGAGTTCGTCAATGTGGGTCAGGGAACCGAACGTTTAGAAGAGACCATTAAAGAGTGGTTTCCAGATAAGAAAGTCCTCAGGATTGATCGGGATACCACTCGTTTAAAAGGCTCGATGGCGGAGTTGACCGGTATCGCCCAGCGTGGTGAGGCGGATATCTTAATAGGCACACAAATGTTGGCCAAAGGGCATCATTTTCCCAATGTGACCTTGGTGGGATTGTTGGATATCGATCAAGGCCTGTTCAGCGCCGATTTTCGTGCGGCGGAAAGAATGGCGCAACTCATCTTGCAGGTATCGGGGCGAGCCGGGCGAGCTGAAAAAGCCGGTGAGGTCTTGATTCAAACCCATCATCCTGACCATCCGTTATTAACCACTCTTATCCAACAAGGCTATGATGCTTTTGCCACCAAAGCCTTGCAGGAACGTCAAGATGCGTTGTTGCCGCCGTTCAAATATCAAATTTTGATTCGTGCCGAAGCGACACATCCAAACGACGGCATGCTGTTTTTAGAATCCTTGAAAGCGGGGCTGCAAAACTATTGGCAGCAGTGGCAAGAAGCCAAAATGGTAGAAGCCGATATCGATTTTTGGGGGCCGGTTTCCGCCCCGATGCTTCGTCGTCAGGGACGCTACCGTTATCAATTGATGCTGCAATCGTTAAATCGAGGTGACTTGCATCGTCTTATTAGCGAGATGCAACCGCATATCTACAATAGTCCATTAAGCCGCAAGGTACGCTGGAGTATTGATGTCGATCCGCAAGAGATGTATTGATTCTTCCTTTTTGGGTTGGATTGTTAAGTTTTTCAACGGCTATTTTGTTGTTCTTATGTCCTCGAATTTAGCGTTCTCTTCATGCTTTTTACCTATTTACCAGGCCTGCTTTTTATAATCAATAAATTTTATATGGTTATAAATTTATTGCTTTTCGTGTTTGGATTCATACAATGGCTAAATAATAATAAAACTCATTTAGCTCAATATTAGAATCAATCAAGTACACAATGCAAACTAGGACGAAATTATGAAAACCAAATTACTGACAATCGCTTTGTTAAGTGCAACGATGAATAGCAATGTATTTGCTAACGAAGCCATATCGGCGAATGTGGAAGAAGCACGCAATTTAGTAAAAATGTTTGGCGGTCAATTAAAGCCTGAGCTTCAAAAGGCGATGAAATCGGGTGGGCCGGTTTCCGCGGTTGAATTTTGTCACGCCAGAGCACCTGAAATCGCACAGACGGTCGCAGAGAAAAGTGGTTGGAAGGTTAACCGTGTGAGCTTAAAACCGCGTGGTGCCACCGCTTCACCTGATGCTTGGGAAACCGAGGTGTTAAAGCGTTTTGACGCGGAAAAGACCGCAGGTGTAGAGGTGAAAACGATGGAGTTTTCTGAAGTGGTTCATGATGGCGCTAAAACAACTTTCCGTTATATGAAACCGTTGGGAACGGCAGAAGTGTGTTTAGTGTGCCATGGTACAAACTTGACCGAACCAGTTAGACAAGCGATTGCAAAATACTATCCACAAGACCAAGCGATGGGCTTCAATAAAGGCGATATTCGTGGAGCATTCAGTTTTTCAAAAGCGGTGAACTGATGAAAACCTTTATTGCTTCAATCATGGTGTTATTGGCGTTTTCTGCACAGGCAGAATCCGAGCAAACACAATCAATCGAACCACAGACTTTACATGTTCAAAGCTTTGAAGATCAGTGGGAAAAACCAATAGAGCTTAATCAACAGGTGAAATGGCTGGTGATTAGCCAAGCCAAAGACGCGGGTAAAGTGGTTAAGGAGAGTTTCGATACCTTACAGCTCGCCGATTTGAATCAATATCAATTGCTTTATATCGCAGATATCTCTGGAATGCCCGGTTTTGTTACCAAGATGTTTGCGTTACCTAAAATGCGTGATAATGCATTCAGAATGGCGTTGATCAAACAAGAAGGTCTGCTAAATAAAATGCAAATAGCAGGGTTGGATAAAGAGTTTGTGACGGTGCTGACTTTGGATGGCTTGAAGGTTAGGAATACCCAGGTATTTAGAGATCAAGCCACGTTTACCAGCTTCTTGCAAACTCAAGTGCTGAAAATCGCAAAATAAAGGTTTTGGCTAGCGATTAAAAAGGCCGGTACCTGAATGGGGTATCGGCCTTTTTTGTTTTAAATGGCAGAGAGAAGGGGCGTTATTTCTTGAGTTGTTTTGAGAACTCATCGAGTGAGATTTCGACATAGCCGGATTTGTCGCGGTTAGGTCCTTTAACGACTTCTTGCGCGGCCCAGGCGTGACCGTGAACCACTTCGTAGGTTGCCGGTATTTTATTGTCCTTGTGACTGCGCAACGCTTCATAGGCGTTGAGCATGGCGGAAAAACGCTGTTTACCCATTAGGCCATTGTTACGCTGTTTATTGGCATTGGTGGCACCAATTGCCTTAAGGTCTTTTAGAATCCCCATCGGTTGGTCATAGGTTAGGGTGAAAATTTCCATATCCATAACCGGTTGGCCAAAGCCATTGCGAATCAAGGCATCACCAATATCGTGCATATCGATAAAGTTATTTACATGCTCGTAGGTTGCATCGGCGGTTTGCCAGGCCTGCTTAAGTTCTTTAAGGGTATCCGGGCCAAAGGTGGTGAACATCAATAAGCCTTCTGGACGCAATACCCGTCTAAATTCAGCAAAAACCTGATCTAAATCATCACACCACTGCAGCATTAAATTACTGACAATCAAATCAACGCTGTCATCGGCAAAAGGCAATTGGTTAACATCGGCATTCACCGCCGTAGCCGCTTGGCGGGTGGCGATGGCTTTAGTAAGTTTGCAGTTGCTCAAAAACTGGTTGAATGGCTTAGGTAGGTTCGGCCAGCGAGGTGCTTGTAAACGTGGTTGAGCCATTTTTAGCATGCTCGGCGAGAGGTCAACCGCAAACAGTTGGGCGTGAGGGTAGCGTTTGATTACTTGTTGGGTCAGCAGGCCGGTGCCAGCACCTACATCTAAAATGGTATTCGGTCCGATAGTGGTCAGCGCTAAACGCTCATCAATGCGTTCCGCCACGGTTTTTTGCAAAATCGCGGCATCATCATAACTGGGAGCGGCATGGTTGAAGTGTTGTTGAATATGTTGGCGGCTAAAGCTTTGCATGGATTACGCTTGTGTTAAAAATTTCAGGATATACTCAGCGGTTTCGTCAGGCTGAGAGAAAAACGGGATATGGCTTCCGCCTGGAATCACTTGGATTTGGGCATCAGGTTGCAATTCACCGAGGTTTTCACGAATCTCTTGTGGAATCAAAGGGTCGCACTCTCCCAACAACCAAAAAGTAGGCATGGTCAGCTGTTTGAGTTGTGCACGGTTGTCCATGTCTTTTAACAATATCAAGCCTTGGTTCAACGCGACCAGGCCTGGTAATTTGCGAGTGGACATGTGCTCACCCAACGCCTTCATCAATGCACGGCTGTTTGCAGAGCCTTGCAATTGCAAGCGCCAAAATTTCTTCAAGACACCGCTGACTTCAATGCTGATCGCCTGAATGAAGTCACCAATGATTTGCGGGCTAACCGAGCGTTGCCAACCATCATTTTGAGTGAAGCGCGGTGTGGTGGCCAAACAGATTAAACTCAAGACCCGGTCGGGATGTTGCAGGGCGATTTGTTGAGCCAAGAGTCCCCCTAAAGACCAGCCTAACAAATGGGTTTTCTCTGGCATGGCATCGACAATCGCCTGAATCCAATCGGCTTGAATATCATGGCTGTTGGCTAAGGCAGGACTGTCGCCATAACCGGGTAAATCAATCAGCGTTAGGCTATAGTCTTTACCCAATTTTTCTGTTGCCCAGCTTTCCCAAACACGGCTTTCCGCACCCCAACCGTGAATCAATGTGAGGTTGGGGTTGGGCTGATGGTGTTCATCAAAAGAGGGAATGACAAGCGTGTTTAATTTCATGCGGGTATTTTAGCGTTTTTTGCACAGATTGGTGTAAGGCATTGCACTTTACAAAGCGGCAAATTCATTTCGCGTGATAATTGGCATAAGCAAAAAGCCACCAGGCCTGGTGACTATGTATAAATCAAAGTACCTTGGGGTTAACTTAAATACTGAGTTTCACCTGACTTTTTTGGTCGTCTTTGCCGATGACCGGGTCGCACAGGATAATTTGGTTATTGGACGTTCCCAAATTCATCAGGTGGCGTTTAATCACCTTTTGACGTTCTTCCGCCAGTTTAAGCAGCTCTTTATTGCTGATCTCGATATCCGGTACGACGATTTTCTGGTTATTCTTTTGCTCGCTTTGCTGTTTGATCGAGGCTTCTAACGCTTGCTGTTTCAACGCGAAACGGTCGCGTTCAGAAGCGCCTTCACACAGTTTGATTTGAATTTTTCTACGTTCTGTCAGGAGTTTATTCAGTTTATTGAGGTAGGCCTGCATTTCGGCAGAAAGCGTAGTCGTGCCCGGCGTGAAATCAACCGCCTGAAGGGTGATGTTTGAGCCTTTGTCGAGAGCATATTGACCCACCAAGGCAATCGCGCCGAAAGGCTGTAAAGCCAGTAGTAGATAAGTGCGGGAAGCGGCGGCAAGTGCTTTACCCAAAGCGGTATTAATCACATCATGGATTTTAAAACTGGGGTTATTCAAATCACCTTGAATGGGAAGGGATAGGGCGATATTGTCATTTTTATCCTGTAGTAAACTCAACCCGGCCTGCAACGGAACTGGAAAGCCTTTTTCTATGGCTTGGGTTTTTTGGTTGTCAACGGACTTTATCTTGAATTTATTGAGTTTGATATCGTTTTTAGCGTCGATGGTATTGTTATCAATTTTGGTGGTGAGTTTGGCGCTTAACTGACCACTTTCAATTTTATAACCCAACTTCTGTTCCACAAGGGGGGAAAGATCGTTTAATGCCAAACCGTCCAGATTGCTTGAGGCATAAAAATGCTTGGTAGGTTGCAGTGGTGTCAAATCCCCTTTACTGCTGAGGCGGCTGAACTCATCAAACGCAACTTTTAATGAAAAGTCACTGGTTTTCTGCGGTTGTTGGCTGGCGATTCTGCCCAAAGCAAACTGTTCAAGTTTTAAGGTTTTTTTCAAAGCCGGTTTGGTTTGCTCAAGAGTGACATGAACCGGGTTATTGCCCGATAACTTGATTGACGCCAAGCTATAGTGGAATGGCGCTTCCGGGTTTTGTGCGGCCTCAGCAACGGCGGTTTGTTTGTTGACACCGGTCGGTTTTGGTGTGTCAGCCGACTCGGCTAACGCCGCCAAAAGCGTTTCCAGTTGGGTGATTTTGTTGTCCTGGGTAACTGAGAGATGGGTTTCACTGTCTCTAATCGCTAGATTACCTAAAGTTAACCGTTTAGCCTTATTCTGTTCTTGATAATGGGCGTTGTTGAGTTGGATCTGACTAACCGCCAATAGGCCTGGTAGCTTTTTATTTTGAGCGATTGCCAAACCTTGAAGTCGAATATCTTGCAAGCCGATATCTTTTAGGTTAATGATATTCAATTCTGCAATATTCAGTGTTCTGGCTTTGGCGATTGTTAAGTTTTGCTGTCGATTAGCCAAGCTGAAGTCGGCAATTTCCAGCTTACCTTTAGAGTCGAGCGCCATAGCTTGATGGTTTTTAAGGTTTAAGGCACCTTGCCAGTTCAGTTGGTTAAGTTGTGCCTCCAACTGCGCTTGGTGGGCGCTGAGATTCGTGAGTTCAACCCCTCCATTTTGGGTTAAGGCTAAGCCATTTTCGTTTAGGGAAATCTGGTTGTTTAAGGTGGCCGATATATCCGTGTTTAAACGCATTTTCTGATTGGCGTCGTCAAGCTGCAAGCCCTTAAGATTGAGTTTCTCCGCTAGAGTGATTTGGGTTTCTTGGCTTTTGTTGAGTGTAAATTTTCCGTTGAGATTGGCCTGCTTGAAGGCGATTTCAAGCGGTTTGGCTTGGCTCGTATCACGGAATTCCAACCCCTTGATGCTTAAGCTTTTATTGCTGTTAATATGAAGTGTTTCACCAAGCTGAATTTGGCTTTGGCCATTTAACGCGATTTGTTGGATTTGAGCGATAAAAGGCGCTTGATTGAGGTTGATGGCATCGGCTTGCAATAAACCGTTTAAAGCGATTTTCGTGTCGCCTGTAGCTTGTGTCGGCTGGGTCAGATACAAATCACCTTTCCAGCCAAGTTGTCGGATCTTCGCTTGGTTTTCATCTTGAATGAGTTGTATGTCTTGCAGGGCAATCTCACCTTGTTGAAACAGTTTGATGCCTTGTTTGCTTTGCTCAAGGGTAAAGGTGATGTTGCTGTTTAGGTTACCGTTAAAAATCAAGTCTGATTGCGGTACAAAGTGTTTGAAATTGGCTAAGTTAATGCCGTGTGCTTGCAAGGTTCCAACGATTTTTGGGGTGTCGGCAAACAGATGTAGCTGCAGATTGGCTTTAATCGGTTGTTGGTTAAGGGTACTTTTAATAATTAAACGTGCATAGTCCTCTTTGGACCACGCGTGTAAGGCATTCAGGGTTAGATTTTCGATATCGAATTGGGTGGTCTGTTTTTGGTAGTGCAGTGAGATTTGAATCTGCTTTAAATCAATATTATCCAGGCCTGGTAAAAAACTGAAATGGCTGGATTTCTGCTTGGCTGTAGCATCGCTTTTTTTGGAGCTTAACGGGATTCCTGCTAAAAAAAGCGCTTGGTCTTGATTGAGTTCAAATGGCAATCGGGCATTTTCAAAACTAAGCGATTCAATCCAAATGCGTTGTTGAAACAACGAAATCACATCCAGGTTTACGCCCAATAGCCCGATTTGGGCAACCGCTTTCTCGGTATCCGCTTTTTGAAACAGTTGTAAATCGTGAATTTGTACGACACCTTTAAGCGGATTCAGATCAACTTTGCTCAGTTGAACCTGCTGTATGCCATAAGGTTTGGCGTAATCGAGAATGAGTTTTTGGGCGAGTTGCTGTACCAGATAAGGCAATGCCAAAATAAAGGCGATAAGTAGCACGATAATGCCACTTTTCCAACGATTGCGAGTTACCCAAAAAGCCATTTTATTTATCTCATGCTGTTCTATACGCGGATACAAGGTAGTCATTATTTGAATGTGTAAATAATGAATGCTGAGTCATAAGTATAACGCAACTTTTGCACTATAGAATTACTTGGTTAAGTCTTTGAGATTATTTTAATGTTTGCTGTGAGCCAATCTGTCAGCTAAAGAGTCATTCATACAGAGGATGTTGATTGAATCGCTTTTAGGGCATCCAGCAACTGGTCGATTTGCTCTGGGGTATGGATTGCACTCAAGGTCACTCGGAGTCGAGCTTGGTTTTGGGGTACGGTTGGCGGACGAATCGCAGTCACCCAAAAACCGGCTTGTTTCAAAGCTTCACTCCACTCAACGGCGGTATCACTTTTGCCAAGCATAATGGGCTGAATCGCGGTATCGCTTGGCCAAAGCTGTAAGCCGATCTGGAGCGCTCCCTCTCTAAAATGCTTGATGTTTTGTTGTAAGGTTTCACGTGAAGCTTGGCCGTTTTTTACCAGTTTTAAGGCTTCACGAATGGCCAATGCATTGAGTTGCGGCATTGCGGTGGTGTAAATATAGGGTCGGGCAAATTGAATTAAGCTTTCAATCAAAACCGAACTGCCGGCCACAAATGCGCCTGAAGTACCGAATGCCTTGCCTAAGGTACCAACCAGTATGGTGTTTTCATCGGGCTGTAAACCAAAGTGCTCAAAACATCCTTTACCATGTTCACCTAATGCTCCAATTCCATGTGCGTCATCTACAAACAACCAGGCCTGGTACTTCTGTGCAAGTTGTTGCATGGCTTTTAACGGTGCGATATCGCCATCCATGCTAAACACACCATCGGTGACAATCATCGCTTGGCTGTGCTTGGCTTGCGCTTGTTGCAGACGACGCTCCAAAGCTTGCATATCCAAATGAGGATAGCGTTTAAAATCGGCTTCCGATAAACGTGCGCCATCGATCAGAGAGGCGTGATTGAGTTTGTCGGCTAGGATGATATCGCCAGCATGCATCAAGGTTTGTTGTACTGCTAGGTTGGCCATATAGCCGGTGGAGAATAATAGGGTTCTTTCAACGCCAAGCCAATCGGCTAATTCGTCTTCAAGCAGGTGATGGTGTAAGTGGTGGCCTGTGACTAAATGTGCCGCACCTGAACCGTAACTTAAGTCTTGTTGGGTTTGTAAGCCCTCGATTAAAGCCTGTTTGATTTGCGGGTGATTCGCCAGACCTAAATAATCGTTGGATGAAAAGTTGATACACTCAATGCCGTTGATGTTCATGTCGGGCTGTTGCGCCGAAAACACCAAAGGACGACGACGATAGAGGTAATCAGCCTCTCGTTGTTCTAATCGTGGTTGAAAACGTTTTTTGATAGACATGAAATAAATATCGGTTCAGTGTGTTGTCTGAACCGATTAACCTGATTAAGCGGTCAGTTCAGTGATTTGTTCGGCCATTTTTTTGGCTTTAGCTTCGGCTTTGACGTTTTGTTGCATTTGGATGCCCAGTTTTTTAAATAGCTGAATATCGTGGTCAGACTCTGGGTTCTCGGTAGTCAGTAACTTATCACCGTAGAAAATCGAGTTGGCACCGGCAAAGAAGCATAACGCCTGGGCTTCATCGGTTAAGGTCATACGTCCAGCGGACAAACGCACATAGGTTTGCGGCATGACGATACGTGCCGCGGCAATTACGCGGATAAATTCAAATGAATCGGTTTTCCCTTTCATATGAGCCAAAGGGGTGCCTTCAATCGGTACCAATAGGTTTATCGGTACTGAATTTGGATGCATACGCATGGTGGCGAAGGTGCGTAATAGCTCTGCACGGTCGGTGTGTTGTTCACCCATGCCGATGATGCCGCCAGAACAGACATTGATTCCCGCTTCTTGCACCTTGTCGATGGTGTCTAAACGGTCTTGATAGTTACGCGTGGTAATGATCTTCGGGTAGAACGCTTCAGAAGTATCCAAATTGTGATTGTAGTAATCCAATCCGGCTTCTTTAAGCTGTTTGACCTGATCATCATTCAACATTCCCAAGGTTAGGCAGGTTTCAAGCCCTAGATCTTTAACCACACGCACCATCTCTAACACGCGAGGAAAGTCTTTTTTGGTTGGGTTGCGCCATGCGGCTCCCATACATAAACGGGTTGCCCCACGCTCTTTGGCCACCAAAGCTTGTTCGATGACCTCTTGCACTTCCATCATCTGCTCTTTTTCTATGTCAGTATGGTTGCGGGCGCTTTGTGAGCAGTAAGAGCAGTCTTCAGCGCAACCTCCAGATTTGATGTTTACCAGAGTGCTGGTTTGCACCTCATTTGGATTGAAGTACTGGCGATGAACACTTTGCGCTTGGAACATCAAGTCGTTGAAAGGTTGATCCATAATCGCGCGGATTTCATCCACAGTCCAATCATGTCTAATTTCTCCAATATTTTGCATATTCATCACTCTATTCCAGTATGGTGTTTTGTGCCTTGAGCCAATGGTCGTTTTGTATTGGCAGCTAAGGAATCAATTTGTAATTACGTTATTATAGCTTATAGAGAACTTTACACGAGTGAGCTGCGAAAGAAAAATGAGAGAAAATTTTCCTGAATGGGGCGGGAAATGCAGTCAATAGCTAGTTATTGGCCAATTTTCCAATGAAATCCAGGTGAGTTTAGCCATTTATATTCGAGCCTTGAACTTTGCGAAGGTCTCAAGTAACCCCTTTTACAAGAAAAGGAGTCTGAAGTGCATTGGTTAGAAAAGTGGCTGTTGCCACCCAAATGTGTCATTAGCGGTCAAGAGTCGGCTGAACGTGATATTGCAGAACAATTGGTTGAGCAATGGGCTGTGCCTAAGGCGGTGTGTCCACAGTGTTGTGAACCGAGCTTTGCAGGAGAAGTTTGCGGAAGGTGTTTAACCCAACCACCAGCGTTTGATCAAACGCAAGTTGGGTTTTATTTTGATGCCGAATTGACGGATTTGATTCATGGGCTTAAATACCAAGGTAAGCCGGCTTATGCACGTGTTTTGGGGGAGTTGTTAGCGGAAAAAATACAACCCCAAGGGGTGGAAGCCTTGCTTGCGGTTCCTTTGTATTCTGCTCGTTATCGACAAAGGGGGTTCAATCAAGCGGAGTTGATTGCGGAAACCCTTGCCGACAAGTTGGCGATTCCGCTAATTAAACAAGCGGTCTTTAGGGTTAAGGATACGCCTAGCCAAACCCATTTGAATGCCAAACAACGCGGTCATAACCTAAAAAACGCTTTTGATGTCGATTCCGCCAGGCTACAAGGAATCGAAAAAATCGCTTTGCTGGATGATGTCATTACCACAGGTGCGACCATGCAGTCGTTAGCCCAAAAAATCAAACAACATACCTCAATCGAACAAATACAGGCCTGGGCGGTAGCCAAAACTAAATAGTTTAATTTTTATCACTTAAATCTTATATTTTAGGATTGATATTTATACTTAATAACTAGGTGAGATTTTTAATCAAGATGGTACAATCAAACCCGATATTCAATTCAATATCTAAGCCCTATTGCTAACCAGTCGTTATTTAATCCCGCTAGGAAAATTTATGGACGTTCAGCCGGTTTCACATCATCACAATCATATTGCCAAAGTCGATAATTCCAGTCAACGTAAAGTCCTGATTGCCGGAGTCATTACCGCAAGCTATATGCTGGTTGAGATTATCGGTGGATTATGGGTGAACTCAATCGCTTTAGTGGCCGATGGGGTGCATATGCTGACCGATGCCATGGCGTTGGGTATCGCCTGGTGGGGGTTTTATATGGGACAAAAGCCCGCCAATGAACGTATGACATTCGGTTATCAGCGTTTTCAGATTTTAACGGCGTTTGTAAATGGATTTACTCTGTTGTTGATAGTGGTTGGGATTATCGGTATGGCGATACATCGATTTATGGAGCCTCAGGAGGTGATGGGTAAAGAGATGTTCATTATTGCGGTGATAGGTCTGTTGAATAACTTGATCGTGTTTTGGATTTTACATTCAGGTGACCAGCATAATATGAATATGCGTGGGGCTACTCTACACTTTTTAGGGGATACCTTGGGTTCCGTGGCGGTTATTGGCGGTGCGATATTGATTTACTACACCGGTTGGATGCCGATAGACCCAATTTTATCGGTCATTATGGCGGTAATCATCGGTATAGGGGCTTATCGTTTAACGCGTGAATCGTCCCACCTTTTATTAGAAGGGGTTCCAGCGGGTTATGAAATTCAGGATATTAAAGAAGATTTGGAGTGTCATTTTGATTATTTGACTTCCGTCCACCATATTCATATTTGGGCGATTGCCGAGGATCAAGTGGTGATGACCCTACATGCCAAGACCGATTTACAGCATATTAATGATAGGACTTTGTTGGAAATAAAAGATTATCTCTTGCATGAACATAAAGTACATCATGTCACGCTTCAACTGGAAACAGAATATCTTTTATAAATTTTGAATGAAACGTCCAATGAATTTGAAGAGTGAAATTTACAAAAAATCTAAGTAGATGAAAGGATAACTTATTTCATGCCACAAGAAATTATCTTGGTGATTGAAGATCAAAAATCAATCGCCCAGTATTTGCAGCAAAGACTAAGTGAGGTTCTACCCTATTCAGTAGAGGTGGCCGAAAGCTATGCTGAAGCTAAAAGAGTCATAAACTCTGGTGTACCTATTTTAGTCTGTTTGAGTGATTTGAACTTGCCGGACGCGGCTGAGGGGGCAACGGTTGAATTGTTGCGAAAAGCGAACATCACAACGGTGGTGTTAACGGCCAGCTACAGTGAAGAGACTCGCCAGAAAATGCTCGCACAACGGGTAGCCGACTATGTGGTTAAAGATGGCGCATCAGCGATTGATTACGCGATTAGTGCGGTTGTGCGTTTAGCGCAAAACTCCGATAAATGTGTCTGGTTGATTGCTTCCGGTTCACGTTCTTCAAATAGACTGTTGGGTTTATTAAATATTCAACGTTATGTCGTTAAGGTGTTCGATGACTTCAAAAGTGCGCTTAAAAAATTAGAAGGGGGCGCGGTACCTGAGCTACTGATGTTGGAAGGTGCTGAGAAGATAAAAGGGGGTGATGTTTTGGCATTTATCGCCAATGTACGCTCAAGTTATTCAGTCAATCAGTTGCCAATAATGGTGTGTGAGACTTCCGAGAATGTAAGTTTGGCCATCAAGTTGATGAAGTACGGAGTGAATGATTTCTATAATTTAAGCCTTTCAGCAGAAGAGTTGTTTGTGCGATTAAACCAAAACATAGACCAAACCCATTCTTATAAAGAGATTGAACGTATATCAAGAACTGATGCATTGACCAATTTATATAATCGGAGGTGTTTCTTTTATTTTGGTGAAAGCTATTTCAAGCAGCTTCAGCAATTAAATACCCCGTTTTTTGTCGTGATGGTCGACATCGACCATTTCAAGAAGGTCAATGATACTTATGGTCATCAAAAAGGTGATGAGGCGATTGTCTTTACCGCAGGGGCTTTAGCCAAGTTGTTTAGCGGATTTACCATCGCCCGATTTGGGGGTGAAGAGTTTTGCGTGTTGGGTGAAGCGAAAGATAAAGCGTCAATTTTGAAAGTTTGTGAGGATTTTAGGCAAGAGGTTGAAATCTTTTCAAAATTTCAAACGGATGTCGGATTTACCGTCAGTGTCGGGGTGAGTTTTAAGGGCGAGAACCTTGAACAAGCGATAAACTTTGCCGATAGCGCGCTTTATTTGGCAAAAGAGAGTGGGCGCAACCAGGTGCAAGAATACAAATAAATGAGACTCGACAAATTAAAACTATCGTTTTAAAGCCTTCAGCCATTTCCATAGATTAAATAAACTCGATAGCGAGGCCGCCACGTAAGTCATTGCGCAGGCAAACAAAATACGTTTGGCTGTTTTGTGGTCTTTTTTGTTAAGGTATTCACCTTGTTCTAAAAGCGGCAGAGCACGTTTAAAACTGGCATCGAACTCCACCGGCAAGGTGCTTAAGTGGATGATTACCGGTACACCCATCGCAATAAACCCTGCACCAAAAGTCAGTAGCGCCACCATCGGAGTATGCGCTAAAGGAATCAATAACGGCGTTATCATTAATGCCATACCCGCAAACTTTTGCATGATGGCGGCACGTTCGATCAGTGCGGTACGCTGCTTGAGTTCTGGGTAGTCGTATTTGTCTTGTAAAGCGTGACCGATTTCATGAGCCACCGTGGTAATCGCGGTTAATGAATTGCTATGCGCGTTGGCTGTTGAAATTCTAACGACTTTTTCAATCGGGTCATAGTGGTCGCCTTGTTCGGTCTCTTCCACTTTCACTCCAGTGAGTTCATGTTTTTGTATCAGGTGCTCGGCAAACTGTAATCCCGTTCCGGGGATGTATGGATGCGGGGTGCGGTGTTTGTTTAAAATCGCTTTGGTCCACAAGCTTGGCAGGGTGGTCAGAATAAATAAAACGATAAACAATACAATCAGAATACCCATGGGATGCTTTTCAGTTCTTTTGGTAATTGCGTGCTATTTTACGGGATTTGATCAAGTTTGTTTTACTACGTTGTGTTGTTCATGACTAAATAATCATATTTGAATTATTTTTATAATTCACAGCCTAATTTCGTTTAATAGAGCTATCATCGGGAGTATTTATATACTGCTAATTTAAAGATTATGCCGTTATTAGCTTTAATAACACAATAATTGAGTATGATTTTTAGAGTAACATTAACCTCACTAAAGTAAATACATTGATTGCTTGAGTTGATAAAAGGTGGCAAGATTTTCTGGCATAAACAATGCTGTTAATGCTATCGTAAATCGAAGACGGTTTGCTGAATATTTAATATATTTCAATTAGATAGGGTAAGGGTGGTTAAATATGTTTTCAAAGTTGAAACTTAAACAAAAAATTCTCGGTGCTTTGCTTCTGGTTGGGATCATACCTTTTGGTTATATTGCGACTAAATCAGTCATGACGGCAAGTTCTTCCTTGGAAAAACAAGCTTTTTCACAATTGGAAGCCGTTCGAGATATTAAAAAAGCGGCTATTAACCGATATTACGCGACCTTTGAAAATCAACTTATTACAACGGCGAGCAATGCGACGCTTATTTCGGCGACTTCTGAGTTGAATAAGGCTTTTCAGGAGTACTCTCTAGAAGCAGGTGTTACTAACACGGAACTACCTGCAATAACTAAGAAAGTTAAAAGTTATTGGCAAGATGAGTTTGGTAAAGAATACCAGAAGCAAAGTGGTACAGACTTCAATCTTAATGTTTTCGATGCCTTATCTGAAACCGCAATAAATTTACAATATGCTTACATTGCCAATAACCCGAACCCTTTAGGTAATAAAAACAAACTAAGTCAATCTGAGGATGTATCGAGTTACAGTAAACTTCACGGTATTTATCATCCTTGGCTAAACCAATTGTTAGAAAAATTTGGCTATTACGATATATTTTTAATCAATACTGAAGGTCAGGTGGTCTATTCAGTATTTAAAGAGCTTGATTATGCAACCTCTTTAGAAAATGGTCCTTGGAAAGATAGTCCTTTAGCTCAATCTTATCAGCAAGCTAAAAGCTTAAAAGAAGGTGAGGTAACCGTTACCGATCTTGCTCTTTATTCTCCATCCTATAATGCCCCGGCAGGATTTGCAGCAACACCAATCACTCAAGATGGACAACGTATTGGAACTTTGATTTTTCAACTTCCGTTAGCGAATATTACCGAGATTATGTCTGATCGTTCTGGAATGGGTAAATCAGGAGAGACTTATTTGGTGGGGTCTGATCAATTAATGCGTTCAGAATCATTCCTTGATCCAGTTAATCATTCGGTTATAGCTTCTTATCGAGATCCTGTTAAAGGAAAGGTTGATACTCAAGCATCTGTTGCGGCGATTCAAGGTCAGACAGGTGCTGAAATTATTAAGGATTACAATGGGAATCCGGTGTTGTCGGCCTATGCTCCGGTTAAGTTTGGAAGTCATCAATGGGCGATTCTAGCTGAAATCGATGAATCAGAAGCTTTTGCCGATATAAGCAATTTGGAGAACATCATTTTTATCAGCTCTATTGTGATACTTGCGATTATTGTTAGTTTTGGTTTGTGGTTGTCAAATACACTCGCCTCTCCGGTTATTCGTTTAACGAAAACAATGAATGAAGTCGGTAAGCAGTTTGATTTTTCTCAACGAGTTTCAGTTTCAAGTCAAGATGAAATCGGTCAGATGGGTAGTGCCTTTAATAACTTGCTCATGACGACTGCAGATGCTTTAAATGATGTCAATCAAACAATGAGTGATATCGCTAAAGGTCAATTTGAAAGCCGGATTCAAGCCGAATTGGTTGGAGATTTAGCTGTATTAAAAAGCAATGTGAATGCATCAGCTGAAAGTGTTGACAACACTATGAAGGCTTTAGATGAAATTATGATAGCAATCAGTAATGGTGATTTTAAAGCTCGTATGAATCAAAAAGTGGAAGGCACATTTCGAAATAATGTTGATAATGCTATGCAATCAATGGATGCAGCCATTACCGAACTGGGTCATGTGATCCAACAACTTAGTATTGGTAATTTTTCAGCTCGTGTTAAAACAGAGTTAAAAGGTGACTTAGATAATCTTAAAAACAGTACCAACCAGTCTGTTGATCAGCTTGAAAAGGCCATGAGTGAGATTATTTTAGCCATAATTGCACAAAGCCAAGGTGATCTAACGGTTACTGTACATGGTCAATACCAAGGTGAGTTATTAAAATTAAAAGAGGCATATAACCTTAGCAAACAGAAGCTAAACAGTGTGTTACAACAAGTCAACAATGCGGCCAATATGGTCAGAACCGCGAGTGAGGAAGTTGCTACAGGAAGTATCGACCTGAATGATAGAACTCAGAACCAAGCAGCCGCTTTAGAGGAAACAGCCGCATCTATGGAGGAGCTTACTGCAACCATTAAGCACAACACTGATAATGCCAGTACCGCAGATAAGCTTTCAAGAGATGCGCGTATGCAAGCTGAAAATGGACAGGTAGTGATGCAAGAGAGCATTGAAGCCATTTCTGAAGTTGAGGCATCCAGCAAAAAGATTGAAGAAATCATTGGTCTGATTGATGGTATTGCATTTCAAACCAACTTGTTGGCTTTAAATGCCGCTGTAGAGGCCGCTAGAGCGGGTGAGCATGGAAGAGGTTTTGCGGTTGTTGCTGGAGAGGTTCGAAATCTTGCTGGTAAATCAGCAGAAGCTGCAAAAGACATTAAGTCATTAATTGAAACAACATCCAGAAATATTGTTAATGGATCACAGAAAATTGAACATACCAGTGAGTCTTTGAAAACAATCAATGAGGCTATTCAAAAAGTCAGTGATGTTGTTAGTGAAATCGCAGCGGCTTCATCCGAACAGCAACAAGGGGTTGAGCAGGTTAATCAGGCAATTACGGCCATTGACCAAACGACACAGCAAAATGCAGCATTGGTCGAAGAAACCACTTCTGCAGCTCAATCTATGAGTCATGAAAGCGTCAATCTTTCCAAAGCCGTTTCTGAATTTAAGTTGGAAGTGACGACCCAATTACCAAAGCGTAAATCGTAACTGTTTGCGAGTTAAGAAACGATGCTAAAAATTTTGCATCGTTTCTTAACTTTAGTTTCATCATCTTATGAAAAACGCCCATACAAAAAATCTAATTTTAAGTTCACTCTTTAAAAAAACGATAATTATAGATGTGTTTCTTTCTTTGTCTTAAACGACAAATGACTTTAATAGGCACAGGGTAATTAACTAGGTTTAGTGTTACTTTATTAGGTGCTGACCATTATTGAATACATTTCAATGTAGCTAAATAACTTGGATAGTTAACTGGTTGAGCTAACAGCTTGTCTTGTTCGATGTTCACACTTTGTAACCGAATGGTTTTGTTCATATCACAACTGATTAGCGCGGTTGGGCTGGGAATAGAACCATCTGCCATAATCCATTCACCTTGCTGTTGTGGCAAAATTTTGCTGGCGCCATATTGCCAGCCACTGTCGTCATAGAATTTTTTCGGAATCGTTGTCTTTAGTTCGTGAATCACATCGTTAAATTGTTGATCGTCTGTGTCGTGTTGATAATCCTTCAAGCCATTCAGAATGAATGCATAATCTTGCAGGTTGGCTTCGCCCATTAACTGTCCGTTATCGGCAATGGCTCGTGGTGGAGAGTCGTTTTGAATGAGCTTACTTAGTTTTGTTGCCAGTTGTTGTGCTTGGTTTTGGTATTGGGGTTCTCTCAAAACCTGCCAGGCCTGGCTAAAGGCGCTCAGCACCAAGCCGTTCCAGCCTAAAATGCTTTTTTTATCAATCGGGATTTGTTCTATGGGCGTTTGTAATTTATTGCGAATAACCTGCCAAGTTTCGATGGGTTCTATTGGTAGAGGGTGCCAACCCAGTTCATAAGGCGGAGGATTGCCAAGTAACCAGGCCTGGTCGAGTAATTGATACTCTGTATCCGTTAGTTTGTTTTTTAATTGCGCTTTACTCAATAGATAGTCGCCGCCTTCCCGTTTGTTTAGGTCAATCGCGGATTGGCTACTACGATAGAGCTGCGTTTTTGGTGAATACAGGTGATTTTGCAAGTAATTCAAGGTGTCTTTGGCAGTGGTAATATAGTCAGGGCGATTGTACTTTTTACCTGCGGTCAAAAAGGTCGTTGCTAACAATGCATTGTCATACGTCATCTTCTCAAAATGGGGTATCTGCCAGTTGGGGTCTACGGTATAGCGGTAAAATCCACTGTTGATATGGTCAAATAAATGCTCATTCTGAATATGATCCAAAGTCACAATAAGCCACTCTTCAATTCCTGCCGGTAAATTTTCAATTGCAAGCAAAGCATTCAGTAACGGCGCTTTAGGGAATTTGCTGGTACCTTTTAAGCCTCCGCTAAAATCATCTTTAATGGTGGTAAGATGATGGAATAAACGTTCTTCAAAGGCATTGGCCGTGATTGAGGTTGATTGCTTTTTAATCGGTTTAGATTGTACTGTTTGACTCGCGTTTTGGGCGAGCAGTGAGATGGCTTCTGGTTGGAGCTGCCACAGTGTGACCACTCGTTTCAATGTCTTTTGGAATGCTCGATTGGGCAAATAAATGAAGGCGGCGAACGGGTAGCCATCCGGGGTCAAAATGACATGTTGCGGCCAGCCTGCTTGTCCTGTCGTTTTTTTAGCGAATTCGATCAGGGTTTTATCGAGTTCAGGATTAAGTTCACGGTCGATTTTGACAGGGATGAAGTGTTGGTTTAAATACTCGGCCGTTGTGGGGTTTTGATAGTTCTCTTGTTGCATGACATGGCACCAGTGACAGGCAAAGTAACCACTAGAGATAAACACCAATTTGTTCGCTTTCTGAGCTTGCTGAAGAGTTGTGCTGTCCCAGATTTGCCAATGCACCGGGTCTTGAGCATGCATCGCTAGATAGTCACTATTGTGATTAAGCAGGGCATTGTTTGGCTGAGATTCTGATTGTTGAGACGTTTGTGCAAACAGTGAGGTTGAAAGCAATAAAACAAGGATAAAAACAAAGGAGCTTAGGATGTTTTGAAAAGCCACCAGGCCTGGTAGCTTTTGCATTTTTTTTAAAATCGTTTGTATAAACATTGAAAGCATAGCCAGCACTATGCCGTAAACCTGAGGATTAAGCTTTATGCTCAGGCTTGTCTTTGGAACTGGTTGCATCCTCGGCTGTATCCCCGTTAGAGTTTGGCTCTTGAGGAATGCCCTGGTCGGCCTCGCTGGTTGACGGAATGTTTTGTTCATGAGCGTTTTTTGAAGACTCTTGTTTGTCCTTTTCAGCTTTCTCGGTTTTTTGACGTGCTTCGTAATCTTGTTCTAGTTTACGCATTTCAGCATCGATATTGTCAAATTCCGCATCCCAGTCCAAATCGTCATCGACTTGATCAGCATAACGGTCATCAAACTCATATTCTGGCGTAGTGTTTGAAGCAGTTGTCGAACTTGTTCTTGAGGTTTCATCTGTGGATTCATATTCCTCATCGTCAGCAATCTTATTTTTGCTGCGTTTCTTAACCACGATAGCACCAATGATTAAACCTAACTCAAACAGTAACCACATTGGTACGGCAAGTAAAGTCTGGGAGATCACATCGGGAGGGGTTAACAGCATGCCGATAACAAAAGCACCGACAACGATATATGGACGAGCGTGACTCAGCTTCTCAGGTTTGGTCATGCCGCTAACAATAAGCAAAATGGTGACAATAGGCACTTCAAACGCCATGCCGAAAGCGAAGAACATCTTTATGACAAAGTCTAAGTAGAGCGAGATGTCGGTCGCGATGGTAACGCCTTCAGGGGCGGTTTGCGATAAAAATCCGAAGACTAGCGGAAAAACCACATAGTAGGCAAACAGACCACCAGCATAGAATAGGAAAGAGCTAAAGAATAAAAGCGGTGCCACAAGCTGACGTTCATGCTGATAGAGAGCAGGAGCGATAAAACGCCATAACTGATAGAGCAGGTACGGCATGGCCAAATAAATCGATAATACAAAACTCAATTTAAACGGTGTCAAGAACGGCGAGGCGACCGCGGTCGCAATCATGCTGGTGCCTTCCGGCAAATAGCGTGTTAGCGGTTCTGAAATGTAGGTATAGATTTCATTGGCAAATGGAAAAAGAAACACAAAAAATACGATAATCGCCAAAATACCACGAGTTAGACTCGTTTTCAGATCCAGCAGATGCTGGACTAAAGTCATTTCTTGGTCGTTAGGTGGCAGCGCAGCGTTGCTCATAAGGGCGATTAACTTTTTTGTGTTTCTTTTGCAGGCTCTGTTACTGCAGGCTCAGAAGGAGCCTCCGCTTGAACAGGTTGTGCGGGTTGTTCTGGTGAGTTTGAAGCTTGGCTTGCCGTATCGTTGCTGGCACTCGGTTGTGCCGATGCGGCTGGTTTTATTGGCGCAACCGGTTGGGCTGGCGCTTTATTAAACTGGCTAGTGGTTTCTGGAGGGGCTTCACCACCGAAGGTCGGGCGCTGAAAATCATCCAGATTAACATCGTTAAAGTTCAGACCTTGCTCTAACTCTTTACCGATGCTATCCATCTGCTTTTTCTCTTCTTCAAGATTCATAGATTGCTGAATCTCTCTAAGAGTTTCTTGAACCTGGCCATCTTCTTTAACAGAATTGACAAAGCGACGCATCTTGCCCATGAAAGTCCCGATTTTACGGGCAACTTCAGGCATACGCTCAGGGCCAATCACTAGCAACGCAATGACTAGTATGACCATTAGTTCAAGAAAACCGATATCAAACATCTATGAAGTACTCAGTTAAAAGCAAAGGTTATGCTTTGTCTTTTTTCTCTTCCGCTTTCTTTTCATCGGCAACTACGTCAAACACGTTTTCGCCTTCCTTTTGCGCAAGTTTCTTCTCTTCTTCAGTCGGTTTGGCTTCTTCTTCTTTTACAGCAGATTTGAAACCTTTGATTGCACCACCTAAGTCGCTACCAATGTTACGTAGACGTTTTGCACCGAATAATACTAATACGATTGCAAGGATGATAAGTAATTGCCAAATGCTAATGCCCATGGTTTTGCTCCATTTTTAAATCTAATCTGTGGCTATTTCACTATTGGATAAATTAAAGATTTACCCAATGATACGTTTGAAATTTTTTAATGACCGCCAATCATACCAAATTCAATGATTTGTTGGCACTAAATAATATTCAATTCATGGTATTTAATTGAGATTTTCTGGTAGCAAACAGCCCAAAAAGGATTTTCAGGTCAGTTTGACTACCTCAAAGGTTAGGTGTCAAAGCCTATTTATTACCCATTAGGTGAATGTGGATATGGAAAACCTCTTGTCCACCCGATTCACCGGTATTGATTTGGGTTTTAAAGCCCTCTAAGCCTTGAGATTGTGCAAGCTGAGGCAATAACAGCATCATGTGCCCCATGCAATCCTTGTCTTCTGGAGTGAGTTCAAAAAGAGTTGGGATCGGCTTTTTAGGAATGATCAAAAGGTGAACCTTGGCTTTAGGGTTTATGTCTTTGATGACAATGCATTTGTCATCTTCATAGACGATATCTGCTGGAATTTCACGGTCGATGATTTTACAAAATAAAGTTTTATCTTCTGTACTCACGGGTCTCATCCTTTATTGATTCTGACTTGAGTGGGATTATTCACTACGGCTGGCTTTTTCGTCATGTCCAGAAAGGCCAAAACGTCTTTGTAATTCTGCTGTAACATCGTTGCTCGACAGATTTTGCGAGGCTAATAGTACCATAGTGTGAAACCACAAGTCGGCGATTTCATATACGAGGTGTTCTTGGTCTTGTTTAGCGCCGTTGCTATGTTGTAAGTCTTTGGCCGCCATCACGGTTTCTGCAGCTTCTTCAGCGACTTTTTTTAGGATTTTCTCCACGCCTTTGTCATATAGGCTGGCGACATAGGAACTTTCGGGAGTATCGGCTTTACGTGCTTCTAAAACGGCATCGATCTGTTTCAGGATATCGCTCATAGTCGCACCTCAATACCTTCTTTTTGCATTGCAAGTTTGGCTTCTTCAACGGTGTGCTCACCAAAGTGGAAGATGCTTGCGGCCAATACCGCCTCAGCATGGCCTTCGGTAATGCCTTTGGCTAGGTGGGACAGCTCGCCTACGCCACCAGACGCAATGACGGGGATGGATACGCTGTCGGCTATGGCGCGTGTTAGCTCTAAATCAAAGCCGATTTTTGTACCATCACGATCCATGCTGGTAACCAGTAGTTCTCCCGCCCCTAAGCACGCCATGCGTTTTGCCCAATCTACGGCATCAATACCAGTTTCTTTACGACCGCCGTGGGTGAAAATCTCCCATTTGTTCTCTTCATCTGGTTGGCTGACTTTTTTGGCATCGATGGCTACCACGATGCATTGTGAACCAAAGGCATCGCAAGCTTCTTTAACAAAAGCGGGGTTGAAGATGGCAGCCGAATTGATGGCGACTTTGTCCGCACCGGCATTCAGCATGGTGCGAATGTCTTCGACACTACGAATCCCTCCGCCGACAGTCAGGGGGATGAATACCTGGCTGGCGACTTGTTCAACCATATGAACGGTGGTGTTGCGTTCGTGAGCGGTGGCGGTTATGTCTAAAAAGGTGATTTCGTCCGCGCCTTGCTGGTCGTAGCGTTTGGCAACTTCAACTGGGTCGCCGGCATCGCGAATATCAACAAATTGTACACCTTTGACAACACGGCCGTCATCAACGTCTAAACATGGAATAATGCGTTTTGCGAGACTCATGTGATTTCCTATTAAGAATCTTATTGGGCTATATATAACGGTTTATGTATTTAACAGTTTATATATGGCTTTAAATTTAGAGTTACCAGGCCTGGTTAATTATTTGGGCGCAAGTTGGTCTGAAAGTGCTTGGCCTTCTTTGAAGTCTAAAGTACCTTCGTAGATTGCACGTCCGGTAATCGCGCCAGTCACGCCGTCGGCTTCAATTTCAGCAAGTTTGCGAATATCGTCTAGGTTAGTGATTCCACCCGATGCGATAATTGGAATGGTTAGGGCTTTGGCGAGTGCTTGGGTCGCTTCAATATTCACACCTTGCATCATGCCGTCACGACCAATGTCTGTATAGATAATGGCTTCTACCCCATCGTTTTCAAACTGTTTGCCAAGTTGTGTCACTTCGTGGTCGGTGACTTCCGCCCAGCCGTTGATGGCTACCATGCCGTCTTTTGCATCTAAACCGACCATAATGTGGCCTGGAAATGCTTTACAGGCTTCGGCGACAAATTCAGGATTGTGAACCGCTTTGGTGCCGATGATACAGTAACTTACGCCCGCATTCAGGTAGGCTTCGATGGTTTGCAAGTCGCGGATACCACCACCAATTTGAATCGGTAGGTTAGGGAAAGCTTGGCGAACCTGGTAGACGGCTTCGCCATTGACCGGTTTGCCGTCAAAAGCACCGTTCAAGTCAACCATATGTAGGCGACGCGCATCTTGATTGACCCATCTTTCTGCCATGGCAACGATGTCGCCTGAAAAAACTGTCGCGTCCTCCATGATACCTTGACGAAGGCGGACACATTCACCATCTTTTAAGTCGATAGCTGGAATTAATAACATGATTGAACCTTTAAACTATTGTCCGTTCCACTGTAAAAAGTTTTTGAATAGCTGTAGACCGTGGTCAGCACTTTTTTCAGGGTGGGCTTGAATTGCAAATAAATTGTTATGGCTTAACACTGAAGGGAAGGTGATTCCATGGGTGGTTAGGCCTGTGATAATGTCTGGGTTTTTTGGCTGTACATAGTAGCTGTGCACAAAATAGAAACGGCTGTCTTGTGGGATGTTATGCCACATTGCGTGTTCTTGGGTTTGGTGGATTTGATTCCATCCCATATGTGGGGTTTTAAGATTTGAGCCAGGCTCAAATTCAAAGTGTTTCACTTCACCAGGGATGACATCCAGACATTTTATGCCTTGATTCTCATCGCTATGGCTCATCAAAACCTGTAGCCCCATACAGATGCCAAGAAAAGGTTTCTCTTTAGCGGCTTGTTGTACAGGGTGAATCATTCCGGTTTCCTGCAAAGCGGCCATGCACGCTTTGGCCGCACCTTGACCTGGGAAAATGACCGCGTCTGCAGCGGCAATGTCATCAGGATTATGGGTTACCAAAATACGGGTATTAGCTGGTGCAACATGTTCTGCGGCTTTTGAAACCGAGCGTAAGTTCCCCATGCCGTAATCAATAACCGCAACTAACTTTTGATCCATTTACAAACTTCCCTTGGTAGATGGCATCTTGCCAGCCATGCGTTCATCTTCAGTCAGCGCCATGCGTAGAGCACGACCAAAGGCCTTGAAAATGGTTTCCGCCTGGTGGTGTGAGTTATGGCCTCTCAAGCAATCGATATGCAGTGTTGCGTTGGCGTGGTTCACAAAACCTTGGAAAAACTCAAAAACCAATTCGGTTTCAAAATTGCCGATTTTCTCACGAGTGAAGTCGGCGTTGAATACCAGGCCAGGTCTTCCTGAAAGGTCAATGACAACACGTGACAAAGCCTCATCTAATGGCACGTAGGCGTGTCCATAACGAGTGATGCCTTTCTTGTCACCAACCGCTTTATTGATGGCTTGGCCTAAGGTGATGCCCACATCTTCAACAGTATGGTGGTCGTCGATGTGAGTGTCGCCGTTCGCCTTGATGTTCAGGTCAATCATGCCATGACGAGCTATCTGGTCAAGCATGTGTTCAAAAAAAGGTACGCCTGTATCGAGTTGAGCGCTACCTTCACCATCCAGATTAACGGAGATTTCGATTTGAGTTTCTAGCGTATCGCGTTTTACATTTGCAGTGCGCATAACATGATTCCTGTGATTAAGATGGCAATATGATAACTGAAAATTAACTTATTGGATATGGTAGGGCGTTGTTTGCTATTAAATTTACCACATCTTGTGGTTGCTTATATAAGAACGTGCTTATATGGGTTTACCCTTAGTTTCAGTATGGGGTAGAAATTTTATTGATGTGTGCCATAAATAATTTTTGGTGTGCATAAGTAGCGCTTTTTTGGGATAATTCGAGAGATTTTTTGAGGATGTTTGGCTCTATAAAGCTTCTAGCGAAGCCTAATTCTGTCGGTTTTCTTGATGTGAATTAAGTTTTAACGGGGTTTTGACTGAGATGCAGTAGTTTAAGTAGGTATAATGCCAACTGAGGAGTCTGTATCTTAAATGGTCCGTCTTTCCGAGGGTAAGTAGTTAGTCTTGGTTAGGTGATAGGTAAAGACAAAATATTAAGACTATAAAGGGGAATCCGACTGATGGATACTACAGCAAAACCACAATATGATAATGGTGTGGTTAAGTATTTAACAGTAGGTGCAATCGTTTTCTTGGTGTTAGGTACTTTAATGGGTACTTATGCAGCAGCAGAACTTGCGTGGCCTGCGTTAAACTTTGATATTGCGGAAATCACTTTTGCTCGACTACGTGTTATTCATACGAATACCGTTATCTTTGCATTTGGTGGTATGACGTTAATGGCGACAGCGTTTTATACGGTTCAAAGAACCAATGGTGTAAAACTTTGGAGTAATGGTCTGGCTTGGTGGACAGCGATTTTGTTCACAATCGGTCTTTTAGCGGTAGTGGTAACACTAGCTCTAGGTATGACGACTGGTAAAGAATACCACGAGCAAGAATGGCCTTTAGCAATTGCTATTGCAATCGTTTGGACAATGTATACGTTCAACTTTGTAATGACAATCGCTTCACGTAATAAAGATACTCATCCGAGTGTTTACGTTTCAAACTGGTTTTTCATGGGGATGATGATTGCGATCACTTACCTATATGTGGTAAACGGTTTAGCTATTCCTGTTTCTTTATTCCGTTCTTACTCTATGTTTGCCGGTGTACAAGATGCCATGATTCAGTGGTGGTGGGGACATAACGCAGTAGGTTTCTTCCTGACAGCTGGATTCCTTGCAATCATGTACTACTTTGTTCCTAAGCAATCACAGCGTCCGATTTATTCGTACCGTTTATCTGTAATCCACTTCTGGGCATTAATGTTCGGTTATGTATGGTTAGGTGCTCACCACCTTCAGTACACCGCTCTTCCAGACTGGACAGGTTCTTTAGGTGCGGTAATTTCACTTGCGATGATCATTCCTTCATGGGGTGGGGCATTGAACGGTATGTTAACGCTTTCAGGTGCTTGGGATAGACTACGTACAGATTACATCCTACGTTTCTTGATTATCTCTTTAGCATTCTATGCAATGTCTACATTTGAAGGGCCAGTAATGGCGGCTAAAACTGTAAACGCGCTATCTCACTATACGGATTGGACAGTTGGTCACGTTCACTCTGGTGCGTTAGGTTGGGTTGCAATGGTTTCTATCGGTGCGCTATATCACATGGTTATGAAACTATGGAACACTGAAATGTACTCTATGCAGTTAATCAATTTCCATTTCTGGTTAGCAACTATTGGTACTGTGTTCTACATCGTAGCAATGTGGGTATCAGGTATTATGCAGGGTCTAATGTGGCGTGCTTATGATGAGTACGGAACACTTGCTTATACTTTCGCTGAATCAGTTTCAGCTATGCACCCTTACTACGCAATGCGTGCCTTCGGTGGATTATTATTCTTCTCTGGTGCGGCAATCATGCTTTATAACGTTGTGATGACGGTTCGTATGGCAAATGCAAAAGCTGCAAACACAGTTGAAGCACACGCATAAGTAGTAAAGTCAGATTAAGTGGCTGTGTGATAGCAGCCCTTAAATTGAAAAAATTTATGAGTTGAGGAGCACAAACTCATGTCAGATAATGAAGCACCAAAAAATATCCAGGAAAGTTTAGAGAAGAATATCTTCGCTTTATTCCTGGCGACGGCGCTAGCAGTTTCGATTGCTGGTATTGTTGAAATCGTACCGTTGTTTTATCTTAAGTCTGCTGTTGATTACACAGAAAAAACAGATAAGTACGGTAACGCTAAAAATGAAAAGTTCCCAGAGTTGGTTTGGGAACGTACTTTTACTGAAGATGCTAACGGTAAGTTAGTTTCAGACAAAGCACTTTATAAGCAAGATAAGAACGGTAAGTGGGTTCTTGCGGATTGGAAAGCTGGCGACGGTGTTCGTCCTTACACTCCTCTTGAATTAGCTGGTCGTGATTTATATCTTCGTGAAGGTTGCTATATTTGTCACTCTCAAATGATTCGTCCATTCCGTGATGAGCGTGAGCGTTATGGTCACTTCTCACTAGCGACGGAATCTATGTATGATCACCCGATGCAATGGGGTTCTAAGCGTACTGGTCCTGACCTAGCTCGTTTAGGTGGTAAGTATTCAGATGAATGGCAAGTATTACACTTGTTACGTCCTCAGGATATGGTTCCAGAATCAGTAATGCCTGCATATCCATGGTTGGCTGAAAGAAAAGTATCTGAAGATTTCTTTGGAACTAAGCGTGATATGTCAACACGTTTATCAGTAATGCGTACATTAGGTGTGCCTTACACAGACGAAGAGATTGAAAACGCTAATGCGGCTATCGAGGGTTATACCGAGATGGATGCAATGGTTGCTTACCTACAAGTATTAGGAACGATGGTTAAGCTGGATGACAGCAAAGTCTACCGTCGTTAATAAATTGTGAGTAATTTAGAACGTTATTTTAGTACAGACTGGGCGTCGATGACGACCCAGGATTGGGCAGGTTTAATCATTACAGTGTTGGTATTTCTTGGCATGCTCATTACGTTTTATTTGGCATTGCGTCCTAGTAAGCGTAAAGAGATGGAAGAGCAAAAGTACAAAATACTGAATGATGACTAGTCATTTTTGAGGAGATTTAAATATGGCACATCATAATCCATGGCCAGATGAAGGTAACACTGGTCATATTTGGGATGAAGATATCCGCGAATTAGATAACCCACCACCGCTTTGGTGGATGCTATCTTTCTATGCTGGTTTCATCATGATTGTTTTCTACGCTTTGTATTATCCAACGATTCCTTTAACGGATGAGATGGGTGAGCATACAAAGGGTATGGCAGGATGGACTCAGGTTAATGAATACAATGAAGATTTTGCAGTATTGAAAAATTGGCGTGTAGCTAAGTTTGCAGATAAAGAAGAGAAGTTGGCTTCAATGTCTGTTACCGACATCATGAATGATGAAGAACTTAAGTCATATGCTGTTGCTACTTCAAAAGTATTATTTGGTGATTACTGTGCAGCATGTCACGCTGCCGGTGGTGCTGGTAACCCAAACTTCCCTGTATTGGCTGATGATGATTGGCTATGGGGTGGTAATATCAAACAAATTGAAGCTTCATTGATTCAAGGACGTATTGGTAATATGCCTGCTAAAGGTATGATGGGTAACCTTACAGATCAAGAAATTGAAGATGTGACTGATTACGTAATCGCGTTATCAGAAGGTAAAGGTGGTGATGCTTCAGTTGCTGCTGGTAAAGCGGTTTATACTAAAGGTATGTGTTTAGCATGTCACGGTCCTGCTGGTAAGCCATTGGCTCCTGCTGGTGCGGCAAACTTAACAGACCAGGTATGGCGTTTCTCATCTGATCGTGATGCGATTAAAGGTGTAATCACATACGGTGTGAATGTTAAGAAGAATGGTGAGTACATCGCTGGCACACGTCAAGCAATCATGCCATCATTTAAAGAACGTTTACCTAATGCGGATGTAAATATTAAGCGTTTAGCGGTATATGTACACTCATTAGGTGGAGGTCAGTAAGTTGGCTTTCAAACCACAAAACTGATAAAGTAAAAGGAGAGCTTATGTTCTCCTTTTCTGTTTTTGGTAGTTTAAAAATCTTGATTTTAATCAACTTTGGAGAGAAGTTATGAATGAATTAAATAGTGATTTTGTTCTTTGGATTTCAATTGGCGCTTTAGTATTGAGTATTGTTGCATTGATTGGGTTTGGTTGGAAAGCAACTCGTGGTATTGAAGGCCTTGAGTCTGACGAGCATAAAAAAGATTAAGCTTTTCTATAAACAAAAATAGGTCCATTGATTGGGCCTATTTTTGTTTATAGAAATAGATAAAAAACATTACTTATGCTAAGCCTATTATTTTTAATAGAATAGGTTTTCATTTTCGACTGGTAGCAAGGATAGCCCTATGTCAGATAAAAAAGAGTTGTACCGTGATAATGGTCAAACTGGTTCAGTACTCGATGAGATGTCTCTAGATAACAAGAATCTTCAGAATATTGGTGTAGAGATACTTCCAATCCATACCGGCGGAACGGTTCATGCCAAACGTATGCCAGGTAAGTTTCGCTCGATCAAGTGGATTACCGCCTCATTTTGGATTGCTTTGTTTGTGTTTCCTTATCTGCGTTGGGATGGACATCAGGCTTTGCTGTTTGACCTAGCTAATCGTCAATTCCATATTTTCGGTATTACCATTCTGCCGCAAGACATTTGGATGCTTGCGATGGTGTTGCTGTTTTTTGCATTATTGCTGGCTGCTTCTACCGCTGTTGCCGGTCGTTTGTGGTGTGGGTATTTCTGCTTTCATACCGTCTGGACAGACGTTTTCACATGGTTAGAAGAGAAGTTTGAAGGTCAGCCTAATAAACGTATCAAATTAGATGAATCGAAAATGAGTCTTGAAAAACTCAAGATTAAGTTACCTAAGTTTGCGGCATGGGCGTTCATCGCATTCATGACTGCATTTAGTTTTGTTGCTTACTTCACCGATGCATTTGACTTGTGGGCACGTTTGTTCAGCTTTGAATGGGGGACAACAGAAACCACGGTCATTTTAGTGTTGGCGACTTCTACCTATTTCTTCGCAGGGATTTTACGTGAACAAACCTGTATTGGTTTTTGTCCATATGCACGTATTCAAGGTGCAATGATTGACACTCAAACGGTTGTTCCAACCTATGATGTCGATCGTGGTGAGCCAAGAGGAAGAATGAAACGTGTCAAGCCAGGTGAGGAAGCACCGGAGTTGGGTGATTGTATCGATTGTAACTTGTGTGTCGCGGTCTGCCCAACTGGCGTTGATATCCGTCGTGGTCAACAATTCGGTTGTATTACTTGTGGATTATGTATCGATGCATGTGACTCGGTTATGGATAAGATCAAGAAACCGCGAGGATTGATTCGTTATGCATCACTCGCTGAATTTGCGGGTCAAAAATTACCTCCGTTATTTAAAAGACCGCGAGTCATTGTCTATAGCGCGATTATGGGGTTTGCCGCCATTATGATGGTATATGGTTTGTTGACCATGTCACCTATCGATTTGAAAGCGCTGCATGAGCGTTCACCTCTATTTGTGCAGATGAGTGACGGTAATATTCAAAATAAATGGACCATTAAGGTGGTAAACAAATCCAATGAAACGATGCTTGCCAATATCTCTGTTAGCGGGCCTGAAGGGTTGACTTTCGTAGCTGACAAACAGATAACGATTCAACCAGGTAACGTTGGCGCCACGACCTTATTGGTGAGAATTCCTAAAAAGAATTTAGTCGACACCAACACACCAATTACCATCTTGGTGAATGATGTGAATAATCCGGCTATTAAAGCTTCTTACAATACCAGCTTTCTCAGTCCTAAAAAACGTTAATAAGTTAGTCATAATGTAATGTAAATTAACGTTTGATTTATCGCTATAATAGCCCTACTTGGAAAGCCCTAAGTAGGGCTTTTTTGTTTATTTTAGGAGAAATTCAATGACTGATTCTAAGCCAGATACTCGTGATTGGAGCGTAGCTTGGAAAAATCCCTTTGTAATCGCATGGGTAGTAATTCTAGTAATAGTGTTAAGTGTGAACTTCTTTATGGTGAGTATGGCAATAGTCACCAATCCAGGGCTGGTAGTTGATGACTACTATGAGCAAGGCAAACACATGGATACCATTCTTGCCGAAGAGAAACGTATGGAGCAGATTGGATGGCAATTAGAAGTCGATTTGCCGATTTTAAGCGAAGCTAAACCTGATACGATAAAACTGGCGGTTAAAGATAAAGAGGGTAATCCTTTAGAGGTTGATACGGCAATTCTCTATTATTATCGTCCTTCAGATAGAAAACTGGATGGGCAGATCAGCATGAATAAAGTCGATGGTGTTGGAATGTACCAGCAGACCATCAGTCTACCTGTTAAAGGAAAATGGGATTTGATAATGGAAGTCACTAAAGGGGATATCCGTTTCAATATTGGTCGCTCAATTATGGTTCAAGATCCTGAATAAAATGTCAAACTCCTGCTTTCATTGTGGTCAAGCCATTCCAAATGAAGATTTGGTATTAAGGCCGATCAAGGGAAAAACCCAAAGTTTCTGCTGTAATGGCTGTGCCTCTGTTTGTGAGGTCATTCATGAAGCCGGAATGGAGAGTTTCTATAAAAGAACCCCTTCTGGGGAGCTTCTATCTCCTCCACCTCCACCCAATAAAGACGTGGAGTTTTTCGATTACGATGAAGTGCAATCGCAATTTGTTGAAAACCTATCAGACCGCCGTGAAATTACCCTAATGTCAGAAGCGATCCATTGTGCGGCATGTGTATGGTTGATAGAGCATACTTTGGCAAAAATGGATGGCTTATTGCTCGCACGGGTAAACTTCACCAATAAGCAGATCAAAATCCGTTGGGATAATAGCAAAACCAAACTCTCTACCATCATTAAAGAGTTAAATTCGATTGGTTATGATGCGACCCCTTATGACCCTTCAGCTAGTGAAGCCGCTTATAAAAAGGCGAATCGAGATTTACTCTATCGTTTAGGCTTTGCCGGCTTTGCGATGATGAACGTGATGTGGTTCTCCGTTGCACTCTACACGGGTGCGGCGGATGATAGCGAGTATCGAAATTATTTTCATTGGTTAGAGTTCATCATTGCCACTGCGGCATTGGCCTATTCTGGTCAACCTTTCTTGAAAGGTGCATTGACTGCACTTAAATCTCGAACCGTTGGCATGGATGTTTCCATCAGCCTGGGGATGTTAACCACCTATTTTTATTCATTATGGGTGACCATCGAACCCACACATTCCGGTGATGTCTATTTCGATACCCTAATCGATTTTATGTTCTTACTGTTGATTGGGCGTTATTTAGAGGCGATATCTAAAAACAAAGCGATTGATTCTTCACGTCGATTAATGGAATTGCAACCTAAGGTTGCCAGAAAAACCCATGATGGAGTGGAAGCGATTGTTCCAGTAAGAACGCTACTTCGCGGTGACTCTATCGTCGTCAAGCCAGGTGAACAGATTCCGGTGGATGGTGTTGTTCTAAACGGGCAAAGCATGGTGAACGAATCCATGCTAAGCGGGGAATCCAAAGAGGTCAGCAAGGGTGTCAATGATGCCGTCATTGCCGGCACATTGAATGTCGATGGCCACTTGACCATCACGGTCGAGAAAATCCTTCAGGATACTCAGTTAGGTAAGATTGTGCATATGGTGGAGGAGGCTCAAGGTTCTAAAGCACCTATCCAGTGTACTGCCGATAAGATTATGCCTTGGTTTGTCTCCACCACCATTTCATTGGCATTGGCGAGTTTTGTGTTTTGGTTTTTCAATGAAAGCCTCGAATTTGCCGTTATGACGGCGACGGCTGTTTTAATCATTACTTGCCCATGTGCGTTTGGATTGGCGACACCGATGGCGATTGCTGTGGCTTCTGGTGTGTCTGCGCGTAATGGCATCTTGGTTAAAAATGGTACGGTGTTGGAGATTCTGCACTCGATAGAGCATTTTGTGTTCGATAAAACCGGTACTTTGACTAAAGGTAAGATGAAGGTGGTTAAAGAAGCCTACGTGGATTCTGATTCGCGCGAAACCATTCTCAAAGCCACGGCTTCAATCGAGCATTTATCGGAGCACAGTCTGGCTACTGCCATCGTAGAGTCTGTAAAACAAGAGTTCAATTATGGAACAAATAGTTGGCTTAAAGTAGATGGATTCAAAATCACTGCAGGTAAAGGTGTCGAAGGCAGTATTGATGGTGTTTTCTATCAAATAGGTACGGCGGGTTGGCTGGCTTCATTGGGGATTGCCATTCCGCAAGAGTTGAATGTACAGGCACTTAAGCAAGCAAAATTGGCGCAAACCGCTGTTTGGATTGCCAAAGACGCCGTTGTGCAAGGGGTGCTGTTTTTGGAAGACGAGATTCGTCCAGAAGCGGTTGAACTGATTGCCAGGCTAAAAGCCAAAGGTAAAAAGGTGACCTTGCTGAGTGGCGATTTGCAGGTTGTCGCTGATCGAGTTGCCGAACAGTTGGGTGGTATGAATGTCATTGCCGAAGTGCTTCCCGACGATAAGAACGAAGTCATTCGCAGTCTTCAAGCAAAAGGGCAAACGGTTGCCATGATTGGTGATGGTGTCAATGATGCCCCGGCATTGGTGAGAGCGAATGTGGGGATTGCTCTAGGTTCGGGAACGGACGTTTCGATGGAAAGTGCGGATATCGTGTTGATGAATAATGAATTGCTTGCGGTTGACACGGCGATTGAGCTTTCAGCGAAAACACTGCGCACCATTAAACAGAATATCGCCAGTTCGATTACCTATAACTTGATTATGGTTCCGCTTGCAATGACGGGGGTATTAACCCCCTTGATTGCCGCGATCACGATGCCATTAAGTAGCTTGGTTGTTATTGGTAATGCCGCACGAATTCGCAGTTTTTTCAATAAGAAAAAGCAGACAAACTAACACTGTGTATAGGAAGATTTAGGAAACAGGCTGATGGATGTGATTTATGGGTTAATCCCGATGATGTTGTTTTTTGGGTTTTTAGTTGTTGTGGTCTTCATCTGGATGGCTAAAAACGGTCATTTTGATGATATGGATGGTCAAGCCAATAGAATTTTTATGGATGATGACTTTCCTGAAGATATTCAATCGGATACCCCAAAAAACACCGATAAAAAGAATCAAGAACAAGCTGGTGAAGCTAAAAAGCAATCGACTAAGCCCGAACCTGAAGCCAAATAGCTCAAAATGGAGAGAATTTGGGTAGTAAGTAGGGCTAAGACTGATTAAATAAAGTTTGGTTTGTGGCTTTCAAATCAAACCTACCAGGCCTGGTAGGTTTACAGAGTTTTCCAATTGCAATGAACTAAAAATTGTACGTATGCTAGCTGTTTGTATTGGTAGGGTGGCTACTGTTTTGAGGTGTATTGCAACGCTTCCGGACCTTCCGCATCAATAATAAGCTCCAAACCTAACTTATCAAAAAACCAATGCGCTAATCCATCCGATTGGATTTCCTTGCGATCAGGTTGTCCAAAACGTTTATCGATTGCACGTTCAGTTAAATTGTTTCTAGGGATAAGAGCCATGCTCGAAATCGGCGAATTGAAGAACTTGGCTATTTCAGAGGTGTAAAGCTCAACCTCACGCTCACCAGAGGTGGTTAGAGAGGTTTTTTTCCCATTGCTATAGGCATTCTCTAGTTCTTCATTCGTCGCTTCTAATTTTAGGGTTAAGCCGGCTTTAATTGAGCCGATATAGATAACCGGAAAATAAGCCTCCAGCGATTTATTCGATTCATCCTTATCGGAGAATAGTTTAACCTCAACATCCTTGCCATAAAGTGCCATAGCATCGCTTAATGTGGATTTATGTAGGGTCAAGCCTAAAGCATGCAGTTTTCCTTGCCCATCAAAGCTCGAGTTCCATGGTAAATGAGCCGTGTCTACCGGTTCACGATCTGGCTGAATTAACAGCATTAATGAAAAACCAATCGTACTGATAAAAAATAGAATCCAAAAAACAGGCAGTTTCTTTGGAGTGTGTTTTGTCTGACTCGGTTTGGACATTACTGGTTATCATCCATTTTTTTGGTATTACCATGTTGTGCTTCGTCACTGCCTTCGCCCAGCTCTTCATTAGCCGTTTCACCACGTGGTAGGAATTTTTCGATTGCAGGATTCGAGATACCGTTTCCGGCATCATATACCGCAATACCTGTCTGCATGAAGGTGATCAAGACTGCGACAAAGATAACCACTGCGGCAAAACGTAATGTAATCACTTCACCTAAATTGGTCTGATTGCCTTCGGTTGAAAAGTCATTCATACTGAATCCGCCAGGGAAAATCATATCAATCAGTAGATACAGTCCGACCATTCCTAAAGCGATGGCATAACTGATCAGCAATATTCTGCCTCGTCTCCAAGCCATAATCCAATGTGACGCAACAAACCAAGTATCATTTTGAGATACCCTTTTGCTGGTCATGTATAGGTATCCAATCACTAAGCTAGAAATCAAAGGAATAAGAATTAATTCCAGGGAATCGCCAATCTCTAGAATGATCATCGACATGAAAAGGTGGGTGATAATGATGTTTATATTGAAAATATGGTGAGGTGTTTTAGCACGTCTTTTTTCATCGTCGGTTACGCGATAATGCATGTTGGCTGGTTCCTTGTTTGTCTACCCGTAGGCAATCAATAAAATAAGCAATCTATTTTAAGGCAGGAGTTTTTAAAATGTATTGATATAGTCTTTAAGTTCTTGTTCAACTGCAATACTTGCCGTTTTAATTTTGCTGAATAGTGAATCGAAATCGGCGGCATCATCGTTTTTAGCCTTTTGTTCCAACTCAGCACAGAGCATCGATAAATTATTTGCACCGATATTCGCAGAACTTCCTTTTAATGAGTGCGCTTGAGATTGCACTGTAGCCGATGTCTTGCTGGCAACGGCATCCTCAAGTTTAAAAAGGGTGTCAGGGGTGGATTCAAGATAGACGTTTAAAACTTCCTTGAGGTCATCGCCAATGATTTCTTTGAGCATGTCCAAGTTGCTGATATCAAGCTGCATGTTGGTCATATTCCTTTTAGTAAATGTAAAATTAGAGTGTGTTATATTTTTGTAGCCAAACAGTAAACTCATCTTTTGGCATAGGTTTACCGAATTTGTAGCCTTGCAAAATATTGCAATTATGAGACTGCAAAAAGGCTTGTTGCTCTTTTGTTTCAATGCCTTCGGCAACCACGGAAAGCTTCAAACTATCCGCCATGGCTAAAATGGTTTTGGCAATCGCCTGGCCTTCTTTGGTATCCAAGTTAATCACAAACGAACGGTCGATTTTTATGGTGTCGATAGGAAAGCTGTGTAAGTAAGCGAGTGATGAATATCCTGTACCAAAATCATCGATTGAAAGCGAAGCGCCAATCGCTTTGAGGCCATTCAAGATATTGATATTGGTCTCGGCATTACTCATCGCCAAGCTTTCCGTGATTTCCAGGTCAATGAAGTGAGCGGGTAAGGTCGTGTTGGTCACGACGTGTTGCACCAGTTCCATCAGGTTTGACTGGGTAAATTGGCGGCTGGATAAATTGATACCTATATGAAGTTCAGAATAACCCAAGGAGTGCCAAGTTTCAGTGTCTTTTACGGCGGTTTCCAGTACGAATTTACCAATTTCAATAATCATTCCAGTGCTTTCGGCGATAGGAATAAAGATACCAGGAGGGATAATGCCGCGTGATGGATGTCGCCACCGAACAAGAGCTTCAGAGCCTGTCGGTACCAGGGTGTTCGCATCTACCTGCGGCTGGTAGAACACTTCGATTTCATTGTTTTGCAACGCACGGCGCAAGTCATTTTCCAGGGCAAGAATATCTTGCGCGTTGTCATTCAACTCGGGTTTATAAAAGATAAATTGATTTCCGCCACGGGATTTTGCCGTAGTACGAGCGATATTGGCATTTTTGAGCAGTATTTCCGAGTTATCAGCATCATCAGGAAAGATTGAAATCCCAATGCTGTAGCTGATAAACAGCTCTTTTTGATCAATAATGAATGGTGCGTTCAAATCCTGGGAAAAACGGTTCAGTAAAAGGTTCAATTCATGTTGAGATTGTAGGTTTGTAATCAATACAGCAAACTCATCACTGCCTAAACGAGCAACAAAATCACCCTCTCGGGTAATTCGACTTAATCTTTGCGCCAAAGAGGTTAATAGCTGGTCGCCTTGCTCTTGTCCCAGGTTCTCATTAATCTGTTTAAAGCGGTCAATATCAAAAATGATGACGGCACTTAAACGTTGAGAAGATTGATTGGTCAAGTATTCATTTACCGTAGCGGTGAAGCTAGCCCGGTTAGGTAGTTCCGTGAGGCTATCGTGTTGAGATTGATATTGAATCAGAGATTCAGCCTTATGTAAGCGGCTTATATCCTGGGCAGAGCCAGTAATTTTAATGATTTGGTTGTCTCTGTCAAAGGTGACTTCACCCAAACACTCGATGTGTGTGAGATTACCATCATGTTGCAATATTCGGAAGCTGATTTGAATATGAGACTGACCTTGACCCGCTTCTGCGATAGCTTGTTGAATAATCGGTTTATCTTTGGGCAGAATGTTAGATAAAAACTGTTCAAGGCTAATCCCCGTTTGTTTTGGGATTCCAAATAAGGCAAAAGCCGATTCGGAGCCAGACACTTCGTCGGTGGTGGCATCCCATTCCCAATATCCGAGTTTGGCGAGTTTTTGGGCAAAAATTAACTGGGACTGGCTACGGCGGAGTTTTTCCTCAATTTCGGAAGAGCGTAGCGCGTATTTCACACGCTGTGCCAGCAATTCCCAGTTAAGGGGTTTGGTTATAAAATCGGTTGCGCCAGAATCGAAGGCGAGTTCTATCGATTCGGTGTCTTCTAAGGAGGTGAGCATCAAAATAGGAACAGAGTGTTCTAATTCATAATTTCGTATCGCTTTAATGGCCTCATAGCCATTCATTTCCGGCATCATGGCATCAAGCAGGATGAGATTGGGCTTGTTTTCAATATAACTGGAAAACCCCTCTCTACCGTTTTTTGCATCAATAACCTGATAGCCATAATGTCGAAGTACTTTAGATACCGTTAAGCGTGTAACGGGATCGTCTTCAATAACCAGAATAAGTGGTGGGTTAGCGGTTGTCGATAGCATGAAGAATTATGTTTTCCAAAGTTATGATGCGTATAGATTAGTTTAGCGATTTATACAGTGAATTAAAATAAATAATCCAATGAATGGGTGTTTAATCCCATAAAGCTTAACTGAGATTAACTCTTGCTCAATTCAAACTTCCAACCAAAATGTCACTGGGCCATCATTGGTCAATGAAACTTGCATGTCAGCCCCAAATTTACCCGTTTGGATGGAGGGGTGTTGTTGACGGCAATGTTCGACGAATTGATCGAAAAGCAGGGTGGCTACCGCCGGTGATGCCGATGATGAAAAGCTGGGACGTAGCCCGCTTTTGGTATTGGCGGCTAAAGTGAATTGCGGCACCAATAATAGTTCCCCCTTTACCTGCTTCACGTTTAAGTTCATTTTGTCGTTTTCATCAGAAAAGAGTCGGTAGTTTAATAACTTATGAGTCATTTTTGTTATAGAGTCAATGTTGTCGTTCGGTTGAAATGCTGTCAAAACGACCAGGCCTGCTGATATTTCACCAACCGTTTTTTGTTCTACCTCAACTTTACCTTTCGTGACTCTTTGGATTAAACAGATCATCTTAACCAAGTAACTCCGCATACCATTCAGTTGCACTGACTAAGGCTTTAGCCGTTTCAGGTTCCATCGCAGAGTGGCCTGAATGATTACAGATAACCAGTTTTGAGTTCGGTAACGCTTTATGCAGTTCAAACGCTTGGTTAACCGGGCAAACCATATCATAGCGTCCATGAACAATGGTCATGGGAAGGTGGCTAATGGAGCTGGCATTGTTGATTATTTGATTGGGTTCGATAAAGGCTTGATGTTGGAAATAATGACATTCGATTCTGGCCATAGCCAAAGCGTGGAACGGTTCCCCGAAATGGTTGACGGTGCTTTGATCGGTTTCAATATTTGAGGTACGACCTTCCCAGACAGACCAGGCCTCAGCGGCTCGCATACGGGCAACTTCGTTGTCGCTTGTCAATTGCTCATAATATGCCGCAATCATATCGTTACGTTTGTCAGGTTCTATCGGGGCAATAAAGTCCTCCCAGTATTCGGGGAAAAATGTATCCGCTCCCTTTTGGTAGAACCAGGCTAGGTCTTGGTCTCGGCATAAAAATATACCGCGCAAAATCAGACCTAAAATCCGTTCAGGATAGGTTTGCGCATACAGTAGCGATAAGGTAGAGCCCCAAGAACCTCCAAACAGTAACCATTTATCAATCTGTAGATGACGACGGATCTTTTCAATGTCCTCAATCAGGTGAGCCGTTGTGTTATTGGTCAAACAGGCATGAGGTCTCGATTTACCACAGCCCCTTTGGTCAAACAAGACAATACGGTATACGGCAGGATCAAAGAACTGTCTATGAATCGGAGCATAACCACCACCCGGGCCACCATGTACAAACAGTACCGGAATTCCAAATGGGTTGCCGCACTCTTCAATATGTAATGTATGGGTGCTATCAACTTGAAGACTGTGTTGGACAAAAGGTTCAATTGGGCTGTAAAGGTATTGAGCAAACATAGAATCTATAATCTTCCAGATTGAATATTGATTGTTATCAGTTTACTAGAAAAAATGCTTTTTTAAAGCGCTAAGCATCATAAGGCTTCAATTGAAAGGCTTCTTGGCGCTTTAAGGGATCTCTTTTTTAGGTAAGAAATGTCTGAAAATGGCAATGAGTTTAGGCAGGTTAACAGGTTTGGTTAGGTATTCGTCCATGCCTGCAGAAACAAAACGTTCGCGATCTCCAGTCATCGCATTGGCGGTAAGTGCAACAATCGGTGTTAACCGGTTTTCTGAGTTTTGTTTTTCCCATAATCTAATCTGTTTGGTCGCTTCAATGCCATTTAAATTCGGCATGTTTTCATCCATTAGGATTAAGTCATAGTGTCGGTTTTTGACCGCTTCAATCGCTTGAAGCCCATCTTCGGCCAAGTCGAACGTTAAGCCTTGTTTTTTGAGGATAGCACTCATCAGTAATTGGTTGGTCTTATTGTCTTCTACCAATAAGATATGGCCATGATAATCTATGGCTTTATTGTCAAGTGCCACAGGTTTTTCATTGATGGTGACGGTTTCGGCAGGAATGCTGAAGTAGAATCGACTGCCTTTGCCAAGAGTCGACTCCACCTTGAGTTCACCACCAAGCATACTGACTAATTTAGAGCTAATAGCTAATCCTAGGCCGGTTCCACCAAATTTGCGAGTAGTAGAGGTTTCTGCTTGAGAAAAAGCTTCGAAAATTCGCTCAACAGCATCTGGCGATATCCCAATCCCTTGGTCTTCCACTGAACAGTGAAGCAAGCCGTTGCTATAATCGATTTTTAAAGAAACCGACCTGTTGGCCTCGGTGAATTTGATTGCATTTGAGATTAAGTTTGAAAGCACTTGTTTGATTCTTAAAATATCGCTTTTTAGACCATTAGGCAAAGTTGGTGAAAGTATGATTGAAAATGAAATGTGTTTTTCACTGCAGCGGGCACGGAACAGATCCGCGGTGCTTGCAAACTCTTTACTTGGATTGAAAGCCACAGGGTCAATATCAAGTTTGCCACTCTCAATTTTACTGAAGTCTAGAATATCATTGATAATGCCTAATAAAGAATGACTTGAATTATCAATCGTATTTAAATATTTGGTGCTTTCAGGGTCATGATGCTTATCTTTCAGTAGTCCAATAAAACCAAGAATGGCGTTGAGTGGTGTGCGGATTTCATGTGACATATTCGCCAGGAATACCCCTTTGGCTTGAGTCGCCTCTAATGCTCGGTTTTTCTGTTCCTGTAGGTCGGCGTTGATTCGTTCATTCTCAGAAATGTCAAACATGGAAATAATATAGCGATGGTATTTGTCGGATTTAACGGCATTAATCTGAAAGGTGGTGATGCTGCCTTTATAGTCGATTTTGCATTTATGCGTTAAATTTGGGAACTCAATTAAGTAATCTATCCAGTTTCGGTCGTCGAATTGGTAGACCAGTCCAGGCTCCTTAACGAATAAGTCACATATACAGTTATAGTCCTCAGCAAAAGATTCTAGGGAGTCGTAGTCGGAGAATAGTTTGAAGAACCCGCCACTGGCATCAATGATTTTCACCCCGTCATTGACGATAATGATATTGGATTGCGAATCTAAAATATCTTGGGTGTAATCTTGATTGGTCTGAATTTGGTGGGTTGTGGTACGTATATTACGGCTTAATTTATAAAATCCTAAAAGGCCTAGTAGCAAAACGCTGATTGTCAAAGTCAGCTGAAGGTTTCGATATTGGTTTTTTTTCTCATTAACGATCTTCAAAGTCTGTTGAAAGTCGAGCTTGTTTTGGTAAAAGATATGGTTCGCATCTTCTTTAATGCGATGGAATATGGGTTTGAAAAACTTAACTTGTAGTTTTAAGTCTGAAATCGCCTCGGCAAGCTCGGGAGATTGAGAATTTCTGAGGCTGTCGATATGTATCAATTGCTGGGTAAGTAGAGTGATTTTTTGATTGATGATATTAAATTTCGGCAAAATATCTGAATACGAGAAAGAAAATTTATTTAACAGTTTTGGCTGGTAAAAAAGGATTTCAAATTGCTCTTCGGTATTAGGTAAATTCAAATCAATCCGATGTTTATAGGTTCCACCTTGGTTAAGTATGCTAAGAACGTGTTCGATTTCCGCTTCTGATTCAAGGATTTCATTGGTGATAATTCTTCTCAAGTGAACGTTTGGAAAAGCCGCCATTTGGAAAAAGTTAGATTCGATTTTGTGAATTTCCAGAACAATTTCTTGGCCAAGAATATTTTCGACTTCTGAGTTTCTTACTTGGCGATCCAGGTCAGATATGAAGTTTGAGATGCTCAAGTTTAGAACAGCTTGCGAGCCAATCCCGATAATGAAAATAATCAAAAGCCAAAATAGGTTTTTGGGGGTTTGGTTGATGAGTTTGTTCGGTTTAGGTAGCATTGTTATTGAACCCTCTCGGCAATGGGTGTTATGTTTTTCAATGCGATTTGTAACTCTTCATCGGTTAAAAAGCCATACTCTGCAAACACCTCCAAACCATGTTTGCTACTGGCAAAGTTCATGAATTGGATGGTTAAATTAGGTTTTTTTGAGTAGGAGAGTAGGCTCATTTCTAATTTTTGAGGCTTTGCAATGGATTCGGGTAATAGAATGGCATCCATAAAGTCAGCGGTTTCAGGCCATTTTGTGGTGGCATACCAGTTCAATGCAACATCGGCATCTTGTTCTTTGATGGCACGAAAAATTCGATGTGAATCCGTCGTGAAGTAGGTGGCGTTATCGTAAACCGCTTTCGTTAATCCGGCTTTATCTAGGATTGCTTTGGCATTTTTTCCTACCGCTCCAGATTCGGGTGAGGAGAGTACCACTGAATACTGTGGATTAGTGAGTTGCTTAAGATCATTGGTTAGGTGTTTTGGGTTGCCTTTAGCGACAACCAAGGCGATTCGGTTATAACCGACAAATACTTTTTCTTGGAGAAGGGTTTCACCTTGCTTAAGGCTTTTAATTCGATAAGAATCTGTACCAGGGAAGAATATGTCCCCTTTCTTTTCCGCTTTAATCGTTTTATAGAGGAAGCCCGAACCACCTTGCTTGATGTCTATTTTTACCGAGTGTTGCTGTTCAAATTCTTTGGCCAATACACTTAATGGGCGGATCATGGTGATGCCGCTATAGATTGTTAAGTCGATGGTATTGTTATTGGTGGGGTTTTCAGGGGTGTCACATCCGCTTAATAAAGAAGAAGTCAGTAACGCTAACAGTAAAAAATATTTACGCATCTGGTACGAAACCCTTAATGATTCGATAATAAACGGTTCTTCAACTTGTCTTTCAATATATCTTTTATATCCAAGAAAATGTCAGAAGATGAATTTTTATTCTATCACCTAAATTGTTAAGGTTTTTGGAATTTTAGGCATAAAAAAACCGGCTTAAAAGCCGGTTTTTTATTAAATTAATCTTAAAGATTAACCTTTAGAACGACCTGCACGTTTACGTTCGTTTTCAGTTAATAACTTTTTACGAATACGTACGCTTTCAGGCGTTACTTCAACTAATTCATCATCATCGATAAATTCTAGAGCTTGCTCAAGAGAGAAACGAACTGGTGGTGTCAATGTTAAGGCTTCATCTGTACCAGAAGCACGCATGTTGGTTAACTGCTTACCTTTGATAGGGTTTACCGTTAAGTCATTTGCGCGGCTATGAAGACCGATAACCATCCCTTCATAAATCTCTTCACCATGACCAACGTATAAACGACCACGGTCTTGTAGGTTGAATAATGAGAATGCTAAAGCTTTACCGGTTTCCATCGAAATCAATACACCACGAGTTCTTTCACCAACCGTTCCTGCAAATTTAGGACCGTAATGAGAGAAACTTGAGAAGATTAAACCTTCACCCTGAGTTGCCGTCATGAATTCAGTACGGTAACCGATCAATCCACGTGAAGGGATGATGAAGTCGATACGTACACGACCGTGTCCGTCTGGAACCATGTCTTGCATTTCTGCTTTGCGTAAACCTAAACCTTCCATGATAGTTCCTTGCGCTTCTTCAGGAACATCAACCGTTAGGGTTTCGTAAGGTTCTTGCATCTCGCCATCCACTTCACGGAAGATAACTTCTGGACGAGAAATCCCCATTTCAAAACCTTCACGACGCATGGTTTCGATTAATACTGATAAGTGAAGTTCACCACGACCAGATACACGGAACTTGTTCGCATCTTCAGTGTCTTCAACACGTAGCGCCACGTTAGTTAACAATTCTTTGTCCAAACGCTCACGAATCTGACGAGAGGTCAGTAATTTACCTTCGCGACCAACAAACGGCGAGTTGTTAACCTGGAAAGTCATGCTTACAGTCGGTTCATCAATCGTTAATGCCGGTAACGCTTCAGGGTGGTTAGGATCACAAATCGTTTCTGAAATGTTTAGAGGGTCGAAGCCAGCGAATGCAACGATGTCACCCGCATGTGCTTCATCAATGTTAATACGCTCAAGACCGTGGAAACCAAATAGTTCACCCATCTTACCGTTACGAATATTACCTTTTGCATCGACAACACGAACCTGCATACCTACCTGTACCGAACCACGTTTAATACGTCCAGTACCGATAACACCTTTATAAGTATCATAGTCTAGAGAGATACACTGTAGCTGGAAAGGTCCGCCTAGATCAACGTCTGGTGGAGAAACTTTATCGATAATCGTTTGGAAAACAGGCTGCATGTCGCCTTCACGAACGTCTTCATCGAAACCAGCAAAACCATTTAAACCAGAAGCGTAAAGCACATCAAAATCCATCTGCTCGTCTGTTGCACCTAGACGGTCAAACAGGTCAAAAGTCTGGTCTAAAACCCAGTCAGGACGTGCGCCAGGACGGTCGATCTTGTTGATAACAACAATCGGCTTTAGGCCTTGGGCTAGTGCTTTTTCAGTTACAAAACGTGTTTGAGGCATAGGGCCTTCAACCGAGTCAACCAATAGTAAAACAGAGTCAACCATCGATAAGATACGTTCTACTTCACCACCAAAGTCGGCGTGGCCTGGAGTGTCTACAATGTTGATACGGTAATCATTCCACTTAACAGCGGTGTTTTTAGATAGGATGGTGATCCCACGCTCTTTTTCAAGATCGTTAGAATCCATCATACGCTCACCCATATCTTTACGTTCATCCAACGTACCAGATTGCTTTAATAGTTGGTCTACCAAGGTTGTTTTACCGTGGTCAACGTGGGCAATAATTGCGATATTGCGAATATGTTGAGTTGTCATCAAATGGCTCTCTATTTTACGAGTGGTTTCTTAGACTTAGATAATCCAGATAAGATTTTAAGAGGATTGTGTAGGTTTTAAGAATTAAAAAAGAGGGTATTATAATGAAATTAAACGGAATTTATAGGAAATTGATGAATTTTATTTATAGAACTTGTTAATAAGATTAATCACTTAGCGGATTTTGAACTTACCGACTGGTTTGGAATTGCGTTGTATCGATAAAATAATCAGTAAGTTCAGATACTGTGTCTTGAGTTAGGGAGGAGGTTTTATTTTTTAAAAGTATCGGCATAACTTCCATTATGGGCGATAAAGCTTTGTAAAACCCCATAAGCCATGGTGCCCAATAACAGTCCAATCAAAGTGAATAATGCGCTGATTTTACCTTCACCGAGCATGGCCGGTACCGTGCCGGGGCAAGAAGCGGTCATTGCCCAGCCAATACCAAATAAAAACGCGCCGGCTACTAGACCCTGCTGATAAGGTTTTTTAACGAAGTCCACTTCCATGCCAGTCGTTACCGCTTGAATATGGTATTTTTTCATCAGATAGACACCGATCATCGCAACCACAACCGCCGTGCCGATGACTTTCATTAATTGCAGGTCGATAAACAAAAACATCTTGGCGTGGTAGTCGAAGGTGGTGGCGCCAGCATGGCTCATCAGGAACCCAAAAGTTGCTCCCATGATTAACGCCAAGATATTTGCTCTATAAGCATATACAAAGGAGATGATGGTTAGCTTTAAGCTCTCAATAGGCGGTTTTTTATGCGATTCATTTTCCATAACGATAACCGTGATTCTCAAAAATTAAATAAAAGTTGAGTCATTAAAAATGCACTCATAAAAAACACCACACCCGCTAAAAGGCTAGGAGGGTTCATCATCGCGCCACCCACCAAGGCGTGGCCTGTTGTGCAAGCACCTGCTAAACGAGCCCCAAAGCCCAGTAGCATGCCTCCAAAAATCAGCCAAATTGCCTTGGCTGCATTTGATTGAGGCAACACTTGGTCATACATGCCCATGTCAAAACTCCAATGCCAAGGTTCTGCTGAACCTAAAGCACTGAGTAAACCACCGATTGGAATTCCGATCAAAAACCAGAGTTTTGGGTTGTTTTTATCGCGGTACTCACCTTCATGGTAGTAGCTCATGTTTTTACATATATAGCCACATACATTTCCGTAACCGGTTGAACAACCAGCTGGTTTACCAATTAGCCAAAAATGCAAAATTACAAATAAACCAATCGCTAAGCCTCCGAGCCATCCACTCCAGACCGTAATTTCCATAACCGCAAACCCTAATAACTTCAAAATATAGGGTATTGTTAATGGTTTTATTAAGCGAGTCAATACAGGGTTTTTAGTAGATGGATAAGGAGGGCTTATTTAGGAAAACGGTGATATAAGTTCGCCCTAATGTGAAGTTGGTTAACTTGTTGATTATAAGTCGCTATTTTGGCTAAGAGGAATATGGTTCAGCATTGGTGACGAGCTGTGTCGGTCTAGGTGTTGTGATCTGGTTTTTTCTTTAGGTTTTTTATCAAAACGATTACTGTTCCAACAATTAACCCTGCAACAAACTCGCTAACCAAACTTGGCCACGTTTCCATAAGATGATGCACGTATTCGATGTTGTGGACAAACATTCCTCCACCAACCAATAACATTGCGATAGTACCGATAATCATCAGTAAACGGATGAGTCTGGGTAATGATGTCACTAATGCTTGGCCGACTATGGTCATTATTTTGGAGGTGAAGCCTGAAGTTTCCAGTGATTTTTCCTGGAGGCGAAATCCCAAATCGTCCATGCGAACCATTAGAGCAACCAAACCATACACTGCAACCGTGGCGATTAACGCAATCAGGCTAACGATTAGAATTTGAGTTGTTAGAGGTTGTTCTATTACTGTTTCAAGTGCGATGAGGATGATTTCAATGGAAAGTATAAAATCAGTACGAATCGCCGCTTTGATTTTAACGGATTCATTTTCTAGGAAATCTGTGCTGACTGATTCTTCTGTATGTCTAGTCTGATGTGTGGTGGTTTTTAGATGCATTAGCCATTCATAGATTTTTTCGGCACCTTCATAGCTCAAATATGCGCCACCAATCAATAAAATCGGCACCAGTAGCCAAGTAGCGAAGTAGCTTAATAAAAAAGCCAGTGGCAAGATGATAATCTTATTGAGGATAGAGCCTTTAGTGATTTCCCAAAGTACCGGCAGTTCACGCGATGCGTGAAACCCGGTGGCTTTTTCAGCGTTGACCGCCAAGTCGTCACCTAAGAGGCCTGCTGTCTTTTTAGCCGCAATTTTGCCCATCGCTGCTGTATCATCCATCAACATCGCGATGTCATCTAAAATCGCAAAAATTCCACTTGCCATAAAATTTTCCTAATTTACCTAGTAGATATCATCCTCTTCGCTCAACGCTTGGATATTAGCCACTCCGCAGTGATCTATATCAATGATTAAGTGAATGGGCCGACAACAGACAAAACAGTCTTCAATGTATTCTTGGTGGGGTTCTGATGGGTCAATCACCAATTCAGTGGTTTCCCAACAATAAGGGCATTGTATGTTTTGTGTGTCGAGCATCGGTATCACCTGGTTTTTAAATCTTCAATGATTTTTATTTTAACGATAACTTTATCGAGTTACTGAGAAATAAAGACATGCTTAAACTAAAGTTTCAGTTTTAAGTGCCGATAACTTAAAAGTAGGATTTTATTTGTAAGGTGATTGATATGGATATTTCAGGTGTTTCAGCGAGTGGCATGGTCAGTGCAGTATTGGCACAAAAGGAAGTCTACACTCAAGAACAAACCAGTGTGGGTATGCTTAAAAAAGCCTTAGACACCCAAACACAAAATGCGTTGGCTTTAATTGAATCGATTCCGCAAATAACACCAAGCACACAAGGGCTACCAGCCAATTTAGGGAACAATATCAATACCACTGCTTAGTTTTTGATGGCTGTTCAGCCTTTTTTTTACCCTATGCTCACAATTTATTGACGGCCATAGGATTTGCTAGGCCTGGTAAATTGGATAGTTATCTATTTCGTTGAGAAGCCTTTTTTGAAATTTATAAATTTCTAATTTTATCTATCAGGCTTCCCCTTCCTTTCTTTGCTTGCCCAAAGAAAGGAAGCAAAGAAAAGGCACCCTGCTGATACAATCTATTTCACTAAGCTTGCTGGCTAAGATTTCAAAACTCGCTACGCTCAAACGAAGAACTTGGCTGTAGCGAAGCGGAGAGACAAGAAACAATGAAATCTTTTAACGCCCACTACGCTAAGTGAAATGACGATTGCTTACAGAAGGGGGCTTTTTCTACGTTATCTCAACTTTTACTGACAGGTTTCATCCTGGGCTGAAATATTTAACCAGGCCTGGTAATTTGTTGAATTGCTTGTCCATAAAAGCAAAAAAGCCTAAGAAACGATTTCTTAGGCTTTTTAGTTTTAAGAAGTTGAAAATTGTTTTAGTTGGCAAAATCTTCTGGGTCATACCCTAAGTTGGGGGCCAACCAGGTTTCGGCTTTTTCGACTGTCCAGCCTTTGCGGTGGGCGTAGTCTTCTACTTGGTCGCGACCTAAAGAGCCAACCCCAAAATAACGTGATTCCGGATGGGCGAAATAGGTGCCTGAAACGGCTGCTGTTGGATACATCGCAAAACTGCTGGTGATTTCCAGGCCGATTTTTTCATCGGGTTTAAGTAGCTCCCATAGAATGCCTTTCTCGGTGTGGTCTGGGCAAGCTGGGTAACCAGCGGCAGGGCGAATCCCTTGATAACGTTCACGAATTAAATCTTCGTTTTCCAACGCTTCGTCTGGTGCATAGCCCCAATCTTCTTTACGTACAATCTCATGCAAGGTCTCAGCAAAGGCTTCGGCAAAACGGTCTGCCAGGGCTTTGAGCATAATGGAACGATAATCATCGTGTTGCGCTTCAAAACGCTCGGTATGTTCATCAATCCCAATACCGGCCGTTACCGCAAAGAAACCGATGTAGTCGGCCACACCAGAGTCTTTTGAAGCGATAAAGTCAGACAGGCAGTTATTGGCGCCACCGCGTTTTTTCTCCGCCTGTTGACGTAGATGATGGAAGCGGTGAATCACTTCTGAGCGGCTTTCATCGGCGTAGACTTCGATATCATCGCCCACACGGTTGGCTGGGTAGAAACCGTAAACTGCTTTTGCGGTCAACCATTTCTCTTCGATGATTTGTTTAAGCATAATTTGCGCGTCAGCAAAGACTTTTTTGGCTTCTTCACCGACCACTTTGTCGTCCAAAATACGCGGATAAAGACCATGTAATTCCCAAGACTGGAAGAATGGAGACCAGTCAAAACGCTCAACCAGTTTTTCCAACGGGAAATCCTCTAATACCTTAGTGCCTAAAAACTTAGGTTTAACCGGCGTGTAATCCGACCAGGCCTGGTCAGTTAAAGAAGGGTTTTCTCGCGCTTTATTGATTGGGATTCGACGTACCTCTTTAGCACGCGCTTTACGCTCTTCACGCACCTGTTCATATTCGGCGCGAATCTTGGCGGCAAAATCGCCTTTTAAATCGGCAGAAATCAAACTTTGCGCCACACCTACGGCACGCGAAGCGTCTTTAACATAGACTACCGGATGATCATATTGCGGTTCGATCTTCACCGCGGTGTGTGCTTTAGAGGTGGTTGCGCCGCCAATCAGTAGCGGTAAATCCATATTGCGTTCTTTCATAAGCTTGGCCACATTCACCATCTCTTCTAAAGAAGGGGTGATAAGCCCAGAAAGACCGATGACATTCGCACCTTCGGCAATGGCAGTGTCCAAGATTTTCTCGGCCGGCACCATCACACCTAGGTCGATGACTTCAAAGTTATTACACTGTAATACCACGCCCACGATGTTTTTACCGATATCGTGAACATCCCCTTTTACCGTAGCCATGACGATTTTACCCTGCACGCGGGTGGAGTCTTTTTCCGCAAGCAGGAACGGGTCAAGGTAGGCGACCGCACGTTTCATTACACGAGCCGATTTCACCACTTGCGGCAGGAACATTTTACCTGAACCAAACAGGTCACCGACCACGTTCATACCGTCCATTAACGGTCCTTCGATGACATTGATCGGTGCACCCAGTTTAACGCGGGCTTCTTCGGTGTCTTCTTCAATAAAGTCGGTAATGCCTTTTACCAGCGAGTGTTCCAGACGCTTCTCAACCGTAGCGTCACGCCACGCCAAATCCGCTTCTTTAGAGGCTGCGGTGCCATCACCCAAAAATTCGGCGGCAATCTCCAGTAAACGTTCACCGGCCTCTGGGTCTTTGTTGAGAATGACATCTTCAACCGCTAAACGTAAACGCTCGGGAAGGTCGTCGTAAATCGCCATTTGCCCGGCGTTGACAATCCCCATGTCCATGCCTTCTTTAATGGCGTAGTACAAGAATACCGAGTGAATCGCTTCACGCACCGGGTTATTACCACGGAATGAGAAGGAGACATTGGACACCCCGCCGGAAATCTTGGCGTATGGTAGGTTCTGTTTAATCCAGGTAACGGCATTGATAAAATCCAAACCGTAGTTGTTGTGTTCTTCAATCCCGGTGGCGACCGCAAAGATGTTCGGGTCAAAAATGATGTCTTGCGGTAAAAAGCCCACTTTTTGGGTTAAGACTTCATAAGAGCGTTTACAGATTTCGATTTTACGTTCAAGCGTATCGGCCTGACCGTCTTCATCAAATGCCATTACGATGGCCGCCGCACCGTATTTTTTGACCAGGGTGGCATGCTTAATAAAGGCTTCTTCACCCTCTTTAAGCGAGATGGAGTTGACCACCCCTTTACCCTGAATGCACTTCAAGCCCGCTTCGATGACTTCAAATTTTGAGGAGTCAATCATAATCGGTACACGGGAGGCTTCCGGTTCAGAGGCCAATAGGTTCAAGAAACGCACCATGCACGCTTTGGCGTCCAGCATACCTTCGTCCATATTGACGTCGATGATTTGCGCACCATCCTCAACCTGCTTAACCGCGATATTGATGGCGTCGTCGTAGTTTTCTTCAATGATTAAACGCTTGAACAGAGCCGATCCGGTGACGTTGTTACGTTCACCGACGTTTACAAACAAGCTGTCTTCGTCGATGTTTAACGGCTCTAAACCGGATAAACGACAAGCGGGTTTGATTTCTGGAAGCGCACGTGCCGGTTTGGCTTGTGCGGCTAAAGCCATCGCTTGAACGTGGTCGGGAGTCGTTCCACAGCAGCCACCGATGATATTGATCCAACCACGGTCAGCCCAGACAGCAATCTCTTCGGCCATTTGCTCTGGGGTCTCGTCGTATTCACCGAATTCATTCGGCAGGCCGGCATTCGGGTGGATCGAGACATAGGTTTCGCAGACACGGCTTAATTCTTGCACATAAGGACGAAGTTCTTCAGGCCCTAAAGCGCAGTTTAAACCGACTGAAAGTGGTTCGGCATGCGCCACCGCATTATAAAACGCTTCGGTGGTTTGCCCCGATAAAGTACGCCCTGAGGCATCGGTGATGGTACCCGAAAGTTGAATCGGTACTTCATAACCGACTTCATCTTCAACCTCTTTGACCGCAAAAATAGCGGCTTTGGCGTTTAGGGTGTCAAAGATGGTTTCAATCAGAATGGTGTCCACGCCACCTTCTAACAAAGCATGGGTGGCTTGTTTGTATGCGATGACCAGTTCATCAAACGAGGTGTTGCGGTAACCAGGGTCATTCACATCTGGAGAAATCGAAGCAGTGCGGTTGGTTGGCCCAAGCACCCCGGTGACAAAACGCGGTTTGCCGTCTTCGGCTTCGGCAATGTCACAGGCTTCACGCGCCACTTTGGCGGCGGCGATATTAATCTCGGTGACATACTCTTGCATGTCGTAATCGGCTTGGGCAATGGTGGTGGCGTTGAATGAGTTGGTCTCAAGAATATCCGCACCCTTACGCAAGAACTCAAGATGAATCTCACGAATCACTTCCGGTTTGGTGATGACTAGGATGTCATTATTGCCTTTGATGTCCATGTGATAATCGGCAAAACGCTCGCCACGAAAATCTTCTTCGGTCAGATTCAGGTTCTGAATCATGGTGCCCATGGCTCCATCAAGAACCACCACACGTTCTTTAAGAAGGTTGCGAAGAGTTTGAATGCGTTCTGTACGTTTTGTCATGAGTTTGCCGTTTATTGATTGCCGTATTGCGTTACAAGAATTTCCAAGAACCGCACATTTTACCCGATTTAAAGCCCAACCACTAATTTTGAGAAGCGATTTTTATGAAATAAATACACGCTATATCCTATATGGCACCGCTCTAAAGTCATGGTATAAATAGGGTTTTTATTTAAGCATTAGAAGAGTCATACCTAGTTGTAGGTGAATCAAGTATAATTGCAGCTCTTTTAATCACCCAAAACATAAAGCTTAAATTATGCTCTGCCAAGTTTATCCTGAACAATATGAATCGCAGTTGGCCGATAAGGTAACTCGATTAAACCAACTGCTCCCGCCATCCGCCCAAGACAAACCGCAAACCGTGTTTGCTTCTAGTCCAGAACATTACCGTGCGCGTGCCGAGTTTCGTATTTGGCATGAAGGCGATGAGTCGGATTACATCATGTTCAATCAGGAAACCAAAGAGAAGGTAGCGATTAAAGAGTGCCCGATGGCGATAGAGTCGATTGCCGATTTGATGCCGAAATTAATGGCTGAAATCATCCGGCAACCGGTGTTGCGTGAACGTCTGTTTCAGGTGGACTTTTTAGCGACGTTGAGCGGGCAAATGCTGGTGACCTTGATTTACCGTAAGTCAATCCAAGATGACCAGGCCTGGTTAGATGCGGCACAGGCTTTGAAAACTTGCTTGCCAATTACCCATATTATCGGCCGTGCGCGTAAACAGAAGATTCTATTGGACGAAGATTTTGTGGTGGAAGAGCTGCAGGTGGATGGTAAAAAATTCATTTACCAGCAAATAGAAAATAGCTTTACCCAACCAAATGCCAAGATGGCGCAAAACATGTTGCATTGGGCACGTAAGATGTCACAAGATGCAGAAGGTGATTTGATTGAATTGTATTGTGGAAACGGTAACTTCTCCATCGCCCTAAGTGAACATTACAACCGTGTGTTGGCAACGGAAATCTCCAAAACCTCGGTGGCATCGGCGCAATTCAATATCGCCGCCAACCAGGTAGATAACCTTACGGTCATTAAAATGGCCGCAGAAGAGATTAGCGCAGCCCTTCAAGGCCAACAATTCAATCGTTTAAAAGACATCGATTTGAATAGCTATGATTTTCAAACCATTTTTGTCGATCCACCGCGCTCTGGTCTGGATGATTTAACCCGCCAGATGGTGACTGAGTTCGAGCGCATTATCTATATCTCCTGTAACCCGGAAACTTTGGCGATTGATTTAGCCTCCATCCAGAAAACCCATGAGATTGTCGAAACCGCTTTGTTCGACCAGTTTCCGTACACCCACCATATTGAATCGGGTGTGTTTTTAAAGAGAAAGGAGCCGTAGATGATTTTAGCTTGGATAGGTGCTCTGTTTATCGGTTTAACGTTAGGGTTGTTAGGTTCTGGCGGGTCGATTTTAACCGTTCCGGTTTTAACCTATATTGTGGGTCAAGAGACCAAAGTGGCGATTGCCGGTTCTCTCATGATTGTCGGGATTATCAGCATATTTTCAGCTATCCCTTACGCTAGACAAGGTCTGGTCAAGTGGCGCACCGTGGTGATTTTTGGTGTGCCAGGCATGGCCGGTGCGGTATTTGGGGCTTGGCTGGCACATTATGTCAGTGACGCTTTGCAGATGTTGATCTTTTCCGTGCTCTTGCTTGCCGCCTCTTACCTGATGTTTAAACCCGTCAAGCTGGATGCTGAAACGGAGCTTGAAGAGCGAGCGATGTTTAAAATCGCGATAGACGGCTTTTTAGTTGGCGGTGTCACCGGCTTAGTGGGTGTTGGCGGAGGTTTTTTGATTATTCCCGCTTTAGTTCTGCTTGGCGGCTTATCCATGCGTTTGGCGGTAGGTACAAGTTTGGTGATTATTGCGGTCAAATCCTTTGCGGGCTTCTTAGAGTATTTAAAAGTGCTGGAGGCATTGCAACTGAGTGTAGATTGGCAAATCATCGGTATGTTCTCGGTAATCGGTATCGTCGGTGGATGGTTAGGACATAAAATCAGTAGCCAAATCAATCAAGAACAGTTAAAACGTGGTTTTGCGATATTTTTAGTATTAATGGGAGCGTTTATTCTGTATAAAAACCTTCCGAGTCTGTTCTAACTGGTTAAACCAGAATAAAAATCGCGCCTCTTTCAAATAAGGAATGGCTATGAAAATTGTTTCCGTGAATATCGGTAAAATCGTTGAAAAACCTTGGCGTGACGGCACTTCAACCGCGATTCATAAGCAAGCCGTTCAAGAGAGAATCAAGTTATCTAAATTTGGGCTTGAGGGTGATGAACAGGCGGATTTGAAAAGTCATGGCGGTGAAGACAAGGCGGTGTTGGTTCTGCCAAGCAGTGCTTATATGCGTTTTGAAATCGCCCATCCTTATGGATTTTTAGGTGAAAACCTAACCATCAATGATATTGACGAAGCGGAAATCCGTTTAGGGGATCGATTGCAAATCGGTTCTGTGCTGTTGGAGGTGACTCAGCCACGTTCGCCTTGCTGGAAATTGGATGCTTTGGTGACTGAAGACAGTCAGAAATGGCAAGCCGGTGAGTTTTTAAAAGCCTATGGTGAAAGTGGTCATGTCGGCTTTTATTGCCGAGTATTAAGTGAAGGTTGGTTAGAAACCAATCACTCAGTGAGGTGGTTGACCCGTAGTGCTGAATCGGCTGAAAAGTTTCCAGCGGTGAGTATAAAAGACCTGTTCTTGGCTAAACTTAACCCAAGTAGCGAAAAAGATTGGAAGACCTTGAAACGTGCGCTAAAACACCCCGCCTTGTCCAAAGCTTGGCAAGCCAGCATACAGCAACTGTTGGATAGCCGGGAAAGCAAAAAATCGAAACAATAAAATTTAATCCAAAACGGCCAATTTTCATTGGCCGTTTTTATTTACCTTCAGTTTGAAATTATTCACCAACGGATATTACGTTTGGTTTCTAGAAACGTTTAAGTGGCTGGTAACCAATACCTAACCATGCGTTTTGATTGGACAGCGGTAAAGGTGTGCTTGACCATTTTTTAGTCCATCCTGGACGATTAAAAAATCGATGCTATGGGCTTGTTTCTTTATGAACTGAATCCCTTCAGGTTTGCCAGAAGATGGGGGGAGGTCACAGAGGTGAATCAGGTTGTCGCTGGGTGTGTCGTTAGCGGTAATGGCGTTTTCGGCGTTCCATAAACTCACTTGGTAGGGCAGTGGTTGGTCGCCAACAGCGCCGCTTAACACCAAAAATTGCTCAGGTTTTGAGAGGGGAACTTCAGATAAACCACGCACGCCATTTCCGGCCGTAGTGATATACAGCAGTTTGGATTTTTTGATGGCGAAGCGGTTTTTGGCAAGTTTTAAACGCAGTATTGGCACAATATTGCCTCGGAACACAGGGCCTCTAAATCCCAGAAGTAACCGACCTTGGCCATCAATCGCCAAACCTTCTATATCAATGCCGTTCTCTTTGCTTGGTAAACCGATAAAGGGTTTTAATAAAGGGTGTCGTGTCAGCTCTTGTTGGATGGAGAGCGATTGTTGTTGAATGACCCTGGCGGCGGAATCCAATTCGAGTCTGACCAGTTTTTGTCTTGCCGGCTCAGCATAAATGGTTTGTAACCGTGCGATGTTGTCCTTTTGGTTAAGCGAGTTTTTAAGTTTTTTGCGTTTGGCACTGTGTGAGCCGAGCGCATATAAATATGGGGCTTGCCAGGCCAAAGCTTCGATATCCATCTCTTCAGAGTCATCACTTAATTGAATCACATTAATCGATTTCCAGCTTTTTTTATTGTCGGCTTTGAAAATTTGGATTTGATTGCCTTCATCGGTCGCTAAAGCCATAAAGTTATCGGTAATGACGACTCCGCTGATATTTAATGGATCGATTTTAAGCGGCTCAGAAAATGACCAGGCCTGGTCGTTTAGTATTTGAGCAATCGGTTTAGCCCAGGTCAAAGGGCTAACAATTAGGTTAGATAATAAAACCGTGAATAAGATGATAATGCGCATAGGTTTCCAATTCAATAAACTTACCAGGCCTGGTAATCTGGTGATAAATTTTACCCTAAGGCTTTACAAATATATCGGTTAATGCAACTTATTTTGGGGATAACTCGTTGCCAGTGTAGAATAAGCGGCAACAGAAAAGGTTAGAGCTATGACAGACGAATCACAAACAAAATTAACCAAAAAAGAGCGCACCAAAGATTGGATTAAACCGCCTAAATCCATTATGAAATTGGTGGGTCGTGCCATGGCGCAATACAAGATGTTGCGTGATGGTGACCGAGTGTTGTTAGGGCTTTCGGGGGGCAAGGATTCTATGGCGTTATTGGTGATTTTAAAGCACCTGCAACGTCATGCCCCGGTTAAGTTCGAGTTGGCGGCCTGTACCATTGACCCTGAAATTCCAGGTTTCGATCCATCGCCACTTAAGGCGTGGTGTGCCAAGATGGATGTGCCTTACTTTTACGAAACTGAAGACATGGTAGGCCTGGCTGAAGAACGTATGAAAGGCGATTCGTTTTGCAGTTTCTGTGCCCGTCAAAAACGCGGGATTTTATACACGGTTTGTCGTCGTGAAGGCTATAACGTCTTGGCTTTGGCACAGCATTTAGACGATTTGGCGGAAAGCTTTATTATGTCGGCCTTCAATGCAGGTCAGCTACGCACCATGAAAGCCCATTATTTGAACGATGATGAAGACGTGCGCATCATCCGCCCGTTGGTGCGTGTCCGTGAAAATCAAACCCGTGATTTTGCGATTGCAGCGGAATTGCCGGTAATCGAGGATAACTGCCCTGCGTGTTACGCCAAACCGCAGGCCAGAGCGGAAACCAAAGCGCTGTTATTGGAACAAGAGAAAAAGAACAAGCATCTGTACGCCAATCTGTGGCGCGCCATGCAACCATTGATTGCCGATGATAACCATGAAGGGAATGCGGCACTCGATTTCGATTCAAATCCAAACGAGAAAGTTAAGCCGCTTGATAACGCTGATGCAATCGATGAAGTGGACCTTTAATGGCTAAAAACCCGAAGAAAACCACTAAAAAAATCAATGACCAGGCCTGGTTAGGTGGTTTATTGAAAGCGCTGATTATTTTCTTTAGCTGGTTGCCGTTGCGTTTAAACCAGATATTGGGTACTGGCTTGGGTTATTTATTGTATTGGATTCCAAACAGTAACCGCCGAGTGGCAAAAATCAACTTGGCGCAAGTTTATCCACAATTAACTGAGCAACAGCGCCAGCAATTACTTAAAGCGAATTTAATCGAGACGGCGAAGGCTACCACAGAACTTGGCCTTGTATGGTGTTGGGATAGCCCTAGTTTAGTGGGTCTGGTCAAACAGATAAAAGGCCAAGAGCTGTTGGATAAAGCCGTTGCTGAAGGCAAGGGAATCATTTTTCTAGCGCCACATATCGGTTCTTGGGAGTTGATTGGAACCTATATGTCGATGTTATATCCATGCACATTTTTATATCGTCCTCCCAATGTGCCGTCCATTGAGAAGTTTATGGTGGATTCACGAGGGCGTTTTGGTGCTAAGTTAGCGCCGACCGACGCACGCGGAGTGAGATTGCTTATGAAGGCGCTTAAAAACAATGAGGTGACCGCAATCTTACCAGACCAAGACCCTGGCGAAGCAGGTGGGGTTTACGCGCCTTTTTACGGCAGACCGGCGCGAACCATGACCCTGGTCAGCAAATTACTGCAAAAAACCGAAGCTGCTCCGCTATTTGTGGTGATGCAGAGACTGCCCAAAGCCCAAGGTTATGTCTTGCACATTCTGCCAGCGGATGAAAAGCTGGCTAGCGAAAATCCAGAAGAAGCTACCCAGGCATTGAATATTGGCGTTGAAGCCTGCATTGCGGTCGCTCCGGAACAGTATTTATGGAGTTACAAACGTTACCGTAAACCGCCTACTGGAATCCAAGACATCTATAAAAAATAATTCGGCCTGAAAAGCCTTTTTAGCGATAATCCATTCCGATATATAATCGGCCTTTCAATTCGAAAAAGAGTCCTGCAAAGGTTTCCCATCCTACAAGTCACCCTTCCATGAACCCATCCCATTTAATACAAACCACTCTTTTTACCTCGCTATCCATTATCGGTTTTTCGGCTAATGCGGTCATTTGTCGCTGGGCTTTAGACCACCAGTTGATTGACCCGATGAGTTTCAGTAGTTTGCGTTTGGGATCGGCCGCTGCCGTGTTGTTTGTGGTGATGTTTTGGTTTTCACTGCGTAAAGCCCAAATCAAAGCGGGTGAGAAGGCAGAAAAACCGCAAGTTGTCGGTCGTGGTAGCTGGAAAGCGGCGTTGATTTTATTTATCTATACGGTGTTCTTTTCATATGGCTATGTCGCGATAAGTACGGCAACGGGTGCGCTGCTATTAGCTGCGGTGGTGCAGCTGACGATTTTGGGTTATGCGTTACGACAAGGTGAAAAACTGCACTCTGCCGAGTGGTTGGGTGTGGCGATTGCGTTATTGGGTTTGTGGTATTTGGTCTATCCAAAACTGACCACTCCCTCTTGGTGGGGATTGGTGATGATGACCATTTCCGCCTATACCTGGGCACTTTATACCTTAAATGGGCGGAAATCTAAGAACCCTTTGTCCGATACCGCTTATAACTTCTACCGTACGCTACCCATGGTTGCCGTGGCGAGTATTCTGAGCCTGTTATTTACCGAACAGCTGTTTTTAACTTCAAAAGGGGTGTTGCTGGCGGTGGTTTCTGGCGCGGTTACCACGGGATTAGGTTATATCTTATGGTACTCCGCGTTGCCTAAAATCTCTTCGAGTTTAGCCTCGGCCACACAATTGTTGGTGCCGCTGTTTGCGGCATTCGGTGCTATGTGGCTAATCGATGAGCCGATTACCGTGCCGTTTATGATTGCAGCCACCCTGATGCTGGGTGGGCTGGGGCTGGTTTTGCATGGTAGAAACCAACATCGAAAAGCCAGTCGTAAGATAAGTTAGCCGTATAGGACTTTTTAAAAAGGCATTTTGCGTAGCGCTTTTCGTAGGTTTGAGATGGTTTGCGATTTTTTGTCCTTCAAAAAAGTAATGCCATGTTGATAGGTTTTGGGGCTGATTAAGGCTTCGTGCTGTTTTAATAACTTTACCGCTTGGTAAAAATCATGAAACTCACCAAGTTCAGTCTGTATTAACTTGGTTAACTTTAAGAGCTGCTTTTCATCCGGGTAAAAACGTTCCAACTGATAGTGCAAACGTTTAATCACTAAACGGATTTTATGTAAGTGCTTGTCTTCTAGTTCAATAGACTTCAGTTCTTTAAGGGCTTTTTTTAGGCTTTTTTCAATTTCTTTATGGGTCATCTGATGACGGTTTGAATCGTATTGAAGTGAGCGTTTATCGCTTGAGAAGTTTTCAATCTGACTCAAATCGTTGAGCCACTCTTCTTTCAGTACAATTCTAAAATCCTGGTTCATTTCTAGACGTTTCAATATCAAGGGTTGGCGAATATTGTCTAATTCAGCATGCCATTTCTTAGGCAGTTTCGGCAGGATTTCATTAAGAAACACATCTAGATCCCGAATTTTATTACTGGATTGAATCAGTTTTTTTAAACTCAGAGTCATCGAATCTTCGGGGCTCATGACGACAATGGATTTACGCGCGGCAACACGCATGTCATGCAAACATTTAACGAGTTTGGTGTCATCATCGGATAAGCGGTTATAGCGAATGATGGCTTGATTTAATTTCTTTAAATTGTCTTTCATGATCTATCTATTAGCTCTTAAAGGTATCAGTGCTATTTTGTCATGGTGGTGACGCTAAGAATTTGAACAAATTGTTAAAAATTTGCTTTGCAGCGATGAATCTCGAGCAACAAGCTTTACATGACAAGAGTCGTTTGGGCGGGGTATATTGCAGATTGGGTTATTTGTTTTTATAACTGAGTAACGAAACCCCTGCAACCACGCACAGCATCCCAAGCGCATGCCAGATGGTAAAGGCTTCATTCAGAATCCAAATGGCCAACCCCATTGTCATGATTGGGCCAAGAGAGCCGACGATCCCCGTTTGCGCTGGACCAATTCGATGAATCGCCTCGCTGATCATAAAACTGGGAATGACGGTGCTGAAGACAGCAAGCAAGCCCAGCCATAACCAAGCTAACGGCGTTATCGTCAAATCGGCATAGTTGTTGAATATCGTAAAATGAATGAGTACGAAAATACTGGAAACACTCATTGCCAAACCGGTAAACCAAACGCTCCCCATCGCTTTGATTTCTTGCTTACCAAACAGCACATAAAATGAAAAGGACAATGCCGCCAATGCCACCAATAGCGTGCCAAGCGGTACATTCTCTCCAACCAACGATAACTCTTTATAAAACACAATCCATAGCCCGGTGTAGCTGATGAATAGGGAAATCACGATTTTGCGGGTTAAGGGTGTTTTGAAAAACAGCGCGCCCAATAAGGCGACCATTATCGGGTAGGTGAAGAGGGTTAAACGCTCCAGTTGGGCACTGATCATCTCAAGCCCTTTGAGGTCGAACCAGGATGAAAGATAGTAGCCTATGAAACCTAAAAAGGCGATTTTCAGCCACTTTTCAGAGAGGTTGTCCGGCACGGATTGTTTGTGTGCTAACCAGAATAAAACACCTAAATAGAGCGGCAGGGCAATCGCCATACGTAACATCAATACGCTATCGGTATTGAGGCCCTCGGCATAAGCAAGCTTGATGAAAATCGACTTTAAAGAGAATAATCCGGTGCCGATGATGGCAAGTAATAAACCGAGATTAAACGCCGATATGGGGAATCTTTGGCTCACTTCTTACGGCCAACGTACCAGGCGTAACGTTGTTTAGGGCTGTCGGCTTGTGTGGCGTTTTCACTTGGCAACCAACCTTCGCCGTACACCAAGGTTTGTAGTTTTGACCAGGCCTGGTTGAATTCATTTGGCTGGATATAAAAGTCAGGATTTTGAGGGGCGTTAGCTTGAACTGGCGCTAAAAAGGTTTGGTAAAACAGCAAACCATTGGGTTTTAACGCTTCTTCAATGGCTTTGAATTGGCCACGGTCCAGATAGCGGCTGACCACTATCACGTCGAATTGCTGATAGGGCAGTAGCATCTGCTCTAGGTCCGTCAGTAGCGGCATGATCGGTAAGTGATTCAGGCTGGCCCAGTTGTTTAATACCGTGAGTGCGCTATCGGATATGTCCCATGCATGGGTTTTCAAGCCACATTGCGCCAAAAAGCGTGCATTACCACCTAAGCCACAGGCCAACTCTAACGCCTGTCCGTTGAACGGCAACAATCTGCTATGTTGTTTTAAGACAAAACAAGGATTGGCTGGAGTGTTTAATGTGGACTCAGCATATTTAGCATCCCATTTTTCAGCGTTTTTTGAGTTCATGCTATTCCCGTCATTTACGCCAAAAAGCCGCCGTAAACAGCACCAGTAAGGTAAAGATTTCCAAACGACCTAATAGCATGGCGAAGGTGAGTACCCATTTAACCGGGTCACTCATGCCTTGGAAGTTGGCTGCGACTTCACCCAATCCAGGTCCGAGATTGTTCATCATCGCCGCAATCGCCGAGAAAGCGGTCACTTGGTCAACTCCCAACGCCATGATGGTGAGCATCAAAATGGCAAAGGTAAAGACATATACCGAGAAAAACCCCCATACCGCGGTCATGACCTTTTCAGGAATGCTTTTACCGCTCAGTTTGACTGGCATAATCGCATTGGGGTGAAGTAGCCCGATAATCTCACGCATACCTTGTTTAAACAACAGTACAAAACGAATCACTTTCATGCCACCGGCGGTTGAGCCTGCGCAACCACCAATAAAACTCATCAAAATCAACATGACCGGTAAAAAACCAGGCCATTCGGAAAAGTCGGCGTTGGCATATCCAGTGGTCGTGGCTAAAGAAACGGTTTGAAATAAACCGTAACGGATGGCCTCTTCCCAGGTAGGGTAAACCGATTGTAGATAGAGGTAGAGAATGGCGATGATGGATGCACCAACCAAAAGCCCTGCGTAGGCTTTGAATTCGGGATCGTAAAAATAGGAGTAGCCACTCAAGCTTCGAAAGGCGGTGAAATGCAGCGCGAAGTTTATCCCTGATAAAAACATGAAAAAGATGGCGACCATTTCAATATCCACGCTATTGAAGTAACCGATACTGGCGTCGTGGGTTGAGAAACCACCAATGGCGACTGTGGAAAAGCTATGGCTGAATGCATCGAACCAACTCATTCCTGCAAACCAATAACTGATGGCACAGGCCACCGTGAGCCCAAGATAAATGAACCACAAGGCTTTAGCGGTTTCAGAAATCCTCGGGGCGATTTTAGAGTCTTTGATTGGGCCGGGGGTTTCCGCGCGGTAGAGCTGCATCCCCCCGATGCCCAACATCGGCAGAATGGCGACCGCTAAAACGATAATCCCCATGCCGCCCATCCACTGCAATTGTTGGCGATACCAAAGAATGGAGTGGGGCAGTTCATCTAAGCCGATGATAACAGTGGCACCCGTTGTGGTTAAGCCCGAGAAGGATTCAAAAATCGAGTCGGTCAAGCTCAATGGCACTTCTTGAGCCAAAAAGAACGGTAACGCACCCGCCAAACCGAGTACCGTCCAGAACATGACCACAATAATGAAACCATCACGAATCTTGAGTTCGCGGGAGTGGTTGCGAACCGGATACCAGATGATTAAACCGGTGAGTAATACGCCGATTAAAACGCTGATGAAATCGTAGAAGGCTCCGTCTTGAAAGTATGCGGCCACAACGATAGGCGGTACCAGGCTGATGCTGTAGACCATCAGTAATAAACCAAAAACTTTTAAGATGATTTTTGAGTGCATAGTGAAAAATTTCTTTTAGGTTTATCGGTTAACTGAACCAGCTACGTTTGACTTCCGGTGAGAACAATTTGGCGATTTCTGCCGCATTTTCAGAATTGCTTAAGAAGAGAATGGCATGATCTTCAGCTTCAATTTCTAGGTCGCGATGGGCAATGATGACTTTGTCATTACGAATAATACAGCCCACCGTAATGTCGCTTGGCCAATCGATATCGCCGATTTTCTTACCGATGATTTCAGAAGTGTTTTCACTACCGTGAGCAATCACTTCCATCGCTTCGGCCGCACCTTTACGTAAGGTCGCCACTTTGACAGTGTCACCTTTGCGTGTGTAATGCAGTAAATGGCTGGTGGTGATGCTATCCGCTGAAAGGGCGACGTCAATACTGTTGCGCTGAATCAATTCAACATAGGATTGGTTGTTTACCAGAGCGATGACACGACGCACCCCAAGTTTTTTCGCCAACATGCCTGAGATGATATTCGCCTCATCGTTGTTGGTTACCGCAACATAAAGGTCGATTTCATCGATGTTTTCTTCAAGCAGCAAGTCTTTATCGGAAACGTCGCCATGAATGATAATGGTGTTGTCTAAAGATTCGGCTATCTCTCGGGACTGCTGCATATTGCGGTCAATCAGTTTGACTTGGTGAGCCTTTTCTAGTGCCTGTGCCAGGTTAAAGCCGATATTGCCGCCACCGCCAATCATAATGCGGCGAGAAGGACGCTCTTTACTGCGGCGTAACTCATTTACGATAATTTGGATATGTGCGGCTTCTGCTAAGAAAAATACTTCATCACCCGCAAGGATGGTGGTATCGCCGGTTGGCATAACGACTTCATCTCGGCGGTAAACGGCAACAATACGGGTTTTGATGTTGTTTGGCAGGTGGTCGCGTAATGAACGAATCTTTTTACCCACCAACATGCCGTCTGCATAGGCACGCATCGCCACCAACCGAACCTTACCTTCGGCAAAGTCAATGACCTGAAGTGAGCCAGGGTAATCGATTAACTGCAGGATATAGTCAGTCACCAGCGATTCCGGGCTGATTAAGACATCGATTGGAATGGCGTAGGTATTGGCTTCGCGATCGAATAGTTCAGGGTGGTCAAGATAGGAGCGACTGCGAACACGGGCGATTTTCTTGCCGGTTTTATACATGCTGTGAGCCAAATGACATGCGAGGATATTGGTTTCATCGTTTTGCGTGGCGGCAATCAGCATGTCGGCATCTTCCAAGCCGGCTTGAGCCAAAATGTCGGGGTGGGAACCATGGCCGACAACGGTACGAATATCCAGTCTATCTTGCAAACGTTGCAGTTGTAATCGATCTAAATCAACAACGGTAACGTCATTGTTTTCCTGGGCTAACAATTCAGCAAGAGAAGAGCCGACTTGTCCGGCGCCTAATATAACGATATTCATTGTTGTGGTGTCATCTCAGTTTTTAAAGTTAACCCACTTTGACAGAGGGTAATGGTTTCATTCTACACCAGAGCCGGACGCACATAGAAATGATTAAACCGAATTTCTCATATCCGATTAAACGTTTCTAACGATTTGAGGTACGGGCTTCTATTGTGGGTTTTTAGGGTCTATGCCAAGTGCTTTTAATTTGCGGTACAAATTGGTTCTATCCACTCCGGAACGTTTGGCCGTTTCGGAGACGTTTCCGCCGGTTTCGCGTAATAGCTGGCTTAAATAACGAGCTTCAAACTGCTCTTTTCCTTCTTTTAGCGGCAGGCTGGTATCAACCACTTCACCAATCGAATTGCTTGCCTGAGAGTTCATCAGTAACTCTTTGACTTCGTCATCGCTGACATCATCACTGCCTAAAATCAACAGGCGTTGAATGAGGTTTTTCAACTCTTTTAAGTTACCAGGCCAGGTGTGTTGGCGCAGAATGTTTTGTGCGGAAACGCTAAAATGGCGATACTCTAAACCTTCATAAGTGACGAAGTGGTTGACAAAGTATTCAATCAGTTCTGGAATGTCTTCTGTGTGCTGACGTAACGCAGGGATATGCATTTGCATGACCTTCAAGCGTTGATAAAGGTCTTCTCTGAAATTCTGGTGGGCAACCATGCCCTCTATATCGGTTTTTGTTAACGCAATGACACGAATATCGATACAGATGGCATCACTGTCATCGTCTAGTTTATAACACTGTTTTAAAACGATATTGGCTAGAATAGACTGCGCTTCTGCGGAAAGTTCTTCGATATTGGCGATAATCAAGGTGCCTTGATGGACTTCTCTTAAGGTTTTTTTAAGATTATCCATATTTTCAGGTTGGCATAACTTGTTGAAGTCGAGAGAGTAGAAGTGTAAAAATGCAGAGGTATTGCGCTGACTTGTCTTGTGGATCGCCTCGGCAAAACGGTGCTTTCCTGTGCCCGATTCACCGGTGACTAAAATCGGCATGGTGAATTTAGAAAGGCGTTCTAGGGTTTCGCGGAGCTGAATGACGGCTTTGCTTTTACCAACAGGCATAAAATGTTCAGGCTGTTTTTGCTTGAGTTGGCGATTTTCCTGGTTGAGTTGATTGTGTTCGATGGCGCGTTCCGCGGTCACGATCAATTTCGCTAAAGACAGCGGCTTCTCAAGAAAGTCATAAGCACCTAAACGAGTAGCTTCAATGGCTGTTTCAATGGTGCCGTGCCCCGACATCATAATTACCTTGGTGTTTTCTAGCACCCCTTCGTCTTGCATCTGTTTAAGTAGCGAAATTCCATCTATATCAGGCATCCAAACATCCAAGAATATGATGTCCGGTAAGAAACTACGCCAAGCTTGTTGGGCTTGAACACCATTAGCGGCGGTTTCGACTTGATATCCCTCTTCAATAAAAATTTCTTCCATTAAACTGCGGATATCGCGTTCATCATCCACAATTAATAATTTGCCTGGTTTCATTCGTTCTCACTTGAGATTGTTGGAAGCTTTATTATAAAGCAGGTGCCGTTATTGGGTGAAGAGGTTAAGTTAATTTTGCCGTGATGTTCTTCAACAATTTTACGCACTACCGCTAGACCTAGGCCAGTTCCTTTTGGTTTATCTGTGGCGTAGGGTTCAAAAATCCAGTTTTGAGCTTCTTCAGGGATGCCCGGACCATTATCGCAAATGGATAAGGTTAACCAGTCGGGGTCATCACTGTAGGTTTTAACTATGATTCTTGGCAAGATGGTGTTTTCGGTCGCTTCAATCGCATTCTTGATCAAGTTATGTAACAGCTGGCGCAAGCGTGAGCTGTCTACCAAGGTCTTTGGACAAGGCTCTTGGAGTTCGGCAAACACTTTCCAAGCGGCGTCTGGGTCACGATACATCTCGGTAATGTTAGAGATTAAGGTGTTGATTTTAGTCGGTACCAATTCCACTTCGGGTGTGTTGGCGTAATCACTGAAAGCTTGCACTAGTTTTTGCATGGTAGAAACCTGTTCGGTAATGGTTTCTGTCATTCGGGTGAGTAGGGCCTGGTCGGTTTCATCCAGTTTTCTGAACAGCTTATATTTTAAGCGTTCCGCTGAGAGCTGAATGGGGGTAAGAGGGTTTTTTATTTCGTGCGCAAGACGGCGGGCCACATCACTCCATGCCGCATGTAATTGAGCTTGAACCAGTTCGGTAATGTCGTCGATAACGATAACGTAACCGCCGATTTTTTGGTCGATACTGGGTAGGGTGGAGCCATGGATCAACAGGATTTTTTGGCCTTTTTTACAGGCGAAATCAATCTGGGTTGACCACGGTTTAGAGCTTTTTTCAAACTTGGGGGCGATTTTATTGACCAAGTCCATTAGGTGGGCGGTATCTTCGCGATCGGTAATATCGGCGATTTTTTTGCCGATATGGCGCTTCAAGTCGGTGTTGAGGATTTCTTGTACGGCATCGTTAATGGTGCGGATGCGATAGTGCATGTCCAGCGTGACGACCCCGCTCGATAAGTTTTTGATGACGGCTTGAAGATAGAGTTTCTGTACCTCTGTTTGTTGATGCCCGAGCTTGATTTCGTTACGTGCTTGAGCGATACGTTGAATCATATCGTTGAAGGATTGGATTAAGTCTCCAAATTCGTCATTTTCGGGTACGGGCATTTTGACCGTGTAATCCCCTTTGGAAACCGCACGAGTTCCTTTGGCGAGCGTGCGGATTGGGCGGGTGAAGTTCTGTACGGCGGTAATGGTAAATAACACGGCAGTAACCAGGGTGAGTAGCAATACCATGGAGAGTATCAATACAAAACTGGCGGTAAGCGGGCCCTTAAGGTAAGAGAGCTCTTTGTACTGCCCCGACGCGGTGGCGACTGAATCCGAAAGTAGGGTGATATCCGCGGGTACCGGGAAGATGACTTGTAATGCAAATTGATTGCTGAGCTGGCTGTCCGAGAATGGAATGACCACTCGAATAAAGTTCTCTTGCAAGGTTGCGCCAGCCCGGCTCTCAAGAGCCGCATAGGTTTTGCCATTACGAATTTGTTGAAACAAGTTGGCTCCCGGAGCTTCCGGAAGGATTGCGGTGGCGTATTCACTACTGAATGCGACGAGCTGTTGGTTGATGTTATAAAGCGCGACCTCTTGAGCGTTAAGTTGCTGGCGTATCATATTGACCGCGAGGCTCGGCGATTCCGTCAATAGGGCTTTATTGGCCTTGGAGATGGAGAGTGTTAGTTTTAAGCTGTCACGGGTTTTATTGTCAAGGGTGATGCGAACCAGGGAGGTGGCGTTGTCCAAAGCGACTTCGGTTTTAACGTCAAACCATTGGTTGATGCCTTGCTGAATGAACGTGAGAGAGAAGTAGAAAATGATCGCCGTTGGAATACCTAAAACTAAGCTGGCTATAACGGTTAGACGGACGGTTACTTTGGAGCCTGGGACTTTCTTGCGAAACTGGGTATAGAGTTTGAATACGGTTCTGAAGAGCAGGACCAATAACAATGTTACCCCGCCTATCGTAAAAAACAGCAAGGTCGAGTAGCTGTCGGCAAAGCTCGAAGCATTTTGTAGCGTTTGGCTCATCACCACCAAAGCCATCAGCAATAAGCTTGATATCAGGGTTACCCAACCATATTGTTTGATATAGCGCCAGTATGAATTCATTGCCAACTCAATGGGGTTTGTAAGGAGGTTTCAAACCACTGACTTTCAAGTTGCCAAGTTGAGGTGGTCAAGGCTTCTAAAATCAGTGGTGCCGGTAGTTTCCAATAATCTAAAGAGATTTTCATGCGTAAAGTATACCGCTGTTCCGGGTGCAATTCTGAAAGAGATGCAATCGGAAAGGCTTGCAAGGTAGCAAGCGTTTGCAAGGCCTCCTCTAAGGTAGTGAAAGATTGTGCTTTTTGATTTCGGTGATTATACAAGGCATACAGCCGGTTTACGCCATAAGCATAGAGATCGGTGCTATATTCCACCACATTCCGAATCCGTTCATATTTAATCCCCAAAGTTTGCGTGGCTTCGGTTAATTCAATTCGGGTGGTAAAACTCAACGGAATTTCATGGTGTATGGCATCAATCACCGTTTGCGGTAGGTTGAAACGGCTCTCGGAGTCGATCAGTAACTGTTTGTCTTTTTGGTAATCTCTAACCTTGAGAATGGTGATTTCATTTTCAATTGCAGCGGATTGGGCTGTTACCAGGCCTGGTAGGATTAAAATCAGCACACTCAAAATGCTGCTTAAAACCGGGCGTATTTGCGATTTTTTGGGGTGAAATAGCTGATGACCAAGCTGTTGGCCGCTTTGCAAATTCATTGAAATAAATGCAAATAGCCAGGTCATGGATTACAGACTCTTCTGCAATAAGCAGTAAAAGAAACCGTCCATGCCTGAACGTCCTGGTAAATATTGGTTACCGGGTGTTTCAAAGGTTAGGGTCGTTTCTAAGGTTAGCGGTATGACGCTAGCACTGGGCTCGGATTCAATAAAGTTCTGCATCTGCAAAGTGTTCTCTTGCGGCAGTACCGAACAGGTTGCATACAGCAGTTGGCCACCAGGTTTTAAGGTCGGCCAAAGCGCTTTAAGGATAGCCCCTTGAATTTCCACCAAGGTCTCGATATCCTCTTCGGTTCTATGCCATTTAATGTCAGGATGACGGCGGATGATACCGGTCGCTGAACAGGGTGCATCCAGTAGGATTTTATCGAACAGCTGTTGGTCCCACCACTCATCTGGAATAGAGGCGTCGCCTACCGCATAGTCAGCATGCAACTCTAAACGGTGTAAGTTTTCAGCCAGCCGTTCCATCCTTTCAGGCGCTTTTTCTAAAGCAAAGACAAGTGCTTGGTTGTTGGACAATTCCAATAAATGTGTGGTTTTGCCACCCGGTGCGGCACAAGCGTCTAATATCCGTTCACCGGCTTTGGGTTGCAAGATATTGGCGGCTTGTTGCGCCGCACCGTCTTGCACACTGAAACCGCCTTCTTCATAGGTTGGCAGTTGGGTGATATCGGTGCTGTTTTCGAGAATCACGCCTTGAGGAGCGGTTGGATGCGCTGAGGCTTGAATGCCTACGTTATTAAGCTTTTCGAGAAAGGCTTCACGAGTTTGCTGGATGGTATTGACCCTTAAGGTCAAGGGTGCAATCTCGTTGTTGGCTTGCATGATTTCCTGCCACTCTTCCGGGTAGCCTTTACGCAACGCTTTGAACAACCATTGAGGATGGGAATATTTTTGCGCCGGTTTGAGGTCGACTTCATCACAAATCGCTTGTTGGTCACGGATGAAGTTACGCAATACGCCATTGACCAATGCCTTGGCCCAGGGCTTTTTAAGTTTTTGCACCACGGCAACGGTCTCGGAAACCGCTGCATGTTCAGGTGTGTCCATATACAGGATTTGATAAAGGCCAATCAGAATCAGTTGGTTGATATCTTCATCTTTGTCTTTGAGCTTCTTTTTCAGTAGTTGTGCACGGATGGCCTCTAAACGTGCCTGCCAACGCAAGGTGCCAATCACCAGGTTTTGGGTGAAATTACGTTCTCTACGGTCACTGAACTGAGCCAGGCCTTCAGGCAAACTTTGGCTTAATGAACGGCCGCTTTCAATAACCGTCAAACAGATCTTTAGGGCGATAAATCGGCTGTTTAAAACGGTTTGCTTATTCTCGGTAGCGTGGCTCATGAAAACTGATAACCCACCAAATTACGAGCCTGGGCAAAATCATACGCACTCATCGCCTTTTTACCTGCCGGTTGCACCAGTTGTAGACAAATCGGTTGGTCACCGGTAGCGACAATCAATCCTTGTTTGTTCAAACCTAGTACCAGGCCTGGTGAGTTTGCTGATTCGTTCGTTGCAAATTCGGTTTGCTCTTCTGCGGTTAGTTGACGTGCTTGCCAGACTCGTAAAGGTTGTTCTTGATACAGTGTGTAAGCCACTGGCCAGGGGTTAAAGGCTTGGATTTTACGGATAATCTTCAGGGCGGGTTGCTGCCACTGGATTAAGGCCTCTTCCTTATGCATTTTTTCGGCATAAGTGACTAGGGATTCATCTTGTTTTTCAGGGATGATGTTGCCATTTTGTAGACCGTCCAAAGTCGCCATCAGTGCCTTGCAACCTAATTCACTCAAACGGTCATGCAAGGTTTGCGCAGAATCTTCGTCGGTGATGTCGGTGCTCAGTTTATAAAGCATGTCGCCTGTGTCCAAGCCCGCATTCATCTGCATGATGGTCACGCCACTTTGCTGGTCACCCGACTCGATTGCACGTTGGATAGGTGCGGCGCCGCGCCATCTTGGTAGTAAAGAGGCATGAATGTTCAGGCAGCCCATTTTAGGCATATCCAACACCACCTGCGGCAGAATCAGGCCATAAGCAACCACTATCATAATGTCCGCATTCAGGTCGTTTAAGATTTGTTGAGCTTCCGCATCACGCAAAGATTCGGGTTGGAATACCGGAATGTCATTTTCCAATGCAAGCTGTTTAACCGGGCTGGCGGTTAATTTTCGGCCGCGGCCTGCAGGCCGGTCAGGCTGGGTATAGACCGCAACCACTTCATGCGGTGAATCGATTAATGTTTGTAATGGCGCAACTGAAAAATCAGGGGTACCTGCAAAAATAATGCGTAATGCTTGGCTCATATCGGTTTATTGCTCTTGTTCTTCCATTGACTTACGAAATTTCTGCAGTGCACGGGTGCGTTTCAATCCAGAGAGATGGTCAATGAACAGCGTGCCGTTTAAGTGGTCGATTTCGTGTTGTAAGCAGACCGCCAATAGGTCGCTGGCTTCCAATTCGATGATTTTGCCATCGCGATTCATGCCGCGAACGATAATGTCGCTCGGTCTTTTGACCTTCGCATAGATTCCCGGAATGGAAAGGCAGCCTTCCTCCCAGGTGATTTCACCTGCAGAACGGATGATTTCAGGGTTGATCAACGCAATCGGTTGATCTTTGCTTTCTGAAATGTCGACCACAATCAAACGCTGCTGCACGGCAATTTGCGGTGCGGCTAAACCAATGCCGGGCGCGTCATACATGGTGTAGAACATATCGTCGATGAGTTTATCAATCTCATCGTTCATTTCAGGAATTGGCGCGCAGACTTCACGAAGTCCAGATTCAGGGTAGAGAACGATATCGAGTTTTTCCATAGTGTCGTATATACTTCAGTAAATAATTGCGAACTATTATAGCCGACTATGTCAAATTTTGCCGATTTACCCACAATGTTATCCATGCAGATAGCGCATGTCTCCTTTAGGCAGTTGCAAGCGGTACAGCAGCACTTTGGAAGTTTACAAACCGCATTGGAATCACCGCAAGCCGACTGGCAACGTGGTGAATTATTGAGTGAAGCGCAATTGGCCATTCTGTTTGCGGATGATTTGCAAGCGCGGTTAGATGAAGCTTTAGCTTGGGGTGAAGAGAACAACCAGGCCTGGTTACTGTTAGGTGATAAAGAATATCCACAGTCGTTGACTGAAATCAGTGAAGCGCCGATTGTTTTGGGTGTCCGCGGCAATATCGAATTGTTGAGTGATCCGCAAATCGCTATTGTGGGTAGTCGTCATGCTTCTCGATTAGGCGTGGAAACCGCAAAAGATTTTGCCAAACATCTCTCTTCACAAGGATTGGCGATTACCAGCGGGCTGGCTTTGGGGATTGATACAGCGGCCCATAAAGGGGCTTTGGAAGGGGTTGGTAAAACCGTTGCTGTGGTGGCAACCGGTTTGGATCGCATTTATCCAGCATCCAACCAAAAATTGGGTCATCAGATTGCTGAAGAGGGGGCGATGATCTCAGAGTTTCCTTTAGGCACTAAACCACTTAACTATAATTTCCCACGCCGAAACCGGATTATAAGTGGCTTGAGTTTAGGCACTTTAGTGGTGGAGGCTGCATTGAAGAGCGGTTCATTGATTACCGCAAGAACCGCTTTGGAACAAGGTCGGGAAGTATTTGCCGTACCTGGTTCCATTCATAATCCATTGGCGAAAGGCTGCCATCAATTAATCAAACAAGGTGCAAAACTGGTTGAATCCGGGCAAGATGTTTTAGAGGAGCTGTCAAGCAATCTACAGTCGACGTTGAATCTGTTTGCAGAGCAATCAACCGTTGAAAAGAAGTCAGCTTCAGCCGTCAACACCCAAAGTCAGAGTAAATTGTTGGAGTGGATTGGTTATGATGCGATTGGCTTAGATGAATTGGTGGTGTTGAGCAAAATGCCGGTGTCTAGTTTGCAAGGTGAATTGATGTTGTTGGAGCTTTCCGGTGAGGTTGAGGCCTTATCGGCGGCGCGTTGGCGAAGAATCAGGTAATGCTGCAGCGACAAACGACCGTCGAACCTGAATCTCGATATTCTAAAGAGTCGAAGCTTAAACGGTTGGCAATCATAATGCCGCGGCCATGGCTGTGTGTGGCACGGTTCTCTGAGTAGTCCAGGTAGTTTTCATAATCAAATCCATTGCCTTCGTCAGAAATGATGACTTCAAAATACTTCGCGGTACGTTTGACTCTGACCACCACCTTTTTGTGCTGGTTTTCAGGTAAGTCATGTCGATGTTGAATCTCTTTCTGCAGTTCTGATTTGTTGATTAATTGGGTTTTTAATTCGTAACCAATGCCTAAATTACCATGCTCGATGGCGTTTAACATCAGCTCAAATAATCCAACGCCGATGCGCTTCTGATCGTTTGTCATGTAAGCTAGGACAGAAGAAAGGGCTTGAGCTTCTTGAATGGTTCTGAGTTGAAAAGTCGCTTCTTGTAAAAGAGGGTGAGCGGCATTGAAGTTTTTAAGATGCTGACTCAATTCACTGTGTTTTTCTTCGCTGTTCAAAGCCGCATGAATGACGGTTTCAAATAATGACACATCATAGGGGGGGATTAGATAGAAAAACACCCCTAACTCAACTCCCTTCTGAATCGCCGCAGATTGTGTGCAGTTGGCTTGTAAGATTAAAGGAATGAGATTGACGCTTGAGTTTTCTCGATAGGCTTGAAACTCATCGAAGTCATGACTATTTAAAATGCTTTCATCCAAGATGATGGCTTGGTGATGGAAGGCCGAGCTTTGATGTAAGGTTTTTATTGCCTGAGAAAGCGTCTCACAAAAAGTCAGTACAAAAGGACGGTTGTGCAGCAGATTTTGTAGATCAGTTCGGTTTGTTTGGCTCATGCCGATAACAATGAGTTGCTGTTCTGAGGGTTGCGACAAAATGTTTTCCGGGGTTGGCATTAAATATCTACTATGCTGGTTAAAGCATCTGATTAACTATTTTATTTTAAGGGTTGTCACAAAATTATACCTAATAATCCTATTAATATATATGTCATTGAGTAAAAGGGCGTATTTATTTGGTGGTAGTCAAAAGTAATTGGATCAATTAACTCTATAAATGTATCCAAAAGTAAAATTAGTGTTTGCAAAAGCCCTAAAAATTATGCATCTTAAAAAAAGAAGAAAATTTTTGAATGTTGAAAGTGCTGTTTTTAAAAGAAAAAACAAAAAGGCACTGGACATCAAACCGACACAGATAATATTTTAAATTAGAGTTAACTATATGACGAATTTGGTGATAGTGGAGTCCCCCGCTAAAGCAAAAACCATCGAAAAGTATTTGGGTAAGGATTTTACGGTACGTTCCAGTTACGGTCATATCCGCGATATTCAGAAAAAAGGTATGGGGATTGACCTTGAAAATGGTTTTTTACCAAATTACGAGATTTCGTCTGATAAAAAGAAAAATGTCACCGAGCTGAAAAAACTAGCTAAATCGGCCGATACCGTCTGGTTGGCAACGGATGAGGACCGCGAAGGGGAAGCCATTGCATGGCACCTAGCGGAAGCCTTGAACCTGGATATCAATACAACAAAACGTATCGTTTTTCATGAAATTACCAAACCGGCTATCCAGGCCGCGATTGCCTCGCCACGCACAGTGGATTTGGATTTGGTCGATGCGCAACAAGCGCGCCGTATTTTAGACCGTATTGTTGGTTTTGAACTCTCCCCAATTTTATGGAAGAAGATTCGTACCGGCTTATCTGCTGGGCGAGTCCAGTCGGTTGCTGTACGCCTGATTGTTGAGCGTGAAAGAGAAGTTGAAGCGTTTGAGGCCAGTTTTGTCTTTAGGGTTCAAGGTCAGTTGGAGTTGCTTGATTCGGCAGGCAAAAAAGTGGGTGAATTGGATGTTAAACGTACCGCAAGTTTTGATACTGAAGCCGAAGCCACGGCATTTCTAGAGGCGGTGGCTAAGGCCAATCTTTCCGTTATCTCTTTAGAAGAGAAACCGGCTAAACGTTCGCCAAAAGCTCCTTTTACCACCTCTACTCTGCAACAAGAAGCTTCATCTAAATTGGGCTTTTCGGTTAAGCAGACCATGATGGTCGCTCAGCGTTTATATGAGTCCGGAAAGATTACCTATATGCGTACCGACTCGGTGAACTTATCAGAGTTGGCGATTGAACAAGCTAAGAATACCATTACCGCTGATTACGGCGCACAGTACAGTATGCCGCGTCGATATAAAACCAAAAACGCCGATGCACAAGAGGCTCACGAAGCGATTCGCCCGACTGATTTTGGTGTTGAGAATGTAGGCGGGGAACGTAATGAGCAACGTCTATATCAATTGATTTGGCGTCGAGCGATTGCTTCGCAAATGGCCGATGCACAACTTAAGAGAACCACGGTTGATGTGGGGATTGATTTGTTACCAGGCGATAAGTTGACTGCCAAAGGAGAGGTGGTTAATTTTGACGGTTTCTTGAAAGTCTATGATTTTGATGCATCTGATGAAGGTGGTTTATTACCTCCGATGACCATTGGGCAAGCGTTAAGTGTTAAGGAGTTAGGTGCTAAGCAGAGTTATAGCAGACCGCCTGCACGTTACAACGAAGCGAGTTTAGTCAGAACGCTTGAAGAGATGGGAATTGGGCGGCCTTCAACCTATGCGCCAACCATTGATACCGTTCAACAGCGTGGTTACGTGGTTAAAGAGGATCGCGAAGGTAAGCCAAGAGAGTATCGCCAAATCAGTTTGGTCGATGGTAAGGTAACAGCGGAAACTTTGACTGAAATGGCCGGAACTGAGAAGAACAAACTATTTCCGACCGATATCGCTGGCATTGTTACTAATTTCCTAACCAAGCATTTTGGTGAGATTCTCGATTATCAATTCACCGCGAAGGTGGAAGATAAGTTTGACGTGATTGCCCAAGGGAAAATGCAATGGCAAGAGATGCTGGCTGAGTTCTATAACCAGTTTCATCCTAAAGTGATTGCTGCGGAAGATGTGTCAAGGGAAGAGGCTGGACAAGCCCGTTCTTTAGGCAATCATCCGGAAAGCGGTAAACCGATGTTTGTTAAAATCGGACGTTTTGGGCCTTATGTGCAAGTGGGGGATGGTGAAAATGAAGAGAAGCCAACCTTCGCCAGTTTGATGCCAGGACAAAAGATGGATCTCCTGACTTTGGAGCAGGCTTTGGAACTGTTTAAATTGCCTCGTGAAGTCGGTGAAATGCCGGAAACATTTAAGGCAACTGCGGTGGATGGGTCTGAATTTGGGGTTGAGAAAGGACAAAAAATCATTGCCAAACAAGGCCCGTTTGGTCCTTATTTAGAATACGGTACTAAAATGTATGCACCGATTAAGGGGTTTGACCCTTTAAGCATTACTTTAGAAGAGTCGGTCGCATTGATTGAAAATAAAATTCAAGCTGATGCGGATAAGATTGTAAAAACTTTTCCTGGAACCGATGTGAAAATACTGAAGGGTCGATGGGGGCCTTATATCACGGATATCACCACCAAGAAAAATGCCAAAATCGCCAAGGATGAAGATGCTTTAGCACTCTCTTTTGAAGAGTGTGTTAAACGTTTGGATGAAGCGCCTGAGCCTAAAAAACGTGGACGAGCTGCCGCAGCTAAAAAAGCGCCTGCCAAAAAACCGGCTGCGAAAAAGGCTCCTGCGAAAAAGACAACGGCTAAGAAGCCGGCAACCAAAAAAGTAGCGACTAAAAAACCCGCCACTCGGAAAGCTCCGGCTAAAAAAGCACCAGTTAAAAAGGCCACTGGTGAATAACCGAGTTTTGCTGATTGATTAGCATACTCATAAGACAGGTTTCATTAACTTCCTTAAACCCGCGTAATGGCGGGTTTTTTTATGGATTTAAAATTAAACTCGTTAGTGGCTATTAATTTAGTAAAATATCCTGTTTTATAAAATCATCAGTTCAAGTAAAGAGACGTTCGCATGAAGCAGCAAATCGCGCAGATTTTGACCGAAGTTGTTCAAAAACTAAAACAACAGGGTGTGATTCCTGAAGACACAAACCCACGTATTAATGTGGAAAACACTCGAGATAAATCGCACGGTGATTTTGCAACTAACTTGGCGATGATGATGACTAAACAAGCCGGTATGCCGCCAAGAGAGTTGGCTCAAAAAATTGTTGAGCTGGTAGCCGATGCCGCTGTGGTGCAAAAGGTTGAGATTGCAGGGCCAGGTTTCATTAACTTTTTTGTCGATGATTCCGCCAAGTTTGATGTCGTTCAGGCCATTTTTGAGCAAAAAGCCGATTTTGGTAAATGTAATGTCGGTCAAGGCCGTTCCGTTTTGGTTGAGTTTGTTTCGGCAAACCCAACCGGACCTTTGCATGTAGGCCATGGCCGTGGTGCGGCCTATGGTGCAAGTGTCGCTAACCTGCTTGAAGTTGCGGGCTTTAACGTCGCTAAAGAGTACTACGTCAACGATGCCGGCCGTCAAATGGATATTTTGGCGACTTCGGTTTGGTTGCGTTACTTAGAGCAGTGTGGTGAGCAATTCACTTTTCCAAGTAATGGTTATAAAGGCGATTATATCTACACTATTTGCGACAGCTTGCAGGCGCAATTTGCAACGACATTACAGAAGCCGGCTTTGGAGGTCTTCGCTGGGATTACTCCTGATGAAGGTCAAGAGGGTGGCGATAAAGAAAAACATATCGATGATTTGATTCTTAAAGCGAAAAACTTGCTTGGCTCTCATCATTATGAAGCGGTCTTCAAGGCGGCCATCGACTCGATCCTTTCGGACATCAAAGAAGACTTAGCCGGTTTCAATGTTAAGTTCGATGAGTGGTTTTCAGAACGCTCTTTAATGGATTCAGGCGTGATTGATGCAGCGATTTCTAAATTGCAAGAAGCCGGAAAAATCTACGAAAAAGATGGCGCTTTGTGGTTCAAATCGACTGAATATGGTGATGAGAAAGATCGTGTAGTCGTACGTGATAATGGGATTAAAACCTATTTTGCTTCGGATATCGCTTACCACTTCAATAAGCTAGAGCGTGGCTTTGATGTCTTAATCGATATTTGGGGTTCGGATCATCACGGTTATGTTCCGCGTGTTAAGGCGGCAATGGAAGCGATGGGCACCAATGCAGATGCCTTGCAAGTATTGCTAGTACAGTTTGCAGTGCTTTATCGTGGAGGCGAAAAGCTTGCCATGTCTACCCGCAGTGGTCAATTTGTCACGTTGCGTGAGTTACGAGAAGAGGTTGGTAGTGATGCCGCTCGCTTCTTCTATGTTCAGCGTAAATCAGAACAGCATATGGATTTTGATTTGGATTTAGCCAAATCAAAATCAAATGAAAACCCGGTGTATTACATTCAATATGCACACGCTCGAATTTGTCGTGTTTTATCTCAGGCGGAAAGCCAGGGGTATACATTAGATATTCAAGCAGGCCTGTCTAATTTGAATAAGCTTGAAGAAGAGCATGAAATCAATCTGGCAACCGAACTTGCCAAGTATCCAGAGATTGTAGCGCGTGCAGCCGCAGTTTATGAACCGCATCAAATCGCCTACTATTTGAAAGATTTGGCACATGGCTTACATTCATATTACAACGCAAGTCAGTTTATCGTTGAGGAAGAGGCAACTCGACAGGCACGTTTAACGTTGATTTGTGCGGTACAACAAGTTTTACAGAATGGTTTGGCCATTATTGGTGTTTCTGCTCCAGAGAAGATGTAAATGGCTCGAGATTATCGGCACGGACACGGTAAACATTCAAAACAACCGTTTCAACGAAAATCGCAAACAGCTCCCAAGCCCGGAGTTAACAGTCGTTCTTCTGTGCCAATAATTTGGGCAGGCGGCTTTTTGGTTTCAGCGGTTTTATTGGTTGGCTTTTTTGTCACACAGCATTTTGTGTCACAAGGGGCTAAGGCTGATAATCCGGCAGAAACTTCTATTTTTAAGGCCGCTAAGGATCTCAAAGAGCAGACTGAAGACGCCGTGCAGGAAGTTTCTGAAAAATTGCAGCCTAAGCCCGTTGTTGTTGAGGCGGTGAATGTTCAAACGGATGAAAATGTGAAGGAGGCCGAGGATAAGCCTTCATTCAGTTTTTATGATGGTTTGGGTAAGATGGAGGTCGTTGTTGATGCCGTACCTCTCTCTGTCGCTTTAGAGCAGCCTTATTACATTCAAGCAGGTACTTTTGGATCGGAAAAAATCGCGCTAAAAGAGCAACAACGTTTAGCTAAGCTGGGGCAAGATTTACAGTTATCAGTGTTAACCACCAAGACACGAACCTATTACCGTTTGCGTGTAGGGCCTTTTAGTGACCGTTTAGTCTTAAATAAGCGACGTAATGAGTTAAGGCGCTTAGGGGTGGATACGTTATTGGTCAAAGCGCCTAAACATTAGTAAAACCTGACGTTTATAATAAAAAAGGGCGAATATTCGCCCTTTTTTATTGGTTATTCTCCAAACTCATGTCGAGTATTTATGTAGCAGTGTTTTCGGAGAGATCGGTTTCCAAAACAATACGATTACGTCCGTCGTTTTTTGCTTTGTATAGAGCCTGATCCGCTCGACCGATGAAGTCTTCGCTGTTTTCCTTAGACCCCTTATAGCTAGCGATACCAAATGAAGCGGTTATGGTTGATATAGGTTCAACTTCATTTTTACGCTTAAGATGAGCCGATTCGATGGCTTGACGAATTTCTTCAGCACGTTCATGAGCTTCTTCTAAAGATGAGTTAGCCAGTAAAATGGCGAATTCTTCTCCACCAAAGCGACAGATGGTTTCATTGTCGCGCTTGGTTTTTTTCATAATGCTTGCATAGTAGCGTAAAACACTGTCACCAACTAAGTGGCCATAATTGTCGTTAAATTTCTTGAAGTGATCGATATCACTGATAATTAAGCATAATCCTGCGGGATTTTCCTGAGCATCAAAAATTAACTCTTCCATTGCGTTATTGAACGCTTTGCGGTTACCAAGTTCTGTCAGCTCATCCTGCATCGCTTCCGCACGGGCATCGATCAATTGTTGACGCAAGTGTTTCACTTCTATGGAGCTTTGGGTCATCTCTTCCTGAAAGGCTTTACTGCTTTCTTTCATTGATGATGCGGCATGTAAGACACTGTTGGTAATGGCTTTAACTTGTTCGGCATTTAAATTAGGGTCGGAGAGTTTAGAGGTGCAAGCATCTAGTTCTTTAGTGTGGGTTTCTAATTTATCACTCCAGGCATGCATTTTTTTGACCATGACACCAATCAGGCGTCTAAATGCCCGATCAAATTCTGATGCGGCATTGTCATCTTCTACGAGAAATTCATCATATAGACGTTTTCCTACACGGTCGTTATAGCCAAATGGATCATTTAGAATCGCATCCATCGCTTGCCTAAACTTCGGATTGTCGCCTTTAAAGTATTGATACCAAACAAAATAATTTAAAGGTGTGGGATTGATATTTTGCTCATCAAAGGCAACGGTAATCGTATTGAATATACGTTTTGCTTTGTCTGGCGTGTCTTGAATATCAATTAGCACGGTTAAAATTCCTTGTTTTATAGCTTAATTGTTATCGAATTCTACCACGAAATTTACTTGATAAAAGTGGTTTAGTCGGATGTTGATAAGCGGATTAAGATGGCTATTTTATTGAACTTCGTATAGAGAATATTGCAATAAAGAGTTATAGTTTGCCTTTAATAAAAGCTTTTGAGGTCTATCCGATGTTAAATCCTTCTCAACTTGAATCTGTTGCAAAAAAAATCGCAGAAATCATTCCGGAGGGCTTTGGAGAAATGCCTTCAGCCGTTCAGTCACAGATTAAAACCGTGTTGTCGAGTGCGTTTGATAAGATGGATTTGGTTTCTCGTGAAGAGTTCGATATTCAAACCGCTGTTTTAGCGAAAACTCGTGCTAAGCTTGAGCTTTTGGAAAAACAGGTTGCTGAATTAGAAAAGCATCTTTCCAGCGATAATTGATTGTTTAAATGTTTTTAGCCTCTTTATGCACACGCGCCGTTTTAGGAATGGATTCGCCATTAGTTACGGTTGAGGTGCATGCAAGTAATGGCTTACCTTCTTTTTCCATTGTTGGTTTGCCTGAAGCTTCGGTAAAAGAGAGTAAGGATAGAGTCCGTAGCGCTTTAATCAGTTCAGGTTTCAAACTACCTCCTAAAAGGATTACCGTTAACCTCGCTCCTGCCGATTTACCTAAAACCGGTGGCCGTTATGATTTAGCGATTGCTTTGGGTATTTTGATTGCCACTGAGCAGCTACATGTTGAGGATATAGGTCAATTTGAGTTTTTTGGTGAACTAGCTTTAACGGGCGAACTGAGAGGGGTTAAGGGGCTGATTCCAGGTTTGTTGGCGGCTCATAAAGACACCAAACGCGTTATTGTTGCGGCAGACAATGAAGAAGAGGCGCAGTTGGTATTACAAACCTATCCCGACTTTGAGGGTGCTCTGTTTGCCGTCACCAATTTACGGGATGCTTGTCGGGTATTACAGCAAGAGTTCCCTCCGCTTAAAATCCAAGAAAACATTTCCATCACCGAGGCTGACTATCCAGACGATTTGGCGGATGTACAGGGGCAATTCCAAGCTAAAAGGGCGCTGGAAATCTGTGCGAGTGGACACCATTCTATGCTGATGGTCGGCCCCCCTGGTGCTGGAAAAAGCATGCTGGCTTCTCGTTTGGTGACGATTCTTCCTGCGTTAAGTTCTGAGGAAGCTGTCGAGGTCGCCAGTATCCGTTCACTTGGTGGGCAAAATATTACGGCGCAAGGTTTTTATCAAAGACCGTTTGTGCATCCACATCATACCGCTTCAGCTGCAGCGATGGTGGGTGGCGGTACGACACCAAAACCGGGTGCGATGTCGTTAGCGCATCATGGAGTCTTGTTTTTAGATGAATTGCCGGAGTTCAACCGTGCCGTTTTGGAGGCCTTAAGAGAACCTCTAGAAACCAAGATGGTGAATATTTCCCGTGTTAATCAGCATGTCAGCTATCCTGCCAATAATTTATTAATCACTGCCATGAATCCTTCGCCGAGTGGATTTTTTCCCGATGACCCTAAAGGTCGATGTAAGGATACACCGGAACAGATCTTACGCTACCAGAAAAAAATCTCGGGTCCTTTGCTTGACCGTATAGACCTGCACCTAGAACTGCCTGCTGTGGATGTGTTGGATTTACAAGGTAAACCTAATAAGAATGCTACAGAGAACAGCGCTACCATAAGACAAAGGGTCGCTGTGGTTAGGGAGCGTCAGTTGGTGCGGCAGGGTTGCTTCAATTCACAATTACAACCGAATGAATTGCAGGATATTGTGGTACTTGACGCTCCAAGTCAGGCATTAATCGAAAAAGCGGTGAATGAATTAGGCTTGTCAGCCCGTGGTTATCATCGAATACTGCGTGTTGCCCGAACCATTGCAGATATGGAAGAATCAGATAAAGTGGAAGCTCAACACGTTGCAGAAGCATTGAGTTACCGGGCGGCTTCTAAGGCGTTTGTTTAGATGGATTCTATTTATATAACAGCGTTTATCGTTGGTGTGCTTGGTGGTGTTCACTGTCTTGGAATGTGTGGAGGTGTAGTTGGCGGGCTGACTTTTAGCCTCGATAGCCGGGCGCAAACCAGTTGGTGGAAGATGATGCCCTATCAACTATTATATAACTTTGGACGAATCAGTAGTTATATGGTTATAGGCGCCTTATTTGGTGTCTTTGGGGCGACATTGGGCTCCTTGGCAGTGTTTTTACCTGCGCAGCAACTACTGCAAACCGTCGCCGGTCTATTTATGATCGCTTTGGGTCTTTATCTAGGAGGTTGGTGGTTTGGGGTAGCTAAAGTAGAGGTTTTGGGGCAAAAACTTTGGAAACGATTAGCTCCTTTTACGACGAAATTCACTCCAGTAAAACATTATCACCAGGCCTGGTTATATGGATTGGTTTGGGGATGGCTGCCTTGTGGTTTGGTTTATAGTATGTTGATTATGGCGATGAGTGCCGGTAGTGCTTTGAATGGTGCAGGAGTCATGTTGGCTTTTGGTTTGGGCACTTTACCCAACTTGATGTTAATGGGGGTTTTTGCCTTTCACTTCACCCGTTTATCCAGAATGCTTTGGGTGAAACGTTTAGCGGGTTTAAGTGTGATTCTCATGGGTGGGTGGCAACTCTATTTAGCGTATAGCGTTACAGTTTGAAGTTTTCTGGAAAGGATAAGTGTTGCGATAATAAAAAGCCAGGTGTGCTTATAACCTGGCTTTTTTGATTCAGTATGGAATGTATTGTTTATTGGTCTGAGTAATCAGTATCAACCTCAACGTAGTTAACGTTAACTTTTAGGGTGTCTAATAACGTCCCCATGCCATTTAGAATTCGGTATTCGGCAATCATGTATTCACTTTCACTGGTTACCAGCGTTCTCAAGGCGCTGTTGTACTCATCTTCCGTGTTCAGCAGGTCAAGAAGTGAGCGTCTACCAAGACTGAACTGTTTACGGTAACCTACTAGAGTTTCGTAGGTTAATTTAATGTGTTGTTTAATGTAGACAAGCTGCTCTCCTACAAATTTACGAGCATCCCATGCGTAACGTAGGTTTTCAATCGTTTGACGACGTGCATTGTTACGAATCTCAGCGGCTTGTTGAACTGCGGCTGCGGTGCGGTCACGATTCGCTGAATCTTTACCACCATTGTAGAGGTTGTATCTCATGCGAAGCATCGCCTGAAGATCCTCATCCGTGCCTTTTATGCCATTGATATCCTCATCCCAACGTTTTTCAATCTCGATGTCAAGGCGTGGGAAATAAGGGCTTTTGGCACTGCGATGTTGAGCTTGTGCTTCAGCGATATCGGCATTGGCAGAACGTAAAGTAGGGTGGTTAAGTAACGCTATGTCGGTCGCTTCAGCTAAAGTGTCAGGAAATTGAAATTGCAATGCTGGCTTGATAAGGTCGTTATCGGGCATTCTTCCCAGAATACGTTGGAATTTACTTAAAGCGTCGTTGTAGTTATTGCGAGAGGCCATCTCATTTGAGCTGGCTAAGGCAAGACGAGCTTTGGCTTGATCCACTTCCACCTGGTTGCCTATACCGGCTTCACTGCGTTGCATGATTTGGTCTAGGATTCGTTCATGGGTCTTTTTGTTTTCAGATTCCAAACGAAGCAATTCTTGTTCTTTCAAGAGGTTGACATAGGCTTCTGTCATGTCTAGAGCAATTTGGCTGGCTTTGGATTCGGCACTGAAAGCCGCTGCGTCCATGCTTGCTTGATGGCGTTGAATTTCATTCTCTGTCTTAAAACCCTCGAATAGGTTTTCAGTTACTCGAATCGAGGATTCCTTACGGGTTAAACTGGTATTTCTGTTGTTTAAAGACTCTTTTTTGGTTTCTTCCAGTCCAACACCCGCTGCGACATCAATGGTTGGTAACCAGCTGCCTTGTGCGCCATCAAGTTCCGCTTTGGCACCTTGATGGATTTTTAGTTGTTCTCTGAATTCGGGATTGTGAATGATGGCATCTTCAATGGTTGGTACCAGTTCCATTGCATAGCCAGGGGTAGCTAAACTTGCTTGTAATAGGGCAAGGCCAAATACGTTTCTGAACCATTTTGAATTTAGTTGAAGGTGTTTCATCATAATTCCTGATAATTTAATATTAGAACTTTCTAATTTATTGATTTTATAGCTATTATTGCCAGTTCTTGATTTTTAATACTAACGCAAGACGGTCAGAGACATCAAGCTTTTCAAATACATTATGTAAGTGGGCTTTTACTGTCCGTTCGGTAATTTCAAGTTGTTTGGCAATCTCTTTATTGGTCTTGCTTTGTAAAACCAACTCCGCGGCTTCCTGTTCTCGGTCTGTCAAAGAAGCTTTCCAGTCATTGTTTGGTTGGTTGCTCTTCATCAACGATTGGATCATGGCCTGCATGACATTTTGGCCTAACCAAATACTTCCTGCTTTGACTGTCTCTATAGCCTGCTCAATGCGCTCTACAGATGAGAAAGTGTTAATGTAGCCTTTTATCCCGTTTTCGAATAATTGCAGGCCTTCTTGATTATTCGGTTCGTTTGCAAAGGCGATTACATCGTATTTTTTAGCAATTTCGACAATTTCGGATACGGTTGAACTAGGTGAAATCTGTATCAGAATCATGTGTGATTCAGTATCGAAACGTGTAGCTAAATCAGTTAAATCATACAATACTTTTGCATCTGTCCCACAGGCGTTTAACCAGTTTTTCAATGCGTTTGGGTCTTGTACAAAAATCAGTGGTCGTTTCATTCGTATGTAAAACCTTTTTGGTTTTAATTCAATAGCTTGTAATTAAACCGAATTTTTGCGTATTTTATTACAAAAAAATCAGGTCCGTTTGTTTATTTTATTATAAGCAGGTCGCGTTATGATTCTCTTAGCGCGGTGTCTTTGGCCTTAATAATCGGTTTAAGTAAGTAGTCGAGAACAGTATGTTTACCGACAATGATATCAACCGTACTGGTCATCCCAGGAAGAAGGTATAAGGGGTTTTCTTTCGTCCCAAGATGGTTTTTATCGGTTTTAATGCGCGCTATATAAAAACTGTTGCCTTCTTCATCAGTAATGGTATCGGCCGATATACGCTCCACTGAACCATCCAGGCCTCCGTAGATGGCAAAATCATAAGCGGTAAATTTCACTTTAGCCTTAAGGCCAGGGTAGATAAAGCCGATGTCTGCAGGTAGGATTTTGGTTTCCAATACCAAGGAGTCGTCATCTGGGACGATTTCCACAATATCGCTTCCTGGTTGAACTACACCACCAATGGTGTTGACAAACATCTGTTTGATTGTCCCGTTCACGGGTGACTTGATATCCGTCCTGTCGACCCTGTCTTGCAGCGCTTCTTTGGATTTAATCAACTGTTCCTTTTCTGCCAAGGCCTGGTTCATTTGTTCATGAGCGTCGTTGGCAAAAGTCTCCTTTGCATCATCACGTTTGGAACGTGCTTCGGATATCGCCGATTTAAGCCTCGGTATGGAAAATTCAACCCCTTTTAGTTTTGAAAGCGCTTCATTCTCCTCACGTTCCAATTTAAGCAAATCAACTTGCGAAGCGATACCCTGCTTCACCAATGGCTTCATAAAACTAACTTCTTTTTTTAAGAGGTTTAATGAACGGGTTAATTGTTTTTGTTGGCTGTAGGCATCCTGCAAATCCAGTTTTTTCTGCTCTATTTGCTCTACCAAGATATTGTCGGAGGTGAGTAACTGTTTTTGGCGTGCTTCATAAAGATGAAATTCACGATCATACAAGTCTTGGATTTTAGGGTCGGAAATTTTTTCTTTGCTTACGATAAAAGGTTTATCAAAAGCCTCAGCCGCAAGACGCTGGGCTTTGGCGGTCAGTTCGGCTTCTCGCAGTTCACTCTCGCCATAAGAACTGGCAAATTGAGTGTTATCCAGTTTGATTAAAATCTGTCCCTTTTTGACCTTATCACCAGAATGAATGAATAACTCCTCAACGATTCCTCCTTCGAGGTTCTGTATAATCTGGATTTGCGAAGAGGGTACAACTTTACCTTCGCCGCGGACAATTTTATCCAGTTCGGCATAATTCGCCCAAACGATTAACCAGACAACAACCAAAAGAATCACCCAAACAACCATTTGGGATCTAACCGTCGGTTTTTCCAGTGCCGCTTGACTTAAACTCGACATATAGGCGATGTCTTGCTCGGCAATACGTTCTTTACGAGATGGCTGTGCCATTTTACTCTCTTCAGGTAGGTTGTCTTTGTTGGCGTCTGTCATGATTAGTTATTCTTATTAATTTTGCCTGTTTTTAGAGCTTCCAATACCGTTTGTTTAGCCCCATCGGCTATCAATTTACCGTTTTCTAGCACCATGAGCCTTTCAGTGAGTTGTAATAAGCTCATTTTGTGGGTTACTACTAAGGTTGTACTGTTTAAAGTCCCTTGTTGTAAACGATTGATCATCAGTTGTTCGGTTTTCGCATCCATCGCATTAGTAGGTTCATCAAACAGATAGATAGGTGCATCCAGTAGTAAAGCCCTAGCCACTCCAATACTCTGTCTCTGGCCTCCTGACAAGGAGGTGCCGCCTTCATTCACTTTCAAGCTGTAGCCAGAAGGGTGCTGTTTGATAAAATCATCGACTCCTGCCAATTTTGCGGCACGTATAATCGCAGAGTCTTCAACATAAGGGGCTCTATATGAGATGTTATCTCTAACATCTCCACTGAATAAGGTGACATCCTGTGGAACATAGTTAATGTTGCGGCGGACTTCGGCCGGATCCAGTTGGGTGATGTCAATCCCGTCAATTAAGATGGAGCCTTCATTGGCTTTGTAGAAGCCTAAGATAAGTTTTTCGATAGTGGATTTTCCTGAGCCGATTCGGCCGATTATGCCGACTTTCTCGCCTGGTTCAATCACAAAACTCACGCGGCTAAGCGCCGGTTTTGTCTCGCCAGGGTAGGTGAAACTAACGTTATTGAACTCAATGCGTCCTTCAAAAACAGGATGTTGAATAAAACGTTTATGTAAAGGTCGTTCAACTTCTTTAACCATTAATTCATTGAGTGATGCCAAAGAGGTTTTGGTTTGTTGATAGCTGGTGATTAAGTTAGCAAACTGCCCCATTGGTCCAATCGCTCTTTGACTCAGCATGACGGTGGCGATAAGACCACCCATGGTTAAATCACCTTCCTGAATGATGTATACCCCGGCAAGCACGATAATAACCGTACTTATTTGTTGCATAAAGCCCGTCACACGACCAAGCGAACTTTGTAGCATTTTGGACTTTAAGCTGGCTTTGGCGATTTCTCCAATGGCTTGTTCCCAACGCCATTGAGCGCGTGCTTCAACCCCAAGGGATTTAATGGTATCCATCGCGCTCAAGGTTTCAATCAAAACGGCATTCTTTTGGCTATTGGCTTCATAGGTGGCCTCAATAGCTCTTTTAACCGGGTTTCTAAGCATGAAACTGTAGAATAGTATGAACAAGATAATCGCGATAGGTATCAATACAATACTGCCGGCGATATAGAATATGACCAATAAAAAGATAACGGTAAAAGGTAAGTCGACCAAGGTCGCAATCGTTCCCGAGGTAAAGAAATTGCGAATACTGTCAAACTCTTTAAGTTGATTGGCCAATACCCCAATTGAGCCGCCTCTATTGTCCATGGTCAGGCCGAGTGTCTGTTCAAACAGTTTGCCTGACATGATGACATCACTCTTTTTCCCAGCCATTTCCAAGAAATAGGAACGCAAATATTTCAGCACAATATCAAACATGTAAACCACGCTAACCCCGATTGCGAGTACCCATAACGATTCAATTGCGTTGTTAGGGACAATGCGGTCGTAGACGTTCATCACAAAAAGAGGGTTGGCGAGTACGAAAATGTTAATAACAATTGACGCGATTAGAACATCACGGTAGATCGATTTCGAAGACCATAAGGTTCCCCAGAACCAATGACCTTCTTGAAAGCCCATAAGGTTTTCGGTTTTCTGTTCATTGAAACTTCTAGAGGTCAAATAGATTGCATACCCTAAATAGTCTTGATTGAGTTGTTCCAAACTAACGTTTTTTGAACCTTGTGGTGCTTCTGGCAGGACAATCTTTGCGGTTTGATTATCCAAGTCGAGCTCTTCCAGTATGCAGGCCTGGTTGTTGGATAGCGTTAAGATGCAAGGTAACACCAGATTGGATATGTCTTCTAACTTACGCTCTTTAAACGTGGCTTCGATGTTGGCTCTTTGGGCGGCACGTTTGAAAATTTCTGGAGTGATGTTGGCAGGGTCTATCGGTAAGCCTGCAATAAGAGACTCTTTTGAATAAGGCTGGCGGTTCAATTTGGTGTAAATAACCAGGCAGTCAAGTAAAGGACTATTGAGTTCTGAATGAGGTTTTCCCATCTTAGGGTCGGTACCTTTTAGAATTTGGGTTTCATTGTCTAAGCTCTGGTTGGCCATATTGTTTAAGCAGTCCTGGGTCTCTTTTAAGGCGAGTAGTAATTTTTATCTAGGCATTAGGCAATCTTAGCATAGTCGAAAGAAACTCAAATTGTAAATTTAATGAATTGCCATAAAATTCTTCGATAATTAAGATCTTAGCTGCTTATATTAGTAAATGACCATAAGCTGTTATGAAGTCTTTTTTGGCAATTCATTTCATTTTGATTCGATGCCATGTTGCTCGATGCTGGGAAGCTGCATGAATGTCTGCCAGTCTCTTTAAAATAGCCGCTGTATTATTAATTTAACGCGGCTGGCGCACCAAATAAATAACCTTGAGAGTATCTGACCCCCAGTTCATTAAAGGCTTTTAACTGAGTTTCATTCTCAACCGTCATGGCAATGACGTCAATGTCCAAGCCATCTGCCAGTTCACATAAGCTTGAAACATAGTTGCGGGTTTGTTCGTCATTTTCAATCGCTTTGGTGAATGCCGCATCAAGCTTGATGTAGTCCGGGCGAAGATCTTGTAGATAACGCATATTCCCCAGTCTTGTCCCGAAGTGGTCGATACCAATGTTTATCCCCAGCTTTCTCAGATTATGGATAAGCGGCCAAGCTTTAGGTTTCTGTTCGATTACCAGGCGTTCCGGCAGTTCAAATGCGATACGTGATGTTAATTTGGCGTTATCGGCTAATGTCTGTATCAAGGTTTTATGGAATTGTTCATTGTCCAATATCGCCTTGGATAGGTTGATGGAAAGCAGAGCGGTGTCGGGGTGAGTTTTTAGGTGCTGAATGGCTAGATTGATAACCAGTAAATCGATTTCTGCAGTTTTATGAAACTGTTCGACAGTGGGCATAAAGTACGCCGCAGAACGAATGGTGCCATCGGTATCTTTAAGTCGAATAAACAGCTCTTGGTCATGAACTTTGAGTTCGGTGTCGTAGGCACTTTGGTGAAACAGTAAGAAACGTTTGTCTTTAATCGCTTGAGTCAGTGATTGCTCCCAACTGCTGTCTAGATTGGATTGATCCAGGTTGGTATTGTAGTAAAAGAACGTGTTTGAACCCTGTTTTTCGGCTTGTTCAATGGCAAAGTCTAAGTTACCCATGATTGGGCCTCGACTTTGGCCAGGTTGATAACTGGTATAGGCTAATGAGATGGATGTGCTCGCATCATCCGCTTGGATTGTTTTTAAGATATTCGGCATGGACTGACAAATTGTTTTGGCCGATTCTTCTATTTGATGAGCCACCAGTCCAGGAAGAACCGCAACAAGTTCCGTTCCGTTTAGGCGAGCAAAGATGCTGTTTTCATGATGCAGACGGGTTTTCATCTCATCGGCAAGTGATTTCATCAGTTTATCGCCGGCCAGGTAACCAAATTGATCGTTGAGTTCCTTGAGTTGATTGACTCGTATCAGGCAAATCACACCTGCAGGAACATCGTCATTTGGGTCAAGCAGGCTGTCTATAATCATTTCAAAATGGCGGCGATTACTCAGCTGGGTAACGCTATCCTGATAGGCCATCCTTTGTAGTTTTTCTGCGGTATTGGCATCTCTTTCGAATACCGATTTTAGTTTGGTGACCATACCGTTCATGGCAGATACGACTTGTCTAAACTCGATGGTCGATGGCAAGTGCTGTTGAATCAGATACTCTTTTTTAACGATCGCTTCTGCCTGTTTCTCCATATCTTTTAATGGTTTCAACATGATTTGCAGGGTGTAGATTGCAATCAGGATGGCGATTAGCGCCGCTAAACTGAACCAGGCTAATAGGTTGGTCGCCGCTTTCCATAATTCAATGTAGGCGTAACCCGCATGGCTGGCTACGTTAATTGTACCAACTGGAATCCAGCCTGCTTGAACCAGTGCTTGTGCTTCGGGTGTGTGGAACTCTATGGCGTTGATGAACCAATCCGGTACGTCATCCATTGATTTTGCATTTTCACGTTGATATAGAATGTTGTTTTCCATATCGATTAAGTTGATATGTGAATAATAACCACGGTCAAAAACTGCGTTGATCATGGTTTCCATGCTGGAGATGTCTTCTGGGTTTTCTATGCTGCTCAACGAAAGTCCCAGTGAAGTTGCGGTATCCTGAGCGTGTGACTGCAACTGCTCTTGTAAGAATTGTTTTGTGTTATTCAGGTTTAAGGTAAAAGTACCCAAGAGTAAGACAATTACCATTGAGGTGATGAAAAGAATCATTTGTTTATTTAAACTCATACCTAAGTCCTTTGTAACACAGGGTGTTTTTCCCTGTATTTTAGCCTAATTTATTTTGTGTCTTCAGTGTTTACTCGATAAAGCGTTCAGTTCGCTAAACCTTCATTAAATCGTTTGTTGTCGTGTTATTGATTGTTCAATCTCTTGAGAAGGTTGTTCCAATTCTTCAGTTTGGATGTACCACCCGATACCGATTTACCTTTACCACGTTCACGAGCCAGCCAAAGGCCATCACCATTAAAACTGTATATAGGCACCAGGTCTTTTCTGCTTGATGCTTGTAAAATGCGTTTGTTGATATTGTCGAGAACCAGGGGGATAGATTTCGGGGTTTTAAAATAGGTTAAAACCATATGTGCTTGGTTTAAACGAATGGCCTTAACATAAGTGATATAGAGTTTACTTTCAGGTACACCAAGCGCTTTGAGAGTGAAGTATTTTGCAATCGAGTAGTCTTCACAATCCCCTGCATCGGTTGCCAGCATTTCAAGGGGGGTTGCCCAATAATCTTTTTTGTTCCAATGGACGATATCGTCGATAAACTGCACTTGGTTGAAAAAGTTGTTCACCAACTCAAGCTTGTCTTCTTCAGATGCGTTTTGGTTTTTATCGACCAGTTCCTGCCATTGGGCAAGCCGGGCGGCGGCAGGAGAGCCGTATTTAGCTTTGGCTTGTTCGATTTCAAGCTGGCTAACAACTCTAGGCGCTTCACCTGCAATGACCAAAACCGCTGTTGAAGCGGTTAACAGGCATAGCAAGAGAAGTTGTTTAGACAGCAGAAAGTTCATGAAGCCAGTTTATCTACTGGAAAAAATAAAGGCAACCATGAGGTTGCCTTTATTTATGAGTGAAAACATGCTGAATACGTTATCGAACTAACATCGCTTTCGGGATGGTGGTTTTCGCATCGGCAGGTAATTGCGATTTTTGGATGACTTTAATCTCTATGCGACGGTTCTTCTGCCGACCTTCAGCCGTTCGGTTGTCTGCGATAGGTTCCATTTCGCCTTTACCGTTGATGTAAATGCGGTCAGATTCAAAGTTGAGTTGTTTTTGAATGAAAGCCTTGGTGCTATTCGCACGTCGCCAAGATAAACGTTCATTAACAGGCGCTTTTGCTTGCCAATCGGTATGTCCGGTGATGAGCAAAACTTCACCCTCTTTCAAATCGTTCAAGACACCAATGTCTGCTTTTAAGATTTTGACTTGGTCATCACGAATTTCATGTGCAAATGAATCAAATACAATGTTGCTAAAGGTGATGGTTTTTGGCTCACAACCGTTTTTATTGACTAAAGTGCCAGCTGGAGTGTCAGGGCATAAATCATCCGCATCGTTTACACCGTCTCTATCCGCATCATTAACCACTGCGCAACCCACGTCATTGACAGGGGTGCCTTCCGGGGTGCCTGGGCATTGGTCTTTACTGTCCATGACGCCGTCATTATCCTCGTCCCCTTCACAGCCAAAACGATTGACCTTAACCCCTGGAGCCGTGTCCGGGCATTGGTCCAAACGATCGAATACGCCATCTTGGTCACTGTCTAGCTCGCAGCCTTTGGAGTCCACATCTACATGCAAAATAGTATTTGGACAGTGGTCAAGCTTGTCCTGAATACCATCTTGGTCTAAATCTTTATAGGCATTTTCAACGATTGAAGCATCTTGGCTTGGAATGCTTTTTAGGGCTTCGGTTTCTTGACCGGCGGGATTGTAATCCAGGGGTAAAGGTTTGCTGTCGTCTGCTTGAGCGGTGTTGAAAAAACTCGCGAAACATAGTGCTAATAATGGAGTGAAGTGTTTCATTTTCTTTTCTCAATGTCTTTGAATGTGACTAGAAAGTATTTTTTATAAGCAATCATAACCTTTTTTCGAGAGTGAATACTAGGAAAAAATCTTCAAAAATACAGATAATTACGAAGCGAAATCCGCAGGGATTATCTGTTTTCTTGAACTGGAATCGGTTAGATGGCTTTGTGTAACGCCTGAATTAATTGCGAGTCGCTCAAGGTGACTGAATTACCCAACATGCTGCCACTACGGCAATTTTCAATCACAGGTGTAATATTTTCTGTTGTCAGGCCAAAGTCGGCCAAGCCTTGAGGTGTATATTTGATTGCATATTCTTCTAATAATGTGACCAGGCCTGGTAACAATTCATTAGCCGACTGGTTTGGGTTGAGAAGCAAGCTAACCTGTTCGTATTTAAGTAAAGTATCTAGTGCATGCTGGGTTGGTAATGCTTGTAGGCTTTCAATATTGGCTTGGGTAATCGGCGCTAATAGACGCGCGCAGACAATACCATGCGGTGCTTCAAAAAAGGCACCGATGGGTCCGGCTAACCCGTGCACGGCTCCCAGTCCGGCATTCGCCAAAGTGGTGCCCGATAAGGATGCAGCCAACATCAAATTGCTGTAACCGGTTTTTTGGCGTTGTTCATCATTGGAGTCTATGTCTGAAAAGGCGTCTTTAAACAGAGTCATGCCCTGCCAGGCTAAAGCATCGGTAATAGGGTTGGGTTTTAAGGTCGTATAGGATTCGAGCAACTGGGTGAATGCATCCATGCCGGTTGAATAGAGCACGTCCTTTGGGCAGGATATTAAGAGTTCTGGGTCCAACCAGGCCTGTTTGGCTAGCAGTTTATTGTCACGAAACGACTTCTTGAAATAACCGATTCTTGATAAAACCGCATTTTTAGTGGTTTCGCTTCCGGTGCCTGCTGTTGTCGGGATGGCAATAAAAGGGCAGGTTTCCACGTGAAACGGCTTGCCTGCACCAACGCCTTCTAGATAGTCCATCACCGATGTTTGGCTAGGAAGCAATCCGGCAACCGCTTTTGCGGCATCTAAAACGCTCCCGCCTCCCAAGCCAATCACCATGTCGCTATCGCTATCACACTCTTTAACGATATTGTCGACCACTTCCGGGGACGGTTCGCCAGAGACGATAAAATGTTTTACTTCGCAAAAGGATTCAAACGTTTGAAATAGAACATCTCCAAACTCACCAGGGTGCGCCAGAGTTTTGCTGGTAATCAAAACCACCATCTCAGGCTTAGATTGTTGAATGCTTTCAATGAGTTTATGACGAATCCCCCAGCCAAAGTGGATAAGTGGCATCGGCGCGAATTCAAATGGCATGATTGTCTGTGTCATTGAAAGCTCCTTGAATAAGGTGAATGTTGTTGGTTAAGTTTAATTCTTTTTAAGGAAGGACTTCAAATTCGCTATATGGGCATTACCGGTTTGCAACTGCTCCTCTTTGGAAACCACTACACCCGGTTTACCTTCCCATTGTAACGATTCAGCGGGCAGTTCCTCTAAAAAACGACTCGGTTCACAGGCCATGTCTTCACCATATTTACGGCGTTTGGTGGCGTAAGTCATCGTTAAAGAGCGTTGTGCCCGGGTAATGCCAACATAAGCTAAACGGCGTTCTTCTTCCAGGCCTGGTGATTCCAGGTTTTGTTTGTGTGGCAGCAGCTCCTCTTCCATACCGATCAGGAAAACGTGTGGAAACTCGAGTCCTTTTGACGCATGCAGGGTCATTAGGCTGACCATGTCATGCTCTTTTTCAGACTCATTGCGCTCCATCATGTCCATTAACGCCATATGGGTCACAATGGTTTCAAGACGTTTCTCTTCACCATCTTCTTCCAAGGCCTTTTTGACGATACGTTCAATCCAAAGAATCAGGTCGCGTACGTTGTTGATTCTGCGTTCGGCACTTTTCGGGTTGCTAGCGTTTTCATGAATCCAGTTGTCGTACTCGATTTTTTCAACCAGTTGGCGCACAAAAGAGGGCACTTCTTCGCCTTGGGCGCTGTCCGCTTCTTGAATCCAGCCCAGCAGCTGTTGGCCGAAGTGTTGCACACGTTTCAAGGCTTTGTCCGAAAGAATGGTGGTCAGGCCAAATTCTTGAGTCGCATCGAATAGGCTGATACCTCGGCCGGTGGCATAGGTGGCCAATTTCTCCAAGGTTGATGCGCCTATTTCTCGGCGTGGCGTGTTGACAATTCTCAGGAACGCCGCGTCATCATCCGGATTGACGATAATACGCAGATAACTCATCACATCTTTGATTTCGGCATGGTCAAAAAAGGACTTTCCACCAGAGATGACATACGGAATGTTCTGTTCACGCAACGCACGTTCCATTAAACGAGCTTGGTGGTTTCCTCGGTAAAGTATGGCGTAATCGCGGTTTTTGGTCTTATTCTTGAATTTATGCACAATGATTTCTGAAACCACACGCTCGACTTCTTGGTTTTCATTGGCACAGGCGATGACACGCAAAGGGTCGCCGGCACCCATCTCACTCCATAGGGTTTTTTCAAACACGTGCGGGTTATTGGCAATCAACTGGTTGGCGGATTTCAAAATACGATTGGTAGAACGATAGTTCTGTTCAAGCTTAATCAGCTCTAACGCAGGAAAATCCTCCTTTAGCAGTGCCAAGTTTTCCGGTTGGGCTCCACGCCATGCATAGATCGATTGGTCGTCATCGCCCACCACGGTGAAACGTGCCTGTACTCCAACCAACTGTTTAACCAAAGCATACTGTGCGGCATTGGTATCTTGATACTCATCCACCAAGAGATAGCGTACTTTATTCTGCCACTTTTGCAGGATCTCCGGGTTTTCATTAAACAGTTTCACCGGTAAGCCAATCAAATCATCAAAGTCTACCGCATTGTAGGCCTTAAGCTGTTTTTGGTACGCCTGGTAAAGAATCGCACGCGCTTGTTGCTGTGCATCTTCGGCTTTGTTAATCGCCTCTTCCGGTGAGATGTGGGCGTTTTTCCAGTTGGAGATGTCCCACTGCACACCATCCAATACTTCCGGGTCGATGGTTTGTCTAAGCATCAATTCTTTTAAGATTTGCCCGCTGTCTGCGGCATCCATAATCGAAAAGTTCGATTTATAACCTAACGCTTTATACTCACGGCGGATGATATTCAATCCTAAGTTGTGAAAAGTAGAAACGTTCAAACCCGTGGTGTTCTCGTTTTTCAACAACTTGGTCACACGCTCTTTCATCTCTTTGGCCGACTTGTTGGTAAAGGTCACGGCGTAGATATGGTGTGATTTGACATCACATTGGCGAATCAAATAAGCGATTTTTTCGGTAATTACGCGTGTTTTACCCGAGCCAGCGCCGGCCAAAACCAGGGCGGGAGTATCAATGTGTTTTACAGCTTGGCGTTGTCTTTCGTTTAAACTATGCATGGGTGATTAAGTCGGGTACGCTTTTTAAATTCGAGGTTGTAGAAAAGGTACAATATGATAATTCAAATTGAACAAGATTACTTTGGGAAATAACGTGGCAACAATAGAAGAATTAAAACAAGATTTACATATCCAGGCACATCTCGCAGGAAAAGACCTTAAATTTGCGACCACTTGGGGGATTTTCAGCCCACGAGAGATCGATTCGGGCACCGATCTTTTCTTGAAGTATTTGGAAATCAGGGACGATGAAATCGCTTTGGATATCGGTTGCGGTTATGGCCCAATCGGTTTGGCGATTGCCGCCAATGCGCCAAAAGGCCAAGTTCATATGGTGGATAAGGACTTTGTGGCTGTGGATTATGCCAATAAAAATGCGGCACTTAATGACCTGCCTAATGCAAAAGCCTATTTGTCGAATGGTTTGAGTGCGGTGCCTAAGGATATTCAGTTCACCACGGTGGTTTCCAATATCCCGGCTAAGGTGGGTAAGGAGATGTTAAGCATCTTGTTGCATGACGTTCACCAGCAGTTGGCACCAGGCGGGCAGTTTGTGGTGGTGACCATCAATGGTTTAAGACAATACATGAAGCGTAATTTCATGGAAGTGTTCGGTAACTACGATAAAGTCAAGCAGGGCAAGGATTACACCATCTCACGCTGTGTTAAAGCATCTTAAGACGGTTTTTGTTGGATTACTTACCAGGCCTGGTAAGATTCATTTTTAAAATAAAATACAAACAACGCGACATTATTTATATAAGCGTAAATCAGGAGTTATAGGTGAAATTGTTGTCCATGTTAAATCTTTCAAAGCTGAGCTTTAAACCGAATACCATCGTTATGTTTACCTTGCTGTTCAGTCTTTTTTCAGTTTCACAGGTAGCCGAAGCCAAACGTTTTGGTGGCGGCGGCAGTTTTGGTTACAGCAAACAGGTTGCGCCAAAATCCTATAACACCGCACCTAAAGCGGCGCCAACCAAACCCGCGGCGAATGCTGGAACTGCAACTCGTCCAGCATCTGGGGCGTCAAAATGGCTTGGGCCTTTAGCCGGTTTAGCGGCTGGCGGCTTATTGGCCGCGATGTTGTTTGGTGATGGCTTTGAAGGTCTGCAGATGTTTGATATTCTTCTGTTCGCTTTAGTGGCTTTTGTCTTGTTTAAGCTATTTGCTAGTGCGAAACGCCGTCAAGCAGACTACGCCTATCAAGAGATGGCGACTCCAGAAAGAGCTTCATCTCAAAACACCCCAGCTTATCAACAGCAAGCCGCTTATCGTGAAATGCGTACCGAGGCGCAAAATACGCCACACCAAGCTTCTATTGATAATGGCGGTTCCATTATTGGTGCCGATTTAGAAGATGGAATGGGGCAAGGGTTGAGTGACAACGCACAGTACTTGAACGAAATCCCCGCTTGGTTCGATCAACAAGGTTTTGTAGACGGCGCCAAGTCGCACTTTATGGCTTTGCAGAAAGCTTGGGATAATGTGGATTTATCGGAAATCGAGTCTTACTGTACGCCAGAGTTGTATCAGGCCTTACAGCAGGAGTTGCGTGGTGTACAACCGGGCGACAACCAAACTGTGGTGGACACTTTATATGCAGAAATAGCGGCTATGGCGGTCGATGCCGAGTATTTTGTGGTGAGCATCCGTTTCAGCGGGTTTATTCAAGAAGATACGGTTCAAGGAGCCCATGCCTTCAATGAGATTTGGCATATTCGACGTTTGGCGAATGATGAAGGGAATTGGCAAGTTGCAGGTATTCAACAGGTGAGTGGTTCGTTATAATCATTGACTTGTAAATACGGTTTGCTATTTTTAACAGGCAGATAAGGTAGGGTGGTTATGCGGAGTACATGGATTAAAGCGCCGTTTTTGGTAGCGATAATGTTAAGTCTATTAGCCTTGATTGGGTGCAGTAAAGCGCCTGTGCAAATTACCTCGGCTAAAGTGGTTAGCGGTTTAGACAAAGGGTCGGGTAACTTCGATAGGGTTTTGCAGATCTGTTTTGACAAGCCATTGACCTCAACCTACTATCATAAGATTGCGATTATCACCAAAGAGAACGTCAAAATCACCGGGTTTGGCACCTTACGTCCATTAGCGTCCGATCCCGATAATAAATGCCACCTACGTAACGTCTATTTGTACATCCATAAGGATTCGCCAGTGGATGCACGTCAGTTGATTAAAGACTATGTCGTGCCGGGTAATATCCGTCAGGTTTTAGTGCAAATCTATAATGAAAAACCACAAGGTAAAGAGCTGCCAATCGCGGAGAAAATTTTTACCGATTTATAGGTGGGTTGGCTCACAGGTAGCCAATTTACAATGAATGTCATTCCAAATCTATACATCACCAGGCCTGGTATCTACCAGGCCTTTTCATTTGTGTTGGATGTTATCAAGTACGAAGGCTGATGCATCTTTTAAAAGTTCTATGAGAATTCTATGTCGCAACAATCAATTATGGTAAAGCAGGGCGATTTTTCAACCTTAGCCTATGTTAATGGTCAGCCTCAGTTTAAAGGAAAGTTTAAAACCGTTCCTGAAGACTTTAAGGTCATTGAGCAGATCGCCTATGAGTTAAGTGGCGAAGGAGAGCATCTCTGGTGTTGGGTCGAAAAACGTGGAGAAAATACCGATTGGGTCGCGGGAAAGTTGGCCAACTGGGCGGGCACATCCAAGGCTAATGTAGGGTTTGCCGGGCAAAAAGACCGTCAGGCGGTCACTCGGCAATGGTTCAGTATTCAGCTGCCGGGTAAAGCCGACCCCAATCCAGATGATTTACATGTTGAGGGGGTGAAAATCCTCAAAATGGTTCGCCATAATCGCAAACTCCAGCGAGGAGGTTTGGCAGGGAACCGTTTTGAATTGGTTATTCGAGACATTGAACCTATCGTGCAAAACGAGGCGTTTTCGTTGGAGGCGGTCAAGCATGAACTGGAAACGCGATTACAGCAACTGGCTTTGATGGGTGTGCCCAATTATTTTGGTGAGCAACGTTTCGGTCACAACGCCAATAACCTCAGAGAGGGTGAAAAACTGTTAACGGCAGACCCGCGTGATTCCTCGGCAAGAAAAGGCCGTGGAAAAAACCGTAGGGGCGGTAATCGTAATCAACAGAGTTTGTATATCTCCGCTTTGCGTTCTTGGATGTTCAATGATCTATTAAGCCAAAGAATTCAACAGCATGTCTGGAACCAGGTTTTGCCAGGAGATATTGTACAGCTGACCGGTTCAAGCAAATGGTTTGTTGCGGATGATCAACAGGATTTGGCCGAACTTCAACAACGAGTTGTCGATGGGGATTTAAGCCCGACAGGTGGTTTGTTTGGAGATGGTGTCTTGCCGACACAAGCTCAAGCATTGGCGTTGGAGAGCAAAGTGGTCGAAAGTTACCAGGCCTGGTGTGATGGGTTAGCCAAAAACAGGGTCAAACAAGATAGAAGGGCGTTAATCTTGAAACCGGAGGGCTTGCAATGGTCTTTTGACGATTCAGAGCAGCAAACAGCGGGTTTGGGTGACGGTGATGGGCAAGCTGGATGTCATCGACCCGTATGCAACCTGCATTTAAGTTTCACCCTTCCAGCCGGCAGTTTTGCCACCATGGTATTGCGCGAAATTCTGCAGGTTGAAACTGTGAAAATTCATGCGAACGATGTTTAAACTAGATTGGCGTGTTGTGATAGTAAGGTTACAATAAGTTTGCTTTAAGTAATCCATTTTATTTAAACAGAATTTTCTCAACTAGCAAATGACGGGTTTTATGTCTGAACTCAATAAAAAAATCACCCCGCTTAACAGGCTTAAACTTTCCAGTTTTAAATTGCCGTTGTATTTCTGGTTGAGCATGCTGAGTTTCGCCATTGTTATCTCATCAATGGTCTATTACCTTATCCTGCAGAATGAATCCAGAATTGTGCAGGCAGCCCAAATTTCATCGAATGGGCTTGCCTCCTTTGTGGGCGATTATCTTGAAAAGCATCAGCTACTCGTCAAATCGATTGCGTCACACCATCAAGATAGGATCTTACAGCTTTCAAAAGGCGGTGGTTACCCTTATGATCTGGCCGAAATTACCGAAGATATTCGATCACTTTTTCCGTCCCAAACCGAGTTTGCCATTATCAACCCAAAAGGTGACATCGTTATTGGCAGTAATCTTGATCAGATGGGGGAAAAGTGTCACACCTTAATTAAAGAAACCATGAAAAGTAGTGCTGCGGCTGTTTCTAGGGTGAGTGCACATCGTTCACCGAGTGGTGAATATCATTTTGACGTATTGTTTCCAATTATAGCCGCTGATGAAATGGCTGGTTTTTGGGTAAAGCTCTCTTTTAAGCCTTTAGAGCGCTTTATTGTAAATTTGAATATTAAAGAATATGACTTAGTCATCACCGAGCAAATGCCTCCCTATCACGTTTTGTTGGGTAAGGATATCACCAACAAAGCCCGTGCTCCTTTATCAGACAACTTTGAATACCTAGAGCAGGAATTGGAAGATATCGTCTTCAAGGATGTACTCGCTATTGCCCCTATTTCTAGCGTTGCCTGGCAGGTACGTGCCATTCAAAATACCGAGGTGTACCGCGAGCTTGTGGAAGACATCATCATTATCGCGCTTGCTGTGTTTTTAGCGGTTTTTTTCGTGGTTACGCTGGTTTATCTCTTTGTAAGAGGTGTGCATGAAGAGAAAGAGAAGATACGCCAAGATGCGGTACATGATCAGATGTTCAATGCCGGACCGACGATATTGTTAGAGAAACAAACCGACCAATATATGTCCATATTGTATGCTTCACCCAATGTAAGCTCATTGTTCGGAAAAAGCTCGAAAGAGGTGGTTAAAACCCCTTATTTAGATTGGATTTGTCCGGATGATGCACTTATGGTTCGCCAAACGTTACTCGATGCCTTTAAAGGGAAAACGTCAACGGTGGAAATGGTCTATCGGATAAAGAATGCCAATAATGAAGGGGCTAAATGGATTTACGATTTGAGTCATATTCTGTATAACTCAGCCGGAAAACCGGAAAGCATTCGTGGTTATATCACTTCGGTACACGCACAAAAAACCGCGGAAAAAAATGCAACCGACCTCATTCAATCGGTGCCTGAGGCTATCTTTGTTTTGGATTTGGACGGGAAAATCGTCAATACCAACCGTGCGGCTGAATATTTGCTGGCATGTGATAAAGAAGCACTGGTTAATGTGTTGTTTAGCCATTGGTTGGAAGCAGAGAGTTTGGTGCAGTACGAGCATGTAAAACGACAGTTTATAGGGGCTTTAACTCCCGAAAAAGAGCCTTTGCCAAATATCGATACCTTTTATTTAAGGGATTCGAAAGGCCATCAATTATCGGTAGAAATAAGTTTCAACCACATCGAGTTAAACGGTGAGCCGTTATTGGTTCAAGTGGTTCGTGACGTAACATTGCAAATGCAAGTACAACAGCAGTTAAGTTTTGCTAAAGAACAGGCCGAAGCTTTGGCGAAAGCCAGAAGCCGCTTCGTTGCCACCATCAGTCACGAGATAAGAACCCCGATGAATGGGGTTTTAGGTATGACCGATTTGTTGTTTGATACCGCGCTGACCCCTCAGCAAGAGCAATATCTGCAAGCCATTAAACATAGTGGAGATGTGCTGTTGAGTATCATCAATGAAGTGCTGGATTTTGCTAAATTAGATGAAGGCCAGGTCGTCTTGAACCAGGCGGAATTCAATCTTAAAGGGTCAATTGAGGAGACTTTGCATTTGCTATCCCCTATGGCCGAAGAAAAAGGTTTGGCACTCTCTTTCAATTATAGTGATCAATTACCTGAAAACTATCTGGGGGATGTTTTACGAATGCAGCAGTTGCTGTTCAATTTAGTGGGTAACGCCCTTAAGTTCACCGAAACAGGGCAGGTTCAGATACAGGTAAGCCCTGTTGCTGGCGATATATCAAGGCTGCTGATTGAAGTCGTAGACAGTGGAATCGGAGTTGCCTCTGAACACTTGAATAAATTGTTTGATTCTTTCACTCAGGCCGATGAATCTACATCCAGGCAGTTTGGAGGCACCGGATTAGGATTGGCGATTTGTAAGCAATTGGTTGATTTGATGGGTGGAAGCATAGGCGTGTCATCCGAGCTCAATAAGGGGAGCACCTTCTGGGTCAAGCTTCCTTTAGAGGCGACCCAGAGCGTGGATGAAACCCAAGGAAAAGATAAGCAAATTCACTTGCAAAACCCTGACGATTCTCCTTTGCCGTTAGCTGGAAAGACCGTTTTGTTGATTGAGGATAATTCAATTAACCAACGAGTGATAGAAGCGTTTGTAGAACGCCTCGGCGCCAAGATTGATATTGCCGAAAACGGTTTGAAAGGGGTGGATTACTGGCGTTTGGATGCACATAAGTATCAGTTGATTTTGATGGATTGCCAGATGCCTGTCATGGATGGCTTTGAGGCGACCAAAATAATCCGTAAAGAGGAACGAATGAGTTTACAGAGCCATCCTATTCCCATTATCGCCTTAACCGCCAATGTGTTAACGGAAGACAAAGAAAAATGCTATCAAGTGGGGATGGACGACTTTTTAGCGAAGCCGATTAACCGAGAGCAGTTTGATGCCACTTTGATTAAATGGGCTGGATAAATTGGAATATTGCTCTGTATGACTGCTAAGGTGTTTAGCGAAAACCTGTCTCCTACGTTCTCGGATATCAGTGGGGTTGTTATCGCGGGTGGTCGGGGAAGCCGAGTGGGTTATCAGCAAAAAGCGTTGCTAACCTACAAAGGTGAACCCATTCTAAAACCGATTATGCACTCTTTGACGGAGCAGACGGTTTCGGTTTGGGTGAATGCCAATGCAGAGCTTGAACGCTATCATGGATTAACCCGACAGTTGTTTTCAGATGAATACCAAGGGTTTCTCGGGCCTTTAGCAGGGATGCATGCTGCTTGGCAATATATTGAAACCGATTGGGCGGTGTTTGTGCCTTGCGACAATCCTAACCTGCCGCATGACTTTGTAAACCGGTTGCTGGAAGCCTATCAGTCGCAAAACAACCCTTTAGTGGTGGTTGACGATGGCGAACGTATTCAGCCGTTGTATTTATTGATGCATCGCTCTATGCAAGACTCATTGAGTGAGGCAATCGCCAAGAATCATCTGAGTGTGAATCGCTGGGTGAAGGAAAACGCCCATACAACCGCAAATTTTGCAGACTGTTGTCCCGAAGCGTTCCAAAATATGAATACCTTAGCCAGTTTTGCCGAGGCGGAAATTTCTTAAAAAAAAGCGACCAGGCCTGGTCGCTTTGAAAGCCTGAAAAACTATTTTTTATAAAGTTCTTCCGGGTCAATCAACGGATTTGTGGTAATAATCGCTTTTTGACCAACAATTTGGGTATAAAAACAGCTTCTTCTTCCTGAGTGGCAAGCAGGGCCAGTTTGGTCTACTTGTAACAGGATGGTGTCACCATCACAGTCGAAACTCAGTGATTTCAATATTTGGACTTGGCCTGACTCTTCACCTTTTCGCCAGTAGTTTTGGCGTGAACGTGACCAATAACAAACACGTCCTGTTTCCAGTGTTTCCTGTAGCGATTTTTCATTCATCCAAGCCATCATCAACACCTCTTTGCTGTCAAATTGCTGGGCAATAGCCGGAATCAAACCGTCCTGGTCGAATTTGATTTGGCTTTTTAAGGTTTCCCAATCAAATTCTTCACCTTGTTTGGCTTTTTCGAGTTGTTTGAAAGTCGTATCACACATCTGTAAATCCAATCATTTGAGTTGAGCTAGCGCGGCAAATGGGTTGTTGGTGATTTGCTCTTGTTGTTTTTTAGGCTTCTTCTCTTCCACTTTGGACTGTTTACCTTTTTCAAGCATGGCGTTGAAAAGCTCTACCGTAGCACGGGCATCCGCTAAGGCATCGTGGGCATCGCCAGGAAAAGGTTTGCCCAATACTTCCTCATAGGCCACGGTAAGCTTCGGGGTTTTAAAGAACCAATACATGTTTTCGCTGTGCCAGCGCATCGCACCGATCAGGTCTTTGCTCAATTCAGCCGCATCTAACCAGGTGTTGTAATCTAAATCGAACTTAAGCATCTTCTTTTCAGCACTTTTTTCTAGGTACATGAAGTCACTTTCTGTGCTGTAAGCCAAGACGATATCGGCCTCTAGTAAGGTGTCGTGAATCATATCCCAAGCTTGTCCAAGCGTAGGCTGGCCTTGAACCATCTCGGTGGTGATATTGTGTTTATCATTCTCTGGAATATCGTAACCCGGGTTGATCAACTGGTTGAACAGTTCTTTACCATTAATATCGCAGGCAGAAACCTGGATGATGTCCGCTTCAGGATCGGTCGAGATATTAGTGGCTTCAATATCAAGACAGACAATATTTTTGCCTTTCAGTTCCTTAGCGTGGGTTTTCAGTTTGAACAAAGCGTCATTACGGCTCTCTTGAATCAGTGGAATCACATCGGAAACACAAAACTCTTTGATGAGTTTTTCAAGGTTTTTAGAGAATTTGGTGATGGATTTGGTCAAGGCTTCACGTACCGCAGGATCTTCCGAGCAACGTTCAATAAAGCTATCTATAGAGAGAGTCTCTTCACCAATAATCAGCTTGCTTAAGGATTCAGCCACTAATTTTTTAGGGTTGTAATCAAACTTTTCCAGCGGCGGAATATAGATGCTCGCATTCAGTAATGACTTTTCGCCTTTAGCTGGTGAGGCCATGACTTCGACCCCTTTAATGTTTAAACCGTCGGAGGCCGCGACCGCGACAAGATACTCTTTGACAGGTTGGTTGCGCTTATCCAGCAAAATTAGTTGTGCATTGCTCATAATGAAGGGACTTTTAGTTAAAAATAGTGGCGAGTATTGTACCGTTTATGGCGACAGATAACTATGACATCCTGCCTTTAATCGAGGATTGATTAACGTACTTCGTTCAATCTTTTAGTTAAGGCGTTAATTTAAGCTGTTGGGAGTGTTTTTTCTTAGGCGAAATCCAATGTCAGACTTGTTCTTGTATGTTCATTTAAGCGTCATTTAACTGTCAAAAAAAGTTTGTAGACTGTTTGGAATATTGAATTATTATTGAGTTTTATATGTCATCAAACCTTTCCCTAATGAATAACCTGGAAAACACGCTATTGCCCGATTGGATGGCTTCTATCGCCCAAGATGATTTTATATTGGCCGAAAATGATCATAAGAAACATGCCTATAGAACCATCTTTATTTCCGATGTGCATTTGGGGGCAAAAGGTTGTAAGGATGTGTTTCTGGCCGAGTTCCTAAAATATAACGAATGTGAAAAACTCTATTTGGTGGGCGATATTATCGATGGTTGGCGATTGAAGAAACGCATGTTTTGGCCGCAAAGCCATACCAATGTGATCCGCAGGATCTTGACGATGTCCAAACGCGGTACCGATGTGGTCTATGTGACCGGAAACCATGATGATTTTTTACGGCGTTACTCCGGCTTGGATTTTGGCAATATCGAGCTGTGCGATGAGACGGTGTTCCAAGCCCAAAACGGTGAGCGATTTCTGGTCGTGCATGGTGATAAATATGATGGTGTCATTCAAACCCAGAAATGGCTCGCCTTATTGGGAGATTGGAGTTACGAAACCTTGATTATCATTAACCGTTACTTCAACCAACTTCGACGTAAATTCGGTATGGGGTATTGGTCGCTCTCTTCTTACGTGAAACACAAGGTTAAAGGGGCGGTTTCATTTATCTCCGCTTACGAAGAGGCGGTGGTCAAAGATTGCAAGGAACAGGGGTTTTCTGGTGTTATCTGCGGACATATCCATCATCCGGAAATCAGAATGATTGACGATGTTCAGTATTTGAATTGTGGCGATTGGGTCGAGTCCTGTACCGCGATTGTTGAGACTTTAGACGGCGAGATTAAGTTATTGCGTTGGGTTGAGATTAATCATCAGAATAATCAATGAATATCAGAATCAAACGCTAATTAAACGTTAATTAAGGGCTAATTAAGAGTTTTAAAACACCAAAAATGAAAGCAACCAGGCCTGGTAGAGTCTGTGTTTAAATCTGATTTTCGGCAAAGACCTTGGGTGCGAATTTATTGAGCAGTTTGGCAAAACAAAGCATAATCAATTTACGTTTGCATGATAAGTGGTTAATGTAAAACGCCGTGTATTCAATCGTAGGCAAACCGCCACGAGCGCTTTTAAAATTGCCCGCCCCGGAACTCAAGTTCATCATTTTTTCAGAATCATAAGTCTCTTTTAAAAGTACCGCCATCAATAGGCGGTAAAGCCCTAGATTTTTGGGTAGGTGGGTGTCGTAGCCAACCATGGGGGTGGTGATGATCTCTTGCTGGGTAAACAAGCCAATGGAGGCGATAATCCGTTGCGATTTAGGGTCTCTAAAACTGTGGAATCTCATCAAGCCCTTAAGGTGCATTTGATAAAGATAAGCCGCGGTAAATTGTGGATTGAATGAGGAGTGTTTTTCGATAAACAGTTGCGTAAAGCAGTGTTCAATTTCAGTAAAATCCGCTTGCTGATGTTCTTCGGGTTTAAGGTGTTGTAAATGGGTTTTCTGCAACAATTTCTGGTCACGTTTAGTGTGGCTGCGTTGCCACCATTGGCGGTCCTTATTGTCAAAAAGATACACTTGGCGGGCCGGTATCATCAGCCAGCCTTGCGCTTTTAGGTTTTTGATTAGCTGGGGGTGGTTGTATGGATTTAACGAACGTATATTAAAACTGTGATGTGGATAACGTTGTATTAAATCAGCCGTCAACTTCTGCAGGCTTTGGTTTGACCAATTTGGCGGTAAATTGGTGGAAACCAACCAGTTGTTGATGGATAAGGTTTGGTTGATTTTAGCCCATTTCAACAGTTTATCCGCCAAACGAATCGCTCCCCAAAACAACCGGCGCTGAGTTTTGGATTGAATCAGTGGTAATTCATCTTGTGCGTAAGAGATATAGGCTGTGTAAGGAGAACAGACGTAGCTGTTGTCATACTCTTCATGGTTCAAAGTGATGGGAACAGGCTGATTATCAATGGTAAGCATGTCGATTTGAGTGTGCACATTCGGTATGGCTTTATCAAGACCTAGGTTCAGTAAGATTTCGACATAGATTCTCGATGGATGAAAGGCGTTTAAACTGTCATTGCTACTGAACATCATGGCTTTTATTCACCGAACATTAAGGTTTGTTGTGAATGTTGCATTGATTGGTTGTGTGGTTTGCGAATATAGAGATGCACACCACCATAAATCCCCGAACGGTCTTGTTTTGTCCAGGCCTGGTTGTTTTCTTGGTTGGTTTGCCATTGGTTAAGGATCTCATCGGCTAGCTTGGTTTCCAATGGTGAGGTTTCACCTGCCGTTCTAAATACCACTCTCGCATTCGGCATAGCGGTGCGATTCACCTCTTGCCAAAGTTCGGTCAATTGGCGTTCATCCATCCAGTCTTGAGCATCCAAGAACAGGTAGGCGTTTAAGCTGTTGTCCGGTAATGATTTCAAACGTTCGGTCATAGAGGTATGGCTAACCTTGACCTTGCTCTGGTTGCTTTTTAAAACCGCAAAGGCCTCTTTTTTTAGATATCGCGGTATGGCTTTGCGGTGTTTTATGTCGTATTCGCGATTAAATGCCTGCCAAGCAAAGTAGTTTTCATCTAACGGGAAGTCGCAAGCCAATTGACGGGCACGTTCCTTGAGTAAGTTGTGCATGCCTAACTTTGAATCTTGAGACTGTTTATCCATTTCATCAAATTGTGCCGGAGGGATGCCTAGGCTATACATGACCATGGAACGGTTGCATAGAAACTTGAGCAATTTAGTATCAAAGATTGGCGCAACATGCTGATCAAACCCTTGTTGTTGCTCTTCTAAGGTACGCGCCTGCATGATTTTAGAAATATCATAACCTAGACGTTTTCCGGTCCAGTGAATCAAGCCGATAAAATGACCCAAAAGACCGTGCTTATAAAAACCGTTGGTGAAATACGTAATACGTTTCTTGCTCCATGGTCTTTCCTTAGACTCCCAGTATGCCAAAGTTTCATTATCCAAGTGTGGCTTGATATAAGCCTCATAGCGGTCCAGGTTCTTTAGCAGATTGGCTTTGCCGAAAAAATCAAAAAAAGCTTCTGAATTAGGTAGGTGTTCAATCGCTACCAGTTTTAATTTGATTAAAGCAATATGGGCTTCATTTAGGTCAACCACTTCAATCAATTCAGGTTGTTCGGTTAAGTAATTCAAAACATTGCAACCGCCAGAAGAGATAGTAAAAACGCGTGATTGATTGTTGATTTGTAAGGCTTGAATGTCCACTTCAGGATCTTCCCAAATCTGTGGATACACCAAACGGTCAAACCAGGTGGTGAACAATCGGTCTAAAAAGCCTTTACGACTGAATATGGAGGTGTTGTTTACAGCAGAATCAAGCAACGTTTTGGTTTTAGGAGTTTGGGTAAGCGCATCAAGTGTGGTCGATGAGTTCATTTTCAGCCTTCTTTAAAAGTGGTAATGACTTTTGTGGAACTTAATGAGGCTATCTTACAGATTGGTTTTTACTGCAATGTGACAGTTGTGTAACGGCTTGATGACGGGTGTTTCAGGAGTTAACAGGCCTGGTAATCTCTAAACTGACCAGGCCTGGTGGATTATTTAGAAAGGCGGACTCGAGGTTTATTTGGCTTTATTGCGACTTGTATGGTCTGTTATTTCAGAATTCTCATCACAGAATAAAGGGTTTGTTGTAAAAGATAAGGGGCATTGCCCATCGCCTCAAACTCGTTCATGATTTTATTGACGATGCTAAAAATCGCTTTGAACTCAGGTAAGTCGTCAACCGAGCAGGTCAAACTGCCGCAAATGCCGATGGTCGGTACATTATGTTGGTTGCCGAGTTCGGCGATTCGTAGGGGGAGTTTGCCAAAACGGGTTTGGCTATCAAAACGACCTTCACCGGTGAAGATGTAATCGATTTTTTCGTTCGCTAAAAGTTCATCCAACTTAAGTGTGGCGTTGATGACATCAAAACCCGGAGTCAGTTTGGCATTCAACAACCCCATAAACCCGGCGGCCATGCCTCCGGCCGCACCGGAACCCGCTTCTAAATGCACCGGTTTTCCGGTGTGTTTTTCCAGAATCTGAGCGTAGTTTTCCAGAGCTTTTTCAAGCAGTTCAAGTTGCGCTGTCTGCGCGCCTTTTTGCGGGCCAAATACATAGGTTGCACCGTGTTCACCCAATAGCGGATTGGTGACATCGCAAGCGATTTCCCACTCGATGTCCAATAGATGTGTTGGGATTTCACCAATCTTGGCTAGGTTTTTCAATGCGGCGCCACCCAAATTAATCGGCTGGTCTTTGCTGTCTAACAATGGCACGCCTAATGCCATTAATGCTCCGACTCCACCATCATTGGTAGCGGAGCCACCCAAACCTAAGATGATCTTTTTAGCACCTAAATCAATCGCGGCCTGAATGATTTGTCCAGTACCGTAGGTGTGGGTGTTCAAAGGGTTTAAATCTGGACGCGGAATTTTGGTAATCCCCGACGCTTGCGCCATTTCAACAATAGCGGTTTGGGTATCGGCTTGCCAGGCAAATTTAGCTTTGACCTTTTTACCGAGCGGGCCAGCCACCCAAATCGACTTTTCCTCTCCCGCATCGGCAAAAGTAAAACTCTCTACAAAACCTTCACCGCCATCTGACATCGGGCGTGAAAACACCACCGCATTGGGGTCAAAGTTGTGAATAACCTGGGTGGCGATTTCGCAGAACTGGGAGGCGTCTAATGAACCTTTAAAACTATCGGGAGCAATGAGATAAGTCGACATAAATAAAACCTTTTTAGCGTAAATTTACTTTGTGGTGAGTTTATATATGAATGAATTACGCCTTTGTAATCATTTGGATGGGTTTTTAACTTAATAGATTGTGTAATGAGTCTAGGGTAATTATAAAGATTACTTTTTCTTATAAAGAAAAGATTGATGCCGTTTTTTTAATTGACTACCAAAAATTGAATAAAAAATGGCAAAATGAATATGCTGTCATTTTTTAGGAGCAAAACATGACGTTTGCCAAAGGTTTCCTGCAAAGCTTTATTTTTGTGTTTATGGTATCGCTATTGGTGGTATTTGTTTTTTTATCTTGGTACCAAAACGATCAAGCTGTAAAAAACGCAGAAATCATAAAAAACCAAAATCAGCAATTAATTTCTAAAGGCTATGTTAATGCTCAAAATTGGGTCAATCATATGGTACAAAATACCCTTTTTTTGGCCAGTCAGCAATCCCTCTCTGAGTTTTCTGAAGAGAAAAGAATCTCATATCTACAAAACCAGTTCTCTTCTTTTATTAGGTACCATAAAGAGTTGATGCAAGTCCGTTTTATCGGTAATGACGGTTTTGAAAAAGTCCGAGTGAACCGTGAAGGAGACAATATTGTAGTGGTACCTAAAAATGCACTACAAAATAAATCTCACCGTGATTATTTTATTGAATCAAGTAAATTAAACAATCAGTCTATTTTTATTTCTGAGTTTGATTTAAATATCGAATTTGGCCGCATTGAGGTGCCAATTAAACCTACTATCAGGATTGCTAGCCCTGTTTTTGATAAGCAAGACAATCGCATTGGTTTGATTGTTATTAATTTCAATGGGAACTATTTGCTTGAGCAATTAACGGGTATAAATAAATTTGGAAACCAAAAACTTTGGTTGGTCAATCAAAAAGGGGATTGGCTTATTCCGCCAGATGGTGCGCGGAGTTTTGGTCGTCTGCTCGGTTTTGAGAAAGATACTGTAGAAAAAAGTTTTCCGGGATTGGCAAAGCGACTATTCTCTGACCAAAAACAAGATGGAACTTGGGAAGAGGCGGGTTACTTCATGGAAGTCAGGCAGATCGATCTTTTAGAAGATGGTGATTTGTTGGATGAGAACTCGGTTGTGAATAAGTCAGGACATTTCGAATTGATTGCCTCATTACCTAAACCCGAGCCCTGGTATTGGCACATTTTTGAATCAGATGCAGATATCAAACTGCTTATGAACTTGTTCGTATCACAATTGCTTTTGAGTTTGTTAATCGCGTACATATGGAGTCTAAAACGCTATACCGATAAAAAATTAATGAGTCAGAATTATTTGATTCGCTCTTTCTTTGATTATTCACCACAAGCTATGTTTACCTTTAATGAAGACGGTGAAGTCACCAGTAAAAACCATCAGTCAATCGTATTCCTTAAACTTGTTGAATTAGTGCCTGAAAATATGCCCTTGGATTTTTGGTCAACCGAAGGGCGCAAGAATATATGGCAAGAAGTTGCCTCTAAACCTAAATTAGATGTAGACACCACGAGGCAATTTTCTCTCGAATTGAGAGGTGAACGACGTGTCTATGAATGCCAGTGTTTTGTTATAGACCGCGGGTATCATTTTTCGCCATTGATTGCGGTTACCATCAAAGACATTAGTTCGTATAAACAATTGGAAGCGGAGTTGCAAGACCAAGGCTCACAATTAAAGGCCATTTTAGATACCGCTCCCGATGCGATTATTATGTCCGATGAAGAAGGGCGCATCACTTTGACCAATCACCGTGCCCAGGAAATTTTTAAAATAAGTGAAGAGCAATTTCTTAAAACAAGAATTGATGACTTGGTTCCTTCGCCTTCAAGTAGTATTCATCACTCTCTTAGAGAACAATTCTATAAAAACCCCTATAGTCGTATGATGAGTGATGGCATGGTTGTCCATGCCAAAGATTCAGGAGGGCGCATATTTGATGTAGAAATCAGCTTAAATAAGGTGGTTTTGCATGGAGTGGGTTATGTATTGAGCATTGTTAGAGACGTGACTAATCGAGTTAAATTAGAGCAACAATTACGTCAAAATCAAAAAATGGAAGCGATGGGGCAATTAACAGGTGGCATTGCCCATGACTTCAATAATCTCCTAACGACTATTCAAGGCAATATCGAACTTTCCACGATGTTACTTGAAAAATCCGAATTGAATAAAAGCAAAGTAGTTAATTGCTTAGACACCGCCATGAGTGCATCGCAAAAGGCTTCTCGATTAACGCGTCGTTTACTCAGTTTCTCCAGAAAAGAAGCTAAAAGATTAGACGTGATGCATGTTAGTCAATATTTACAGCAGGAATTGACTTTAATCCAGTCCGCTCTCGGTAAACTCATTGAGCTACACTTTTTCCCAAATAACGATATTTGGCCAATAGAAGTCGATCCTGAAGAGTTTATGTCTAGTATAGTCAACTTGGCAACCAATGCGCGTGATGCGATGGATAAAGGTGGTGACGTATTTATTGAAATGAATAATGTAAGCATTGTTGAGCAAAGTGAGAGTCTGTCGCAAAAAAATATCCCTGTTGGGGATTATGTGGTTTTAAGTTTTTCCGATCGTGGTCCTGGTATCGCTCCGGAAATTATAGATTCAATTTTTGAACCTTTCTTTACGACGAAATCAAAAAACCGCGGAACGGGGTTAGGATTAGCTCAAGTCTTTGCATTTACTAGCCAGTCGAAAGGCCATATAAGGGTCTATTCGGAGCTTGGAGTTGGAACATCGTTCAAGTTTTATTTCCCAAAAAGCAGTAAAGATTTTTCTGAGGTAATCAAGTTGCAGGAGACCTCTGAGACTCAAAACTCTGTGCCTACGCCTCCTGCAATAGAAAGCCAGGGTTTGGAGTTGTCTAAACCGAGCGAAGTGAATCATGGTAGAGTTTTGGTAGTGGATGATGAAGTCGATGTGATGTCCGTTGCAAAAGCCTACCTTGAGTATGCAGGGTATGAAGTTGTGACCGCCGATAGTGGAAAAATGGCGTTAGAAGTCTTAGAAAAAGAGCACTTTGATTTAATTATTACCGATGTGATTATGCCAGGGATGACGGGATTTGAATTGTTAGAAGAAGTCGAAAAGCGTTTTCCTGATTTACCTAGTATTGTCTGTTCCGGTTTTTCTGAAGAGCTTTTGAAGCAGTACGGTGAAAAAGAAGAGGGATTGAAGGTTTTAGATAAACCTTATTCCAGAGTTCAATTAATTGGTTTGGTAGAAAAGATACTGAATTCTGAGGAGAATAATTAACCATGGCGGTAAAACTACTGGTTGTTGATGATGACGATACAATTTGCGATCTCGTGGTTAATGCTTGCGACTTAATTGGTATTGAAGCGGGTAAAGAATCTAATCCATTAAGTTTATCCAAATCTCATGTTAATGATTATTTACTTTGGTTTTTAGATTTAAACATGCCCGAACGGGATGGTATTGAGGTGATTCGCTGGCTTGCTGAAAATAAATATAAAGGCATGTTGGTATTGATGAGTGGTTTTGACCGTTCTGTTTTATTGAGTGCCGAACGGCTTGCCCAAGCGCATCATTTGAATATCGTCGGCCATATAGAAAAACCTTTTAGTTTACGTAACGTACAGCTTTTAATTGAAGAAGCGGTAGAGGATTTTGAGCCACAAATATTGGATAAGCCACATTCGAATCCAAGATTGGAATTAAGTCCTTATGCCATTGAAGAGTTAATTGCGCAAAATCGTATTGTGGTTCATTACCAACCACAAGTTGAATTAGCGACGGGGCGTTTGATTGGGTTTGAAGCTTTAGTTAGGTTAAAAACAATGGCTGGCGAACTCGTTATGCCAAATGATTTTATTGAGTTAGCTGAAAAACAAGGATTGATTCAAGCATTAACCCGGAGTGTGGTTTGTGAAGCCTTGAGTGGTTTTGAAAAAATGCTGAAAAAGTTTGCCAAACTGACGTTATCGATAAACCTCTCGGCATTGGACTTGGAGGATAAAGGCTTGGCGAACTGGCTCGAGGAGCAAGTAAACCAGTATCAAATTATGCACAGTAAGGTCATTTTTGAAGTCACTGAAAGTAAAGAGATTTTTGCTATTACTGATGCGTTGGATATTCTGAATAGATTACGTTTAAAGGGGTTTAATCTCTCCTTGGATGACTATGGAACCGGTTCTGCCGTATTGAGTCAGGTACATCATTTGCCCTTGACCGAGCTTAAGATAGATCGTGCTTTTGTCAAAAATGTGTTGTTTGATGAAAAGTCACAAGTCTTGATTAAAAATGTTATTTCTATGTGTAAAGACCTACGCTTAGATGTGGTTTGTGAAGGTATTGAAAATCAACAAACTGCAGATTTGTTGGTGGGTTATGGAGCTAAAATCGGACAAGGTTATTTATATGCTAAACCAATGTCCGTTGATGATGCTTTAGAGTTAATAGAAGGTCATCAGCAGAATATGTCGTTAGACTCGGTCTGTTTAACGAGTGGTGATGAAAGCAATATTCCGCATCAAATTTCATTGAAACCCGCTGATTTGGATGGTCAAGAGGCGGTAGCGTTTTATGAACAATCGGTCTTGTCTAACAAGCCAAATCCAAAAAGCTTCTTATCCTACTCACTGCCTTTAACCGGTAACTTTTCTTTTATTGGAATCTCAGAAAAATATGGTGCGATTTTGGCCTATTTAGAACTGTTTGCAAATCAAGGCCAAACCGATATAGGCTTAGAATTTTTTGACGATGCATCAGAATTAGCGCAATTAAAAGAGAATTTAACTCAGCGGGTTTCGGTAAACAGTTTAGGTTCGGTAGGGGCTACTTTCCCGTTTCAACATTCTGAAGAGTTTGTTGAATTTGCCAGCACCTTGAAAACGCCTATCTTAGCGCCTTTTAATGGTTGTAAGGCGTTAAGGGTTGAGACAGTGGATAATGTTTACAACATTAAAGCCGGAATTGAACAAGAGTTAATGGCTATCGCCAAGAAATTCAATGCGAGTGGTCAACGTTCAATCATGGTTCATGCCCCTGTAAGCCTTAAACAGAATCCGGTGGAGTTTTTTAAGCAGATAAGTCATGTTGAGATTATTGAGTTTTTGCCGCAGAACGCCGAGGAAACCTTGAAAAAAATCAAAGAAATACGTCCTATCAACGTGATGTTTTTCGGTTCGGCAAAAAGCCTTTTGCAGATGGTTGAGGCACTGGAGAATGAGGAAATTAATTTCTATAGTACGTCCCTGATCGGATTTGGTACTTTGAAGAAGCTACTTATTAGAAAGCCGAAAGTCAAAGTTTGGGTCACGTCGACTATACCTGATTACCAGGGAAATGATCACACGGCAACAGAGTTTAGAAAGGTCGCACAAAAATATAATTGTCCGGTGAAGTATATAAATAGCATTTGTTACGACATGTATCTGTCGACAAAGTTTTTGCTGGAAACTTATGTAAGTAGTCACCAAGATAGAGGGGATATTGAAAGTCGTGTGGAAGGTTTTGAAAGGGCGTTAAAAAATACTTTTGGATTTGACTTAGGCATGGAATGTCCTTTGAGTTGGAATCCTCAAAACCGTAGTTTTTCAAACGCGGTTTATTTTATAAACATAAATGAATATTGAGTTATTGTTCGGTTTATCAGGCTGATTCTTCTCTTCAATTGAATCCCAATCCACTTTAGAGAGTTCTCTCTGATATGTCTTAATTCGCCTTCATTCGCTAGAATTTTTCAACGTCGATCATGTCGGTTTAAGATGATATCAGATTAAGCCAACTTGAATTTACGGTTCAGATTTGTTTGAATATGTAACCAATTTCATAACCCACAAGGTTTAGCTATCTTTTTTTCAGTTGTATTACATACACTGTCATTTGCGTTTAGGCGCTTTTCTATAGACCCATTTTGGTCAAGTCTAATCCAAAGGACGCGTCCTGAGGAATCAATCGTATGGCGTTTGCCCCCTAATGAATTGTCTTGTTTGGCAAGGGTTCGGCGTATTCCATTTTCCTTAATACCGTAAACATCAAAAGGTTTACCGAGTATTTTCTATTTCATTTTTGATTGATTGAAACCCATTTATGCCAATAAGCATGATTAACATTACCCGAGTATTTTTATGGAGTATGACCCCAAAACCACATTTTTAAAACCCGAGCCAACGACACATTGCGATTTTCTCTTCCGTACGCCCAAGCTGCAAGACGGTATGGCCTTATACCATCTAGTGAAAAGTTGCCCGCCGTTGGACCTCAATTCTAGTTACTTGTATTTTTTACAATCGAGTCATTTCGCCGACAGCTGTATGTTGGCTGAACTTAATGGTGAGGTTGTCGGTTTTGTTTCGGCCTATCGCAGGCCTGATGATTTGCAAAACCTGTTTATCTGGCAAGTAGCGGTATCACCTACTGCACGAGGTAAAGGCTTGGCAAAACGTTTAATAAGCGAATTGCTAGCCAAGCAAATGCAGTCTCAAATCGCACTCACCGCAGTGAGTTGCACCATCGCTCCAAGCAATAAGGCTTCACAAGGGCTGTTTAAATCCTTGGCAAAACAGTACGGCTTAACTTTAGAGGTTTGCGACTTCATCAAGCAGGAACATTTTGCAGGCCAGGAGCACGAAGCGGAACAGGAATACACTTTGCGAGCACCGCAAAGCCAGCCGCTCAACATTTTTTTAAATTTTAGGAGTTAGTTAACTATGTCGTTAAGTATTTTTAATGAATATGAATCAGAAGTAAGAGGGTATGTTCGTTCATTCCCAACCGTTTTTAAAAAGTCGAAAATGGCTGAGATTTGGGACGAGGACGGTAAACGATACATCGATTTTTTTGCAGGGGCCGGAGCGTTGAATTACGGTCATAACAACCCAATCATCAATGACGCCGTCATCGAATATATGCAAAACGATGGTATCGGGCATGCGTTGGATATGGCGACTGTGGCCAAACGAGAGTTTATGGAAGTGTTTGTGAATAACATTCTAAAGCCACGTGATTTGGACTATAAGTTGCAGTTTGTCGGTCCTACCGGAACCAATGCGGTGGAAACCGCGTTGAAAATTGCCCGTAAGGTCAAAGGTCGTAAACAAGTCATCTCATTCACCAATGGTTTTCACGGTATGTCGATGGGTTCATTGAGTATCACCGGTAACCGTTATTACCATGATGAAAGTTATGGTGTCCCAGGCTATACCACACAGGTGCCGTTTCACAATTATCTGGGCGATAAGGTCGATACGGTCGCCTATCTGCGTAAGATTTTAGAAGATGACTCCTCTGGAACCGAGTTGCCTGCGGCGATTGTGCTGGAAACCATTCAGGCTGAAGGCGGGATTAACGTCGCGGGTGAAGAGTGGTTGCGTTCATTACGTCAGATTTGTGATGATTTGGATATCCTGATGATTGCCGATGAAATTCAAATCGGTAACGGACGTGCCGGTGAGTTCTTTAGTTTTGAGCGAGCGGGCATTGTGCCTGATATCGTCACGCTTTCTAAATCAATCGGAGCCGGTCATCCGATGTCTTTGGTGCTGTTAAAACCGGAGTTGGATAAATGGAGTCCGGGCGAACACTCTGGAACCTTTAGGGGAAATAACCTGGCTTTTGTGGCGCAAACCGCGGTGCTAAAGCATTTTTGGCAAGATAGACAGTTTGAGATGGAAACCAAGTTCAAATCTCGATTAGTCGAACGCAGAATGCAGGATTTGGCCTTAACATTTCCAGCCTTAATCAGAGAAATCCGCGGCCACGGCATGATTTGGGGAGCGGAGTTTAAAAAGCCGGAATTAACCAGCTTGATTTGCACACAAGCCTTTGAAGACGGTTTGGTGATTGAAACCGCAGGTGCGGACAGTGAAGTGATTAAATTCTTGGGACCGTTGGTCATCACTGAGGAGTTGATTAATGAGGGGTTTGACATATTGGAGTCAGCGATTCGTAAAGTATTGGCGAACGGTGTGGCAGCATGATTGTAAAGAATTTATATGACGATGTGATTGGCACCGATGCCGATGTGGACAGTAAACAGTGGAACAGTCGTCGTTTACTGTTAGCTAAGGATGGCATGGGGTTTTCGCTTCATGACACCTTGATTAAGCCGAATGAGGATTTGCACCTTTGGTATAAAAATCATCTAGAAGCGGTTTACTGCATTGAAGGTCAAGGCGAGATTTACGATAAGGCCACCGGGGTAACACACCCGATTCGTGAGGGTACGGTATACGCCCTGAACAACCATGACCAACACATTCTCAAGGCCAATAAAGGTGTGGGGATGAGGATGGTGTGTGTGTTTAACCCACCGGTAACCGGGCGTGAAACCCATGATGCAGACGGTTCTTATAATTTACCGGAACCCAACTAAACGGTGTTGGTTTTGAATACAAAGTCATAGAGATCTTACCAGGCCTGGTAAGACACCAACTTATTCAAAACCGCATTCGTTTTTCTGCATTTATTCAAATTTAAAAAGAGAACCATGACACAACAAACCAACAACACCTTGAGTGTTGAAAAAATTGGCGGTACTTCAATGAGTGAATACCTTGCCGTTCGTGACAATATCATCCGTTATCCAAAATCTGCTTATCAACGTATTTTCGTGGTTTCCGCTTATGGCGGTGTAACCGACCTATTGTTGGAGCAAAAGAAAACCGGCACACCAGGTGTCTATGGGTTATTTGCCAATGACGATGTTGACGCGAATTGGCAAGCGGCTCTGGAGGAGTTGGCCAACCGCCTAAACGAAATCAATGCCACGCTATTCACTGATCCTAGTCTGTTGGTCGAAGCCAATAAATTCATTAATAGACGTATATTAGAAACCGAGCAACTGCTGACCTATCTGCAAGACTTATGCAGTCACGGGCACTTCTCGCTTGAAGCTCATCTACTGACGGTAAGGGAGCTGTTGGCCAGTTTAGGTGAAGCTCACAGTGCGTACAATCTCGCCAGCCTTTTGCAATCAGAGGGTATTGATGCCCGGTTTATCGATTTAACCGGCTGGCAGGCCAATGAGCCGATGCAGTTGGATGAGATGATCCTCGAGAACTTGCAAGGGATAGATTTCGATAACACCTTGCCGATTGTGACCGGTTACAGTCACTGTAAAGAAAACCTGATGCAGACCTATGACCGAGGTTATAGCGAAATGACGTTTAGTCGTATCGCGGTGCTGATGAAAGCCAGTGAAGCGGTGATTCACAAAGAGTATCACTTAAGCAGCGCAGACCCCAGGTTGGTAGGGGAACAACAGGTCATACCCATTGGCAGAACCAATTACGATATCGCCGACCAATTGGCCAACTTGGGTATGGAAGCCATTCACCCTCGAGCAGCTAAAGGGTTACGCCAGGCAAAAATTCCTCTACGGATTAAAAACACTTTTGAGCCCGACCATCAAGGCACCTTGATAACCGATGAATACGTCAGTGATTCACCTAAGGTCGAGATCATTGCCGGCATGTCGAGATTGCTGGCGGTGGAGGTGTTTGACCAAGAGATGATGGGAAACCGCGGTGCCTATGAGGAAACGATTCAAGAAATCACCCAACGTTTGCAGTGCGATGTGATTAATAAAGACTTCAATGCCAATACCATCACGCTGTATATAAACGACTCTTTGAAAAAGGTCAGTCGTCTCTCGCAACAACTGCAAAGCCGGTTGGCTACCGCCTCGGTGCAAACCAGCAAAGTGGCATTGGCCTCCGCGATGGGCAGTGATATGCGCATTAAAGGCTTTTTGGCTCGTGCAGTGGGAACGCTTTACCAAGAGGGGATAAATATCGAAGCGATTCACCAAAATACCCGACAAGTCGAGATGCAGTTTTTCGTTAATGAAAACGACTTTGAAAAAACCGTTAAGGCGTTACACAGCACCTTAATCGAATCTCATAACCATGGAGTGGCCATATGCGAACATTAATTTTTGTACTGGTACTTTTGTGGGTTCCGCTGGTCCATGCCGTTGAACTTAAACACGATAGCCAAACCCAAGATGTCAATACTCTCAGTAAACCGATGTATAACCCATTTGTAGAACGTTATGTGATGGATGAGTTACGTCAACTGAGGGTGGAGATGAATGACTTGGAAGTCGGACTTACCAAAGAGGTGGTCAATAGAGAACTTACCGCCGTGAACCAGGCGGTTGGTTATGCGACCGATACCGTCACCTATTTTTTCTATTTGATTGCGGGAATCTCTTCGGTATTGTTGCTGGTAGGTTGGAGCTCCTTACGTGATGTGAAAGAGCGTGTGCATACTTTAGCGGACACCAAAGTCACCGAGGTTATTGAAACCTACGAGGCCAGATTGAAGGCGCTAGAAGAGGAGTTGAACCGTAAATCTCGAGGCATCACTTCTGCCCAAAAACGCCTGAGTCAACACCAGGATATCCACAGCTTATGGTTGAAAGCGGGGCAAGAGCCGATTCTAAGTAATCGGTTAGCGATTTACGATGAAATCCTAGAGTTAGACCCTGAAAACACCGAAGCCATGACCTATAAAGCCGATGTGTTATTGGAGATGAATGAACCGCTGTGGGCCATCAATCTCTGCCAGCAAGCGTTGAAAATCGACCCTGAAAATAGACACGCCTTTTACCAGTTAGCTGGCGCTTATGCCTTGTTGAACCAACCTGGTGAAGCGCTCGATTATCTCCAAAAAGCGATAGAAGATACGGACGGTTTACTGGAAGAGGTCAAAGCGGACCCTATCTTTGCCAGCCTATTGGAGCTTCCCGGTTTTCAGTCGTTGTTGAAGAGCAAACAGTACCAATCGGAAAAGCATCATGCCGATGAATAAGATACTTTTTCGCACTGAAGAAAGTGAAGTATCACTGAAATTGAGTGGTCTTTTGCCATGATATTGACCACCTTTGTGTTATTTCTATTGGTGTTTTTTGCTGTCGGTTTATCTAGTTACTGGGCCAGTCGAAAAACCACAAGTGACTACTTGGTTGCAGGTAAAAACATGTCGCCCGCTTTGGTTGGCTTGTCGGCAGTAGCCACCAATAATAGCGGGTTTATGTTTATAGGCATGATTGGCGCCACCTATAGCATGGGATTGTCCTCTATTTGGATTATGGTCGGTTGGATTTTTGGCGATTGGTTGGCGCAGAGGCATACAGTGCCGGTGATTCAGGATATTGGCCACAAACGGCAGGTACACTCGTTTAGTGGATTGTTGACCTATTGGATTCTCCAAAATGGTACTTCTTCTCAACTAGAGCAACAAGATGATTCAAACCGTCCAGCAAGACGTTTCAGACAAATTGTCGGTCTGTTTACGGTAGTGTTTCTTACTGTGTACGCGGCGGCTCAATTAAAAGCCGGTAGTAAAGCAACAGAAGTCTTGTTGGATTGGTCGCCAGAAACGGGGGTGATTCTATCGGCGATTATGATTTTTTTCTACAGTATGGCGGGCGGTTTACGGGCCTCTATTTGGACCGATGTCGCACAGTCGATTGTCATGTTGAGCGGTATGGCGTTGATGGTGGTGTTTGGTGTTCAAGCGGTGGGTGGCCCTATCGTTTTTTGGCAGGCATTGCATGGCGTTTCAGGCTCTTATGTCGCTTGGTTTCCACAAGGTTTTGGCTTTATCGAGGCTGGGCTATTTGTATTAGGCTGGGTGGCTGGTGGAATGGGGGTGCTAGGTCAGCCACATATTATCATCCGTTTTATGACCTTGTCTAAGGACTATACGGCCAAACAGATGCAACGGTATTATTACGGGTGGTTTATCATTTTCTATGGTTTGACCATTTTGGCAGGCCTGGTCAGTCGAATACTGATGCCGGAATTGACGAGTTTTGATGCCGAATTGGCTTTACCGTCGCTGGCTGAGCAATTGATGCCCGAGATTTTTGTCGGATTGATTTTGGCGGCTTTATTTGCGGCCACCATGTCGACTGTCGACTCGTTAGTGCTTTCGTGTTCAGCTGCTTTAAGTCGAGATTTAACCCGTCAACCAATCGAATCCCTGTTTTTGACAAAAGTGGCGACTGCCTTCATTTTATTGGCCGCGTTGAGTTTAGCTTTGAGCAATAATCAAACGGTATTCAGTTTGGTGTTGGACGCTTGGGGTTGGTTAGGTTCAGCATTCGCACCGTTGATGTTGTGGTTGGCTTGGGGGCGACGCATCACTCTGGGTTGGGCAATGGCAAGCATGTTGTTCGGCATGATGGTGTTTGCGGTGTTCGCTTATGGCGGCCTGTTAAGTCAGATTTATTCCATTACGTTTGGCTTTATCGGCGGTTTTGCTGTACTTATTTTTAGCCAGTCTGCGGGTAAACGCCGTTCTATCTGAACTTGTTCAATTAAAACCGCCCGCAAACCTCATGTCTGTTTTACCAGGCCTGGTGAGTTACTTCCATTTTATGGAGCAGCCCATTGACGGGATTTGCTCTAAAGGCCCTTGTCCGGTTTGGGCCACTTGTTTCATGGCTTCCAGTAAATCCCTACGAACACCTTCAGGTGAAGTCTCTTTGCGAGATTCATCTAAACGACCGCGATACTGTAATTTCAAATCGGCATTGTAGCCAAAGAAATCCGGTGTGCAGACAGCGCCATAGGCTTTTGCCACTTGCTGTGTTTCATCCAAGACGTAAGGGAATGGAAACGCCCATTTTTCAGCAATAACTTGCATGTTTTCAAAAGAGTCTTCTTCGTATTCATTTGGGTCGTTTGACATAATGGCAATGCTGTTGATGCCAAAGTCATCACGCAAGATACGGGTGTCTTCAACTAAACGCTGTTGAATCGCTTTAACGTATGGGCAGTGATTACAGATGAACATGATTAACAGGCCGTTTTTACCTTTGGCTTTATCCAAAGTCCAGTTTTGACCATCTACACCAGGCAAATCGAATTGCATGGCGGGAGCGTTAAAATCACAAATTGGGGTTGTAAGACTGACCATTGGAAAATCCTTGAGTTAAATAGAAATTAAAAAATATTTTACAGAAAAGTGAGCCGGTTTGAACGGCTATTGTCTGTTATCACGGTGGCTAAGTTGTAGTATTTTAAAGAATTCTTTGCATTGATAAATTTTTCTTGCGAGAGACTAAGCGTTGGGTCGTGTTTAATAGAGACAATATAATATTTAGGTATGGAATTTATAATCGATGGCATTTGTCTCTGTTTCAAGTTATTTTGTGGATCGACCGAGAGCGAAGATGGCTCTGTTTTTAGGAGCGGTTGCTCTTTATCCAATTATTTTTTATATGTCTCATGGCCGTGTTGGCAATGCAATCATCATTTTAAGCGCCCTACCTGTTTTTATCGCAGCCTACTGTTATGGAATCAAATATGGTTTGGTCGCAAGCCTACTCGTTTTACCGATTAATTATTTTTTTCTGTCCATGTCTGGGTTTGACGGTATGGCGGAGTTGCGTCCGGAAAGGTTTATCGGTTTGCATGTTTTAATTTTGGTCGGAAGTCTTATGCTAGGTTATTCCAGCCTAATGCAAAAACGCCTTAAACATGAGGTTCAGCAGCGTAAAGAAATAGAAGAGCGGTTGAAATACCTAGCACATTATGATCAGTTGACCGGCGTCGCCAACCGTTATTATGGCGATGAACTGATGCAAAAGATGTTAACTAAGGCGAAAATTGAGAAATCTCGTTTCATGATTATTTTTATCGACTTGAACGATTTTAAACTATTGAACGATCAATACGGTCATCACATAGGTGATTTGGCATTGCAAACTTTGGCAGATAAGTTAAAAGTCTGTGTTGGGAGTGATGGGGTGGTGGTGCGTAATGGCGGCGATGAATTTTTTGTTTTATTGGAACCGAGTGAAAGTTTTGACATGTTGGATGAGGTTATAGGAACCATTCAACGGGTGTTCTCTAGACCGGTGGTTTTAGAAGACCATATCGTTGATTTGTCACTGAGTTACGGTATGGCGACTTATCCGGATGACGCGGATAATCAAGAAGATTTGATTAGAAAGGCCGATCAGCAGATGTACCAGTTCAAACAAAAAAGAAAAGTGAATATAAACAAGATTGCATAAAAAAGCCCCGTAAATACGGGGCTCTTAATTTACTGTGGCCGTTACTTATTTAGCGGCTGAATATAGCTCAGAAACTTTATTCCAGTTAACCACATCCCACCAAGCTTGCATGTAAGCTGGGCGTAGGTTTTGGTAACGTAGGTAGTAAGCGTGTTCCCAAACGTCTAAACCTAAAATTGGCGTACCTTTAGTGTCTGCACAATCCATCAATGGGTTGTCTTGGTTCGGTGTAGAAGAGATTTCTAACTTGCCATCTGCAGAAACCGTCAACCAAGCCCAGCCAGAACCGAAACGTGTTGCCCCTGCTGTGTTGAATTTTTCTTTCATGGCGTCAAAACCACCAAAAGTCGCATTGATGTCATCTGCTAGAGCGCCAGTAGGCGCGCCCATGCTATCACCTGTCATCACTTCCCAGAAGAAAGAGTGGTTCCAGTGTCCACCACCGTTGTTACGCACAGCTGGAGGTAAAGTACCTGCTTTAGCCATCATCTCTTCTAAAGACTGGTCCGCTAATTCAGTGTCAGCAATCGCATTGTTTAGGTTGGTGATGTAAGTGTTGTGGTGTTTCGTGTGGTGGATTTCCATTGTACGAGCATCAATAGATACTTCTAAAGCGTCGTAGTCATAAGGTAGATCTGGAAGAGTAAAAGCCATGGTGATTTCCTTGTATTTTAATTCAAGCGATAAAAGCTCTATTGTATTCACAAAAGTCGCTTTGTAAATACTTGAGCGATTTAATTGGTTATTATTGTTTTGGTATCGTTTTGCTTGGTTGCCAGAGAATGATTTGGCTTAACAGATATTGTCTAAACGTTCTGGCGGTGGAGCCATGTCACCCATTTTTTCAATCTCGTTAGGCGGCATTTGCATAAAGTACCCTTTGGTTTGAATCGATTTCAGAACCGTAGCGGCATCTTCTCGAGCCAACTTCTTTTCTGCGGTCAGTTCAAAGTCGATAACGTGTTGAGGTTCGCCAAACATGACCAGTAACTCTTTTGGTAGTTCTTCCAAACCGGTTTCTTGTGGAACAAAAAGATAAAGTTCCGCTTTTTTTGGGCTTCTAAACGCTGAAATATTGATAGCAGACATGGGTAAATCCTATTTTAATTTTGCGCGTATTGTAACAAATTACAGTTGCTTAATCAGGGCTTTAAGTCGATAAAAGCTTGACCTTACATCAGCATTTACTTATTCTTACTCGGTTTGTTTCAAGAAAATTGGATAATAAAATGTTATTAGGAAATAAAGTCAGTGTATTTGGTGGGACAGGTTTTGTAGGCAGAGCCGTGGTTAATGAACTGTCAAAAGCCGGTTATGAGATCAAAGTAGTGGTTCGTCGTCCTGAGCGTTTTAGAGAGTTTTTACTCTATCCTAATACCACTTTGCACACCTTAGAATCTTTTGATAATGCAGCGCAGTTAACTGCCGCAGTGAAAGGTGCGGATATCGTGATTAATTTGATAACCGACCGCTCCACAGGTACGGAGATGATCGAGCAAGCGGATTTGACGGCAGTTACCCAAAAAATCAAATCGGCGACTGAGTCTGCTGGTGTGAAACGTGTATTGAGTTTATCGCAAATTGGTGCCAGTACCGATGCTCCAAATTCTGATTGGTTTGGTATCTTGGGTGAGGTGGGTAACCTAATGCACAATGTAGCATCGGCCAAGGTGACTATCTTGAAACCAAGTTTGTTGATTGGAGCTGGAGATGACACCACCGCCCGTTTTGTCACACAACTGAACCGTATGGATTTATTGATGGTCGCCCAATCAAACACTGTTGTGCAGCCATTATGGATCAAGGATTTTGCCCAGGCCGCAGTGGCTATCATTAAAGATGAATCGACTTTTGATAAGAAGTTGGAGATGGTCGGTGAAGAGCGTTTGACTATGAAGCAGTTGGGTGAGCTGGTCGCGGAATTGATGCAGAAAGATGCGATTGTTTTCCCTATGTGCAAGTTAAACGCCAAACTTATGGCGGCTTTCGGTGCGTTTGCTCCGATTGCTTCGGTTTCAAAGTCACAGCTATTGATGTTGTCCAAAGACATGGTGAGTGACGCTGACTTTGAAACGCAGTTTGGTTTTGCACCAAGTAGTTTAGAGTGGGCGATTTCAACTTATGCATCACCGCATGATATCCGTGAACGTTATAATTTCTATCGCAAAGAAGCCGGAAGGGATGTCAAAGAGTTGGTGTAACTCTTTTTCAAATAAAAAGTTAAGATTAAAAAACCGTCAACAAGACGGTTTTTTGGTTTTAGGCTATGATGTTTTGGAAAGATTGGGCGATAAATTTCATATTCAATAAATTTAGGTTGGCAATTCATGCAGATTTTTTTGGTGGGTGGTGCAGTTAGGGATGCGCTGTTAGGCGGTAAGGCTTACGACCGTGATTGGGTAGTGGTAGGTGCGACACCAGAACAGATGTTGGCGCAAGGCTATCAACAGGTGGGTAAAGATTTTCCGGTATTTCTGCATCCTGAAACTAAAGAGGAATATGCGTTAGCCCGAACCGAGCGTAAAGCCGGTGTCGGTTATCATGGCTTTGAGGTGTTTGCCGATCCAAATGTAACTCTTGAAGAGGATTTGATTCGCCGCGACTTGACCATTAATGCGATGGCTCAAGATACTGAGGGTAAGGTAATCGACCCTTATTCAGGCCTGGAAGATTTGCAAAACCGTATTTTAAGGCACGTTTCAGATGCGTTTGCCGAAGATCCGTTAAGGGTGTTAAGGGTCGCACGCTTTGCAGCTAAACTTGCACCTTATGGTTTTGAGTTGGCGCCAGAAACTCAGACGCTGATGACCGATATGGTGGCTTCGGGTGAGCTGGAGGATTTAACTCCTGAACGGGTTTGGCAAGAGGTTTTCAAAGCCTTAGGTACGCAAAAGCCGAGTGTGTTTTTTGAGGTTTTGGATAAGGTCGGTGCGGTAGAGGTGTTGTTCCCCGAGTTGTATAACTTGCACGGGGTTACCCAGCCGATAAAACATCACCCTGAAGGCGATGTTTGGATTCACACCATGATGGTGTTGGATGCCGCTGCTAAATTATCCCCCTTAGAAGAGGTTCGGTTTGCGGCTTTGGTGCACGATTTGGGTAAAGGCATTACCCCTAAAGAGCTTTGGCCAAGCCATAAGGGGCACGAAAAAGCTGGAGTGCCGTTGGTTCAGGCCTTAGGTTCACGATACAGGTTGCCGAAAAAGCTGCAAATCATGGCGGAAAAGGTGACGGAGTATCATGGTTTGATTCACCAGGGGTTAAACTCGGAAGGGTTGCCTCACCTTAAACCTCAGACTTTTCTAAAGGTGCTAAAGGCTTGTACGGCCTTAAAAAACCCTGAAGGCTTTAAAGATATTTTATTGGCTTGTGAGGCCGATGCCAAAGGCCGTTTGGGTTTTGAAGAGCAATTTTATCGACAAGCCCCTTTTTGGTTGGGGGTTTTAGATGCCGCTTTACGAATCAATAACCAAGAGATTTTAGCCACCGGTGTGCAAGGAGCAGAAATCGCCGAGGCGATTGAGCAAGCCAGAGTCGAGCGAATTAAAGCCTTTATTCACACTTATTCGTCGAAATAACAAAATATTAAGGTTAAACTTTACCAGTCCCACCAGGCCTGGTAAGTTGCTTGAAAGCCGCTTATGTAATGACACTTAACTTTGAAAGAGTAAAACCATGTTTCAAAAACTAAAACGCCGTCTGATTCCCGTTTTGATTATTGCGGCCGCGATTGTCTTGTTTGTCTATATGAAATCGACCAAACCTGTGCAAAAGCCGGTCAACGTGCAAGAGAAGGTATGGATGGTGGAGAGCATGAAGGCTCAGTTTGAAGACCTTTCCCCAGTACAAACCTTGTATGGCAAGGTTGAGTCCAATGCGTTGGTTGCGGCTTCCGCTCCTGTGGCGGGGGTGATTGAGCAGGTGTTGGTCAAGGAGGGGCAAAATGTCGTTAAAGGTCAGGCTTTGGTTGCAATCAGTCAGGCGGATTTGATGATTCCGCTTGCTCAAGCGAAAGCCGAGGTGGCCAACGCCACAGCGCAACTTAAATTACAGAAATTGACTAATGAAGCCAACCAGCAGCGTTATGAGCATGAATCAAAGGTTTTGAAGTTGAAGCAGGTTGCGGTAACACGTGCCCAGCAATTGATGTCTAAGAATTTAGCGTCACAATCGTCGGTAGACGCAGCCAATGAGGCTTTGGTTAGACAAGAATATGTGGTGGTGGGTGCTAAGTTGGCGGTGCAGGAGAATCAATTGAAAATCAGCCAAACCCAAGCCGCTTTGGATAAGGCAAAAGCCGCTTTACAGCAAGCTGAACTGAATGTGAAACGTGGTCAATTGATTGCACCTTATGATGCCCGTATCGCCCAAGTGAATGTGAGTGAGGGTTCGCGTGTGAATGCGGGTGTGGTGATGGTGAGTTTTTATGCCTTGGATAGCCTTGAATTACGCGCTAAATTGCCGGTTTCGCAGTTGCCTGGTGTCACTAAGGCGTTGCAGCAGAATATCCCGTTACATGCTTATTACCAAACCGCTGATTCAGAAGAGCGATTCAAACTGTTACGTTTGGCGGGCGAAGCCTCTACCAGTGGTGTGGATGCATTTTTTGCGTTGCCCAAGTCGTTGTCTGAACTTCGTCCTGGCGAACTTATGGAAGTGAATTTAAAGGGTGTGGCGCAGAATAATGTGGTTGCAGTGCCTTACAGTGCTATCTATGGCAGCAACCGTCTGTATTTGATTGTGGATGGGCGTTTACAGTCGCATACGGTCGAGATGAAAGGTGAAGTGTTGCGTGCTGGGCGTTTGTGGGCATTGGTCAAACCGGATTTTGCCGAAGGTTCAAAAATTTGTTTGACCCATTTGCCAAATGCAACAACCGGGTTAAAGGTCTCTGAGGTGGTTCAATGAGCCAGTTTGAATCTCTAGAGAGGGATGATAAGGATATCCATCCAAAGGAAAAAGCCTTTAAATCCAGTGGTATCATCGGGATGTTTGCCCGCCATAAAGTGGCGCCGAACCTGTTGATGTTGATTATGATCCTTTCCGGAATTGTCGCATTGATGAAATTGAATGTGCAGTTCTTTCCCTCGTTTGAATTGGACTACGCTTCGGTTCGTGTTATTTGGCCAGGAGCCAATGCTCAGGATGTGGAGAAAAGCATCACTGATCCAGTTGAGCGTGTCTTGCGAAACCTGGATAACCTTGATGAGATGACCTCGACCTCATCGCTTGGGATTTCCTCGATATCTTTGAAGTTCAAAGAAGGTACCGATATGATCGAGGCGATCGATCAAATCAATCAGCGGGTCGGAGAGTTAAGGAATTTACCGCAAGATTCACAAAAGCCGATTATAGAACGTGTGGTTCGTTATGAGTCTATCGCCCGTATATTATTGGTTTCTGATAAAGGTAGCCTGGAAGAACTGCGTCCTTTGGCGAGAAGTTTTGAGCGGCAGTTATTGGATGCGGGGATTGATAAGGTCAATTTTAAAGGGCTTCCTGAAGAGGAGATGGCGGTTGAAATCCCCCAGGCCGCTTTGGAACAGCATAATTTAACTTTGGAGTCGATTGGTAATCAGTTAGCCGGCATGAGTCGTGATTATCCTGCAGGCTCGGTGGGTGACAGTGATAGCGTCAGAGACTTACGCGCCTTGGAGCAAAAGCGAGATGAAGTCGCTTTTGAGCAAATGCCGTTGGTGGTCAATGACTCCGAAAACCTCTCATTGGGTGATATTGGGCAAATTGAGCGGCGCCCAATCAAGGATGCGCCTTATCTGACGGTCGAGGGTTCGACCGCGATAGAAATGCAGTTGATGCGCTCTGAGAGCGGCGATACCTTGAAATCTTCTAAGATTATGCAAAACTGGTTGCTGGATGCCAAAGCGCAGTTGCCGGAAGGGGTGCATTTACAAGTCTATGACGAAACTTGGTCGTTAGTGAATCAACGGATTATGTTGCTGGTCAATAATGGTGTTGGCGGCTTGCTGTTGGTTGTTTTGATTCTGTATATCTTTATGAATGGACGGGTGGCCTTTTGGGTTGCGGTGGGAATTCCTGTCTCCTTTATGGCCACCTTGATGATTATGTATTTGGCAGGCGGTTCCATCAATATGGTGAGTCTGTTCGGTCTGATTATGGCTTTGGGAATCATCGTTGATGATGCCATCGTGGTCGGTGAAGATGCATTATCCCATCATGAGATGGGTGAGCCGGATTTACAGGCGGCTGAAGGTGGTGCTCATCGAATGTTAGGCCCGGTTACCGCGTCTTCATTAACCACGGTGGCAGCATTTTTGCCTCTGATGATGATTGGTGGCGAGATGGGGAATATCTTATTTGCGATTCCTTTGGTGATTATTGCGGTAATCTTTGCGTCATTGATTGAAAGTTTTACCATCCTTCCTGGGCATTTGAAACATGCGCTTAAAGGCGTGAAAAAAGCCGAGCCGGGTTCGATTCGTTACCGTTTAGAACATGCTATCGACCATTTTAGGCATCATCAATTCAGAAACGTCATCCGTTGGGTGTTGAAGAATCGTTCAATTACTTTGGCGACGACTTTGGCGTTGATGATTTTTGTGGTCAGTCTATTGGCAGGAGGTAGACTTGGTTTTGTGTTCTTCCCTTCACCCGAGTCCACTAAAATTAATGCCGATGTGCGTTTTGTGGCAGGTACACCAAGTTCGGTTTCAGCAGATTATGTGGATAGACTGTATGCCGCTCTGATTAAGACCGAGCAGGAGTTGGAGCCTGGGATTTTAAAGGCGGTGATTGTCCACTACAATGAAACCACCAGTCAGCCTGGCGCGAACTACGGTGGTATCAATATCGAGTTGGTTGAACCGGATTTACGCTCAACACGTAATGCCGCATTTATTAAAGCTTGGCAGAAAAACGCCGGTAATGCACCAGGCCTGGACACGTTGACGATTGCTTCGCCAAGAAATGGTCCGCCGGGAAGTGATGTGGATATCCGCTTAACCGGTGCTGATCCAATGACATTGAAGCAGGCCTCTTTGGATTTACAGCAGGTCTTGGGGCAAATCCAAGGGGTGAGCGGTGTGCGTGATGACCTTCCTTTTGGGCGTGATCAGTTGATTTACCGTTTGACACCGCAAGGTGAAGCGCTTGGCTTCACTTATGTTTCCTTGGGGCGTCAATTGTCGGATGCTTTCTCGGGTCGTTTGGTGCAGATTTTTACCGATGGTGAAGATGAAGTCGAGGTGCGTGTTCAATATCCAAAATCGGAGCAGGTCTCTTTAGCAACTATCAATAAAATGCAGGTGGTTTCGCCAGCCGGTGAACGGGTATCGTTGAATACCGTGGCAAATTGGACGACCCAACGGGGCTTTGACGCGATTCGTCATGTCGATGGACAACTTGCGGTCACGGTTTTGGGTGATGTCGATTCCAATGCCAATAACCCTAATGCCATTTTGGGCTCTTTACAGCAAACGGCTTTACCTGAATTGGAAGCACAATATGGTATCAGTTACTCTCTAGAAGGGCAGAATGCACGCCAAGCTGAGGCGATGGCGGATATGAAAATCGGTCTTTTGATTGGCTTGTCGATGATTTATATTGTGTTGGCTTGGGTGTTTGGTTCTTACGGTTGGCCTTTGGTGGTGATGATGGCGATACCGTTTGGATTGGTGGGTGCGATTCTCGGTCACTGGTGGATGGGGCTGGATATGACGATTCTTTCTTTATTCGGTTTTTTTGGTTTATCGGGTATCGTGGTGAACGATTCGATTATTCTGGTCAGTTTTTACAAGAGCTTGCGGGCAAGTGGTGTCGCAATCAATAAAGCTTTGGAAGAGGCGGCTGTGCAAAGAGTGCGGGCGGTATTGCTAACCTCTTTAACCACCATTGCCGGTTTAACACCGTTGTTGTTTGAAACGTCTTTGCAAGCCCAGTTCTTAATACCGATGGCAACCGCAATTGCGTTTGGTTTAATGTTTTCTACTTTCTTGATTTTATTGGTGTTGCCGGCAATGCTTTCAATTTATGAGCATTTTTTAGAAAAACGCCAGCAGAACAATAAACTCTTTCGTGAAGAAAAATCTGCCAGTGCTTAATCATGCCAGTGACTGATGTTATCTGGTTGTAATCAGATTTTAATGTTTATGTAACCCAGGTTTATCCTGGGTTTTTTATATTGCTTGGGTTCGAGAGCAAAAGAAGGTTTGACAGTTTGAAAGCACTCCGTATCGGTTTTTCTGTTTTAGTTTGTCCGAATCAAGGTGTTTGATATCAATTATCTGTTCGAAAAAAGCAATGAATAGATAAGAAAACTTGATGATTTTGTCATTTTAAGAGAGAATAATCGTCCAAATTTATATTGCGGCTATTTTTGTAAGGAATTTTCAATCAGTTGATGGTGTTAAGTAACCCGCTGATTGTTAGGCAAATTTAGGCGGCAAGTACCGAATTTTTAAAATAGTTGAGGAAGTTGTATGGCAACTCGTAGAGATCTAGCAAATGCTATCCGTGCGTTAAGTATGGATGCAGTTCAAAAAGCAAATTCTGGTCACCCTGGTGCACCGATGGGTATGGCGGATATCGCTGAAGTTCTGTGGAATAGCCACATGAAATTCAATCCGACAAACTCTAAGTGGGCAGATCGCGATCGTTTTGTACTTTCAAACGGTCACGGCTCAATGCTTATGTATTCTCTATTGCACCTTTCTGGTTATGACCTAAGCATGGACGATATCAAGCAGTTCCGTCAGTTACACGCTAAAACAGCGGGTCACCCAGAGTATGGTTATGCTGAAGGTATTGAAACTACAACTGGTCCTTTAGGTCAGGGTATCACTAACGCGGTTGGTATGGCGATTGCAGAGCGTACTTTAGCGGCACAGTTCAACAAGCCTGGTCACGAAATCGTAGACCACAACACTTATGTGTTCATGGGTGATGGTTGTTTAATGGAAGGCCTTTCTCACGAAGCGTGTGCAATGGCTGGTACTTTAGGTCTTGGTAAGTTAATCGCTTTCTGGGATGACAACGACATCTCTATCGATGGTAACATCGGTGACTGGATGGAAAAAGGCGTTCCTGGACGTTTCGTTTCTTATGACTGGCACGTTATTCCTAACGTTGATGGTCACGATGCTGATGCAATCAATGCGGCAATCGAAGAAGCTAAGAAAGTAACAGACAAGCCTACGCTTATCTGTACTAAGACGGTTATCGGTTTCGGTTCTCCTAACAAGTGTGGAACTTACTCTTGTCACGGTGCACCTTTAGGTGATGAAGAAATCGCTCTAGCTCGTAAAGAACTTGGTTGGACTGCAGGTCCATTCGAAATTCCAGAAGATATCTATGCTGGTTGGGATCACAAAGCACAAGGTGCTAAAGATGAAGCGGCTTGGAATGAAAAATTTGCAGCTTATAAAGCGGCTTATCCAGCAGAAGCGGCTGAATTCGAACGTCGTATGGCGGGTGAATTACCAGCTAACTTCGAAGTAGATATGGATGCGTTCATCGCTAAGACTCAGGCTGAAATGCCTAAGATTGCTTCTCGTCAAGCTTCACAGAAAACAATCGAAGAACTAGGTAACCTATTACCAGAGATGTTCGGTGGTTCTGCTGACTTGACTGGTTCTAACTTAACCAACTGGTCTAAGATGGTTAAAGTGAACAAAGAGAACGCGAACGGTAACTACCTATCTTGGGGTGTACGTGAATTCGGTATGGCTCACATGATGAACGGTATGGTTCTTCATGGTGGTTTCAAAGTGTTCGGTGGAACTTTCTTCATGTTCATGGAGTTCATGCGTAACGCCTTACGTATGTCTGCATTGATGAAAATCGGTACTATCTATGTTTACACTCACGACTCTATCGGTCTAGGTGAAGATGGTCCTACTCACCAGCCTGTTGAGCAGTTAGCGACAATGCGTGTTATCCCTAACTTCCAAACTTGGCGTGGTTGTGATGCGGTTGAGTCTGCTGTTTCTTGGAAACGTGCAATCATGCGTAGTGATGCTCCGACTGCATTGGTATTCTCTCGTCAGGCTCTTGAGCCAATGGAGCGTACACCTGAGCAAGTTAAGAACATCGAAAAAGGTGGTTATGTACTGAAAGATTGTGAAGGTACACCTGATATCATCTTTATCGCGACGGGTTCTGAAGTGGGTCTAGCGGTTGAATCTGCAGCGACAATGAGCGAAAAAGTTCGTATCGTTTCTATGCCTTGTACCGATGCTTATGACGAGCAAGATCAAGCGTATAAGGATTCTGTTCTTATCCCTGGTGTTAAGCGTGTTGCAATCGAAGCGGGTGTGGCTGATGGTTGGTATAAATATGTTGGTCTTGAAGGTGGTACGGTTTGTATGTCTACTTTCGGTGAATCAGCACCAGCTGACGAGCTATTCAAAGAGTTCGGTTTCACAGTAGAGAACGTTGTTGCTACAGCGAAAAAAGTATTAGGTAAATAATCCATTAGCCATCATTAAAAGATGGCTAAGTTGTTTACTGGATAGATCTTTAAATTTTTTATTAAGTCAGGCCTGGTAATTATTTAGCAGGCCTGGTAACAATTGGAGTAAAACTCAATGACTATTAAAGTTGGTATTAACGGTTTCGGCCGTATCGGTCGTATGGCTTTCCGTGCAGCAGCACAAGATTTTCAAAACATCGAAGTTGTTGCAATCAACGACTTACTAGATCCTGAATACCTAGCATACATGCTAAAGTATGATTCAGTACACGGACGTTTTGACGGTGAAGTTGAAGTTAAAGACGGAAACCTAGTTGTTAACGGTAAGACTATCCGTATCACAGCTGAGCGTAATCCTGCTGACCTAGCTTGGTCTGATGTAGGTGCTGATTTAGTTATCGAATGTACTGGTTTCTTCCTAACTGAAGAATCTTGTCAAGCACACATCGATGCGGGTGCTAAGAAAGTAGTTCAGTCTGCTCCTTCTAAGGATCACACTCCAATGTTCGTATACGGTGTTAACCACAACGAATATAAAGGTGAAGCAATCGTTTCTGCCGCTTCTTGTACAACTAACGGTCTAGCTCCTGTTGCTAAAGTACTTAACGATAACTTCGGTATCAAACGTGGTCTTATGACTACTGTTCACGCTGCAACAGCAACTCAGAAAACAGTTGATGGTCCTTCAATGAAAGACTGGCGTGGTGGTCGTGGTATTCTTGAGAATATCATCCCATCTTCAACAGGAGCAGCTAAAGCAGTAGGTGTAGTACTTCCTGAGCTTAACGGTAAGTTAACTGGTATGGCTTTCCGTGTACCTACTTCTGACGTTTCTGTTGTTGACTTAACAGTTGAGCTAAACAAAGAAGCTTCATATGAAGAAATCTGTGCTGCGATGAAAGCGGCTTCTGAAGGTGAAATGGCTGGTGTATTAGGTTATACAGAAGAAGCAAACGTTTCTACTGATTTCCGTGGTGATTCTCACCCATCTATCTTCGATGCTAAAGCGGGTATCGCGCTAGACTCTACTTTCGTTAAAGTGGTTGCTTGGTATGATAACGAGTATGGTTATACTTGTAACATGATGCGTGTAGTTGAACACGTAGGTAAATAATCATTGATTCATCTCATTAGCGGCTGATTTCTTCGTTGGGTTTCGGTCGTGTACTATTTGTACACTTCCTCAACCCGCCTTGAACTCAACTCGCTACTGAGCGAATCGAAGAATTATTTCTTATGTAAATTTGGGGTAGTTTTACTGCTCCAAATTAAATTTTCTTGTTTGTATTTAGCGTTGCTAAGTATAAAAAAGTAAGTTTAATTATTAATCAAATACCTTTCTGTTCGTGAAAGGTTTTTCAACCTGAAAAGAGGACTCAACATGTCTGTAATTAAGATGTCTGATCTAGATTTAGCTGGTAAACGCGTATTGATTCGTGAAGACCTAAACGTTCCAGTTAAAGACGGTAAAGTAACTTCTGATGCGCGTATCCGTGCTTCATTACCTACAATCAAAATGGCAGCTGACGCTGGTGCTAAGGTAATGTTAATGTCTCACCTTGGTCGTCCAACTGAAGGTGAATATGCTGAAGAGTTCTCTCTTGCCCCAGTTGCTGCAGACCTTTCTGCTAAACTAGGTAAAGAAGTTCGTCTAGTTAAAGATTACCTAGATGGTGGTTTTGATGTGGCTGACGGTGAAGTGGTTCTTTTAGAAAACGTTCGTTTCAACGTTGGTGAAAAGAAGAACGATGAAGAATTATCTAAAAAATACGCAGCACTTTGTGATGTGTATGTAATGGATGCTTTCGGTACAGCTCACCGTGCACAAGCTTCTACTCACGGTGCTGGTGCATTTGCTGATACAGCTTGTGCAGGTCCTTTATTAGCGGCTGAATTAGATGCTTTAGGTAAGGCTCTAAACAACCCGGCACGTCCAATGGTTGCTATCGTTGGTGGTTCTAAAGTTTCTACTAAATTGACTGTTCTAGAATCTTTATCTGAGAAAGTAGACCAGTTAGTTGTGGGTGGTGGTATTGCCAACACGTTCATCGAAGCAGCGGGTTACAATGTTGGTAAGTCTCTTTCTGAAACTGACTTAGTCCCTACTTGTAACAAACTGAATGAAATCATGAATGCTCGTGGTGCAGCGATTCCTTTAGCTTCAGACGTAGTTTGTGGTAAAGAGTTCTCTGAATCTGCAGCCGCTGAGACTAAGAACGTTTCTGAAGTAGCTGATGACGATATGATTTTTGATATCGGTCCTGATTCTGCAGCTGAACTTGCTGAAATCATCAAAAACGCGGGTACGGTTGTATGGAACGGCCCAGTAGGTGTGTTTGAGTTTGACCAGTTTGGTGAAGGGACTAAAGCGATCTCTATGGCGATTGCTGAATCTTCAGCGTTCTCTATCGCAGGTGGTGGTGATACTTTAGCGGCAATCGACAAGTACAATATTGCAGATAAAGTTTCTTACATCTCTACGGGTGGTGGTGCTTTCCTTGAGTTCCTAGAAGGTAAAGAACTACCAGCTGTGACTATGCTAGAAGCAGCTGCGGCTAAAAAATAATTCGTTCGTCGAATTTGACCAGGCCTGGTGAGTTTAAAACCCACCAGGCCTGGTTCTGTAAGCACTCTAAAATAGTTTAGGGTGTTTCATTTTAATGTAATCCTGGTTTGTTAAGATTTTCAGTTCACGAAAGAGGGTGACTCGGTAAGTAAACACCTTTGATACATCAGCCAAAGAATGGCTGTTCTGGGTATCGGAGTTTATTTTGCGAGACATCTTTTTTGGACATTAACAAACTCCAAATTTTTATAAGGTAAAAACAAAAATGCCAAGTGGTTTAAGAAGAACAAAAATTGTTGCAACTTTAGGTCCTGCTACGGATCGTGAAGGCGAATTAGAAAAAATTATTAAAGCTGGAGTTGACGTAGTACGTATCAATATGTCTCACGGCCTTCCAGAAGAGCATATCGGTCGTGCTCAAGCCGTTCGTGAAATGGCAGAAAAATTTGACAGACAAGTTGGTGTATTAGTCGACCTTCAAGGGCCTAAGATTCGTATTGCACGTTTTGCGGATGACAAAATCTTCTTAAAAGCAGGTGATAAGTTTGCGTTCGATAATGCCGTAGGCAACAACGATGGTAACCAGCATGAAGTTGGTCTGACCTATAAAAACCTTCCTTACGATGTAAAAGAAGGTGACAAGTTGCTACTTGATGATGGTCGTTTGGTCTTTCAAGTAGATAATGTTGAAGGTGAACGTGTTAATACCACAACGATTGTGGGTGGTACTTTATCGAACAATAAAGGTATCAACCTTTCCGGTGGTGGTTTATCTGCTGCGGCATTAACCGATAAAGACAAAGAAGACATTATCACCGCAGCAGAGATCAAAGCGGATTACCTAGCATTATCTTTCCCGCGTTCTGCTGAAGATGTTGAATATTGCCGTTCTTTAGCGTCAAAAGCAGGATTGAACTGCAGTATCGTTTCTAAAGTTGAACGTGCGGAAGCGGTTGCTGATGACGCGACTTTAGACGGTATTATTTTAGCATCTGACGTTATCATGATTGCTCGTGGTGACTTAGGTGTTGAAGTGGGTGATGCGCAACTTCCTGCTCTACAGAAAAAAATGATTAAGCGTGCCCGTCAGTTGAACCGTGTCACTATCACAGCGACTCAGATGATGGAAACCATGATTGAAAATGCGATTCCAACGCGTGCTGAGGTGTTTGACGTAGCTAACGCGGTTATGGATGGTACGGATGCGGTAATGCTTTCTGGTGAAACGGCTACCGGACATTCACCAAGTTTGGTTATCCAGACTATGGGTAATATCTGTCGTGAAGCTGAGAAATCTCGTACTTCTCGTGAATCTACTCACCGTATCGATGAGTCATTCACAGCGGTGGATGAAACCATCGCTATGGCGGCGATGTATTCAGCAAACCACTTTGGTGTGAAATGTATCGCAGCATTAACCGAATCCGGTAATACGGCATTGTTAATGTCACGTATCAGTTCTGGTATGCCAATCATTGCGATGACACCACACTTGGATACACGTCGTAAGGTAACTTTATTCCGCGGTGTTTACCCATCAACATTAACGTATGATGGTCTGAACGATGAAGAAGTGAAAGCGTCGATTATGGATCGTATTAAAGAATTCGGTATCGCCCAGTCTGGTGACCTGATTCTGATGACTCGTGGTGAAGTAAACGGCGCCATGGGTGGAACAAACAAAATGGAAATTGTGAAACTTCCATAAATTGTAAATTTATATAGATTTGAATAGCAATGGCCCAATCATCGGTTGAGCCATTATTTGAGTTGGCTAGCTTCTAAATTTTTGAAAAGCTTGTTAAACTACAAAGATAATATTTTTTTGAAAAACCAACTAGAGGAGTCTCGCACATGGCGATGATTACACTTCGTGAATTAATGGACTACGCAGCAGAACACAATTTTGGTATGCCTGCGTTTAACGTAAACAACATGGAACAAGTTCGTGCAATCATGCGCGCTGCTGACGCTGTAGATTCTCCAGTAATCCTTCAGGGTTCTGCTGGTGCACGTAAGTACGCTGGTGAGCCAATGCTTCGTCATATGATCGCTGCTGCGGTTGAAATGTTCCCTAACGTTCCAGTTGTAATGCACCAGGATCACGGTTCTGATGTTGGCGTATGTCTACGTGCAATCCAGTCTGGTTTTACATCGGTAATGATGGATGGTTCTTTAGAAGCGGACATGAAAACACCTGCTTCTTATGAATACAACGCTGGCATCACTGCTGAAGTTGTAAAAATCGCTCACGCTGGTGGTGTTTCTGTTGAAGGTGAACTAGGATGCCTAGGTTCTCTAGAGACTGGTAAGATGGGTGAAGAAGATGGTCACGGTTCTGATGAAGTTCTAGATCACTCTTCTCTATTGACTGATCCTGAAGAAGCGGCACAATTCGTTAAAGATACTAACGTTGACTGTTTAGCGGTAGCGGTTGGTACTTCTCACGGTGCTTACAAGTTCACTTCTAAGCCATCTGACGATGTTCTTAAAATTGACCAAATCAAGAAAATCCACGAGCGTATTCCTGATACTCACATCGTAATGCACGGTTCTTCTTCTGTTCCAGAAGAGTGGTTGGAAATCATCAACAACTACGGTGGTGATATGGGTCAAACTTACGGTGTTCCTGTTGAAGCAATCGTTGAAGGTATCAAATATGGTGTTCGTAAAGTTAACATCGATACTGACTTACGTATGGCTTCTACTGGTGCAATCCGTAAGCACCTTGCTGAAAACGCTTCTAACTTCGATCCTCGTAAATTCTACAATGCTGCAGAAAACGCGATGATGGAAATCTGTAAAGCACGTTTCGAAGCCTTTGGTTGTGCAGGTCACGGTTCTAAAATCAAGTCACTTGGTTTAGAAGAGATGCAAGCTCGTTATGCTTCTGGTTCATTGAACCAAACTGTTCGTTAATCGATAGATTGATTGGCAAGAAAAAACCCGCGTAAGCGGGTTTTTTTTTAGCTATTTTTTATATTCTGAATAGTCTAGCCATCCTCTATTGATACAAGGTTTTAATGGCATTAAATATGCTTTGTGACGCATAATAAAATACAATCATGTAGTTGAATCACTTAATTGCGAATATATAATTACGTAATGATTTGAACCTGATTAATATAGCCAATGCTCAATAGCCAATGGTTATGTTGCAGATTGATTGGCAATATAAAGCCAGCTTTTGGATTATGCTGGGTCAGTCATTGTACTTTTATCGAAGAATCATTATCAGAAGAATAATTTTTAAAACCTAAGGGACTTTCTATGTTTAAAACGATTAGAGCGAAATTGATTGCAGGCTTCTCGCTTATCACTTTGTTGATTATTCTTTCAGCGGTTTTTAGCGTCATCAATATCAATGAATCAGCAAAAGGTTTTAAGGATTACCGTGGTATGGCTAAGGCATCCTTGATTTCGAGCGGTGTACAAACCAATATGTTGATGGTTCGTATGAATCTTAAGGATTATCTACAGCATAATGTTCAAAAAGAAGTTGATGAATTTAATCAATATTACGAAAAAACAGATAGTTTCATCAAAGACGCTAAACAGATAATCACTGACCCAGAACGCAATAGAATGATTGATGAGATTGCGCAGGGCTTGGTGGCTTATCGTGAACACTTTGCCAAAGTGCAACAATTGATGACAAAGCGTGATGAGATTGTAAACAACAGTTTTGATGTGAATGGACCAAAACTAGAACAGCTGTTAACTCAAGTCATGCAAGAGTCGGCAGAAGCAGATAACAATGAAGTGGCAATTGTTACCAGTAAGGCATTAAGAAGTTTGATGTTGGGGCGTTTATATACCTCTAAATTCATTTATAACCATACTGAACAGGCGATGAATCGTGTGATGCTTGAGTTTGAAACTTTAGACAATCATATGGAGCAATTGATTAACCTTGTCGAAGATGGTGAACTTAAGGGCAAGCTGATCAAGAGTCTGGAATTGATAAATTACTATTCTGCCTCAGTGGTTGAGTTCAATGAGTTGATCAATAACTTAGATGATGTGATAAACAACAAACTGAATGTGATTGGACCGCATATCGCTAAATTAGCAGAAGATATCAAATCGTCATTGAAAGCCGATCAGGATAAAATCGGACCTGAAGTGCAAGCTAATAATGAAAATATCATTAATATCATGATAGTTTCAGCCTTGGTGGTCGCAATCATCGCCGCATTAATCGCCTTCTTCCTGCCTCGTTCGATTGCCAACGGTTTGGCTAGCATCCAAAAAGTATTGTTGAGAATCAGTAAAAGTGGCGACTTTAGCATTAGAGCGGATGCTGAACGTGAAGACGAAGTGGGTGATATGGGGCAAGCAGTCAATACCCTGCTTACCGATATGCAAAAAGCGATTAATGAAGCCAATGACGTCATTACGGCCATTTCCAAAGGGGATTTCAGTCAGCGTGTCACTGCCGAACTGAGTGGCGACTTGAATATGCTAAAAGAAGGTATCAATGGTTCTGCGGATTCCATCAACAGCACGATGACACAGTTGAGTGCTGTAATGGAATCGATGAGTCAAGGTGATTTTAACGTGATCATTAACGCCGATGTAGAAGGTCAATTTTTGCAAATGGTGCAGAACACACGTCATACCTTACAAACATTGAATGATACGATTGCAGATATCGTCAATATCATGGAATGTATGGAAAAAGGGGACTTTGACCAGCGAGTGACCATTGAAGCGCATGGTGATTTGTTACGCCTAAAAGAAGGGGTTAACAATTCGATGGATTCCATCCAGTCAGCCATGCTAGACATTACAAGAATTGTCGTAGCGCAGTCTGAAGGGGATTTGACACAGAGTATTGAAGCTGAGTATTTTGGTCAGCTAGATACATTGAAACAAGCGGTAAATACCAGCTCGAGAAAATTGGTAGAGGTGGTCAGTAAGGCGCTGGAAGCGACCAATATTGTAGGTACCGCGGCTGAGGAAGTTGCACGAGGTGCGGCTGATTTAAGTCAACGTGTCCAAGAGCAGGCCGCGGCATTGGAAGAAACTTCTGCCACTATGGATGAGATGAATTCGGCGGTACAAGGTAATACTGAAAATGCCCAACAAGCCAGTCATGTTGCCAAAGAGGTTCAAGATAAAGCCCATAAGGGGGTTGAGGTCATGACGCAAACGATTGATGCAATGGATTCCATTCAGCAATCAAGTCATAAGATAGCCGATATCGTCACCCTGATAGATGGTATCGCATTTCAAACCAATTTATTGGCCTTGAATGCAGCCGTTGAGGCCGCAAGAGCAGGTGACCATGGTCGAGGTTTTGCTGTTGTTGCAGGTGAAGTACGCGCATTGGCACAGAAATCCGCTGAAGCGGCTAAAGATATTAAAAAATTGATTGATGAGAGTGTGACGCGGATCGATGATGGGACTCGTTTGGCGGGAGAGTCAGGTGATGTGTTAACTGAAATCAATAATTCAATCGAAACCGTCTCAAAAATGATTACCCAGATTGCTGAAGCTTCCGAAGAACAAGCAAAAGGAGTCAGCCAAGTTCATCAAGCAGTGAGTCAAATCGATGATGTTACCCAGCAAAATGCCGCTTTAGTCGAAGAGACCTCAGCCGCGGCTGAGAGCATGAATGAACAGTCGGATAACTTACGCCATGAGATGGCATTTTTCCATACCGGAAAATCAGATAGTCGTGACAATGGAGGAGCGGTTGTTTTGGCAATAGCCGACACGGTGGTTGCGCCTGTTCCAGGCAAGGTATCGCAATCCAATCAACCACCAGGATTAGTAAAGCCAACATCGTCTAAGGAGAATTTATCAAAGTTAGCTGCCTCCGATTCTGATCAGGAGTGGGAAGACTTCTAATCAAAGGGTTTAGCTCTTTAGGTTAAAAAAAAGCGCCTTAAATGGCGCTTTTTTTATAAACAAAATTCTGTGTTGGAAAGGTGCGATTGGGGAAAATACGAGTGAATCGTGAATGTGATTATGACAACTATAAATGATTGTAAGCAAACCACCTAAAGTGTCTTGATATAATCCCCATCAATCTATTAATCATCATTGCTAAATCAAGCCTGCTTAACGTTTACAAGCTAACTGAATAAAAGGTTAGGGCTAAGTGGCCGATAGCTAATATTACACCCAAATGAGAGGTACACAATGGATAAGACTATCCATAATTACGAAGTTTCCCAAGGTAACTTTAACTCCATCGTTATCATGAACTCATACAAGTTACCTGTGTTTGCACTGTTTATGAGCCCGAGCATTGGTGCTTGTATTACGCTTGAAAATAATATGGCTAATTTGGCAGAAGAGTTTGCCGGGCAGTTCATATTGGCTCGAGTCGATGTTGATATGGAACCAGATTTGCGTGAAGAATACCAAATTCAAAACGTACCTACCTTGAAAATATTCAAAGATGGTCAGATGGTTCATCAAGAAGTAGGTTTGCTAAATGAACAAGAATTAGCGGACTTGATGAAAGCTCAAGGTTTTTATCGACAGTCCGATGAGATGCGTGAACAAGCGCGACAAAAACACATCTCAGGCGATACTTCGGCGGCGATTCAATTGTTAACAGAAGCGATACAGCAGGACCCAAGCAATACACGTGTTGCTATGGATATGATCCAGATTCTATTAGATATTAATATTGTTGACCAGGCGAAAACCTTATTTAACCGTTTACCGAATAAAGATAAAGAATCTGTCATAGGTAAATCATTGATTGGTCAGATTACATTTAAAGACTTGGCTGCCAATACACCAGGCCTGGTAGCTTTGGTAAATCAAGTTCAATCAGAGCCAGGAAACTTTGATGCACGTTTTGATTTAGCGCTTTGTTATGTCGCCGAACATGGTTATGAAGAAGCGATGAATCAAATCTTTGAAATCTTGGATAAAGAGCCTGGTTATAAGCAAGGTGCAGCGCAGGAGCTGGCGGTTACCATCATAAATATGCTTGAACCCAACAACCCTCAATTGGCACAGGATTCACGAAGAATTTTAAGCAATATGCTAGCTCAGTAAATGCTCATGGGTAAAAATGGCATTACTTTGAAAATTAGGATGCTTCATAAGGTTTAATTTATTATCATGGTCATGAAATAAGTAATTGATAAGCATGTTATGAATAATCCTAATGTAAAACGAAAAACCATTCTTTGTGTCGACGATACCCCTGCAAACTTGAGTTTGTTAAATGAGTCTTTAAAGAATCATTACAAACTCAAGTTGGTTAATAGCGGTAAAAAGGCGATCAGTCTATTAGAGCGTTCAGCGGACGAGAATCTTATTGATTTGATTCTATTGGATGTGATGATGCCTGAGATGGATGGCTATGAAGTGTGTAAAATGGTTAAGTCACATCCTTCATGGTGTCATATCCCAATCATATTCATAACGGCTAAGAGTTCACCTGAAGACGAACAACGAGCTTTGCGTGAAGGTGGTAGTGACTTTATTCCTAAACCGATAAATCCGGATGTGCTTTTATCGAGGATTCGTACTCATTTAGAATTAAGCGAATATCATAAAAAATTACGTGAAGATAATGCCAATCTTGAGCAAATGCTCAACGCAAGACTTTCGGATATCTATCAATTACAACAAGCCACTTTGACGGTGATGATCTCTCTTGCCGAGTTTCGTGATGAAGAAACCGGCAATCACATTAAGCGTACTCAAACCTATATTCAATTATTAGCCGAAGCGACCAACAATAGTTACCCTGATTTAGGATTGGATGAAAATTATATCAACCTTATCGTACAAGCGGCCCCTTTACATGATGTAGGAAAGATAACCACACCTGACCATATTTTGCTAAAACCGGGAAAACTGACCGCCGATGAATTTGAAATCATGAAGCAGCATGCCCAGAAGGGTGCGGATATTTTAAGAGCGGCTGCTAATGAAATGGGTTCTTATGGCGGGTTTTTGGAGGTTGCTCAAGAAATCGCCATCAGTCATCATGAAAAGTGGGATGGAAATGGTTATCCAAAAGGGCTCGCTGGTGAGAACATCCCCATAAGTGGACGTTTGATGGCAGTGGTCGATGTGTATGATGCCTTACGTTCTACACGCCCATATAAAAAAGCTTTTAGCCATCAAGAGGCCATGGAAATTATCATTCAAGGTGCAAATAAACACTTTGATGCACGTTTGGTTCAATGTTTTCAATCTATTGAACAGCAGGTGAGTGAGATTGCAGAACAGCTTAAGGATTGAGTTAATTTCAAGGATGTCTAGGTGAAACAAGAAAATGCTATAAAAAAAATTAGCTCGGATTTAAGGTTTGTTCTATACCTAACAATCATTCTTAGTCTTTTCGCAGTATGGTCGTTTGGTAAGGATTTAGTTAAACAGTATCATTTCCTGTACCACTATCAATCCATTCAGTCAGTGATTGATTTAAATAAGGCCATCTCTTTTGAAAGTGCACGTCGTTTAGTGTTGAATTTTACAAAAAACGATGAACAGTCCAAAGAGGTGGAAGCCCTTTCAAAAGAGACCGATAAACAGTATCAAAAATTCATTGAAAACAAGTATCTGTCAGAAGAAGATCGTGCAGATTTAGCCATCTTTCAACGCCACTATACCGATTATATCGCCCTGAGAGGACCGCAGAAAAAGTGCGTTGAGTACGATGAATGTTTTCAAAAACTTGAAGAACTCAGATATCGAAGCGATATCCTTCGTAAGGATTTGACCGGCCGCTATGAAAGGATGGCTTTAAAAGTTCCGATTGTTGAACGAGATGTCACCGTAAAGATGCAGCTTTTATCGCATATGATTGTATGGCGGAATGAACTCCATCGAGTTGTCTCTATTATCCGAAGCTATCAAGAAACTGCGGATCCTTTGATTTTACCTCTGCTTGAACAAGCGAATTATGAATTCAACTCTGAACAAACTTTGTTAAAACAGATGTCGGAGAGTTATACAGAAGAATTAATCCCTGAAATTCAATTGCAATTGAAGCGTTTAAAGCAAGATTTTAACGAGTTACAGGTGAACTTTACGACTCAAATTCTTGATAAAAAGATAACGGTTGCAACGGATAAGCCTTTTAGAGATGGGGTGGGCTTACCTCTTTTGAATGAAGCTGACAAGGCTATCGAGCTGTTTTACCAGCATTCATTAAAGCACTATTGCAGCCATTTTAGATACAATATTTTGATCTTGATTGCGGGAATCCTGTTAATTGTTTTTTCTTTAGTGACCGTTGTTAAGGTTACTCAAAGAGTTAGGGAAAAAGCATTATTACCCCTCCAGCAAAATGAGGCCATTTTAGCGAGTGCCGCATCCGGTATCATTCAAATCGATGCCAAAGGCATCATCAATCGAGTCAATAATAAAGCGCTTGAAATTTTCGGCTATACAGAAAAAGAGATGCTTGGCCAAAATGTCAAAATGCTCATGCCAGCCCCAGAGGCTCGGCATCATGATGGTTACATACAAAGTCAAGTAAGGACCGGCATTAACAAGATTATCGGTTCTGGTCGAGAGGTTAGAGGTGTTAAGAGTGATGGTGAAGAGTTCCCGTTACATTTAGCGATAAGCCGTATAGACCAAGAGGATGCGGTTGGCTTTATCGGTATTGTCACTGACCTTACGGAACGTGATAGCGAGCGTTTAGCCACCCAAACACGTAATAAGCTATTAAGTGCTTTGCGATTAGCCACTGAAGAATTTGTGGCCGATGCTTCTGACAGTACAGGTGTTTGGGACGACCTTCTTACCTCTTTGTTGGAGATAACGGAGAGTGAATACGGCTTTATTGGCGAGGTGGTCTATGAAGAAGATGGCAAACGCTGTTTAAAGCTACACGCCATTACCAATATCTCTTGGGATCAAGAATCTCAAGCCCTGTTTGAAAAACTCAAGTCACAGGATATGTTGTTATGTAACCGTGAGAACATGATTGGTCAAGTTATCCATTCGGAAGCAAGAATCATCAGTAATGATGTGAGCCATGACCCTCGTGCTAGTTTCATCCCTCCCGGCCACCCAGAACTAAGACGTTTTATGGGAGTTCCAATATTCCATGGTTCCGAGTTGATTGGAATGTATGGTATTGCAAATGGAAAGGACGAATATACACATGACTTGGCAGATTTTCTAGAGCCATTCAACGCCACTTGCGGTGTTATCGTTGCGGGTATGCAACAAGCTGCAAAACAGAAGGTTTTATTAAAAAACCTTGAAGTTGCCAAGCTAGAGGCAGAGTCTGCCATGGTGCTTAAGTCAGACTTTTTAGCGAATATGAGCCATGAAATCCGTACTCCAATGAACGCTATTTTAGGTTTGTCGCATCTGACTTTAAATGCAGGGCTTAATGAGAAACAGTACGATTACGTAAATAAAATTCATCGTGCGGCCAACAGTCTTTTGCATATTATCAATGATATTTTAGATTTTTCTAAAATAGAGTCCGGCAAAATGGTGTTGGAAAAAATCCCCGTCCAAATAGAAGAGATCATTGAGGATAGCCTGCTTCCTGTGCAAACATTAGCGGCTCAAAAGCATTTAGAGATTTTTGTTACCTTACCTCCAAATTTAAATCATTGTAGTCAACCGCTTCTATTAGGTGATCCGGTAAGGATTGTGCAAATCTTGATTAACCTGTTGAGTAATGCTGTTAAGTTTACCGATTCCGGTTATATCGCCTTGGAAATCGAATTGGTTCAACAGCATGAAGATGAATGGCTTATTGACTTCCATGTTCAAGACACCGGGGTTGGGATGTCGGAGTCACAAGTGGATAAATTATTTGAAGCGTTTACCCAAGCAGATGCTTCAACTACCCGTAAATACGGTGGAACCGGTCTCGGTTTAGCGATATCTAGAAATTTAGCCAGAGAGATGAGGGGTGATGTCAGCGTCACTAGTGCAGAAAATAGCGGAAGTACTTTTAGCTTACGTATTCCTTTTAGTAAAGTCGGTAAGGTTCCTGTAGGGGATTGTCCAATCATCACCGAGGTTGTCTGGGTTGTGGATGATGAGCCTATTTCGCTTAATCAGATGCAGGTTCAACTTGAAAGCTTTGAGATGAAAGTCAGAACATTTGATAATGGTCTGGCTTTGCTTGAGGCTTTAAAACAGGCTGAAGAATATCCTGACTGGTTATTTATCGATTGGATCATGCCCAATATGAACGGCTTTGAAGTGATTCAGCAGATCAAGGTTTTGTATCCTGAGCTGATCGATAGAGTTGTGATGATGTCATTTTATGATTGGAACAAGCTGCAAACCTTAGCGGAATCCAATCATGTTAAATATTGTCTGGCAAAACCGATTTTACCAAGCCATTTTTCTCGTTTGTTTTCCAAAGGTGATGAATCTGTACAAAGATTTGGTGTGGTTTCAGCCGCGAGTAATGTACCGAATTTTGAAGGGCAACGGATTCTTTTGGTTGAGGATAATCTAATCAATCAACAGATAGCGGAAGAGTTGCTCAAGCCAACCAATGCGATTATTACGGTTGCGGATAATGGCGAACAGGCTCTTTATCAGCTCACACAAGCCAATATGGTGTTTGATGCGGTATTGATGGATATACAGATGCCTGTTATGGATGGGATTGAAGCGACACGCCAGATTCGCTCTTATTCGCAGTTTGCTGAATTGCCTATCATTGCAATGACGGCCCATGCGTTTAAAGAAGAGATTGACCGCTGTATGAGTGTTGGTATGAACGCCCATGTAACCAAGCCAGTCATTCCGCAAAAGCTGTATGCAACATTAAGTGAAATGCTCAATATCACCGAGGCACTTGAGGTGATAGATGACAGTAACGATTCTGATGAAAAGCCATTGCCGCTACCGGAGGGAGAGGGTTTAAAAGTCTACGAAAGTAGACAGCTTTTAGATGTGGGAGATGAGTTTTTCGAGAAAATGTTATTCACCTTTCTTGAAACACATCAGCAAACTCCAGAACAGTTGCAACAGTTGATCTTGGCTGAAGATTGGTCTGCAGCTGAACGTGTCGCACATACATTGAAAGGACTTGCTTCAACCCTTGGGTATATTGGCTTAGAGGAACATTTACAAGAAATCGAAACATTATCGAATCAATGTTCTCTTGAGCTGGGTAAGCCGTCATCCGAAACAAAAGCGTTACTGTTAGCTAAGCTCTCGTTATTCACTCAAGCTCATAGTGATAGTTGGCAATGTTCCCAAGGGTTTATCAAGTCCTATCTTGAGTCTCGTGATCTTGATCCTAATTATGAAGCCGAACCTGCGTTTGATGAGGCTAACTGGCTTGATATAAAGACGGTTCTGATTGATTATCTGAAAGACTACGATGGCCAGGTATTGGAATATTGGAAGGAAAATTTGGCCATAATCCAGAATGCATTGGGTGAAACAGATTGTTCCAGAATCGAAGCCGCGATTGATAACTTTGAATTTGATGAAGCGATTGGGCTTTTAGAGTCGAATTAAGGTTAAGTATCTGAATAGCAGAAAATATTAACTTAGCTGACAATAAAAAACCGCCTAGATTCTGGCGGTTTTTTTATGAGTAATAAAGGGCAATTAGGTTTTTAACTATGGTTTTTTGCCGTTAAACATAGTCGCTACTATCCAACTCTTCCATATCCGTGCTGCTGAAACGACAAACGTTTACGCTAATGTAGTCGTCATAGGCGCTACCTGAAGAGACCCAGTTTTTGACCTTGTTCTCAACCGCCTGTGAAAGCACCTTTTCATTCAAAACCAGACAGAAGCCATACTTGAATCTTGGGCTTTCATTGGTTTCGACAATGACGTCGCTCCCTTCAACAAATAACTTAACCGTCGCTTCCTGACCAGGCATGGTCACAAAAGCATTGGCACCATGCTCTTTGATCAAGTTCTGTAATTGGTTGTTGAAATGCATTTTGCTGATAGGGTTGTATTGGTAGTACTCTTGGATTAGGTCTTCAGCACGTTCGATTAATGACGCTTTCAATGCATCGCTTGAATCGAAGCTTTCATCACCGAGTTCAAAAATAACATAAGCTTGTTGTGACTTCCCTAAGGTTAGTCCCTTGTCTTCGTGAATGATTAGAGCAGCACCATCTAAAATTTCCTGATAGTTTTCATCAGAAAAATCGTTTAGAGCTTGGGTAAATTGTTCTGCGTTCATGGTTTTGCATTCCTAAATGGTTTTGTAATTCGATAATTCTATCAGAATTAAAAATAAAAAAACCTTAGTCAGAGGCTGACTAAGGTTTTAGTTGAGTCAGTTGAATTGACTGAAAATATCAAGTTGTCAGGTTGGCAAACAACTGTGGCAGTTTCTCAGGCAGTTTCAAAACATCATCAACAATCGCATAACGGTTCTGTCCAAAGATATTATGAACATATTTATCCGCATACTGGTCGATCGTTAAGCAGTATGAATGAATCCCGTTACTCTGCAGCTCTTCAACCGCTTTTTTAGCATCTTGTTTAAGATACTGAGCATCTTGTTCATCGATATCAGCCGGTTCACCATCTGTGATTACCAGCAGTAGTTTTTGCTTACTGTTCTGCTGTTGTAAATAGTGTCCTGCATGACGCATTGCACCACCCATACGGGTTGATAATCCACCTTTCATACCTGCCAAACGTGCATGAACTTCAGAATCAAATGAATCATCAAACTGTTTGAAGCGCACATATTGTAAGTCATGGCGTCCATCTGATGAGAAGCCGTGTACTGCAAACTGATCCCCAATACCATTGATCGCATGCGATACTAAAATAGCAGCTTCCTGAGTGACCTCAAGGATGGTGCGATCTGTATCAGCAATGGTTTCATTGGTTGATTCAGATAAATCCAATAGGATGACCACCGATACCTCACGAGAACGAATCACGTTTTTCATGGTGATTCTTGGATCAGGTTCTTGTCCCATACGGATTGAAGTGATTGCCTCAACACACGCATTCAAATCCAGTTCATCACCATCTTCCAAACGGCGGATACGTTGTAAACCGACCGCTTGCAACTTATCAACAATCTGCTTGATACGGTGGGCAATCCCTTTATTAGCCTCTAAAATACGGTTATAAAGTTCTGGATCACCTTTTTTAGCGCGACGCTCGTACAGTGTTACCCAGTTTGGACGGTTAAGCTGAACACGGTAATCCCACTCATGATAGTGATAAGGATCAGAAACCGGTTCTATCCCTTCCATCTCATTGTAGGAGATACCATTATCTTCATACGGCATCAGTTCTGAGCCTAAAACCCAAACCTCATCATGGTCAACATCAACCAATTCGGAATCGATCTCATTGATCATTTCCATCACGGATACATGTTTACGCACCGTTTCTTGGTAACCAGATGAACCGGCTTCCATCTCCGCCCACTCTTCTGACGCCCAAACGAAACGGTTGTCATCACGGTAGCCAAAACGCTGTTTATTCAACTCGGTTAAAGAAACCCATTTATTGGTAGAAATGTTCAATACGTTATGTAATAGAATTCCTAAATCCCATGACCATTTCTCATTGTCGAGATTGTCTTCGATTTCAGCATAGAACTTGTCGGCAACAATCATCAACTGCTCATCTTGCAAATCGAAGTCTTTGTTCATCAACTTGATTGCAAGCTGCTCAAGACGATAAGCATTTGACTTAGGATCTAAATCGGTCTGCTCTTGACTCGCTCTAATGACTTTCATCCACAGGTTTCTTAGGCCTGGGAAGTTTTTAATGGCATTGTATTCAACACGGGCATCTTCAATGATTTCAATAAAGAACATCTGCTGAGGAGTCAACTGTTCCATTGAAATGGCCGCTTTACTGTACACCAGGTGTGACGCCAAGTGAGCCGCCATCGCACGATACAATTCACCACCTTTAACGTCGCCTAAATCATTCAAAGCATCCGGTAGGTGCAATGCCATGTTTTGGAAGTAGGGTTTGAAGTCTTCAAAGTCAGCCGCTGCAGGACGAATGAAAAAATCACGCGCCCAAAACGCACGTAAATAAAAGTTGATTGGTCGATGGTAGTCGATGAACAATGAACCTTTACGTTGTTGCTGGAATACGGCTTTTGAATCTTCTGATTCCAATCCAAAGTATTTGATTTGCGCAGGGAAATTACGAGCATGTGCTTGCGCTCCCCATTGCGCCCAGCGGCGTAAGCCCGACACGGTAACCTTGGTCATCATGTCGTCCATGTTTGAAAGCATCGGACGCATACCACGTGGTGTTTTAGAACCAATCTGGTAGATCAAGGCGAGATATTGTCTTGTTAAATCAATATCGTGGGTTTTTTCCGCAACCATCGGTAATGAGTCTAAAACCAGCGAAATAACTTCACCAGACATAACCGATGAAAGTTTCATGACGGTTTCATGGATATCATCCAGAATTTCATCATCCACTTTTGCAATGACTTGAGGAACCGCTTCAAGATAGCTGATAACAACATCTTGACCTTTACCAAGGTACGCAATGGCGTTGGCGTTATCCAGCCACTCTTCACGAGAGTGCTCATTCATGTAGTGAGAAGCTTCTTGGATCAGAGCGTCAAGCATGTCCTCAAGTTGAGGGATGCTTTTAATCAGTGATGCTTTGACTTCTTCTAGATCAAAACTCATAACATTATCCTTTACATTTTATGCTTGGGCCTGGTTGTTACCAGGCCTGGTAAGAGAGAATCAACTCTTATTCAAAAAATGTATCGACCGTTGTTAATAGGGTATCTAAGATATCGTCATCGTCAGTCAATGGTGTTACCAGTGCCATAGTACATGCTTTCTTAGGATCAACACCTTTATTGATTAACTGTCCTGCGTATACCAATAGACGAGTAGACATACCTTCATCTAGACCATGGCCTTTAAGATTACGTGAACGCTGTGCAATTTGAACTAGCTTTTCAGCCGTCGCCAAATCAATTCCAGCTTCTTTCGCTACGATATCTGCTTCAATCGCTTCTTCTGGGTAATCAAAGCGGAATCCACCAAAACGCTGCTTAGTTGATTGTTTTAAATCTTTCATCATTGACTGGTAGCCAGGGTTATACGAGATAACCAACTGGAAGTCAGGGTGTGCTTCAACTAATTCGCCTTTTTTATCCAAAGGTAAAATGCGACGGTGGTCTGTCAACGGGTGAATAACAACCGTAGTATCTTGACGCGCTTCAACAACCTCATCCAAGTAACAGATGGCACCGATACGTGCAGCGACTGTTAAAGGACCATCTTGCCAGCGAGTTCCGTTGATATCGATTAAGAAACGACCGACTAGATCCGAGGCAGTCATATCTTCGTTACAGGCAACGGTAATTAATGGCTTATTTAATTTATGCGCCATATATTCAACAAAACGTGATTTACCACAACCTGTCGGGCCTTTAAGCATAATCGGCATTCTTGATGCATAGCCCGATTCGAACAATTCAACTTCGTCTGCAACTGGGCGATAATAAGGTTCATCTTTAATGATGTACTGTGAAGGGTCTATTGCATTGATTTCTGACATGATCTTTTCTCCGATAACGAGATAATTACAAAAGGATTCAAACTTTTAGATTTATTCACTTTAGTGAAATGAATAAGTCTAAAGGAATGGGTGGTTAGCCAGTTTCGGGGCCGGCTAACCGGTGTTACTAATTGAGGTAAGAATTCAATTTAGTAAACTTGGTTAGAAAAGGCCTAAACTCAATTGTGTAGGCCTTTTCCGGAATTTGGATGTCACACAAGACTTGCGGCTTGTGTGACAATTCGTTAATTAACGAGGGATATTACATATCACCACGTTTAACTAACATGTTTGCACCTTGAGACTGTGCAAAGTTATCGTAACCGATTAGGCGAACGTGGTTATTTGGGTTCGCTTTGATGCAGTTATCAACTTCAGCTAGTACTGCGTCTGCAGAAGTTTCACCGAACATCGGTAATTTCCACATGTACCAGTAGTAGTCTGTAGCACGCTCTGGTTCAGAGTGTTCGATAGCTGGGTTCCAGCCTTTATCGATAATGTACTGAACTTGAGCTTTGATTTGATCCGCAGACATAGACGGAAGGTAAGAGAAAGTCTCTGCCTTACGTGACTTAGGATCTGAAACGCGTGAAGGGTAATCTTGTACACTCATTGGTATATACTCCTAATTATCAATTACTTATGCTTAACGTCAAGCTTGTCAACTGTGTCGAATTCGAACTTGATTTCTTTCCAAGTTTCCATAGCGATCTTAAGTTCTGGGCTATCTTTAGCAGCGTTAGTAAGGATGTCTTTACCTTCTTTCTCAACTTCACGGCCTTCGTTACGAGCTTGTACACAAGCTTCCAACGCAACACGGTTAGCAGCTGCACCAGCAGCGTTACCCCATGGGTGACCTAAAGTACCACCACCGAACTGAAGAACAGAGTCATCGCCGAAGATAGTAACAAGAGCAGGCATGTGCCATACGTGGATACCACCAGATGCAACTGGAATAACACCAGGCATTGCACCGAAGTCTTGGTCGAACATGATTCCACGTGAACGATCTTCAGGGATGAAAGAATCACGCATGATATCGATCCAACCTAGAGTTGCTTCACGGTCACCTTCTAACTTACCTACAACTGTACCTGAGTGTAAGTGGTCACCACCAGATAGACGTAGTGCTTTAGTTAAAACACGGAAGTGAATACCGTGGTGTGGGTTACGGTCGATTACACCGTGCATTGCGCGGTGGATGTGTAACAATAGACCGTTCTTACGGCAGTAGTTAGCAAGACCAGTGTTAGCAGTGAAACCACCAGTTAGGTAATCGTGCATGATGATTGGCGTACCAATCTCTTTAGCGAATTCAGCACGCTCATACATTTCTTCTGGAGTACCAGCAGTAACGTTCAAGTAGTGACCTTTTTTCTCACCAGTTTCAGCTTGAGCTTTCTCGATACCTTCCTGACAGAATAGGAAACGATCTCTCCAGCGCATGAATGGCTGTGAAGTTACGTTTTCATCATCTTTAGTGAAGTCAAGACCACCACGTAGACACTCATATACTGCACGACCGTAGTTCTTAGCAGAAAGACCTAGCTTAGGCTTGATAGTACAACCTAACATTGGACGACCATACTTGTCCATTTTGTCACGTTCTACTTGAATACCGTGTGGAGGTCCACCACAAGTCATAACGTATGCTAGTGGGAAACGGATATCTTCTAAACGACAAGCACGTAATGCTTTAAATCCGAATACGTTACCAACTAAAGAAGTCATTACAGAAACAACTGAACCTTCTTCAAATAGGTCAATTGGGTAAGCAATGAATGCGTAGAAACAAGTATCGTCACCAGGAACATCTTCAATTCTATACGCACGACCTTTATAATAGTCAAGGTCAGTTAACAAGTCAGTCCATACAGTTGTCCAAGTACCTGTTGAAGATTCTGCCGCAACAGCTGCTGCGATTTCTTCACGTGGTACACCATCCTGTGGAGTTACTTTAAAACATGCTAGAAAATCTGAGTCTTTTGGCTCGTAATCTGGCATCCAATATGTTTCGCGGTATTCTTTTACACCGGCATTGTAAGTCTTAGCCATGTTCTACCTCATTTAGGGTTAAATAAAACTTAAAAATCTGAAATCGTGTTTGGATTGTTAAACGCCCCGTCGTTTTCAGTTGCTGCCCATGTTATTCAGAAAGTTCTAATCTGGCAATTCATCAACTCTTATGTAAATCATAAACAAATGTATATAATAAAAACCCAGAAACTACAAATACTTACAATAGCTATGGTTATTTAAATGCATAATTTAAACGTTACAGCCCAGCAAATACGCATCTTTGAAGCGGTTGCTAGAAATCAAAGTTACACAAAAGCAGCTGAAGAATTACATCTTTCACAGCCGGCAGTTTCTATTCAAGTTAAGCGTCTTGAAGAGAATAATGATGTGAAATTAATTGAAGTTGTCGGTAAAAAATTGTTTTTGACCCGGCCTGGTGAACGTATGTTCAAGAGTTGCCAGAAGATTTTAGAAGAGCTTCAAGACTTAAACGCACATATTAAATCTGATCAGGCCAGAGTGGATGGCGAGCTTAAGATAGCGGTGGTGACTCCGGCTAAATATTTTATGCCTTATATATTGAAAGCGTTCTTAAACCGTTTCCCTGATGTCAAACCGGTTATCACGGTTATCAATCGCCGTCGTATCTTGGATGAACTAAAGCAAAACCAATATGATTTGTCGATCATGGGGCGAGTGCCTGAAAATTTGAATATGGAGGCGTTTGCATTTTTTCAAAATGAATTAGTGGTCGCGGCACCGCCAAAGCATCATTTATCAAAAGAGAAGAAGATACCTATTCAAGATATTGCCAATGAGCGCTTTTTAATGCGAGAAAAAGGTTCGGGTATTCGTGATTCAGTCATGGATAGGTTTGAAGAGAATGGTATCCATGTCGAGCCATATATGGAGTTGGGAAGTACTGAAAGTATCAAACAAGCGGTTATGGCAGGCCTGGGTATCTCTGTTTTGCCGAAACAAGCCATTCGATTGGAAACACGTTATAGACATATAGATGTGTTGGATGTTGAAGGGTTTCCAGTTACCCGTGATTGGTATGTCGCCAAGATGACTGGTAAGGCATTGACTCCGGCTTCTGAAGCTTTCCTGGATTTTCTAAAGAATGTCGATATCAATAAACTCTTGGTTATGTCCGATACCCGTTAATTTCTTGAGTTCTCTTTGGGGGGATTATGCCTGAAAAAATATCTCTACTAGCCAGAAGTGCAACCTTACGACAGCTACAGGTGTTTGAGAGTATCGCTCGACACAGTAGTTTCTCCAGAGCCGCGGAAGAATTACATCTAACCCAGCCAACCGTGTCTATGCAGGTGAAAAAACTGGTTGATTTGTTGGAGACGCCACTATTTGAACAGATTGGCCGAAAAGTCTATCTAACGGATGCGGGTAAGGTCTTATACGATTCAGCAAATGTCATTCTCAATCAATTGTCGATAGCTGAGCAAAAGATCAACCACCTCAAAGGTTTTTCTGGAGGCAGTGTCAGTTTGTCGGTTATTTCTACCGCTCAATATTTCGTGCCGAAGGTGATTCATGAGTTCACCCAATCGTACCCTGATGTCACGGTATTGTTGCGTGTGGGTAATAAAGAGACCTTGTTGGATCGAATTGCAAAAAATGTCGATGACTTTTACTTGCTTGGCCAGCCAACCGAAGAACTGAATGTTGAGTCATCTCAGTTAGCGGTCAACCCGTTGGCGTTTGTGGCCAATAGCAATCACCCTTTGGTTGGTAAAAAACTGAATATAGAAGATTTGGCGGATGAACCCTTTTTGATGCGAGAAACCGGATCCGGGATTCGTTCCCAAGTTGAAAAGGTGTTTCAGGAGTTTGAATTTCAACCGCAAATTAAAATGGTTTTAGGCGGTAATGAGGCAATCCGTTTAGGGCTGTTGCAAAATTTGGGGATTACAGTGGCTTCGGTTCCAACGTTAATGGAAGAGATCACCCAAGGAAGAATAAGTATTCTTGATGTTAAGGGGTTTCCAATTAATCGTCATTGGTATTTGGCTTATCCTCGAGGAAAGGTGCTTTCGATTGCGGCCGAGAAAATGATTGAGCTATTGAGAATCGAGGGTGAGAAGCTGAGTCAAAAAGCCTTTAATGAGTTTTAGATAAAATATCATAAAGTAAATATATTACCGTTTCATGACGTTTCTATTATTGGAATGTTTCAATCAAATTTAAAAATCCTATTGCTTATTATCTATACTAACAATCAAAATTATTGATTTGAAGTTATTGTTTCTTTCCCTATAATAGCCTCTTGTATTTCGGGGTTAAACCACAATTATATAAACAAACGTTTATGGTTTAACTATACATAAAGGGTAGTGAATTTAGTCACAAGCCCCAAAATTGAGGTAAGAAAAATGGATCAGTCTAATCGTTATGCTGACTTGTCTTTGAAAGAAGAAGATCTGATTGCAGGTCAAAACCACATTCTTGTGGCTTATACAATGGAACCAGCTGCTGGTTACGGTTACCTAGAAGTTGCAGCTCACATTGCTGCTGAATCTTCAACTGGTACTAACGTTGAAGTATGTACTACTGATGATTTCACTAAAGGTGTTGATGCGATGGTTTATCACATCGATGAAGCTGAAGGCATCATGAAAGTTGCATACCCGTTCGATCTTTTCGACCGTAACGGTATCGATGGTAAGACTATGATCGTTTCTTTCCTTACTCTTGCTATTGGTAACAACCAAGGTATGGGTGATGTTAAAAACCTTCAGATGTTTGACTTCTGGGTTCCAGAAACTAAATTACACCTATTTGACTGCCCAGCAGTAGATATCTCTAACATGTGGAAAATGCTAGGTCGTCCACAAGAGAACGGTGGTTATATCGCTGGTACTATCATCAAGCCTAAGTTAGGTCTACGTCCTGAGCCATTTGCTGACGCAGCATACCAGTTCTGGCTAGGTGGTGACTTCATCAAGAACGATGAGCCACAAGGTAACCAAACTTTCTGTCCAATGAAAAAAGTTATCCCATTAGTTGTTGACGCGATGAACCGTGCTCAAGATGAAACTGGTGAAGCGAAGCTTTTCTCAGCTAACATCACTGCAGACGATCACCACGAAATGTGCTACCGTGCAGACTACATCCTAGAAGCTTTCGGACCTAACGCTCCACAAGTTGCTTTCCTAGTTGATGGTTATGTTGGTGGTCCAGGTATGATTACTACTGCTCGTCGTAACTACGCTTCTCAGTACCTACACTATCACCGTGCAGGTCACGGAGCGATTACTTCTCCTTCTGCTAAGCGTGGTTATACTGCTTTCGTTCTTGCTAAGATCTCTCGTCTACAGGGTGCTTCTGGTATCCACGTGGGTACAATGGGCTTCGGTAAGATGGAAGGTGGTGCAGACGACCGTAACATCGCATACATGATCGAACGTGATGAAGCTCAAGGTCCAGCATTCTACCAGAAGTGGAACGGCACTAAGCCTACTACTCCTATCATCTCTGGTGGTATGAACGCTCTACGTCTACCTGGTTTCTTCGAAAACCTAGGTCACGGTAACGTAATCAACACTTCTGGTGGTGGTTCTTACGGTCACATCGATTCTCCAGCTGCTGGTGCTAAGTCTTTGGCTCAAGCATATGACTGCTGGAAGTCTGGTGCAGACCCAATCGAATATGCTAAAGAGCATAACGAATTTGCACGTGCGTTCGAATCTTTCCCTGGTGATGCAGATAAAATCTACCCAGGTTGGAGAGAGAAATTAGGTGTTCATAAATAATTGATGCCAAAGCCGCTTGATTTACGCGATGGCGGTGTTGGTTAATTGCTTCCGTTGCTCATGTACTTATGTACACTCCGCTACGGGTCAATTAACCGCCTAGCCCTCATCGCAAATCAAGCAACTTTGCCTATCAATGAGATAGTGTGAATACTTTAAAAACCTCTGCCTTCGGGCAGGGGTTTTTTTTAACACGTCATTTATTACCTACCTAAATACTAGGTTATTTACCACTATGTTTTATACATAAAATACAGTGTTAAATCACTTTCAACAAACCATTAATGTTACGGGGAACAGACATGGATATTTCACAATACAAAATTGATAATGAACCATTTTACGATGCTCAATCAAATGAAATAGAGCTTTACGAAGCAGCTTATGCAGCACGTTTGCCAGTGATGGTAAAAGGGCCAACAGGTTGTGGTAAATCACGTTTTGTTGAACACATGGCGTGGAAGCTAGGTAAGCCGATTATTACCGTATCTTGTAACGAAGATATCACCGCTTCTGATTTGGTAGGTCGTTATTTGCTGGACGCAAACGGTACTCGCTGGGTCGATGGTCCATTAACCATGGCGGCACGCTATGGTGCGATTTGTTATTTAGATGAAATCGTTGAAGCACGTCAAGACACTATGGTGGTGATTCACGCTCTGACGGATCACCGTCGTGAACTATCTTTAGATAAGAAAGGTGAGTTAATCAAAGCCCATCCAGATTTCCAATTGGTCATCTCTTACAACCCTGGTTATCAGTCTTTGATGAAAGACCTTAAGCAGTCAACTAAACAACGTTTTTGTGCTTTGGATTTTGATTACGCGGCACCGGATGTTGAAGCTCACATTCTTCAGAAAGAAGGGAATGTTGACCGAGATACCGCCAATAAGTTGGTTAAGATTGGTGAAACAGCACGTAACTTAAAAGGTCACGGTTTGGATGAAGGTATCTCGACACGTCTAATGGTATATGCTGCGACCTTAATCAATCAGGGAATTGCTCCAGTTGAGGCATGTAAGATGGCGCTGGTCCGTCCAATCACCGATGATGCGGATATTCGCGAAACGCTGGATAATGCGATTGAGATGATATTTGGTTAAGAATTAGTTTATTCATATAACCACGAAGACACGAAGACACGAAGTTTAATTAGCCTAAATAATTTTAGGGTGTCTCGTGGTTACTCTACTCAGTCTGTAAGGCTCTCCTAAAAAGTTTTATTCTTCGTGTCTTCGTGCCTTCGTGGTAATTTAGAGAAATATTATGAATGAAGAATTATTTGCCGAATACCAACATAAATTTACCTGTAAATTTCCAAAAGCGATAGAGCTTTTCCCGGATTTTATCGAGCATGCCGTTCACACCTTAAGCCCGGAAGGGGTTGAGGCGTATCTTGATGGCGCTAACTTTTTGTGCATGATCGGGCAAGGGGTTGAACCGGTCTTGGTCTATATGGAAGTGATGCCGGAAATTGCCGCACACTTTGGTAAAGGCACCAATAAAATGATAGCGGATTACAGCTATCAATTGGCTCGCAGTCCCAATAAGAAAGCCCTGATTCCTTTTTTAGCGACCCTGGGACATGTTTGCCGACGCATAGACCGAGTTGAAGACCTTCAGCAATATCTTGATATTCTTGACGAGTATGTCGATAAAACCCAAACGGTTATTCATGGGCATCACTCTATCCATGAAAGTCCTGGCATGATCGCGCTGTTGGAGAATATGCCGCAACTGATCTCAAAGCTGTGTTTGACCGGGATTCGTAACTTCATTGATTACGGTGCACGCAACTACCAGTCAAGTCCGGACCAGCAGATTGAATATTTCAGTCTAACTTCTCACGATGCGAAAAGTATCATTCAGCGTGAACGTCAAGGAACCACTTTCAAAGACGTTGAACGTCATATGGATATGCTCAAAGAATCCATGTGGAAGTGTGACCTGCCGTTTTCGGTGTTTTCAACCGCCTTTGATCAAATTCGTGTGCCTACACCGTATTTAGACGAAGATTTGATTGCCGTTCCCGATGTCTACGACGAAGAGAATGGGGTGAGTGGAAAGGACCGTTACCGCGCGATGCTTGGACATATCATGGCGCATAAGCGTTGGTCAGGTAAGTTGATGGCCGATAACTTCGCGCCACACATGCAGTTGTTTGTCTCCATTTTTGAAGACTCGCGAGTTGAATATCTGTTGATGAAAGAGTATCCGGGGTTCAAGAAACTGTTTTTAGCGTTACACCCATATCCTGAAAAAGGTGCGTGTGATGATAAAAAACAGTCCTGCTTGCGATACCGAGCGACACGCTTATCACGTGCACTATTGGATGAAAACTTTAACTCAGAGAATACTCTGATAGAAGATTTTCGTCAGCAGTTCCACGCCATTATGGAAGAGAAGGGTGAAGATTCCACCACACAAGATATGGCGATGTTGGGCACTAAATTCTATGTAAAGGCGCGCAAGCAATCTTCAGATAGTTTGCCGGATATTTTCTTCGATGATACCGAAGTCAGTTACCGCGATGATAACCGCTATATTTGGCATCATTACGAAGAGTATGATGAGGCCGATGAGATTGTACCGAATGAGTATCAGTCTGATGAGAAGGTCGTGGACACAGCTGATAGCTTGCCACCACGTCACTATGATGAGTGGGATTACCTCTCGGAAACCTACCGTCCTGATTGGGCTACGGTCTATGAACGTTTACATCCGTCAACCAGCGCCAACAAGGTGGATAAGTTGATGGAGAAGCATGAAGGGCTTGCCAAACGTTTGAAGAAAATGATTGAAATGCTCAAGCCACAAAATAAAAAGCGTATTCGTTTCCAAGAGGAAGGTGAAGAGCTTGATTTAGATGTGGCTTTACGTTCGATTATTGATTTCAAGAGTGGTCAAGCGCCAGATCCTCGTATCAACTATAGCCATACAACCGATAGTCGTAATATCGCGGTGATGTTGTTGGTGGATACTTCTCAGTCGTTGAACGAACGTAATAAGGAAACCGGACAAACTTTATTGGAGTTGTCGCAGGAAGCTTTGGCGATTACCGCCTGGACAGTTGAGCAACTTGGTGATAAATTTGCCATTGCAGGTTTCAGTTCGGATACTCGACATGAAGTGCGTTATCAACACATTAAGGGCTATTCGGAGCACTATTGCGATGATGTAAAAGCGCGTATCAGTGCTATGGAAGCTTCTTACTCAACTCGAATGGGAGCGGCGATGCGTCATGCGGCGCATTATCTGGAAGCCCAGCAAGCCGAGAAGAAATTGATGCTGATATTGACCGATGGTGAGCCGGCGGATATTGATACTAAAGATCCACAGATGTTAATTAAAGACACCCATAAAGCGGTGGAAGAGTTGCAAGGTCGTGGAATCTACTCATACTGCATTACGCTGGATCCTAAAGCGGATGAGTATGTAGAGGATATCTTCGGTAGCCAGTATACGGTTATCGACCATGTCGATAAGTTGCCTGAGCAATTACCGCAAGTGTTTATGAAGTTGACTCATTAAGGTGAACATTAATGACAAATAAAATTAGTGTACAGATGGTGTTTCACTTTAAGGGTGAGGAGCATAACCTTTCAGCCGATATTAAATTGCCTTTGCATATTGGCGACATGACGGCTTTTTATTATGCATTACCACGCAGAATCGCCGAGCGTAATGGCGTGGATACCTACTCTTATATGTTTGACATGATGGAGAGCTGCCCAATAGAAGTGGTTGCGGCTGAAGGTTATGTGGCGCGTTTTTTAGAAAACGGTCCAATTTCCATGGATGAATTTGTACAGGCCTGTAATGAGGTCACGCCTGAAATGCTGATGGCGGACATTGCTCTACGTGTGCAAGATGGTACAGATTTATCATTAGAATCCGCTCTGTTATTAGCTTATCAAATCGGAGTTTCGCAAGGCGAATCGGATTAATGGTTTATTCATCAAGCTAAACACTATAAAATGCCCTTATTACATACGGGCATTTTTTTTGCCTAAAATTCATTAAAAGAGCAAAAAAAATGTGTATTTTCATCCTCGCAATCATGGCGATATTGCTGTTCTATCTCTCGGGTTCAATCGAGCAGTATCAATTGAACGAATTGATTGATGGCATCAATATTCCGGTTAGCCAAGGGTGGGAAGTGTTGTATAGTTTATGGCCAGCAATGGGGTTTATGTTTTTTTCGGGGATATTTACCGTGCTGATTATCATGAAGTTTTGGAAGCAAACAGAAGCCAGCCAAGAAAAGTAAAGGACAAAATATGTGCGACAAATGTGACTGTAACCAAGATATTGAGCAGCTTTTTAAAAATAACCGCGAATGGGTTGATGAAATCAATGAAGCGGATCCCGATTTCTTTGAAAGCTTGGTTCACCAGCAAAAACCGGAGTATCTATGGATTGGATGTTCTGATAGCCGGGTACCGGCAAATGAACTGGTTAAGATGGATCCGGGCACTATTTTTGTACACCGTAACATTGCCAATTTGGTCAACTCATCGGACATGAATGTGTTGTCGGTCATTCAGTATGCGGTGGAAGTGTTGAAAGTTAAGCACATTATTGTCAATGGTCACTACGGTTGTGGAGGGGTTCAAGCCTCTTTCAATGAAAACAACCCCGACCTGATTGACCACTGGATTCGCCCGATTCGTAAGTATCTGGTCAGAGCCAAAAAAGAGCTCGAAGGCCTAAGTGAAGAGCAGAAACTCGACAAGCTTTGCGAAATTAATGTGAAAGAGCAAGTGCGTAATATCTGTCATATTCCAGCGGTTAAAAATGCTTGGAAAAAAGGTCAACCGCTGGCAATCCACGGTTTTATCTATGCAATCAAAGATGGCCGTTTACATAATCTTAAGGTTTCTGTCGATAACCTGGAAGATGCCGAGAAAAGGTTGTTTCGTTCTTAAAGAACCGCCACTGATCAAGGGAGCGTTATGAAGTTACTGCTTGTTGAGGATGAACCTCTGTTGGTCGAGAACCTTGAGAGTCGCTTTAAGCGGTTAGGTTATATTGTAGATAGTGCCTTAGATGGAGAGCAGGGGCTTTATCTCGCTTTAGAGCATGACTATGATTTGATTATTTTAGATTTGGGTCTGCCAAAACTACCAGGCCTGGTTGTTTTAGAAAAAATTCGCCAAGCTCAGAAAACGCTGCCTATTCTGGTCTTAACAGCACGTAACTCTTGGCAGGAACGGGTTGAGGGATTGAAAAAGGGGGCGGATGACTATTTGGGCAAGCCGTTTCATTTTGAAGAGCTGCATGCACGTATAGAAAGTCTGGCAAAACGACATCAGCCAAAAGATTCCACTATCTGTTTTCATCCGACACATCTCGCCGGTTTACAATCCGTCTGTTTAGACACCGAGGCAAAATCGTTACAAATCAATGAAACTGTCCAGCTGTTGACAGCCACGGAATTCCATCTGTTGGTTCCTCTGTTTAGCCACCCTAAACAAATATTTTCCAAACACGCTTTGCTTGAAAAAATCTCCGATAGCACACAGGAAAAAGATGAAAACCTCATCGAGGTCTATATCCGTCGTCTACGCGGTTATTTAGGTAAAGAGTCAATTCAAACCTTAAGGGGACAAGGCTATCGATTGACCTTGTCCGACACCGTTGAGGTCAACAAATGAAATCATTGCAACATCAGTTGTCTGTGTTGTTGGGATTGAGTGTCGCCGCAGTTTTCATCCTGTTTTGGTGGCTTTCATTTACGACCATCCATCAAGTTGCCGAGGAGTATGTACTTACACGTTTGAGCCATGATAGCGATGCGGTGGTCAAAAATTTGCATTTGAAGAATGGTCGATGGGTGTTGGACTTCGAACGGCTTGAGCCAATCTACTCTCAAGTGAATTCCGGGCATTATTTTGTGGTAAAGGTCGAGAAGCAAACCTTTTACTCTCCATCTTTAAACGGTTACCCGTTGTTTGTTCCAGAGTGGGATAGCCATAAATACACCGAGATGGTCTATGAAACTTTAGGTCCTTTAGTTACCGAAGGTAAGGATGTTAAGCGTTCAAAGTTATTGATTCAAGCCAGTCAGCAAAGTAAAAACAATCACCCGGTTACTATCTATATCGCCGAAGATCACTCGCCGATCCAGCAGAGCTTGAAGCGGTTTGATTGGTTGTTTGGTGGTTTTGCTTTGGTGACTCTGTTAATACTGTATTTTTTACAAAAATGGATATTACAGCGTACCTTCAAACAATTGTCCCCATTAGAGAAACAGCTCAAAGAGTTGGAGTTGACCCATCAGTTGAATATTGAGGATGTGCCATATCCTAAAGAGGTGGCGTCATTAATCGAGGCATTACGCCACGCTTTGACTCAAGCGGGCAAACAACTCAGGTCTTCACGTCAGTCTAATGCGAATTTATCACATGCATTGAAAACGCCGCTAAATTTAGCCTTTCAGCTATTGGAACAAATTAGAGAAGACACTTCGCCGGAAAAACTCAAATTGGTTGAACGTCAGGTTCAGCAACAGCTCAATAAAATCCACCAGCTGATTGAGAGGGAGTTGAAAAAAGCCCGAATCGCTTCCGACGCCCCTTTGTCGAACCGTTTTGATTGGCAAGCGGACATGGAAGAACTGATTCAATCCTTAAAGCAGCTTTATCAAGCTAAAAACCTGCAAATCGAATCGAGTTTGACCGACTTGCCTGGCTTGGTCATTGAAAAAGAAGACGGTTTTGAGTTATTCGGAAATCTCTTGGATAACGCTTGTAAATGGAGTAACAATCAAATTTGGATCGGTTTTGAAGCCGATGCAAAAAAGGTTGCTATTACGATTGAGGATGATGGGCCAGGCGTTTCCGAACAAGCGTTAACGGATATCCAGATACGAGGTTTCCGTGCCGATGAGGCCACTCCAGGGCATGGCATTGGTCTATCTATCGTTAAGGATTTGGTCGAGGCGTATTCTGCCGAAATTGAATTTGCACACTCTGCTTACGGAGGGCTCAAGGTATCGCTTATTTTTAATAATAAGTGATAATTTTTTTTCAATATTTATCCCAATTTTCAGTTTCGTTTCAGTTTCGTTTTCTAGAATCCATGTCATTATCGAATACTCTAGGAACACCTTATGAAAAACATTCATGCATATCGTCTTATTGGTCTGCTTTCAGCAGGCTTGGTATTCAGTTTCCCCGCACAAGCCAAAACCTATGCCGAGCTATTGCAAAACGTTCAGCAACAGCAACCAGAACAAGCTGCCTTACAATCCTATGGTGAATTGGAAACTACCGTGAGTCAGAGTGCGGACAGTTGGTTTGCGGGTAATGCGAATTTAGTGGTCGCCCATGAGAATGATGCTTTGACCGGTGATTTGCAAAAGCAAAAATGGCATATTGGTGCGGAAATGCCATTATGGTTGCCGGGTCAGGCACAAAGCCAACAAAATTTAGCGCGAGGTTTGGCCGATTTAAATAGTTACCAGGCCTGGTATCTCAAATGGCAAGCTTCGGGTCAGTTGCGTGACTTGGTTTGGCAATATCAAGAAAGCCAAGTCAAAGCGGATATCGCCGAGCAATCGGTGGCACAGGCACAACAACTTAATGACTTGATTGCTACCTTGGTCAAGGTGGGAGAGAAACCAAAGATCGATGCGCTTTTAGCGGATAAAGCCTTATTGAATGCGCAGGCACAACGCTTGAACTTACAAAGCATGCTCGAATCCAACCGCCAGCAATATCAATACTGGACCAACACTCAAGAGTTGCCGAGCCCATTGACAGAAACCATTGCTAAAGTGGATTTGCAAAAGCATCCAGAACTGAACCGGTTGAAAGCGCAATTGGCGGTATTGGGTGCCGAGTACCAAACAGCTAAAGCGACCGAAAAAGATAATCCGACCTTCTCATTCGGTGGCTTTCAGGAAGAAGACAAGGCGACCAGCGCCAATAACTCCCTTTACGCGCAAATCACCTATCCTTTAGGTAGTAGCCCACTTAAAAAAGTGGAAACCGCAAAGCAAAGAACCGCGTTTTTAGAAAAACAGGCGGAAGTGAAACGTTATCAGATGGTGTTAGAGAACCAACTAAAAAAGGCTAAACAGCAGATTAGCCTTGCACAGCAAAAACTCTCATTAATGCAGCAAGAGTTACAAATTGCGACACAAACCTTGCAGCTTGCCACTCAGGCCTATAAAGCCGGTGAAAGTAATATCCAAACCTTGGTGAATGCCCAACAGGACTTTTTAAACAGCAAGTTGCAACAGTCCTTGACCGAAATTGAATTGAATAAAGCCATTGCTCAACATAATCAAATTGCAGGAGACTCTCTATAATGCAAACTTCATCTCAGACCCAAGCTCATTCAGCACGCTCAGCTGCTTTTGCCAAGACGAAAGCACCGTTCTCAAAGTTGGTGTCCGCTTTGACTGTCACACTGGCATTATCGGCGAGTCTTTATCTGCCTAAGGTTCAAGCGGAAACGGCAACCATTCCCGACGTCACGTTAAATGCCGAGCAGATGGCTGCGTTATCGATAGAAACCCAGCCTGTTGAGCAAGTGGCCAGTTATCCTAGCCGTCAGTATGTCGCTCAAAGCATTGTGCCGCATAATCAAAGTTACGCTGTCACTATGCCGATTGACGGCCAAATCATGGAATTGCCGCATTTTCATGGCAGTGTGCAGCAAGGCGATGTGATTGCCCTGGTGCAAAGCCCTGAACTTTTAAAATTGCAAAGTGAGTTGATTGCTACCTTAGCGGATTTGAAAGCGCAAATGGCGGCATTGAAACGTGCCAAAACCCTGAGTCAGAGTGGTGCGGTTTCCAGTAAACAGCGCCAACAGCTGGAAGCGAGTGTGCAAAAGTTACTGCAAGTTAAGGCGCAACAGAAACAGAATTTGCTGTACATCGGTATGAATCCAAGTTCGGTTGAACAGCTTGAAAATACTCAAAAACTGCAATCGGCGGTATTTGAGATAAAAGCGCCGGTAACTGGGGAAATGTTCGATTTGCAAGCTCAGCTTGGCAAACGGTTAATGGCGCAAGAGATTGTGATCAGTATCGCTAAAATCAATCCGATTGTCATTGATGTGGATGTGCCAGTCGATGATAGGAATCCTCTTGAAGAAGGCAAACCAGTGAGTTTGGTGGGCAGTGAGAAAGTCGGTGAGATTGCGCATATCTCTGAGTTTGTCGATCCGATGACCCAGTCGATTGGGGTACATACTCGTTTTGATAATGCCGATTCGGCAATCAAGCCTGGTCAGATGTTCAAAGTGCAATTTCAGTTTGAAAAAACCGCTTTCAAATCGCAAATGGGGGCTTTAACCCGTATTGATAATGTTCCGATGGTGTTTGTAAAGCAGGGCGATAAAATCAAAGCGGTAGAGGTTGTCGTTTTACAAACCCAAAATAACCAGCTTTATTTCTTACCACGGAATGCGGCGGAATTAAATGCCCAAAGCCTGGTGGTGGTGCATGGTACTTCGAGCTTGAAGAACAGTTTGATGGCAGAGGGTGAGGAGTAACTCATGAACCGATTGATTCAGTTTTTCTTAACCCAGCGTATCTTTGTGCTACTGGTGATTTTCGCACTGGTGGCGGGTGGTTGGATGGCGTTCCAAAAAACGCCAATCGATGCCTTTCCGGATGTGTCGCCTGTTCAGGTGAAAATGATCTTTAAAGCGCCGGGGATGACGCCGACGGAAGTTGAGCAACGTGTCATCGCGCCGCTAGAGCAAGAGTTGTTAGGCATTCCAAAAGAGACCTTACTGCGTTCTTTGGCCAAATATGCGATTGCGGATATTACCTTGAATTTTGCTGAAGGTACCGATATCTATTGGGCACGCCAGCTAGTTGCCGAACGTTTGAACGGTGTCGACCTGCCTAATGGGGTAACCGGAGGTATGGCTCCGTTATCGACTCCGCTAAGTGACATCTTTATGTTTACCATTGATGGCGATACATTGAGCAATATGGAAAAACGCGATCTGTTGGATTGGGTGATTCGTCCCGCTTTGCGTTCCGTTCCCGGTGTGGCGGATGTGAATGCGCTGGGTGGGGATGTGCGTGTATTCGCCGTTAAGCCAGACTTTAACAAGCTAAGCACTTTTCAAATTTCGCTTGCCCGTCTAATCGAAGCGATTCAAACCCACAACCAAAACGATGGGGCTGGGCGTGTCAATCAAGGTGAAGAAGTGTTGTTGGTCAGAACGTTGGGTAACTTGACCAATATTGACGATATTGAAAACATCATTGTCGATTTTCAAGGCAATCGCCCAATTTACGTTAAAGATTTAGCCAAAGTGGAAGTGGATTCGCTGTACCGTAACGGTGCGGTTACCCAAAATGGCCATGAGGCGGTAGAGGGTTTGGTCATGGCGCTTAAAGGCGCAAATGCCCGTGACGTAGTTTCCGGGATTGAAACCCGTCTAGCGGATATTGAACGCGCTTTGCCAGCCGGGATTTCGCTGAATGTTTTCTATAATCGTAAGGACTTGATTTCACAAGCGATTGAAACCGTATCCGGCGCTTTGACCGAAGCGGTGGTGCTGGTGGTTCTGGTGTTGCTGGTCTTTTTAGGGAATCTGCGTGCCGCCTTGACTGTGGCTTTGATTCTGCCGTTGGCCGCCTTGTTGACCTTCATTTTAATGAATCAATTTGGCTTGTCCGCTAACTTGATGTCATTAGGAGGGCTGGCCATCGTCATCGGTATGTTGGTCGATGCCGCCGTGGTGGTGGTGGAGAACATCGTGACCCACCAAGAAAACGACCGTGCAGGCCTGCCGAAACTGCATATCATCTACCGTGCGGTACAAGAGGTTTCCGTACCGGTTATCTCGGGTATTTTGATTATTATGACGGTGTTTTTACCGCTACTGACCTTAGAAGGTTTGGAAGGTAAGTTGTTTGTACCGGTCGCTTTAACCATTATCTTTGCGTTGGGTAGTGCTTTGATTCTGTCGTTAACCATTATTCCTACCCTGGCTTCATTTATGTTGGGTAAACCAAGTCATAAAGAACCTTGGTTGATTGAGAAGTTGCTTAAGCTATATCGCCCGGTGTTGACCTGGAGTTTGGCGAACAGTAAAAAGGTGATTTCTATCGCGTTACTGGGTTTGCTGTTTGCCGGATTTGTTTATACCCAAGTGGGTAAGACTTTCATTCCGCAGATGGATGAAGGTTATATCGTGATGCAGATTGAAAAGCTTCCTGCCATCAGTCTGAAAGAGACGGTCAATACCGATAAACAGGTGCAGAAGTTTCTGTTAAAGAACATTCCAGAAATCAGCCGTATTATCGCTCGTGTCGGGTCTGATGAGTTGGGGATGGATCCGATGGGGTTGAACGATACCGACAGCTTCTTGGTGCTTAAGCCAAAAGAAGAGTGGAGAATGGAAACCAAAGAAGCTCTCATTGATGAGATTCGTACCGCGTTGGAGAACCATTTTCCAGGAGTGAACTTCGCTTTTACCCAGCCGATTCAAATGCGTGTGGATGAGATGTTGACCGGTGCGCGTGGTGATGTGGCGATTAAGGTGTTTGGGGATGACCCAGAGCAGCTGAACGAAGTCGCCAAAAAACTGGTAGAAACCATCGGTTCAATTGACGGCGCTGAAGATGTCTTTACCCCTAAAAACGAGGGTTTACGTTATTTGCAGCTTGATATCAATAAAGAGATGGCGGGCAAGTTCGGTTTGAGTGTGAACGATGTTCAAAATATCCTGCGTGCTCAGGTGAATGGCTTTGAAGCGGGAATCCTATACCAGGGTATTCGCCGTATTCCGCTGATGGTGAGGGCGCCTGAGGCCTATAAGTCATCAAAACAAGAGATGTTGCAACAGCCGATCGCTTTAGAGAACGGACAAACGGTTTTATTGAGCCAGTTGGTTGATGCCCGCGAAGTGGAAGGGCCAGTATCTATCCAGCGTGAGCAAAGCAAACGTTTTGCTGTGGTGGTCTCAAATGTTAAAGGGCGTGATTTGGTCGGTTTTGTTGAAGAGGCAAAACAGAAAGCGGCCAAAATGAATATCCCTGCAGGTTACTACTTTGAATGGAGTGGTAAGTTTGAAAACCAGCAGCGTGCCGCGGCCAAATTGGCCGTGGTGGTGCCAATCGCTTTGGTGTTGATTTTCATCATTTTATTCAGTACTTTCAAGTCGGTACCGCAGGCCGCGATGATTCTAACCAACGTGCCTTTTGCGCTGATAGGTGGGATTACCGCCCTGTGGATAACCGGTGAATATCTTTCTGTACCGGCCTCTGTGGGCTTTATCGCCCTGTTGGGTATCGCGGTGTTGAACGGTGTGGTGATGATCTCTTATTTCAACCAGTTGGCCGCGACTGGGATTTCCATTACCGAAGTGGTGGTTGAGGGGGCGATGCGTCGTTTGCGTCCGGTATTGATGACCGCGAGTATTGCCGCTTTAGGTTTGGTGCCATTGGTGTTTGCAACCGGGCCAGGCTCTGAAATTCAGCGTCCATTAGCTATCGTGGTGATTGGCGGGTTGATTTCATCCACTGTGTTGACGTTACTTATCTTGCCGATTTTCTATCGATTGTTTGGTCAAGGTACCCAGTTAAACTATCTAAAAAAAGGAGCTTAAAATGTCTGCAGTGATGTTGAAACTAGTCGTGGATGAAGGCGTTTTTTCTTCGGTATCGGATAGCTTGTTGGTTTATCCATCGGCACAGATCGCATTTAATACCTCGTCCATTCGTTCTTACAGTAACGAGCATGAGTTGGAAGGGATTAAGGAGCAGGTTGCCGGCTATTTGGCAAAGGTACAAATCGAGATTCGTACCACAGAAGATGAGTATCAAGCCATTTTAGAATACCTTAAAATGGATCATCCTCGAATGGAGTGTCAATATTGGGTTTTGCCGGTACTTGATTCTGGAAAACGTTAAAACCAAATCTTAAAGTCAAACATTAAAGCCAAATGAACAGGCCTGGTCGCTTTTAAAAGTAACCAGGCCTGGTTGTTTTAGCAATGGTGAGTTTTGTGCGCCTAATCGATGCTTAAAGAGTAAAGGGCGTAAAGAGAGTAAGGACTCTGGAGTTTAGATAAAGCCTGGAATCTCAATAAGAGTCTTTGACGGAGAAAAGGGAATATGAAAGATTGGCAGCGTAGTCCATTTGTCTAGGTCTTTTGCATGATTCTTCTCAGCAGAGAAATTCAAGATAATCGCATGGGTTTGTAGCCCGGCTTGTTCAATCGCGGCTAAGGTTAACAGCGTATGGTTGATACAACCTAGTTGGTTTTTTACCACCAAAATGACAGGCAAATCTAAGGCTGTCGCCAAATCTTTATTTAAACCATCCGAACATAATGGAGAATAAAACCCCCCAGCACCTTCAACCATTAAAATTTCATTAGCTTGTAACGTTTGGGCAGGTTGGCAGGCCTGTACTAAATCTACAGTCGATATGACCAGGCCTGCTTGTTGTATGGCGGTTTGAGGAGAAATAGGCGGTTCAAATTGATTAGGACAAATGCTTTGCAATGATTCGTTTGATTGGCAGGATTGCTGTAAGAAAAGTGCATCTTCGCACAATAAGCTGCCATCGGCTTGCTTGATACAGCCTGAAGCAATGGGTTTACGTGGTGTAACCCGGTAACCCTGTTGGATTAAGGTATGGGCTACACAACCTGCAATATAGGTTTTTCCCACATCGGTATCGGTACCCGTAATAAAAAAACCACCAGGCCTGGTGGTTTTATTTGGTGAATCATTCATCTTGAATTATAGGTTTTCCATGAGACGCGATTGCGCTTCTTGGTACTTCTCAAAAGTTTTACAGACGATTTCTTCTGGAAGTTCAGGGCCTGTCGCTGGGTTTTTATCCCAATCTAGGCTATCTAGGTAATCGCGAATATACTGCTTGTCAAAGCTCGGTGGGTTGCTGCCCACTTCATAGCTGGATGCCGGCCAAAAACGCGAACTGTCAGGCGTTAAGGCTTCATCAATCAGGTAGATAGTGCCTTCATCATCTTCACCAAATTCAAACTTGGTATCGGCGATGATGATTCCGCGTTCTAAAGCAAATTCCGCGGCGGCTTTATACAGTTTGATGCTTAAATCGCGCACCTTGTTGGATTTCTCCTCACCCATGATTTTAACCAGTTGTTCAAAGCTGATGTTTTCGTCATGGTCGCCTTGCTCCGCTTTGGTCGATGGCGTGAATAGAGGCTCAGGCAATTGAGAGGCTTGTTTTAAACCTTTAGGTAATTCGATACCACAGACACTTTGGGATTTTTTATACTCTTTCCAGCCTGAGCCCACTAAGTAACCACGTACAATCGCTTCCACCGGTAATGGCTTAAGTTTTTTGACAATCATACCGCGACCGTTTAACTGCTTAAGCTCATCCGCTGTCAGGTAGTCCGCTAGGTTCATCTCTTCAGCCAGCTGATTTGGCACGATATCTTGCATTTTTCTCATCCAAAACTGGGCTGTTTCAGTAAGGATGCGGCCTTTGCCAGGGATTGGTGTTGGTAGGATGGCATCGTAAGCTGAGATTCTATCCGTGGTGACAATGAGCATGTGCTTGTCATCAATGTCGTAGATATCTCGAACTTTACCAGAACCAATCAATGGTAGGCTCGTTAGGCTAGATTTATAAAGTGCTTGCATATTCAGTCCTATAAAATCAGGTTGATTAATCGTCTTTACGGCGATTGATAATGTAAGGGAGTTTGATGTGACCATATCGTAAGATAAGTATGGCAACAGAAAGTAAGGTAATTGTGCCTGCAATGGCAATCATTTCCCATTCGGATAACGATTTTAAGTCCAAAATAAGCAGTCGAGCTAAGGCGACGATAGCAATATAGATTGGAAAACGAATCGGTAATTTACCTGATTTTAGGTAAATGGCAATCATCGCCAAAACCTCTAGGTATAAGAACAGCAATAGCAAGTCACCCAGCGTTACCGTTCGGGCCGAAATCATATGGGTTATTTCACCCGCACCGGCAAAAATGGTCGCGATAGTGATGACAAGTAAACCAATGTATTCGACGATATGAATGACGTCGCCTAAGATTTTATCTCGCATCGGTCTTGTTTCTTGAGTTCTCATGTCGGCAAATTCAGTTTCGTCCAGTATTTCGTTATCTAGAATATCTTCTTTATTTTTACGCATAGAGTGCTCGCTATTACCGTTGTATAGATAAGGTTTTGGTAAAGATTTTTTGCCATTTTAATGGATACTGTTAAAATGCACGAATTATTTTTTAAACATTTCTATTTATAAGGTGTGTAAACATGGCTAAACAAGAAAATTGGATTGCTCCTTCAATCTTATCTGCTGACTTCGCTCAGTTAGGTAAAGACGTTAAAGACGTGATTGCTTCAGGTGCAGACGTAGTGCATTTTGATGTAATGGATAACCATTATGTTCCTAACCTAACCATCGGGCCATTAGTTTGCGAATCTTTAAAGAACTTTATGGTTGCAGAAGGTGTTAATGCACCTATCGATGCTCACTTAATGGTTAAGCCTGTTGATCGCATTATCGGTGACTTCGCTAACGCGGGTGCGGATTACATCACATTCCATCCTGAAGCTTCTGAGCACATCGATGGTTCTTTAGGGTTAATCAAAAATGCGGGTCTTAAGGCCGGTTTAGTATTCAACCCAGCCACTTCGCTGTCTTACCTTGAGCACGTGATGGATAAAATCGATATGATTTTAATCATGTCGGTAAACCCTGGTTTCGGTGGACAGTCGTTCATCGACCAAGCGTTAGAAAAACTACGTCAAGCACGTCAGTTAATTGATGCTTCTGGACGTGATATCCGTTTAGAGATCGATGGTGGTGTTAAAGTTGAGAACATCGCTGAAGTTGCTGCTGCAGGCTGTGATACGTTTGTATCTGGTTCTGGAATCTTCGGTAAGGCTAACGCATCTGATGCTAACCGTTATGACACGGTTATCAAGCAAATGCGTGATGAGCTTGCAAAAGTTAAGTAATTTTTAGAGACCTTTACAGTCGTTAATCAACGCAGGTAAAGGTTTTGTTCTTAGCTTTTCTTCCAGAACGCTGGCGCTCTCATTCGAGACGCTGGCGTTTTGTGGTTTTAGGGAAGCCAAACCCATCGAATGAATGGGGCTACATTAAGAAACTTGTGCGTAAGCTTGGGTTTCAAGGATTTAAAAAAGAGAATTATTATGGAAAAGTTTAAACCAGGATTCGTTCTAATCGATTTAGATGGAACGTTAATCGACAGTGTGCCAGATTTAGCTTACTGTGTTGATGAGATGATGAAGCAACTGGATATGCCGGTTCGTGGTGAAGATGCGGTACGTGACTGGGTAGGTAACGGGGTTCAACGCCTTACTGAACGTGCCTTAGTCAATTCGGTTGACGGTATGCCTGATCAAGACTTAATGGACAAAGCGTATCCAATCTTTTTGGAACTATATAAAGATAACAACGCAATCCGTTCAAGTGTCTACCCAGGTGTGTTGGAAGGGATCAAGTGGATGAAAGAGAATGGCTACCGTGTTGGTTGCGTGACCAATAAGGCGGAAGCGTTCACTGTACCGTTATTGAAAGACAAAGGCCTATATGATTTGTTTGAGGTTGTGGTTTCTGGTGATACTTGTGCTGAGAAAAAACCACATCCAATGCCATTGTTGCATGCGGCTAAGTTGATGGGTGTTGAGCCTGAAAATGCCTTGATGTTAGGTGATTCACAATCGGATGTTAAGGCGGCTCGCGCGGCTGGATTCCATATCTTCTGTATGACTTACGGTTATAACCATGGTGAAGATATTCGTGATTACAACCCAGATGTGGTGATGGATTCATTTATGGAACTACCAAATTATTTGGTAGCAAAATAAGCCAGCATCATCCGTTGCATCCAGTGTGTTGGTTTGAGGCTCTTCCGTGATGGAAAGCCTGAGCTAACATGCAAGATGCAATCCTTAATCAAAACAGAGAAGTTTGTACTAACAATAGGTTTAATCACAATGACTTTTTTAAAAGCCTTGTTACTAGAGATTTTTCGACCGTTATTATGTTCTTTTGCCGGCATTCGCCGCACCATCTTATTTAAGTATTTAGATTGGAAAGAACGCAAGCAATCATCAAGCAAGGCAGAACCCTAATGAGCAATGAACATTTTGCCAACCTCGCAAATCAAGGTTATACCCGTGCGCCTTTAATGCGCACGGTGCTATCTGACTATGATACGCCGTTGAGCGTTTACCATAAGTTAGCAAAAGGACCGTATTCCTATCTATTTGAATCCGTTCAAGGTGGTGATAAATGGGGGCGTTATTCCATTATCGGTTTGCCGTGCCAGACACGTATTCAAATTAAAGGTAATCAAATACAAGAGATTTGTGACGGTGAGGTGCTGCAACATCAAGTGGCAGAGGATCCGCTTGCTTGGGTAGAAGCCTATCAAAACCAGTTTAAAGTCTATAACCAACCAGGCCTGCCCGCTTTTAGCGGCGGTTTAGTCGGTTATTTTGGTTATGACACGGTACGTTATGTAGAAGAGCGTCTAAAAAACTCGACACCGCAAAAAGACGATATCGGTGCACCAGATATCGAATTATTGGTTTCTGAAGAGCTGGTGGTTTTCGATAATTTAAGTGGTCAGGTGCATGTGATTGTGCATGCCGATTTATCTAAGCCCTGTGCATATACTCAAGCCAGTACACGTCTAGATGAACTCCAGGCATTGCTAAGTTCACCTATGCCGATGCCGGTTGATGTGGCGAGCGCCGACGTGTTGACGGAAGCCGATTTTGTCTCAAGTTTCGGTGAAGAGCCATTTAAAGCGGCGGTCGCTAAAATCAAAGAGTATATTTTGGCCGGAGATGCCATGCAGGTGGTCATCTCTCAACAGATGTCGGTTGATTATATCGGTGCGCCTATCGATTTATACCGTGCCTTACGTTATCTGAATCCATCGCCGTATATGTTTTTTGTGGATATGGGCGATTTGCAGATTGTCGGCTCTTCCCCCGAGATTTTAGTGCGTCTGGAAGACAATCAAGTGACGGTTCGTCCTATTGCGGGAACGCGCCGCCGCGGTGTCACGCCTGAAAAAGATAAGGCGTTGGAAGAGGAGTTGTTAAACGATCCGAAAGAGTTGGCGGAACATCTGATGCTGATTGACTTAGGTCGTAATGATGTGGGGCGCATCGCCCAGGTCGGTTCGGTTGAACTCACTGAAAAAATGGTGGTGGAGCGTTACTCACATGTTATGCATATTGTGTCTAACGTCAATGCGCAAGCTAAACCAGGAATGAGTGCGATGGATGTTTTACGCGCGACTTTCCCTGCAGGAACGGTTTCAGGCGCACCTAAAGTCCGTGCGATGGAAATTATTGACGAGTTGGAGCCGGTTAAACGTGGTATTTACGCTGGCGCGGTGGGCTATCTTGGCTGGCATGGCAATATGGATACCGCCATCGCAATCCGTACCGCGGTGATTAAAGACAATAAGCTTTTTGTGCAAGCTGGTGCGGGTGTCGTCGCCGATTCGGTTCCACAGTTAGAGTGGGATGAAACCATGAATAAGGGCCGAGCCATTTTTAGAGCGGCACAGTTTGTGACCGAAGGTTTACAAACCCATAACCCAGACCCCGGTCATAAGTAATCACGCTGTTTATTACCTTGTACAGCCTAAATAGCCTGTCAAGGATTGAAGGAAATTTACCATGTTATTAATGATTGATAATTACGACTCTTTTACCTACAACATCGTGCAGTATTTTGGTGAGTTAGGGCAGCAGGTTGATGTGTATCGTAATGACCAAATTAGTTTGGAAGAGATTCAAACGCTGAATCCGGAGTATTTAGTGATTTCTCCAGGTCCATGTACCCCGACTGAGGCGGGGATTTCAGTAGAGGCGATTAAACATTTTGCCGGCAAAATTCCTATTATGGGTGTGTGTTTAGGGCATCAAAGTATAGGCCAAGCATTTGGTGGTGATATTGTGCGCGCAAAGCACGTTATGCATGGTAAAACCTCGCCGGTTTATCACAAAAATGAAGGCATGTTTTCCGGACTGCCAAATCCGGTGCAAACCACCCGTTACCACTCATTGGTAATTGATCAAAAGACTTTGCCGGATTGTTTGGAAGTCACCGCATGGACTCAAGATGAAAATGGTGAATTTGATGAAATCATGGGGGTGCGCCATAAGACCTTGCCGATAGAAGGTGTGCAGTTCCACCCAGAATCGATTTTGACTGAGCAAGGTCATCAAATGCTTAAAAACTTCTTGGATCAGAATAAGAAATAAATTTACCAGGCCTGGTAAGAAAGTAAATTGGAGTTGCAAATGGAATTGAAAGCCGCCTTAGAACACCTGCTCGCCAGAGAAGATTTGCATGCCGAACAAATGGAATCGGTCATGCATAAGTTGATGTCGGGTAAAGCAACTCCAGCCCAGATCGGCGCGATATTGACCGCTTTGAGAATGAAGGGCGAGAGCCTGGAGGAGATTACCTCTGCGGTGCAAGTGATGCGAAATTTGGCTACACCGGTGGATTTGGCAGATAAATCTAAACTGGTCGATACCTGTGGTACGGGCGGCGATGGCGCAAATACCTTTAATATCTCAACCGCATCAGCCTTTGTGGTCGCGGCCGCAGGTGGTACGGTCGCCAAACATGGTAATCGTTCTATCTCGAGTAAATCGGGTAGTGCCGATGTTTTAGAGGCAGCGGGGGTGGATTTGAGCCTATCGCCTGAACAAGTCGCCGAGTGCATTAATGAAACCGGTGTTGGTTTTATGTTCGCCCAGGCACATCACAGTGCTATGAAGCATGTGATTGGAGCACGCAGGGAGTTGGGTGTGCGTACCATCTTCAATATGTTGGGGCCATTAACCAATCCGGCCGGAGCGCCTTACCAAGTGATTGGGGTTTATGACAAAGCCTTGACGGTACTGTTTGCCAAGGTGTTACAAAGATTGGGTTCCAAACACGTGATGGTGGTGCATGCGGCCGACGGTTTAGACGAAATCAGTATCGCCGCTAAAACCTATGTGGCAGAGCTTAAACATGGTGAAGTCACCCAATGGGAAATTGATCCATCCGAGTATGATATGGATCACCCTAACTTAGCGGATCTATCGGTAGATTCGGCGCAAGACAGTATTAATATCATTCGTGCTGTCTTTGCCAATAACGACTCAGCGGCCAAAGATATCGTGTGCTTAAATTCAGGCGCTTCCTTATATGTGGTAGGCCTGGCCGAAACATATTCGGCCGGGGTGGATTTGGCCCGCAAGACGATTGCGGATGGACTAGCTTTAGCAAAACTAAATGAATTTATCGACAAAACCCAGTCGTTTAATCAGCGTTAAATTAAACATAAATAAAGCCACCGCATCCCGCAAGGTAAGGCTTTGGTCATAAGGATTTGACATGTTGCATATGGTCAAACGTCAAATGTACTTGATATTAGGTGGCGTGTTTTTCGTAACAGGTCTAGTTGGAATTGTTTTACCAATTTTGCCAACAACCCCATTTATGATTTTAGCGGCGGGTTGTTTTGCCAAAAGTTCTCCGCGTTTTCATCAGGCGTTACTCAATAATCGCTGGATTGGGCAAGATCTCCAGCGCTGGGAGCGTGAACACACCATGTTGCGAGCTACAAAAGTAAGGGCAACTTGGGTGATTGTGATCATGTTTTCCATCTCGATTGCGGTATTGATGGCTAAGCCCTGGTTACAATTCATTCTGATTGGCATTGCATTGGTATTGCTGTTCTTTTTATGGCGTGTGCCGGAGTGTAAAAATGAATCAGCATAACCAACATAGCCAGCATAGCAAACGAAATTTATAATTTGAAAGAACGATACACTCTGTTTGAACGGTGTTAATAAGGAAATTTTTATGAGCGGTACACCAACCATTTTGAAAAAAATCATTTTCCGTAAGCTTGAAGAGATTCAAGAGGGTTGCGAGCGCATTCCATTAAGAGAGATGAAGCAAAAAGCGATGATGGCCTCTACCACGCCAACTCGTGGATTTGCCGATGCGATGCAGGCTAAGTTGGATGCCGGCCAGTCTGCGGTGATTGCCGAAATTAAAAAAGCCTCGCCCAGCAAAGGCGTTTTGCGTGACCCGTTTGATCCAGTTGAAATCGCTAAAAGTTATGCGGCTAATGGCGCAGCTTGTTTGTCGGTGTTAACCGATAAAGATTTCTTTCAAGGTTCCAATGAGTATCTGCAACAAGTACGCGAAGCGGTGGATTTACCGATTATCCGTAAGGACTTTATTGTGGATGACTACCAAGTGTATGAAGCGAGAGTGATTGGTGCAGACTGTATATTACTGATCGCTGCGGCCATTGGTGATGCGCAAATGTATGAATTGACGCAAACCGCCTTGACGCTGGGCATGGATGTGTTGATTGAAGTGCATAATGAAGAAGAATTAGAGCGTGCCTTACGTTTGCCATTACCGATGATTGGTATTAACAACCGTGATTTACATAGTTTCGATGTCTCATTGGATACCACAATCCGTATGCTGGATAAGATTCCAGATGACCGTATCGTGATAACCGAAAGTGGAATCTTGGGGCCGGAAGACGTGAAGAAGATGCGTGAACATCACGTAAACAGTTTTTTAGTAGGTGAAGCCTTTATGCGTGCAGAAAACCCGGGAGAAAAACTGGCTGAACTTTTTGCCTAGTTATTTGCAAATGACGGTTTTAAATCTATTTTAAATTTCATTATTTATTATAAAATGACCAGGCCTGGCATGCCCTGTGACCAACTCAAGTTTGTGAGCATAGGGTAACTATTTGGTTATCAGGCCTTTTTTGTCTCAAGAATCTTTCCCATAGACAGTTTTTGTTCAATATGTTGTTGAATTTAGGAAGCTTATGTCTACCCAATCCGTTACCTTAATCTCTATTGATATGCCTGTTGTTTTGTCACGTATGCAAATTGCAGAAACACTTAACATTCAACTGCACAAAGGTATTGAAGCCTGTTATTACGCCGAGCTAGAAGAGAATCGTTATCTGTTTTTTACCGAGTTTTCGGTGTTAACGTTTATCAATTGGCCCCATCAACAAATTGTACAAACGCTCTCTTTGTTGGGGATTAAAAATGCTGAACACTTTAAAGAGAGTGTCTTGCATCAAGACTATTTGATTATGGAAGACTCTGAGGTGAATCAGGGTTCATCTGTATCAAATGATTTGATTACGTTATCTGCATTAAGCTTATGGCCTTTAATGGTTGTGGCACTGGTCGTGTCCCAAAGTGTAGGGCTTGAGCGATTTGAAGTCAAAGTAAACCACTATTTCAGTAAAGGCCGAGATATGGTGAATGATTCAGGCCGATTAGGTTGGATGAAACGCCATAAATTTGCAGACTATGCGGAAGAGATTAGTTTGCTTCGCCACGATATGGTTTTGGATTTACGTCTATTGGATAAACCTAACGTGCTTTGGGATAACGAAATTTACGAGCGTTTATATAACCGTTTAGCGGAGGCTCTCGAGTTAAGTGATCGTTTTGAGGTCGTCAGTTATAAGTTGAATACCCTTAAAGAAGACATTGGCATGATGATGGATCTGTATCATCACAAACATAGCTCTTTTTTAGAGTGGATTATCATCTGGCTGATTATGGTTGAAGTGGTCATGGGCTTTTTAGGCGTATTCGGTGTAATTGATCACTAAATAGTTGAGGTCTTGCTCGCGGTCATTTAAAAGGCTTTCAATTCTGTTTGCACTTTGTGTCAAACCGTTTAACGAGCCGGGTCAGCGAGCATGGCGGTAGAGTTATTACAACGAAACCAACCGGTAACGCTTGCTCTAGGTTGTAGGGTGGGTAAAACTTCGTGTGGCATTTGTTCACTCATGAATACCACTAATTTTCCCATCTCTGGTAACACGCGAGCGATTTCTGCATTATCCTCTTCGTTATAAATCACTAATTCTCCACCCCAGTCAGGCTGCCAATCAGGGTTAAGGTATAAAACGGATGAAACCATACGATTGGCTTGGCCTTTAAAGCTATCTAGGTGTTTCTTATAAAAATCGCCTTGTTGGTAAAGTGCATAGTGGCACTCATATTCAAATAGGCCTAAAAACAATGCCTTGTTCAATTCGTACTGGAGTTGCGCCATATACTGCAAATATTGACGTTGCACCTCTGAACTGCCATCCAGCCATTTGATTTGGTCACGACGGATTTCCTTAGCGATTTGATGTTCATCACCACGGCCAATTCCAGCAGGTTTCAACGCGCCGGCTTCATCATAACGCTCAATATCACTTAACAGTTCAGCGCACATTTGCATCGGGATGGCATCTGCTAGAGCATACCAGCCGTGCTCAACGAGATTGTCTAGCAATAAGTTCAGTGTTTCAGGAGTTAAATTCAACGCAGTTTGGCCTCATTTTAAAGTGCGCGAATTATGCGCTCAATTGACGGTTGAGGCAATCAAATTTTACAAAATCCAGGGTGAAATCCAACTCCAATTAATTTCTTTAATATCAATAGGATGGGTTATAAAAAAATAGTTGTGTTTTACGCTTTAAAATAGCTTGATTTTTATTGAAAAAAGAGAATAATACGCTCTTCCTTTTTCACACAGAAACCTTGCGTTCATCTTTTCGTATTGAATGGAAGGCAACAGAAAGAAAAATGGTTAACACCTCACGTCACTTTAATTAGGCGTGGTTGGGGTTTTACAGGCTAGCCTTTGTTTGTAGAACTAATATTAATCATTCATCCGAAACCATTTCTTTGTTCGGGTGTTTTATAAGGTACTCAAAAAATGCCACATTCAGAAAATATACTGGTCACCAGTAACGAACACTTTGAAGTTATTGAAAAAACAACGATTATCGATGACACATGGCCAACGCATGACCAAGCTGTTGAAGATCAAACATTAGATCACTTTATTACTCGTGATGGTAAAACCTTTGCTGGTACCCATATTATTGCGGATTTTTGGGGTGCATCGAATTTAGATGATCTAGCATTGATGGAAAAAGCATTGCGTGAAGGGATTGAAAAAGCCAAAGCGACTTTATTGCATATTCATTTGCACCACTTTACCCCTAATGGTGGTATTTCTGGTGTGGCCGTTTTAGCAGAATCACACATCAGTGTTCACTCTTGGCCAGAACGTAATTATGCGGCTTTTGATGTATTCATGTGTGGTGACTCTAAACCTGAGTTGGCCATTGAAGTGTTAAAAGAAGCTTTCTCACCGTCTGAAGTGAAAGTAGATAACTTACTTCGTGGTGAGGTAGTGAACGATGTCCAGTAATTATTTAGAAACGCTTTATCCCGCTTGGGGACAACAGTTCGTTATTGACGAAGTGCTGTTTGAAGTCAATACAGGGCATCAGCACCTGATTATTTTCAATAATGCCCAATGGGGCACGGTGATGGCTCTGGATGGCGTTATCCAGACCACGGAAAAAGATGAATTCGTTTACCATGAGATGATGGTGCATGTGCCGATGCTGTCTCACGGAAACGCTAAAAAAGTATTGATTATCGGCGGCGGTGACGGCGGTATTTTACGTGAAGTGTTGAAACATCAGAATGTTGAGTCTGTCACTCAAGTTGAAATTGACCAACAAGTGATTGATATGTGTATTCAGTATTTGCCAAACCATTCAGCAGGTGCTTACGATAATCCGAAAGCGAATATCGTGATTGCCGATGGTGTGGATTTTGTCAATGAATGTACAGAAAAGTTTGATGTGATTATTTCAGACTCAACTGACCCAATGGGGCCAGGTGAAGTTTTGTTTACTTCTCGTTTCTATCAAGGTATAAAAAACTGTCTGAATGAGGATGGTGTATTTGTAGCGCAAAATGGTGTGAGTTTTTTACAAACGGAAGAAGTAACAACCACTTTCAAGCGTTTATCACCTTTGTTTACTGAAGCGAGTTTTTATTGCGGTGCGGTGCCTACTTATGTAGGTGGGATAATGACATTTGCCTGGGCAACCGATAATCTAGCCCTAAAAAATGTGTCGTTGGAAACGATAGAAGCACGCTATAAAGCCGCTAATCTTTCAACACGTTTTTATACTCCTGCGGTACATAAAGGCAGTTTCGCTTTACCGCAATATGTAATGGAAGCATTAAAATAATGGATCAGCAAACTCAACAATTTGTAGAAACTTTTGCAGAACAATCTCACCCTGACGTACTTGAACAGTTTGACCGTGCAAGTTTGGAAGAGTTGGTCGCCAAGCATGAAACACCATTTATGGTGTTGGACTTGGAAGAGGTTGATTATCAGTACAAGTCTCTTCAAGCAGCCCTTCCTGGGGTTAAGTTGTTTTACGCGTTAAAGTCTTTGTCACATCCTGAACTTATCAAACGATTGAAGTCGTTAGGTAGTTATTTCGATTTGGCAACCATTGGTGAGGTTGAACTGGTCGAGTCTTTAGGGATTAAAGGTGACCAATGTATTCATACTCATCCTATTAAAAAAGACAAAGAGATCAAACGAGCTTTAGAGTTCGGTTGTAATCGTTTTGTAGTGGATAACCTTGAAGAACTTAAAAAGTTCATTCCGTATGCCGGTCAGGTTGAACTGATCATTCGTGTGAGTTTCCGTAGCCAGCAAGCGGTAGTGGACTTATCACGTAAGTTCGGTTGTGCTTTAGAAGAGCTGCCGGTGATTGTTGAGCTTGCACAACAAAACGGTATTGAAGTGGTGGGCTTGTCTTTCCATGTGGGTTCTCAGTCACTTTCGCCAATGATGCAGGTCAATGCAGTGCGTTCAAGTATTGCGGCCATGAAAGTCATGAACAGCGTTAAATGGAAGTTCTTGGATATTGGTGGAAGTTTTCCTGTTTCATACCAGGAAGACGTTTTACCCATCGCGGACTTCTGTGCTCCGGTGGTTGAGGCTTTAGCTGATTTGCCAGAAGGTGTTGAGGTTTTTGCTGAGCCTGGGCGTTTTATTTCTGCGCCGTCTATGATTGAAGTGATTTCAGTTGTGGGTAAGGCAAAGCGTGGTGCTAGAACTTGGTATTACATGGACGATGGTGTTTATGGTGGGTTTAGTGGGCAGATGTTTGACCATGCCTCTTATCCGATAGCACCGTTGAAACCGTTTGATGCTACGGGTGAGTTCTTGCCTAGCGTATTAGCCGGCCCGACCTGTGACAGTATCGATGTGATTGCGGAAGATATCGAATTACCAGAGTTGGAAATCGGTGATATCTTAATCGGTAAGCAGATGGGGGCATATACCATTGCGTCTGCAACCGAGTTCAATTATTATCCTAAGCCAAAGATTGTTGTGGTTGAGGATATTTTTGATCCGGAAACCGAAGCACTGTAACTAACCAAGGAGTGAAGAATGTCTATTTCGGTTAAATGGCAAGGTGGTAAAGCCTTCGAAGCAACCTCATCAACAGGTCATAAAGTGATGATGGATGCGTCAAAGGAAGTTGGCGGAGAAGATAAAGGGTCTCGTCCAATGGAGCTTTTATTGATGGGCTTGGGTGGCTGTTCAGGCATTGATGTCATTTTGATGCTTGAAAAAGGCAAACAAGACGTCAAGGATTGCCAGATGGAGATCACTTCTGAACGTGCCGATTCCGTGCCAGCTGTTTACACTAAAATTCATCTTCATTTTAAGGTGTTCGGTAGCGATTTAAATCAGAAAAAAGTCGCTAGAGCGGTAGAGTTGTCTGCGGAAAAATACTGTTCAGTTTCTAAAATGCTCGAAAAAACAGCGGAAATGACCCATACTTATGAAATTGTAGAAGTGTGATACGGTCTGAGTTTGTTGCCAGAGTATGAATTAAGCCCGGTTTCCCCGGGCTTTTTTGTTTTTAGATTGAGTTTTAGATACGAGGTTTTTCTATGTCTGCTGGTTTGATACATGCATTTGTCTTAGATGGTGAGGGTGGCGCTAAAAAGCTCGATTGGCAAGGCTTACAATCGTGGCAACCCGAACATGGCGAGTTATGGGTACATTTGGATTACAGTGTTTACGAAAGTAAAGAGTGGTTGATTCATGGCAGCGGGATTGACGATACGGTCGCCGATACTTTGTTGAGTGAAGAGTCTCGCCCCAGGTTTTCTCTGTTGGATGAGGGGCTTTTAATCGCTTGGCGAGGTGTAAACCATAACCCTAAATCCAATCCTGAAGACATGGTGGCGATTCGTTTATGGAGTGATGAGCATCGTGTCATTTCAACCTTGAAGCGTGAGTTGCTCGCGGTGAATGAAGTGGTCGAGATGCTGGCTCGAGGGCGAGGCCCTAAAAGCTTAAGTCAGTTGCTGATAGAAATTGCCGACCGTATTGTTTGGCGAATCGGTGATGTGGTTGATGAGTACGAAGAGCAAATGGCGGATTTAGAGGGACAGGTCATCGAGCGTGGACAATCTAATTTACGCAGTGAATTGAGTAGTTTGCGTCGTCAAGTGATTGCTTTAAAACGTTACCTTGCACCTCAAAAAGAGGCATTAATGCGCTTTTCGGTCGAGAAAATCAGCTGGCATAGTCAAGATGACCGTATCCAGTTGCGGGAAGTGGTTGACCGCATTACCCGTGAGCTTGAGGATTTGGAGGCGATCCGCGAACGTGCCGTGGTTTCACACGAAGAATTGCAGAACCGTATCAGTGAAGAGTTGAATAATCGTATGTATGTCTTATCGATTATCACCGCGATATTTTTACCTTTAGGTTTTTTAACCGGCCTGTTGGGGATCAATGTGGGTGGAATACCGGGCTCAGAGAATCCTGATGCTTTTCGTTATTTTGTATTGGGCTTGATTTCGCTAATCATTGTGCAGTTCTTGATTTTTAAATGGAAAAAGTGGTTCTAGTAGAACGGATAAAGCCTATTTGCAATAGGCTTTAATTTTGAATTAGGTTATTGGTTATTTAAGCTCAATCGGAATGTTGGCTAAATGCATAATGACTTCCATAAAAGCTTTTACCGATTTGATTGAGGCGGTTTCATTCATGGTGTGATAGCCCGTGGTTGGAATTTGAATGGTTGTACCATGAACAAGACCTTTTGAATTGGCGGTGATTCGACCTAGTTCCGTCCGTCCAATACTCATTTGCGATTGCCCTTTCATGCTGGCTTCCTGGTTGAGTGTCGTGATGTATTGGTCTTTAAATGTAAATTCGATATTCAAGGATTCACAAAGTTGCGCGACTTTTTGGGTGGTTTCCACATTAAATTCGGCATGTTCATCACGGTTACGTAATACCACCATCTGTTTATCCGCTTCTTCTCGATTACGGTAAGGGCTTGTGTCCAAAACATAAAGTTCATTGGTGGTGTTCCCAAAACGGTGAAACCACTCCAATAAATAGCGCCAGCTACCACCTGACTCTTCTTCTGCTGTAAAGAAAGCCGTGCCTTGATATCCTAGACTGAATAAATGCACCAGTATCGCAGCGGTGAGTACGTTATCGAGTTGCGCACTTAAAAACTCCTCATCCATTTTCAGCTTATCCCTAAAGCCAACCGGTGTTCCTGCAACCAGATGTTCCAACCCCTCGACTTCAAAAATCAAGTTATTACGGTGTTCGCAGATATAGGCATTATCAATGATTCCCGCGCCACGGTAAGCACCAGACCAGGGTTCATAAGCTATGACAGGGGTACCATCAAAGCGGTTCATAAGGGTCGCTTTTAGTTCGTCGCTGACCGATTTTCCAAAGAGTTCGCTCATCTGTCCGGCAATGAATGCGCCAAACTGAAACTCGTTGGGGCCTGTGCAAATCAGCCCATGACGGTCTATATGGCTTGAAAACATGGCGGTATTTGGACTGTTTCCATGAGCCACTAATAGACCTTCGTACCAGGTAACGGTCGCGCCACGTTCTTCAAGTTCGCGTTGCAGCACTCTAAAAAACGGGTGTTCGGCGCCAACAACGCAAGGTTCACGGATAAGCGATTTAAGTAGGTCAATGAATTCATCAAATTGATCGAATTGATTCATGCGAGGATGGCTCCAAAATAGTAAAAGGGCTGGTTTTATTGTTGTTCTTAAGTCTTTGACTAAGATAGAGCAATAAAAGTCACGAATGCTTTGATGAATTGTAGAGTTAATTCTGTATAAAAAGCGAGGCTTTTTATACAGAATCACAGATTATTTTGGGCTAAAGTCTGTATGACTGAATTGACCAGGCCTGCTGATAATTGTTCGAGTTGTCGTTGCGGAATATTATAGGCTGGCATGGTATAGATCAGCTTGCCAAAAGGCCTTAACCAAACGCCTTGCTCTAATGCCGCCGCTTGAATTTTTGCGCCTAAATCGTCACGTTCCAACTCCACCACCCCGATGGCTCCCAGGGTACGAACATCGGCGACTCCGTTTACCTTTTTGAGTTCGGCCAAGCTTTCTGTTAAGTGGTCGTATATACGTTGGATATTGTCTTGCCAAGGTGAGTCTAATAAGACATCAATATTGGCAATGGCGGCACGGCAGGCCAATGGATTGGCCATATAGGTTGGTCCATGTGCAAGAATGCCAGGGTTGCCGTTACTGATGGTTTCACTGATTCTGCTGGTCGCTAAGGTCGCCGCTAAAGTGATATGACCACCCGTTAAGGTTTTGCCTAAGGTCAGTATGTCTGGCGAAATGCCCGCCCATTCGCAGGCAAACAATTTTCCAGTGCGTCCAAAGCCGGTCGCGATTTCATCGGCAATCAGTAAAACTTCAAATTCGTCACATAATTCACGCAGTTGTTTTAAATAGTTGGGGCGATAGAAACGCATGCCTCCCGCACCCTGCACGATTGGTTCAATGGTGACGGCCGCTATCTCATTATGATGTTGTTCGAGTATCGATTTAAGTCCGGCAATGTCTTGATTGTCAGAAGGCTCTGAAAACCCCATTTGGGGGGCCGGAGCAAAAAAGTGTTTGCTCAATACATCGCTGAATAGATGGTGCATACCGTTTATAGGGTCGCATATCGCCATGGTGGCGAAGGTATCGCCGTGATAACCGTTTCTTACAGTCAGTAATTTATTCTTGGCAGGCCTGGTTAAACTTATCCAATATTGAATAGCCATCTTGATGGCCACTTCCATTGCAACCGAACCCGAATCGACAAAAAAGACTTTGTCCAGGCCTGTTGGAGATAGGTCTACCAGGCGTTTAGCAAGTTCTATGGCCGGTTCATGGGTAAGACCGCCAAACATGATATGAGGCATGGTATCAATCTGCTCATGCATCGCTTGTTGGATTTTTGGATGGTTGTAGCCGTGTAAAGCCGCCCACCATGATGACATGCCATCTACCACTTCTCGACCATCGGCCAAGGTAATGATTGAGCCTTGGGTTCTTATAACGCCAATGGCTTCAATAGGATTTGGCAATTTAGCATAGGGGTGCCAAATATGTTCACGATCATATTCCAGTAAGGCATTCCAATTAGGGGTGTGAGACGGGTTCATAAAATTAACGTTTTCTGTGTTTAATGTCTAAAATCGTAGAGGTATCTTACCAGGCCTGGTGGGTTAGAAATTTAACTTTTCTAAAGCGTATTGAAAACTAGATTCAAGAGGGCATTCAATGATAATCGGTTGATTGCTGTTGGGGTGGATGAACTCCAATTGTGTCGCGGCTAAATATAAACGGTGTTGTCCCAGCCACTCATTGAAGAAATGATTGTGGTGACGGTCGCCATATTTAACATCACCGATGATGGGGTGGTGGATATGGTTCATGTGGCGACGTAATTGGTGTTTACGCCCGGTTTTGGGTTTAAGTTCTATTAATGAGTAACGTTGTTGCTCATATCGACCAATCGTAAAGTCGACCGAAGTGGTGGCGAGGGTCGAATAAGCGGTTTCAGCCGATTGTGGTTCAAGCTGCTCACGTTTTAGTTTCTCCGCAATCTTGTCACGTTTATATTTCAGTGCATGGTCGATATAGCCAGATTCATTGCCCCAGCCTCTGCAAATGGCTTGGTAGGTCTTTTGGATATCATGTTGCATGAATTGGTCACTTAAATGCCTGGCGCTGGCAGGATCAAGGGCAAACAATAGAAGACCTGAAGTCGCTTTGTCTAATCGGTGAATCGGATATACCTTCTGACCGATCAAGTCACGGGTGATTTGTACCGCAAACTGAGTTTCATGTTTATCAATGGGTGAGCGATGGACTAAAAGACCTGCCGGTTTATGGATGGCAACAAGATAATCGTCTTGGTAGAGAATAGAAAAGTTGTCGATTTGACAAAAAGTTTGCATGATTATTGAACCTGAGGGAATATTTGTATGGTCGTATTATAAAAAGATTTGAATTTTATAGGTGGAAAACAAGCCATAAACTAGCTGTGCTTGCAGAGAGTGGAAAATAAATTTCCTACTTTTTTATAAAAACGATACGAATGCTTTAGATGCCTGTTTACAATTAACTTGTTGATTGTTAATATTTATTGCTCAAAAGTTGAGTTGGAAATAGGTGTGGGTGGTTTTTGTGGATTTATTTAATTTAAATATTTGTTAAATTTAGTGTTGACAGGTGTTAATAAATCTATAGAATACGCACTCACAATTTGGAGGGTTTCCCGAGCGGCCAAAGGGGGCAGACTGTAAATCTGCTGGCTCAGCCTTCGGTGGTTCGAATCCACCACCCTCCACCATATTTGCGGGTATCGTATATTGGCTATTACCTCGGCCTTCCAAGCCGATGAGAGGAGTTCGATTCTCCTTACCCGCTCCATATTTCAAAGGCTCTCTTTGTTAGTTTGTTAATTCAGATTGATGGAGAGGGCCTTTTTAATTTGCTCTCATAGCTCAGTAGGTAGAGCGCATCCATGGTAAGGATGAGGTCTCCAGTTCGATCCTGGATGAGAGCTCCAGTTTTTAATCATTGGTGTATTTATGCCTTGTGCATGGGTCGCTATTACGGAGTTTGCATCATGGCAAAAGAAAAGTTTGAACGCTCGAAACCGCACGTAAACGTTGGTACTATCGGTCACGTTGACCATGGTAAGACAACTCTAACTGCGGCATTAACAATTGTACAAGGTAAGAAATTCGGTGGAGACGTAAAAGACTACGCTTCAATCGATAACGCACCAGAAGAGCGTGAGCGTGGGATTACAATCTCAACAGCACACGTTGAGTACGAATCAGAAACTCGTCACTACGCACACGTAGACTGCCCAGGCCACGCTGACTATGTTAAAAACATGATCACTGGTGCTGCACAGATGGATGGCGCAATCCTGGTTTGTTCAGCGGCTGATGGACCAATGCCACAGACTCGTGAGCACATCCTATTATCACGTCAGGTTGGTGTACCATACATCGTTGTATACCTAAACAAAGCTGACATGGTTGATGATGAAGAGCTAATGGAATTAGTAGAAATGGAAGTTCGTGAACTTCTAGATATGTACGAATTCCCAGGTGACGACACTCCAGTAATCATGGGTTCTGCACTTAAAGCAATCGAAGGTGACCAGTCTGAAATCGGTGAACCATCAATCGGTCGTCTAATCGAAGCTCTAGATACTTATATCCCTGAGCCTACTCGTGAAACAGACAAGCCATTCCTAATGCCTGTAGAAGATATCTTCTCAATCCAGGGTCGTGGTACGGTTGCAACTGGTCGTGTTGAAACGGGTGTTGTAAAAGTGGGTGAAGAGATCGAAATCGTTGGTATTCGTCCTACTCAAACAACAACAGTAACTGGTGTTGAAATGTTCCGTAAGCTTCTAGACCAAGGTGAAGCTGGTGATAACGTTGGTATCCTATTACGTGGTACTAAGCGTGAAGACATCGAGCGTGGACAAGTTCTAGCACACAAAGGTACTGTTAAGCCACATACTAAGTTCGAAGCTGAAGTATATGTATTAGGTAAAGACGAAGGTGGACGTCACACTCCATTCTTCAACGGTTACCGTCCACAGTTCTACTTCCGTACAACTGACGTAACTGGTGCTTGTGAGCTACCAGCAGGTGTTGAAATGGTAATGCCTGGTGATAACGTACAAATGACTGTAGAGTTAATCAACCCAATCGCGATGTCAGACGGTCTACGTTTTGCAATCCGTGAAGGTGGACGTACAGTTGGTGCAGGTGTTGTTGCTAAAATTATTGAATAATTTTAAATACAAATAGCACTTGCTATAGCAAAAAAAGGGGTATATAATCCCCTTTTTTTGTGACACACTCCAGGGGTATAGCTCCAATTGGTAGAGCACCGGATTCCAAATCCGGGTGTTGGGAGTTCGAATCTCTCTACCCCTGCCATATTCCAAACGACCTGCATTTTTCTAAATGCGGGTCGTTTTCAATTTAGCTGATAGGTATATGAGTAAAGAATTAGAAAACCAAGGTAACTCGAACTCGTTAGATACGGTAAAGATGGTCTTGTCTTTATTGGTATTGGTAGGTTCTTTAGTTGGATATTACATTTTTCAAGAAATGCATCCAGTAGTTCGTGTATTAGGGGTTGTTGCGGGTGCGGCGATTGCTGTGTTTATCCTGTATCAAACCACTGTCGGTAGAAGTTGGTTTCATTACCTATCTCTTGCTAAGCGAGAAGTGCGTCAGGTTGTTTGGCCTACGCGTCCTGAAACAGTGCAGATGACGTTGATTGTCTTTGTGGTTGTTATTTTAATGGGTATCTTTTTGTGGTTAGTTGACATGTTCTTTTTATGGGCAGTTCAATTGTTAACAGGACAAGGTGGTTAAGATGGCTCAAAGATGGTATGTCGTACATGCTTATTCAGGGTATGAAAATAAAGTAAAAAAAGCGCTGGCAGAATATGTCGAGCGTGCAGGTCTTGAAGATTCTTTTGGTGAGATTTTAGTTCCATCAGAAGAAGTTGTTGAAATTCGAGATGGTAAAAAGCGTACTAGTGAACGTAAATTCTTCCCTGGTTATGTTTTAGTACAGATGGAGATGAATGAGGATTCATGGCACTTGGTTAAAAGTGTTCCTCAAGTAATGGGTTTCATCGGTGGTACTAGTGATCGCCCAGCACCGATTTCTCAAAAAGAAGTCGATCGAATTCTGCAGCGTGTAGAGACAAGTGTTGATAAACCACGTCCAAAAGTCATTTACGAGCCAGGTGAAATGGTTCGAGTTGTCGATGGTCCTTTCAAAGAATTTGAAGCGGTTATCGAGGGTGTGGATTACGACAAAAACAAATTACAAGTATCGGTATTAATCTTTGGTCGTTCAACTCCAGTTGAGCTTGAGTTTACTCAGGTAGAGAAGATTTAATATTTTTTAACCTTGGGGAGCTTAACGGCGTTATTACCCAAATAGGAGAAAGTCATGGCTAAGAAGATTCAAGCCTATATCAAGTTGCAAGTACCTGCTGGTGCTGCAAACCCTAGTCCTCCGGTTGGTCCTGCTCTAGGTCAGCACGGTGTTAACATCATGGAATTCTGTAAAGCGTTCAATGCTCAAACTCAAAGCATGGAAGCTAAGATGCCGATTCCAGTAGTAATTACTGTTTTCAGTGATAAGAGCTTCACGTTCATCACTAAGACACCTCCAGCATCAATTCTTTTGAAGAAAGCAGCTGGTATTACTAGTGGTTCTGCAGTTCCAAACGTAAATAAAGTTGGTACTGTTACTCGTGCGCAATTAGAAGAGATTGCTAACACTAAGATGAATGATTTGAATGCAAATGATTTGGATGCAGCGGTAAACATTATTGCTGGTTCTGCGCGTTCAATGGGCTTAGTGGTAGAGGGTTGATAAAATGGCAAAACTAACTAAAAAACAAAAAGCATGGGCTGATCGCGTAGATCGTAACGCTTCTTACGATATCGTTGAAGGTATTAACTTAATCAAAGATTTAGCAACTTCTAAGTTCACTGAGTCTGTTGATGTTTCAATCCGCCTAGGTATTGATCCTCGTAAATCTGACCAGGTTGTACGTGGTGCGACTGTTATGCCTAACGGTACTGGTAAAGATGTGCGTGTAGCGGTATTTACTGGTGAAGCTAACCAAGCTGCAGCAAAAGAAGCAGGTGCTGAATTTGTTGGTATGGATGAGCTAGCTGACGAAATCAAAAAAGGTATGATGGATTTTGACGTTGTTATCGCGTCTCCAGATGCTATGCGTGTTGTTGGTATGTTAGGTCAGGTTTTAGGTCCACGTGGTCTTATGCCTAACCCTAAGACAGGTACTGTTACACCAGATGTAGTTGGTGCTATCAAAAACGCTAAAGCTGGTCAGGTTCGTTTCCGTGCAGATAAAGCAGGTATTATCCATGCTGCAATCGGTACTGTTGCGTTTGATGCTGACAAGCTTAAAGAAAACTTAAATGCCTTAATGGAAGACTTAGTGAAAGCTAAACCAGCTTCAGCTAAAGGTACTTACGTTAAGAAAGTGACTATTTCATCTACAATGGGTCCAGGCCTAGTAGTTGATCAGTCATCACTATAATGATGGTTGCACCTGTTAAGGTGCAGGCATTATTTGCGAATTGGGTCTCCATGAATCCTTTAGGGTTTGATGTGAGTGCCCATCGCAGACCGTAGGCGAATGTAAAACATACATTCTTAATAGATTTAAGCCTACGTAGATGGAAGAGTGCGATGTTTACATCGTACTGTTTGGAGGTTATATGGCACTCAATATCGAAGATAAAAAGCTAGTTGTTGAAGAAGTTTCTGCTGTTATTGCTGAAGCGGGTTCAATGGTAACTGCTGAATATCGTGGGTTGACTGTAGAGCAAATGACCGATTTACGTGCTAAAGCTCGTGCCGCAAACGTTAAAGTTCGTGTTGTTAAAAACACACTTGCACGTCGCGCTGTAGCTGGCACTAAATTTGAAGACATGGCTGAGACTTTTACTGGTCCTCTAGTGTTTGCATTCTCTGGTGAAGAACTAGGTAATGCTGCTCGTGTTTTCAAGGACTTCGCTAAGACTAATGATGCATTGATTGTTAATTCATTGTCTATCGGTGAAGGTGTGATGGATGCTAGTCAGTTAGCAGCTGTTGCCGCTCTACCTACTTACGATGAAGCTGTTGCTAAACTTCTATTTGTTATGAAAGAACCTGTTGCTAAGTTGGCTCGTGCCCTTGCAGCGGTCAAAGAACAAAAAGAAGCGGAAGCAGCTTAATTTTACAAACGTAAAAACGTTTAACCCTTTTTATATATTTGGAGATTTCAAATGTCTGTATCACAAAATGATATTTTAGAAGCAGTTGCAGCTATGTCTGTAATGGAAGTTGTAGAATTAGTTTCTGCAATGGAAGAGAAATTTGGTGTATCAGCGGCAGCTATGGTTGCTTCTGGTCCTGCTGGCGATGCTGGTGCGGCTGCTGAAGAGCAAACTGAATTCGACGTAATCCTAACTGGTGCTGGTGCTAACAAAGTAGCAGCTATCAAAGCGGTTCGTGGAGCTACTGGTTTAGGTCTTAAAGAAGCTAAAGAAGCTGTAGAAAGCGCTCCTTTCACTTTGAAAGAAGGTGTTTCTAAAGAAGAAGCTGAAGCATTAGCTAACGAGCTAAAAGAAGCTGGTATCGAAGTAGAAGTTAAGTAATTTAACTTTTATAGCTGATCCACAGCATGAAATGGCTGGCGTTTTTGCGCCGGCCTTTTCGTGTTTTAGAAGTGTGTAAAAGTGTGTTAGATATTTAAACGAGTTGACACAGTTTTATGCATTACCGAACAATGCTTATTGTTCTATTGACAATCTTATCGTCGAGGTAAACGATGACCTATTCTTTAACTGAAAAGAAACGAGTTCGTAAAGATTTTGCAACTCGCCCATCTATTCTTGAAGTACCTTACTTGCTATCTTTGCAAAAAGGCTCTTTCCACGATTTTTTACAAATGGAGAAAAAGCCTGCTGAGCGTGCTCAAGTTGGTCTGCATTCTGCATTTAGTTCTGTATTTCCGATTCATGGTGTAGCTGGTACAGCGGATCTTGAGTATGTTAGCTACCATATGGGTCAGCCAGAATTTGATGTGAAGGAGTGTAAACAGCGTGGTGTGACTTATGCTGCTCCTTTACGTGTGAAAATGCGTCTTGTATTGTTTGATAAAGATGCTCCTGCTGGAAAGCGTCCTGTAAAAGATGTTAAAGAGCAAGAAGTCTATTTAGGCGATATCCCTCTGATGACGGATAACGGTACTTTTGTTATCAATGGTACAGAGCGTGTAATCGTTACTCAGCTTCACCGTTCACCTGGTGTTATCTTTGATAACGATAAGGGTAAATCTCACTCGTCTGGTAAGTTGTTATTCAATGCACGTATCATCCCTTACCGTGGTTCATGGTTAGATTTCGAATTCGATCACAATGACTGTCTGTTTACTCGTATTGACCGTCGTCGTAAATTACCGGTATCCGTGCTATTACGTGCTATGGGGTATTCGAATGAAGATATCCTTTCTAGTTTCCTAGAATCAAATACCATCAAGTTAACTAAAAAAGGTTTTGAGTTACAGTTGGTTGCTGAGCAGTTAAAAGGGCAAACAGCGGTATTCGATATCGAACATGATGGCCAGAAAATTGTTGAAGCCGGTAAGAAAATTACTGCTCGTACAGTTAAGCAAATCACAGAAGCGGGTATTAAGTCTGTAATCGTTTCTCCAGAATACCTTTTAGGTAAAGTTTTAGCTTCAGGTGTTGTTGATAAAGAATCTGGTGAATTAGTTGCTCGTACTAATGAAGTTATCACAGCGGATTTGATTGAAAGATTATCTCTGATTTCTAAATGTGAAATCAAAGTTCTTTATATTGATGAGCTAGAAAATGGACCATATATTTCAGATACATTAAATCTTGATAGCACCACGTCACAGTTGGAAGCTCAGATTGAAATTTACCGTATGATGCGTCCTGGTGAGCCACCAACAAAAGAATCGTCAGAAGCATTATTCAATAGCTTGTTCTTCGATGATAGTCGTTACGATCTATCAGCTGTTGGTCGTATGAAGCTGAACCGTCGTTTAGGTCGTAAAACCAATGAAGGTAATGTTGTTCTTGAAAAAGAAGATATTATCGATGTGTTACGTGAGTTGATTAATATTCGTAATGGTCTAAGTACCGTTGATGATATCGATACGCTTGGAAACCGTCGTATCCGTGCGGTTGGAGAGATGGCAGAGAATGCTTTCCGTGTAGGTCTTGTACGTGTTGAGCGTGCGGTTAAAGAGCGATTAAACCAAGCTGAAACAGATGGTCTTTTACCACAAGACTTAATCAACGCGAAACCAGTTTCAGCTGCGATTAAAGAGTTCTTTGGTTCAAGTCAGCTTTCACAGTTTATGGATCAGGTTAACCCGCTTTCAGAAGTTACTCACAAGCGTCGTGTATCGGCATTAGGGCCAGGTGGTCTTACTCGTGAACGTGCAGGGTTTGAGGTGCGTGATGTTCACCCAACTCATTACGGTCGAGTATGTCCTATCGAAACTCCTGAAGGACCAAACATCGGTTTGATCAACACCCTAGCTATCTATGCTAAAACCAACGAGTATGGTTTCCTAGAGACACCATATCGTAAAGTGGTTAATGGACAGGTTACGGATGAAGTTGAATATGTTTCTGCAATCGATGAAGCGCAGTATGTAATCGCTCAGGCGAGTGCAAACGTAGATGAAAACGGTAGATTTGTTGATAACCTGATTTCAGCACGTCATCAGAACGAATTCACATTGTCTTCATCTGCTGATATCAATTACATGGACGTTTCGCCTAAGCAGATCGTTTCAGTTGCGGCATCTTTGATCCCGTTCCTTGAGCACGATGATGCTAACCGTGCACTTATGGGTGCCAACATGCAACGTCAGGCTGTTCCTACTTTACGTGCTGATAAGCCGTTAGTCGGTACAGGTATTGAAAAAACAGTTGCCATCGATTCTGGGGTAACGGTTGTTGCTGAACGTGGTGGTGAAGTACTTTCTTCAGATGCGGCTCGTATTGTTGTTCGTGTTAACGCTGATGAGATTAAAGATGGTGAATCAGGTGTAGATATCTACAACCTTGTTAAATACCAGCGTTCAAACCAAAACACTTGTATCAACCAGAAACCGATCGTTAAAGCGGGTGATGTAGTTGTACGTGGTGATGTTATGGCTGATGGCCCATCTACAGATTTAGGTGAGTTGGCTCTTGGTCAGAACATGCGTATCGCATTCATGCCATGGAATGGTTATAACTTTGAGGATTCAATCCTGGTTTCTGAGCGTGTTGTTCAGGAAGACCGTTATACAACTATTCATATCGAAGAGCTGACTTGTTTAGCGCGTGATACCAAGTTAGGGCCTGAAGAAATTACGGCTGATATTCCTAACGTGGGTGAGTCTGCATTAGCGCGTTTAGATGAGTGCGGGATTGTTCACGTAGGTGCTGAAGTTAAGCAGGGCGATATCCTTGTAGGTAAGGTTACACCTAAAGGTGAAACTCAGTTAACTCCAGAAGAAAAACTATTACGTGCTATCTTTGGTGAAAAAGCATCTGATGTTAAAGATACTTCATTACGTGTTACTAAAGGTATTGAAGGAACAGTAATTGATGTTCAGGTGTTTACTCGTGAAGGTATTCAGAAAGATTCTCGTGCATTAGCGATTCAAGAAGAAGAATTGGCGAAAGTAAGAAAAGATATCGATGAGCAGTACATCATTCTTGAGGCAGATACTTTAGGCCGTATCAAAGAGATGTTGAATGGCAAAAAGTTAGTTGATGGAACTAAAGTCGACGAAGCTTTCCTTGCCGGTATCGAATCATCTAAGTGGTTCTCATTGAACGTTGATGACGCTGATGTTATGCACCAGTTGGAAATGCTTGAAGCGCAGCTAAAAGATAGCCGTAAAGCATTCAATGAAATGTTTGAAGAGAAGCGTAAGAAGCTGACTCAAGGTGATGATTTAGCTCCTGGTGTTTCTAAGATGGTTAAGGTTTATGTTGCAATCAAGCGTCGTATTCAGCCTGGTGATAAGATGGCTGGTCGCCACGGGAACAAAGGTGTTATCTCACGTATTTGTCCTGTTGAAGACATGCCTTATGATGAAACTGGACGTCCAGTAGATATCTGTCTTAACCCACTTGGTGTACCTTCACGTATGAACGTCGGTCAGATTTTGGAAGTTCACTTAGGTTTAGCGGCTGAAGGTCTTGGTACTAAGATTAACGCTATGCTACAGCAGCAGGCGGAAATCGCAGAGATTCGTGCATTCTTGGATAAGATCTACAACGAAACTCAAGGTCAATCAGTTGATTTATCACAGTTTAGCGATAATGAGATTATTGAGTTGGCAGGAAACCTTAAGAAAGGTGTTCCATTGGCTTCAGCGGTATTTGATGGTGTTTCAGAAGCGCAAATCAAGTCGCTGCTTAAGCTGGCCGACCTACCGGAATCAGGACAAATGAAATTGTTTGATGGTTTGACTGGTGAGGAATTCGACCGTCCAGTAACTGTTGGATACATGTATTACTTGAAACTTAACCACTTGGTTGATGACAAAATGCATGCTCGTTCTACAGGTCCTTATAGCCTTGTAACTCAGCAGCCATTAGGTGGTAAAGCTCAGTTCGGTGGACAGCGTTTCGGTGAGATGGAGGTGTGGGCACTTGAAGCATATGGTGCGGCATTTACCCTTCAAGAAATGCTAACAGTTAAGTCGGATGACTTGAATGGTCGTACTAGAATGTATAAAAACATTGTAGATGGTAATGAGTATATGGAACCTGGCATGCCTGAATCATTCAGCGTATTACGTAAAGAGATTCGTGCTTTAGGTATTGATATTGAGTTGGAGCAAGACTAAATGAAAGATTTATTAGGATTTCTAAAAAAACAAAACGTATCAAGTGACTTTGATGCGATTAAGGTATCACTTGCTTCACCAGAGAAAATCCGTTCTTGGTCTTATGGCGAAGTAAAAAAGCCTGAGACAATTAACTATCGTACGTTCAAGCCAGAACGTGACGGTCTTTTCTGTGCAAAAATCTTTGGGCCGATTCGTGATTTTGAATGTTTGTGTGGTAAATACAAGCGTCTTAAGCACCGTGGTGTAATTTGTGAGAAGTGTGGTGTTGAGGTAACTCAATCAAAAGTACGTCGTGAGCGTATGGGTCATATTGATCTTGCCACTTCTGTTGCACATATCTGGTTCTTGAAGTCTCTACCATCACGTATCGGTTTGATGTTGGATATGACATTAAAAGAGATTGAAGCGGTTCTTTACTTTGAAGCGTTCATGGTTGTTGATCCAGGCTTAACTCCACTTGAACCTTGGCAGTTGCTGACTGAAGAAGAATACCTTGATGCTATGGATGAGCACGGTGACGAGTTTGAAGCTCAAATGGGTGCTGAAGCAATCAAGAAAATGCTTCAGGCTATCGATTTGGAAGGTGAAGCAGAGCGTCTACGTGTTGAAATCGATAGTACTAATTCTGAAACAAAGCAGAAGAAGATTTCTAAGCGTCTTAAATTAATTGAGTCTTTTGTTCAGTCAGGTAATAAGCCTGAATGGATGATTTTAGATGTACTTCCTGTATTACCGCCTGAGTTACGTCCTTTAGTACCTCTTGACGGTGGTCGTTTTGCAACTTCGGACTTAAACGATTTATACCGTCGTGTAATCAACCGTAACAACCGTTTAAAACGTCTATTAGATTTGATGGCTCCAGATATCATCGTACGTAACGAAAAACGTATGTTGCAAGAGTCAGTGGACTCTCTATTGGATAACGGTCGTCGTGGACGTGCTGTAACTGGGACGAACAAGCGTCAGCTTAAATCTCTTGCAGACATGATTAAAGGTAAGCAAGGTCGTTTCCGTCAGAACTTACTTGGTAAGCGTGTTGACTATTCTGGTCGTTCTGTAATCGTAGTTGGTCCATCTCTACGTCTGCATCAGTGTGGTCTTCCTAAGAAGATGGCTCTTGAACTGTTCAAGCCGTTTATCTTCAGCAAGCTTCAGAAGCGTGGTGTTGCTCCAACAATCAAAGCGGCTAAGAAAATGGTAGAGCAAGGACTTCCAGAGGTGTGGGATGTTCTTGATGAAGTAATCCGTGAGCATCCGGTTCTGTTGAACCGTGCTCCAACACTTCACCGTTTAGGTATCCAGGCGTTTGAACCGGTATTGATCGAAGGTAAAGCGATCAACCTACACCCGTTAGTATGTTCTGCATTCAACGCCGACTTCGATGGTGACCAAATGGCGGTACACGTACCATTGTCATTAGAAGCTCAGCTTGAAGCACGTACATTGATGATGTCTACAAACAACTTGTTATCACCAGCTAATGGTGATCCTATCATCGTTCCTTCTCAGGACGTTGTATTAGGTTTGTATTACATCACTCGTGAGCGTATCAACTCTATCGGTGAAGGTAAGGCCTTTGCTAACTGGCAAGAAGTTCAGCGTGCAATTGACGCTAAAACAGTGCATTTACACACTAAGATCAAATTACGTATTGTTGAAACCGTAATTGATGATGAAGGTGTTGAAAGTGTATCAAGCCGTATTGTAGATACTACGGCTGGTCGTGCGTTGCTTTCTAGAATCCTGCCTAAAGGGTTAAGTTATGATTTATTGAACTTAAATCTAACCAAGAAAAATATCAGTACGGTATTAAATACTTGTTACCGTGTTTTAGGTCCTAAAGAAACGGTAATTTTTGCTGACCAACTAATGTACGCTGGTTTCAAATGGTCGACATTAGCAGGCCTATCTTTCTGTTCGGATGATATGTTGATTCCTGATTCAAAGGCTGGAATCATCGAACGTGCAGAAGCTCAGGTTGAAGAGATTCAAGGTCAGTTCTCTCAAGGTTTGGTAACTGAAGGTGAGCGCTACAACAAAGTTGTTGATATTTGGTCTCACACCAATGAACTTGTTACCAAGTCGATGATGGAAGAGTTACAGTTTGAAACTGTTACAGATGCAGAAGGAAACGAAGTTCAGCAAACCTCATTCAACTCTGTTTACATGATGGCCGACTCTGGTGCTCGTGGATCGGTAGCACAGATGCGTCAGCTTGGTGGTATGCGTGGTCTTATGGCAAAACCAGATGGTTCTATCATCGAGACACCGATTACAGCAAACTTCCGTGAAGGTTTGAACGTACTTCAGTACTTCATCTCTACACACGGTGCGCGTAAAGGTTTGGCGGATACAGCGCTTAAAACAGCTAACTCTGGTTACCTGACGCGTCGTCTAGTTGATGTTGCTCAGGATGTGGTTGTGACTGAACATGATTGCGGTACAGATTCTGGTATTCGTATGACAGCCCATGTTGAAGGTGGTGATATCATCGAGTCTTTGAAAGATCGTGTATTAGGTCGTATCACAAATCAAGATGTCGTATCTCAGTCAGGTGAATTAATTGTTGCGAAAGGACAGTTGATCGATGAAAAAGTTGCGAATCAAATCGATGAAAGTGGTGTTGATCACGTAGATGTTCGTTCTCCAATGACTTGTGAAACTAAGTTTGGTATCTGTCAGCAGTGTTATGGTCGTGATTTGGCGCGTGGACACTTGGTGAATATGGGTGAAGCCGTTGGTGTTATGGCTGCTCAGTCAATCGGTGAGCCGGGTACTCAGTTAACCATGCGTACGTTCCATATCGGTGGTACGGCATCTGGTTCTGCAGCGCAAAGCCAAATTGAGGTTAAGCATGCTGGTAAGATCAAGTGGGATAACCTAAAAGCGATTAAGAACTCTGATAACCAAATTATCGTCACTTCACGTTCTGGTGAGGTATCGGTGATTGATGAAGCGGGTCGTGAACAAGAGCGTTATAAGATTGCATACGGAACCACACTTAATGTAAGTGATGGTGGTTCAATTACTGCAGGCGATATTCTTGCTCAATGGGATCCGCATACTCACCCAGTTATCACGGAAGCGGCTGGTAGCATTGCATTCGGTAACTTCGAAGGTACGGTAGAAGAACGTGTCGATGAGTTGACTGGTTTAACAACTCGTGTTGTTAAAGATGCTAAAGAGCGTATGTCTTCAGTTAAAGAGACACGTCCTTATATCGCATTGGTTGATGAGGCGGGTGAAGCTATTTGCTTTACCGGTACTCAGACTCCAGCACTTTACTACCTACCAGAAAACAGTATTGTTGTTGTTCAAGAAGGTAGCAAGGTTGGTGCCGGTGACGTATTAGCACGTATTCCGCAAGCGTCATCGAAGAACAAAGATATTACCGGGGGTCTACCTCGAGTCGCTGACTTGTTTGAAGCGCGTCAACCAAAAGAGCCTTCAATCATGGCAGAAGTATCTGGTGTGGTAGGTTTCGGTAAAGAAACAAAAGGTAAGCAGCGTTTAGTCATCACTCAAGATAGTGGTGAACAATATGAAGCACTTATCCCTAAATGGCGTACGGTTTCAGTCTTTGAAGGTGAGCGTGTTGAGCGTGGTGATGTGGTTGTAGATGGTAATCCAAATCCACACGACATCCTACGATTATTAGGTATTGAAAAATTAGCAGAATACATTGTTGACGAAGTGCAGGATGTTTACCGTTTACAAGGTGTAAAAATCAACGATAAACACATCGAAACAATTGTTCGTCAAATGCTAAGAAAAGTTGAAGTTAAATCTTCAGGTGATACTGGTTTGATCAAAGGTGAGCAAACTGAGTACGCTAAAGTATTAGAGTTAAATGAAAAGGCTCGTGAAGAAGGTAAAGTGGAAGCAAGTTATGAACGTGTTCTTCTTGGTATCACTAAAGCTTCACTTGCAACTGAATCATTTATCTCAGCAGCGTCCTTCCAAGAAACAACTCGTGTATTAACCGAAGCTGCGGTAAGTGGTAAACGTGATACCTTGGTTGGTTTGAAAGAGAACGTAATTGTTGGTCGTCTGATTCCAGCTGGTACAGGTTTTGCCTATCACCAAGCGCGAAAAGCGGCGAGCGAAAAATCACAGGTTGAGTTGCAAGCATTTATGGGTGCAACTGAGTCTGGGGATGTTCAGCAACCAGAAGAATCTGTTGTTGAAACAGTAAATGAAGGTGAAGGGGTTGAAGCCTAATTTAAATAAATTCAAGTAGTTAATGCTTGACTTATTGACTTTAGGTCTCTAAAATCCTCTTTCCTAATTTGTGGGTCTGGTAATTTACCAGGCCTGCACTTTCGTATATGTAAGAGTTAATCTCAAATTTGGAGAATATTAATGGCTACTATTAACCAGTTGGTGCGTAAGCCGCGTAAAGATAAGCGTAAAGTTTCAAACGTTGCAGCGTTACAGGCATGTCCTCAGCGTCGTGGTGTTTGTACGCGTGTTTATACAACAACCCCTAAAAAGCCAAACTCTGCTCTGCGTAAAGTTGCGCGTGTACGTTTAACGAATGGTTATGAAGTTGCTTCCTACATTGGTGGTGAAGGTCATAACCTACAAGAGCACTCGGTAATTTTAATCCGTGGTGGTCGTGTAAAAGATTTACCTGGTGTGCGTTATCACACAGTTCGTGGTGCATTAGATTGCGCTGGCGTATCTGAGCGTAGACAAGGTCGTTCTAAGTACGGTGCGAAGCGTCCTAAAGGCTAATAAAAGCTTTTAAACATACGTTTTGCAACAATTTGTGTTCAATTTATACCGGAAGAGTTAAGAATGGCAAGAAGAAGAGAAATACCAAAACGTCAGGTTCTACCTGATCCTAAGTTTGGTGATACAACGTTAACAAAGTTTGTTAACATGATTATGGTTAGCGGTAAAAAAGCCGTTGCTGAAAAAATCGTTTATGATGCTTTAGATATTTTAGTCGAGCGTAAGAAAGGTGGCGAACAAGCTGCTTTATTAAGAGAAGCATTAGATAACATTGGTCCAATGGTTGAGGTTAAATCTCGCCGTGTAGGTGGTGCAACTTATCAGGTTCCTGTTGAAGTTCGTCCAGACCGTAAAATTGCGTTAGCGATGCGTTGGCTTGTAGAAGCTTCACGTAAGCGTAGCGAAAAAGGTATGATGCTAAGATTGGCTGGTGAGTTAGGTGACGCACTGGAAAATCGTGGTTCAGCTATCAAGAAAAAAGAAGATACCCATAGAATGGCTGAGGCTAACAAAGCCTTCTCTCATTTCCGTTGGTAATCTGAAGAGGGCCCTAATTAGGGCCTTTGTTATTTATGTTTTAACGAAAAGGTTAATAAAGTGGCACGTACAACCCCTTTAGATAGATATCGTAATATCGGTATCATGGCCCACATTGATGCGGGTAAAACAACAACTACAGAACGTATTCTGTACTATACCGGTGTGTCTCACAAAATTGGTGAGGTTCATGACGGTGGTGCGACTATGGACTGGATGGAACAAGAGCAAGAGCGTGGTATTACAATCACTTCAGCAGCGACAACTTGTCACTGGAGTGGTATGGCTAAGCAGTATCCACAGCACCGTATCAATATCATCGATACTCCAGGTCACGTTGACTTCACTATCGAAGTTGAACGTTCTCTACGTGTATTAGATGGTGCGGTAACTTGTTTCTGTTCAGTATCTGGTGTTGAGCCACAGTCTGAAACTGTATGGCGTCAAGCAGATAAATACGGTGTTCCTCGTATGGGCTTCGTTAACAAAATGGACCGTGCAGGTGCAAACTTCTTGAACGTAAACCAGATGGTTATTGATCGTTTAGGTGCTAATCCTGTTCCAATGCAGTTACCTATCGGTGCTGAAGAAACTTTCTGTGGTGTAGTTGACCTTGTGAAAATGCAAGCTATCTATTGGGCGGAAGAGAACATGGGTATGGAATATCGTTATGAAGATATCCCAGCAGACATGGTTGAGTTAGCTCAGGAATGGCGTGAAAAGATGGTTGAATCTGCTGCTGAAGCAACAGAAGAGCTAATGGATAAGTACCTTGATGAAGGTGATTTGTCTGAAGAAGATATCAAAGCTGGTATCCGTAAGCGTTGTATCGACGTTGAAATCGTTCCAATGTTCTGTGGTTCTGCATTCAAAAACAAAGGTGTTCAGACTCTGCTTGATGCTGTAATCGATTACATGCCTGCGCCAATGGATGTTCCTGCGATTCAAGGTGAACTTGAAGACGGAACTGCTGCTGAGCGTCATTCAACTGATGATGAGCCGTTTGCTTCATTAGCATTCAAAATCATGACTGACCCATATGTTGGTACTTTAACGTTCTTCCGTGTCTACTCTGGTGTGTTGACGGCAGGTAGCCCTGTTTATAACTCAACAAAAGAGAAGCGTGAGCGTATCGGTCGTATCTTACAGATGCACTCTAACTCTCGTGAAGAGATTAAAGAAGTGCGTGCTGGTGATATCGCTTGTGCGGTAGGTCTAAAAGATACGACAACGGGTGATACTTTATGTGATCCTGACAACAAGATCGTTCTTGAACGTATGGATTTCCCAGAGCCAGTTATCTCAATTGCTATCGAGCCTAAAACTAAGCCTGACCAAGAGAAAATGGGTATGGCGCTTCAGAAGTTAGCGGCAGAAGATCCTTCTTTCCGTGTACATACTGATGAAGAAACGAATCAGACTATCATCTCTGGTATGGGTGAGCTTCACCTGGATATCATTGTTGACCGTATGAAGCGTGAGTTCAAGGTTGAAGCAAATATCGGTGCTCCGCAGGTTTCTTATCGTGAAACAATCAAGACAGCGGTTGAAGCAGACGGTAAGTTTGTACGTCAGTCTGGTGGTCGTGGTCAGTATGGTCATGTTGTCTTCAAGATTGCTCCTCGTGAAGCAGGTAGTGGTTTTGAATTCATCAACTCTATCGTTGGTGGTGCGGTACCTCGTGAATATATCGGTGCTGTTGAGAAAGGTGCTAAGGCTCAGTTGGAGAATGGTGTAATCGCTGGTTTCCCACTTGTTGATGTTTCTGTTGAGTTAATCGATGGTTCATACCATGATGTTGACTCGAACGAAATGGCGTTCTCTGTAGCGGCAGGTATGGGTATCAAGAATGGTGTTGTAAAAGCGAACCCAGTAATTCTTGAGCCTATCATGAAAGTTGAAGTGACTACTCCAGAAGAATACATGGGTGATATCATCGGTGACCTTAACCGTCGTCGTGGTATGGTTTCTAGCATGGATGATATTCCTGCTGGTAAGTCTATTAAGGCTGAAGTACCATTATCAGAAATGTTTGGATATTCAAACCAGATGCGTTCATTGACTCAAGGTCGTGCAAACTACAGCATGGAGTTTTTGAAGTACAATGATGCACCTAAGAATATTCAGGATGAAATCATCGCAAGCGCCCAGAAAGGCTCTTAATCTTTATTAATTTTTATCTTGGCTTACCTTGGGGTAAGCCTTTGCTTAATATAGGTATTTTAAAATGGCAAAAGAAAAGTTTGAACGCTCGAAACCGCACGTAAACGTTGGTACTATCGGTCACGTTGACCATGGTAAGACAACTCTAACTGCGGCATTAACAATTGTACAAGGTAAGAAATTCGGTGGAGACGTAAAAGACTACGCTTCAATCGATAACGCACCAGAAGAGCGTGAGCGTGGGATTACAATCTCAACAGCACACGTTGAGTACGAATCAGAAACTCGTCACTACGCACACGTAGACTGCCCAGGCCACGCTGACTATGTTAAAAACATGATCACTGGTGCTGCACAGATGGATGGCGCAATCCTGGTTTGTTCAGCGGCTGATGGACCAATGCCACAGACTCGTGAGCACATCCTATTATCACGTCAGGTTGGTGTACCATACATCGTTGTATACCTAAACAAAGCTGACATGGTTGATGATGAAGAGCTAATGGAATTAGTAGAAATGGAAGTTCGTGAACTTCTAGATATGTACGAATTCCCAGGTGACGACACTCCAGTAATCATGGGTTCTGCACTTAAAGCAATCGAAGGTGACCAGTCTGAAATCGGTGAACCATCAATCGGTCGTCTAATCGAAGCTCTAGATACTTATATCCCTGAGCCTACTCGTGAAACAGACAAGCCATTCCTAATGCCTGTAGAAGATATCTTCTCAATCCAGGGTCGTGGTACGGTTGCAACTGGTCGTGTTGAAACGGGTGTTGTAAAAGTGGGTGAAGAGATCGAAATCGTTGGTATTCGTCCTACTCAAACAACAACAGTAACTGGTGTTGAAATGTTCCGTAAGCTTCTAGACCAAGGTGAAGCTGGTGATAACGTTGGTATCCTATTACGTGGTACTAAGCGTGAAGACATCGAGCGTGGACAAGTTCTAGCACACAAAGGTACTGTTAAGCCACATACTAAGTTCGAAGCTGAAGTATATGTATTAGGTAAAGACGAAGGTGGACGTCACACTCCATTCTTCAACGGTTACCGTCCACAGTTCTACTTCCGTACAACTGACGTAACTGGTGCTTGTGAGCTACCAGCAGGTGTTGAAATGGTAATGCCTGGTGATAACGTACAAATGACTGTAGAGTTAATCAACCCAATCGCGATGTCAGACGGTCTACGTTTTGCAATCCGTGAAGGTGGACGTACAGTTGGTGCAGGTGTTGTTGCTAAAATTATTGAATAATTTTTAGTTAACAAATTATCTGTATAAAAAAGGGAGCTTCGGCTCCCTTTTTTGTTTGTAACTAAAGGGTTGTTTTTATTTAAAATAATTGCTATAATCCGCTCCCTTAGTTTGTATGCCTTGATTTGGCGTGCTTTTCTATATTTTAAATAAATGAGAAGAATATTATGGCGACTCAAAATATTCGTATTCGCTTGAAAGCTTTTGATCATCGTTTGATTGATCAATCTGCTCGTGAAATTACGGAAACTGCAAAAAGAACTGGTGCGCAAGTACGCGGTCCAATTCCTATGCCAACTCGTAAAGAGCGTTTTACAATTTTGATCTCTCCGCATGTTAATAAAGATGCTCGTGATCAGTACGAAATTCGTACCCACAAGCGTCTGTTAGACATCGTTGATCCAACAGAAAAAACTGTTGATGCATTGATGAAGTTAGACTTAGCTGCTGGTGTAGACGTTCAATTGGAACTACGTTAATTCGTAGATAGCTGGTCATCAATCGTAATGACTCGCAACTATATAATAATGAGGTAATGATATGAGTATTGGTATCATTGGTAAGAAAATCGGAATGACTCGTGTATTTAATGACGAAGGTATTTCTACTCCTGTAACAGTAGTGGAAGTTCAGCCTAATCGTATTACACAGATTAAGACATTAGAGACTGATGGTTATTCTGCGATTCAGGTTACCACTGGATCAGTGCATGCAGGTCGCGTAAGCAAGCCTGCTGCAGGGCATTTTGCGAAAGCAGGTGTTGAAGCTGGTAAAGGGCTTTGGGAATTCCGCGCAGATGATTCTGAGATGGAAGGTCTTGAAGTTGGTTCTGAGTTAACTGTAGAGCGTTTTTCAGACATCGCTGTTGTTGACGTAACTGGTACTACTAAAGGTAAAGGTTTCCAAGGTGGTATTAAGCGTCATAACTTCAGTATGCAAGATGCTACTCACGGTAACTCTATCTCTCACCGTTCTAACGGTTCTATCGGTCAGAACCAGACTCCAGGTCGCGTTTTCAAAGGAAAGAAAATGTCTGGCCATATGGGTGATGTTAGACAAACAACACAGAACTTGGATTTAGTTAAGGTTGATGCAGAAAATGGTCTATTGTTGATCAAAGGTGCAGTACCTGGTGCTAAGAATAGTACTGTCATTGTTCGTAAAGCTGTTAAGTAAGGTGGGCATGATGGATTTAAAATTAATCGAATTAGCTTCTGGTAAAGAAAACGGCACTGTTGCTGTTTCTGATGCCTTATTTGGTGTTGACTTCAATGAAGCACTTGTTCACCAAGTAGTTACTGCATATATGAATGCAGGACGTCAAGGAACTAAGGGTCAAAAGAATCGTGCTGCCGTAAGCGGTGGTGGTGCTAAGCCTTGGAACCAAAAAGGAACTGGTCGTGCACGTGCCGGAACTATCCGTAGCCCTATTTGGGTTGGTGGTGGACGTGCGTTCCCTGGGCATAACCGTGATTTCTCACAAAAAGTAAACAAAAAAATGTACCGTGGTGCGATGCGTTCTATTTTCGCTGAACTAAACCGTACAGGACGTTTAATCGTTGTTGATGATTTCAAAGTTGATGCTCCAAAGACTAAAGAATTTAATGCAAAACTTGCACAGTTAAATATTTCTGATGCATTGGTTATCACTGAAGGTTTTGATGAATATTTGTATTTATCAGCACGTAACCTTTATGGTGCGGATGTATGTGATGTTGCGTCTATCGACCCTGTAAGCCTGATTGGTTTCCAAAACGTTGTTATGACTCAAGGTGCAGTTAAGCAGCTAGAGGAGCAATTAGCATGAATCAAGAAAGAATTCTAAAAGTATTGCTAGCACCGCATGTATCAGAAAAATCAGCGATTATGGCTGATGCGGCTGGACAGTACGTGTTTAAGGTTTTACCTTCAGCAACTAAAACAGAAGTAAAGCAAGCAGTTGAGTCTTTATTTGAAGTTAAGGTTCAGTCGGTAAATATGATTAACCTTAAAGGTAAGCGTAAAGTTTTCAAAGGTCGTCAAGGACAGCGTAATGGTGTGCGTAAAGCTATCGTTCGTTTAGCTCCTGGTCAAGACATTGACTTCGCTTCAGCTGAATAAGGAGTTCACACATGGCAATTGTAAAAAAATCTAAACCGACTTCTCCAGGTCGTCGATTTGTTGTAAGTGTTGTTGAGCCAAGTTTACATAAAGGTAAACCTCATTCAGCTTTACTAGAAAAGAAATCAAAATCAGGTGGTCGTAACAATAACGGTCGTATCACAGTTCGTCATCAAGGTGGTGGTCATAAGCAACACTACCGTATGGTTGACTTCAAGCGCTCTAAAGCTGGTGTGCCAGCAACTGTTGAGCGTTTAGAATACGATCCTAACCGTACTGCTCACATTGCATTGTTAAAATATGCTGATGGTGAGCGTGCATACATTATTGCGCCTAAGAATCTAGCTGCAGGTGATGTGGTTGAGACTGGTGAACACGTAGCAATTAAAGTTGGTAACTGTCTGCCATTACGTAATATCCCAGTTGGAACAATTGTTCACAACTTGGAAATGCGTCCTGGTAAAGGTGCTCAAATTGCACGTAGTGCTGGTTCTTCAGCTTCTATCGCTGGTAAAGATGGACAGTATGTTCTAGTTCGTCTACGTTCTGGTGAAATGCGTAAGATTCTTGCTGAATGTAAAGCAACTATCGGTGAAGTTGGTAACTCTGAACATAGCCTACGTAAGTTAGGTAAGGCTGGTGCTAAGCGCTGGCGTGGTGTTCGTCCTACTGTTCGCGGTGTTGCGATGAACCCTGTTGATCACCCGCATGGTGGTGGTGAAGGTCGTACTTCTGGTGGACGTAACCCTGTTACTCCATGGGGTGTTCCGACTAAAGGTAAGAAGACTCGTAGCAATAAACGTACTGATGGAATGATCGTACGTCGTAGAAACAAAAAATAAGGAAGGACACTGATGCCACGTTCAGTTAAAAAAGGACCTTTTGTTGATCATCACTTATATAAAAAAGTGGTAGAGGCACAAGAATCTGGTAATAAACGTCCAATTAAGACATGGTCACGTAGATCTATGATCTTACCTGATATGATCGGTTTAACAATCGCTGTTCATAACGGTAAAGAGCATATTCCTGTTTTCGTATCTGAAAACATGGTTGGCCATAAATTGGGTGAATTTTCAATGACTCGTTATTATCGCGGCCATGCTGCGGATAAGAAAGCTAAGCGCTAATAGGGGAATAATATGCAAGTAAGTGCAACACATAAATTTGCTCGTATCTCTCCACAAAAAGCTCGCTTGGTAGCAGACTTAATCCGTGGTAAAGATGTAGAGACAGCAGTTAATATTTTAGCATTCAGTGATAAGAAGGCTGCAAGCCTAATTAAAGCAGTATTAAATTCTGCAATCGCAAACGCTGAGAATAACGAAGGTGCTGATATCGATGAATTAAAAGTTACTGCAGCATATGTAAATGCTGGGCCTATCATGAAGCGTATGCGCGCTCGTGCAAAAGGTCGTGGTAACCGTATTTTAAAACGTATCAGTCACATCACTGTCACTGTTGGCGATAAGTAAGGAGAATCAGAATGGGTCAAAAAGTTCATCCTATTGGGATTCGTCTTGGAATCACAAAAGATTGGAATTCTCGTTGGTATGCGGATAGCAAAAACTATTCTGATAATTTAATCAGTGATGTTGAGATTCGTAACGAATTGAATGAGAAACTAAAGCATGCATCTGTAAGCAAGATTAATATCGAGCGTGTAGCTAATGGTGTTCGTGTAACAATCCATACAGCTCGTCCAGGTGTTGTTATTGGTAAGAAAGGTGAAGATATTGAGAAGTTAAAGCAAGCTTTAACTGCAAAAACTGGTTTACCAGTAAATATCAACATCGAAGAAATTAAAAAGCCTGAATTAGATGCTAAGTTAGTTGCTGAAAGTATTGCTCAGCAATTAGAAAAGCGTATCCAGTTCCGTCGTGCTATGAAGCGTGCTGTAGGTAATGCAATGCGTATCGGTGCTGAAGGGATCAAGGTTACTGTTTCAGGTCGTCTAAACGGTGCTGATATTGCACGTGCAGAATGGTATAGAGAAGGACGTGTTCCTCTTCACACTTTCCGTGCAGATATCGACTATGCTACTTTTGAAGCAGATACTACTTACGGTAAAATTGGCGTAAAAGTATGGATCTTTAAAGGTGAGAAGCTTGGTAAGCTTGCATTGGATGATAATAATCAATCTAAGGGCAAAAAAGGCCGTAAATAAAAGGATAACTAACTATGTTAATGCCTAAACGTACTAAATTTAGAAAAGTACACAAAGGACGTAACCGTGGTTTGGCGCAAGTCGGAAACAAAGTTAGCTTCGGTGATTTCGGTCTTAAAGCCTTAGAGCGCGGAAGAATGACTTCACGTCAGATCGAAGCTGGTCGTCGTGTTATGACTCGTCACGTTAAGCGTGGTGCAAAAATTTGGATCCGTGTATTCCCTGATAAGCCAATCACTAACAAACCTCTTGAGGTTCGTATGGGTAAAGGTAAGGGTAGTGTGGAGTATTGGGTAGCTCAAATTCAACCTGGTCGTATTCTTTTTGAGATGCAGGGTGTAAATGAGTCTTTAGCACGCGAAGCATTTGCGCTTGCAGCGGCTAAACTACCTTTTAAAACACAAGTTGTAACAAGAACGGTGATGTAAATGACTGCTAAAGAATTAAATGAAAAAACAGTTGAAGAGCTTAGAGCTGAATTGCTTAATCTTTTGAAAGAGCAATTTAATCTAAGAATGCAAAATGCAACTGGTCAGTTATCTAATTCGGCGCAATTGAAAACGACTCGTCGTACAATTGCTCGAGTTAAAACCATCATTCGTCAAAAAGTGAGTAAGTAAAGATGGCTGGTCAAGAAAGTAAAGCACGTACAATGCAAGGTGTTGTTGTTAGCAATGGTATGCAAGATTCTATCGTTGTTTCTATCGCACGTTTCATTAAGCATGCAAAATACAAAAAATTCGTTAAAAAATCTACTAAGGTTATGGCGCATGACGCTGACAACGCTTGTGGTGTTGGAGATACAGTTACTATTCAAGAAACTGCACCAATCTCTAAGAACAAGTCTTGGGCTTTAGTGAGTATCGACGAAAAAGCAAAAATCTAAGTTTTATAGCATTTCCGAAAATTATCTGTTATAATTCTCGGAATCTACTTAGCCACTTTAAAGAATAAGCCTGATTAATAGATTAGGAACTGTTCTTTTTGGTGGTTTTTGTGCTGTAAGTAATTTTTAGTTTATGGATGGAGTACCACCATGATTCAGATGCAAACTATACTTGATGTTGCTGATAACAGTGGGGCCAAACGTGTCCAATGCATCAAGGTATTAGGCGGTTCACACCGTCGTTACGCAAGTATTGGTGACGTAATAAAAGTGAGCGTAAAAGAAGCTGCGCCACGTGGAAAAGTGAAGAAAGGTGATGTTTATAACGCCGTTGTTGTTCGTACAGCTAAGGGTGTTAGACGTCAAGATGGTTCTTTGATTAAGTTTGATGGCAACGCTGCTGTAATTCTTAACGCTAAAAAAGAGCCTATCGGAACACGTATCTTCGGCCCAGTAACTCGTGAGTTACGAAACGACAAGTTTATGAAAATCGTTTCTTTAGCTCCTGAAGTTCTATAAGGAAGACGTAATGAATCGTTTAAGAAAAGGTGATGAAATTATCGTTATTACTGGTAAAGACAAGGGGAAGCGTGGTTCTGTTTCTTCTGTTCTTGCTAACGGTAAAGTTCTGGTAGATGGTATCAACCTAGTAAAGAAGCATACTAAAGCAAACCCAATGACTGGTGCGCAAGGCGGTATCGTTTCTAAAGAGATGCCTATCGATGCCTCAAATGTGGCTTTAGTTAATCCTGAAACAAATAAAGCTGACAAAGTTGGTTTTAAAGTTGAAGGTGATTCTAAAATCCGCTTCTTTAAATCTAATGGTAAAGCGGTTGACGCTTAATTAAGGGTATAAAGATGGCAAGATTACAAAAAATGTATAAAGAGCAAGTTGTTTCTAAATTAGTAGAACAATTTGGTTACAAGTCTCCAATGCAAGCTCCTAAGTTGACGAAAATCACGATCAACATGGGTGTTGGTGAAGCTATTGGCGACAAAAAAGTTTTAGATAATGCTATTTCTGATATGGAAGCTATTTCTGGTCAGAAAGCAATGAAGACTTTAGCTCGTAAATCAGTTGCTTCCTTCAAGGTCCGTGATGGATACCCTCTAGGATGTAAAGTGACTTTACGTGGTGAAAAGATGTATGAGTTTTTAGATCGTCTTATCAATATCGCGTTACCTCGTGTACGTGACTTCCGTGGTGTAAACCCGAAAGCATTTGATGGTCGTGGAAACTACAATTTAGGCCTTAAAGAGCAAATTATTTTCCCTGAAATCGAGTTTGAAAAAGTTGATAAAATCCGCGGGATGGATATTAACTTCGCAACTACTGCACAAACTAACGATGAAGCGAAAGCTCTTTTAGAAGCCTTTAACTTTCCGTTTAAGAAATAGAGGTTTCTAATGGCTAAGCAATCAATGATTATGCGTGAAGCAAAGCGCGCAAAAACAGTTGCTAAATATGCAGAGAAACGTGCTGCATTAAAAAAAGCATCTGTAGATATGTCTTTGAGTTTCGAAGAGCGTATGGATGCAATGGATAAGCTAGCAGCTCTTCCAAGAAATGCATCGCCTGTTCGTCAACGTAATCGTTGTCGTATTACAGGGCGCCCACACGGTGTTTATAGAAAATTTGGATTGTCACGTAACATGCTAAGAGAGTTAGCTATGGCAGGTGATGTTCCTGGACTAAGAAAAGCCAGTTGGTAAGGATAATTATCTATGAGTATGTCTGATCCAATTGCTGATATGTTAACTCGTATTCGTAACGGCCAAATGGCTGGTCACGCTAACGTTGTAATGCCTTCTTCTAAGTTAAAAGTAGCAGTAGCTAAAGTTTTATCTGATGAAGGTTTTATTTCTACATTCAGCATTAATGAGAATGAAGGTAAATCTGAACTTTCAGTTGACCTTAAATATTTTGATGGTAAACCAGTAATTGACATGATTAAACGTGTAAGCCGCCCAGGTCTACGTGTTTATAAAAACAAAGATGAGTTACCAAAAGTAATTGGCGGTCTTGGTATCGCTGTAATTTCAACGTCAAAAGGTATTATGACTGACCGCGATGCTCGCCAAGCTGGTATCGGTGGCGAAGTTATTTGCTACGTAGCATAAGGAAAATATTATGTCTAGAATTGCAAAAGCTCCAGTGAACTTACCTGCAGGTGTAGAAGTATCTATTGATGGTACTACTGTAACTGTTAAAGGTTCTAAAGCATCTCTAACTAAAGAGTTTCACTCTTCTGTTATTGTTAAGAACGAAGATGGCGTTGTTAACTGTTCACCTGTAGACGGTGCGGCTAATGGTTGGGCTCATGCAGGTACTGCACGTTCAATCATTAACAACATGGTTGTTGGTGTTACAGATGGTTATGAAAAGAAATTAGAGTTAGTTGGTGTTGGTTACCGTGCTAAAGCAGCAGGTAATGTGTTAGACCTAACATTAGGTTTTTCACACCCAGTTCAACATGCGTTACCTGAAGGTATCACTGTTGAAACTCCAACCCAAACTGAAATTGTTGTAAAAGGTGCAGATAAGCAAGTTGTTGGACAAGTTGCTGCTGAAATCCGTGCATATCGTCCACCAGAGCCTTATAAAGGTAAGGGTGTTAAATATGCTGGTGAGCGCATTTTACGTAAAGAAGCTAAGAAGAAATAAGGCTGAGTTGATATGGATAAGAAAACAGCCCGTCTTCGTAGAGCTAAGAAAACTCGTGGAAAAATTAACGAGCTTAAAATGCCTAGACTTTGCGTTCACCGCACGTCACAGCATATTTATGCACAGCTAATTTCAGCTACGGGTTCTGAAGTAATTGCTTCAAGCTCTACTGTACAAGCGGACGTTAAAAAAGAAATTAGTAACAGTGGTAATAAAGATGCTGCTGCTGCAGTAGGTAAAGCAATTGCTGAAAAAGCAAAAGCTGCCGGTATTACAGCTGTTGCTTTTGACCGTTCTGGTTTTAAATATCACGGACGCATCCAACAATTAGCAGAATCAGCCCGTGAAAACGGTCTTGAATTTTAATAGAAGGATTAATTATGTCTTCACGTGAATTACAAGACGGACAAGATGGTCTAATTGAGAAGTTAGTAAACGTTCGTCGTGTTGCTAAAGTTGTAAAAGGTGGTCGTGTATTCGCATTCTCAGCACTAGCAGTTGTTGGTGATGGAGAAGGTCGAGTAGGTTACGGTAGCGGTAAAGCTAACGAAGTACCAGTAGCGATCAAAAAAGCAATGGAAAAAGCACGTCGTAACATGAAAGACGTACATCTTAATAACGGTACTATCCAATACCCAATTAACTTCAAGCAAGGTGCAGCTAACATTGTTATGCTTCCTGCTTCTGAAGGTACTGGTGTTATTGCTGGTGGTGCTATGCGTGCAGTATTAGAAGCTGCAGGTGTTAAAGATGTACTTTCTAAATGTGTAGGTACTACACGTCCAGTTAACGTTGTTCGTTCTACGGTTAATGCATTAACAGGTATTTCAAGCCCTGATTATATTGCAGCTAAACGTGGTAAAACAGTTTCTGAAATTGTAGGTGAGTAAGATGTCAGATAAAAAATATGTCACAGTGACGTTGGTAAAAAGCACCATTGGTCGTTTACCTGCGCATAGAGCATGTGTATCTGGTCTTGGTCTGAGAAAGATGCACCAAACAAAAACTGTACTTGATACTCCTGAAAATCGTGGGATGATCAATAAGGTTTCCTATTTGCTTAAGGTAGAGGACGCATAAGATGCTATTAAATACTCTAAAACCTGCTGAAGGTTCTAAACCTTCTAAAAAGCGTGTAGGACGTGGTCAAGGTTCTGGCTGGGGTAAGATGGGTGGCCGTGGTCACAAAGGTCAAAAGTCTCGCTCTGGTGGTATGCCTAAGATTGGTTTTGAAGGGGGGCAAATGCCTCTTCAAAGAAGATTGCCAAAAGTTGGTTTCTCTTCAAGAAAATCTGCATACGTAACTGAGATTCGTCTAGATACATTAGCAAAAATTGATGCTGACATCATTGACGTAGCAGCGCTTAAAGCGGCTGACGTGATTGGTGAGAAAATTAAAGTTGTTAAGGTTATTAACTCAGGTGAATTAACTAAAGCAATCAAATTGTCAGGCATTAAAGCAACTGCTGGTGCTAAGGCTGCTATTGAAGCAGCTGGCGGTACAGTAGAAGCCTAATTATGAATAGTTCTATTGCATCAGGTATGGGTGATTTAAAAAACAAAATCTTTTTTGTTTTAGGGGCTCTAATCGTTTATCGATTAGGGACTCATATCCCTGTACCGTCAATTGATCCAATTGCACTTGCTGCAATGTTTGAACAGCAAAAGGGTACCATCTTAGACATGTTTAACATGTTCTCGGGTGGTGCCCTTCAGCGTTTGTCTATCTTTGCTTTGGGAATCATGCCGTATATTTCGGCTTCGATTATCATGCAGCTGCTGACAGTGGTTTCACCTACGTTAGAACAGCTAAAGAAAGAGGGCGAGCAAGGTCGTCGTAAAATAACTCAGTATACTCGTTACGGTACTGTGGTATTGGCTACCTTCCAAGCATTGGGTGTTGCTATTGCACTTGAATCTCAGAATGTGAATGGTATGTCCGTGGTAATTGATCCAGGTCTGATGTTTAGACTGACGGCAGTTATTACTCTGGTTGGTGGTACTATTTTCCTAATGTGGTTAGGAGAACAGATTACTGAGCGTGGTATCGGTAATGGTATATCTTTGATTATCTTTGCTGGTATCGTAGCTGGTTTACCGTCTGCTTTGGGTGGGACATTTGAACAGGTTAACACGGGTGCTATGCATGCGATTACAGTATTCGTACTGTTAGCTTTAGTATTTGCTGTTATCGCGTTTGTTGTCTTTGTTGAAAGAGGACAGCGACGTATTCCTGTTCACTATGCGCAAAAGATGCGTGGGCGTAAGTTATATGGTGGTCAAGAGTCACATCTGCCACTTAAACTTAACATGGCTGGAGTGATTCCTCCCATCTTTGCTTCGAGCATTATCCTGTTTCCAGCTACGCTAGGTGGTTGGTTCGGTAGTGCTGAAGGTCTAGGATGGTTGAAGGACATCGCCACGACGATGTCACCAGGCCAACCGCTTTATGTGCTTTTGTATGCAATAGCAATTATTTTCTTCTGTTTCTTTTATACAGCGATTGTTTTCAATCCTAAAGAAACTGCAGATAATTTAAGAAAATCAGGTGCCTATTTACCAGGTATCAGACCAGGTGCACAAACAGCTCGTCACATTGATAGTATTATGGGTCGCCTAACATTGGCTGGCGCTGTATATATCACTGCGGTATGTTTGTTACCAGAATTCCTTATTTTATATTGGAACGTTCCATTTTACTTTGGCGGAACTTCACTGCTAATCATTGTTATTGTTGTTATGGATTTCATGACCGCAGTACAAGCTCAGATGCAGTCAAGCCAGTACGAAGGAATGATGAAGAAAGCAAATTTAAAAGGTAAATAACTAAAAGTAGTTATATATCTGGTATTTAGGTTGGAAGACGTGTATAATTGCCCGTTTTTCAGTAGATGGAATTAAAGGGAGCGCAAAATGGCTCGTATTGCCGGCGTAAACATTCCAGTTAACAAGCATATTGTTATTGGATTGACTTCGATCTACGGGATTGGTTCTACTTCAGCTAAAACTATTTGTGAAGCTGTTAAATTAGACCCGACCACGAAGGTTCGAGAACTAACTGAAGAACAGTTAGAAGCACTTCGTTCAGAAGTAACAAATTATAAAATTGAAGGTGATCTTCGTCGTGAAGTATCTATGAACATCAAACGTTTGATGGACATGGGTTGCTACCGAGGAATTCGTCACCGTCGTAGTCTGCCTCTACGTGGACAACGTACAAAAACTAATGCACGTACTCGTAAAGGTCCTGTAAGACCTATTAAGAGATAACGCATAATTGCGAGATTAGATATGGCAAAAGCTAAAGCAAATTCGCGTGTTAAAAAGAAAGTAAAACAGGTCGTAACTGATGCAGTTGCACATGTTCATGCTAGTTTTAACAACACAATTGTGACTATCACAGATCGTCAAGGTAATGCACTTTGCTGGGCAACTTCTGGTGGTAGTGGATTCCGTGGGTCTCGTAAGAGTACTCCATTCGCTGCACAGGTTGCTGCAGAACGAGCTGGTCAAATGGCTCACGACTATGGTGTTAAGAACATGGAAGTTATGGTTAAAGGTCCTGGACCTGGCCGTGATTCTGCTGTTCGTGGTTTACATAGTGCTGGTTTCAAGATTACATCTATTGCTGATGTAACTCCGATTCCTCACAACGGTTGCCGTCCACCTAAGAAACGTCGCGTTTAATATTTGAGGTTAACATGGCTAGATATATTGGTCCAAAGTGTAAACTTGCTCGTCGTGAAGGTACTGATCTTTTCTTAAAAAGCGGTGTTCGTAGCATCGAATCTAAGTGTAAGATTGATCAACTACCTGGTCAACACGGAGCAGGTCGTAAGCGCGTAACAGAATACGGCTTACAGTTACGTGAAAAACAAAAAGTTCGTCGTATGTATGGCGTACTAGAGAAAAAATTCCGTCTTTACTATAAAGAAGCGGATCGTCGTAAAGGTTCAACAGGTGTTAACTTGTTGCAAATCCTTGAGAGCCGTTTAGATAACGTTGTTTATCGTATGGGCTTTGCTTCTACTCGTTCTGAAGCACGCCAATTGGTTTCTCATAAGGCGATTTTAGTAAACGGTCAGTCAGTAAACATTCCTTCTTATGAAGTGGCTGCTGGTGACATCGTTGCTATTAGAGAGAAATCTCGTAATCAAACTCGTATCGCTACTGCATTAGAACTTAATGCACAAGCTGGTGCTGTTAGCTGGGTTGAAGTTAACAAATCTGCGTTTGAAGGTACATTCAAGAATGTTCCTGATCGTTCAGATCTATCTGCTGATATTTCAGAAAACTTAATTGTTGAGCTTTACTCTAAGTAAACTTTGATACTACGGAGATAACTTCGAATGCAAGAGATGTTAGAACAGTTGTTAACACCGCGTTTAGTTGATATTGATAGAAAGACAGCATTCCATAGTCGTGTGACTCTAGAACCACTAGAACGTGGTTTTGGACACACTCTAGGTAATGCTTTACGTCGCATTCTATTATCATCTATGCCTGGTGCTGCTATTGTAGAAGCCCAAATTGATGGTGTTTTACACGAATACTCTTCAATTGAAGGTGTAAGAGAAGATGTTTTAGAAATTCTTTTAAACCTTAAAGAAGTTGCAGTAAAACTTAATGCTTCAAATAGTGCTGAGTTGACACTGAACAAAAAAGGTCCAGCTGTTGTACGCGCTTCGGACATCGTTCTAAATCACGATGCTGAAATCGCAAACCCTGATCATGTTATTGCACATGTTTCAGAAGGTGCAGAGTTGAACATGACTATTAAAGTTGAGACTGGTATGGGTTACCGTGCTGCTCCAACTGCAAAAGATTCGCAAATTGGTGTTCTTCGTTTAGATGCTAGTTTCAGTCCTGTTCATACAGTAAGTTACGAAGTTCAGAACGCTCGTGTTGAGCAGCGTACTGACTTAGACAAGTTAATTCTTGATGTAGTAACTGATGGAACTTTAGATCCAGAAGACGCAATTAAACAAGCGGCAACGGTTCTTCATTATCAGCTTAATGCTTTTGTTGATCTTAAGCATAAAGAAGTTGTAGCGCCGGAAGAAGAAGAGAGCGAATTCGATCCGATCTTCTTACAGCCTGTTGACGATTTAGAGTTAACAGTCCGTTCAGCTAACTGTTTGAAAGCGGAACAAATTTATTATATTGGTGATTTAGTACAGCGAGCTGAGCCTCACTTACTTAAGACTCCAAACTTAGGTAAAAAATCTCTGCAAGAGATTAAAGATGTTCTTGCACAAAGAGGTTTGAGCTTAGGTACTAAATTAGAAAACTGGCCACCAGCAAGTTTGGTAAGTAAAGAGTCAGCTTAATTATAAGGAAGCTATCATGCGTCATGGTAAGACAGGTCGTAAGTTAAATCGTAACAGCTCGCACCGTAAGGCAATGTTTAAAAACATGTCTGCTTCACTTATCGAACACGAAGTGATTCGTACTACGGTTGCTAAGGCTAAAGAACTTCGCGGAGTTGCTGAGCCTTTAATCACGCTAGCTAAACAAGACAGCGTTCATAACCGTCGTACTGCGTTTGCACGTTTAGGCGATAAAGCAGCTGTTGGTAAATTATTCAGTGAACTTGGTCCTCGTTACCAAGCTCGTCCAGGTGGATATATCCGCATTCTAAAATGTGGTTTCCGTCCAGGTGATAATGCACCAATGGCAATTGTTGAATTAGTTGACCGTCCGGTTGCTGATTCAGCTGCTGAGTAATCAGTTATAAGAAACCCGCTTCTAGCGGGTTTTTTTATACCTAAAATTTCATAGCCTTGATATGTTTGATACCCATTGCCATCTGCAAAGCCTTTTTCATGGTAGTCATTCATCCCTACCTCAAACTTCCACTTTATCATCTTTTAATTTAGCCTATTTAGACAACCCAAATAACCATTTCCTAACCGTATCGACTTCGGTAGATGACTGGTCGATATCAATGGCACTTTCAAAGCAATATAAACACATTCTAGCGGCTTTAGGGCTTCACCCTTGGTTTGTCAACTCAGAATCGATTTCTACGCTTGAAGCGCTTGAGAGGCTTGTTATCTCTGAAGCAATCTCAGCTATTGGTGAAATCGGTCTGGATTATGGTCATGGATATAAACACAATATGGAATGTCAGCTTGCTGCTTTTGGTTCACAATTACAAATGGCAGATAAATTTAAGCTTCCCACTTCATTGCATATCGTCAAAGCACACAATGATGCTTTAGCTTTGTTAAAGCGATATCAAGTCAAAGGTGTGGTCCATGGATTGGGAACCAGTATTGATATGGCTCAAAATTATATCGATTTAGGCCTAAAGATTGGTGTTAATGGGGTTTCTGTCAGAAAAAATGCGGCACGCTACCATGCATTGATAAAATATTTTGGTTTAGAGCATTTAGTACTTGAAACCGATTTTCCAAATGTTACATTACCAGGCCAGGAATTTCCGCGATTAGATGATATCCAAGTAGTGGCAAATACGATTGCCGGTATACTTAATATCACGGTTTCGGAAGTGATATCTAAAACTGATTTTAATGCACATCAATTATTTTACCCGAGACATGACGAATGACTTTTGATAACCCTCTGTATGAACGAAGCTTACTGGTATTTGAAGAAGCGGGTATGCTACAACTTTTGAACTCCCATGTATTGGTTGCCGGAGTAGGTGGTGTTGGCGGTTTTGTTATCGAAGCCTTGGCGCGTGCTGGAGTGGGTGAGTTAACGATTGTTGACCATGACAATGTTTCAGCGTCAAACAAAAACCGCCAAATTATTGCGCTTGATTCCAATTTAGGTCAAAACAAAGCTGTAGTTATGGCTGCACGTATTGCTGATATCAATCCAATCTGTAAAGTGAACATTGTGCAGTCTTTTTTAAAGCCTGAGGATATGGCTCCTCTACTAGAAACTGGTTTTGATTATATTGTCGATGCGATCGATAGCTTGAATTGCAAAGCCAATCTGGTGATTACGGCCGTTGAAAAAGGGATTCCGGTTGCTTCCAGTATGGGTGCTGGACGCAGAGTCGACCCTGCTCAGATTCAATTAGCGGATATCTCTAAAACCCATGGCTGTGCTTTAGCGCGGAATATGCGTCAACGTCTAAAAAAGCAGGGCATTAAAAAAGGGGTTATGACCGTTTTCTCCACCGAGCTACCAAAAGCCCCAGGGCCTATGGAGGAAATTGCCGGTGCACGTGGTCGTGTGGTGAATGGCACGGCGAGTTATATGCCAGGGATATTTGGCTTGATGCTTGCCGGTAAAGTCATCAATGATTTAGTCAAGATTAAATAACCCTTCAATTTACTAAAGGGTATAGTCCAGATTTATTCACTTGGTGATTAGCATTCTTTATTTCATCGGCATCTTTTAGTGCCGATATTCGCTTTCTTATTATGGGTTGGCTTTGCTCAAAAGCCATTCCGGCATGTAGCTGTTTATCATAGAGTATTTTCAATAGAATATAGTCCAAGCCCGTGAGCAGTTCAACCTTACTGGCATCATTGGCAATACTGGGATTTACCCAGTCAGAATCGTTTGGTAATCCCATTATCTGGGTAGTCTCTTCTACCACGCAAGCAACCAGTAAGCCTCTACTGAACACATGATCCAAAGGTAGGATGATTTGTGCCTCAACGATTTCATTGTGCCGATTGGTTTTGAAACTACCCATGCAGTTACTATCACGCTCTATATTCGCGACTTTGCTTGCTGTGAAACGTTTGATTACTTGGGCGTATTCATTGTCAGCAGTCAGATGAATAATCAAGTTGGGTGGCGTATCTTCGGTTGGAAAAATCGGATGTTGGGTGATTTCAGATAAGTGTCTCAGGTGAGTATTGAATAAATTCTCAACCATAGGGTTGGTTTTTACATGGTGGTATTCAAACCGGTAGTGAATCGGCTGTAGCCATTTGATGATGCGTTGGTCAGTTTTTTGATATTCATTCTTTAAGGCGATTTCATTAAACGCTTTTTGAATGTAGGCAGGGTTTTGCCAATTCAAATCCAGGTTAAGATCGGTTGTATGCTGTGCCAGCGCCACGGATGGCAAGCTGGCAACAGCAATGACCGAAAATAAGGAGAAAAAGCGCAATAAGGCGAAAACAAAGGGTTGTTGTGCAAACGATTTATTGGTTTTGTTCATCCCACCAGGCCTGGTTACTTTTACTTGGACTTCATAATCACAATAGTTTTTTCAGGTAATAACCAGTGTGTGACTCTTTGCATTCCGCCACGGTTTCAGGTGTTCCCGTGACCAAGATTTGTCCACCGCCTGAACCGCCTTCCGGTCCAAGGTCAACAATCCAGTCTGCTGTCTTAATGACATCCAGATTGTGTTCGATAATGACAATGGTGTTGCCTTGGTCACGCAGATGACGAATGACCTTCAATAACAGTTCAATATCGTGGAAATGCAAACCTGTAGTGGGTTCATCAAGAATATACAGCGTATTGCCTGTGTCACGTTTGGAAAGTTCCTTAGCCAATTTCACACGTTGTGCCTCACCACCCGATAGCGTAGTGGCACTTTGTCCAAGCTTGATATAGCCCAAGCCTACTTCCATCAGCATCTGCAGTTTACGGGCAATCACCGGGATCACGTCAAAGAAAGCGCGTGCATCTTCCACGGTCATCTCTAAAATCTCGTGAATATTTTTGCCTTTGTACTGTACTTGTAAGGTTTCACGATTATAGCGTGCGCCTTCACAGACATCACATGGCACATACACATCCGGTAAGAAGTGCATCTCCACTTTTAATACCCCATCACCCTGACAGGCTTCACAGCGACCGCCTTTAACGTTGAAGCTGAATCGGCCAGGAGTATAACCACGGGCACGTGACTCCGGTGTGGCGGAAAGCAACTCACGAATCGGTGTGAATAACCCGGTATAAGTCGCCGGGTTTGAGCGTGGAGTGCGTCCAATCGCCGATTGGTCAATGTTCACCGCCTTATCAAAATGTTCCATGCCTTTAATGGTTTTGTATGGAGCAGGGGTATGTTGGGCTCCATTTAACAAGTTGGCGGATAATTTAGACAAGGTTCCGTTGATTAAAGTGGATTTTCCTGAACCGGAAACCCCGGTGACACAAGTCAGCAGGCCTGCTGGAATGCTTAAAGTCACGTCTTTTAAGTTGTTACCGCTGGCACCGGTAATGGTAAGCCACTTGTCTTCTGTAGGTTGCAAACGTTCACCAGGCACTTCGATTTTTCGGGCACCTTTTAAAAACTGGCCGGTTAGAGAGTTAGGGTTGTTGGTGACCTCTTCTGGAGTCCCTTCGGCCATTATGCGTCCACCGTGAATCCCCGCGCCAGGGCCAATGTCCAATACATAGTCGGCGGCACGGATTGCATCTTCATCGTGCTCGACAACAATCACGGTATTGCCTAAATCACGCAGATGCGTCAGTGTCGCCAGTAGGCGGTCGTTATCACGTTGGTGTAAACCGATTGAGGGTTCATCCAATACATACATCACTCCTACCAGGCCTGCTCCAATTTGGCTGGCTAGACGAATACGTTGCGCCTCACCACCGGATAGAGTGTCGGCACTGCGGTCCAGGGTCAAATAATTCAAGCCAACATTGACCAAGAAGGTTAGGCGGTCATGTACCTCTTTAACGATCTTGCTGGCTATTTCGCCTTTGGCGCCCTCTAACTTAAGGGTGCTGAAAATCTCATGCAGTTCACCAACCGATAGAGCGGTTAAAGAGGGTAATGTTTGGTTATCCACAAAGACATTACGCGCCGCTTCATTCAGACGTGTGCCATGACAGCTCTTACACGGCGTGGTCACCCGATACTTTTCCAGTTCGTCACGTACCGCTTTGCTTTCGGTTTCCGCAAAACGGCGTTCCATATTCGGAATCACCCCTTCAAAACGGCGAGTATCGCTGTATTTACCGTGCGGTAATGGGATTTTGTCCCTGCCAGAACCAAACAGGATAATCTTTCGATGTTGTTCGCTCAAAAATTCCCAAGGTTCTTCAATATCAAAGCCATAATGGTCGGCCAAAGCCTTCAGTAAATCGTAATAGTATTTATGACGACGGTCCCAGCCACGAATCGCACCACCGGCTAAACTCAGTTCAGGATGGGTGATGACACGGTCGGCATCAAAGCTGTCGTTGATTCCTAATCCATCGCAAGTTGGACAAGCGCCATGCGGATTGTTGAACGAGAAAATGCGTGGTTCTAGCTCCGGTACGCTGTAGCCGCAATGTGGGCAGGCAAATTTTTCCGAGAACAAGAGTGCAAAATCATCCTCTTCATCCATGGGTAAAACTTGCGCCAAACCATCGGCTAAACGTAATGCGGTTTCAAAGGATTCGGCCAAACGCTGTTTGATGTCGTCACGCACCTTAAAACGATCGACAATGACTTCAATGTCATGCTTTTTGTTTTTGTCTAACTGGATTGTGCCGTCTAAATCGTAGACCTTGCCGTCGATACGCGCACGAATAAAACCCTGTGCCTGCAACTCATCTAAAAGGTGGTGATGCTCTCCCTTTTTACCACGTACAATCGGGGCGATCAGCAAGCACTTTGTTCCTTCTGGAAGGGTTAAGGTGTGGTCGACCATTTGGCTGACGGTTTGTGCTTCCAAGTCGCAGCCGTGGGTCGGGCAACGTGGCGTACCAGCACGGGCATACAATAAACGTAGGTAATCGTATATTTCGGTAACGGTTCCCACGGTAGAGCGCGGGTTGTGCGAGGTGGATTTCTGCTCGATGGAAATCGCCGGTGAAAGCCCTTCGATATGGTCCAAATCGGGTTTTTCCATTACCGATAAAAACTGACGAGCGTACGCAGAAAGGGATTCTACATAACGACGCTGGCCTTCGGCATAGATGGTGTCAAACGCCAAAGAGGATTTACCCGAGCCGGACAAGCCGGTAATGACGATTAATTTGTCTCGAGGAAGGGTAACATCGATGTTTTTTAAGTTATGGGTACGGGCACCGCGGATAACAATTTCTTCGAGCATGGGAAACGACCGTTGTAAATTTGCAAACGGCCATTATAGCAAGAATCTCTTTAGTTACGCGAGCATACTTAACCAGGCCTGGTCAGTTGTGACGGCCAGTTAGTGGGGTAATAAAATCGTGCCTGAAATCGTCACATTGATTTTACTTTCCCCAGCTTTGACTGTAGGTGCGGCCATATCCGAAGAAGCCATGACCATTTCTGAACGAGCATACATCGGTTGCGGCATATACCCATTGTTGGTATTGATATGGGTTTCTAAAATTTTATAAGAGGGCGCTTGAAAACCTTGGGCGATACGATTCGCTTGATTTCTAAAGCGGTGAATCGCTTTATCGGTAAGCTGGGCTAAAACTTGGTTTTTTAGTTGTTCCGAAACCCCGAATTGCATGGATTGATAAGCCAGGTATGGTTGGATTTTAGTCAACACTTTCACCAGGCCTGGTTTGTTTTCTAGGGTTAATACCAGGCTTTGTTGACCTCGCCAATGGCTAATAAGCTGTTTTTTATATACCGGGTAAATATTGTATTGGCTCGTTTGAGTGATGATTTCAGGGTAGGATTTTAAAGCGTTAATCGCTGCTTGCATTTGCTGGTTGATTTCATTGGCAACCGCTTGTGGTGTCGCCGCCTCTGCAACACGATTAAACGTCATGAAAATACTATCATTGGCCACTTTCTGGGTTTCGGTTATGGAGAAATTAACCTTGTTGCCAGTTGGGGCAATCGGCTCATTAGCGTGAACATTGACACTGAATAACAATGAGCTTAAAACAAAGGCTAAAACGGAATGGGCTGTTGCTGATTTGTATCGAATCATAAGATTGCTCCTTGAAGTGTGCCAGTGCGGTTTCAACATCATTGATTTCTAGAGTTGGCTTGCTGTTTTCTGAGGCTAAAAATCGAAATTCAACACTTTCTTAAGGTTGATTATAGCTCGAGTATTTGTCAAGGGTGTTATAATTTGCCGCTATTAAAATTCAGATAGATAAGTACTGAGACATATTCAAATGACTGAACAATCCAAAGCAATGAGCTCAACTGAAAGGCGTGCGGCATTTTCAATCGCGGGTATCTTTTCAACTCGAATGCTTGGCCTTTTTATGATTTTTCCGGTATTTGCACTGTTTGCAGAAGCCGAATTCAAAGACATTACCGGCTTGCAAATCGGGATTGCTATAGGTATTTATGGGTTAACCCAAGCATTTTTACAAATTCCATACGGCATGCTCTCAGATAAATACGGGCGTAAGCCGCTGATTATCGCGGGTATGTTTATCTTTATGCTGGGTTCCATTGTTTGTGCGATGGCGGACTCAATCGAAATGATGATTATTGGTCGAGCCATCCAAGGAATGGGTGCGGTGGCGGCGGTGTTAATGGCCTCGGTTGCTGATTTGGTCACCGAACAATTTAGGCTTAGAGCCATGTCCATTGTCGGTATGACAATCGGTTTATCGTTTACCTTATCTTTAGTGGCTGGACCACTGTTAGCCAGTTGGTTTGGGGTGAGAGGCATCTTTTGGGTCATTGCGCTGTTGGCGATTGTTGGCATGTTGCTGGTTAAGTTTGCCATGCCGGAGATAAAGCAACAGAGTTTTCAGCGTGAAGCCGAGGCCGATCCGAGCCAATTTAAAGAGATTTTGAAGCACCCACAATTGCTACGATTGGATTTCGGGGTGTTTGTATTGCATGCGATGTTAACCGCGATGTTTATCGTAGTACCTTTAACCATGCGTGATTCGGCTGGTTTAGAAACCCCAGAACATTGGGTAATCTATTTACCGGTGATGTTGCTGTCATTTGTCTTGATGGTACCGTTTATTATTCAGGCTGAAAGTAAAGACCGTATGAAACCGGTATTTCTCGGCGCAATTGCAACTATCACCATTATGCAATTAGGCTTTGTATTTATTCCCCCGAGTTTTTGGTCACTATTTGTTTTGCTGTTGATATTCTTCACCGCTTTTAACTTATTGGAAGCCTCGTTACCGTCTTTGGTAGTTAAATTATCACCCGCCGACAAGAAAGGAACGGCCAGCGGAGTCTATTCGACCAGCCAGTTTTTAGGTGCGGCAATCGGCGGTGCTTTAGGGGGATATTTCTATCAGCATTATGGTTATAATGGCGTGTTTGTCTTTACTGCGGTAATGGGGTCTTTATGGTTGATCAGTGCCATGAGTATGCAAAAACCACTACCTTTAAGCATTGCTTCAGTCCCCATTTATGATCTTAAGATTGAAGATGTTGAAAGTATTCAATCGCAACTGCTGGCTTATGAGGGGATTCATGAAGTGGTTGCATTGCCTGAAGAGCAAAGAGTCTATTTCAAGATAGACAGAAAACTTGTAAATGAAGTCGCTTTGATTGATTATATTGAGCAAAGTCAGAAATAACCCGATTCAACAGAATTAAATATAGAGAGAAAAATCGTTATGCGTGGTGTGAATAAAGTCATTTTGGTTGGAACTTTGGGTGCGGATCCAGAGGTTAAATATGCGGCAAATGGTAATGCGATTGCCAACCTAAGTGTAGCAACCAGTGAAGAGTGGAATGACAAGAATACTGGGCAAAAACAGCAGAAAACCGAATGGCACCGAGTGTCGATGTTTGGAAAGTTGGCTGAGATTGCCGGCCAATATCTGAAAAAGGGTTCACAAGTTTATCTGGAAGGTAAGCTACAGACACGCAAATGGCAAGATCAGAATGGTCAAGACCGTTATACGACTGAAGTTGTATTAAGCGGTTTTGACGGTACTATGCAGATGCTTGGTGGTGGTAACCGTCAAGGTGGTGATGCTTCTTTCGATCAAGGTTTTAACCAAGCGCCAATGGGTGGCATGGGTGGTCAGGCTCCGATGGGACAACCACAAGGAGGGTTCAACCAGCAGCCTAGACAACAAGCCAATCCGATGGGGCAACAAAATGTTGCACCAATGGGCGGCATGGGTGGTCAGCAACCTGCACAACCACAGCGCGCTCCAGCCTATGCGCCAAATGACTTTGACGACGATGATGTACCATTCTAACTTGTTATAAATTAATAAAGTTGATAAACGTAAATAACCCGCTAAAATAGCGGGTTTTTTGTTTTTGTCGTGTCGTTAATTATTTAACCTGTTGGCAACGGTTATTCTGGGGTTTTTGGCATGGATTTGATGTGTAAATCATGCTGGCTGAATGGGATTTCAATTTTTTCTAGAGCAAAACGTTTGTAGATTGCGCTGTTTAAGCTATCAATCACTCGACCTCTAATCTCAGGGTCATCGATCCAAACCAATAATTCAACGTGTAATCCTGATGCTCCAAAACGTCTAAAACGCACTCTTGGTTCCGGCTCTTGGCATATTTGGGTTTCTTTGGCGGCTTCGTCCATTAACACCGATTTAACCTGGTCAATGTCCGAACCATAAGCGACTTCGACAGCGACACGTGTTCTGGATTTTATATGTCTACCTGAAGATTCGTTGACGATTTTGCCGTTGGCAATAATGGCATTGGGTACATTAATTTCCAAATCATCTCGCGTTAATATTCGGGTGGAACGTAACCCAATATGTGTGACCATGCCACGTTCACCACTGTCTATCACAATATAGTCGCCTATTTTGTAGGGTGAGTCGGCCAAGATGAACACCCCGGAAAGCAAGTTGGCAATGGTATCCTTGGCCGCAAAACCCACGGCAATACCGATAATCCCGGCTGAAGCCAGCCAAGCACTCATGTCTATGTTCCAGGTAATAAAGAGCAGATACATAATGAGTAGCACCACGAGCACCGCCGAGACGTTTTCAAACAACGGCAGGGTTTGCACTCTGATGATTGAGCCTTCCTGATTACGTGAACTAAGTTGTTTTAGACTAAACTGAGATGAGCGATAAACAAATTGCCCCCATACAATCACATCGATACTTTGAAATATGCTAATCAGTTTAGAGGCTAGATTTTGATTGAGTTCAAAGACGTTTAGACTGCTGTTTAAACCAATTAATATGATTGAAACGGTAATCGGTAAGCGAATCGCATTGAAGATAAAGGTTAAGCTGGGTTTCCCCCTTTTTTGAGCGATGGCGAGAAAAGTCCATTTGATCAAATAACTAACGGTAAAGGCGATAATAATTGCCATGCTTAAGACAATCATGGCATCAATCGATGGGTGTTCAGGTGCATTAAAGAGTTGTCTGATGGCATCGAGCATAATAAATCCTTGATAAAACTTGCTAAATTTAGGGTAGATGTTTGCAAAATAGCTTTTGTATGCCGTTCTGTCAAATAGTGTTTAAGTGAAATGGAGCTGTTCAATAAAGTGACCAGGCCTGGTTGTTTTATTCAAAAAGAGTGAATCCAGTTAATTGGCTTGAGGTGGGCGAGCATAAATCCCGTGAAATGGTCACGATGACTGGCATAAACCTGCTAATCCAATCGGATTCATTTTTAAAAATGAAAAAGCCGCCTTAAATGTTTAAGGCGGCTTTTTTCTTAGGGTGTAAATTTAAACGATTGAAAATCTATTGAAAAGCTTGAATAAAACCTCAGAAAGCTCAACTTTTTTTTAGAATCGAGAGTGGATTATTTTAGGATTTCCAGTTCAACACGACGGTTTTCCGCACGACCTTCACGCGTTTTGTTGGTCGCTACAGGTTGCGTTTCGCCCATACCAACAGCTTGAATACGCTGGGCATCAATCCCTTTTTCTTCTAAAAAGGTTTTAACCGCTTTTGCTCTTGCTTCAGACAGGGTTTGGTTATAGCTTAGGCTACCTACAGAGTCGGTATGCCCGGTTACTTTAACTTGAACCTCTGAGTGCTTTTTCATGTATTCAGCATAGTCATTCAATGTCGGTTTTGCTTCTTCTTTCAGAATGGCTTTATTAAATTCAAAGAATCCACGAAACGCCGCTGGAGCATCTTCTTGAATAACCACTTCCACAACCTCTTCAACAACAACCGGTGTTGGTTTTGCAACTAAAACCGGTGCAGGCTTAGGTTCTGCCCAGCCTTCGCATTTAGGTAAAGCAACTTCTTTTGACCAGTTGATTGTGCGCACGCAGTAACCGTAGTTATCTCGTACAATCATGCCGTTAGAATCAATAACGTAAGCGGCATTCTGGTCGCCTTTGATATCGCCTTGGTAAGCCGGTAATAAAACTGGCGTAGCTGGTTCGCCCGTGGTTGAATCCGCGTCTGCTGGTTTAGCGATTGGTTGTTGCGCTTTTGCTTCACATGAAGCATTCGCTGTTTCAGCAGTCCAATTGACTGAACGGACACAACTTCCATAGTTGTCACGCACGATCTCACCATAGCTGTCGGTGACATAATTTTGGCTATCGTCCGCTTGTACTGAAGACATGGCGGATACCGTAATGATTGCGGCAATTGGAAGTAAAGCTGTTTTCATCATCAAAATCCTTATATATTTGACTGATTCATGCCGAGTCAGCTGAATTCTAAATCGGCTGTAGAAGTGAATAACCAGCACTTTTAGTGCTGTAATTGTCTTTTCAGTAAAGTAAGACTTGGCGGTTTATCGAAAAGTCACAATTTGTCTATTATTTTTAAAAACTATTAAGGTAGATTAATCTCGATTTGGATTTGCTGAACCGTCTGCTCTTTGTCACCCGCTTGAATATCGGTTTTTACCGTTACATCGCCTTTTTTAACACCCAGCATCAGTTTATGTTGCTCGTCTTTTGTACCTTGATAGTTGTAGAGAAGCTCATCTTCTTTAGTTTTTTTAGAGGTCAAGTCTTCAGGTAGAACGGATTTTTCCGATGAGGGTGGCGGTAGTGGAGAAGGTGCCGGGAGTTGTGGCCCTTCACTATCCGTCTTAGGATTTTCAATGGACTCCTCAAGAGTTGGAGATATCTCTAGGTTGAGCGGTTTTTCAGGTTGCGTTGCCGTTGATGCTTGTTTTGGGTTGACGATGGTCTTTTGCGGAGCTTCCCGATTCAGCTCGTTATGACTGTCGTTTTTTGGCGGCGTGGCCTTTTTAACGGCAGGTAAGAACACATAAATAATGGTGAGCCAGATAATGACGATTAGGGAGATAGAAATAAACGCTCTTAACCAGATTTTCATTTTTTATAAGACTCTATTTTACTTGTTTAGTGTAAATTTGATCGAGTAGTTGGTCATTGGGTACGACTAGGATTTCATCATCCACTTTAATCTCGGTGCTACTGCTGTTGATCTGTAAAACCACACCGGTCTTGCCTTGCACTGAAACCTGGTCACTGACTTGAAGATTTTCTTTAACATAGTAACTGGCGAGGATTTTTTTAAATTGAGGGGCGCTACCGATTCCAACGGCTAAAGCCACCGCTAAAGCAAAACTGGTAAAAGCCACCAAGATAATCATTTGGATTAAATTGGTATCGAAATCTAATTGCTCTAAAACTGTCAAGACGATGATTACCACCATTAGGCTGTAGATAAAGCTGGCTACAAGATTTGCCGCAGCTGGTATAAAGTTCTTTAAACTGTTTTTTAGCGCATTGCGCATAAAATGGGCGATCAACAGACCCGCGACCAAAATAATCAACGCGGCCATCAATTTAGGAATATACATGGCGATGGTGGTTAAGGTTTCTACAAAACCGGTTAGACCGATATATTCGGCAGCGGTAATTAAGGTAAAGAAAATAATCAGCCAAAAAAATAGGCCTGCCAACAACTCTGAAGCAGTCTGTTTAATGCCAATCGCGTTGAGCTTTTTGGTTAATTGAATGCGCTCTGCCGCACAATCAAATTTAAGTTTTTTAAATAGTTTTATGGCCATCTTTTTGATGAAAACGGCGATTAGATAACCGATAATTAATAATGAAATCGCCACGATAATGTCTGGAAGCACAGCTAAAAAATTGTGGTATGCATCTCCCCAGGTGTATTCAATTTGATCCTTTACCGAACTGATATTCATTTTGATTCCTTTTGGTTTGAAACGGTTTGCAATAAGCTCAAACAGGCGAGCGGGATTTTATAAATAAAGAGGATAAGCATCTCTTGAATGAGGGTTAGCCAATGCACACCTTGGATAATCATGGCGGTACGTTCTTTATGAGAATGATTTTTTTCATCAATACTCAACAGCTTTTTTAATTTGTCGTCTTCATGGGGATGGTTCATGTGCAATATTTCTCATAAAGTGTTTTAAAGCTCTCCATCGCACGGTACAATCGCATTTTTGTCGCGCTCAGCTTAATGTCTAAAATATCGGCAATTTCTTGTAAACTTAGTTCGGTGTTGAAACGCATGCTAATCATGGCTTTTTCTTGTTCATTTTGTTGATTAATACAATATTGGACACACTGTTCTTCATCATCACATGTAAACTCTTCGCTTAACTGGATATCATCCGAATAGTTTTCTAACGGCTCACTATTAACAAATGATTTTTTTTGAGCTACGGTATGACAAAGATTAAGCGCAATGCGGTATAACCAAGTAGAAAACTGAGAATCGCCCCTGAAATTTATAAGTTGCTGAAACACCCTGATAAACGTTTCTTGTGAAACCTCTTCGGCGGTTTCAGGGCAACCGAAGTAACGTAAACAAATAGCGTAAACCTTATTCTCATGGCGTTTAACCAACTCTTCAAATGCCAAAGTAACATGTGGAAGTTGTCGTTTAGCGAGAGAAGTCAGTTCATCGTCACTAAGCTCGTTTAATAGGTGATTTTCTGTTTCCATCTTCAATATGACATTTGAATTTCAATAATAGTCACAAAAGTCGTGACTTTTATGTTGTAAATAGAGTCTTAATAGCCGGTGAGCTACTTTATCCACTTAAGGAAAAAATACAATGGAAAGTTTGACTACGAGTGTAATTGTGATTGTGCTGCTTCTGATTGCCAATGGTTTCTTCGTTGCCGCAGAGTTTGCCTTGGTAAAGGTTCGTACCTTACGGGTTGAAAACTTGGCAAAAGAAGGTGGGGTGTCGGCTCGTTTAACCTTAAGGATTAAGCAAAATTTAGAGCCTTATCTAGCCGCTTGTCAGTTGGGTATTACCATGGCGTCACTTGGCTTGGGTTGGGTGGGAGAGCCAGCGGTCGCTAAGGTGCTCGAACCGTTGTTTCACTCTTTAGGCATGCCCGAAGAGATTTTGCATTTCAGTGCATTCCTGATCGGTTTCATCCTTTTTTCATCACTGCATATCGTGATTGGTGAACAGGTGCCAAAAACCTATGCGATTAGAAAGCCGGAGCCAGTATCCATGTGGGTAGCGATTCCCCTACATGGCTTTTTTATTATTAGTTATCCTTTGACTAAGGCTTTGAACTGGTCTGCTTCGAGTATTTTGCGCTCCATGGGGGTTAAAGAAGCGACTCATGAAGAGATTTTTAGCGATGAAGAGTTGAGTGAGATGATTGAGGCCTCTTCGGTTCACGGTAATTTGGACGGCAATAAGGCGGATATGATTCAAAACATGTTCTCTTTTGATAACCGTATCGTGCGTGACATTATGGTGCCACGTAGCCAAATCGACTGGATTGATATCGATAGCGACCCTGAAGAGATAAAAAAACAGATCATTGAATTGGGGCACTCACGTTTTCCGATTGTACGTGGTAATTTGGATGATATTGTCGGGATGTTGCTGGTTAAAGATTTATTGCATAGCAACTTGAATATCGAGGTGGAACGTACCTTGGATATTGAGCAACTTGCGCGCAAGAGTTTGATTCTTCCTGAATTCATGGGGTTGCAAAAAGCGTTTGATCAAATGCGCAGTGAGCGTAACCACATGGCATTGGTGGTGGATGAATATGGTGCTTTATCGGGGATTATCACCTTGGAAGATTTAATCGAAGAAATTGTCGGCGAGATTGCCGATGAACTCGATGATGAAGAGAGTTCCATTAAACGTTTAAAGTTTACCGTTGGTTTTGAAGTGAACGGTTTAACGGCGTTACACGATTTTGAAAAGCAGACCGCTTGTAAATTGAACGTGGTTCACAATGTGAGCACGCTTTCTGGCTTGATTATGTCCGAATTGAGTGAAATTCCTAAGATCGGCGATAAGATCGTGTATGAAGGTTGGGAGTTTACGGTAAAAAGTTTAGAGGGCAATCGCGCAGATAAAATATGGGCTATTATGTTGGACGATTCTCATAAGTCAGACAACGAAAAAGGGGAAGACGATGTCTAATGATTTATTTCCAGAAAATGTCGTAACGACTGAGGAGAAACTTCTTTATATCCAAGAACTTTTGGGTGAACAGCAAGAGAATCAAGTGTGTGAATTATTTAGCACACTTACCCAGCATGAGTTGTCGCATACCTTAGAATCATTTCCTTACGAACAGCGTAAGAAACTATGGGAATGTGTTCCTAATGAGATACGCGGTGCGGTTTTGGCGGATCTTTATGAAGAGGTTCGTAACAGCCTTTTGACGGGGGTTGAAGTTGCAGAAATTGCTGAAATCACCAAGGATTTGGATGCCCAAGATGCGGCTGAAATCTTAGATGGTTTAGCTGAGGAAATCGGTGCGGACGTCATCGAGCAGATGGATGAGGAACGCCGCGAAGAAGTTCAAGGGGTTCTCGCCTATGAAGAGGATGCGGTTGGGCGTTACATGCATACCGATACCGTCAGTATTCGAGAGAATGTCAAACTGGAAGTCGTACAGCGCTTTTTGCGCATGAAAGATGAAATTCAAAAAAACACCTTAGAGTTAATGGTGGTGGATGCGGATAATCGACTGGTTGGAACCTTACATGTCATTGATTTGCTCAAGAACGATCCGGATGCATTGGTGGTGGAAATTATGGAGCCTCCCGAGAGTGTGCTTGATACAATGTGCGCGATGGATGCGGCGAAATATATTCGCTCTAAAAACCACCATTTTGCGCCGGTTGTCACCGACTGTGGCGTATTGGTCGGTCAGTTAACCGCCGACGATGTTTTTGAGTTGACTTTGGAGGAATCTGAACAGACCGTGATGAATATGGCGGGTTTGGATGAGGACGAAGACTTGTTCGCTCCGGTTAAATCGAGTGTTCGTGGCAGAACGGTTTGGTTGGGTATTAATCTGGTTACCGCATTTTTAGCCGCATGGGTCATTGGAAATTTCGAAGCGGTATTATCACAAGTGGTCGCATTGGCCGTTTTAATGCCAGTGGTAGCCAGTATGGGTGGTATTGCAGGAAGTCAGACATTAACTTTAACCATTCGCGGCTTGGCCATGGGCAAAATTGGTGGTTCCAACCGTAAGTGGCTTTTCAATAAGGAGTTATGGATTGGCGTAATCAATGGCGTGGTCTGGGCTTTGGTGGTCGCGGTGATTGCCCATCTTTGGTTTGATGACGTTATGATCAGCACGGTCATCGGCTTAGCGATATTGATTAATATGGTGGCTGCAGCGGTTTCCGGTGTGGTTGTGCCACTGGTATTGAAAAAATTAGGTCAAGATCCCGCTTTGTCGGGAGCGGTTATATTAACGACGGTAACGGATGTGGTTGGATTTTTATCTTTCTTAGGATTGGCAACCATACTGATTCTGAATTAAAAGGGCTATATAATGTCTGAACGAGTTGGTTGGCGAGAGTGGGTTAAACTACCTGAATTAGGAATTAAACGTTTGAAGTGTAAGGTTGACACTGGGGCGAAAAATTCCGCTTTGCATACCTTTGATTTGTCTACTTTTGAACATGACGGTGAATTGTGGGTACGGTTTAGTATTCATATCGATGAACATGATTTGTCAAAGATTCAAACTTGTGAGGCCAAGGTCCAAGATATTAGAGATGTCACGGATTCTGGTGGAAATGTGACCAACCGATATTTTATTGAAACATTGATTGAGATAGGTGAACATAAAATTATGGCGCCGGTTTCATTGACGAGCAGGGATACGATGGCATTCAAGATGTTATTGGGGCGTACTGCTTTACGACAGGCGGGATTGGTAGTTCATCCGGCTAAATCTTATTTACAAGGAAAAAAATAATGAAAATTGCCATTTTATCTCGAGGACCAAAACTCTATTCAACACGTCGTTTGGTTGAAGCGGCTGAGGCACGTGGACATGAAGTTCGCGTTATTGATGCGTTACGTTGTTATATGAACATCAACTCGGTTCACCCAGAAATCCACTATAAAGGTGAGGTGTTAACAGGGTTCGATGCGGTTATCCCTCGTATCGGTGCTTCAGTGACTTTTTACGGTACCGCTGTATTACGTCAATTTGAGATGATGAATGTTTACCCATTAAATGAATCGGTTTCAATCAGCCGTTCTCGAGATAAATTAAGAAGTTTGCAGCTGTTGTCACGCAAAGGAATTGGCTTGCCGGTGACCGGGTTTGCACACTCTCCTGATGATGTGGATGATTTATTGAAAACGGTCGGTGGCGCGCCAGTGGTTATTAAACTGCTGGAAGGGACTCAAGGAGTTGGTGTGGTGTTGGCGGAAACCCATTCGGCCGCGTCTTCGGTAATCCAAGCGTTTAACGGCCTCAAAGCCAATATTCTTGTGCAAGAGTTCATCAAGGAAGCCGGCGGTGCCGATATCCGTTGTTTTGTGGTAGGTGGTAAGGTCATTGCCGCAATGAAACGCCAGGGGAAAGAGGGAGAATTCCGCTCCAACCTTCACCAGGGTGGTTCCGCTTCGTTAATCAAAATTACTGCGGCAGAACGAGCAACAGCGGTTAATGCCGCTAAAGCAATGGGCTTGAATGTCTGTGGTGTGGATCTACTGCGCTCCAATCACGGACCGGTCGTTATGGAGGTGAACTCTTCACCAGGCCTGGAAGGAATTGAAGGGGCAACCGGTAAAGATATCGCCGGTATGGTCATTGAGTTTATCGAGAAGAATGCCAATAAAAAAACCAATAGAACCCGTACGGTTGGTCACGGATAATTTATGCCGCAGGGTAAAGCGAATAACATTGTTCGTAAAGTGGTCCGTAACAAACCGATCACTATTGGCGACGTTACCGTCAATCCAGGCGAGCGTAAAACCATAGATTTAAAAGTCGGAAAACTCTATACCCATAGTGAATTAACCATGCCGGTTCAAGTTTGGTGCGGTAAGCAGGCGGGTCCTGTTCTGTTTATTAGTGCGGCGATTCATGGCGACGAGCTTAACGGTGTGGAGATTATTCGACGTTTGCTTAAGGTAAAATCGCTACAGCGTTTAAAAGGCACTCTGATAACGGTACCTATTGTAAACCTGCATGGTTTTATCAACCACAGCCGCTATCTACCGGATAGACGAGATTTGAATCGCAGTTTTCCAGGATCTAAATCCGGTTCGATTGCCGGACGTTTGGCCAATATTTTTCTGAATGAGATTGTTAAAAAGGCGACACACGGGATTGATTTGCATACGGGGGCGATTAACCGTACCAACCTACCTCAGATCCGTGCCGATTTAGATAATGAGATTGTGCGCTCGATGGCGGAGTCTTTTGGCTCGCCGGTCATGCTTAATTCAAACCTTCGAGATGGTTCTTTGAGAGCGGCAGCGGTCAAACAAGGCATTCCTATCTTATTATATGAAGCGGGTGAGGCTCTGCGTTTCGATGAGGTTTCGATTCGAGCGGGGGTGCAGGGCATTATCAATGTTATGCGCCATTTAGAGATGCTACAAAAATCTCGTAAGAAGACCGATAAGATTATTAAGCCGGTTGTGGCTCGTGCCAGTTTTTGGATAAGAGCGCCACAAAGTGGAATCTTTAGATCATTGGTGTCGGACGGTTACCGCGTTGAGGCGAATAAAACTTTGATTGGGGTGGTTTCAGATCCATTCGGAGAGGTTGAGGTTGAAGTCTATTCTCCGAATAGCGGTATCGTTATCGGACAAATGTGCATGCCTTTGGTCAATGAGGGTGAAGCGTTATTTCATATCGCGAAATTCGCGCGTAGTGATATTGCCGAAGGTAAGGTCGGGGAGTTCCAAGAAGAGATGCAGGACGATTCGAATCTGATGTATCCCAATGATGATATTCCGTCAATCTGATTTAACGGCTTAAGTTCTTAGGTTAAGCTTTTAGGTTAAACTCTTAGACTAAAAATAGATTAACAAAAAAGCATCAAATGATGCTTTTTTGTTTTTAGGGGCCGAGGTTTTAGCCTTTAATCGATGGATTTTTGGCGGTTTGGGTTTCCCAGTTGCCGCCTAATGCTTTATAAAGGTTCACCAAGGCGGTTGAATAAGTTAATTTAACCGCTACTTGTGACAGCTCGGCACTAAATAAATTGCGTTGTGCATCAAGCACTTCTAGGTAGCTTGAATAACCCGCATCAAAACGAGTTTGCGCCAAATCCAAAGTTTGTTGTAAAGCCGTTACCTGGTGTTGCTGTGCTTCCAGTTGTTTATAACTGCCTTCAAGTTGAGTCATCGCATCCAATACTTCCTTAAAAGCGGTTCTAATCGTTTGTTGGTATTGGATTAGCATCGCCTGTTTTTCTATTTCTGAAACCTCAACATTAGTTTGACGACGTCCATAGTCAAAAATGGGTGCATTGATGTCAGCCGAGGCATTCCAGTTGTTTGAACCGGCTGCAAACAGGCGGTTTAAAGCCTCACTTTGAAAACCTACCAGGCCTGTTAGGCTTATGGAAGGAAATAGAGCGGCTTTCGCCAAGCCGATATTGGCATTAGCGGCAATAAGCCGTTGCTCAGCGGCCAAAATATCCGGGCGGCGTTCCAGTAGTTCAGAAGGTAGGATATTCGGCAGAGGTAAACTTTCTATCAAGGTCAGTTTATTGGTCTGCAGCGTTTCACGGCTCATTGTCATTAAAGACTTGGGTGAGCGACCCACCAGTACCGCCAAAGCATGCAGTTGTAAGTCACGTTGTACTTGTTGTTGATTAAAAGCTAACTCAACCGATGCCAGTTCTGCTTCTGCTTGGTGAACACTCAAAGGTGTGACACTGCCATATTCAAGTTGGGTTTGGCGAAGTTCTAGCGCCTCTTTACGAGATTGCACCGTGTTTTCGGCAAGTTCAACATCTTGGTTCAATGCCATTAAATTTAAGTAGGCGTTGGCCACTGCGGCGCTGACCGTTAATTTGACTGTTTGGTAATCAGCCTGAGTGGCATTGAGATTGGCTTCAGCTTGTTGATTTAATGCATCGACCTTACCCCATAAATCGAGTTCATAACTTAACAAGGTACCAAGTGAAAAATTGCCGTAAGAGGTTTGGGTAAACTGGGGGTAGGCTTCATCACTGGTTTGAGTTCGCGACAAACCCGCTGTTAGGCCAATCTCAGGAAATCGCGAGGATTGGCTCTGTTTCAAGAGTGATTGTGCTTGTAGTAAATTCAATTTAGCTAAAGCAATATCACTATTGTGTTCTAAAGCTTCATCAATTAGCGTTTGGAGACTTTGATCGCCAGACAGTTGCTGCCACCATGATTTGTCATCGACATTCATCTGTAGCACCAATCCGGCATTTTCAGATGGCCATGTTTTTGGCAGTTCTGTCTTAGGGTGTTCATAGCTAGGGATTTGACTGCAACCAGCTATGAATAAAATAGGAACAAGGCTAGAAATCGTGATGAATTTTTTCATTATTTAGACTCCTTGTGCTGTTCAAAGTCGCGAGTGTTTTGGCTTTGTTTGCTAAAACGTTCTGAAAATCCTGCAATCAAACGGAAAAACATCGGTATAAACAATGGCGCCAATAAGGTCGCAGCTATCATGCCACCAACCAGGCCTGTTCCGACGGCCTCACGAGCGGCGGCTCCGGCTCCGGTACTCAAAATGAGTGGGACAGCGGCAATCGTAAACGCCAAAGAGGTCATCACAATCGGTCTAAACCTTAGTTTTGCAGCCATTTCTGCCGCTTCTGCTAATGACAGGCCTTCTTTGCGTTTCTGCATTGCAAATTCAACAATCAAGATGGCATTTTTGGCAGAAAGTCCAATTAAGGTTAAGAGCCCCAGTTCGAAATAGATATCATTTTGTAATCCGCTCAAGCCAACCGCAATCGCCGCGCCTAATACAGCGAACGGTACAGCCGTCAAAACGGCAAATGGAATTGACCAGCGTTCATATTGGGCGGCCAGAATCAAAAACACAAATAACAGCCCGAATAGGAAGGCTTGATTGCCCGTGTTTGCAGACTGCTTTTCTTGATAGGCTTCACCGACCCAGCCTAAAGAGTAACCTTGTGGCATGACTTCTTTAGCGGCTTCTTCAAAGGCTTGAATCGCCTGGCCTGAACTGTAACCCGGGGCAGGTTCTCCCATTAACTTGGCGGCGGGGAAGAGATTGAAGCGGTCAATAACATCCGCTCCAGTTAGGCGTTTGACTGTTACCAATGAACTCAAGGCAATCATGTCGCCCTTGTTGGAGCGTACAAAAACTTGAGAAAGGTCTTCCGGTTTTTCCCTAAAGTTAGATTCAGACTGTAGGTTCACCTTATAGATACGTCCATAAAGGTTAAAGTCATTCACATATAAACTGCCGAATGTGGCCTGCATGGCGGCAAAGACATCATTGATAGGAACTTGCATCGCTTGCGCTTTTTCACGATCTAACAAGATTTCGTATTGCGGAACCTTGGTCGAAAAAGTGGTGCGTACTGACGCAAGTTCTGGACGTGCGCTGGCTTTTGCAATCAGCTCTTCAGTGACTTTGTTAAGGGCTAGAGAACCATCGCCGTTACGGTTTTGCAGATAGGCTTCAAAGCCACCGGTCATGCTCATTCCCATAATGGTCGGCATGCTGATGGGAATACTGAAAGCATCCGGAATCGCCATTAATTTGCCGAAAAGTTGGCCGACAATCGATTGCGAACTCAGCTCGGGTGCTTGACGTTCATCCCAAGGCTCTAAACTCACAAAGGAAACCGCTGAGTTGGTTTTGAGGGTAAAGGTTTGTAAGTCAAAACCAGCAAAACTGATTGCATGGGCAACACCTGGATGATTGGTTAAGGCCTCGGATGTTTGGTCTCGAACTACTTCGGTTCTAGAAAGCGATGCCGCAGGAGGTAAGTAGTTTAAAACAAATAGAGTCCCTTTATCTTCTTGTGGTAACAGGCCTTTTGGCAAACCATTTAAAGATTGATAGGTCAATGCCAGCAGGCCTGTAAATAGCAACAGGCTGATAAGGGTGTAGCGCATAACGGTTCTGACACCTGCGGTGAAACCTCTAGTGAGTTTTTCAAAAAAGTGATTAAAACCTTTGAAGAATCGGTTGGATTCTAAATGACCTGCTTTAAGAATATTGGCGCATAATGCGGGTGTTAACGTTAATGCGACCATACCTGAAATGGTCACCGATATCACAATGGTAATGGCAAATTGCTGGTACATCTGTCCAGTCAAACCACCGACAAATGCGACCGGGATGAATACCGCTCCCAGAACTAAAACAATGGCAATAATCGGACCGGTTATTTCATTCATCGCCTTAATGGTCGCTTCACGAGGAGAAAGCTGTTCGGTCCGCATGATCCTTTCAACGTTCTCTACCACGATGATGGCATCATCGACGACGATACCTATCGCCAGAATCATTCCAAATAGGGTAAGTTGATTGATGGAGAAACCCAGTAGATACATACCAACAAAAGTTCCGATAATCGATACTGGAATAGCCAATACGGGTATTAGGGTGGCGCGGAAGTTTTGTAAAAATAAAAACACCACTAACACCACTAAAATCAAAGCTTCAAAAAGGGTGTAGATGACCTTGTTAATAGAGATTTTCACAAATTCGGTGGTGTCATACGGCACCGCATAACTCAATCCCTTTGGGAAAGACTCCGACAGTTCGGCAAGTTTGTTGTCGATCAGATCCGAGGTTTCTAAGGCGTTGGCCCCCGGTTTTAAAAACACCCCAATCGGTACGGTTGGCTTGCCGTCGAAGGTGGCGTTAAAGCTGTAATCTTGAGCTCCCAATTCAACTCGGGCGACATCTTTTAAACGCAGGGTTTCACCTTGGTTTGCCGCTCTTAAGATGATATTTTCAAATTGCTCAGGTGACGATAGACGTCCTTCGGTGGTAACGGTATAGGTAAAAGCCTGTGGGTTTGCCATCGGCTCTTGTCCAAAACGTCCCGCTGCAAATTGCGAGTTTTGTGATTGGATTGCCTGGTAAACATCATTGGGGGTGAGTTTGTATTGCGCTAATTTATTCGGGTCTAACCAAATACGCATCGAATAGTCTTTTGAACCGAATTGACGCGCTTCACCAACACCTGGAATACGGGCCAATTCATCCAAAACATTAATCAAACCATAGTTGGCAATGAATACGGTGTCTAAACTAGCATCGTCCGAATACAGTGAAATGACTTTTAAAATGCTTGATGATTTCTTGTTGACCTGCACGCCAATCCGCTGGACTTCTTGGGGTAATTTGCTTAAAGCCCCTTGTACTTTGTTATTGACATTAATATTGGCTTCTTCAATATCGGTACCAATCTTAAAGGTGACCGTTAAGGTCAAGGTTCCTGACGAGGAGGTTACCGAGTTGATGTAGAGCATGTTCTCTACACCGTTAATCGCTTGCTCCAACGGGGCCGCAACCGTTTCGGAAATGGTTTCCGCACTGGCGCCAGGGTAGGTGGCAGTCACAGCGACTTGGGGAGGCACGATTTCAGGGTACTCTGCAATAGGCAGCGATTTCATCGCCAAATAACCGGCAATGATGATGATTAGCGACAGTACGGAGGCTAAGACAGGGCGGTTAATAAAAAATTTAGAAAACATGCGGTATCCTTAAAAGCGTTTTATAGAATCAATTAAACTGTATTTTTCTTATTGAGCTTAATTAATGAACTGCCTGAGATTTTTCTGAGTCTGCTGGCATGATTTGTACAGGCGTTTTGGGACGTAATTTAATCAGGTTGTTAAGTACTACTTGGTCACCTTCTTTTAAACCAGACTCCACCAGCCAGTTATCGCCTTGTTGGTCTGCTAATTGCACCGGTAAAAGATCGGCAATGCCGTCTTTAACCACATAAACAAACGCTTGTTGCCCCATTTGTAAAACCGCTTTTTGTGGAATCACAAAAATATTTTTGCGAAGCGCATTCGTCACTCTTAAACGGACAAATTGACCAGGCAACAGTTGGAGTTTTTGGTTGTCGAATAGGGCGCGTGTTTGCACCCCACCGGTTGAGGTATCAATTTGATTGCCGACAAAGTCGACTTTACCTGAGGCAATGATTTGGTTTTGAGCATCAAGCAATTCAGCCTTCCACTCGGTTTGTTCAAGCAATTCAAGTTTGCCTTGTTGAGAAAGGGTCGTCATTTGACTGAAGTTAGCATCTGGTATCGCAAAAACCGCATGAATTTGCTCAAGTTGGGTTATGGTGGTCAATAAAGCATTTTCTGCGGTGCTTCCGACAAGGTTGCCAATATCTTGTTGTTTCATTCCCGTAACACCAGAAATTTGCGCCTTGACATCCGTGTAGTCTAAATCGATTTGTACCTCGTTTAAAGCCGCCTTTTGGCCTTCGATGGTGGCTTTTGCCAATTCCAAAGCGGAGAGTGCGTTATCGACCTCTTGTTCACTTACGGCTTTATTTTTGTATAAACCTTTGACACGTTTATATTCTCGTTCGGCTTTATTGTAGTTGGCCTGGGCAACAGCCAGTTCGGCTTTGGCTTTAACTACTGATGCACGGTATTTGCGGTCGTCTATTTTGTAGAGGCGCTGACCCGCTTTAACGATTTGCCCTTCGGTAAAAAATTTCTTTTCAAGAATGCCGCTTACACGAGCATAAACCTCGGTTTGTTGGGTGGCACGAGTACGTGCGGAATATTCCGAATAAACAGCAATATCTTGCTTATGTACGGTTTTTACGGCAACAGGAAGGGTTGGTTTGGCCGGTGCTTGCTGTGCGGCAAACAAAATAGAAGGCGCTAATAGTAAGCCTCCAATAATTCCTATCTTTAGGCGAATTTTTGAGCTAAAAACGGCTAATGACATAAATGCTTCCTTTGCAAAATAGTGGGATAGTTAAAGAAGTGTAGCATACACTACACTTTTATTTCAATCTTAATAACTGGGTTATTTAAAGTATAATAAGTCAAAATTTCATGCGGATCGAAATACAAAACAATGCCTAAAAATATGCAATTAAATATCGTTGAGCCCTCTAACAAGAGGGGGTTGGCACGACAACAAAAATTCTTGGAAGTTGCCGAAAATTTATTTTTAACGCACGGTTATGCAAATAGCAGTGTGAATGAAATTGTACGTTTGGCGGGTGGTTCTTTAGGCACTCTGTATCGAATCTTCGGCAATAAGTTGGGGTTGTTTGAGGCGGTTTTCAAACGCAAATCACTTGAAATTTTCAGCGAGTATAGTGATGGTGATTACTGGCACGATGATTTGGAGCAGAGTTTGTTCTTGTTTGGAAAGCATCTGCAGAGTGTGGCCTTATCTACCGATGGTCTTGCTATTTACCGTTTGGTTATCACCGAAAACAACGTCGATCAACAAGAAATCCAACGGATCTTTTATAAGTTTGGCCCGGAAGTCGCCATTAGCATGTTATCGAATTATTTGAAAAAGCATGTCGATGCAGGCCGTATCACATTGTTTGATGAGCGGCTTGCGGCATCACAGTTTCTAGAAATGGTAAAAGGTCCATTTATCCATAGAGCCTTGTTTGGTGAAACGATTTTAGATGAAGAGTTGGATTGCGCTTTAGAGCAAGCGGTAAAAATCTTCATAAAAGGCTGTTCTACATAGTTCTGTTAATCACTTTTCAACCGTTTTAAAAGCGGTTTTTATAAATTACCAGGCCTGGTAACTTTCGACTTGATCGTGACATCTTGGTCGCTGTCTAAATCTTGTAGTAGTAATTGAAATTGCAGATTGTTTTTAAGTAGTGATCGTCCGGCGCGAATCAGTTTGCTGATTTCGGGTTCAGTCAGTGTTAGGCTCGTTGGAATAAGGTTAAACTCGGCTTGCTCTTCTTGACTGGGGAGTTGTTTGAAGTTTAGCTGAATAAAGTGTGAATGAACCTTTTCTTGCGTGGTTGAAAGTTCATTGCTCCACTTGGTCAAGCTTTCCTCAAAAAGTTGTGTGGTTGAAATATTGTAACGATGGATTTGAATATCGGTCATCGCATCGACACTTTGTTTAATGCTCGGGCTTTTATTGGTCAAACGTATTGCTTTTGTGGTTTTCGTTGAAGCATCAACCGAGATGACAGCAATATGTTTGACGTTATGTTTACCGACTTGTTTCATAAATGCACTAGCACCTCCAGCCAGCTCAATCGCCTCATAAATCGCTCTTAATCCAAGGTTGTCACTGATTCCTCCGTCCACCAATTGTAGATAGGGGTAATACGAGTCGGTGTAGTTTTTCAAACCGTTAATCGTCTGCATCAATTCATAGTTGTTTTTTGCAATCTGCTCCAAACCGCTTAATTTTTTCTTGATCTTACTGTTACAAGGGTAGTAGTTTTTTAACACAATAGGGTTAAACACGACCGGTACTGCCGAAGAGGCTGTTACCGCTTTGGCAATAGAAAAGCTATTGATGTCGGAGCAAATGAGATCGAAATAATCTTGGGTGAATGAAAATCGTACGCCGTTACTTAAGTCGGTTGCACTGATGAGGATTAACGGTCGCCCTGGTTTGTTCAAATCCGCAAAAGTCGCATCTTTAAATATCGATTGATTATAGAGTTGCACGGCCATTTCAGTGCGGCCGGTATCCATAAACCAACGAAAAGGGTTTAACACGCCACTGATTAATTGCGATTCTATGTCTTGTTTCAGCATCACCGTTTCGAAGTCTTCAAAGGTTCGTTTGCCTTTAAGACCGTAATAGGCGGCAATAAAACTACCTCCCGATACAGAACTGATGATATCGACCTCATCTAATAGTGGAATAAGGCGATCTTGCAAGCGCACTTTGGTGTCGTTAAGTTCTTCGAGTACGCCATAAGCTAAAGCCGCCGCTCTTGTGCCGCCGCCTGAAAACGTGAGCACTAAGGCGATTTTACCTTGCGTTTTATTTTGGATAATCGATTGCATTGAGTAGGGTGGGGATGATGGTTGAGCATTCTTTTGCTGTTCAGCATTGCTGATAACACCATATGAAGAACAGCCTGAAATCAAACTTAGAAAAAGAGCGAAAATAGTGGTTTTTAAGCGAAATATGAACTGCACGATAAATGACCTGGTGAAAACGTTTGCGATATCTTATCACGTCTTTTGATAGCTTTAGTTAAGATGATAAGGGTGTGTTTTGATGGCGACTTAACGATGTAAAAGTTGATGTAAATGCAGACGGTAAAAAAGTGCAAATTTAATTGAATTAAACACTTTATAAAAATGGGGTTTGGCCGATACCTTTACTAGAGGTATCCAAGGATGAGAAACAATAAACCCGTCGCTCCAGCAGTTCGGTATTTTTTTAGACGTTTAGAAAAGCGTTCAGAGCAGATTCAAAAAGCCATTCACTCAGAGGCTTACTCAAAGCAAGAGGTTGAGTTTGATAAGGTTGAAGGTTTTTTTAGACAGATTATGACGCAGAATATTTTTATTCATACGGTTGGCTTGAATGGTAAGCATGAATCGACCATTTTATCTAAAGCCATTTTTAGTATGAATAGGGTGGTGCGTGTTTATTACAGTACCAGTTTTGACGAGAATCAAAGCGGTTTCATTCGTGTACGCCCAGATAGTGATTTGCAAGCGATTGTGGTCGAGCGTTTACATGGTTATCGCCCGACTCCTGAAACGCTTTATGTGAATAGCCAGCAATGTCATATTATCCGTTTTATGGTGCGTTGGTTGATTCGCCGTATCGATTGGGATAAGACTAAGCTAAATAATCTAGACCTCTATAAACGTTTTCTTGAAGAGCAGCAGATGGAGATTGAGGCAAAAATAGCCGAAGCGGCCGCCAAGCAGGAAGAAGAAGAGATTAAGAGAGCGTTAGAGAAGCATCAGGCTGTCGGCAATCGTCGCAGGAAAATCCATGCGAATTAAATAGGTGAGTTACCTGCTTTGCTTGTAACTGGATTGATCATGATAAAACCCTTTTTCAATGGTATATGAAAAAGGGTTTTTTAATGGCTGGTCTTTTATTAGGCAGGTTTAGTGTGAACGGTTTACAGCTAAGTCGGCTAAAGAACAGAGCGCTGTTTTCAGGTCGTTGGATTCTAGAACGTCTAACGCAGATTTTGCGAGTTCGGCTTCTTTTTGTGCAATCTCTTGGGTGTAGGCGATTGCGCCAGAGGCTTTGATGATTGCCGTGACTTCATCTAGAAGCTTGATGCCTTCTGTTTCGATGGCTCTACGGATAATGGTTTTCTCATCGTCACGACCATTTTCGAGCACGTAAATCAATGGTAAGGTCGGTTTACCTTCCGCTAAATCATCACCGATGTTTTTCCCCAGCTCTTCTTCATTGGCGGTGTAATCCAAAGCGTCATCAATTAACTGGAAGGCCGCACCCAGGTGTTTTCCGTAAGCGACAAATGCGTCTTCCAGTTCTGGCTTGTTGGCTAGGATTGGACCCATTTGAGTGGCCGCTTCAAATAATTTTGCGGTTTTACGGTGAATCACTTCCATGTAACGTTCTTTAGTGGTGTCGGCATCATGGCAGTTTAACAGTTGCAGAACTTCACCTTCAGCAATCACGTTGGTCGCTTCGGACATCACTTGCATGATTTTCAGTTCGCCGGGTTCAACCATCATTTCAAAGGAGCGTGAGTATAGGAAGTCGCCGACTAATACGCTGGCGGCATTTCCCCAAACTTCGTTGGCTGTTTTGTTACCGCGGCGAGTATCCGATTCATCAACAACATCATCGTGAAGCAAAGTAGAGGTGTGGATGAACTCAATGACCGCCGCCATTAATTGATGATTGGTACCAGTATAACCACAGGCACGCGCACTTAATAAAACCAGTAAAGGGCGTAAGCGCTTGCCACCACTATTAATAATGTAATGCCCTATTTGGTTGATGAGGACAACGTCTGATGAGAGTCTGTCTAGGATTAACTGATCAACAGCGTGAATATCTTCTTGGATTAAGGCACGAATTTCAGATAGTGTCATGGCGAGATAGGCAATTTGCCTTCCAGGTATTAATAAAAAACGCTATTTTAGTATGAATGGGATGTTGAAGCTAGTATTAGCGAATCCATCATTCTATTTTAGATAAAATCAGTGGTTGAATGGAGTTGAATTTCGAATGAAAGGCTTGAAATCGCCCTGTAGGATGTCTAAAAATAATTGAATATTTTCAAACTGTTATCCGGTTTTTATGTAAAATGCGCGCTGCAGATTAACTAAAGACTCTTGCCAGGCCTGGTAAGTTAAAAATATTTATAATTTATTTTGACCTTATCTAAAAAAGCTTATATAATTCCGCTTTCGCTAAATTAGCGGCTTATTAAAAAGAATATAGATATCCGGGAGATATAGTTATGTATGCAGTTATTAAAACCGGTGGTAAGCAGTATAGAGTTCGTGAAGGTCAAATCTTACGTATTGAATCACTAAACGCAGAAGCGGGTGATGCAATTGAGTTTGACGAAGTATTGATGGTAGGTGAAGGCGCTGATGTTAAAATCGGTATGCCTGTTGTTGAAGGTGCTAAAGTTGCAGCAACTGTTGAATCAAACGGTCGTGGCAAAAAAGTAACTATCATCAAGTTCCGTCGTCGTAAGAACCGCTCTAAGACTAAGCAAGGCCACCGCCAAAACTACACTGAAGTTAAAATCGGTAAGATTTCAGCTTAAAATTTGAATCTAAAACGGCTGTTACTTCTGAGTAGGGGGTAACACTGTTAACAAAAGGACTATACCATGGCTCATAAGAAGGCAGCAGGTAGTACTAAAAACGGTCGCGATTCTAATGCCAAGCGACTAGGTGTGAAAGCATTTGGTGGTCAGCAAGTTTCTGCTGGAAGCATTATCGTTCGTCAGCGCGGAACTAAATTCCACCCTGGTGAAAACGTTGGTCGCGGTAAAGACGATACCTTATTTGCGAAAGCAGACGGAGCAGTAGCATTCGTTTCTAAAGGTAAGCCTGTACGTACTTACGTAACAATCGTTTCTGAATAATTTCAGCTTCTATTGTTAACAAAACGCCCCGCTTTGACGGGGCGTTTTCGTATGTAAAAGAAAAATTTTAATCCGCTTGAAAATAGGCTTACAGAAATTGAAGCAAAAAGCTTAAAATAAACGCTTTATATCAAATGATTTTCTAAACTGATTATTTGTATTGTTATAGTCATTTTATAAAATCAAAAAATAATACCGCTCATTAGTGGTCAACCAAAGGAAAGGGTGCATTCATGCAATTTGTAGATGAAGCTAAAATTCACGTAGAAGCAGGCCGTGGCGGAAACGGAGTGGTGAGTTTCCGCCGTGAAAAATATATTCCTTTTGGTGGCCCAAATGGCGGTGATGGCGGTGATGGCGGTAGTGTCTATCTATTGGCTGACCGCAATCTGAATACCTTGGTGGATTTTCGTTTCACCAAAAACTACAAGGCTCAAAACGGTCAAGGTGGAATGGGGCAGCAAAAAACCGGTTGTGCCGGTGAAGACCTGATTATCACCGTGCCGGTTGGAACCACGGTTTATGACGTGCACGCAGACCAGATTATTGGCGATTTAACCGAGCACGGTGAGAAACTGTTGGTTGCAAAAGGCGGGCTTCACGGTTTAGGCAATATACACTTTAAAAGTAGTAAGAACCGCACGCCACGCCAATGTACCCCTGGTGAAGATGGCGAAGAGCGCGAGTTACGTTTAGAGCTTAAAGTGCTTGCAGATGTTGGTTTGTTAGGCATGCCTAATGCCGGTAAGTCGAGTTTAATCACTTCGGTATCTGCTGCACGTCCTAAGGTGGCTAATTACCCGTTTACCACACTTTATCCTAACTTGGGTGTAGTTGCGGTTTCTCCTGAAACCAGTTTCGTGATTGCGGATATTCCTGGTTTGATTGAGGGCGCGGCAGAAGGAGCAGGCCTGGGTATCCAATTCTTGAAGCATTTGTCGCGTACCGGGTTGTTGTTGCATGTGGTGGATATTGCGCCAATTGATGGTTCTGATCCTGTTGAAGATATCAAAATCATTCAAAAAGAGCTGGAAAAATACAGTGAGGAGCTTTCGGGGAAAGAGCGTTGGTTAGTGTTGAATAAAATCGACCTGTTGCCTGCAGAAGAAGTGGATGAACTTTGTCAGCGAATTGTTGATGAAACGCAGTGGCAAGGTGAAGTTTATGCTATCTCAGCGGTTCAGCGTGAAGGCACCCAGAAACTGGTAAATGATATTGCTTATAAACTGAATCAAAATCGTATTGAGGCTCAAGCTCAAGAAGAGCATGAGCAGCCGGAGCGTGCTCAAATTGATGAAGATTTCGATTTTTAAATTTGTCTGTTATTGTTAGGAAGCTTAAGAGTAAATGCAACGTTCTGATTTAAAAAATACCAAACGCTGGGTGGTTAAAATTGGCAGTGCTCTATTAACCAATGATGGTCAAGGTCTGAATCGTGAGGCTTTAGCCAGTTGGGTTGCTCAAATGGTTGAGCTGAAAAAACAAGGTATTGAAGTTGTGATTGTCTCTTCAGGTTCGGTTGCTGAAGGCATGAAAAGACTCGGATGGAATACGCGTCCCAAGTTGTTGAATGAGTTGCAGGCAGCGGCTTCAGTCGGTCAAATGGGGTTGATTCAGGCCTATGAGTCAAAGTTCTCCCAGTATGATATCCACTCAGCGCAAATTCTGATGACACATGACGATTTATCGAATCGTAAGCGGTATTTGAATGTCAAAAATGCCATTGAAACGCTGTTGGAATATGGGGTGGTGCCGATTATCAATGAGAACGATACAGTGGTCACCGATGAGATTCGTTTTGGTGATAATGATACTTTGGCCGCGTTGACTGCGAACTTAATTTCCGCTGATGTATTGGTTATTTTAACCGACCAAAAAGGCTTATATAACGACAACCCGCGTGAAAACCCTAATGCCGAGTTGATTTCTGAGGCACGGGTCAGCCGTAAAGATATTGAAGCGATGGCAAGCCCTGAGGGTGGTGCTCTTGGTAAAGGTGGAATGTATACCAAAGTGATGGCGGCTAAACGTGCGGCACGTTCTGGTACGGCAACCTTAATCGCTTCAGGACACGCAACGAATGTTTTACCAAAGCTATTCAACGGTGAGGCGGAAGGGACTTTATTGATTCCTGATTTGGAGCCATTAACGGCACGCCAGCAGTGGTTGGCTGGGCATCTTCAGGCGAAAGGCTCTTTGGTGCTGGATGATGGGGCGGTAAATGTGTTGCGTAGCTCTGGTAAAAGTTTATTGCCAATTGGTGTTAAATCGATGCGAGGGAGTTTTCTGCGTGGTGAAATGGTGGTTTGTTTTGATGAGGCCGGTCAAGAAGTCGCGCGCGGTTTAATCAACTACTCTTTCACCGAAGCCAATAAGATTATGGGGCACCCTAGCCAGGATATAGAATCTATTTTAGGTTTTATTGAGGATGAATCTCTTATTCATCGCGATAATATGGTTCTAAGCGAATAACTCTTATCACGTGATATTTAATGTGAGTTCTTTAAGGCTAAACTTTCGTTTAGCCTTTTTATTTTCAGATTCTGAACTTATTTTTACTGTAAACACTTGAATCCTAAAGATTCAGCCTTATATTTTGTTGACAGATGAAGATAGATGACTAAAATTATTAGCACTCTCGATGTAAGAGTGCTAATTGAGATATGGACCACTTTATTTCTTAAGCGAAAATTAAGATAAAAGTGGTTTTACAGTTTGTACTACTATGAAATTTATAAACTTTTAGGAGAAACCTATGAATATTAAACCATTACAAGACCGCGTTGTTGTTCGTCGTGTAGAAGAGCAAAAAGAATCAGCTGGTGGAATCATTCTTCCAGGTTCAGCACAAGAACAGCAAAACATTGGTGAAGTGGTTGCAGTGGGTCCTGGAAAGGCATCTGATTCAGGCGCTATTATCGCTATGACCGTTAAAGTTGGTGATAAGGTTATGTTCGGTCAGTATGCCGGTCAAGAAGTTAAAGATGATGCTGGTCAGCCAGTCATGATTATGCGTGAAGACGATATCGTTGCGATTATCGACTAATTAATATTTAAAACGAATATTTAACCCGTTTATACAGTATTAAATACAGAATTAAATAAAGGAATTAGAAAGATGGCAAAAGACGTCAAATTTGGTTTAGATGCACGTGAGTTAATGGTTGATGGTATCAACATCCTTGCAGATGCGGTAAAAGTAACTTTAGGTCCTAAAGGTCGTAACGTTGTATTGGAAAGATCTTTTGGTTCACCATTGGTCACTAAAGATGGTGTGTCGGTAGCGCGTGAAATTGAACTTGAGAACAAGTTCATGAACATGGGTGCACAAATGGTTAAAGAAGTTTCTTCACAAACCAATGATGTAGCTGGTGACGGTACTACAACAGCGACGGTTTTAGCTCAAGCAATCGTTCGTGAAGGGATGAAGTCTGTTGCTGCAGGTATGAACCCTATGGATTTGAACCGTGGTATCCACAAAGCCGTAGATGCGGTTGTCGCTGAAATCAAAGCAATGGCTCAGCCTTGTACGACTTCTGAAGCAATTGCTCAGGTAGGTACTATCTCTGCAAACTCGGATGCGGCTATCGGTAAGATGATTGCGGATGCGATGGAAAAAGTATCGACTGAAGGTGTTATCACGGTTGAAGAAGGTTCTTCACTACAAGATGAATTAGTAGTTGTTGAAGGGATGGAATTTGACCGTGGTTACCTGTCTCCTTACTTTGTTACCAACCAAGAGAAAATGGTTGCTGAATTGGACAACCCATTCATCTTGTTATATGACAAAAAAATCTCAAGCATCCGCGACTTATTACCAACGTTAGAAGCGGTATCAAAAACAGGTCGTCCGCTACTTATCATCGCTGAAGATGTTGATGGTGAAGCTTTGGCAACATTGGTTATCAACAATATGCGTGGCATCGTTAAGGTGTCTGCGGTTAAGGCGCCTGGTTTTGGTGAGCGTCGTAAAGCGATGATCCAAGATATGGCTATCCTAACAGGTGGTACAGTGATTTCTGAAGAAGTGGGTCTATCATTAGAATCCGTTACTTTAGACATGTTAGGTGAAACTAAGTCAGCGGTTGTTGGTAAAGATACAACTAAGTTGATTGATGGTGCGGGTGCTAAAGAAGATATCGAAGCTCGTTGTGCACAGATCAAATCACAAGTAGCAACCACAACGTCTGAATACGATTCTGAGAAATTGAATGAACGTCTAGCTAAACTTTCTGGTGGTGTTGCGGTACTTAAATTAGGTGCGGCGACTGAGATGGAAATGAAAGAGAAGAAAGACCGTGTTGATGATGCACTTCACGCAACACGTGCAGCGGTTCAAGAAGGGATTGTTGCAGGTGGTGGTGTAGCATTGGTACGTGCTTTATCTAAAGTTGACGTTAAAGGTGATAACGATGACCAGAACGTAGGTATTCAGATCGCTTTACGTGCCATGCAAGAGCCAATGCGTCAAATCGCAGCTAACTGTGGTTTAGAAGGTTCTGTTATCGTGAACAAGGTAATGGAAGGTGAAGGCCACTTTGGTTTTGATGCGGCTAAAGAAGAGTATGTAGACATGATTGCAGCGGGTATTATCGATCCAGCTAAAGTAACACGTTCTGCACTTCAAAATGCAGCGTCTGTTGCTGGTCTAGTTCTGACTACAGGTGCGGCGATTGCGGATATTCCTGCGAAAGATGGTGGCGCGGCAGATGCGGCGGCTCAAGGTTACGCACCAGGCGGCATGATGTAAATTTTTTGTTTGAGAAGCTCATTTTTACGCCATCTTCTGCGTTGATAATTTGCTTCCGATGCTCATGGACTTAATGTCCACTCGGCTCTGGCGTCCTGCTTTGCTCTAACAACCACATCCGTGTGGTTGTCCGCTTCGGATTAAATTCTCGTCTTGAGGCTAACGCAAAACTGAACTTCTCAATTCAGAAATTAACATTTTGTTGATTAAAAAGCTCGAATTTACAGGTTAAGTTCGGGCTTTTTTATTATTTAAATCTTATAAATTAAGAATGGATTCAAATTACCAGGCCTGGTAATTTGAATCTGTTTTTAAATAAAGTTTTTAGAAGAAAATTCATGGATAAACACCCTATCTTATACTCTTATCGTCGCTGCCCTTATGCGATGCGTGCCCGTATGGCGATTGCTTTTTCGGGTGTGCAAGTAGAGCAGCGTGAAATCGTCTTTTGGGATAAACCTGAACAGATGCTGTTAGCCTCCCCAAAAGGAACGGTACCGGTTTTGATTTTGCCGGATGGCCAAGTCATTGATGAAAGCCGGGATATTATGTTATGGGCACTTAATCAGGATGAGAAATCTTACCAGGCCTGGTTGTTTACGGAAAACGCTCACGAGCAAGCCCAAATCAACGATTGGATTGATGCTTGCGACAATGAATTTAAAACGCATTTAGATCATTACAAATATGCTGATCAGTACCCAGAATATTCCGAAGAGCATTATCGTGAGCTAGGCTGTGATTATTTAAGGAAGTTGGAAAACGCCATTAAGGAAAACTCTCAGTCCGACAATATTGATTCCGAATTTACCTTGATTAACGGTCGAATCACCATGGCCGATATCGCCGTGTTTCCGTTTGTCCGCCAATTTGCAAATGTGAATAAAGACTGGTTTGCACATTCTGACTTTGTCTATTTACAGCGTTGGTTAGAGAAGATGTTGGCTCTGCCTTATTTTGTATCGATTATGAAGAATCGGCCGGTGTGGAATCCATCTCATAACGCACTATGGGTGGATGAACCCGAGTTGATTTATAAAAATCAATTTGTCGCTAAAGCCGAAGCTAGCTAAGGTCGCTGTTAATCAAGTTTGTATTGACTTAATAATCTGTTTTATGGCAATGTGAATCGAATAGTGCCTGCCTGGTACCAAGTTAGGAGATTTGGATGGAGCGTATTCGCTCAAAATCGATGTTTATCTTGATTATGTTGGTCGTTTTGACGGTTCTGACAGTTTTGCTGTGGCAACGCTATAACTCTGAGGTGAAACAATTTTCTGAGCTCCAGCAGACCTTGATGCAACAACAGGCTTATCAAACGGCTAAAGATATCAAAAACCAAGTGAATATCTATCGAAATCAAATGGCGGCGATTAGCCTAGACCCGTCCTGGATATCCAATTTATCGCTATTTCGAGATATGACGGTTCTCCAAAAGAGTATGCATGACCGACTCCAGCTGTATTTCCCCAATATGTATGCGTTTTCCATCGCTGATGATAACGGTGCTCAATTAGGCGGGGATATTGAGCTGTTTGTAGCAGATGTGTGTCAGGCGGATATCTCTAATTTGGCAACGATGTTTAATCCCCAAGTACCTTATTTCGATTATGAACCTTATATTCATCCAAAAGACGGGGCTTATCACTTTGATGTCATGATTCCGATTTTTGTGCAGGGCAAAAAGTTGGTTTTTTTCATGAGTTTCAAAGCGAATATCTTAACCCGTATACTCCATGAGCATATCATCTCTGAGCATCGATCATTTTTGGTGCGAAAGGATATCCCAGATTTGATCGAGGTCAGCGACAAGCATGTCAGAGATGAACTTAAGCGTCCTTTCAGGTTGAGTGAGAGTGAAGTGAAAAGGGTTGCGGCAACGGCATTTGTTGATAATACGAGATGGAAGGTGGTGGTTGTCGAAAACTCAGAAATTATGAACAACTTCAAATATGAACGATTCTTGGATTTCATCATTCTCTTTCTTATTCTGTTTATGTTTTGGATGGCGGTTGCCTGGTTGGGTTTACAGCACGAAACTAGACAAGGGACTCTATTATCCAGGTTGTCCCATCAGTCTTCCCATGATGCTTTAACCGGTTTGGTTAATCGCCGTCAATTGGCCGCAGAGATGGCTAGCGCAATTGAGGACGCTCGTGCTTTAAATACCTTTAGCGCAATTCTATATATGGATTTGAATGGCTTTAAGGAAATCAATGATGAATATGGCCATGATATTGGCGATGCTTTATTGGTGAGTTTCGCACATCGCCTTAAATATCTGGCACGTAATCATGATGTGGTGGCAAGATTAGGTGGAGATGAGTTTGTGGTGTTATTAAAGAATATAGGAACCACTCTAGAGGAGGTTGAGAAGTCGGTAAATGACACTCTAAAGCGTTTTGAGGTTAAGCTTGACACACATTATCGTTTTAAAGATTTGGAACAAACGATAAACTGTCAACCAAGCATCGGTAAAGCAATTATTGATAACCAGGATAGAACGGTGGAAGAGTTGTTGAAAATAGCGGATTACGAGATGTATGAAGCGAAAAGAAGTTTTCATAAATACCGAGAGAATGCTTAATCGGCAATGGCTTTCAAGAATCGAATCGTATTCTGAGCAGCATTAGAATAGCGAATAAACTTAGGTAGATCAAAGGCTGGAAAAGGTCGGCTTTTACCAATAAAGCGTAATGCAGAATCCCTAAAAAAGTCAGGGTGTAAATCGCTTTATGTAACGTTTGCCAATGCCTTTTTAGGCGTTTTTGCCAGCTGGCTGTTGATGTTATCGCTAGCGGGATTAGCAGTATCAACGAAACCATGCCAATCAAAATAAACGGTCTTTCAATGATGTCGTTGACGCTATCTGTCAACGAAAGCCCCATATCAAAGACCAAATAGGTCGCCAAATGTAATAACGCATACCCGAATGCACTTAAACCCAAAACCCTTCTCACTAGATGCATTGGCATAAGCCATCGATTCCAATTCGGTTTAAAGAATTTTTGAATCGGGGTGATGCTTAAGGTTAAGAGTAAAAAATAAATCGTCCAATCTCCGGTGTGATGCTCTAGAAATTCCACAGGGTTGGCGCCGAGTTCATCGTTCAGAAAACGCCAGGCTAAATCCCAAGCGGGTAGACTACACAACAAGCTGAATAAGAAGACTTTTAGGGCTGTCGTCATTAACTGGATTTACCTTGATTTTAAGATGAAGTTTTTATGATTCTGATTCATTTTTAGGATTTAATCGTTTTTTTAAAAGTATTTTTTTAAATCCATGCCTTTATAAAGGCCTGCCACTTCGTTTTCATAACCGTTAAACATCAAGGTCTTTTGTTTAAAGAAAGAGCCTAAGGGGCGCTCCTTGGCTTGCGACCATCTTGGGTGTGACACATTGGGATTCACATTCGAGTAAAAACCATATTCAGATGGGGTTGCGACCATCCAACTACTAAACGGTTGCTTCTCAACTAGGCGAATTTTGACAATGGATTTACTGCTTTTAAAACCATATTTCCATGGAACCACTAACCGTATAGGGGCGCCGTTTTGGTTTGGTAATGCTTCACCATAGATGCCGGTAGCCATTAAGGTTAAGGGGTGCATGGCTTCGTCCATACGTAAACCTTCTCGGTATGGCCAGTCTAAAATTCTAAAACGTTGTCCAGGTAGATTGGAATCTTCAATACTGACAAATTCAACAAATTTTGCTTTGCTTGTGGGTTGAACCTGCTTTAACAGTTTTGCCAAAGGAAAGCCAATCCATGGAACCACCATTGACCAACCTTCTACACAGCGAAAACGGTAAATACGCTCTTCTTGTTCAAGTTTAAGCAGGTCATCCATATCAAAGGTAGTGGGTTTACTGCATTCCCCTTCAATAACGACTTTCCAGTTGTCGGTGTTTAATTTATCGGCATTCCGAAAAGGGTCTTCTTTTGAGGTGCCTAGTTCGTAAAAATTATTGTAATGGAGTGCGTGCTCAGGGTCGGTAAGTTTTAAACGGGGTTGATAGTCTGGATTTTTTGAAAAGTCCAATGCATTGGCGATAAAAGGCGTCCCAAGCAGGCCTGCAGCCGTTAAGCTTTTTACAAATTGACGACGATTTAAGTATAGATTTTGATCGGTTACTTGGTTTTCTGTCAGTTTCATCTTAATGGCTTCCTGCTTTACTAAGTGTTTGGATTGAAAGAATTCAAGCGGATTCAATTATCGGCTTTAATCAAAAGACCTGTATGACCGCAAAAACTTTCAAATAAACCCGATTATAGCAGTCAAAAGTTTTATTCAAGCGATGGATGCTTGTAAAATAGTCATACAGTTTTAAATCTTAATAGAGAATCGAAATGGCAAAAGTAAAAGTAGGTATTGTTGGTGGTACGGGTTACACCGGTGTTGAATTGTTACGGCTGTTAGCAAACCATCCAAATGCAGAAGTTGTGGCAATCACTTCACGTAGCGAAGCAGGTATGCCTGTTGCAGAAATGTTTCCCAATTTACGTGGCTTTTACGATTTAGCTTTTTCGGAGCCTAATCCTGATGTGTTGAAAGCGTGTGATGTGGTGTTTTTCGCAACCCCGCATGGTGTGGCCATGAGCATGACTCCTGATTTGGTTGAAGCCGGAGTTAGGGTCATTGATTTGGCCGCAGACTTCAGGATCAACGATTTAGAGGTTTGGGAAGATTGGTATGGTATGTCACATGGTTGTCCTTCAATTATGGATGAAGTGGTATACGGTTTACCGGAGATGTTTCGTGAGAAAATCAAAGAAGCCCGCGTTATCGCCAATCCTGGTTGTTACCCCACTGCGGTTCAGCTAGGTTTTCAGCCTTTGTTGAAGGCCGGCCTGGTGGATATTGATCATTTGATTGCGGATGCTAAGTCGGGGATTAGTGGTGCAGGTCGAGGTGCAAAGGTAGAGTCTTTGGCTGCAGAGACCAGTGAGGGGTTCAAAGCGTACGGTATCAATGGACATCGTCATTTGCCTGAAATCGTACAAGGTTTAAATGCGATGGTTGGCGGTAAGGTGAATTTAACATTCGTTCCTCACTTGATTCCGACTATTCGCGGTATCGAAGCCACGTTATATGGAAAGTTGACCAAAAACGTCTCACAGCAAGAGTTACAGGAATTGTTTGAAAACACTTATTGTGAAGAACCTTTTGTCGATGTAATGCCTGCCAATAGTCAACCTGATACACGCCTGGTTAAGGGGTCCAATATGTGCCGCATGGCGGTGTATCGTCCCTCAGGCGGTGATATTGTAGTGGTCACTTCGGTGATTGATAACCTGGTAAAAGGTGCGGCAGGTCAGGCGGTGCAAAACATGAACATTATGTTTGATTTAGAAGAAAACGCCGGCCTAAATCACGTTGCATTGCTTCCATAAAACTACAAAGAGCAAAATTTAGTTTTTTGTTATAATGACTCTTTGGCTACATTTAATTTGAGTTGAGCAAGTTTTTTAAGGCTTAGTTTGACCAAAAATATAAAAACAAAAGGAAACAGAAATGTCTGATATTCCACAACCACTGGACTTTACCGAAGCTGCGGCACGTAAGGTGAGTGGGCTTATTGAAGATGAGCAAAATCCAAACTTGAAACTTAGAGTTTATATCACTGGTGGCGGTTGTTCGGGTTTCTCTTACGGCTTTACGTTTGATGAAACACAGGCAGAAGATGACACTGTGGTGAGCAAAGATGGCGTGACTTTATTGGTTGATTCGATGAGTTTTCAATATCTAGTCGGCGCTAAGATCGATTATTTAGAAGATCTTCAAGGTGCTCGATTTGTCATTGAAAACCCAAATGCAACCACCACTTGTGGTTGCGGTTCATCTTTTAGCGTTTAATACGTAAATCCAATAAATTCTCATTTATATTCACGCTCTAGACTTTAGTTTAGGGCGTATTATTTTTTAGGGCAGTCTATGCAGTATATTCCAGGCCTGGCAGGTGTTCCAGCCACAGAATCTAAAATTTCTTATATCGACGGACAGAAAGGTTTACTGACTTACCGTGGATATGACATTCAAGAGTTGGCGGAGTTTTCTTCTTTTGAAGAAACTACGTTATTGCTTTTGTTTGGAGATTTGCCGACTGCAGAAGAGCTGGAAAAGTTTGATACCCTGTTAAGAAATAATCGACGTGTGAAATATAACATTCGTGAAATCATGAAGAATTTACCGCCGACAACGCATCCTATGCACATGTTGCAAGTGGTGGTGGCAAGTTTAGCGAGTTTTTACCCAAGCACCGAGTACATGAAAGGTGCTTCTGAAAACCAAGATTATATTAACTCGGTAACGGTAAAGATTATTGCCCATATGGGAACTTTGGTTGCCAACTGGGAGCATATGCGTAATGGTTATGACCCGATTGAGCCTCGTAAAGACCTGAATTATGCCGAAAACTTTTTGTATATGGTCACTGGTGAAGAGCCCGATAAAGATTGGGCTCGTCTGCTGGATGCAATCCTAATTCTGCATGCTGAGCATACCATCAATGCTTCCACGTTTACGACTATGGTTACCGGCTCTACCTTGGCCAATCCATGTTCGGTGATTTCATCGGCAATCGCTTCTCTATCCGGGCCTCTTCATGGTGGTGCAAACCAAAAAGTCATCGAGATGTTGGATGAAATTGGTAGACCAGAGAATGCGCGTGCCTATATTGAAGAGCGCTTGGCTAAAAAACGTGTGATTTGGGGAATGGGGCACCGTGAGTATAAAACCAAAGACCCACGTGCCACTATCCTGCAAAAGCTTTCCTTAGAGCTTCTAGAGAAAAAATCGGGCAACGGTGAATTGAGTTTGGCTTTTGATACGGCAATGGAAGTGGAAAGAGTATGTGAAGAGCTTCTAGGCCATAAAGGTGTTTATCCTAATGTCGATTTCTATTCGGGTATTTTGTATAAGGAGATGGGTTTTGACCCAGGCCTGTTCACTCCAATTTTTGCCGTAGCTCGTTCAGCTGGCTGGATGGCTCATTGGCGTGAGCAATTGCAGAACAATAAAATCTTTAGACCCACTCAGGTTTATACGGGTGCGGGCAAAGCCTGTTATATTCCGGTCGAAAAACGTGGTCAAGGCGATAATGAGTTGTTGTAACAACGGTTGTTGAATTTGTTGTTAGTAACTCTTTAAAATCAAAAAAGCCCAGTAGATACTGGGCTTTTTTGTTGATAAGCAAAAGTTTTGCTGTAGTTTCTATTTAGTTTTCTAGCGGTAATGATAAGCTTGAATTCTAGTTTATGACGGTGTCGTGGTGAGTGTGTTATGGATGCCATATTCCGCCAAGCACGGCATCGCGTTTCGCGCCCGTTACCGCAGCAAGCTCAACGGTCTTGTTGAGTATCCGTTGTTCAGCCAGCCAGCCGCACATCATTGCTTCAACGGCGTTTGGATTAACGCCTATGGTTTCACTGCTTGCTACCTTGTATAGAGGGAGATGCTTCTGCAGTCTTTCTAGTAAGAAATCGTTATAAGCACCACCACCGACTACCCACAGGCTGGCTGCAGAAAGTTCAGAATCGGTTCGTTGGACACTCTCTATTTGTTGAGCAATGCTGATGGCCGTTAATTCACAAAAAGTGGCGAGTTTGTCCTCGCTTGATAAGCGGATGCCGGCATCCTGGATTATTTGATTGACCCATTGGTTATTGAAGGTATCACGTCCAGTGCTTTTAGGGTGCGTTTGTGAAAAATACGGGTGTTTAAGCAAGGTTTTTAATAGGGTTGGGTTGGGTTTGCCTCGGCGCGCATTCTCTCCGGCAGGGTCGAAATGGATATTCAATTCACTATGGCAAATTTCATCCATTAAGGCATTACCTGGTCCGGTATCCCAACCTATCACTTTAAGTGCGCTATCAATGCCAGGCAAAAAACTGATATTGGCGATGCCTCCGATATTGACCGCAAAACTTGGATTCTCTTCTGAGAAAAGCGCTTTATGAAATGCTGGTGCAAAAGGTGCCCCTTGACCATTTAAAGCCATATCGTCGGTTCTGAAGTCTCCAATGGTGGTGATGCCGGTTTGTTTGGCAATAAAAGCCGGGTGGCCGATTTGCAGTGTCATTGGAATCTGCGGCGCATGGTAAATTGTCTGACCATGACTACCTATGGCCGTAATTTCTGAAGAATTGAGCCGATTTCTACTAAGCAGATTTTGGGTTGCTTCGATAAAGGCATCGGCAACTTGTTTGTGCAATAGGCATAACTTTTCAAGGTGGATGTTTGAGTCTTGATTGAGTTTTAACAAGTCCTCTTTAAGTTCATGCGAAAGCTCGGTAGAGCAGAAATCGAGTAATTTAACTTGGCCGTTAGAGGTATCTATCAAAGCCGCATCGACACCATCGGCACTTGTGCCTGACATCAGGCCAATAAAATAGCCTTGTTTGGCCATTTATTCAAAGCTCCTTGCAATGTGTGTATTGCTGTCGATGCGGTTAAGTTGTGTCAATAAGAAATGGCTTTGTTCCTTAAACAGGGCTTTATACTTTTTCGGTATTGGGCCAGAAGCAGGGAATTTCACTTTTAGAGGGTCAACGTGTTTGTTGTTGATGCGGAATTCATAGTGTAAATGCACCCCTGTAGCGAGTCCTGTTTTACCCATGTAACCGATGACATCACCCTGTTTAACAAATTGGCCTTTTTTGTATTTGCCAAATTTATTCAGGTGGCCGTATACCGTCATATATTTTCCAGCATGTTGAACTTTGATGTGATTTCCGTAACCGTTAGCCCAGCCGCGTTGAACAATTTGGCCGTTTCCGGTAACGTGAATCGGGGTGTTGATTGGTCCACCATAGTCGACACCTCGGTGTGAGCGCCATTTCTTCAGGACAGGGTGGAAGCGTTTCGGGTTGAATTTCGACGTGATGCGTACATAGTCAACCGGGTTGCGTAAAAAGGCTTTTTTAAGGTTTTTACCTTGTTCATTGTAGAAGCCAATGATTTCTTTATTGTTCCTTAGAATAAACGCGCTGTGTACATCTGTTCCGCCACCGGTAGTGATTTGAGCCGCCAATATGTCGCCGTCGCCTAGGTATTCACCATTAAGGTAGCGTGTTTCATAGATAACTTTAAATGTATCGCCCTTGCGTAATTCACGAATAAAATCAATATCCCAGGCAAACATGTCGGCTAATTGCATGATGCTTTTTGCGCTTAAGCCTGCACGTTGGGCGGCTAGATAAAATGCACCATCGATTGTGCCATAAGCGGTTTCGGTACGGATTTCTATGGCCGATTTTTTTTCCTGGATTTGGTAACCGGTATCGGTTTTGATCACTTCGTAGGAGAGGGTTCGGCTTTTTGGATAGAGGATTTTTTGTAATTCAGAATCTTTGTCAACCCAAATTGTCAGCTCATCTCCAACACGTAAATTGGTGATTAGATTGCTGTTTTTCAAACGTCCGATATTATAAGTTGTGGTCGCACTGACTTTGGCTTGATCCAAAGCGGTGCTTAAAGAATCGTTCTTGCCGATTTTGATTTTATGAGGTTGCCAATTAGTTTCAGCTGATTTGGTTTTCTCTACGTCTTGGTTGTCATCATTGGTTTCAATCGGTGGAAGGGGGAGGCTTGAGGTTTCAAGCGGCAAGTTGGCTATAGAGGGGGTTGGTAAGAAGCTAATCGCGGTGGTTAAAACCACAAAAGAGATTGCTAATTTGGTAATTTTAGATGCTGATAGCCAGTTCTTCATTTGTATTCTGTGTTTTTAAATTATAAAAATTGAAAATCATTATAACTAAATCTAGCAGGCTCTGAGTAGCTCTAAGGGTCTTTTTTAAGACTATTTCAATTATATTTTAATCCATGTATAAACCATATTTATTGTCATGTGGTTTTAAAGCAATTTAATCCATTTTTACTTGAACTATCAACTCACATCCATAATCGGTTTTGATGGCTTTGACCAGAGTGTGTTTGTTGACTCTGCACCAGCTTGAGATGTCTTTCTCGGCTCCCGGGTCAGTACAGGCGATTTTTAAGGTTTCACCAGGCCTGCTTTTACGAACCTGCTGTTGGAGTTTAATCACCGGCATCGGGCATTTAAGGCCTTTTGCATCGATGGTGATGATTTCGGTTTGGGTCTCTGTGGTTGTTGTCATCGCAAATTCTCGTTAATTCAAAGCCGATTGTCATAAGGGTGAGTTGTGAATTTTGCTTAAAAAGTCACTGCTTAAGGTTTTTAGTGGGTTTTTGTTGGTTTTTGGCCGTGCAAAATACGTTATAATTGTCGGAATTTTACAAGCGAAATCTCGCCATTTGCTAATGGATTTTTACATTTAGTTGGCGGGAATGCAAAGACAAAAATATTCTTTAATGAGGTTTTCACGGTGTCGGCACAAGCAGCAACAGATATTCGTACGTTTCAAGGGTTGATACAAACCCTTCAAGCCTATTGGGCAGAACAAGGTTGTGTGGTCATGCAACCTTACGACAATGAAATGGGAGCGGGGACGTTTCACCCATCTACATTCTTAAGAGCGGTTGGCCCAGAGCCGTGGCGTGCTGCTTATGTTCAGCCTTGTCGCCGTCCAACAGATGGTCGTTACGGAGAGAACCCTAACCGATTACAGCATTACTACCAGTTTCAGGTTATGTTGAAGCCATCTCCAGATAATATTCAAGAGTTGTACTTAAACTCTTTGAAAGTGATGGGTGTCGATCCTTTGGAGCATGATATCCGTTTTGTGGAAGATAACTGGGAATCGCCTACTTTAGGAGCTTGGGGCTTAGGTTGGGAAGTTTGGATGAACGGTATGGAAGTGACCCAGTTCACCTACTTCCAGCAAGTCGGTGGTTTGGAGTGCCGTCCGGTCACGGGTGAAATCACTTACGGTTTAGAACGTATCGCCATGTACCTACAAGGTGTGGATTCAGTGTATGACTTGACTTGGGTCGATGGCCCTGCAGGTAAAGTCACTTATGGTGATGTGTTTCACCAAAATGAAGTGGAAATGTCGACCTATAACTTTGAAAAAGCCGATACCGATATTCTGTTCAGAACCTTCGATGAGTGTGAGCAAATCTTTGCCAAGTTGGTCGAGGATAAACTGCCATTGCCAGCTTACGAGCAGGTGTTGAAAGCGTCACATGCATTCAATATGCTTGATGCTCGTCACGCTATCAGTGTGACGGAACGTGCCCGTTTTATCGGGCGTGTGCGTACCATGGCAAAACAGATTGCCGAATCCTATTATGAAGGGCGTGAAGCGCTTGGGTTCCCGTTAGTTAAAAAGGAGGCTAAATAATGAGTTTAGACAATCTGAAAACCGAAGCCTTTTTAGTCGAAATCGGAACGGAAGAGTTACCTCCAAAAGCGCTGAATAAACTGGCGAATGCTTTTGCTAAAGGCATTGAAGATGGTCTGCAAGAAGCCGAGTTGGCTTATGGGGCAGTCACCATTTATGCGGCACCCCGTCGTTTGGCGGTGATGATCGATGATATGCAATTGGTGCAAGCCGATAAGGTTGTCGAACGTAAAGGACCTGCGAAAAAGGCAGGGTTTGATGCGGACGGTAATCCGACCAAAGCGCTAGAAGGTTTTGCTCGTGGTTGCGGTGCGACAGTTGCTGACTTGATTGAAATTGAAACCGATAAAGGTATCTGGATGGCTTATAACCTTGAGCAAAAAGGTCAGCCAGCAACAGCGTTATTAGCCGATATCGTCAATCAATCTTTGGCAAAACTCCCTATTCCAAAACGTATGCGCTGGGGAAGTTCGGAAGTTGAATTTGTACGTCCGGTACATTGGGCGATGATGCTGTTAGGCAGTGAAGTGGTTCCGGCAACCATCTTGGGACACCAAACTTCAAATACCACACAAGGTCACCGTTTCCATGCACCAGGCCAGCTAACAATTTCTGAGCCAAAAGAATATGTTACAAAATTAGCTGAAGAAGGCTATGTGTTAGCCGATTTTGCGCAACGTTCAGCTCGTATTGCACAACAAGTTAATGAGGTCGCTAAACAAGCCGGTGGTAATGCGGTGATTGATGCGGATCTTCTAGAAGAAGTTACCGCTTTGAATGAATGGCCAACTGCATTAGTCGGTGGCTTTGATCAATCGTTCTTATCCGTGCCTTCAGAAGCTTTGGTTTCGGCGATGGCTGGGCACCAAAAATATTTCCATATGTTGGATGCCGATGGCAAGTTGATGCCTAACTTCATTACCATCAGCAATATTGAAAGTTCCAACCCGGAATCGGTCAAATACGGTAACGAGCGTGTGATCCGTCCACGTTTGTCGGATGCCAAGTTCTTCTGGGATCAAGACCGTAAACAGCCGTTAGATGATTTCCTGCCTCGTTTGAAAACCGTGGTATTCCAACAGCAGCTGGGAACCTTGTTTGATAAGGTTGAGCGTCTAGAGACTCTAAGCGTTAAAATCGGTAAGCCACTTGGGGTTGATGGCGCCTTATGTGAAAGAGCGGCACGTTTATCTAAGTGTGATTTGATGTCGGAAATGGTCGGGGAATTCCCAGAACTGCAAGGTGTGATGGGGCGTTATTATGCAACTGCCCAAAATGAACATGCCGATGTGGCGGAAGCCATTGATGCTCAATATCAGCCTCGTTTTGCCGGTGATGATTTGCCAAATTCCGCTGTAGCGCAAGCTTTGGCGATAGCCGATAAACTCGATACCATCACAGGTATCTACGGTATCGGTCAATTGCCAACGGGCGATAAAGATCCTTTTGCATTACGTCGTGCGGCATTGGGTCTGCTAAGAATCATGATTGAGAAAAATCTAGATTTGGATTTACGCCTGCTGATTCAATTTAGCTTGGAGTTGCATGAGCAAGTCAAGGTTGATGATAAGTTGATCGATGATATCTATGACTTCATCATCAGTCGCTTACGAGCTTATTACGCTGATCAAGGCATCTCGGCAGAACAGTTTGAAGCGGTGCGTGTTTGTCGTCCTGCTCATCCAATTGATTTTGCAAAACGTATTGAAGCGGTTAAACAGTTTAGCCAGATGGACGGTGCGGAGAGCTTAAGTGCAGCCAACAAGCGTATTAGCAATATCTTGAAAAAAGTGGATGATGCTATTGCGGAAACGGTTAGCCCGGAGTTGTTTACAGAACAAGCTGAAATCAATTTGTGGAATGCTTTAGATTCACTGCGTGAGACTGTGAGTGAACAGATTGCGGGACGTGATTACGTTGCGGCGATTTCTGCTTTAGCGACCATCAGGGAAGCGGTTGATGCGTTCTTTGATGATGTTATGGTCATGGCTGACGATGAAGCCGTAAAACAGAACCGTTTGGCACTGTTGAATCAAATCTATCAACTATTCCTTCAGGTTGCCGATGTCTCAAGACTGTAAGTTTTGATTGGTCGGTAGAGAAGAGTTTAAAGGTAAAAAAATTCCCGCTTCGGCGGGATTTTGTTTTTTGGATAAGTTTCTTTGGACACAAGCATGGCTCAAAAAATTATTGTGTTGGATCGTGATGGGGTGATTAACCATGATTCGGACGCGTTTATCAAATCGCCTGATGAATGGCTACCCGTGGAAGGCAGTATTGAAGCGATAAAACGTTTGAAGAAAGCCGGTTGGATCGTGGCTGTGGCGACCAATCAATCGGGCATCAAACGAGGTTATTATTCACGCCAAACTTTAAGTCAGATGCATCAGAAGTTTGTTGGATTGTTGGGGGGGATGCAGCTTGACTGGATCAGTTATTCTCCTTATTTATCTGAGGATAACTCTCCTTCAAGAAAACCTGGAACCGGAATGTTGCAAGCCATTGAACAACGTTTTGATTGTAGCTTGATTAATGCACCAATGGTGGGCGATACTTTGGCAGATATTGAAGTGGCGTTGGCAAAGTCGATGCAACCCTATTTGGTGAAAACCGGTAAAGGGGAGCGCACTTTGGCAAGTGGCGACCAGCGTTTACAAAATATACCGGTTTATGAAGATTTATACGCAGTTGTGGAGGCGTTATTAGCATGAAAGCGATTTGGTTTGTTCGTTCTGTTCTATTTGCTTTAGGGCAAGTTACCACATTGGTCTTATTTTCGTTAGTTGGCCAGTTGACTCGCCCGTTCTCCTTCAAGGCACGTTATCAATTCATGCACTATTGGGCTAAGTTTTGTTTAGTGTGGGTTCGTTGGACATGCGGTGTTAAATATCGTGTACATGGTGCAGAGAATATCAATCCTAAAGAGGCTGGCTTAATCCTTGCTAGACATGAGTCGGCCTGGGAGACATTAGCCTTTCAGGCAATTTTCCCAAGGCAAGCGTATGTGCTTAAAAGAGAGTTGCTGAAAATTCCATTTTTCGGCTGGGGAATGGCGCTGCTTAACCCGATTGCGATTGATCGTGGTGCAGGTAGAAAGGCTTTGAACCAATTGGTCAAAGAGGGTTCGGCACGTTTGCAGCAAGGCGACTGGGTCGTGGTTTTTCCAGAAGGCACCCGGATGCCGGCTGGTGAACTCGGCAAAATAAATATTGGTGGGGCAATGTTAGCCACCAAAGCGAAAGCCCCAGTGTATCTAGTGGCACATAATGCCGGCAGTTATTGGCCTAAAAACAGTTTCATCAAAAAACCAGGCACAATTGATGTGTTTATCAGTGCGCCTTTGGATGTGGCGGAGATGTCCGCCGCTGAAGTAAACCAACAGATAGAGAATTGGTTAAGTCAACACTTAGTGACCACGACAAGTTCGGTTGCAAAAGAGGAGACTGCCCAACCGGAATAAATGAGTAAATTTGCCACATTATTAGGAATTTTGATTGGCTCAATTATTTTAGTATTGAGCATGATCGATTACCAACAAGGCCAGTTCATCTATGCTTTTCTTAATTGGCAGGGTTTGGCTTTGGTTTTGGGTGGCACATTTGCAGCTATTCTCATCAACTATCCGCTTAGTCAGGTCGCTTGTGTTTTCAAGGGATTTGCTAAGGTCCTCACTTCCGAACCCGCAGGTTACAAAGACATTATCGAAGAGATGGTGCGCCTGAGTCATATTTCCAAGCAAAAAGGCCTATTGGGTGTTGAAAACGAGATAGATTCCATTGAGGACCGTTATCTAAAATTTGCTCTGACCGAAATGTTGGTATATCAAAATTCGGACACACTACGCCAAAGTTTGGAAAACCGCCTGTTCAATATCCGTTTACGCCACCTGTCTTGCCAGGAAGTATTTGGCAATATGGCCTCCTATGCACCCGCATTCGGCATGATGGGAACCGTCATGGGGTTGATTATCATGATGACAACTCAGGTCACTGATACCGGTTCACCGTATGGTGGGGCGAATGGCCAGGATATGTTGGGTGGTCTGCTGAGTGGTATGGGGTTGGCGTTAGTCACGACTTTTTATGGAGTGTTGTTTTCCAATCTGGTGTTTTTACCGATTGCAGGCAAACTTAAGGTGTTGACCGATGCCGAGGTGTTGCGTAACGAGATGATTATTCAAGGGGTCATCGCGTTAAAAAAATCCGATGCGACCTTATTGGTGAAAGAGCAACTATTGGCTTATGTGAATGAAAAAACTAAACAAAAGCTAGAATCCTTAAGGTAGGGCGTTATTGATGTCTTTGCTGCTACTTTCCCATGTTCTCAAAAACAAACAAAACAAGTTACCAGGCCTGGTCAGTTCAGATATTGACAACGAATCCAGCGAGGTAAAATCCATCAAGCGTAACCGTCTGTGGTTGTTGACCTATATCGCCCTATTTACCTCTTTATTAGCCTTTTTTATCTTGATCATTAGCTTGGTGGAGCTAGAGGGTTCAACACCCAAACGCAATTACCAGAAGTTGGTGAACCAGCTTTATCGAGATGTACTCTACCAAAGAAATCAACAAGCCATTCCCTGGTTGCAGGTTGAAAACACCCTGACCAAGGGGGTGCGTTTAACCTTGCCAGCGGATTTAGTTTCGAATTCGAGTTTATTTGCATCAGCCCGTGCGCAAATCAATCCACGTTATCTGCCATACTTACAGAGTGTTGCAGAGCTACTGCAGCGGTTGAACGTGGATGAATTTAGAAACCGTAATGCCAAGCTGATTCGTGGAATTGAAACCCCGGGCACAAAAGTCAAATTCATGATTCGTATAGAAGGGCATACCGATTCCCAACCAATGGCGGCATCGGCACGTTTCAAAAACAATGTTGAACTCAGTACGTTCCGAGCCTATGCGATGATGGAGTGGATGCGTATCCATACCGGGCTAGCAAGAGACCATTTTGCGATTTCTGGCTATGGTAGCTTCCACCCTTTAACTTCTAATGCACAAGAACCGGAAAACCGCAGAATTGAGATTTACCTTATTCCGCAACTTATTGATAACCCTGCTGCTGTGGCGGTAGAAAATGAACTTGAGCGACCACGATGAACGTGGTGATGGAAAGGGCAAAATCAGCTTGGTTGTTGGCGTTTGGTGATGTCATCACCTTGTTGATTACCTTCTTTATTATGGCTATCGCGTTGAATAAAGGCGAAATCAGCAAGGTTCAAAGATGGGTCGATGACCAGGTCACGGAAAGTTATCAAGTCTTGGCCGATGAAATCAAACAGCAAAATCTACAAGTGATAAAGGTTAATAGAACCGCGCGTGGGGTTTTGTTGAGTATACAAAGTGATAATGCTTTTGAAAGCGGTTCTTTCAGGCCAACAGAGCAACTCAGTCAGGAGTTGGAGACCTTAGGTAAAGTGCTTAAGAAAACGCCTTTATTGAATATCTTACAATCGGAAGACAATCGACAAGTGATTGGGCGTGCCAAGGAAGATGGCATGCAATGGTATTCCGAGATAAGAGTGGAAGGGCATACCGATAATGACCCAATCAACCCTTTATCAAGGTTGCGTAACAACTATTTCTTGAGTACCTTGCGAGCGGAATCGGTCATGCAAACCCTTTATAGGGCAAGTGAATTGCCTGCTCAATTATTCTCAGTTTCTGGTTACGGAGAGTGGCAGACGATTGCTGATAATGGCACCGATGACGGCAAGCGCCAAAACCGTCGAGTTGAGGTGTTGATCAGCGCCAGTTTTCAAAAAATAAATTAAGTGGCCGTAATGTTTAAATCGGTTGAAGTTGTATTAAGTTTCTTAATTTGCAACGACCAATTGTTTGTTGATTGAGAACGAATCCACTTCTGTTTGTAGGTTGTGAGAAAGAGAAACCAGTGAATCCGATTTTTCTTTAGTGGCTTCAACCAACAGCGCATTTTCACGAATCCCGCTATCTAAAGCGGAAATAGCCTGGTTCATCTGTAACATTCCGGCGGATTGCTCTTGTGCGCTGTGGGAGATGCTTGTCACCAATTCATCAATCGTACAGATGCCGTTGTGGATTTGATTAAATACGATATTGGTTTCATTGATCTGCTCGGCACCTAAGTTGACCTTTTCCACCACTTGAGTGATTAATTCGCCAATCTGTTTAGCGGAGTCCGCCGATTTTTGTGCAAGGTTTCTCACCTCGGTTGCCACTACGGCAAACCCTCGGCCTTGTTCACCCGCTCGAGCGGCTTCTACGGCCGCATTTAAGGCCAGCAGGTTTGTTTGGAAGGCAATCGTATCAATCAGGCTGATAATGTCGCTGATTTTCAAACTCTCTTCCTGGATAGCTTGCATGGAGCTAACGGTTTGTTCCATCACTTTTGAACCTTGTTGAGCCATTTTCTGGGTTTCAATGGTTTTCTCATTCGCATCACTGGCGTTTTGAGCGGTCTCTTGGATGGTTGCGGTCATCTCCTCCATCGCGCTGGCGGTTTGGTCAATCGATGTAGCCTGGTTTTGGGTGCGTTCAGCCAAAGCTCGGTTACCTTCGGCTATTTCGGCGACTTCTTTGTTAAGGTCCGCAGCACCATTTGAAACCGCTAAAATGGTTCCGTTCAATTGTGCCGAGGTGTTGTTTAAACGATGTTTAAGCGTCTGCATCTCACCTTGAAAATCCCCTTCGATAACATGAGTTAAATCCTTGTTGGAGAGCTCTTCTATTGCCGTGTTGATTGCGCCTAAGCCCGACTCCAAGCCTGACATCGCTTCGTTGATATAGCGTTTTAATTCGTCCAATCGCCCATCGGCTTTGGCGGAAACTCGTTGTTCAAAACGACAGTGTGTCACATTTCCCATAACCATGTTGATGTCTTCAATGATGTTATCCATCGATTGCATCGCATGGTCTACTTTTAACTTGAGTTCACCTTGTATGGCATCACTCATGCGTACACTGAAGTCACCGTGGCTGATACCATCCATGATGGTTTCAAGAGAGTCCATGGTTGCGGCAACACTGTCAATTGAGGCATTGACATTGTTCTTAAAGAGCTCCAAATCACCACCGACATCCAAGTCAACACGTTGATGGAAATCACCATTTGCCACTCGTTCCAAAGTGTTATTGGTTTCGTTGAAGGTTTGTTTTAAATTTGCGGTTAGATGATTAAAACTGGTTAGTACTTGACCCACTTCATCACAATTTTTAATCGGTAATTCGGTTGAGAAGTCGTTGCTTTCGGTAATGGATTCGATTCCTTGGCGCATCTTTTCTAAAGGGCGTGCAATTTTACCGATTAGGGTGAAGTACATGAGTAAGGTAAACATCGCTACGGCAATCAAGACAGCAATAATGAACCAGTCGATCATGGAAACCGTGCTGACAATGAGTTGTTCATATTGAACGGGCATGGCATGGTCGCTACTTAGAAGTTCGGGATTTGCTTCGAGTTGAATCCATTTTTCTAAAATGGATTCCGTATTGCTTTTAATCATCAAGAATGCGGTGGTGAAAAATACCCCTGCCCCTGCCATCATGATTAACAATGTTCGACTGAGTGTAACGATTTTAGTCCGACCCCAAATAGATTTTAATGCCTTCATTCCGTTTTATCCCTATTCCAACAAAGATGGTTTGTATTAATTAACATATAATCAAATTATTATAATCATGGAGGGATAATACGTAGGTTAAGCAGCCAGTTCGAGATAAAAGTTTACATAGGTCGATAAGCACCATTTATAAGTTGTTATAAGCCGTACTGATTTTGAGTGAATGGCTTTTATATTTGATGGTTGTAATCAGGTCGGTAATGGCTAAACGCTTGGTAGTAATTTATGGAAGGGGGTGCAATAGCCTTGTAAGGCTTCAGTCAAGAGATGGACTGTTGTTGGTTACATTGATGATTGCATGGATGAATGAGGGAATAATTTCATTGCGAAATTATCCCCATTTTGGAATTGACGTGTTTTGGTAACTGCCATCAATCAATAAGAAAATCGATAACGGGTAAGCTTAGCGCAACTTTGGAACCGTTGCCGTCGTTTCAAATTGGCGCACGCTGTCCGATAAAGACTCAACTTCTTGCACCACGGTATTGGCGGAACCCAAAGCTTGGTTGGCGACGTGAACATTGTGTTGTGTGGTTTTATCCATTTCTGAAATTTGCTGATTCAGGTTTGCAATACTGTTCGCTTGTTCCAAACTCATTGAGGCCATTTCTGAAATCAGCTCACTTACACTGTTAATACCAGTATTGATTTCACCTAAAGCATCGCCCGATTTTTCAACCAGCTGGGTTCCTGACTCAATCGCATTCACTGTATTATCTATCAGGCCTCTAATCTCTTTAGCGGCATCTGCTGATTTTTGGGCAAGGGTGCGAACTTCACCCGCCACCACGGCAAAACCTCTACCTTGTTCACCCGCTCGAGCGGCTTCAACCGCTGCGTTTAACGCCAATAAGTTGGTTTGGAAAGCAATGCTATCAATCAAGCTTACAATCTCAGCAATTTTCTGGCTTGAGTTTTGAATGCTACGCATGGAATCTATCGTACTATTCATGACCGAGACGCCATCTTGTGCTTGTTGGCGCGCTCTGTCGGAGAGTTTATTCGCCTCAATGGCGCTATCTGCCGATTGTTTTACTTCATGGGTTATGCGTTCCATGGTATCGGCAGTATGCTGAAGTTGCGAAGCCTGGCTAGATAGACTATTCGATAAAGAGACACTGTCTTTAGAAATGCTTTGCGAAGCTTGTTCTAATTTGCCATTCATATGAGTGACATTGTTTATCAGGATGTTCAAACTCTGGAAAGCCGAATTCATACCTTGTTTGATGGTATCCAGTTCACCTTTGTATTCGCCTTCAATCATCTGGTTCAAACGCCCGACCCTCAAGCGTTCGGATGCTTGGTTTATTTCAGTAAAGGCGTGTTGAACATCGTCTAATGCTTTATTCACATCATCTTTAAGCAATCCAAGCTGGCCTTGAGCCTCTATCTGGATGCGCTGGCTAAAGTCCCCATTGGATAAGCCTTCCATTACGCTGATTAAACGTGAGATAAGCGCTTCGGTTTGCTCCATTGCATGGTCCACTTTGACTTTAAGTTGGCCTTGTACCTTTGGATTCATCCGCACAGAGAAATTACCTTGGTTTAAACCATCCATGATCTCTTCTAAGCTGTTCATGGTATGGGTAACACTTTCTGCACTATGGTTCACGGCTGTTTTGAGTGTATTGATGTCACCAGCGAACTCTTGTTTGATGCGTTGATCGAATTGTCCTGCAGCAATCGCACTCATGACATTGTTGATTTGTGAGAAGGCGGCCTGAATTGAGCTTAACAGTGTGTTGGTGGCAACCACTGAAGGGTGGGATTCATTTTCTGTAATGCGGGCAGAAAAGTCGGAGTCTTTAGAGACTTGATTGATGGTCTGCATCACACTGTTAGAAACATCCGCTTCACGTTTCATAATAACCGAGTAGTAAATCAATACGGCTGATTCAATCACCACAAACAACGCATGGAGAAAGGTGATGCCCCAACTGCAGTCATAGTTGAATAACATAATGGGCATGCCGGCTATTTCAACTTGATTGAGTTGTAAATAAGTCACCAATAGGTGGTGAACGGCACCCACTGCCGCCGCTACAACCACCACCAGCCAGTCTTTATAAAGTAGTAGGAAAGCCAATGCGACAAAGATGTGAAAGTGCATTTCGATGCGCCCCATCTCGGTTTGAATGAGAGTGGCGGAATAGAGCATAAGAAACACACCACTTAAAATACCAAAACCTCGCGTCCCTTTTAAGGTGAAAAAACTTAGTAAGATTAAAGTGGCAATCACCGCGGTCATAGGAATGGCAAAACTGAAGGTGTCATAACCCAATGGCGCTAATAATGCGACAAATGGGATATGAGCCAGTAATATCAGCAACATTTTTTTATCTGCTGAAAGTAGCACAGGGTCTTTGGCGGTACTCATAAACTCTCCTTTGAGTGGCTTTGAGGTTTTTCAGTGTCATTTTTCAGTGATTTGCTTCTTAGTTTATTTAAGTCTTCAATCACTTTGTCATAACGTAAATAGGTGTTTTGGTAAACCAAACGGATTTGACCATTCGGGTCAATCAAAAAAATATTACCGGGGTGGGATATCTCATAATCCTTACCGAGATTGGTACCGCCATCCGCAAAAAAGTAGGCTTTATATAAGCTGGCTACTTTTTGGATTTGGGCCATTGACTCAGCGGTTAAGGCATAAAAATTTTGTCCAAACTGGTTGAAGTAGTCATTCAGCATGCTGTTTGAATCGCGTTTAGGGTCCATGGTGACAAAGATAAAATCTAAGTCGCTATTATCCGTTTGATGATTGATGTTAAACATCACCCCAACTTGATTATGACAAACCTCGTTGCAGTTCAGATAACCGAAATACAAGAAAGTGAATTTCCCCTTATGTTCAGCCAAACTATGCGGCTGGTTTTGGGTATCCCTTAAAGTAAAGTCGGGCGCGGTTTCATCCACTTTTCGTCCATAATACTCTCCGGTTGTAATCAAGTAAAATGCCATAGGCATGATAATCATGACAAGAAGAGTAAGAGTCAGCAGTCCAAAGAATAATGGTCTATGCGTCATCGGTTTTTTTCATCATTTTTATATAAACCTTTTTTATATAAACCTTCCCTGAACAACGTCTTAACGCTTTTATATGATGGTGATTGAACTTTATCAATAACAAAGTTGTGACTTTGAAAGCCGTATTTCAATTATGTATTTTAATTGAAAACCAAGCGAAAATTGTGCCTACAGTTGCCAGTCGATACCTTGTTTTTGATGCTGTTTTAGATAGTGGTTCACCTTAGAAAAGGGTTTGCTGCCAAAAAAACCACGATAGGCTGACAGCGGAGAAGGGTGCGGGCTTTCAATCACCAAGTGTTTTTGTCGATCAATCATCTTGCCTTTTTTCTGAGCATAGGCTCCCCACAAAATAAATACCGTATGTTCGGTCTTTTGATTGACTGTGGCGATAATGGCATCGGTGAATTGCTCCCATCCTTTGTTTTGATGGGCGTTGGCCTTGCCTGCTTCGACCGTTAATACCGCGTTGAGTAACAAAACACCTTGTTCTGCCCAGGGCTGCAAATAACCCGTATGGTCATTATTAATGCCTAAGTCATCTTGTAGTTCTTTATTGATATTCAGCAATGATTTAGGTAACGGCTTAACGTGTTTTTGCACAGAAAAACACAATCCATGGGCATGCCCAGGTGTTGGATAGGGGTCTTGTCCCAAAATAACCACCTTAACTTGATCAAGCGGCGTGCTATTGAGGGCGTTAAACCATTCATTGCCTTTAGGTAAAATCTGTTTTCCCTGTTGTTTTTCAGCAAGTAAAAAAGCCTTTAGCTGTTGCATATAGGGTTTGGAAAACTCGGCCTCTAGATAAGGTAGCCAGCTACTGTCCAGTTTTATCTGTGAATTATCTTGAATCATATATTTCGAGTTACATTGACTATGTTTGTATACGGAAAATTTAAGGCGCAAGCCTGTCTATTGACCAGGCCTGGTGACTTTCTGCCGGTTGTTTTTCAAAGACAAAACGGTCATGTAAACGGTTAGGGCGACCTTGCCAAAATTCAAAACGATTCGGGATAAGGCGATACCCTCCCCAAAGTTCGGGGCGCTTGACCTCCACAAGTTCGTAAAGCTGTTCTTGAATGGCATAGTTTTGCTCTAGGGTTTTGCGTCCAGGGACAACAGCGCTTTGCTGAGAACTGGCCGCGGCTAATTGACTATCACGAGGGCGAGAATGAAAATAACGTTCGGATTGTTCAACGGAGACTTTTTCAAGCGTCCCTTCTATGCGTATTTGGCGATCCATCTGTGGCCAAAAAAACAGCAACGCCGCTTTGGCGTTTTGAGCAATTTGCTGGCCTTTATCACTGTCGTAATGGGTATAGAATACCAAGCCGGTATCATCGCTTTCTTTGAGTAGAACTACACGACTATGGGGTTGCCCGGCGTTATCAACGGTAGACACCGACATGGCAGTAGGGTCAAGGATTTGATTGGCCAACGCTTGATCCATCCAGTGAGTGAATTGCTTGAAAGGATCGCTAGAAAGTTCATCTCTAGAGAGTTCAGTATAGTCGTATTCACGACGTTCTTGATGGTAGTCTCGATTTGGCATAATAATGTGATATCATTTTGAATTGAATTATCTTTCAGCCCATTTTATCACTAGGAATTTTTCTGTGAGCGAAAACTATAACGCATCCGAAATCGAAGTCTTAACCGGACTAGATCCTGTCCGCAAACGTCCTGGAATGTATACCGATACGACTCGTCCCAACCACTTAGCGCAAGAGGTAATCGACAATAGTGTGGATGAAGCGATTGCAGGTTTTGCAACGGAGATTAGCGTTATCCATTACAAAGATGGTTCCATGAGTATTCAAGATAACGGCCGAGGTATGCCTGTGGATATTCACCCTGAAGAGGGAGTGCCTGGTGTCGAGGTCATCATGACACGATTACATGCCGGGGGGAAATTCTCCAACAAGGCGTATCAGTTTTCGGGTGGTTTGCATGGTGTGGGTATCTCTGTGGTGAATGCCTTATCCAAGAAAGTGGAAATTCAAATCAAGCGCGATTCTAAATTACATGCCATCAGTTTTGCCAATGGCGACTTGCTTGAACCCTTAAGTGTTATCGGCAAGGTCGGCAAGAAAAATACCGGAACCTATGTACGCTTTTGGCCGGATGCGTCGTTTTTTGATTCCCCCAAATACGCCTTAGGACGTTTAACCCATCTATTACGCGCCAAAGCGGTGTTAAGTCCTGGCTTAAAGATCAGCTTTACCGATGAAGTCACTGGAGAAACCCAAGAGTGGTTTTATGAAAATGGTTTAAAAGACTATTTAAATGATGCGTTAGATGGTCAAGACAGAGTGCCGATAGAAGGTTTTATCGGCAGTAGCCTATCTGAAAATGAAGGGGTGGAGTGGGCGATTACCTGGTTGGTTGAGCCGAACGAAAGTTTGATGGAAAGTTATGTCAACCTGATTCCCACGCCGCAAGGTGGTACCCATGTAAATGGTTTACGTGCCGGGGCGACTGATGCGATTCGAGAGTTTTGCGAGTTCCGCAATCTGATCCCACGCGGTGTGAAAATCACACCGGAAGACGCTTGGCTCAATGTGGCATTTGTTCTTTCCGCTAAAATCAGAGAGCCGCAGTTTGCCGGGCAAACCAAAGAGCGCCTGTCCTCGAGAGAGTGTGTGCCGTTTATCTCCGGAGTGGTCAAAGATGCCTTGAGTCTGTGGTTGAACCAACATACCGAAGTGGCTGAAAAAATTGCCGAGATGGTGATTAACAATGCCTCAAACCGCAGTAAAAAAGCCAAAAAAGTCACCCGTAAAAAAATCACCTCGGGCCCGGCATTACCAGGTAAATTAGCCGATTGTACCGAAAACGATTTAACCCGTACCGAACTGTTTTTGGTTGAGGGTGACTCTGCGGGTGGTTCTGCCAAACAAGCGCGAGATAAAAACTTCCAAGCGATTATGCCGTTACGCGGTAAGATTTTAAATACCTGGGAAGTCGAGTCCGGCCAGGTATTGGCTTCGCAAGAGATTCACGATATCAGTGTCGCCATCGGGGTTGATCCAGGTTCGGAAGATTTAAGTGGCTTACGTTACGGTAAAATCTGCATTTTGGCCGATGCCGACTCCGATGGTCTGCATATCGCCACGCTGATTTGTGCGCTATTTGTGCGTCACTTTTCTAAGTTGGTAGAAGAGGGGCATATCTATGTGGCGATGCCGCCTTTATATCGTGTGGATGTGGGCAAGCAGGTGTTTTATGCTTTGGACGAACCCGAGCGACAAGGTATTTTAGACCGCATCCAAGCAGAGAAAATGACCGGTAAAGTGTCGGTCACCCGATTCAAAGGATTGGGGGAAATGAATCCTTCACAGTTAAGAGAAACCACCATGCTGCCAGAAACCCGTCGATTGGTGCAATTACAGCTGCACGGCACGGAAGATGTGAATGAGGTTATGGATAAGTTATTGGCTAAAAAGCGCGCCAGTGACCGTAAGGTTTGGTTGGAAGATAAAGGCGACCTAGCCGAGGTTTGATATTTGTCATATTGATAACGCCTTCATGGTTTTGTCAGCTATCTATTGTGCGTTTTAATCTACAATAACGTTACAAAATTTTATTTTAAAGCCCTAAGTTTCTAGAATTTAGGGCTTTTTGTTTTTAGGGAACTCTCATGTATCAGTCGTCTTATCCGTTGTTTTCAAGCCCGTTCAAGTTGTTTTATGGCGTTGTTTTTAGTGTTTTGGTTTTGTCACCAGGCCTGGTGAGTTCAGCGGAAACTCAAGTGAATCAAGACTATCATTTGAGTTTGTATAAGGATGTTCAGGATTCGGTTGATGCCTTGGAACTGTTTACCAAGGCTGAGCAGACACGTGAGTTTTTTGGCATTAGCTGTTCAATGCAGTCACCGATGCCGCTCATTCAGGTGATTTTATTCGATGATGAAATCATGAGTGAAACGACTAAATTACTGTCGGTAAAGCTGTTTGTAGACGGCGTTGAGCAAGAAGGGGTGATGAATGGGGTTGTTAAGGTGATTGATACTTCTGAAGAGTTATCCAATAAAATACGCCTTGAGTTAGTGGCTGAGAGGGGAACTTCGTTACAAAATCTGCAGCAGCAATATAAAGATTTACTTAATCGTTTACAACAAGGTCAAGAATTAACCATTCAATTAAGGCATAGAAGCTTAGAGCCAAAGAGTCTCAATTTTTCTTTGCACGGCTTGAAAGAGTTGCTAAAGCCCCATCAATCCGTATGTTTTTAAAATAACCATATAACGTCAAAACAGATTTGTTGTTAGAAAACCAAATTGGTGAATGAGCTCATTCACCAGGCCTGGTTTGTTGGTATTAAAACTCACTCCATTCATCTTCATTACTGTTTTTAGCGGGTTCAGAATTTATTGTAGGAGCCGTTGCTTGAGGTTTGTGTCTCGTTTGTTCACTCTTCGATGGGGCTGGGGATGCTGAGTGAGCTATTTGTGGTTTGTTCTGCTCTGGTTTGATGTCAGCTGAAGCAATAGTGACGCCGTTGCTTTGGTTGTCAAATTTGAAGTGGCTGATAAACTCCGCTTGTTTGGTGGACTCTTCACTCATATTCCCTGCGGTGGCTGAAAGTTCCTCTACAAGTGCGGCGTTTTGCTGAGTGACTTCATCGAGTTGTCCTATGGCAAGGTTGACTTGTTGAATGCCTTGGGATTGTTCATTGGTTGTTGTATACACTTGAGAGACAAGGTCTTCGACTTCTTGAATGCTGTGAACCATTTTTTCAAATACGCTGTTGGTCTCTTCAACTAAGCTAGTACCCGTGGTAATTTGTTGTATCGCTGAGCCAATAAGGGTTGAGATGTCTTTAGCGGCTTCGGCCGATTTACTGGCAAGGTTTCGGACTTCTCCAGCAACCACGGCAAAGCCGCGACCATGTTCGCCTGCTCTTGCCGCTTCAACGGCGGCATTAAGTGCTAATAGATTGGTTTGGAAGGCAATGCTATCAATCACCGAAGTGATTTCACCAATTTTTTTACTCAGTTCAGTAATGCCTGCCATCGCTTCAAGGGTTTTGTTCATTACATCAATACCGCTACTGGCTTGTGTAACTGTTTCATGGGCAAGTTTATTCGCCTGAATCGAGTTATCGGTTGAATTTTTAAGTGTTGCGGTCAGCTCTTCCATGCTTGCCGCCGTTTCTTCAAGCGAGGCGGCTTGCTCCTGGGTTCTTTGAGATAAATCCTCACTGGCTACCGCGACTTCTCTCGCCATACCGCCAATTTCTTGTGCACCGGTATTTACTCGGCTTAAGGTGTGACTGAAACTTTTTATAGCATCGTTTGTGGCGGTCTGCATTTCTAATAGTTCCGCTTGATATTCACCTGATAAACGATGGGTCAGGTCTCCTGTCGCCATGTTGGATAAAATGACATTCAGATTTTCTGTGATTTGAGAAAAGTTTTCCAACAGTAGGTTGATGGATTGTGAAATCTGTAATTCAAATCCATGCAGTTTCGTCTCATCTATACGACGTGATAGGATGCCTTTAGCGGCATCGGCAATAATGCTTTCAATGTTCTCTTCGATAGCCAATTGATCGGTCATATTTTTCCATTCGGCTACTGTCCCAATACGATTATTGTTTTCATCAAAAATCGGATCAACAATTAAATCAATGATGGCGTTTCCCACATGGATTCTCGATTGATAACTTTCTTTTAGGTTGTCTAGTAGGGAAGCCTGGTGTTCCGGGTGTTGGTGAAATACATCAATGCTTTGACGTATCAATTTGTCACTATCAAAGTTAGGAAGGTCTTTTTTGATTTCATTCTCAACACTTTTAAGCATCTGAATAACGGAATCATTCATAAATATAATGCTACGGAATCGGTCGATAACCATGATATTGGACGATGCGGCTTTAAGTGCGCTTTCAACACGCATGGAGTTCGCTAACGCCGCCTTAACATCATCCAAGTCCGCACCGAGCTTGATTTGCATCGACTTCAAACGACCGAAAGTCTTGGATACCAGGCTGTTGCCCCTTGAGTCGATTTCTCCGTGAAAGTTCCCCTCGGAAATAGCCGTGATTTTTTCAGACAACAGATTGAGGCGTTTACCATTTAGCCAGCTGCTCAAGACAATTAGAAAGACCAGCGCGATATCAATAACTTCAAATACGACTGTGGGAATGACGCTTTCAATTTCAGGGAACAGTAGGGTGGTAAAAATCGATACGAGTAGAAGTGTGGATAATATAAAGGCAATCGCAGATTGATTGAGTTGCAAAAGAGGGTTGAAAGTTTCGGTCAGGTTTTTAACATTACCGTTGCGAAGGGCTATTTTGCCTTTAGCGATCAGTCGGTAGGCATTTTCAGCGGCGGAAATCTGTTCTCTGGTTGCCGGAGTTCTTACCGACATATAACCAGTCATTTCGCCATGTTCAAATATTGGCGTCGCATTTGCAATTACCCAATAGTGGTCGCCGTTTTTTCTACGGTTTTTTACGGTTTGCGACCAGGGTTTACCTTCTTTTAAGGTTGACCAAAAATCCTCAAATACAGCAGCGGGAACATCAGGATGGCGCAAGATATTGTGAGGTTGACCGACCAGTTCACTCCAGGAAAAACCACTTGCTTCAATAAAGGCTTCATTCGCGGATATGATATTGCCGCGCAAGTCGGTCCTTGAAACAATCGTAGTATCTTTAGGTAGATTGAATTCTTTTTGGGTAACAAGTCCATTGTCTCGCATGCTACGTTTACCTTTATTGGATTTGGTTGTTTTTTATCTATTCTGATTCTATTTTAGGAAGCCTGTTCTATGCCAGGGGGCGGTGGTGTTGTATTTTTAAGCAACCTGGCGGTCTTAAGGTTGTTAAGATCCATGGCTTTCCGTCCTTGTTTCGCAACAAGTTTGGCTAAATCTAATGTAGTGTTTTTATCAAGTAGGGTTCAATATCATTTGAATAAAAATAAACCCCTTAATCTCAGTATGTTATTGATTTTAAAAAAAGGATATTCAAATAAAATGATATCTAAATAGAAGAAGTTTATAAGGTTTAATCAAGTTAGTATTGAGAAACTAATCGCTATGATGGCGTTTTCCCATATCGATTAAGCGTTTTTTATAGGCGAAAAAATCTTCCAAGGCTTCTTGTTCAAAATGACTGAGTGATGCAAATTCTAGCTTTAGGTAGATTTTATCTTCGGTGTTATGCCGGTGAGTAACTGAGGTGTTAATCGATAAGGTGGTGAACTCGCCTAATGCGGGAATTTCAAACTCTAACTTGAGCTCGGTACCCTCTTTAGCCCCACGGGGAGTGATGACCCCCGCTTCGAATAAAGACAAGTCTACCAATGTGGCTTCTGCCGATGCGTTTTTACCGATCAGTAAGGCCTTGCGATCTGTTTTGTAGATAGGGCTTTTCATTGTCTTGGAAACCAGTCAAGTGAGATTGTTCAATGTCTTTATTGGTGGATTATGCATCAAAACGTTTGTGAAAGTTTGAAAATTCTTCAATTGTCAGTATGCGGTATCGACTTAACTACATGAATATTAATCAATAAAGATTATGATTAACAGGGCGGGTGGATAATTCTTAACCCATAACAGGGGATGTCGGCCATCATTACAGGAAGCGAGATGGCCTTCAGGATGAGAGTTGCCAGGTTATTGAGAGGGGGCGCTCCGTGCAACGCCATCTTTTAGTTTACTTTATGGTTGATTTTAAAAGAGGTTACGGTGGTGTTTACGAGGAGCAGCTTAAGGCAAGCCCTTTATTATGCTTGTGCGGGGGTTGCAAATAGTGACGATGGCTTTGCTCAAGAAAAACCTCAGCTGGATTATAGGGCTGCCTAAGCCATTGCATCCAGTTTTCCAATGGTTTTACATTGCCCTGGGTGGTGGATTCGATAACCTCTTGAGCGATATAGTTGCGTAAGGTCAAAAGCGGCACGTTTTCTTTTAAACACTGTTGGCGCTGTGTTTTAGATTGTTCAGATATGCGTTCACGATAGCGCTTTTGCCAGTTTTGCCATGCTTTTGAGTCCAAAAGGTAGTCGGTGAACAGATGGTGTTGTTCTGTATCGAAGTGGGTCAGTAGCGTAAAGAAATAGTGAAAGTCGAGCTGAGATTCGTCCATTAAAATCAGTGTGTCAGCAATGAAATGTTTGTCTTCTTCAACCGGGTCGACCAGTCCGAATTTGCGCCCCATCTTAAGAAGATATTCCTGGTTGAATGTTTCAATATAGTGGTCGATCGCATGTTCGATATCTGCACTTGAAACTAGGTTGATAAAAGCTTGTCCGAGTACTTGGCAGTTCCATAGGCCGATATTGGGTTGTTGGCTGTATGCATAGCGACCTTCAGTGTCGGAGTGATTGCAAATATAGTGGATTTTGCAATCATCCAAAAAGGCATAAGGGCCAAAATCGAACGTTTCACCTGCTACCGACATGTTATCGGTGTTCATCACCCCGTGACAGAAGCCCACACTTTGCCAACCGGCAATCATGCTTGCGGTGTTTTGCATGATGGTTTTCAAGAGTGTGGCATAACGCTGTTTTTCATCTTTAATACAACTTAGTTCAGGGTAGACCGTTTCAATGACATACTCAGCGAGTTGTTTTTGTTGTTCAATATCGCCTTGTTGGGCTAGCCATTCGAAATGCCCAAAACGGATATGCGTTTTTGCGATGCGAATATAAGTGGCCCTTGGTTCAGATTGCTCCCTCTGAACACTTTCTGGACTACCGCAAATACTTAAACAGCGAGTGGTCGGAATGCCAAGCGCATCGAGTGCTTCACCTATTAAATATTCCCTGATTGCGGAGCGAAGTACCGCACGCCCATCACCTCGTCGAGAGTAAGGTGTTCTGCCGCAGCCTTTAAGGTGTAAATCCCAGTATTGGTTGTCTTTATCTTTGATTTGCCCTAGTAATACGCCACGTCCATCACCAAGGTCGGGGTTGTAATAACCAAATTGATGTCCGGTATATTTTTGCGCCAAAGGCTCGAATTCATTAGGAAAAGTTTGGCCAGAGGTCATTTCAAATAGCTGTTTTTCTGAGAGTTTAATGCCTAACTCATTGCATAAATTTTGGTTGAAGTGCAGTAAATTGGCTTGCTGCATCGCCTCAGGTCTGATTCGACTATAAAAACTATCGGGAAGTTTTTTGTAGTTCTGCTGAAATAGGGTTTTGTTTGAGTTGGGCATGTTTTGGATGTATTTTCATAGAGTAAAACGATGGTTAGGATTTTATCACTAGATAGTCTTAAAAGAATGAAATAACCGATTAAATTGCTAGGTTATTTTCGGGTTCTTTTTAAAGTCACCAGGCCTGGTCATTGCCAAACGATTTTATTGCCGGCTTGAGTGCTTGCCATTATCACGGATTACGACATACTAAAACTTATGGTAAATTAGTGATAGTTTAAGTTGTTAAGTCATTCTAATTGGTCGTGCTGAGTCAGCATTCCTAATCGCTTTCTTTAAATATAAAAGGTGAGTCTTATGGCAATTTCTATAGCGGTAGAGAATATTAAATGTGGCGGTTGTGCAAATAGCATTAAACAGAAGTTAACTGCAATTGAAGCGGTTCAGGCGGTTGATGTGGATATTGAAGCAGGCCTGGTGAGTTTTGAGATAGATGATCAACAAGTCAGTCAAGAAAATAGCGAACAAGTGCTGTCAGCGGTAAAGCAGCAACTGGCTTCCATGGGCTATCCTGAAGTTGGCAGTGTGGAGGGCTTGAAAGCCGTGGGTGCCAAAGCGAAATCTTTTGTGTCTTGTGCGGTCGGAAAAATGACGGATTCTTCATCGGATGCAGACAAATAAAGTAGAATCACTAAGATTATAAATTTCAAGTAAACGACAGAGCAATTTTTGGACGGAAGTTGTTGTGTTTATGTCAGTCAAAAAGTCAAAGTCAGGAGAGGATGAGTGACCCAGCAGACCATGAACTATGAAGGGATAGAGCAAAAAAGCGTTGCTGAATTTACTGAAAAGGCATACCTGGATTATGCCATGTACGTTATTTTGGACAGAGCTCTTCCGCATATTGGTGACGGCCTCAAACCGGTTCAACGCCGTATTATTTATGCCATGTCAGAATTGGGTTTAAAGGCCACTGCAAAATATAAAAAGTCGGCACGTACTGTGGGGGATGTATTAGGTAAATTCCATCCACATGGCGACAGCGCATGTTATGAAGCGATGGTGCTGATGGCGCAAGATTTCTCGTTTCGTTATCCATTGGTCGATGGTCAGGGCAACTGGGGGTCTATGGATGATCCTAAATCGTTTGCCGCCATGCGTTACACCGAGGCTAAACTCTCCAAATTTAGCCAGCTTCTGTTGGAAGAAGTCGGGCAAGGAACGGTTGATTGGACACCGAACTTTGATGGCTCTTTAGATGAACCATTGGTTTTGCCTGCTCGTGTGCCGCATGTGTTGTTGAACGGGACTTCGGGGATTGCCGTAGGGATGGCGACCGATATTCCGCCGCATAATTTACGTGAAGTGGTCGATGGGTGTATTGCTTTGCTGAGTAACCCTAATCTCACGATTGCTGAGTTGGTCGAGATTATTCCCGCACCCGATTACCCAAATTCCGCCCAAGTGATTACCCCCAAGGCAGAGTTGTTGAAACTCTATGAAACCGGACGCGGATCGATTCGACAACGTGCCAGTTACCGTGTTGAAGATGGTGTAAATGTGGTGATCGATGCGCTGCCTTATCAAGTGTCTGGTGCCAAGTTGATGGAGCAGATCGCTTCACAAATGCGAGCAAAAAAACTACCGATGGTAGTGGATTTACGTGATGAATCCGATCATCAAAATCCGGTGCGTTTTGTGATTGAACTGCGTTCTAAACGTGTTGATGTCGAAACCGCGATGTTGCATCTGTTCGCTACCACTGATTTAGAAAAAAGTTATCGTGCTAACTTCAATGTCATTGGTTTGAATGGCCGTCCTCAAGTTAAAAACCTCAAGGTCATGCTGGCTGAATGGCTGGTTTATCGAGTGGAAACGGTTCGCCGCCGCTTGCAGTATCGTTTGGACAAGGTTTTGGCGCGTCTGCATATTTTGGACGGGATGCTGATCGCCTTCCTGAATATCGATGAAGTCATCGCCATCATCCGTGAAGAGGATAAGCCGAAACCAGCCTTAATGGAGCGTTTTGGATTGACGGATATTCAAGCCGAAGCGGTCTTAGAACTTAAGTTGAGACACTTGGCGCGTCTTGAAGAGATGAAGATTCGTACGGAACAGGCCGAATTGGAAGCTGAACGTCAAAAACTGGAAAAGTTGCTTGGTAGTGAGGCACGTTTGAAAACCTTGGTAAAAAAAGAGCTTCTGCAAGATGCTGAAATGTATGGTGATGAGCGTAAATCTCCATTGATTGAAGGGCGTTCCGCGCAAGCGATGAGTGAACAAGACTTGTTGCCATCAGAAGCGGTCACCGTTGTCTTATCTGAAAACGGTTGGGTGCGTGCCGCAAAAGGGCATGATGTCGATGGTAAAGCCTTGGGTTATAAGTCGGGTGATGCTTTCTGTTCCCAAGCATCCGGTCAAAGCCGACAGATGACCGTGTTTTTAGATTCGACAGGACGTGCTTATGCCTTGCCCGCCCATAGTCTGCCATCCGCACGTTCGCATGGTGAGCCCTTAACCGGGCGTTTGAGTCCGCCAATGGGCAGTGCGTTCACTCAGGTGTTAATGGGGCAGCCGAATGATAAGATTATTCTAGCTTCAAGTGCCGGTTATGGGTTTATTACCCAGTTGGAAAACCTTTATTCAAAAAACAAGGCGGGAAAAACCTCTATTTCTCTGCCTGCCGGAAGTTCTGTGTTGACGCCGGTTTATGTCGAGGCCGAGCAGTGGGTTATGGTGGTGACCAGTGAACCACGTATGTTGGTGTTCAAGGCTGAAGAACTACCAGAACTTGCCAAAGGTAAAGGGAATAAACTTATCCAATTGCCAAAAGGTGAAACCGTGCAAGCCGTTTTTGCCTTTACGCCAGGACAAAAAGTGGCGGTTCAAGCGGGCAAATATGAAAAGGTTTTTGGTCCTACCGCCATTGAAGAAGCCTTTTCCAGCCGCGCCAAAAAAGGCATTGTTCTGCCAAGAACCTTAAAACAAACCACACAAATATCCATTGCGGACTAATTGCTCGGGTTGTCAAAATACATTGGCAACATCTATTTTGGTATAGGTGTTGCTTAAGTGTCTCTAAGTTAAAATCTGTCATAAAACCGTCAGTTATCAAATTTCATAAGATTATGATTTATATTTAATAGCTAGGTTTACAAAAAAATGATGGTTTATCAATTGTTTATAATGCAGATTGCCAGTGTTTAGTCTGTTTTTAACCCCAGTGATAAGTGAAATATATGTTTGCAAAACCGTTTGCTATTCTTGTTATATCGTTAAGCTTCTTCGGAGGCTTTTTGCTTATGGGCGGCAATTTAGTTTCTTTATGGCATCCGTCTGAATTAGTGGTGATTTTAGGAATCGCGTTAGGTACGTTTTTAGCCTCCACCCCGGTTTATGTCTGGAAAAGGACTATGGGGTTTTTGGGGCGGTACTTTACGGGTGATAGGGTGTCCAAAAAACTGTATGCGGAAACGTTAGGTTTGCTGGAAGAGTTGGCCAGATTGTCGCGTTCTTCAGGGGTTTTGGCTTTGGAAAAGCACATTATCAACGCGGAAAACAGTCCGATATTCCAGCACTACTCTAGTGTTTTAAAACATAAAGATTTAAAGAAATTTATTGTCGATAATTTCAGTTATCTATTGCTCAACCCGCCTCAGAGTCAAAGTTTTGCACATCATTTGGAAAACCAGATTTACGATATTTTCGACTCAATGAGTGAAGTGCCTAAATCGGTGGGTAAGGTTGCCGATTGGTTGCCTGGTTTTGGTATCGTAGCCGCTGTTTTAGGGGTGATTCTAACTATGGAACTACTTGGTGGCGATATGGATGTTGCCAAAATCGGTACGGCAATCGGTGCCGCCTTGGTTGGTACTCTGACCGGTGTGTTTTTCGCTTTCGGCGTTTTAGCGCCTTTTGTGCATGCGGTTGAAGTGATGATTCGCCAAGATAAGTCATTGCTTGAGATGACAGCTTCGTTTTTAGAGGCATATTCCAATGGCGTGTCGCCTAATTTGGCTGTAGAGATCGGTCGACAGCGTGTTCCTCCAGAATTTGAAGTTCCACGTGAAGCTGAGTAAGCAAGGGAATTGGCTTATGTGCTGTGTTAACGATTATCAGGGTATTCAATAATGTCACGCAGACGAGGACATGATGAAGGGGGTGCCCACGGCGGTTCTTGGAAAATCGCTTTAGCCGATTTAATGACGGTTTTAATGGTCTTTTTTTTGGTGATGTGGCTCATCTCTGTTGTCGACCCTGTTGAAAGGCAAGCGTTCATTAACAGTATTGTCGGTGAACCTCCTATCGGTGCTGAAATTCAGGATGAAAAACTACTACCTCCACAGACTGAACTCATTCAATTGGATTTGAAACCACCAGCTTCCCAGGCTGAAATCGAGGAAGCGATGAAAGAGGTCGACCCTAAAGACATTAAAATTGAAGAGACCCCAGAGTTTACCAAGATTACCCTGCGTTCAGATAGTTTCTTTGAAAGTGGGCGTGCCACCATCAGCGATAAGACTCGAGAAAATCTGGAGATTTTAGGTGAGACCTTGAAAGGCCGACAGCAACCGATTACCGTGACCGGTTATACCGATAGTGTACCCATCAATAATTTTCAGTTCCCTTCGAACTGGGAATTGTCGGCGGCTCGTGCCGCGATGGTCGCCCGGGTTTTTATCGATATGGGGATGAATAAAAAAGTCTTGACGATTGAAGGTAAAGGCGACAATGAAGAGGTGGCATCCAACGCCACGGCGTATGGTCGTTCACTGAATCGTCGAGTCATTATTTTGGTTGATAAACGTCCTGAGTCAGCCATTGAATTGAATTAATTCAAAACGTTTTTGTGATTTTATCGCCAGCTTGTTAAGAGTTTTTGTGTCTTGTCCTATCCATTCTTGTTATTGTTGGCTGCAGTGATTGCAGTTGCTGTCTTTTTTCAAATTCAATGTTCTAATCATCATCGTGTAAGCATCGATAATCATCAGCTTTCCGGTTAAGGTCGGTAACTTAAGCAGGGCTTTAACCGCCTCGATGGCCTGCATTGAACCTACCATGCCCACTACTGGCGAAAGCACGCCATTTTGGCTGCAGGTGAGTTCCTGTCCAGAATCTTCAGGGTATAAACATTGGTAACATGGGCTGTTTAAGTCTCGAAAGTCGTAGGTTGAAAGTTGTCCTTCCCAGCGAATGGCCGCTCCAGAAACCAGCGGGACTTTGGCTTGAAAGCAGGTGCGGTTAAGGGCGAAACGTGAAGCGAAGTTATCGGTACAGTCTAAAACCACATCGGCGCTTTTAACCAGTTCAGCCACTTCCGCTTCATCTAACTTGTTGGCAATGGTTTGAATTTCAATGTGGTGGTTAAGCGCGGTCAGGTTCTGTTTGGCTGACTCGACTTTGGCTTGGCCGATATTGTTTTCCCTATGGACGATTTGGCGCTGCAGGTTGGAGTCGTCGACTTCATCAAAGTCAACCAAAGTCAGTTTTCCAACCCCTGCTGCGGCAAGATAAAGTGAAGCCGGAGAGCCTAATCCTCCCAAGCCAAAGATAATCGCATGGGATTGAGCAAGTTTGAGTTGTCCTTCATAGTCGATTTCAGGCATCAGGATTTGGCGACTGTAGCGTGACAGTTCAGCGTCATTTAATTCGGTTTTGCTTGCGATGTTATCTGTAGTCATTTGGGTATCTTCGATTGTGTATTTTTAACGAGAAATTGCCGGAATCGTTTTATTCAACTAAGGTTTTTGTCCGAGGCTGACCCTAGGATTCCCACCTAAATCTTTGCAAAGAGTGCGGTTCTGAAAGCCTGTTTCTTTGAAAAGTTCGGCAATGCTTTCCGCTTGATTATAACCATGTTCAATCACAAGCCAACCCTGGGAAACTAAATGTGACCAGGCCTGGTTGATAATCAAACGAATATCGTCCAAGCCATCTTCACCTGAAGTTAATGCACTCAAAGGCTCAAAGCGCACATCCCCTTGATTCAAGTGAGGGTCATCTTCTTCTATATAGGGCGGGTTGGAGACAATGCAGTGGTATTGTTTTTGACCGATGGCCGAAAACCAGTCGCTTTGCATGAATTGAACGTCAAGTTGGTTTGATATGGCGTTTTCCCGAGCAATCTCCAGTGCGGCCTGGCTTTGGTCGATTGCGGTGATGTCGCAGTGTGGAAGCTCAGATTTTAACGCTAGGGCGATTGCGCCGCTACCGGTCCCCAAATCAAGAATCGTACATTCGGCCTGTTTGTTTTTGATGCCATCAAGGTTTAATACGGCTTCGATTAAGGTTTCGGTATCCGGACGGGGGATTAACGTATTATTACTGACTCTAAGGTTGAGTCCCCAAAACTCACGCTGCCCGATAATATGCGCGATAGGATGTCCGGCAAGACGCAATTGTAAATCGTTTTGAAAGGCATGGGTTTGCTCAGCGGTTAGTTCTTTCTCCGGCCAGGTGAAAAGATAGCTGCGGTTGACATCAAGGGTGTGGCATAAAAGCAGCTCGGCATCAATTTTTGGCGAATCCACCAGGCCTGCTTGTATCAGCTGTTCTTGTGATGCTTGTAAGGTTGCTTGAATACTTGCCATAAATTTGACCGCTTGCTCAATACAGGTTGTTCGATGTTATTCTGCGCTGGTGACCAGGCTACTACATCCGTTATTGATTGTTAATTTTCGCTACTTAAGTTCGCTAGCTGTTCCGCTTGATGCTCTTGAATCAGTGGGCCGACAATTTGATCCAAACCACCGTTCATGACCTCATCCAATTTATACAGGGTTAAGTTGATACGGTGATCGGTAACACGGCCTTGCGGATAATTATAGGTGCGGATGCGGTCGGAACGGTCTCCCGTACCCACCAAGCTTTTACGTTCTTGAGCAATCTCGGCGTCATGCTTTTGTTGGCGAGCATCCATGATACGTGCCGCCAATAATGACATGGCTCGGGCACGGTTTTTGTGTTGAGAGCGTTCATCCTGGCATTCCACGATGGTTCCGGTTGGAATGTGGGTGATACGAATCGCCGAATCGGTTTTGTTGACGTGCTGACCACCCGCACCCGAAGCGCGGAAAGTATCGACTTTTAAGTCGGCTGGGTTCAGCTCGATTTGCTCAACATCGGGCGCTTCGGCCATGATGACAACGGTCGCCGCAGAGGTATGAACGCGCCCCTGTGTTTCTGTAGCAGGTACACGCTGTACACGGTGTGCGCCGGATTCAAATTTCAGTTTTGAATAGGTGCCGTCACCGATAATACGGGCAATGATTTCTTTATAACCACCGTGTTCACCTTCATTGGTGTTGATGACTTCCACTTGCCACTTCATTTTCTCAGCAAAACGGCTGTACATCTTAAACAGGTCACCGGCAAATATCGCGGCTTCATCACCACCGGTTCCGGCACGAATTTCCAAGAAGGTATTCGAGTCGTCACGAGGGTCTTTAGGCAGCATCATGGTCTGCAAATCGGTTTCATAGGATTTGATTTTTGCTTCAAGTTCAGGCAACTCTTCTTGTGCCATCTCTTTTAGGTCAGGGTCGCCAGACTGCATCATCTCTTTGGCTTCGGCAATGTCGGCTTCAGCACCTAAAAACGCATTGAAGGTTTCAACCACAGGAGTGATTTGCGCATACTCTTTAGTTAAAGAAGTGAATTTCTTCTGATCGTTGATGACTTCCGGATCAGAGATCAAGGCATTTACTTCATCTAAGCGTTCAACTAAAAGTTCTAGTTTTGAGCGAATGGAATCTTTCACGGGGCTTTCTCAGTATTGGGTTAATTTGGTGGTATCGCTTACATTGCTGAATGCCAACCAAAGGTTGATTTTGGCTATTTGTGTGAAGGTTTTGAATGCTCTTCACAAATTAATAGGGTTTCAGCGGCTTCGATTAAGGCGGTATCGCCATTCATGCCTGCTTGGTTGAGTTGTTTGGTCGGTGTGTGAATCAGACGGTTGGTGAGCTGGTTCGCTAAACGTTTAATGATCTCTTCTGAATTCACACCTTGTTCGAGTTGGTGTAAAGCGTGTTCTAATGCCGCTTCTTTAATGTGCATGGATTGTTGGCGATACGCTTGAATAACCGGCTTTATCTGCTGGGTTGCTTGCATTTGCGTAATAAAATGCTGAGCTTGCAGTTCGATAATCTCCTCGGCTTCTAACGCCGCGCTTTGGCGAGACTGTTTGCTGGTTTCAATGATTTCCTGCAAGTCATCCACGGTATAGAGATAAACATCGTTTAAGTCACCGATTTTAGGCTCGATGTCGCGCGGCACTGCGATATCGACCATGAACATCGGTCGATTCTTACGTTTTTTCAATGCGGCTACAACAGAGTTTTTCATCAAGATGGCGTTTGGACTGCCGGTTGAGCCAATAACGATATCGGCTTCATGCAAATGGTTGTCGATTTCATCAAGTTGGATGGCGTAACCAGCAACACTTTCTGCCAGTCTATGGGCGCGCTCAAAAGTACGGTTGGCGATAATCAAATTGCCGATATGATTCTCTTTAAGGTGGCGGGCGACCAGTTCAATGGTTTCCCCCGCACCCAATAGCAGTGCCGTCTGTTGTGACAGGTCGCCAAAAAACTGCTTGGAGAGTGATACCGCCGAAAAGGCAACCGAGATTGGACTGTTACCGATAGCGGTGTCGGTACGAACCTGTTTTACGGTTTTGAAAATATGTTGAAACAGATTCTCTAGATTCTGATGAATGCTTTCGGTTTTATGCGCCGCATTGTAAGCATCTTTGATTTGTCCAAAAATTTGCGGTTCACCTAAAACCAATGAGTTCAAGCCGCTTGCCACACGCATGATGTGTTTAACCGCGTCTAAATCACGGTGGCTATATAAATAGGGCATCAACGATTTGGGTTCTAGATTAAAGAATTGATGTAACCATTCGTGAACTTGAGTTTCAAGGTGGTTTTCTTTAAGAATGCAATAGAGTTCTGTGCGGTTGCAGGTGGAGAGGATAACGCACTCTGATACAAGCGCTTGCGATTTTAGCTGTTCAATCGCTTGGCAAGCGGAATCGGCTGAAAATGAAACTGTTTCACGGATGTCGACAGGTGCCGTTTCGTGATTTACGCCAAGGGTACATAGTTTCATAGAGTTAGGGCTTTACCGTTATTCAGATTATGCAAAATTTATCTGCAACCAAAGAGGCGTAATTTTGCTAAAAATTAAGGGTAATTGCAAGTTTTTGACGTAAATAGCACGATAATAGACCGATAAAAACAGGCCATAAAGGAATCGTTGCTGAACAACGAAGCCATTTTGTATCGGTTTTTAAATTTAAAAGTAAATAAGCTTAGTCGAATTATGCGGGGAGATTCTCGCAAATTAACCTCGAAATGTCCTAGAATGTGAAGCATTATTGATTGTTTTTTTAAGGAATAATCCGACTGTGCATCAATTTGGCTTCAAATTCAATCCGCTGGCAAAAGCGAGTAAGGTGATGAATCTAACTTTGGATAAAAGAGCATCCTTTATGCAACCAAGATCGGCAGTGGTCAAATGGAGCTTTTTTGCCGGGCTGGCATTGATTTTGTCCGGTTGTGCTTTGACTTCAGAACTCAAAGAGAATGAATCAACGACGGCGGATATTGAAAAACAAACAGTGGTTGAAACACCAGCAGAAAAAGATTCAGCAGCAATAAAATATACCAAGTTGGACTCGCCTACCATGTTCGAGATCTTGGCGGCTGAAATGATGGTGCAAAAAGGTCAAATGGCTCCCGCGTTTGAGATTCTTTACCCTCTAGCGCAAAAAACACAAGATAAGGCGCTTGCCGAACGTGTTTTTCAAATCTCAATGGCCACTTATGATATAGACAATATTGAAAAAGCCACCGAGCTTTGGAGAACGGTTTCACCTGAATCCGCAGTCGCTTGGCGCGCCTCTTTTTTATTGTCGTTAAGAAACAATCAAATCCCTTTGGCCTTAGAACAGTGGGAAACCTTTCACTCGTTATCGAAAACGGATCTGTATGAAGATTTAACCACCTCGGTGGGTAAGGTGGTCGCAAGTGTTCCCAAAGATGCGGGGCTTGAGTTTTTCCGGAAGTTGTCTGAAAAATATGACCAGGCCTGGTCGTCTTATTACGCTTTGGCCATGGCTGCGGCAGTTTACCAAGAGCCACAAATCGGTATTTCAGCCGTGGAGAAAGCCAGGTCTCTTCTTCCACGGTCCGAACGAAAAACCTCTGAATCACAGATTTACCACTTGATGTCAAAACTCTATTTACTGGGAGAGGAACCTTTAAAAGGTATTGAGGCTTTAGAATCTTATGTGGATGAGAATCCCCAGGATTTGTTGCTGCAAGAGCGTTTTGCAAGGTTGCAAGTGCAAGCTAAACAATATGAGGCAGCTGAACAGCGTTACCAGTCTATTATTAAAGCAGAGCCTAAGGCTTATACCTCTCGGCTTTCTTTAGCATTGATTCAATTGGAGCGTAAAGCTTTTGATGAAGCTGAACAGAATTTACTTAAAGTGATTGAAGAGCCGTCTTATATCGCTGTCGGAAATTATTACTTGGGTATTCTCTACCAGGACAGTAATCGTTTTAAACTTGCCGAAACGGCCTTTAAGAAAGTGGTTTCGCCTAGCTATTATGTAGATGCTCAATTACATCTGTCTGAGATTTATTTTGCGCAGGGAAATGCCTCCAAAGCCTATGCAACACTTGACGCGATGCCGGTGACGGATAAGCTGGATAGAATCAAGGTGTTGCGTGCTAAGGCGATATTTTATGGGGCGGAAGCCAAATATTTCTCGGCGATCGATTTGTATGATCAAGCGTTGAAGATCGAACCGAATAATATAGATGTACTTAAAGCGCAGTCGATGTTGTTTTTTAAAGTTGAAAAGTTCACCGAGTATGAGGCCAATTTACTCAAAGTCTTGAAGCAGGATGACAATGATGTGGATGTGTTGAATGCTTTAGGGTATTTCTATGTAGAGCAGCATGTTAAGCTTGAGCAAGCCTATACCTTGTTAACAAAGGCTTTGTCGCTATCTCCGGATAGTTACTATATCTTGGATAGTCTGGGTTGGTACTACTACCAGCTTAAACAATACGACCAAGCTTTGGATTATCTTAATAAAGCATTTAAAGTAGAAGAAGATGAAGAGGTGTTGATTCATCTGGTGACTGCTTATTGGCACAATAATCAAATTAACCGAGCGAAATCATTATGGCAAAAATATCATCAGAAATTTTCGCAAAATGAAAGAGTTCAGAATTTAATCAATGAGTTGGAGTTGAAAGGAAGTCAGTAGTAGGGGGCTTTATGAATTTTTTTTAACAAACTTGAGTTTTTTTTCTTGAACTTGTTAGAAATAAATGGATAATACGCACCTGTCTTTAACGACATCGATATTAAAGGGCTGTAGCCAAGCGGTAAGGCATCTGGTTTTGATCCAGTGTACCGCAGGTTCGAATCCTGCCAGCCCTGCCAATATCCTTCCGAATTCTCAAGTCATTTTTTCCTCGAACAGGAGCGCCTTAAATGGCTAACAAAAATGTCATGATCTTTGCAGGTAATGCAAATGTCAGTCTCGCTGAAAAAATCTCTCAATATCTCGACATCCCTTTAGGTAAAGCCGATGTAGGCCGTTTTAGTGATGGCGAAATCATGGTGGAAATTAAAGAATCCGTTCGTGGTCAAGATGTTTACGTTCTACAACCAACCTGTACGCCAGAACCAGCCGTCAACTTAATGGAAATGCTGGTGATGATTGACGCACTTAAACGTGCCTCAGCAGCGCGTATTACCGCAGTTATCCCATATTATGGTTTTGCACGTCAAGATCGTCGTCCTTATTCAGCTCGTGTACCAATTACAGCACGTCTAGCGGCAGATATGATTACTGCGGCCGGTGCTAACCGTGTGGTAACGGTTGATTTACACTCAGACCAGATTCAAGGTTTCTTTGATATCCCTGTGGATAACATCTATGGATCTCCTTTATTGGTTGAAGATATGCATGCCAACTGTGATTTGGCCAATACCACGATTGTCTCTCCGGATATGGGTGGGGTAGTCCGTGCCAGAGCTGTTGCAAAATCAATTGATGCCGATATGGCCATCATTGATAAGCGTCGTCCTAAAGCGAACGTGGCTCAAGTCATGAATATCATCGGTGACATCGAAGGCAAAGATTGTATTATCGTCGATGATATGGTCGATACAGCGGGCACTTTATGTAAAGCGGCTCAAGCTTTGATGGATCGTGGTGCAAACAGCGTTTCGGCCTATGTAGTACATGCCGTACTTTCTGGACCAGCGGTTGAAAACATCAAAAACTCTGTGTTGAAAGAATTGGTGGTAACGGATTCTATCCCAGAGAGTGCTGAAGCGAAAGCTTGCGATAAAATCCGTCGTGTGAGTATCTCTAGTATGCTAGGTGAAACGATTCGTCGCGTAAACTTGGAGGAGTCGGTGACTGCTCTAATGCAGCACTAAGATTCTTTTTGGTTTATTGGAAAAGCACTCTTTTTAGGGTGCTTTTTTGTTTTTATGGTTTAGAAAAAATATTTATGGTTTTAACGTCAGCGTTATATGAGCTTTATATTGCCTTTGATTCATGCGTTTGAGTAAGCTAAATACTCAATAAAAAGAGTGGTAAATTGTTGAGTTTTAAGTATAATGCCCGCTTCCCTCATGTTTGGTCGCGAACGTGAGATGTTTTAATTTAGTGGTTTGAATAGGCGATTAAGCCCTACGTATCGATAAAATACGAAAACTGCATATTTGGAGAATAATTATGAGCCAGAATTGGACAGCAGAAATCCGTACTGAAGAAGGGAAAGGTGCGAGCCGCCGCCTTCGTCACGCGGGTAAAGTACCAGCAATCATTTACGGTGCTGGAAAAGATGCAGTATCTGTATCTTTTGCAGGAAACTTCATTAAGAAAGCATTTCAAGACAACGATAACTTCAACACGGTTTTAACTGTTGAAGTTGCTGGTGGTGCTTCTGAATCTTGTGTTGTTAAAGACGTTCAGCGTCACCCAGCTACAGGTGAAGTTTCACACATCGATTTCCAGCGCGCTGGTACTGAAAACAAACTTACTAAGAAAATCCCTCTTAACTTCGTTGGTAAAGCGATCGCTCCTGGTGTTAAAGCCGGTGGTCTTATGTCTTTCCTACAGTCTACTGTTGAAGTTAGCTGTTTAGCTAAAGACCTACCTACTAAGCTTGATGTTGATGTTTCATCAATGGAAGCGGGTACAAGTATGCGTCTTTCTGAATTAACAGTTCCTGCTGGTGTTATCATCACTGCACTTTCTCACGGAAATGCGGATTATGACCAAGCGGTTGTTAACATTGGTAAACCAAAGCGTAAAGGTTAATTAGTATTGAGGTAACACTCAAAACTAGTTGAATTTACTGTAAAGAGAGCCGGCGTTTATGTCATCTGTTCAATTAATTGTTGGCCTGGGTAATCCAGGCGATAAATATGAGCAGACCCGACATAACGCCGGTTTTTGGTTTGTGGACGAAGTTGCTAGACAATATGGTGTAGAGTTCCGTCCAGAAACCAAATTTCTCGGTTTTGCCGCCAGGGTTCAATCCAATGGATTGGACTTCTGGTTGCTCAAGCCTACTACGTTTATGAATCGTAGTGGCCAATCGATTCAAGCGTTGGCTAAGTTCTACAAAATCCCGGTTGAATCGATTCTTGTGGTGCACGATGAGTTGGATCTTCCTGCCGGAGTGGCGAAACTCAAAGTAGGTGGTGGTCATGGAGGTCACAATGGCCTGCGAGATACCATTGCCGCCATGGGTAAAGAGTTTATGCGCTTGCGCTTAGGTGTTGGACACCCAGGACATAAAGACTTGGTTGTGGATTATGTGTTAAAGAATCCTTCAAAATCCGATCGCCAATTAATCGACGATGCCAGTTATGCCGCTAGCAAGGTGGTACCGGATTTGGTTAAGGGTGACTTAGCTAAAGCAATGCAAGAGCTGCACACCAAAGCATAATCTTGAGTCATGGCCAATGATGTCATTGAGCTGCTCAAACAATCAAAATTTCAAACTATTCAAATTACATTCCGTTTTCAGGAGACACAGCATGGCTATCAAATGCGGTATCGTAGGATTACCAAACGTCGGTAAATCAACTTTGTTTAATGCATTAACTAACGCGGGCATTGAATCTGCAAACTATCCATTTTGCACTATCGAGCCAAACGTCGGTGTGGTGCCTGTACCTGACGCCCGTGAAAAAGCGTTGGCGGAAATTGTTAACCCTGAACGTGTACTTTCAGCCACGGTAGATTTTATGGATATCGCGGGCTTGGTGGAAGGGGCTTCCAAAGGTGAAGGTCTAGGGAATAAGTTCCTGGCAAACATCCGTGAAACCGATGCGATTGTGCAGGTGGTACGTTGTTTTGAAAACGACGACATTGTGCATGTTGCAGGCAAGGTTGATCCTCTAAGCGATATTGAAATCATCAATATGGAACTGATTCTTGCAGATATGGAATCAATTGATAAAGCCATTCAAAAAGTTCAGCGTATTGCGAAAAGTGGTGATAAAGAGGCTTCAGCACGTTTGGCTTTATTGCAAAAAGTGTCAGCTGAAATTGAAACGGGTAAATTGGTTCGTTTGATTGGCCTTAATGAAGATGAGCTTAAGGAATTAAGTGACTTACACTTGTTGACAGTTAAGCCAATGATGTATGTGGCTAATGTCAACGAGAATGGGTTTGAAAACAACCCGTTGCTGGATTCAGTGAGAGCTTTAGCCGAAGAACAGGGTGCATCTGTGGTAGCGATTTGTGCCTCTTTGGAAGAAGAGATTGCCCAATTGGATGATGAAGATAAGGCGGATTTCTTGGAAGAGATGGGGCAAGATGAGCCTGGCCTAAACCGTGTGATTCGTGCTGGTTACGAGTTGCTTGGGCTACAGACTTATTTTACCGCCGGTGTTAAAGAAGTGCGCGCTTGGACGGTTAAGAAAGGCGCGACCGCACCTCAAGCGGCAGGTGTGATTCACACAGACTTCGAAAAAGGCTTTATCCGTGCAGAAGTTACCGCCTATGAAGATTTTGTTCAATACAAAGGCGATGCCGGAGCGAAAGCGGCTGGTAAACAACGTCTAGAAGGTAAAGAGTACATCGTGCAAGACGGAGACGTCATGCATTTCAGATTTAACGTATAAATCTGATTCTTGTTGAGTCATTAAGTTACCAGGCCTGATAGATTGTAAAAAAATTGTCAAATAGTCGTGCGATTAGGTTGACATATTTCTCTCAGGTTTTATAATACGCGCACATTTTGGCTACATAGCTCAGCTGGTTAGAGCACATCACTCATAATGATGGGGTCCCAGGTTCAAATCCCGGTGTAGCCACCATATTTTAAAGCCCGTACTTATTCATTAAGTACGGGCTTTTTTGTTTTTGGTATGATGGTTTCTATTTTTATTAGGTTTTAGTCGATGAATAGTGTTCGTATTGTATTGTTTTCTTGGTTTGCTTTATATAGCTACCAGGCCTGGTCGTTTGCTGAGCCGTGTCAGTTAGTGGCGCAAATGGCGGGTAATAATGAATATCAACAGCAGCCAACACGTATTGCGAGCCTGAACTCGGCGCAGCAGCTTCCTAAGCAATGGAACCTTCAATTATTGGAGAACCATGGTGCTTGGTATGTTTATCAAACGGAAAAGCCTTGGTTCAGCAAAGAGGGCTGTGCGCCATTAACCAAAAAGTCGTCACTTGATGGTTCAACGGTTTTGTTTATGCCGGTTTTACTGAATAAAAAAACCGGACATAATGCGGTGATTACCGGTACATTTATTATAAAAACCTACCGTCAACGTGACTTGGCTAAGGTGGTCAATCGTTACCGTTTTATGCCGATGAGCCCATTACCTAATCCAAATTCGATGATTGTGGATGTGAAGCCTACTCAGTCGTATGATTTGTTGATACAAGCGCTGGATAGAGATAAAGACGTTGAGTTGGCCTTGCCGCTTTTAAGTGAGCCGCATCCAAAGCGTTAAACAATCGTTAACTCAAACATCAAATAGCATAAAACAAAAGGCCTCTAAATTAAGAGGCCTTTGTTTGTTAATGGGGTTTGATAGCTTTAAAAAGTGAATCAGTATTCGATTTTGCTCTCTTCAACCATTTTGTAGATGTCCACACGTTTGTCATTCCCCAAGGCTTTTAGGCCCTGGTTAATCGCTTTTTCTAGATTGCCTGGATAGAACTCTTCCAAGGTTAAACCCAAAATAGGTTCAGCAATCAAATCGCCTTTAGAGTTGTAAACATAAGTGGTTGGAGCCACTTTGACTTTTTGGGATGGCGCGAAGCTTTTCATCTCAATAGCCTGGCCTGAAAAGTCCTTCATCTGCCAGTGCGCCTTATCCATAACGATTTGTCTGAACTCGGCATAGTTTTCGATATCAGTTCTTTCTAGAAGAGGGTGGATAATGTTCTCTTCCAGTTTCTTGCAATAGTTACACCAGGTAGCCGTAAAGAAAACCACAACCGGTATATTGTGTTTTTCCGCGGTTTTACCGGCTTTCTGTAAGTCGACGGCAAGCGGTAAAATCTCGCCTGCCTTGACGTTGGTCATGGAAAATAGCAGAGCCGCAGAAAGGCTTAAGCTTAATAGTTTTGACATCATCTGAAGGCTCCTAAATTTATGAATATGTTTTGTCTGTTGTTTAACGCTTAATAGTGACATCTTTGTAAATTACAATGGCTTTAAGGATTCTTTTAACAAATACACGTAAATCAGTCGCCGTCATGCAATGCTGAAAATAACGGTGTAGTTGCTTTGTGCCAGGCCTATTAGGTTTAAAAAATCCTGAATTTTTGTAGCTTGCTAGGAACCTTTAAATTACTTTTTAATTAAAAATAATCCACCAGTAATCAGTAACCCAAGCTGAATCCAGTCTTGGTATTGCGATTCCATTGGCAGCAACAAACCGAATAGAATCAGAACAAAACCAATCGCTCTTTGGCGTTGTTGGCGATTCTGTTGTTCAAGTTGTTTTTCAATTTTGGCAATCTGTTGCGATTGAATGCTCAGACCTTGATGCGATAATTTATTCAAAGTGCTGTAGAGTAGGCCAGGTATCTCTGGCGCTTGCTCCATCCAGAACGGTAAATTGCTTTTGATTTTCTTGGCTAAGCCTTTTGGCCCAACACGTTCTTGCATCCAATCTTCTAGGAACGGTTTTGCGGTATCCCATAGATCCAATTCATCATCCAGCTGTCGGCCTAAACCTTCAATATTGAGTAAAGTCTTCTGCAATAATACCAGTTGCGGTTGTACCTCCATACCAAAGCGGCGTGCAGTTTGGAACAGACGCATCAGCACTAAACCAAAAGAGATCTCTTTCAGTGGTCTATCCCAAATGGGCTCACAGACCGAGCGAATCGCCGACTCCAATTCATTCACTCGAGTCTCTCTTGGCACCCATTCCGATTCGATGTGCAGTTCAGATACACGCAGATAATCGCGGTTAAAGAACGCTAAAAAGTTCTCTGCCAAATAACGCTGGTCTTCAGGGGTTAAGGTGCCCATAATCCCAAAGTCGATGGCGGCATAACGGCCGTCAGGCAACACAAAGATATTTCCTGGATGCATATCGGCATGGAAGAAGTTGTGCTTGAAAACCTGTGTGAAGAAGATGATGACCCCTTTGGCACTCAAATCGGTTAAATCAATCCCGGCTTCAATCAGTTTTTCGGTTTCGCTGATACGGATTCCTCGAATGCGCTCCATGGTCATGACACTTTCAGAGGTGTGTGACCAATAGACTTCAGGCACATACAATAAATCAGAGCCTTCAAAGTTACGCTTTAGTTGGCCGGCATTCGCGGCTTCCCGAATCATATCGAGTTCATCGAGAATGGTTTTTTCGAATTCGGCCACCACTTCAACCGGGTGCAAACGGCGTGCTATCTTAACCGCCGCCTCGAGCAGTTTTGCCAGACTGAACATAATGGAAACATCTTGCTCAATGACGGGTTTGATGTCTGGACGAACCACTTTAACCACCACTTCAGTACCCGAATGCAAGGTCGCTTCGTGCACCTGGGCAATCGAAGCCGAAGCCATTGGTACCGGATTAAAGCTGGAAAAAGCCTCTTCTACCGATTGATTCAGACCTTTTTCAATCAACGCCAATGAGTGGTTTTCATCAAATGGCGGGCAGTCATCTTGCAGTTTGGCGAGTTCAAGGGAGATATCGTGCGGTAATAAGTCCTTACGGGTGGATAACGCTTGTCCGAATTTAATGAAAATGGGCCCAAGTTCCTCTAAAGAGAGGCGAATGCGCTCTCCACGTGAAGCATTTGAACGCACACTCCAGTTCCACGGAAAGATTTTGTTTACCAGAATGAGCCAAGCATATTTGGTATCGGTCAAAATCATCTTATCGATTTGGTAGTGGGTGAGTACACGGTTGATTTTGATGATGCGCGAGATTTTTTTAAATAGCTTCATGGATTTCTGTCTTATGGAAGGGGGTTATTGATGATTATTGACAAGCGTTTCGATACGCTCGGCCATCTGCTGGACGTCGTTGTTGATTTGCTCAACGTCTTTCACAAAATGCTCAACTTGATTGCGGGTTGGCAAGGCATTGATTTCAAATTGCAGGTATTCACGCAGGGTATCGCCCGCATATTGTTTGGCGTTTTGTTTTCGTTCAAGCAAAGAGCGGACACCGTGCCCAATTTTAAACGCGACTAAATCACCGGTGTAATGTGACAGGTGTTCTTCCCAATCGATTTCCAAGTGGCTGATTGCGTTTATGAACTGTTGTGCAAGCTGTTGGTCGCCAGCGGTGATTTTCGCGGTCAGGTCATGGCTAAACGGTAGGCTAAGCAGTTCAGAAATATCGGTTTGAATCGCAGCGTCAGCAACACCGGCCAGCTCTCGTTGAACAGCAATGCTTCTTTGGTTGATCAGGCAGAATAAGGTTTGCTGAAACGGTGTAATGGTAATGGCAATCACTTTAGCGTCCAAGGCATCAAAAGCTTGTCCTTTTTCCTCATCTAAATAAATGGCGGTATTCACCGCTATCTCAAAAGATTTTGAAAACGTAATATCTACCAGGCCTGGTTGTTTAGTCATAACATAAGTCCAAATTTAAATTGCCGCTTGAGTTAATACCTTTCTAAATAATCAATATTTCCAGGCGCGGTGGAGAGCCACGATGCCTTCGCTCATATTGATGTATTCGGCTTTATCAAATCCAGCATCCAGCATCATCTGCTTAAGTGTCTCTTGGTCCGGGTGCATACGAATCGATTCGGCTAAATACTGGTAGCTGGCTTCGTCATCGGCAATGAATTTACCCATTTTCGGCAGGATATTAAAAGAGTAGAAGTCATACAGTTTTGCCAACATGGGTTGAGTGACTTTGGAAAACTCCAAGACCATCAATTGTCCACCTGGTTTCAACACTCGGCATAACTCTTCAAGCGCCTTGTCTTTATTGGTGACGTTGCGTAATCCGAAGGCAATGGTCGCTACATCAAAAGTGTTATCGGGAAAACCCAGGGCTTCGGCATTGGTGATGGTGTAATCCACATTGCCCACAATCCCTTCGTTGATTAAGCGGTCGCGGCCAACACGAACCATGCTCTCGTTGATATCGGCCAAAACCACCTTTCCATCTTTACCCACACGTTTAGCAAACGCTTTGGTCAGGTCACCCGTACCGCCCGCTAAATCCAACACGGTATGCCCAGGACGTACACCACTTAATTCAATGGTTTTACGTTTCCAAATTCGGTGAATTCCCATCGACATCACATCGTTCATAATGTCGTAGTTGCCTGCTACCGAGTCAAAAACGCCTTTGACCTTTTTGACTTTTTCTTCTAACGGAACTTCCGTAAATCCAAAATCGATGGTTTTTTTATCTTGACTCATAACAGAACCTTTTTAGTGTGAGCACAATGTGAGTGTGGTTAGTATTCGTTGGTTTGGCTTGATATCAAAGCGATTCTATGTATTTTTAATACTCTGCTTCAACTTGTCCAATTCTGGATGTTGATGGCCGGCGCGCATCACACGGCGCAGATAATCCACCCAATAATCTTGTTGGTGTTTGCCTAAATCGTAAAGACGTTCCCAGGTATAAAGTCCGGTATCGTGGCCATCATCAAAATGCAGTTTTACCGCGTAGTTGCCCACTGGGGTGATATCGGCAATATTGACATCCTGTTTGTCCAATTGCAGTACTTCTTGACCAGGGGTGTGGCCGGTTACTTCGGCCGACTGTGAGTAAACCCGCAAGAATTCACAGCTGAAGCTAAACTCCTCTCCGCTATCAAAAGCCACATCTAGCGTTTTTGATTTTTGATGAAGTTTAATATCAGTAGGATGTGGCATAAAATCAACCGTTACAGAATATATTGTGATAAATCTTGGTCAACCGCCAGTTCACCTAGGCGTTCGTCAACCATAGCCGCATTCACCACGATATTGGCCCCAGGCATGGTCGGCGCTTCGAAAGAGACATCTTCCAATAAACGCTCAAGAACCGTGTGCAAACGGCGCGCTCCGATGTTCTCGGTACTCTCGTTAACCTGGTAAGCGATTTCCGCCAAACGCTGAATACCATCTTCAGTAAAGCTTAAATCGACCCCTTCGGTTTTCAGCAGGGCGATGGCTTGCGTGGTTAATGCGGCTTTTGGCTCGGTTAGGATGCGGACAAAATCCTCAACACGTAATGACTTCAATTCCACACGAATCGGTAAACGACCTTGCAACTCAGGAATTAAATCCGAAGGTTTAGATAGGTGGAACGCACCCGAGGCGATAAATAGGATATGGTCGGTTTTAATCATGCCATACTTGGTTGAAACCGTACTGCCTTCAATAAGAGGTAATAGGTCACGTTGAACTCCTTCTCGTGACACTTCACCGCCACCAGCATCCTGGCGTTTGGCAACCTTATCGATTTCATCGATAAACACAATACCGTTTTGCTCAACACTCTCTATCGCTTGGGTTTTGATGTCTTCTTCATTCACCAAACGCTGCGCCTCTTCTTCGGTTAAGGCTTTAAGCGCTTTTTTAATGCTGAGTTTACGTTTCTCTTTTTTGTTTTTACCTAAGCCTTCAAACATGCCTTGCAGTTGTTGCGTCATCTCTTCCATGCCTGGAGCGCCTAAGATTTCGACATGCGCGGGTGCCGCAGCTAGGTCGATTTCGATCTCTTTATCATCCAGGTCTCCCTCACGCAGGCGTTTACGGAATTTTTGACGAGTCTCTGACATATTGTCATAACTCTCTTCTTCACGACCGCGAGCCGGTGGCAACAGAATGTCTAAAATACGCTCTTCGGCTTTATCTTCGGCTTGACGCTGGACATTTTTGATGGCGTTTTCACGCATCATTTTCACCGCGCTTTCGGCTAAATCGCGAATGATCGAATCGACATCTCGGCCGACATAACCGACTTCGGTAAACTTGGTCGCTTCGATTTTCAAAAACGGTGCATTCGCCAATTTGGCTAAACGGCGGGCAATTTCAGTTTTACCCACCCCGGTCGGACCAATCATCAGAATGTTTTTTGGAGTGACTTCCGTACGTAGATCATCAGACAATTGACTGCGTCGCCAGCGGTTACGCAGGGCAATGGCAACCGCACGTTTGGCTTCGGCCTGACCAACAATATGAGAATCTAAACTATGAACGATTTCTTTTGGTGTCATCATCGAAAAAATGGTCCTTAAAAATTTATATGAAAATAAAGCCAACATTATAAAGGAAAAGTCCTCGCTTTGTGTGTAGATGGTTTGCGTATCGACTACATGCGTGATAAATTCAGCGCTATATAAAAACCAGCACAATTTTAAGGATAAACATGTCAGTTCAATCTATTGATACAGGGGTAGTGCAACCAACCATTAAGTTCACCAAGATGCAGGGGTTGGGAAATGACTTTATGGTGATCGATGCGATCCATCAGTCAGTCGAGTTCAGTGTCGACAAAATCCAGCTGTGGTCGGATAGACATTTTGGGATTGGCTTTGATCAACTGTTGGTGGTCGAGCAAGCGAGCCAAGCGGGGGTGGATTTTCGTTACCGCATTTTTAATGCAGATGGTTCAGAAGTTCAGCAGTGCGGCAATGGCGCGCGTTGTTTTGCACGTTTTGTGTATGACAAAGGTCTGACCGATAAAACCGAAATCAAGGTGGAAACCGCATCCGGTGTGATTGTGCTTTATATTGAAGCGCAGGGTTTGGTACGTGTGAATATGGGGCTGCCCAATTTTGAACCCAGCAGCCTGCCTTTTTTGGCTTACAGCAGACAAGATGAGTATGCGTTGAGTGTTTTGGGTGAAACTTTATTGATTGGTGCCGTTTCAATGGGCAATCCTCATGCGGTCTTACCGGTGGATGATATCAACAGCGCACCGGTCGAAAAGTTTGGCGCTGCGATAGAGTCCCATTCCAGTTTCCCTGAAAGGGTGAATGTGGGTTTTGCTCAACGAGTCGACCGTAATCATATTCGGCTGAGAGTCTATGAACGTGGCGCGGCAGAAACCTTGGCTTGCGGGACCGGAGCTTGTGCGGCAATGGTGGTGTTAAGGCAGTGGCAACAAGTGGATGATGATGTGACCGTCAGTTTGCCTGGCGGAGATTTATTGATTCAATGGAATGGTCAGGCAGGCTCTCCAGTATGGATGAGTGGACCGGCGGTCACGGTCTTTGAAGGAGAGATTTAAATGAGTAATAGTGCAGTCACAGGCCCTTTAAGCAAAACTAAGATTTCTGCAGAGGAAGTCGCCAATTATTTGAACCAGAACCCAAAGTTTTTTCATGTTTTCCCAAGACTGTTAGACGATTTGAGCATACCGCATCCAAAATCGGGTCAAGCGGTTTCCTTATTGGAAAGACAGGTTTTTCAACTTCGTGAACAGCGTGATACCTTAAAGATTGAAGTGGATAATCTGGTGAACGTGGCGACTGAAAACGGCCAACTGTTTTATAAGGTTCAACAGTTTACCAAGGCGTTGATGGCCACCCAGAGTGAGCAGGCTTTGGTCTCCGCGGTTTATGAACAGATGCATGATTTGTTTGAAGTCGACCAGGTGGCGATGGTGTCATGGGATGTGCCTAAAACCAGTTTAGAGGGCATAACCCAATTAGGTGTCAGTCAATCTTGGTCGGACGCCTTGAAAACGTCACTTAAACCGCATAAGCCGGTGTGCGGTTTATTAGAGAACGAGTGGCAAATTGGCTTGTTCCATACTTCCGAAGCGATGCAATCTGTCTGTTTATTGCCAATGGGTGATGATGCGGTTTGGGGGGTATTGGCTTTGGGGAGTAAAACCAATCGTTTTCATCCAGATTTAGGCACTTATTTCTTGAATATGATGGCGGAATTGATTGGTGCCCGCCTTAATCCGTTGTTTGAAAAGTAGATATCATGTCTTTCAGTGCGTCAGAAAATCACTTTATCGGTCAGTTTATCCGCCATCTGCAGGCGCAAAATAAATCGGTGCACACCGTGTCTAACTACCAGCGAGATATCGAGGATTTTCTGGGTTTCTATTTGGCGGATGAGTTGGCAGTGACGGATGCCAGTCGCGATGAAACACAAGCCGACCATGAATTGAGAGGGATTATTGGCGCATTCAATGATTGGCGCTTAATCGATTCGCAAACTATCCGTGCGTTTATGGCTTATCGTGTACAGCATGGTATCAGCGCTCGAACCTTGGCAAGGCAACTCTCGGCGATCCGTTCTTTTTACGATTATCTATTACAAAAAAAAGTTGTGGTTAAAAACCCGGCAAAAGGGGTTAAAGCGCCTAAACAACCCCAGCCATTACCCAAAAGTGTCGATGTCGATTGGATGCAGAGATTGCTGGATCAGCCATTGGAAACTTGGCAAGATACACGTGACCAAGCGATGTTTGAGTTGCTCTATTCGGCGGGGTTGCGTGTTTCGGAATTAGCGGAATTAGATATTTCACCAGGCCTGGATGAAGCCGAATCGGGCTGGGTTCGAGTTTTGGGTAAAGGTCAAAAGGAGCGTCTGGCTCCGGTTGGTTCTAAGTCTTTATTGGCATTAAAAAATTGGCTGGCAATACGTGCAGATTACGCCAAAGAGGATGAGCAGGCGGTCTTTGTCAATCAACGGGGTAATCGTTTGAGTGTGCGTTCCATTCAAAACCAGTTGGATAAAAGAACCCTGCAAGCCGGTTTGCCAACCAAAATGTCACCGCATAGATTACGCCATGCTTGCGCCACACATGTCTTGGAATCCAGTGGTGACTTGCGTGCGGTGCAAGAAATTTTAGGGCATGCGAATTTATCGACCACCCAGATTTACACCAAACTCGATCTGCAACATCTCGCACAGGTCTACGATCAGGCCCATCCACGAGCCAAAAAACATTAACAGCTACTGCGAACACCAATCTCTGCGTAAAAAAACCATTTTTGCTTGGATGAACCACAAAGGCACGAAGACACGAAGGAAAAAAATTTTAGTATTTGTTTGGCTTCGAATTCAGTACATACAATCTAAAATATTTTTTGCTTACATTTCTAGATTGCTTCGCTTTGTTATCGTCTCTACAGCCGAGTTCTTTGTTTCGCAATGACAGTGTGAACGGCCTTTTCTTTAAAATCTTCGTGTCTTCGTGGTCAATCGAATTTTTGCATCCGCTACGTGGTTAAATTTTAAACATCGCATTAAAAACAATTTCTGTCTTATCGAAATCAATTTCCTTTAAAATAGCCAGATTAAAAAGTAAGTTACAAATAAAAAGGAAAGATATGTCTTTTCACGGAACAACGATTTTATGTGCAAAGCGTGGCGGCCAAATGGTGATTGGCGGCGATGGTCAGGTGACATTAGGTCATGTGGTGATGAAAGGTAACGCTCGCAAGGTGCGCCGTTTATACAATGGCCAGGTGATTGCTGGTTTTGCAGGGGCAACGGCCGATGCCTTTACCTTGTTTGAACGTTTTGAAGGGCGTTTACAAACCCATAATGGCCAGTTGATGCGTGCCGCGGTAGAGATGGCTAAAGACTGGCGTACCGACCGTGCTCTGCGTAAGCTGGAAGCGATGATGTTGGTGGCCGACAAAGACAATATGCTACTGATTTCCGGAACAGGCGATGTCATTGAACCGCAAGATGACTTTATCGCGATTGGTTCGGGTGGCAGTTACGCTCATTCAGCGGCACAAGCGTTAATGGAAAACACCGAGTTGTCGGCTCGTGATGTGGTGGAAAAATCACTGCATATTGCTGGAGATCTATGTATCTATACAAACCACAATTTAACCATTGAAGAATTAAGCGAATAAATATAGATTTAAATTATCAGACTCTATGAAGTCTATACAGGCCTGGTAGATTGAATTAAATAGGAGAGTTTTATGGCCAATCATGAAGTTGAGCAAAAGAATGATGAACAAGAATTGGTTTGTACAGTAAAGAATCAAGGTATGGCTGAAAAGGTCATAGAGTCGGCATTATGGAACAGTCGATTTGTGGTGATGGTGGCTGTAGTGGCAAGTTTGTTTACGGCATTTGCTATTTTTTATACAACCTCGGTTGATGTGTTTTACACCATTAGCCATTTGACGCATTACCATTCAATGGATGATGAGGGTCGTGCATTATTAAAAGCGCAAACAGTTGCTCATGTGGTCGGCTCAGTAGATGGTTTCTTACTGGGTGCCATTATGCTGATTTTCTCATTAGGTTTATATGAGCTATTTATCTCTAAGATTGATACGGCTGTCGATAATGTTGGTGCAAGTAAAATTTTAATGATTAACTCGTTAGATGACTTAAAAGACAAATTGGCGAAAGTGATTTTAATGATCTTAATTGTTATGTTCTTTGAGCAAGCGATTTTCTTAAAACCAACGCAACCTCTTGAGCTTTTATACTACTCTTTAGCGATTATGATGATTGCTTTAGCGTTGTATCTATCGCATAAGGCTTATGAACACTAAGGTCTACAACCTATATCAATAATACAAATTAAAAAGCCCCGTTATGAAGTGACCCCCAAATGTTGGACACCAACTTTGGGGGTTTTTCATGTCCAAATACAATCGAGAATTTAAACTGGCGATTGCTAAGCAATGCCTTTCTCATGAATCCAGTCTGTCCATTTCCAAGCGACTCGGTATTCCAGATCGCTATATCCGTTACTGGACACAAGTCTATCGTTTCCATGGTCAAAATGCGTTTATCAAACGTAACACACCATACTCTTTTGAAGACAAATATCGTATCCTAAAACACATGCGTGAAAATCACTGGTCTATTAGTTATACCAGTATTGTCTATAACATGAGTTCTGCGGGTACGATTTCTACTTGGCTCACTCAATTCGAACGGTTCGGCCTTTCAGGCTTACAACCTAAAAAGCAGGGTAGAAAAATGAAAAAAAACCAAAAACAAGAAATGGTTAAGCCAACTGAAAAAATGAGCCTAGAGGAGTTACGAGAAGAACTCGAATACCGTCGAGCGGAGAATGCCTATTTAAAAAAGCTCGATGCCCTGCTACAGGAAAAAGAACGCCAAACCAAGAAAAAGCAGGGCTCATAGATCAGCTTAGAACGTTCTATCCACTTAAACATCTTCTCAAGGCCGCCGGGCTTGCACGAAGTGTGTTTTATTACCATCAGGCGCGCAGTGCGCTGCCTGATCGTTATGCGGACGTTAAAAGAGCGATTCAACAACTCTTTAATGAGCATAAAGGTCGTTATGGGTATCGACGTATGACCTATGCGTTAAGACGCTTAGGTCACTTTTTAAACAAGAAGGCCGTTCAACGTTTAATGCAAGAACTGAACTTGAAGTCATTCGTCAGGCCAAAGCGTTACCGATCCTATAGAGGTCAAGTAGGCCGAATTGCCGAGAATGTGCTTCAAAGAAACTTCCGTGTTGATGCACCGGATAAAAAATGGGTAACCGATGTCACGGAGTTTAAAGTCGGAGAACAGCGAGTTTACTTATCCCCGGTGATTGACCTGTTTAACCAAGAAGTGATTAGTTATCGAGTGGCCAAGAGTGCACGGCTACCGCTGGTGACCGACATGCTAAAAGAAGCAATCAATAAGTTAACAGGCAAAGTCAAACCGATATTCCACAGTGATCAAGGCTGGCAGTATCAGCATAGTGATGTACAGAAGTTACTGAAAGAGAATGGATTAACTCAGAGCATGTCAAGAAAAGGGAACTGTTTAGATAATGCGGTTGCTGAGAACTTTTTTGGAATCCTAAAAACCGAGATGTATCATCGTAAGAAGTTCAATAGTGCTGAGCATCTAATGGAAGAAATTAAAGACTATATTGAGTATTACAATACAAAACGAATCAAGGTGAAACTAAAAGGCCTGACTCCGATAGAATATCGAAATCAGGCCTTAAGTGCCGCTTAACTAAAATGTCCAACTTTTTGGGGTCACTTCATTAATATGAGTTTAACGGGGCTTTTTTTGTTTAGAAACCGCAAAAAATGGCTTTGACCAGGCCTGGTCATTTTAAAAATCTGTTATCGAGATTTTCCCGTTCAGCTCTTTACTTCAATGCCATTAAGCGTCTAAATAGGGTTTTAAAGCCTGCATGGTTCTCTCTAAGGCGCCGGTTTGTTTGGCAAAACATTGATGGCCTTGATTGGCGAGCTTTGTGGCTTGTTCTTTATGGGTGAGCAGTTGTTCTAAGGTGGCGGCCAGTTGATGACTATCGTCTACGATTTTTACCCCGTTTTCGGCAACAAAAGGGTCGAATAACGCTTGTAGGTTTTGATAATGTGGACCCGATAATACCGGCTTATTCAAAGCAGCGGGTTCCAATATATTGTGTCCACCAAACGGCACCATGCTGCCGCCAATAAAGGCGATATCGCTGACAGCAAACCATAACATCAGTTCTCCCACACTATCGGCTAGATAGACTTGAGTGTCCGGCTGAATTTCTGCATCTTGACTGCGCTGTTGCCAATTCAATGGCTTCGATTCCAATAATTCGGTCACTTTCTGAAAGCGGTCGGCATGTCTGGGTACCAGAATCAGCAATGCATTTGGATGAGTTTGCAGTAGTTTTTTATGCGCATCCAGCATGAGTTGTTCTTCACTCGCCATTAAATCGCCATTCTCTGGATGGGCGTGGGTACTGGCGGCCACCCAAATAGGGCGTTGGTTGAGGTGGTTTTGTTGTTTCCAAATGTGAGCTTGTTCTGCTAAGTCATCAGCGATGGTTAAATCGAATTTCAAATTCCCCAGGGTTTTCACTTTGTTCTGGTTTGCGCCCAGGGTTTTGAAGTGTTCGGCATCGGCAGGAAATTGCGCCGCAATAAATTCGGTTTGGTTCAAAGCATCGCGAATCAATTGACCGCCCCATTTTTGATAGGCGTTGAAAGAGGCGGTTTTCAAACGTGCGTTGATTAACACAATGGGTATGTTGTTATCGACACAGGCCTGGTAAAGATTCGGCCAAATTTCGGTTTCGACCATAATCACCAGTTTAGGTTGAATTTGTTGTAAAAACCGTTTGACGGCAAAAGGGTAATCATAGGGCAACATTTGGTGTTGGATGGTTACCGGAGAAAACTGTAAAGCCTGCAGCGCACCTTGGGTTGAACCATTGGTAACCGTTAAGGGAAGCTCGGGATATTGTTGGTGAAGACGGCTGAGTAACGGAAAGATGGAACGGGTTTCGCCCACTGAAACCGCATGAATCCACACTCCGCCTGTTTGGTATGCGGTTGAGTTGAAACCAAATCGGCTTTTGAAACAGTCATGAATATCCGGTAGGGAGTTGTCGTGTTGTTGCTGTTTTTGATGTTTACGGCATCGTTTCCAACCCGAATAGGCAATCAACGGCATTGCCAAAAAGGTAAGAAGTCGATAACTGAATAAATTCATTTAACCAGGCCTGGTAGGTTGCGGTTGTGAGAGTTAACCATTTAAATCGTAAATCTGAATGACACCGACCACTTGGCTGTTCTCTGTTACCAATAAAGAGGTGATTTTATTTTCATTCATCAGCTCTTCGGCTTCATTCAAACGTGCTTCGGCATCTATGGTTTTGGGATTGACGCCCATTAAATCCGCCGCTTTGAGTTGCATAAAGTTGGCCGAATCGGTTTCCATGTGACGGCGCAAATCACCATCGGTGATAATGCCTTTACCGTTATCGACGATACATAAACCTAAGCGGCCTTCGTTCATGGTGTGGATGACATCTTGAACCGATGAGTTTGCAGAAACCATCGGTAGGTTTTTGCTGGTCATCTCATGTTTTACTCGAGTTAATAGTTTACGTCCAAGACTTCCACCAGGGTGGAAACGGGCAAATTCATGCGGCTGAAAGTCACGCGCTTCCATCAAGGCGACCGCTAAAGCATCTCCCATCACCAAGGTCGCAGTGGTTGACGACGTGGGTGCCAATTGGTGTGGGCAAGCTTCTCTTGGTACGGCAATATTCAGGTGGAAATCGGCATTGGTCGCCAATGTTGAATCAGGACGCCCGGTCATGGAGATGACAATATTGCCATTGTCTTTCAGAAACGGCAGGAGGCGAATCACTTCTTCGGTTTCCCCTGAGTTAGACAAAGCTAAAAACACATCTTTAGGAGAGACCATGCCCAAATCCCCGTGAAAGGCTTCGCCCGGGTGCATAAAGAAACATGGAGTCCCTGTGCTGGCAAAGGTCGCCATAATCTTTTTACCGATTAGCCCTGACTTACCCATACCACAAATCACGACTCGGCCTTGGGTGTTCAAAATCGCATCAACACTGCCTGAAAAGTTATCATCGATCAGGGTTTTTAAATGCAAAACGGCTTCGGCTTCAATATCGAGTACTTGTTTGGCGATGGCTTGATAGTCAATTGACATAAAATTCTTTAACCTTTTTTCTAATGGGGTTTGTTCAGTAGGGTTTGGCTTGTTTCAGTCTCAATTTCGCTTTAGAAATGATAACCTACATGCAAGTTATGGATGTCGGTACCTGGGTTTGGCATCTCTATCCCCGCGTTGGAAATGTGCAAATAACGGTAGCTGACTTCAAAGGCATCCCGTTTTACCCCTAAACCAAAAATGCTGCCAAACTGGAATTGTGTCGACTTGTCCTCGTTTTCGATTCTAATATCGCTCAATAGGTGTGGACCACCACCCATTTCTATAAAAGGGGTATAGGCGAAGTGTTTAAGTTGATATTGGAATACCGGAGTTAACCCGATGATATAACCAGAGTCGTTGGCGACATTCTTTTCATCGGAGTTCCAAGCGTGAAAGCTAGCATCCCAGCGGCCGGTGATTTGCCAATCTTTGGCTTCATAGACTTTTTCATCCCAATCCGCACCTATGGCAACTCGTAGATGTTTTAATTTATTGTCTGAACCAATGTCAGTACTGAAGGTTAGTTCATCGGTATTGATATGAGGGCGTAAAACACAAGGTGCGGTACCTTGAAAACAAGCAAAACCTAAAGAACCAATCGCGCCTAAAATGGCAAAGGACATAGGACCATTGTTTGAGTTTTCGGCATAACTGGTGGAAGGGGTTAAAGCAATTGAAAGAATTAATGTGCTTAAAACACCAGAAAAAATGGTTTTTGAATTTTGCATGCTGGGGATTCCTGATAAACTGTACGCACATTTTAATCTATCTATAAATGCTTTTGGTAAGGAATCTTATGCACGACTTTTCGCAATCTAAAATTCTAGTGGTTGGTGATGTAATGTTGGACCAATATTGGAATGGTAGGGCGGGAAGAATCTCTCCTGAAGCACCTGTTCCGGTGGTAAAAGTCGCCAATGAGGAGATGCGTGCCGGTGGTGCCGCCAACGTGGCGTTGAATGTGGCCGCTTTGGGCGCTAAAGCTTGTCTTTTGGGTGTGGTCGGTAAACTGGCCAATGGCGGTATGGATGCGCATGGCCAGCAGTTGACCCAGCTGATGCAACAGGCCAATGTGACAACCGATTGGGCGCTGTCGGAAAGCGGTACTATCTGCAAGTTAAGAGTGTTAAGCCACCACCAGCAATTGATTCGTATGGATTTTGAAAATCCTGTCCCTGCCGAGCCAGCCCAGGCTTTGGTTGAATTGGTTAAAAAGCATATTGCCGATTATGACGTTTTGGTGATTTCCGATTACGCCAAAGGCGCTCTGCAGTTTGTTGAGCAAATGATTGCTGTGGCGGTTGAAAAATCCATCCCGGTGTTGGTTGATCCTAAAGGGTTGGATTTTGAGCGTTACCGTAATGCAACTCTAATCAAGCCGAATCAGAGTGAGTTTGAGGCGATTGTGGGTGAGGCGTCAACTGAAGCGGCCGTTGTAGAAAAAGCCACTCGATTAATTGATGATTTGTCGTTGCAAGCCTTGTTGGTTACCCGTAGCGAGCATGGTATGGCGTTGGTTAGCCAGCAAGATAAACCTTATCTGCTGAAGTCGCAAGCACAGGAAGTCTACGATGTGACGGGGGCGGGTGATACGGTTATGGCGGCATTGGCTACCGGGTTTGCCAGTGGCTTGTCGTGGCAGAATTCGGTGCATTTGGCCAATCAGGCCGCGAGTGTGGTGGTTCGAAAAGTCGGAACTTCAACGGTTTCCAAAGCGGAGTTGGACGAGGCGATTAAAGCCGATATGCGCCATAAAGGTTATGTGGCGATGAATGAAGATGAGTTGCTTGAACTGGTGCGGTTGGCCCAACAAAACGGTGAAAAAGTGGTGTTCACCAATGGTTGTTTCGACCTATTGCATAGTGGCCATGTGCGTTATTTAAACGAGGCGGCTAAATTAGGTGAGCGTTTGATTATCGCGGTGAACTCGGATGAGTCGGTCAAAAAATTAAAAGGCGATTCGCGCCCGATCGTTGGTTTGGAAGGTCGTATGGAACTGCTTTCAGCATTGAGTTGTGTTGACTGGGTGGTCGCTTTCAATGAGGAAACCCCAGAGCGCTTGATTTGTAAATTAAAACCGGATGTTTTGGTCAAGGGCGGTGATTATAAGCCTGAAGAGATTGCCGGTTCTGCTTGTGTTTGGGATGCCGGTGGGCAGGTTGAAGTTTTGTCTTTTTGGGATGGTTATTCAACCACAAAATTAGTGGATAAAATTCAAACCGAAGAGAATGCGAAAAAATTATGAGCGAAATGAATATTGATTTTGAACACGCATTGGCCGAAAATCAAAAAGCGATCCTGTCGGTAATAAAGCAAGCAGGCCTGGTAACAGAGGTGGTTGAAAAAATTCAAGCTTCTGTCGACGCCGGCGGTAAAGTGATTTGGCTGGGCAATGGCGGCAGTGCGGCAGATGCCCAACACATGGCGGCTGAGTTGATGGTGCGTTATGTAAAAAATCGTCAGCCGATAGCTTCCATTGCGTTAACGACAGATAGCTCGATTTTAACGGCGCATACCAATGACTATGATTTTGACAGTGTGTTCTCACGTCAAATCGAAGGATTGGCCAGGCCTGGTGACGTGGTGATTGCGATGTCTACTTCGGGCAATAGCCATAATGTCGTTAAAGCGATTCAGGTCGCGAAAACGTGTGGTTGTGTTACCGTGGCGTTAACGGGTAAAAAAGACAGTGCTATGAGTGAACAAGCGGATTATTGTTTACAAGTCGATTCAGTAGAGACCGCGCGTATTCAAGAAGCACATAGTTTTTTCAATCATTTGATTTGTGAAGGTTTGGATACTCTTTATGACTAAATGTAATCTTGCATATTGGCGAAGCGGTACCGAGCCCGAAATGGGCCGTAAACCCAAAATGTTGGGGTGGTAAATGTATTATCTGGCTGGAGATATAGGAGGAACTAAAGCTTTACTTCAACTTATCCAAGTTAGGCCAGAAAATCGTAGCTCTTCAGCTATTGGCCAGCAGCGTTTCTTATGTAATCAATTCGATTCTTTGCAATCGATTGTCTCTCGTTTTTTATCTTCCTTCGATATCCCTAACTTAACCATAGAGTCCGCCTGTTTCGGTTTGCCGGGGCCGGTTCATTCGCGTCAAGTTCAATTGACTAATTTGCCTTGGATTGTCGATGCAGACCAAATCGAACAGGCCTGTTCCATTAATAGGGTGCATTTTGTAAATGATTTTTACGCCGCCGCTTTGGGCGTGGACACCCTTTCCAGCAGTGAGCTGATTTCTCTCTATCTTCCTGTAAACAGTCAAACTAATGGCGAACCAATAAAGGGCAATAGGCTTGTTATTGGTGCAGGAACGGGTTTGGGTGTGGCTCCGGTTTTTTATGATGGAGAGGCTTTTTTGCCTCAAAGTTCTGAAGGTGGGCATTTTGAATTTGCTCCAATCTCTGAAACACAGCAGCTTTTATTACAATGGTTGTGGCAGCAATGGGAACATGTTTCTTATGAAAGAGTGCTTTCCGGACCTGGGCTAGAGGCACTTTACCAGTTCTTTTCAGAGCATGCAGTGGTCACTTCTTATTCTCAAATAAGTTCACAAATTCTTAATAAAAATAAGTTGTTTACAAAACAAAATAACCCTGTAGGCTTAAATTTTGCTCCTACTGATTTTAACTTATCTAAGAGGTTACTCAACGCAGAGCAAATAAGCCAAGCGGCCGATGCTGGCGATCCTGTCGCTATTCAGGCGTTAACCGAATTTGTAACAATTTATGGCGCATTTGTTGGCGCAGTTGCACTCATTTGGCCTGCACCAAATGGAATTTATTTGGCGGGTGGGATTGCAGTCAAAATCTTAAATTGGATGCAAAAGCCCTATTTTCAAAAAGCCTATCTAGAGAAAGGCCGAATGACTCAGATTGTTGAAAATATCCCTGTTTATTTGGTGGCAGACGAGTCGTTAGGTTTAAGAGGGGCGATGCGACAAAATCAAATCTTGGCGCACAGTAAGCGAATATCGTGACTGTTGCATGTAATTTAAACGTAATCAAATAGCCATAATTTCATGTCGGTTATCTGAATTGTTTTATTGTCTTAGTTCATAACAAACACCAACAATAGGTGTGATAGAGGAATACGGAATGAAATATTATTGTGAAACCAAGTCTTCAACGGATTTAACCCGTCAAACCTTAGCGATTGTTTTGGCCGGAGGCGAGGGAAGTCGTTTAAAGGATTTAACCCGCTGGAGAGCTAAACCCGCGGTGCCTTTTGGCGGTAAGTACCGCATTGTCGATTTTGTATTGTCCAATTGTGTGAATTCCGGTATCCGTAAAATTGGCGTGTTGACCCAATATAAATCACACTCTCTGATTCGCCATATTCAGCGTGCCTGGAGTTTTATGCGTTATGAAGTGGGTGAGTTCGTAGAATTGCTTCCTGCCCAGCAACGTGTTGATAAGGATTGGTATAAAGGCACGGCGGATGCTTTATATCAAAACTTGGATATTATGCGTCGTCATACCCCTGAATATGTCATGGTATTAGGGGGTGATCATATCTATTCGATGGACTACAGCAAGATGTTGGTCGAACACGCCAATTCAGGCGCGGATGTCACTATCGGGTGTATTGAAGTACCTCGTATGGAGGCGACCGGTTTCGGAGTGATGTCGGTCGACGAGACCTTTAAGATTACCAAATTCACAGAAAAACCTGCTGACCCTGACTCCATGCCCGGTAAACCTGATAAGGCTTTGGCTTCTATGGGGATTTACATTTTCTCAACCGAATTCCTGTTTCAAAAGCTGATTGAAGACAGTGATAACCCAAATTCTTCACGTGACTTTGGTAAAGATATTATTCCCTCAATCATTGAAGATTGGAAAGTGCAGGCGTACCCCTTTGTGGATGAAAAGGACGAGCCTGTCTATTGGCGAGATGTGGGGACAATCGAGTCTTTTTGGAAAGCCAATTTGGATTTGTGCTCTATTGAACCGGAGTTGAATTTGTATGACCGTGATTGGCCGATTTGGACTTATCAAGCGCAAATGCCGCCGGCAAAATTCACTTTTGATGATGAAGGGCGTCGTGGCGAAGCAATCGATTCGATGGTAGCGGGTGGTTGTATTATTTCCGGAGCTCGCATCAAACGTTCGGTAGTGGGTAGCGGTTCACGGATTCATAGTTATTCCCATATCAAAGATTCGGTGCTCTTGCCCCGTGTAGAGGTAGGGCGAAATTGCCGTATTCAAAACGCCGTTATCGACAAGGGCGCTAAAATCCCAGACAACACCATTATCGGTGAAGACCCAGTTGAAGATGCAAAACGATTTTATATTGAAGAGTCGTCAGGCATTGTTTTGGTAACACCGGAGATGCTCGGGCAAAAGTTACATACCTTGCGATAAATTACGTTGACTTGAGTGTGTTGCATCATAAGAATCCAATTAAAAGCAAAAGAATAAGACTATGAATAAGAAAAAGATAAAAGTCGTTTTATGTTGGCATATGCACCAACCGCACTATCGAGATGGCCTAGATGGAGTTTATCGTTTGCCGTGGGTGTATTTGCATGCCATTAAAGACTATTCGGACATGGTTTGGCATTTGGAGAACTGTCCTGAAGCGAAAGTAGTCGTGAATTTTGCACCGGTTCTGCTAGAACAATTGGATGATTATGAACAACAGATGCGTGCTTGGTTGGATAACGGCGCTGAGATGAATGATCCGTTGTTAAATCTGGTTGCTGGGGTGACTCCCATTCCTAAGAGCGCTAAAGAGCGTGAAGAGGTGGTGAGTGTTTGCCAGCGTGCTTATGCGCCGACCATGATCAATGTCTTGCCACATTTCAGAGAGTTGCTGGATATGGTGCGATGTAATGACTCGAAAGAAGGGTTAGACAATATTTGTGTCAGTTATGTGAACGATCAATTCTTTACCGATTTATTGGTTTGGTATCACTTGGCTTGGATGGGCATGAGCGTTAGGGAAACCGATTATAGAGTGGATGCCTTGATGGATAAGAAATCGCACTTTACGGTTGAAGACCAACGGACATTGATGGAAATTATGACTGACTGTGTGGCCAGTATTATTCCGCGCTACAAAGCCTTAATGGAACGTGGCCAGATTGAAATCTCGATGACCCCTTATGGCCATCCAATCGTACCGTTGTTGATAGATTTTGCCAGTATGCGTGATGCGTTGCCGGATGCTCCAGCACCTAAGTACAACGGTTACCCGGATGGTTATGAACGTTCTAAATGGCACATGGAACACGGCTTAAAGGTTTATCAACAGCATTTTGAAGCTAAACCTAAGGGGGTTTGGTTGTCCGAAGGAGCCATCAGCAGTGCGGCTGTAGGCCTTTTGGATGAGTACGGTTTTAAATGGACGGCATCCGGTGAAGGGGTCTGGCGACACTCTTGTGAAGCGTCTTGCATTGATCAGCATGATTACCATAGCAAAAGAGCTTTGTATCAGCCTTTACAGCATGGGTCACAAAAGTGTGCCATGTTCTTTAGGGATGATGGTTTATCGGATATGGTCGGTTTTCAATATAAAGATTGGCACCCGACCGATGCCGCTAATGATTTCGCCCAACACATGGAAAACATAGCCAATTTTTTAGGCGACAAGGTTGAAGAGCATGTGGTATCGGTCATTTTGGACGGGGAAAATGCCTGGGAGTATTATTTTGATAATGCCAGCCATTTTTTGAAAGAGATGTACTCGAAGTTATCCAGTCATCCACGTGTTGAGATGACTACGTTTTCCGAGGCTTTGGAAAGTGGCGCCAAGATTAGACATCTGCCCGTTTTGAAATCGGGTAGTTGGGTGTATGGCTCTTTCTCGACTTGGATTGGAGACCCAGACAAAAACCGTGGTTGGGATTTGTTGGTTGAAGCCAAGCAGTGTTTTGACAAGGTGGTTAAGTCTGAAAAACTCTCCGCGATAGATTTGCAACAAGCGACCGAGCAATTGGCGGTTTGTGAAGGTTCGGATTGGTTCTGGTGGTTTGGCGGCTACAATCCATCGGATAGCGTGCAGGATTTTGACCGTTTATACCGTAGACACCTAAAAAGACTCTATCAACTGTTGGGTGAAACCCCGCCAGAAAGTCTGGATATTCCGATTTCCATGGGTGGTGGTGATATGGAAAACGCAGGGACGATGCGTCGAAATTAAATTTATGTGAGTTTTAATATCCGTGTAATCAACGTTGAGATAAATGTGTGAATAAAAGACAAGCTGGTGTACTGTTGCACCCAACTTCGTTACCAAATCAAGATGGCAAACCCGGCCAATTAAATGACCAGGCCTGGTTGTTTTTAGATTGGATGCAATCGGCTGGTTTAAGTATTTGGCAAATGCTACCGCTTACTGAACCGCATGATGATTTATCACCTTATCAAGCGGTTTCGGCATTTGCTTTAAACCCTGCGTTGTTACCGGATGATTGGCAAAAGCATTTTCAGGCGGAAGAGTTTTCTTATTACCTAGAAAATCCACCGCATTGGTTGGAGGATTATGCGCTGTTTATGGCCATTAGGGCACACCAGAATCATGCCTCATGGTCCGAATGGCCAGATGATTTCAAACATCGCCAGTCTGCCGCGCTAAAGGTGTTTTCTGAGCAGAATTCGGATGTGATTAACAAGCTGAAAAAGCAGCAGTTTGTTTTATCGGCTATTTGGCACAAACTTAAAGCTGATGCCAATCAGAAAGGAATCGAGTTATTTGGTGATATGCCCATTTTTGTGGCGTTTGATAGCGCGGATGTTTGGGCGAATCCACAGCAGTTTCAACTGGATGAAGATTTAAATCCAACTGTGGTGACAGGTGTGCCTCCCGACTATTTCTCTGAAACTGGGCAACGTTGGGGAAACCCCCACTACAACTGGCAAGTCATGCAGGATGATGGTTTTAGTTGGTGGCGTAAACGTGTTGCCGAAGCGTTGAGTCAATTTGATTTGGTGCGGATTGACCATTTTAGAGGGTTGGAAGCTTCTTGGGAAATTGATGCCAAAGAGGAGACCGCGATGAACGGCAAGTGGGTCAAAATCCCTGGAGATGAACTTTTAGCCGTTTTAAAAGAGGACTTTCCGGATTTACCGCTGGTTGCAGAAGATTTGGGAATCATCACCGATGAAGTGGTCGCCTTAAAAGAGAAGTACGGCCTGCCGGGGATGTCCGTTCTGCAGTTTGGTTTTAACGGCTTGCCGGATAATCCACACTCTTTACATGAACAGGTTGTCAATTCGGTGACCTATACCGGCACCCATGATAACGATACGACGATTGGCTGGTTTGAAAGTTTGGATGAGGGTGCAAAAAATTGGGTTATGGAGCAGTTGCGACCTTTGGCAAAATCAATCGTTGCAGAAAAGGGACTGGATGACCGTTTAGGTTATAGCATGCCTTGGCCTTTAATCATTGCAGGACTAGAGTCAGTTGCTCAACGTGTGATTGTACCGATGCAGGACTTTTTGATGTTGGATGGCCCGCATCGCATGAACGTACCAGGTACTTCAGAAGGGAATTGGACATGGCAATTCAGTTGGCAACAAGTCCCTGAAGATTTAGCTGATACCATTTATAGCTTGGTGAAACAGTCTCGGCGGTAACGCAGTGATAGAAATATAGAAACAGCAAATAAATTAGCGGTGAATAATACTATGCAAATCAGTTGGCAAACTCTCGGTAAAGTCTTGCAGGGCAATATCAATGTCTTAGCGCAAGGCCGTCATCATGACCCATTTCTCTTTTTAGGTTGTCATCCTGTCGATATTTCAGAGGAAAACAAGCATAAAGAGAATGGCTGGAGTTTGAGTGTGTGGTTGCCAACCGCAGAAAAGGCCGAAGTGGAAGGCCATGAACTGCAAAGGGTTGAGAACAGTGATTTGTTTATGGCCTTTATCACCGATAAACAAAAATTAGCATTGCCTAAACATTATGCCGTGAAATGGATTGAGGCTGACGCTTCCGAACATGAGATGGTTTCGCCCTATACGTTTCTGCCGCAGCTTGGTGAGTTGGATTTGCACCTGTTTTCAGAGGGGCGGCATTGGCAAGTCTATGATGTGTTGGGTGCACACCCAAAAGTCATAGATGGTATTTCCGGCGTACAGTTTGCGGTTTGGGCTCCTGCGGCGGAAAGGGTTTCAGTAGTGGGCGATTTCAACGGCTGGCACGGTTTAAGACACCCCATGCGGGTCAATGGCGGCTCGGGGGTGTGGGAACTGTTCATACCCGGTCTACATGCCGGCGACATCTATAAGTTTGAGATTCGTAACCGCCAATCGGGTCATTGTTTCACCAAAACCGACCCTTATGCGGTTTCCATGGAACATCGTCCTAAAACCGGTTGTGTGGTTTACCAAAGTGACTATCAATGGAATGACCAGGCCTGGTTGAAACAACTGGCGGAATTTGATTGGCAAAAATCGCCCATCAATATCTATGAAGTGCATTTAGGTTCGTGGCAAAGAGCGGATGATGGCGGTTTCTTAAGTTATCGAGAGATTGCACACCGTTTGGTGGAATACGTTCAGTGGATGGGCTATACCCATATTGAATTATTGCCGATTTCAGAACATCCATTGGACGAGTCTTGGGGGTATCAAACCACCGGTTATTTTGCACCAACCAGCCGTTTTGGCTCGCCGGACGATTTCCGTTATTTTGTGGATTATTGCCATCAACATAATATTGGGGTGTTTTTGGATTGGGTGCCGGCACACTTCCCAAAAGACGAATTTGCCTTGGGGCGCTTTGATGGCAGTGCTCTTTATGAACATGAAGATCCGCGTAAAGGCGAACATCAGGATTGGGGTACTTACATCTTCAATTTCGGACGCAATGAAGTTAGAAATTTTTTAATCAGTAATGCTTTGTACTGGATAAAAGAGTTGCATATAGATGGGTTGAGGGTCGACGCGGTCGCCTCCATGTTGTATTTGGATTACTCTCGTGAGGACGGGCAGTGGCTTCCCAATGAGCATGGCGGACGAGAAAACCTAGAAGCCATTGATTTTATGCGAAACCTCAATGAACAAGTTCACGCGCAATGCCCGGGTGCGGTGGTGATGGCAGAGGAGTCTACCTCGTGGCCAATGGTTTCACGACCAAACTGGATGGGGGGCTTAGGCTTTTCCATGAAGTGGAATATGGGTTGGATGAACGATACTTTGGACTACTTTGAAAAAGAGCCTATCTATCGTCCTTATCACCATAATCAACTGACGTTCAGTCAAGTGTATGCCTATTCAGAAAACTTTGTATTGCCACTTTCACATGATGAAGTGGTGCATCTTAAAGGCTCTTTGATTGCCAAAATGCCGGGAGATGACTGGCAAAAAGCAGCTAATTTACGATTATTGTTGGCGTATCAAGGTTTGCATCCAGGTAAGAAATTACTCTTTATGGGCTGTGAATTCGCTCAATGGGGCGAGTGGAGTGAAGCACGCTCGTTGGATTGGCATTTATGTGATGATGCCTTAAACCGTGGTGTGCAGTTATTGGCAAAGTCGGTCAATGAGCTTTATAAAACTCATCCGGCATTGTATGAACGAGATTTTGAATCAAGCGGTTTTGAATGGATTGACTGTCATGACTACCAACAATCGATTTTGAGTTTTATTCGTCAAGCGGATAATCAAAAGTTGATTTGTGTATTTAACTTCACACCGGTTCCAAGGGAAAATTACCGTATTGGTTTACCGCAAGCGGGGCAGTATATCGAAGTCTTGAATTCTGACTCGGAGTTGTTTGGTGGAAGTAATAAGGGCAATGCCGGTTATGTCTTCAGTGAAGACTTTGCATGGATGAACCAGCCTTATTCTGCTGAATTGACTTTACCGCCATTAAGTGTGGTCGTGTTAAGGCTAGGTTAGAGCTTAATAGACTTGTCTGAATCAGACATGAAAACAGTGGTTTGCTGTTTTTATATTTGTACAAATTAATCATTAATTATTGAAATTAGGACGCGGAATGAAAATTCTTTTTGCTACATCTGAAGCTCACCCATTTATCAAAACTGGTGGTTTGGCAGATGTTTCAGGTAGTTTGCCTAACGCTTTAGTGGCTTTAAAACATAAAGTGCGTTTAGTGTTGCCAGCTTATCAATCGGTACTTAAAAAGGTCGCCAACAAAGGCATCAAAAAAGTGGCCGAGTTAACCGTGAACGGTTGCGGGAAAACTTTTCAAGCGCGTGTCTTGCAGCTTAAAACCGGTGCGATTGAGGGGGTTGAGTTTCCGGTTTGGTTGGTTGATATTCCTGAGTTGTTTGACAGGCCTGGTAATCCTTATCTGGCGGAAAATGGCACTGATTGGTGGGATAACGGTGAACGTTTTGCGGTGTTCTCCATGGTGGTGGCCGAGCTGGCAATGAATCGAGCGGGTTTAAAATGGCAACCTGATGTTGTGCATAGCAATGACTGGCAAACCGGCCTGGTCCCGGCCCTGTTGAGTCTTGAAAAAGATGCTCCCAAAACCGTGTTTACTATCCATAATATGGCCTATCCTGGGAATTTCCCGAAGTCATTGTTTGACTCTCTAAGGCTACCTTGGCAGTTGTGGGGAATGGAAGGGGTCGAGTTTTACGGACACTTTTCAATGCTGAAAGCGGGTTTGATCAAAGCGGATTGGGTTTCCACGGTGAGCCCGACTTATGCGAAAGAGATTTGCTATCCAGAATTTGCCTATGGCATGGAGGGTGTTTTACAAAAGCGCGAGGAAGAAGGTCGTTTAGTTGGCATCATCAATGGAATTGACGAACATATATGGAATCCAGCTACTGATAATCTGATTGTGGAAAACTATTCGGCCAAAAAAGGTCGAATCGCCGGAAAATTGGCCAATAAACAAGCCTTGTTAAGCGAGCTTTGCCTGTTACGTGGTGAAAAAGAAAAGAGGTCTACTGAAAGGTTAACCAACTGTGTGGATAAGCCTTTGATTGGTTTGGTGGGACGTTTGGTTGAGCAAAAAGGCATGGATTTAGTGCTGGAAGTGATGCCGGAAATCATTCATCAAACCAGTGCCAATTTTGTCATAGTGGGCACGGGCGATAAGGTCTTTGAAGCCAAGGTCAAATTACTGGCACAAAAATATCCAACCCGAATTTGGGCGTTTATCGGATATTCAGAATCTTTAGCGCATAGGGTAGAAGCGGGGGCGGATATGTTCTTGATGCCGTCACGTTTTGAACCCTGTGGGTTAAATCAAATGTATAGCTTAGCGTATGGCACGCCTCCGATTGTTCATCACACCGGTGGACTGGCTGACACTGTTGTTAATGCCACGGATGAAAACATCAAAGCGGGAACGGCAACCGGGTTTGTGTTCTATGACCCAAGCCGCCACGCATTAAAATCAACAATCTTGCATGCATTGCATCTATTTGGCAAAAAACGTACCTGGCAGAAAATACAGAAAACCGGGATGGAGCAGTCTTTGGACTGGAAAAATAGTGCAAAAAAATATGTAGAAATGTATTCGGAGAAAAAGTAAATGCCTACCCAAATAGAAGCGAAAAGAATGGAAGTCATTATCGATATGTTGCAGCATATCGGTATGGAAAAAGAGGATATTGAAAGCGATTTTTTACGATACCTTTGTCACACCTTGGGTAGAAATATTACCTCTGAAGATTATTACCTATATAAGGCCTTGTCTTATGCGATACGTGATCGCTTGATGACGCATTGGAAAAAAACCTGGGAAGCCTATAACGAAAAGAAATTGAAAAAAGCCTATTACCTCTCGATGGAGTTTTTGATTGGTCGTTCTTTAACCAATAATCTGCTGAACCTCGGTGTTGAATCTGAGACTGAAAAAGCCATGTATGATTTAGGTTTGAATCTAGAGGAAATCGAAGAGGCCGAGCGAGATGCTGGTTTGGGTAACGGTGGTTTAGGTCGATTAGCCGCTTGTTTTATGGATAGTTGTGCCACATTGCAGTTACCGGTTATGGGTTATGGGCTACGTTACGAATATGGAATGTTTCGCCAATTGATTCAAAACGGTTACCAAATCGAAGAGCCTGACCATTGGTTGGGTGTCGGCCCGTATCCATGGGAAATCGAACGCGCGGAATATACTCGAGTGATTAAGTTCGGCGGTGAAACCCGCGAGTATGTCGACCCGCATACCGGACAGCTGATTGTACATTGGGAGCATGCTGAAGTAGTGGAAGCGGTGCCTTTTGATGTGCCGATTCCCGGTTTTAAAAACAGCACGGTAAATACCTTACGCTTATGGTCTGCACAGGCACAAGAAGGTTTCAACTTATCGCAATTCAATGCGGGTTCATACCATGAAGCCGTCGCTGAAAAAGCGGGCGCTGAAAATATCACTATGGTGTTATACCCAAATGATAGCAGTGAAAACGGAAAAGAACTTCGTTTAAAACAACAGTACTTTTTGGTTTCGGCCAGTTTGCAAGATGTGGTGGAACAGTGGAAGTCAAAGTACAAAGATTTCACCGATTTTGCTAAGTTTAATGCCTTTCAGCTCAATGATACCCATCCAAGTTTAGCGGTGGCTGAATTGATGCGCTTATTGGTTGATAAAGAAGGTTTGGATTGGGATGACGCCTGGCAAATAACAACCAAAACCATGGCGTACACCAACCATACCTTGTTGCCTGAGGCGCTTGAAAAATGGTCGGTTGGCTTGTTTGAAAAATTGTTGCCACGCCCATTAGAAATCATTTATGAGATTAACCACCGTTTCCTGACTCAAGTATCGATGAAGTGGCCTGCTGATGTTGAAAAGCAGCGTCGTATGTCGATTATCGATGAGCATAATAACGTGTGTATGGCCTATTTGGCGATTGTAGGTAGTCACTCTGTGAACGGGGTGGCGGCTTTGCATTCGGAACTGTTGAAAGAAGGGTTGTTTAATGATTTTTATCAACTATGGCCTGAAAAGTTCAATAACAAAACCAATGGGGTCACTCAGCGACGATGGTTGGCGGGTTGTAATCCTGAATTAAGAGCCTTGTTAAAGGAGAAAATCGGTGAGGACTGGATTACCAAGTTGACCGATTTAGAGAAAATTGAACCTTTGGCAATGGATGCTAAATTCCAGCAGGCCTGGTATGAGGTCAAACAAAACAATAAACAGCGTTTGGCGGAGATGGTCGAGCGTGAAACGGGTGTTAAGTTATCGATTGAGTCGATGTTTGATGTGCAAGTTAAGCGTATCCATGAGTACAAACGCCAGTTGTTGAATGTGTTACATGTTATCCATCTATATGTCCGTATTAAGAATGGCGATACCCAAAATTGGACCAACCGTAGCGTGATTTTTGGTGGTAAAGCGGCTCCTGGTTATGCCATGGCAAAAAACATTATCAAACTGATTAACAATGTGGCGCAAATCGTCAATGCCGATCCCGATGTAGGCGATAAATTGAAAGTGGTGTTCTTCCCTAATTATCGTGTTTCCGCAATGGAAGTGATTTGTCCGGGTACCGATTTGTCTGAACAGATCTCTACCGCGGGTAAAGAGGCTTCTGGAACCGGTAATATGAAGTTCATGATGAATGGTGCCCTAACGATTGGTACTTTAGATGGCGCCAATGTCGAGATTCGTGAAGCGGTGGGGGATGAGAACTTCTTCCTATTTGGTTTGCAAACCCCAGAGGTAGAAGAGTTACGTCACCATTACCAGCCGCAAAATTACATCAACGACAGTCATGCATTACAGTCGGTGATGTCATTGCTAGAGTCAGGGCATTTCAATCAATTTGAACCAGGTATCTTTAACGATATTATCAACTCGATTAAGAGTCCAACGGATCCTTGGATGACCTTGGCGGATTTCCAAAGTTATATCGAAGTGCAAGAGCAAGCTGCGCAGGCCTATCAAAACCGCAGTAATTGGCTAAGGATGAGTATTATCAACTCGGCAAGAAGCGGTATCTTCTCAACCGATAGAACCATGAAAGAGTACAACGATGATATTTGGAAGTTAGAGCCGATTACCATTAAAAATTAAAATCCACCAGGCCTGGTAAAAGAAAACAACCAGGCCTGGTAAAATCAAATTCCTTTCACTCTTTGTTGTCATGGCTTACTTTGACTTGGCAATCACACATCCTCACTTGTAACCTCCGTATTCATTGTTATTACCCATGCATCAGCACTATTTGATGAGATTATGTATTCAATCTCATGAAAATCTTTTTGACATCTGATTTGTAGTTGAATACTTATTAATATAGTATAAATACTTAATTTATGGTTAAGGCTTTGACTTGGGAGTAAGTATGAATCAGAAACAGTTCGGATTTACTTTGGTTGAGTTGAGTGTGATTCTTGTGGTTATCGCGTTGTTGATTGCTGGCGTTTTAAAAGCCCAGGCGATGATTGAAAACGCTCAGATTCGTGCGGATATCAAAAAACTGAAAGAATTTAAAATGATCTCTTTGCTCTATAAGGATAAGTTATCAAAGCTGCCGGGTGAGGACGCTAGCCACCCTGGTCGCCTTAAAACCGTTTTTTCGTCCGACTCTGCACCAAGTGAAGGTTATTTTTACGATGTCTATCAAGCGGGGTTGAGTAAAAGAATGAATCCGTTACCTGCTATCGGCTCGGCCTTTAAAGCGACTTGGGGTGGAAGCAGTGGCACAAATTATGGATTGATTGCCGGAGAAAATCAATTGTGTATAACTGATATAGATGTCGACTTAGCCAAATCTATAGAAAGACAGCTAGATGAAGGTTCAAGAACAAGCGGAGAAGTTGAGTACACATTAAATGGTTCTCAGCTATGTATGAAGTTATAGCTTATGACTCTTTAGCGCTAGGTTATGAAAATAACACCTGGTTTCATAATTTAAAATGAATGATTCAAAATCAAAAAATACTACTTACGGTGTTATAATTCCGTTTTTAAATTAGTGTTAGATAAAAGAGCGTTTATGTGCGGAATTGTTTGCGGCGTTGCGGAAAGAAATATTGTTCCCATTCTTTTGGAAGGTTTAAAACGCCTTGAATATCGCGGGTATGATTCATCAGGTATTGCACTGTTGGATGCAAATTCACAATTTCAGCGTGTTCGTTCTTTAGGTAAAATCGTTAATCTAGAAGAGCGTATTCAGTCGCAACAAACGGATTTTAGCGGCAATATCGGTATTGCCCATACCCGCTGGGCAACCCATGGTGTACCTGCTGAAAACAATGCGCATCCACATGTCTGTAATAATCAAGTGGCCGTGGTTCATAACGGGATTATCGAAAACTATCAAACATTAAAAGCCCAACAGCTTGCAGAGGGGTATCGTTTCACCTCAGAAACCGATACCGAAGTGGTTGCTCATTGTGTGCATAAAGAACTGCAAACTTCAGAAACCCTGTTAGAAGCGGTTCAAAAAGCGGTTAGTCATTTTCATGGCGCCTATGCTTTGGGTGTTATAGCACCTAGTCATCCAGATTTTTTGATTGCCGCCAGAAAAGGTAGCCCATTGGTTATCGGAGTTGGAATCGGTGAGCATTTTATCGCCTCAGATGTGTCCGCTTTACTGCCGGTAACACAAAACTTTATTTTCTTGGAAGAGGGCGATATTGCCGAAATCACTCGTCAAGAAGTCAAAATTTACGATATTGATGGCAACTTAGTTGAACGTCCTATTAAGCAGTCGCAATTAACCGCCAATGCAGTGGAACTTGGCGAGCATCGTCACTATATGCACAAAGAGATTTTTGAGCAGCCACAAGCGGTTATCGATACTTTAGAAGGACGAATCACCAAAGACACCGTGCTCACTTCAGCCTTTGGTTTTCAGGCCGAAGAAATTTTTAAAAGCATTCAACAAATCCAAATCATCGCCTGTGGAACTTCTTATCACTCAGGTTTAGTTGCTAAGTATTGGTTTGAAGATATTATCGGTCTACCGTGTCAGGTAGAGGTCGCCAGTGAATACCGTTACCGTAATCCTGTGGTGCAAAACAATACTTTATTTGTGACTATCAGCCAGTCGGGTGAAACGGCGGATACCTTAGCAGCATTACAACAAGTAAAACAGCTAAAAAATAAATTCAATATCCCAACTTTGACTATTTGCAATGTACCTGAATCCAGCCTTACCCGAGAAAGTGATTTAACCTTTCTCACTCATGCAGGCCCAGAAATCGGGGTAGCGTCAACTAAGGCGTTTACCACTCAGTTAGTTGCCTTATCTTTACTATTGACCTCGGTAGGTAAGACTCTTGGTTTAATGGACTTTAAGCAAGAGCAAAAAATCGTACACGGCTTATTAAAACTACCAGGCCTGGTGAAACAAGCATTGGAGCAAGAAGATACAATCCAAGAGATAGCGAACTGTTTTGCCGATAAGCATAATGCACTTTTCTTAGGGAGAGGAACTATGTATCCCATCGCAATGGAAGGTGCGTTAAAACTTAAAGAGGTTAGTTATATCCATGCCGAAGCTTATCCAGCAGGTGAATTAAAGCATGGCCCTCTAGCCTTGATTGATGATCAGATACCTGTGGTTGCCATCGCACCAAAAGATGATCTACTGGAAAAGTTAAAATCCAATCTTCAAGAAGTCAAAGCTCGCGGTGGGCAAATGATTGTCTTTGAAGATGAAGAGTCCGATATCAGTTCAGATAAAGAGTTTAAAGTAGTAAAAACCACCACCAACGTGGGTCGTATCACAGCGCCTATTACCTTTAATATCCCTTTGCAATTATTAAGTTACCATGTGGCATTGATTAAGGGTACCGATGTGGATCAGCCTAGAAATTTAGCAAAATCGGTAACTGTTGAATAATAATCAAAATATATAAATTAGGAAGTTAGCATGTTTAATAATCAAACGATACTCATTACGGGTGGTACAGGGTCTTTCGGGAAAAAGTACACACAAATTATTCTTGAAAAGTATAAGCCGAAGAAAATCATTATTTTTTCTCGTGATGAGTTAAAGCAGTTTGAAATGCAGCAAACTTTTAATGATCCATGTATGCGCTACTTTATTGGTGACGTTAGAGATGCGAGTCGTTTGCTTGAAGCAATGGAAGGGGTTGATTATGTGATCCATGCCGCCGCCATGAAGCAAGTACCTGCGGCAGAATATAACCCTATGGAGTGTATCAAGACGAATATATATGGCGCAGAAAACGTGATTAAAGCGTCCATTAAAAACAATGTTAAAAAAGTGATTGCTCTATCAACGGATAAGGCTGCTAACCCAATTAACTTATATGGATCAACCAAGCTGGCATCGGATAAATTATTCGTTGCAGCCAATAATATGGTTGGTCAGCGCGAAACACGTTTTTCTGTTGTGCGTTATGGCAATGTTGTCGGATCACGCGGTTCTGTCATCCCATTCTTTAGAAAATTGATAGCTAATGGCGCTAAAGAGTTACCTATTACGCATGCTGATATGACTCGTTTTATGATTACGCTTCGACAGGGCGTTGAATTTGTTTTAAAAGACTTTGAAAGAATGCAAGGCGGTGAGATTTTTATTCCAAAAATTCCATCCATGTATATGACCGAACTAGCCAAAGCGATTGCACCTGAGTTGCCACATAAGATTGTAGGAATTCGACCAGGCGAGAAACTTCATGAAATTATGTGTCCAGCGGATGACAGTCATCTGACACTTGAGTTTGAAGATCATTACGTCATTTGCCCAACAATCCAGTTTGCGCACCATTGTGACTTTACAAAGAATAGACTGGGTGAGGAAGGGAAACCGGTAGAACAAGGTTTTGAATATAACTCCGGCAATAATGAAGATTGGTTGACCCATGAAACATTGCTCCAAATGGCAGAAGAAGTCGACCCGATGTGAGCACAGATATGATCCCTTACGGAAAACAAGATATTAACCAAGACGATATTGCCGCCGTTTTGGATGTACTTAATTCGGACTTTCTAACCCAAGGCCCACAAGTGCCTTTGTTTGAAAAAACAGTCGCCGACTATTGTGACGCGCAATTTGGTGTTGCTGTTAATAGTGCGACTTCCGCATTGCATATTGCCTGTTTGGCTTTGGATCTAGGTGAAGATGATATTATATGGACGTCACCAAACACCTTTGTTGCTTCAGCCAATTGCGGGTTATATTGCGGCGCAAAAGTGGATTTTGTGGACATTGACCCACAAACTTACAATTTATGTGCGGATAAACTGGAACAAAAGCTTATTAAAGCCAAATCACAAAACAAACTTCCTAAAATTGTGATTCCAGTACATTTCGCCGGACAGTCGTGTGACATGAAGCGTATTCATCAGCTGAGCCAAGAATATGGTTTTAGCATCATTGAAGACGCTTCTCACGCTATTGGCGGTAAATACTTAGATAAACCCATTGGCGACTGTCAATATTCCGATATTACGGTATTTAGCTTTCACCCAGTTAAAATCATTACCACAGCAGAAGGCGGTTTGGTGACCACTAATCAACCAGGCCTGGCAGAAAAAATGCAACTGTTGCGATCTCATGGCGTCACCCGTGACCCAAAATTAATGACCAAAGAATCTGAAGGTGGTTGGTATTATCAACAAGTTGATCTTGGGTTTAATTATCGCATGACTGAAATGCAAGCGGCTCTAGGTGTGTCTCAAATGCAGCGCTTAGATGAATTTGTGGCCAAAAGGCACCAATTGCAACAACGATACGATGAATTATTGCAAGATTTTCCAGTCATTACACCATATCAAAGTCTGGACGCTTATTCCGCGCTACACCTTTATCCTATTCAGATTGAATTAGATAAGGTTAATAAATCGCATAAGCAGATTTTTAAAGACTTAAGACAAAACGGTATTGGCGTAAATCTTCACTACATTCCGGTGCATACCCAGCCCTATTATCAAAACATGGGCTTTAAACTGGGTGATTTTCCCAATGCAGAGAACTATTATAGCCGTGCAATCAGTATTCCAATGTTTCAAGGCTTAACCTTTGACATGCAGGACCAAGTGGTCGATACGCTGAAAAAGGTATTGGCATGAAGCTTTGTGTGATTCCTGCGCGGGGTGGCAGTAAACGCATACCGCGAAAAAACATAAAAGAGTTTTGCGGTAAACCGATGATTGGCTATTCCATTGAGGCGGCATTGCAATCCAATTGTTTTGATCAGGTGGTGGTTTCTACGGATGATAAAAAAATTGCCGAGATGGCAAAATCATTTGGTGCATCTGTGCCGTTTATGAGGCCGGATGAACTGGCGAATGATTATGCAGGAACCATTCCGGTCATTAAACATGCGATTGAATGGTTTGAAGAACAAGGTGAAACACCAAGTGTAGTTTGCTGTCTATACGCTACGGCCCCCTTTGTTCAAGCAGGTGTGATTCAACGAGCCTATGAACAGCTTCAGGAAACCCAAGCGGAATACTGTTTTACGGTGACTAGCTTTGCATTTCCCATCCAAAGAGCCATTAAATTAACAGAAGAGAGACGTGTGGAAATGTTCTATCCAGAACATTTCAGTACACGATCGCAAGACCTAGAAGAAGCCTATCACGATGCTGGACAGTTCTATTGGGGTAAAGCGATGGCATTTAAGCAACAAAAACCTTTATTTTCGGGGGATGCCAGTCCTTATATTTTACCACGCCATTTAGTACAAGACATCGATACAGTTGAAGATTGGAAAAGAGCAGAATTGATGTATCAAGTGCTAAAGCAAAATGGAGATATTGCTTGAAACTTGTATTCCGAACCGACGCTTCAATTACAATCGGCACGGGTCATGTAATGCGTTGTTTGACCTTGGCCAAAGCTTTAGCTAAAAAGGGTGCAGACGTTCAGTTTATTTGTCGTGATCATGTAGGCAATTTAATCGCAAAAATTCGCCAAGAAGGGTTTATCGTTCGTACGCTTAACACAAGGTCTAGTCATTCTGAACAAACAGAATCAAAAGAAGCGCCGAGGTTATTTCATTCAGAATGGCTTGGTGTCACGCAACAACAAGATGCAAACGACTGTCATTCAATTTTGGAAGCAATCCAGCCGGATTGGTTGGTTGTGGATCATTACGCAATTGACCAGGCCTGGCAGAAAGCCTTAAAACCTAATTATCAAAATCTTATGGTGATTGATGACCTGGGTGATAGACAACACATTTGTGATTTGTTGCTGGATCAGAACTATGGCGCAACAGCCGATAAGTACCAAAGCCTTGTGCCCGAACATTGCAAAATTCTTGCTGGTGCACAGTATGCCTTGTTAAGACCTGAGTTTGCAAAGTGGCGGCAAGTCAGCTTAAAACGTCGTGAATATGAACAGAAGGTTAAAAGCATTTTAATCACATTAGGTGGTGTTGATCCAGACAATTACACTGGAAAAATACTTCACCAATTGGCTAAAACAGAGTTAGACCCTAATCTTGAAATAACAGTGATCATGGGCGCAACTGCCCCACATTTTGAAACAGTAAAACAACAAGCTGAAAGCATGAATGTCAAAACCCGTGTTAAAACTAATGTTATCAATATGGCTGAGCTAATGGCGAATGCGGATTTAGCCATCGGTGCCGCAGGGGCAACCACTTGGGAACGTTGTTGCTTAGGGTTGCCAACAATCCAGCTAGTGATTGCTGACAACCAGCGGCAAATAGCGCAAGCTTTGGCAAAAGACAATGCTATTAAGCTATTGGTGAATATCCAAGAACTACCAGGCCTAGTGAAAACTGCTAAAGATTGGAAGAGTGCAGTTTTTCATACTTGCAAGAATCTAACTGATGGTTTGGGTTGTCAAAAAGTAATCGAGTTAATCAGATAAAATGAAAATAACCATATTAAACAGTTCAGAAACTCATCCAATTAACCCATGGTTGAAACGTTGGATGGAAGAAAAATCTTCAGAACATGAGCTTACTCTAGTTAGACAAAAAAATAAGCTCATTGGTGGGGATTTACTTTTTTTGATTTCATGCAGTGAAATCATTAACGCAGTAGATAGAGAAAAGTTTAAACACGTATTAGTTATTCATGCCAGTGATTTGCCTAAAGGGCGTGGCTGGAGTCCGCATATTTGGGAAATTGTGAATGGCGCTTGTGAAATGACGGTGAGTTTACTTGAAGCTGATGATGCGGTGGATACAGGTGATATTTGGCATAAACTAAAGTTAAAAATACCTTCTACTGCACTTTACGATGAAATAAATCAGTTACTCTTTGATGCAGAAATTGCATTAATGGATTATGCCGTTAAAAATTTCGGAAAGGTTATCCCTAAACCACAAGGTGAAAGTGTTGAGCCATCTTATTGGTCTAAACGCACGCCAAAAGACAGTGAACTTGATATAAAAGGCTCCATTGAAGAACAGTTTAATTTAATACGTGTTTGTGATCCTGATCGTTTCCCAGCTTTTTTTTATAAAGATGGTAAAAAATTCATTTTAAAAATTGAGGCCGACAATGAATAAATTTATCAATATCGATAATCGTAAGATTGGACAAGACTATTCTCCCTATGTCATTGCAGAAATGTCAGCCAATCATAACGGCAATATCGAAAACGCTTACAAAATCATTGATATGGCAAAAAGATCGGGTGCAGATGCGATTAAAATGCAAACTTATACGCCAGATACTCTTACTATAGATTCTGATCTACCTGATTTTCAGCTGACTGATGGCTTATGGGCTGGACGTAGCTTATATCAGCTTTATCAAGAAGCTTATACCCCATGGGATTGGCATAAACCCTTATTTGAATATGCTAAAAAAATTGGCATCACTATTTTTAGCTCACCATTTGATAATACATCGGTTGATTTGTTAGAAGAATTAAATGCACCAGCATATAAAATTGCGAGTTTTGAAGCAGTTGATTTGCCCTTGATTAAATATGTGGCACAAACTGGTAAGCCGATGATTATTTCAACAGGCATGGCCGATGCTGAAGAAATTCAAGAAGCAATTGATGCGGCTAGAGAAGGTGGCTGCAAACAACTTGCTATTTTACATTGTGTTAGTGGCTATCCCGCGCCGGCGGAAGACTATAACTTATTGACGATTCAAGATATGCAAAAACGCTTTAATCTACCAGTAGGCTTATCCGATCATACATTAGATAATACCACCGCCATCACCAGTGTTGCATTGGGTGCCTGCATTATCGAAAAGCACGTTACGCTGGATCGCAATGGTGGTGGTCCTGATGATAGTTTTTCACTGGAAGAAAGCGATTTACAGCAACTCTGTTCAGGCACAAAAACAGCCTGGCAAGCATTAGGAAAAGTGGACTACGGTCGTAAATCCAGCGAGCAAGGTAATGTTAAATTCCGCCGTTCCTTATATTTTGTAAAAGACATCAGAACAGGCGAAGTGATCACTGCAGAGCATGTGAAAAGTATCCGACCTGGTTATGGGCTGGCACCAAAGTATTTAGAAACGATAATTGGACAAACCGCAATACAAAATATCAAACACGGTACTCCAGTTAGTAAAGAAATGACAGAGTAATATGCTTATAAAGTTGCAAATTTCTGACGTGATGCCTTTTATGCCAAATGTATTTGTGGACATCACTAAATTTATTGACATAAACAAGCAAGTGCTAGAGATTTACACAGAAGAAATGCGCAAGCCACTACATTCAAGAAGTTTCGACAATGCAATCAAGTTGAATTCTATGAGAGTTAATACTGTCGAATTTAATTATGTTGAAGCGTTTCAACTGATGAGAGAGATAAAATGAAATCGGTTGCTTTTGTTGCTAATTATCAAAAAACTATATTCTTCCATAAGATAGCAGAAAAATTGACTGAAAAAGGTATTAAGATTTATTGGGTTTCTGTATCTAAAACTTGGACTGATTACCTTCTAGAGCAAGGTGTTCATCAAGAAGAAATTCTTTTTCTGCCTCGTTCGATTTCAAAACAAAACAACTCTGCACTAGGTGACTTTAAATTAAATGAGTTGATATATTCAGATCGTGTTTTAAGACATGAAACTATATTTGGTCAGAATTATTTAACATCAATTCAAAAACCTGTGTATGACTTTATTGTAAAAAACAAAATTTCTATTGTCTTCGGTGAAATTACTTGGGCACATGAGGTTTTAATTAATAGGATGTGTAATTCTATAAGTGATTTGAATTGCCAGTACTTAAAGCCTCATACCATACGCATTCCAAATGGTAGGTTTGCCTTTTTTAAAGATGAATACGAAAAAGAAATTTACGAGGTTGAATCAAACCCAGCTCATCCTGTTATGTGGGACTTTGAGCTTAAGAAGCCAGATTATTTTCACTTAAATAATCTTAAAAACTCTTTAACAAACCGTATTAAAGGAATATTGAAAAAAATAACGCTAGTCTTTCACAAAGAAAAAAATGATTTTGAAGATCCAACTCAAAGGGTTAATAAATTCCAATTTTTAATTAATAAGGCTCAGGAAGAAATAAATTTTTACTTGTATAGGTTTTTCGTAAAAAAATTAAGCTATGGAGATTTACCGGAAAAGTTTTGGGTATATTACCTTCATAAGCAACCTGAAGCTTCAATTGATGTTATAGGCCGTTATTATGAGGATCAGCTAAAAAATATATATTGGTTAGCAAGGCAATTGCCTGATGATTGTTTTTTGCTAGTTAAAGAGCATACCAACGCGATTGGTGATCGATCCCCTAGCTTTTTTAGAAAAATAAGCGGTATTAATCGAGTCGAATTGATTGATGAATCAATTGATTCATATACATTAATTAAGAAATCGAGAAAAACATCTACTGTGTCAGGTACAGTTGCTTATGAGGCTGCACTTTTAGGAAAAGATGTTATTTTATTTAGCAATGCGTTTTTTTCTTCATTGCCTACTATTCAAAGTGTTAGTCAGGATCTTTCTCTAAATAAAAAAACTATAGATCAATTTAAAGCCTACATATTTGCTAATTCCTTTGAGGGAATAATAAGTGATCCGCTAAGTGATGAACGATGTATAGAACAAAAAAATATTGATAAAATTACTTTTGCATTCATGTGTGTTTTAAATCATGGTTAGAAAACTATGGTTCATATCATTTCTTTCTTTTTCTGCCGCAAAAGCAGTGGTTTTCTTGGTACCTTTCCTTATATTATGGTCAGAAGGTCAAGAATATTATGTTATGGCCGAACAGGTGATTGCCATTGCATTGCTGTCATGGCCAGTAGTAGCATTTGGAATGACAGCGGTTTATCCTTATTTCACTCTCGAAAAAAAACATTCTCCTTTTCAATATCATTTTTATAAACATTTACTTGTTTCTCTTTCCTTGATTTTGATTGTTTACCTGTTATCCATTCATGTGTTTAATTTGGGGATAAAGGTTAATACAGCAATCTTGTTGGTTTTGTTAATGGTTTTTTCCTATTTCTTTTCTATTACATATAAATGTAGGAATGATGTAAAAATATCATCTTTTTTTGACGCATTACCTTACGTGTTCATCTTTTTATTTATAGTTGTGGGAAGTCAATCACTTTTTTACGCTGAGTTATTTTCAATTTTTATCATTATTTTTTTAATTTATGTTGTTTTTAAAGAATTACAAACACAAAACAAAGAAGGTTTACAAAACACGAAGAAAAGAAGCCTTGGGGTTTATTACAAAAAAAGCTTTTATAGTTTTTTAGTTAGTTGGATTGCGATAGTAGTTGTGATGTTTCCCAGAGCATACATTCCTGAGATATTGTCTAATGATGAATCCCAAACACTTTATTTATCTTTAAGGGTTGCAGCAGTTTTAGTTTTGGGATATCAATTTTTACAAATAAGCTTTTATTCTGAGCTATATAAGATTTCTAATATCGCCTTTTTTAAACTTTGGTGGGTATTTTGGGTGGGTGGTTTAATTTTTTTCTTAGTTATTATGTTTTTTATGAAAAGTCAGTTGAGTGTTTGGTCCGTTTTTTACACCTTTCTTTGGATTTCGGTATCTTTCTTAGAATTGCAAGTTGTTCGAAAGTCAGCACAGAAAAAAGTATTATATCGTGGGATTTTCCTGCTCCCTTTAATTTTGATATTTTTGTTTATAGATAACTTCTCAGGTTTTGCGTTAATTTCAGCTGCTTTATTGTTGATGTATATTTTTATCCAATTGACTTCGGTATTTGATGTTCGTATCACTAGTAGGCTGATTCAACTTCCCGTATTGATTTTTGTCTTGTTCGGAGTAGCTTATGTTTAGATTATTTCTAATTAATTGTATTGTTTTATTGGTATGGATTCCTAGGTTAAGAAATTTTTTTTTGAATCTGTGCGGATTAAATCTTCACAAAACTTCTAAAGTTGGCCTTTCATTCATTCTGAACAAAAATATCAAGCTTGGTAAATATTCAAAAATTTCACATTTTAATTTTTTACAGTGTGATTCAGTTACTCTTCTAGAAAACTCTACCATAGGAAGATTGAACTTTTTTAGGGGTAGATTTGATGTTTATATGGAAGATAATAGCCACATTGGTAATTCAAATATACTTAAAAATAATGGCTTAAGGGTGATACCTAAGGTATCTAGTCTTAAGTTAGGATTTTGTTCAAAAATTACAAGTGCTCATTATATAGATCTGTCTTGTAATGTTATATTTGGTAATAACTGTATTGTTGGTGGGCGTAATTCAACTTTATGGACTCATGGGTTTGTACATTTTAATAAGGGTACTAAACGTTTGATAAAGTTAGAGGGAATCCATATTGGAGATGGGGTCTATATTGGTTCGAACTGTGTCTTAAATCCTGGAACTGTTATATGTGATGAGATCAATATCGGCTCTGGTACCTCTATTGCTGGCCACCTCAAAGAGGCTGGTCTTTATGTTAATCAGAAGGTGAGATATGTTAAGTTGGGTAGTTTGGATGAATTTCTAGAAAATAGGGAATATGATCCTAAATACAAAACGGGAAATATAAGGGTTTTGTAAGTGTTATTGCAGTTAGTCTTTACTAGACAATCAGAGATTAATGTGAGGATTACGATGGATATGAATGTGATGAGGTTTCTGTGAAGAAATATTTGCTTAGACAAGCCTATCAAGGAGAGCTTGATAATTCTCTTATTTATAGGGATAAGGCGGTGTGTTTGACGGCACAGATTTTTTAATGGTGATTTGAAAGACACCTTAGCGAATTTATAAATGATAAAGATCTGATTCGGGATGACAGAGCGAAGCAGCTATATTTGGATGAAATTCAAAATTTTTGTAAAACTAAAAATCAAATATGACGAGAACAAGACCATTGGTTAATAATGGTGGTATTTAATGCTCTAGTTGTTTATGGATTTTTAAAGGGAATTTAATTGAAGTTTACTATAAATAGTTTACATCCGATAAAGATGTTGGTATTTGCTTGGCTGTTATGGCTTATAGGTTTCTTTTTAATACCAGCTTCATACGGCAATGTTGAGTACACGGCTTCAGGAATTGTTACATTATTGTCATTAATGTTTTTATTTGCTCTTGGAGTTAAATTTGTAAAGTACCTACCATTTAAAAACATATCAACGGGTGATATGTTATATGTTCAACAGCCTGGCAAGAGGGTTTTAAACTTCCTTTTTGTATTAGGTGTGTTAGGCGTTGTATTAAAATTTTTTGAACACATTTTTTTGCACTCTGCATTTTCTTACTCGTCGTTATTTGAATATAAAATGTCAAGAATGTATAGCGAGCTTAATTCAGGGGGGCTCGGTGTTTTATCTGCACTTTTGTATCCTTTCGGTTTAGTGGTTTTGATTTTTCAGATTAATGGGAGATATTTTAGAAATAAAATAAAGGTCTTGTTTGTTTGGTTGGTAGGGGTTTATTGGTTTTTTGATGCACTTATCATGTCTTCCATGACTGCCATTGTTTATGTCTTTTCTATGGTTTTTGTGGCGCATGTTATTGCAAATGGCTTGAAAGGTAACCAAACAAATATTCCCTTTTTTAGGGTTTTATTATTAACGGTTTTAACTATTTCATATTTCGTTTACCTAACTTTTTTTAGGGTTGATGTTGATTTTATTTCGGTATCTTTAGAATCAAAAGCCTTGTTTCCAAATTTTGAAGTTAATAGCGTATTTTTATTTTCGTTACTAAATTTTTTACACTATGTGGTGCATGGAGTTGTGGAGTGGTTTCGTCTATTTAATCATGTTGGTTTGTCAAATTATTATTTTGGAATGTATGAATTTTACCCATTTGTGAAGCTATTTGCATTTTTAGGGTTCGAAGTTCCGACTTTTTCCGAACTTGCCTCAGTTGCACACAAAACAGGTGTCTATACTTCATTTTGGGGGCCATTTATTCTAGATTTTGGCGCATTGTCTTTTGGTATGGCTTTTTTCTCTGGAATTGTTTCAAGTTATTTCTATAAAGGGTTATTTTCAGGTAACCTTTCTAGTCTTTTGATTTATCCCGTTATTGCCATGCAAATAATATTTTCTCCAATTATTAATATATTTTCTGGAGTAATTATCTATTATTTATTATCTGCAATTATTTCGGTATTTCTAATAAAAACATTAAGTAAGCGGATAGTACATTGAAAAAAATTGCTGTTATTCATGACTGGTTAGTAACCTATGCCGGTGCCGAAAGAGTACTAGAGCAGATATTGGAAGTTTATCCTGAAGCCGATTTGTTTAGTATTGTAGATTTTTTGCCTTCTGATGAGCGTGGTTTTATTTTGAATAAACCTGTCAAAACTTCATTCATCCAAAAGTGGCCAAAAGCAAAAAACAATTATCGAAGTTATTTACCGCTAATGCCCTTGGCCGTTGAACAGTTTGATCTTTCTGAATATGACCTCATTATTTCATCTTCTCATGCGGTTGCTAAAGCGGTTTTAACAGGTCCAGATCAGTTACATATTAGTTATGTTCACTCACCTATTCGCTATGCTTGGGATTTACAGCATCAATATTTGCGTGAGTCAGGATTGAATAAAGGTTTGAAAGGTTGGGTTGCAAAGTATTTATTGCATCGGATTCGTAAATGGGATGTGGGTACGGCTAACCGGGTTGATGTTTTTGTAGCGAATTCGAATTTTATAAAACGCCGAATTGAAAAGGTTTACCGTCGTGAATCTGATGTTATATTCCCCCCAGTATCCGTTGATGAGTTTGATTTATTTGAAGATAAAGAAGAATTTTATTTAACCGCTTCGCGTATGGTTCCGTATAAAAAAATGGATATGATTGTTGAGGCATTTGCTCAAATGCCTGAAAAAAAATTGCGTGTTATCGGAACTGGGCCTGATTTTGAAAAAATTAAAAAGGTTGCGCAGTGTTATTCGAATATAGAGTTGCTGGGATACCAACCTTTTTCAGTTTTAAAAGAATCTATGCAAAAAGCAAAGGGATTTATGTTCGCTGCCGAAGAAGATTTTGGTATTACACCTGTCGAGGCTCAAGCCTGTGGCACGCCTGTGATTGGTTTTGGTAAAGGTGGTTTGTTAGATACTGTGATCGATGGGAAAACGGGAATCTACTTTAAAGAACAAACAATGGGTTCTCTAATGGAAGCAATCAACCGTTTTGAGCAAGTTAAGTTTGAACCTCAGGTTATTCGTAACCATGCACTTCAATTTTCAAATGAAGTCTTTAAACAAAAGTTTTCTGATTTTGTAGAACAAGAGTGGGGCAAATTTCAGGAAAAATTAAATGATTAATATATCATATTGTTAGGAGGTATCGGCACTCGCCTTTGGCCTTTAAGTCGTAAGGTGCTACCCAAGCAGTTTGTAGGCTTATTCGATGGAAAATTGTTTTTACTCAAAGCAGTATTTTTTTAATGGTAAATTAGTTAGATAAGTTTTTTATGTGTTGAAGTCCCTGGATCAAGCCCGAGGATGTGTACCGCTACAGATTAAAGTACTAGTCGGTGAATATACTGGTTAAGACGATATCGTTAGAATTGATGATATTTATGGAAGATAACAAATTAGATAAAATATGATATTGTAAATGCCTACAACTTAGTAGGCATTCTTGTTTATAAAGCCTTTAAAAATCGTAAGAATGATAATTCTTATGTCAAACCACAATGTCCAATTGTTAATATAGTGAAGATCGAATTCGATACGTTTTTCCATTTTTTCTACGGTATCTGTTTCACCTCTCCAGCCGTTGATTTGTGCCCATCCCGTAATACCCGGCTTTACTAAATGACGTTGCATATATTTAGGAATGATTTTTCTGTATTCTTCGTTATGTGCAATGGCATGCGGTCTAGGGCCAACGATACTCATTTTGCCTTGTAGTACATTAATAAACTGTGGAAGTTCGTCAAGACTCGTTTTTCTTAGAAAAGCTCCTAATGGCGTTATGCGTGTATCGCCCTTAGTTGCTTGTTTTACGATAGAGCCATTATCTTGGGTTGTCATTGATCTAAACTTATAGACCTCAATTTCTTTACCATTTAAACCATAGCGTTTTTGTTTGAATATGACTGGCCCTGACGAAGTCAGTTTTATGGCAATAGAGATAACAAGTAAAATAGGGCTAATTAATATTAGTATGAGCAATGATAGTAAGACGTCTTCAAGTCGTTTAATAACCAGAGAAGAGTTACAACTAAGCGGTGTATCAAAGACACTGAATACAGGCATGCCTTTTATATCTTGCATCTTGGCATGCATTAAATCAAAGGTAAAAAGGTCGGGTACGTATTTTACAATGGCTGTTGTATCTGTAAGTTCGTCTAGTAGGTGTTTGATTTTTAGATCAGCCCCCAAAGGAAGGCAGATGTATATTTCATCATACTTTATGTTTTTAGTATCTTCTGCAACAACTTCAATTGAACCAATCACAGGGATATCATTTATTTTTTGATTAAGTATTTTAGGGTTGTCATCGTAAAAAGCGGTGACTTTATACCCCATCCAAGGGTTTTCATTAATATTCTTGGCTAGTTGCTTACCAATTTTTCCAGCTCCTATTATGGCTATTTTTTTATGATTTTGGGCTGATTTTCGAAGGTAAATTAAGGCGAGTCTAATTGCTATGCGGTAGGCGATTAAAATAAACATAACGAATATGGCCCAAGTTGTTACAGCAAGCCTAGAGTAATTTACAGTATCTTTGTACCAGAAAGCTAAGATAATAAGAATTGCCCATGTTATTAACCAAGCTTGCATGATTAATTTGGCACTTTGAAATATTGAGCGACCTCTCCAGTTCGTATAAACTCCCGTAAATTGAGAAGTTAGTAGGAGTAAGACTCCTGCACTAGCTCCCATGATTTGATAGCGTTCATGGAAGGGGGTATTAAAAAGTAAAGTAATTAATGAAAGCAATATGAAAGGAAGTACTAAATCAATAGCCCTATGAAGATAAACAAAAATAGAGCGGTCAGGGAATATTTGCAAAACGTAACACCTAAATTAATGAAAGATGAATTAATGGTTCGTATTATAACTTAGTTTATTTTTCGGTGTTTGATCTTGAATTAAGTTACGTATTTTGAGTTTTAGTGGTGTAAAAAATACTTAATTTATTTTCTAGGGTATGTTATTGTAATTTCTGTCTTTGAGTAAATTCAATGACTTAAGTTTAATGAATACATGATTTTGGAGAATGAAATGGTAATTAAAAATCGTTTTTTGGTTGTTTTATTTAGTACTCTATCAATTGGTGTTTTATCAATTTTAAGTTTTTCTGTTTCTGCTAGCCCTGTGAATGTCAATACGGCTTCTGCTGAGGAGATTTCTGCAGCACTTTCTGGTATTGGTCCTGCAAAGGCGGCGGCAATTTCTGAACATTGTCAAAAGATGGCTTGTAGCAAGCCAGAAGATCTATTAACGGTTAAGGGTATTGGTGAGAAGACCTTGGCCAAAATCTCAGCTGATTTGCGTTTTGAAGATGAAAAATAATGCACAGCGGTTTTAACAGTTCTTTCTATGAAAATATTCCAAAAAGCCTGGTCAAATTGCCAGGCTTTTTGGTTTTTAGAGTCTGCCTTTTTTGGTTATTGCTGGTTTTAAGTCAGCTTAGCGCTGCAGCGGAAAACCAGAATGTTGCGTTAAAACTTAAATCAAAGCCAGATTTAATGCTCTTAAAGATCTATCAACCAGGCCTGGAGGTTTCTGGTTGGGTAATGAGTGAAAAGCTGGATGGTGTAAGAGCCTATTGGGATGGTAAAAACCTGATAAGTCGTCAAGGTAATGTATTTAACGCCCCTGCTTGGTTTACTGCGGAATTTCCTGATTTCGAATTAGATGGTGAGTTATGGCTAGGTCGCAATCAATTTGCAGAAACGGTCTCCATTGTTCGCCAACAGGTTCCTGATAATCGTTGGAGTCGAATTACCTATAATGTTTTTGAAGTACCTGGTCAGCAGGGTAATTTAATGCGAAGGCTAAAAGTAGTTGAGCGGTTTGTAAATGAGAAATCGGCAAAATATCTGAAGGTCATTCCTCAAAAAGCCATTATTCAGGATACAGATATACAGTTAGAGCTTAAGCGTGTTTTGGGGCTTAAAGGTGAAGGGCTGGTCGTTAGAAATCCTAACCTGCCTTATCAAACAGGAAGATTGGATTCCGTGCTTAAAGTGAAACTTAAGCAAGACGCTGAATGCATGGTGAAAGGTTATTCAAATGGTCAGGGTAAATACCTGGGTAAAGTGGGCGCGATAATTTGTGAATTATTGCCTGAACAACTAAGCCAGTTATTTCCAAGCTTGAGTGATAAGAATAATATTACGATTAATATCGGCAGTGGTTTAAATGATGAACAAAGAATTCATCCACCTAAAATAGGAGCAATCATTACCTTTCAGTACATGGGATTAACCAAACATGGCTTACCACGTTTTCCGGTGTTTTTGCGTGAGAGAAGCTCGGTAGAGTGAGCTTGTATCATTCATTGTTAGTTTTAACAAAATTACAATTTAAGTGTATGATAGTAATGAATTATAAAAAGGATGTTGCTCATGGCATTGGCCTATTCAGAACACTATACAGTTAGAGATTATGCACTTTGGGAAGGTGATTGGGAGTTGATTCATGGAGCCCCTTATGCAATGGCTCCTTCACCGTCGATTTCACATCAACGTATTGAAAAAGGTTTTTTATTTCAATTTGATTTATCCTTAAAGAAATGTACCAACTGCGAGGTCTTAGCTGAAATTGACTGGCAAAGTTCAGATGATACCGTGGTGCGCCCTGATGTATTGATTGCTTGTAATATTGAAGGCGAAAAACTCACAAAAACTCCAGAGCTAATTGTTGAAATTGTTTCGCCTACATCGGCAAAACGCGATGAGTTAACTAAGTTTGAACTTTATCAGCAAGAAGGGGTGAAGTTTTATATCTTGGCCTATCCTGATGAAAAGATGGCAAAAGTGTATCGTTTACATGAAGGTCGTTTTATTAAAGAAGCCGATTATAGTAATGAACGGTTTGATTTTAAGATTAGAGAGTGTGATTTAAGTATAGATTTTAGTCAAATATGGCGTGACTAAATCTTATTCAAGATTTTTAAGAGCCAGGCCTGGTTCTTATTTATTAGAAGGTATTTCTAGAACCTACCAGGCCTGGTTATTTGTACCGATGCGTTTTTTGGTTTTGAAACAGATTAGCTTTTCATAAAGGCTTCAACACGGTCAATCGCATTGATCAGGTTTTCCATGCTGGTAGCAAAAGAAAAACGCATGTGTTTATCTGCACCAAATGCGGAACCTGGCACGGCGGCAACCAATTGCTCTTCAAGTAAAGCGCCGACAAAATCGGTATCGGTTTTATAGCCTTTAAGCGCCATCGCTCCAGAAATATCCATAAAGGCGTAAAACGCGCCTACGGCATGGATGCACTTGAAGCCTGGCAATGAGTTGATACGTTCAACCACATATTGATGGCGTTTCTTGAATTCCACCAACATGGTTTGAATACACTCTTGCGAGCCATTTAAGGCTGCGACCGAGGCCGCTTGGGAAATTGAGCAAGGGTTTGAAGTGCTTTGTGATTGAACTTTGCGCATACCCGCAATCAAATCAACCGGCCCGCCCGCATAACCAATTCGCCAGCCTGTCATAGAGTAAGCTTTAGATACGCCATTCATCACTACGGTACGGTCATAAAGTTCAGGGCACACTTCTAGGATGTTGGTAAATTTGCTGTCGTCCAACATGATGTGTTCATACATGTCATCTGAGGCTATGATGATATTAGGGTATCGAATTAGAACATCCGCCAAAGATTTAAGTTCTTCTGCGGTATAAACCGCACCCGTTGGATTTGATGGGCTGTTTAATACCAACATTTTCGTTTTAGGGGTAATCGCCGCCTCTAATTGCTGTGCATTGATTTTGAAACCTTGCTCAATGCTGGCTTCAATAATGACTGGTTCACCGCCTGCCAACAGAGCCATGTCTGGGTAAGAGACCCAGTAAGGAGCAGGGATAATGACTTCATCGCCATCATTCAAAACGGCTTGGCAAAGGTTATAGAAACTTTGTTTACCACCGGAAGAAACCAGGATTTGGTTCATCTCATAATCAATGCCGTTATCACGTTTAAATTTGGCTTTAATCGCCTCTTTAAGTTCGGCCGTTCCGTCTACCGCAGTGTAACGTGTATCGCCATTTTGAATCGCAGAGATACCTGCGGCTTTAATGTGTTCTGGTGTGTCAAAATCAGGTTCACCGGCACCAAGGCTAATAATGTCTTTACCTGCGCGTTTTAATTCTTGGGCTTTTGCAGTAATTACAAGTGTAAGAGAGGGTTTTACACGATTGACACGGTCAGATAAGTTGGCCATTGATTGAATTTCTCCACAGGTGGTTGAGCGGGTATAATATCGAGCTGAATTACCAAATGTCGCCAAAATTTGAGTGGCTAAAAGTTTTGGTAAAGACGCGGAAATTTACTCTAAGCTCTAAAAAAGTTAATACCCTCCATTCTACTGGAAGTTATAGGTATTTTTAAAGGAAAAAATGTGTCAAAAGCGTTTGAATTAGTTTCACCTTATCAACCTAGTGGAGATCAGCCTACTGCGATTGCCGAATTGGTCGAAGGAATCCGCGATGGAGAGGCTTATCAGACCCTATTGGGGGTAACCGGTTCAGGTAAGACGTTTACGATTGCCAACGTCATTCAAACCGTGCAACGTCCCACGATTATTTTGGCTCATAACAAAACTTTGGCGGCTCAGTTATATGGCGAGATGAAAGGCTTTTTCCCGAATAATGCGGTGGAGTATTTTGTCTCTTATTATGACTATTACCAGCCAGAAGCCTATGTGCCTGCTTCGGATACCTATATCTCTAAAGACTCTTCGGTCAATGAACAGATAGAGCAATTGCGTTTATCGGCCACCAAAGCCTTGCTAGAACGTGAAGATGTGATTTTGATTGCGACTGTGTCAGCCATTTACGGCTTGGGCGATCCGGAAATGTACCTGAAGATGATTTTGCAGTTACGTTTAGGCGATGCGATTTCGCAACGGGATATTTTAGCGCGTTTGACCTCAATGCAATACACACGTAACGATGTTGAATTATGGCGGGGTACCTTTAGGGTTCGCGGTGATGTGATTGATGTTTTTCCGGCCGAAGCGGAAGAGTATGCGGTGCGTATTGAGTTGTTTGATGACGAAGTGGAAAGTATCGCTTGGTTTGACCCGCTAACGGGTGAGGTATTAAGTCGTCCAACTCGGGTTACGGTTTACCCTAAATCGCACTATGTGACACCACGCGAACGTGTGTTGGAAATGGTGGAGAAGGTCAAGGTTGAACTCAAAGAGCGTTTAGAACAATTGCGTTCTATGAATAAACTTGTTGAGGCGCAGCGTTTGGAAGAGCGCACCAAACTCGATATCGAGATGATGGTGGAGCTGGGTTACTGCACCGGGATTGAGAACTATTCACGTTATCTATCCGGTAGAAACGCAGGTGAACCACCACCGACCTTAATGGATTATTTTCCAAAAAACTCGTTGTTAGTCATTGATGAAAGCCATGTCACCATCCCCCAAATTGGCGGCATGTATAAAGGCGACCGTTCAAGAAAAGAGAACTTAGTGGGGTATGGTTTTAGACTGCCGTCGGCTTTGGATAACCGACCGATGATGTTTGAGGAGTTTGAACGTGCCATGCCGCAAAGTATTTTTGTGTCGGCCACTCCCGGTAAATACGAGGCGGAGCATTGCTCCCATATGGTCGAGCAGGTGGTGCGTCCTACTGGATTATTAGACCCGATTATTGAGGTTAGACCAGCAACCACCCAGGTGGATGATTTGTTGGGAGAGATAAAGTGGCGCGCCGACTTAGGGCAACGAATTTTGGTCACTACCTTAACTAAACGTATGGCGGAAAACCTCACTGAATATTTTGAAGACCATAATGTACGTGTGCGTTACATGCACTCGGACATCGACACGGTTGAGCGCATTGAGATTATTCGTGATTTACGCTTAGGTGAGTTTGATGTATTGGTGGGGATTAACCTGTTGAGGGAAGGGTTGGATATCCCAGAAGTCGCCTTGGTGGCAATCTTAGATGCGGATAAAGAAGGTTTCTTACGTTCGGAGCGTTCTTTGATTCAGACCATAGGGCGTGCGGCACGAAATGTTGAAGGTAAGGCGATTTTGTATGCGGATAAGATAACTCGCTCAATGGAAACCGCTATAGGGGAAACCGAGCGTCGTCGAGCTAAACAGATTCAATACAATCTGGAACGTGGAATAACACCTAAAGGTCTGAATAAAAAGGTCAGCGATATTTTGGAAGATTCACCTTATGCATCCAAATCAACCAGGCCTGGTAAGTCTAAAAAAGTGGCTGAAAACTCTACGGAATATGCTCACCAAAAACCGATGACACCAGCAGAAATGGCCAGCCATATCAAGAAAATTGAAAAACAGATGTACAAGGCGGCTAAAGAGTTGGATTTTGAAACGGCCGCACAACTTCGTGATGAGCTTAAAACTTTGAAAAGTAATATGGTTGGGATTGGCGATTTACGTTAAAATACCAAGCTATTTTTTAACTTTCTTATTATTGTTAAGTGTTCATTATTTTATGTCTTTATTTTCAAGTAGTTACAATCTGATTGGTAGGTCATTACGTTTGTTTTTGATCATTAACGTCATGCTGATTGCATCTGTGCAAGCGAGTCAGGTTGAAGAAAAAAACCTAGTAAAGCAAGCGGAAGTTTTTCAACAAGGGCTTGATGCCGCTCAAAAGGGCAATTTAGAGCAAGCATTGACTTTATGGAATAACTTGAATAAGTCTGGTGATCTAATTCCGGAATTAAAGCGTGCCATTGAAAATAATATTGCGGTTATCTTAATTAAACAAAAGCGTTATGAAGAAGCTAAAAAACGTCTAGATTCTGCCTTACAGGCTGATGTCCAGGTAGCGACTACGTTAGAAAACCTCAATCAAATTTACGCTTATGATGCTCAGCAAGCCTATCAACGTGTTTTCAAAGAAACGCCTGTGATTTTACCCAAAGCGCAGTGGCTTTATTTTGATGTTAAACAAGCTAATTTACCTAGCGATAACGTGATTACCGACGCCCAAAATGCGGATGCCGTTCGTCTGGTTAAAAATAGGTTGGAGCAGTGGCGCCAGGCCTGGTCTGAACAAAATGTTGAAACTTACCTCGGTTTTTACGACGATAAGGCGTTTATACCCAAAGATGGCATGTCATTTAACACTTGGAAGAACAGCCGTTACCGTAGTTTGCAAAACCCTAAATTTATTAAAGTGTTTTTGGATAAAATCCAGATGACACCGATTTCGCCGACAATGATGCGGAGCCGGTTTTTGCAGCGTTATCATTCAGACCGCTTCAAAGATGATGTTTACAAAGTATTGTTGTGGCAAAAGCATGATGGGGCATGGAAGATTGTCCAAGAGGTCGTGATGTATGAAGGCCACTAATCATATGTATTCGGTTCCATTCAACAGGGTCTTTAATATGCGTAACCTGTTTAAAACGTCTTTAATGGCATCTTTGATGACAACCAATCTACTAGCGTTATCGGTGCAGGCGGACGACGTCGTTAAGGTGGAGCAACAACTGTTGTCGAGTTTAAATGCCATTAACAGCTTGGAGTTGGATAAGGCGTTATCCAATATTTCGGATTTGCAGAAAAACTACCCTAAATACAAGCTTGCCCAACTTTTAAAGGCCGATTTACTGGCCGCAAAATCCGGGCAAACAGCCTTGATGCAAAAGGTGCATCAAGCCAATCCTAAAACGGTTGATAGGCTACTTTCTGAAGCAGAGGTGCGTTGGCAGTTTTCCAAAGACAGTTTAGATAGCTCAACCGGGTTTGAAGATTTTGTTCTCAAAACGGCGAATCAAAAACATGTCATTTTAGTCTCGCTTGAAGAGAGTCGTTTATACCTGTTTGAACGTAATAAAACTGGTCAGATGCAGCGGGTTGCCGACTATTATGTGACGATGGGCAAAAAAGGAAGTGGAAAACAAAAAGAGGGCGACCAGAGAACGCCTATCGGCGTTTATCACATGGTCGACTTGCTTCCTGGTTCAACTTTACCGGACTTATACGGGGTAGGCGCTTTGCCACTCAACTATCCCAATCTTTGGGATAAAGCACATGGTAAGACAGGGTCTGGTATTTGGTTGCATGGCGTACCAAGCGACACCTATACCAGAGCGCCAAGAGCAAGCCGAGGTTGTGTGGTTTTGAATAATGCAGCGATGCAGCGTTTATTGGCTGATTATCAATTGCCCTATTCAACACCGGTTGTCATTGTCGATAAAAAACACTCTGCTTTAGGGATTTCTGAAAGTAAAGAGCGTCTTTTAGCGGATGTTAGAGCCTGGTTGCAAGACAATAATCATATCGTTGATTGGAATTCGGTCAGTGTTTATCGCTATCCAAATGAAAACAACCTGTTTTATGTCACCTTTCCAGGGAAAACAAGTAACAGCCTTAAACAGCAGTTCTGGCAAAGAGATCCAGACGGCGACTGGAAAGTCGTAGTTCAATCTGAAGACACTATTCAGGTTGCGGCTAAGTGAGATTTTCATAAGAATCAATCGTTAGAGAGTGACTGATGGCTAGGTCGGCTTAAAAGGCTTAATTTGTTAAACAAATTAAGCCTTTTTTATTGGTCTTGTTGGTTTTGCTCACGGGTTATTCGTTTTTTAGGCTTATTAGCTGCCGGTTAAAACCTTTTGGAGGCTCCTGGATGTTTTGGCCTTTGATTTTGGTAATGGTCCATTGCTCAACGTCTTTCCACATGCCATATATCTCCTTTTGGCTTGGCATACTTCCGGCAGAACGCAACTCTAGGGTTAACACTGGAATGTTTAAATACTCGCCCGCATAACGACCTAGTGATCCTGGATAGGTTCCTAAGGCCCTATGCTTTAGAGCACCGATTTTGTTGGGAACAGCATGGTCAGGCCCGTCATAATCTAATAGACCGTAAGGCGCATGGATAGAGATAATCGCATCGGGTTTGAACTCTTCGATGGTTTTTACCAGCCATTGGGTTTCAGGTTCTGAGTTAGAGCTGTCTCCTGGGTAACGACGTGGATTTTCTTTGGTGTATTTTTTCCAGTACTTTAAAGCCAATTCGTCCCAGTCGGGAGAAGGAAAATTGCGGTTTAAATCGGTATTGTTGGCATTCATGCGTGTTGCCGGATTTCGGTATAAGCCATCAGGATTGACCAACGGATAAAACAGCCAGTGTTGACGATTTTCATGTTGGTGCTTAAGCATATTCTGCATCCATAAATAGGTGATGCTTATCGCCGAGTATTCATCTCCATGGATACCGCTAATAAATAAAATACGCCCTTCAGGGATGTTTTGATTCAACTGTGACGGTTTGAAGTGACGTTGGGTTAGTAAGCGCCCTTGAGCACTTTTGGCATCGCTCGCTTCCAAGCCCAAATCCAAGCAGCCTTGGTATTTAACGGTACGCAGTTTTTTTGACCACTCTTTACAATAGTTTTCAATGCTTGTTGAAACCGTTTCGGAGTTAATTGAATTATTTACGGGTTGATTAGAGGCCATGGCATTTAATGACCAGGCCTGGTAAAAGGTTAATGCAATTAACCCTGTTGTTCTTAAAAACATATGCTTAACTTTATTGTTGTCTATTCTTGTTTCAAACTAAATGTGACGTTTTCATTTAAAAGCTCACCTTCGTCATCGGTTGGTTTCGGTAGTTTGCTATTTAATTTGATATTAAGGCGTAAATCATTCATTGAGTCAGCGCCTCTAAGTGCATCCTGGTAGGTAATGAGACCATTTTCATATAGCTCAAACAAAGCTTGGTCAAATGTTTGCATGCCTAAGGCACCAGAACTCTGCATGAGTTGTTTTATCTCACTGACCTTGCCTTTAAAAATCAACTCTGCGACACGTGGAGTATTGATTAGCACTTCTACTGCGGCAATTAATCCACCCCCTATTTTAGGAATCAGACGCTGAGAGACAATCGCTTTAAGGTTCAGAGATAAATCCATCAAAATGTGGTCGCGTTGGTTTGCAGGGAAGAAATTAACAATACGGTCAATGGTTTGGTTGGTGTTGTTTGCGTGTAGAGTAGACAAGCACAAGTGACCTGTTTCCGAGAACGCAATGGCATGCTCCATGGTCTCTTTACTACGGATTTCCCCAATCAATATGACATTTGGTGCTTGTCGTAAGGTATTTTTCAAGGCATTTTCATAGCTATCGGTATCCACCCCAACTTCACGCTGAGTAATAATACTTTTCTTATGGCTATGGACAAATTCGATAGGGTCTTCAATGGTAATGATGTGACCATCCATCGTACTGTTTCGTACATCAAGTAAGCTTGCCAAGGTGGTTGATTTACCTGATCCCGTTCCACCAACAATCAGTATCAGTCCGAGTTTGTCCATAATGGATTCTTTAAGAATCGGAGGAAGGTTCAAACTTTCAAAATTGGGTATTTCAGTACGAACTGAACGGATAACCATGCCAGGGGTTCCACGTTGTACAAAGACGTTAACACGGTAACGGGCTATCCCCGCAATGTGATAGGCAAAGTTACATTCCTGTGTGTTTTCAAAGATTTCCGTTTGATCTTCATTCATCAACTCAAAAGTCAACTTTCTCGACATCTCCGCCGTGAGTTTGTCTTCGGTTAATGAAATCAGTTTGCCATCCTTTTTCATGGTGGCTGGTCGGCCTGCGGTGATGAAAAGGTCAGACCCCCCATTGTTAGAGAAATAGACTAAAAGTTTATCCAGTTCGGAAAGGCTTTCTGTGACAGACATCATGATTTCCTTTAAGCAAATGCTGCTTTATTTGCGGCTTTTGAACGCGCATCTTCTCGAGTTATCAGGTTTTTAGCGACTAGGTCTTGCAAGTTTTGGTCCATGGTTTGCATGCCCAATTTTTTTGAGGTTTGAATAACCGAATACATTTGTGGCACCTTGGCTTCACGTATTAAGTTACGGATGGCTGAATTGACCAGCATGATTTCATGTGCGGCTATTCGGCCCCCCGTGGTTTTCTTGAGCAGGGCTTGCGAAATAACCGCTCTTAAAGATTCAGACAGCATCGAACGCACCATCTCTTTTTCTTCCGCAGGAAAAACATCGATTATACGGTCAATGGTTTTTGCAGCAGAACTGGTATGCAAAGTACCAAAAACCAAGTGCCCGGTTTCTGCAGCGGTCAGAGCGAGACGGATGGTTTCTAAATCACGCATCTCACCCACTAAAATAACGTCAGGGTCTTCACGTAATGCGGAACGTAAGGCATTGTTGAAACCTTTGGTATCTCTATGCACTTCACGTTGGTTTATCAGTGCTCGAATCGGCTGGTGTACAAATTCAATCGGATCTTCAACCGTCAAGATGTGTGCGGGGTCTTTTTTATTGATGTAATCAATCATTGCGGCCAAGGTGGTTGATTTACCCGAACCGGTAGGCCCGGTAACCAATACCAAGCCTCTTGGAAAACTGGAAATGTCTTTGAATATCTCTGGCGCACCGAGTTCTTCAAGGGTAATGATATCGCTAGGAATAGTACGAAATACCGCTCCAATTCCGCGATTGTGCATGAATACATTGGCACGGTAACGAGCGATTTTCGGCAGTTCAAAGGAAAAGTCGGCTTCAAGTTCCGATTCAAACCCTCGGCGCTGTTCATCATTCATCACATCGTAAATCATGTTTTGGAGTTGCTCAGCCTCCATATTAGGCGCTTCAACACGCTGAATATCGCCGTTTATACGGATAATCGGTGGTTGGCCTGTAGATAGATGTAAATCTGAGGCACCTTGTTGAACACTAAATTCAAGAAGCTGGGTAATATCCATAAAAGTAAGCCTTTATTGTTAGGTTAGCAACATCTTGACATTATAGAGAACCTTGTGGGTAATTAGAATAAAAACCTTAAATCCTTGTTGATACGTAATTTATCTGTTTTATTGTGTATAATCTTTGCAGTTTTAAAGATAAGGGGTTGTAAATTGAAAGATCACCAGCTAGAAAATAATCAATACATTGATGATGAAATAGATTTATTTGAATTATGGGATGGACTCGTTCAAGAAAAAACTACTATTTTGGTTACGGTTTTTCTTTCCCTGTTGTCTTCATTGGTTTATGTTTTTGGGGTCGATGACATATATGAAGCATCGGTAAAGATGCAGGTACAACAGGTACAACAGGTACAACTAGGTGATGAAGCTAAGCCATATTTGTCTATTGAGCCTGCGAATAAAACGGCAGAAATTTTAAATGGAATTGCGCCTGCTAATTTAAGTGAGATTAAAAAAGTTGATGGGGTTTTATTGGTGACGAGTCGAGGAACTAATAAATCTAAAATAATTGACCAGGTCAAAAATACTGTAGCCTTAGTCGAACAAAGACATCAAAAAATATATGAAGCTTTAGTAAATAGTGGAGGGGTAAAAAGCATTTTACCTACAGAAATGGTAGGTTCTATTTCGGTAACGGATAAGCCAGTGAGTCCCAAACCTAAATTAATATTGGCTGTTGCTGGTGTTTTGGGCTTAATGTTGGGTGTATTTATTGCGTTGATTCGTCGAGCGGTTAAAAATCGTAAACAGTAGGGTTTAACATGAGCTTAGATTGATATTTAAATTAGACTAAGAGTTGTGGTTTACAAAAAAACGGCTGTATAGCCGTTTTTTTGTCTTTAGATTTTATGGGGGAGGGCTAGAATCCGATTTTATGAACGGTTGGTTCTATGCCTGCCTGTTTATAGGCTTTCCAGCGTTCACGTCCCATTTTTATCAGGTAATCGGATTGATCTAATACTTCGATGGTACGTTGATATTGGCTGTGAATTTCTGGAAATTCCGGGTGTAAGTTAATCAGTACATCGTTGCAAGTTTTGGTAATTTTCTCCCCGTAAAGTTGAATGGGCGCAGAAACATTCCATTCTAAACCATGATGAATAAAGCTTTGGGGTTTTGCGCCCCAAAGCGTTAAGTCATAACGTTTTGCATCTTGTTGGTTGGCAAAACGCACATCACACTGACGTTGTTGTTTCCAGATGGTGTTTAACAGCTTACTTAAAAATGCCTCTCTTTCAGCTGGTTCGGTGCTGTTCAAAACATAAAACAACACATCTGGATTTTGAATTGGCTCAGACATTGAAAGTATTAACCTTAGTTAGCTTGTTTTAACAGGTATTCAACTAAAGCAGGTACCGGACGCCCAGTTGCGCCTTTGTTGGCGCCGCTGACCCAAGCTGTGCCGGCGATATCCAAATGCGCCCAATCAACGTCTTTGGTATAACGGGCCAAAAACTGTGCGGCGGTAATCGAACCACCTGCGCGACCTCCAATATTCGCCATGTCGGCAAAGTTGGATTTCAATTGCTCATCCCACTCTTCACCCAATGGCATTTGCCAAAAACGGTCATAGGTGGCTTGTCCAGCCGCCAATAGTTCATTGACCAACTCTTGGTTGTTACCCATTATCGCTGAAACATGATGGCCTAATGCAATGATACAAGCACCTGTCAGGGTCGCCATATCAATCACTTTGGCCGGTTTATACGTTTGTTGAGTGTAGGTTAGGGCATCACATAGAATCAAACGGCCTTCGGCATCGGTGTTTAAAATCTCAATGGTTTGGCCTGATAAGGAGGTGACTACATCGCCAGGTTTAATCGCATTGCCAGAAGGCATGTTTTCGGTTGCAGGAATCACTCCCACTACATTGATATTGGGTTTTAATTCACCTAAAGCCTTGAACACACCCAATACGGTCGCCGCACCACCCATATCGTATTTCATCTCATCCATGGCTTCGCCCGGTTTGAGTGAAATCCCACCGGTATCGAATGTTACCCCTTTACCGACCAACGCAATCGGAGCATCGCCTGCTTTACCGCCTTGGTAAGACAAGCAGATCATTTTTGGCGGGGTGATGCTGCCTTGAGCCACCGCCATAAACGAGCCCATGCCCATTTCAATCATCTCTTCGCGGTCGAGAATGTTGACGTCATAACCGTAATCCTCACCTAATTGAATCGCGGTTTCTGCTAGGTAAGTAGGGGTACAGAAATTACTCGGCATATTCGCCAAGTCTTGGGTCAACGCCATTCCCAATGCGGTTGCCTGGCCTTGTTTTGCCGCGATGGTTTGGTCGCCGCAAGGGAAAACCATGCTCTCCAGTTTGGGTTCTTTGACCGGGTGCTCGCCACGGCTTTCATGGCTATAGTCATAAAAACTTCTTTGGAATACCTGCGCAATCTGCATGGCTGACCAGGCCTGGGGGTTTTCAGCAATATTGTTCGGTGCAACAAACACCAATGCATTTACCGTATTAACCGAACCGCAATGGTCTAAGGCATCGGCAGTGGCTTTAAGTGAGGCCAAATAGCTTTTAGCGGTAAGCTTTTCCAATTCACCAATGCCTACCAATAATAGACGTTTGATTGAGAAATCTTTAGGTTTAATCAGTAGTAAGGTCTTGCCGACTTTTCCTGAGAAGTCTCCTGCATGAAAAAGTTCTTCTACAAAATTTTCTATTTCCGGCAAGTGTTGAATGTTTTCGATGCCTTGCGGTAATTTACCAGCTGACGTCACCGGTAAAATAAGCGTGTCGATATTGCTTAGCTGAGTATCAAAAGAAAAATGGATAGATTTCATGTACAGGTTGCCTTTTGTTTATGTCTCCAACAAGGGTTGGGTATAATGACTGAATCAGAGAACATGGAAAGTTTCTCAAAATATTTAATCATTTTAATATGAGTGAACCCGTTTTTGCGAATTCTCGACAAATATATTTTGAAAGAGCTCACCTTGACCTTTTTAGCGGTTTTGGTAGTTTTGCTACTCATCACTTTTGGCAGTGAGGCAACCAAGCTTTTGGCCGATGCCATGCAGGGCAAGATACCTGCATCGGTTGTGTTGCAGGTGTTGTTGCTTAAAATCCCTCCCGCATTAGAGATTATCTTGCCTTTGGTTGCGCTAATTGGCGTGATGTTGGCGGTTGGGCGTCTTTACCAAGACCAAGAGATGGTGGTGCTGAATAGTTGTGCGATTGGCCCTGCCTATTTTAAAAGGGTGGTGTTTCTATTTTTGATACCTGTGGCCTTGATTACAGCCTGGATTAGCTTGCAGGTCACGCCATGGAGTTATCAACAAGAACGTTTGCTGATCAGTCAGGCACAAACCATCTCGCCGATAGCCGGTCTGGTTCCGGGTAAGTTCAATTCTTTACCTAATAATCAAGGTGTGCTGTATACCAAATCGATTGCTGAGAGCGGCCAGATGGAATCGATCTGGTTGAAATTTGCCGATAAAGAGAACGACGTTATCTTGGTTGCGCCCGTTGGGCGTTTTGAATGGATTGAAAATCGCGTGGTTTTGGTTTTGGAGAATGGGTTCAGCTATCGTGGTCTACATGCGGCTAAGGATGTAACCGTACAAAAGTTTGCTCGTTTTGAAGGTTACTTACCAGAACTTGCACAGGCTAAATTACGCGCCAAAGTCTTCGAAAAACCGACTATGGAGTTGTTTAAATCAACCGACTTGAATGAATTGGCGCTATTGCAATGGCGTTTGGTTACTCCGTTTGGCATTATTGTGCTTGGCTTGCTGGGGCTTAAAATGAGTCGCACCGGGCCTAGAGAAGGACGTTTTGCCAAACTGTTTATCGCTCTGGTGTTATACATCGTTTATAACCAGTTATTGGTGGTGGGGCGTGATGGAATCTCCAATGGTGGTTGGCCGGTTTGGCTAGGCCTCTGGCCTGTAACGGTTATCTTTTTGTGGTTTGCAGTAACGGATATGAAAAAGTTACCAATCAATAAAGCGAAAGATTGGAAAAGCCGGTTGCCTTTTATCGGGGAGGCGAAATAGCCATGAATCGAATCGAGCGTTATTTGGGTGGTGTGGTTCTCGGTCACTCTTTGTTGGTCATGTTGGTTTTAATGGTGATTTTTTCATTTTTTGAATTTATGAACCAGGTCGGTAAATTAACCGAGGGTTATACCTTAGGTTTAGCGTCTTTTTATACTTTATTGAAAGTACCCGTCTATAGTTATGAAGTCTTTCCCATTGTCTTGTTAATAGGCACTTTGATGGGGCTGGGTAGTTTAGCCAATCAATCTGAATTAACCGTGTTGAGGGTTACAGGGTGGTCTATTAAACGAATTTTATGGGCTGTACTGAAAACCGCCTTTTTAATGTGGTTGGTCATGGCCGTCATCGGTGAGTTTATTGCTCCTAAAAGTGAGGCCTATGCAAAAAATATGCGGGCAGAAGCATTGAATCAGAGCTTTTCAATCGGTTCAAACAGCGGTTTATGGGTTAAAGATGAGTATCGCTACATTCATGTCGGGCGCATTATTTCCAGTCAAGACTTAAGGGATATCGAAGTGTATGACTTGGATCAGGGAAGGATCAAAGGGCTTATACAGGCGAAACAAGCTCATTATGTTAACGATAGCTGGGTGTTTAAAGAGGTTAAGCAGGTTGATTTAACTCTACTGCCGGCAGATCAACAATTACCTGCACGAATAGAGTATTCAAGCAAAAATCTGCAAAAGATGGCCGAAATTTTTCCGCTAAAACCGGAAGACTTAACCAAGTTGGATATTGAAACCCGTTATTTAAGCGGCTGGGATTTATATCATTATGTGGCGTTTTTGGAAGACAATGGCTTAGATGCGAGTAGTTATCTGCTTTCATTATGGCGCAAAATTGCTACACCCATCGTGGTGTTGGCGATGATTGCCGTGGTATTTCCGCTGATTTTCGGTTCTATGCGTCAGGTGAGTGTGGGACAACGAATCTTTTTGGGCGTACTGATTGGTATGGGCTTTCATCTTATCAATCAGCTGATTGGAAATATTTCCGTAGTGTATCAATTGCCGATTGTCTTGGGGGCGCTAGGGCCGTCAATTGCCTTGCTGTTATTCTCTTGGTATTGGCTACGTAAGGTAGATGGATAGTGTTTGGTCGATGGTCAATGATTGTTTAACCAAGGACTAACGACCAAAGACCATTGACCAACTCATTTAGTCCGCAAAGATAATCGCTTCAATCTCTTTCACTTTTTGAGTGACCAGGCCTGGGTCACCTCGCGATTCCACATTCAATCTTAACAAAGGTTCGGTGTTGGATAAACGAATGTTCATACGCCAATCGGCAAACTCCAAACTAATACCGTCAGTTTCATCCAATACAGGCTTTTCGGGTTGATATTTGGCTTGCACGGCCTTCAAAATCTTTTGACTGTCTTTGACGGTGTAATTGATTTCACCACTGCAAGGGTAGGCTTTCATGCGCTCTTCGATTAACTGTGAGAGTGATTTTCCGGTTTTTCCCATTAACTCTGCGATGAGTAGCCAAGGAATCATGCCGCTATCGCAATAGAAGAAGTCTTTGAAGTAGTGATGGGCAGACATTTCACCACCATAAATTGCATCTTCTTTACGCATGCGTTCTTTGATAAAAGCGTGTCCGGTTTTAGATTGTATCGGCAGGCCACCAGCTTGCTGGACCTGTTCAATCGTATTCCAGGTTAGGCGAGGGTCGTGTACGATTTTTTCTCCCGGATTATTCTTTAACAAGGTTTCCGCTAACAGTCCTACTAAATAGTAGCCTTCAACAAAATGACCGTTTTCATCAAATAGAAAACAGCGGTCAAAGTCTCCATCCCAGGCTACCCCCATGTCGGCTTTTTTCGCCACAATGGTGTCTGATGTTATGGCACGGTTTTCAACAATCATCGGGTTTGGAACACCGTTAGGGAAGTTACCGTCTGCTTCATGATGTAGTTTAATTACGTTGAAGGGTAATTTTTCAGCAAGGCAGTCAAACGTTGGACCCGCTGAACCATTACCGGCATTGACCACGATATTGAGTTTAGGTAGGTTGGCGACATCCACATACGTTAATAGGTGCTCAACATAGGCGGATTTGTCTTCTCTTTTCTCAAGTTTGCCTTTTTGAGAAGCTAAAGCCGTAAAGTCTTGATTGATAACACGGGCTTCAATCGCTTTTAAACCTGAGTCGCCACTAATCGGTTGCGAACCTTTAGAAACCAATTTCATGCCGTTATAGCCTTTTGGATTATGACTGGCGGTAATCATAATCCCACCGTCAGAGTGATAATGGCTAGTGGCAAAATAGACTTCTTCGGTTCCGCATAGTCCAAGGTGAATGATGTCTACGCCAGAATCGAGTAGGCCGTTACATAAGGCATTGGATAATCCAGGGCTTTCCAGGCGGATATCATGGCCAATCACGATGTTTTTTGGCTGAAATTCACTCGCGAAAGCACGGCCAATCTTATAGGCTAAGTCTTCGTTGAGGTCTTGAGGCACAATGCCTCGAATGTCATAGGCTTTAAATGCGCTAAGGCTTGTCATAAGGTAAAAATCTTTTGCTGAATGAGTTTATGAAATAAGAGGGTTGCTTAACGTCCAACACCGTAATAGATGAATTCATTATCTTCAACCCAGAATTTATTATAAAGGTTGCGGCCATCTAAAATAATGGGTGTTTGCATATTCTCTTTAAGTACAGCAAGGTCTGGCGACCAAAACGCTTTGTATTCGGTTAACACACACAAAGCATCCGAATTTTCAGTGGCGTCATACATTTCTGAGTGGAAAGAAATTTGTTGCTGCTGATGGTTGGAAAGGTTTTTATGTACCCACTCTTTAGAAGCTTCTAAAGCGAAGGGGTCATGCAGCTTCAATGAACAGCCTTGATTGATAAAGGCGGTAATCAAAGTTAAGCTCGCAGAGCTTTCGATTGAGGTGGTATGCGGTTTATATCCTAGACCCCATAAAGTGATAGTTTTACCTTTCAAGTCACAATCGAAGTGTTGCCAAAGCTTTCTAAAGAACAGTTCCTTTTGGTTTTCGTTAATGTCGATAACCGATTGCAGGAGGCTTTTTCCTCCGTGGTGATGGGCTTGCGGCAATAGCGATTTGATACGCTCCAAGTCACGGGTGAAGTTATCGCCACCAAAGCCGATACCAGGATAAAGGTAAGCGCGTCCAATACGTTTGTCGGCTCCTAAACCTAAACGAACTTCTTCAATATCCGCATCAATCACTTCAGAAATCGTGGCTAATTCGTTCATTAAAGAGATTCGTGTCGCCAACATCGCGTTAGTCGCATATTTAGTAAGTTCAGCGGACGCGGGCGTCATATTAAGAATGACATCACGGTTGCGGTTGAAAGGGGCAAAAATCTGTTTTAGTTGCTCTCTAATCTTTTCACTAGAGGTGCCAATGATAATTCTATCTGGGCGCGTAAAGCGTTGAATTGCATGGCCGTCAGCCGCAAAGTCAGGGTTGACTGCAAATTCAAGTTTGGCGGTTTGCGCCAATTCTTTCGCCAAGCCAATGGTAAAGTTACTGCGCACGATCAAAGTGCTTTCCGGTGAGGCGGACTGTGCTAGCTGATTGGCAATGAGTTTGGCATTATGACAATCATCCGGTTCCAAGGCGATAATATGACATTCTGCCTGAGGGTTTAACTTATCGGTAATGGTTAAACGACCACTGGTTAACTGATTATCTAACAGTGCTACCAGGCCTGGTTCAGCAATATCATCAGGGCGTTTGCCAATGAGGGTGACGTTATTCCCCGTTTCAGCTAAACAGCCTGCACAAACCATGGCACTGATGGTGTTTCCAAAAACGTTAATTTTCATTTTGTGTCTTCCATATGCTCTGTAAGATGCCTTGTGTTGAAGAGTCTAAGCCTTCGGTATCTTTAGCTTCAATTTTTTGAAATATTTCTAGGGCAATTTTTTTACCCAGTTCTACACCCCATTGGTCAAATGGATTGATATCCCAAATGACCGATTGTACAAATACGCTGTGTTCATACAGGGCAATCATCATGCCTAAGTGTTTGGCATCTAATTTATCAAATAGAAGCGTGTTGGAAACTTGGCCACCAGGGTAATCCTTGTTTGGGTCATCATCGGTTTTACCCACCATCAATGCTCGGCTTTGTGCCAAACAGTTGGCGATATTCAGGTGGTGGTGAAAGGTGTGGCGTTCACTTTTACCACTGGCTTCGGCATACAGAATAAAGTCTGACATGACTCTTTCTGTTCCTTGGTGCATGAGCTGGTAAAAGGCGTGCTGGGCATTCGGACCCACTTCACCCCAAAGAATCGGACAGGTGCGATAATCAATCATTTCGCCGCTTCTTGAAACATGTTTACCATTACTTTCCATAACCAACTGTTCAAGATAGCTGGCTAGATATTTCAAACGAGAGTCATAAGGCAGGATCGCTTGCCCTGCTAAGTTTAAGAAGTTGATGTTCCAAACACTGATTAAACCTAACATAACGGCAACGTTATCTTTAAAAGGGGTCGTTCTAAAATGCACATCTATTTCATGTGCACCTTGTAAAAAGGCCTTAAAGCCTTGCATTCCTTGTTGTAACGCAATGGTCAAACCAATCGTTGACCAAAGTGAGAACCGGCCACCGACCCACTCCCAAAACAGCAGTTGATGCTCTGGTAACAATCCCCACTCTTGCATCATCGGCGCATTGGTCGAAACACCAATAAAATGCTGCATGGTGCCAGCTTGAGTCGGAGAAAAACTCTCTACCCATTCTCGAGCCGTCTTCGCTAACGACAAGGTATCGATAGTGGTAAATGATTTGGATGCAATTATGAATAGGGTGGTTTCTGCAGATAGATTTTTCAGTAATCTTTGGAGTTGTTTACCATCCAAGGTGGATACAAAGTGCAACTCAGGAGCAAGAGGACTTCTAACGCCTTTTAATGCGTGGGTCACCATAAGAGGCCCTAAGTCACTACCCCCAACACCAATATTAACCACATCGGTAATCGCTTTGCCCGAATAGCCTCTAAGTTGCTTGGTGTGAACACGCTCCACCAACTCTTCCATCTTGGCCCATTGTTCACTGACTTCGGCTTTAGGGTCGGCTAAATCGCGTAAAAAAGTGTGGCCTGCGGCACGCCCTTCAGTATGGTTTATCTTCTCACCAGTAAAGAGTTTTTCAATCCACTCCGTCAGCTTGGCTTCTTCTGCTAAATTAAGCAGAGATTGTCTGTCTTCAGCGGTTAAGTTTTGCTTGGAATAGTCTAATATCAGGCCTGGTAGCTTTACATTAAACTCCTCAAAACGATTGGTATCATCACCAAACAAGCTGGCTAAGTGGCGATCTTTAGCCTGTTTGCTTAAGTTCTCTAAAATACGATAAGAAGGGAGTTGCTTCATTGCATGTACTCTTTTAACCAGGTTGTAAATTCATTGCTAAGTTCAGGATGTTGCATGGCAAACTCAACTGTTGCTTTTAAGTATCCTAGCTTATCACCACAGTCATAACTCTTACCAGCTAAACAGTAGGCATCGACATCGGCGATTTCCATCAATTGAGCGATCGCATCCGTTAATTGAATTTCATTGCCGGCACCCTTTGGGGTGACCTTTAATAAATTCAATATTTGATTGTTGAGAATATAACGCCCGGTTACGGAAAGGTTTGATGGTGCTTCATCGATTTTTGGCTTCTCAACGATGGCCGACATTTTTGAGGCTTTTCCAGGCTGTAAATCCACCCCTAGACAGTCCGCAATACCATATTTATCAACATCAGAAGTGGGAACGGGTTCAACCATGATTTGGCTGTGTTTGGTTTTCTCAAACGCAATCGCCATGTTTTTAAGATCATTCGAGTCATTGTTTAAAATGACGTCTGGTAGCATGACTGCAAAATCCTCATCACCAATAATCGGTGCCGCACATAACACCGCATGCCCTAAACCTAATGCTTGAGGTTGCCTAACCGAGATGATATTGGCTTCCTCAGGAAGGATGTGTCCCACTTTAGCCAAAAGCGCGGTTTTATTTTTAAACGCTAAGGTCTTTTCTAATTCAAAATTGTGGTCAAAGTGGTTTTCAATCGCACCTTTAGATGAGTGTGTTACCAAAATGATATCTGTAAAGCCTGCTGAAACCGCTTCTCTAACCACGTATTGAATCAATGGCTCATCAACCAGGGTAATCATCTCTTTTGGAATCGCTTTGGTAGCAGGCAAAAAGCGAGTTCCAAGACCTGCAACAGGGATAACAACTTTACGAAGGGATGAAGACATAATGAATAATCCTAAATTTAATTTTGCGTTGATTGTGCTCTATATGATTTTGTCAGTATAAATCAAAATTTTTAGTAATGAAGCGTACTTTAAGGCTGTTTACTAAATTAATGCGTGACGTTTCTATTAAAATTTTCCGCCATAAAATAGATTCACCAGGCCTGGTGATTTTAATTTTGCTTTTTGTGTGATTTTAGCAATATACAAGCCATTTAAGCGGTTTTAAAGAGGGTGTTGGTTCTAAGGTGTTGTATTTAAAGCGGTTGTTTTATAGAGTTAGTGCGTTTTTAAAACAAGCAAACTCTGCTTTGGGGTGAGGAGATGGTTAAATCTGCATAAAAAACAGGCATGATTATTCTATTGGTGCACCAATTTGAAAAAGCGAATGGATTTATATTTTGAATTTTTGGATAAATGACAACTGATTGATATTTAGAGAAGTTTTAAAAAAAACAGTAAAATCATTAAAAAATTATAAAAAATCTGTTGCACAGCTGAAATAAATCCCTATAATACGCACCCATACAGAGCGTTGCTCAGTATCTATTCCCCAATAGTTCAGTTGGTAGAACACCGGACTGTTAATCCGTATGTCCCTGGTTCGAGTCCAGGTTGGGGAGCCAAATTCAAAAGCCCTAGTCGAAAGACTGGGGCTTTTTTGTTTCTATCCCTTCTTATTTTCTACGCTTGTTGTAATCTTTGTTTTGTTCTTTATCTGTGTCGTTTTAAAAATTGACGCTTATTTGTATTAAATATAGACTGAATTTGGTTATTTACCCTTAAACCAGGTCTTTTGCGTTTTAAAACGCGTTTTTAGGTCGGGTAACCAGTCTGTGGGTTTTCTAATTCTGGATATAAAAATGAAGTTAGCTACGTTAATACCTGTTCTTTTGTTTTTGGTCATTCCATCCTTTTTTATGTGTGGTTGTCAGCATGAAAATGAACTTGATAAAGTTGTTGGGACTTTAGAGTGGGATCGGATTGAGCTAACGAATGAAGTCAGTGAGCCGATTGTTAAGTTGCATGTTCGTGAGGGTGAGAAAGTCAACCAAGGAGATGTTGTTCTTGAGTTTGATAAGCGTCGTGCTCAGGCTACTTTGAACAGCTTTATTGCCATAGAAGAGCAGTTGCAAGCGAGATTGGATGAACTGGTTGCCGGCTCAAGGATAGAGGTAATGGAGCAAGCTAAACAAGCTGTGGTGCAAGCCAAAAGTGAGTTGCATCTAGCGGAAATCGATTTAGCTAGAATCAAAGCTTTAGTTAAGAAAAATTTAACCAGTCAGGCTGATCTGGATAACAGCTGGGCTATTTATAAAAAAGCGAAAGCGCAACTAGCACTGGAAGAGGCCAAATTGGATGCGTTGTTGGCAGGAACCCGTAAAGAGCAAGTTGAGCAAGCCCGAAAAGCACTGCAATCCGCTCAGGCTCAAGTAGCGCATCAACAAATTAATCTAGAGCATTTAACGCTTTTAGCGCCTGCAAAAGGTTTGGTGGATAGCTTGCCTTATAAAGAGGGGGAAGAGCCTAAAACAGGAAGTGTCGTAGCGGTGATGTTGGTCGGAAATAATCCTTATGCCCGAGTTTATATTCCAGAACCTTTACGTGCGCAAATCAAGCCAGGGCAATCCGCCAAAGTTTTTGTCGATGGTGTTGAAAGCCCCTTTTCAGGCAGGGTGAGGGTGGTTAGTAATGACCCGGTATTTACACCATATTATTCTTTAACCGAAGCTGACCGTTCACGTTTGGCTTATTTGGCCAAGGTGGATTTAGTCGATGATGAAGCCAATCAGTTGCCTGCGGGCTTGCCGTTAAATGTTGTTTTCGAATCCTCTGAAACAGCGATTTTTCAAAGCGATGTTAAACACTGAGATGTCAACCGAATTTGCGATTCAATGCCGACAGCTAACACGTCAATTTGGCGATGTTAAGGCTGTCGATGGTCTTAATCTGACGATTCCGAAAGCCAGTATTTACGGATTTTTAGGTCCTAATGGTTCAGGTAAGTCAACGACTATTCGTATGTTGTGCGGTCTGCTGTTGCCTACTCGTGGCGAGGTAGAGGTTTTAGGGTTGCATATACCCGGACAAAGTGAGCAGTTAAAGAGACACATCGGTTATATGCCGCAAGAATTTTCTCTGTATGAGGATTTAACGGTAAAAGAAAACTTGAGTTTTATGGCTTATGTATATGGGTTGTCTGCCAAGCAACAGCGCCAACGGGTTGCTGAAGTCATATCTATTTATAATTTAGAAGCCAAACAAAATACCTTGGCCGGACAGATGAGTGGTGGACAGAAGCAACGTCTAGCCTTAGCGGCGGCAATTATCCATAAACCAGACCTGTTATTTCTTGATGAGCCTACCAGTGCGGTTGACCCTCAAAGCAGGCGAGATTTTTGGGAGTCTTTATTCGATTTGGTAAATCAGGGTACGACTATTTTAGTTTCATCACATTATATGGATGAAGCCGAGCGTTGCCACTCACTGGCTATTTTAGATCATGGTATTAAAGTAGCGGATGATACGCCGAGTAATTTAATGGCGAATTTAGCCGCCTGGGTTTTAAAGGTTGAAGGTGGGTCGGTTAATTTAATGCGCAAAACTTTATTGGCAATGCCGGATGTCATTAGTGTGACCCAGTTGGGGATGCATTTGCGGGTTTTATTGAATAAAGAGCTCAAACATCCAGTCCATTTTATTGAAAATGGCCTTTCCGATTTTGATGGTTGTAAGGTTCTCCAGGTTGAAGCATCTCTTGAAGATGTTTTTGTGGTTTCCACAAGTCAACAAACAATGGTTGCACAATGATTTCCTGGTATCGATTGTTTGCCGTTTTACGAAAAGAGTTTTGGCAGTTAAAACGAGACCGCCTCACTATAGGGATGATTGTCGGTATTCCTGTGATTCAGATATTGATGTTTGGTTTTGCCATCAATACCGATGTCCGCCACCTACCTATGGCTGTGGTAAATCAAGAAAACTCTCAGCTATCCAGAGAGTTGATTGCCGATATTCAGGCCTCTCAAGTCGCGCTGATAAAATATAGGGTTAAACAAGTCAGTGAAATCGAAACCTTGTTACGAGAGGGTAAGGTCAGTATCGGGTTGGTTATTCCACACGATTTTGAACGCCGCTTGCAAGATGAAAAGCGGCCTGCCGCCCAGTTGCTGGTAGATGGGTCTGATCCATTGATTTTGGCTTCTGCACATCAGTTGACTGCTATGCGGCTACACCATAAAACCCAAGAAACAGCTCAATCAAATAAGCTTTTTGAGGTTCGGAACTACTACAATCCTGAACGACGTTCTGTTATTAATACGGTGCCAGGATTGATTGGTGTCATCTTGACGATGACCATGATGATATTCACCGCAGTTTCCATTGTCAGGGAAAGGGAGCGCGGAAACCTTGAGTTGTTAATCAATACACCGATTACCCGTACCGAACTGATGGTTGGAAAAGTCGTGCCTTATATCGTCATTGGTTTTATCCAGGTCACTTTGGTCGTGGTGCTTGGTGCCGTTATCTTCAAAGTGCCTATTCACGGCAGTATTGCCGATGTTTACATTGTTTCACTTCTGTTTGTATTGGCAAATTTAGCACTCGGTTTGTTGTTTTCCACTATCGCTAAAAGTCAGTTTCAAGCCTTGCAAATGGCAATTTTCGTGATGTTGCCTTCCATCCTGCTCTCGGGCTTTGCATTTCCTTTTGATGGCATGCCAAAGCTGGCGCAGTGGTTTGCGGAAATCTTGCCCATGACACATTTTGTGCGGTTGATACGCGGGATAATGCTTAAAGGTGCAAATATTACCGAGTTATATCAAGAGTTGGCGATATTGATGGTTTTCACTGTTTTAGTGTTGGTCTTGGCGATAAAACGTTTTCATAAACGACTTGATTAAAAGCTTTGACAGGATTCGGTATACTCTCAAGAAGTTAAGCGATTATTAGCTGAGCGGGGTAGTGATTCATTCCGTTTTTTGCTTCATCTTTTTTCTAAAGCTATTTAGTGTCGTTTCGAGACATGAATTTTTAATTAATTCGCTTACAATACTTGCCTGTATCTTTAATTAAGAGCCTTCTTTTACGATGAATGATGTCAAATTTCCTGTAATGGCGCCTAGACCAGAAAAGTCTTCAAGCATGTTTAAAAGGCTTTTATGGGCTCGCAAAAATTTGCTTTCTGTTTGGTCTGAACAGGAGTATGAGTTGAAGTTTTTTCAATTCAAAATCTTAAATAAGCAATATGTTGTTTGTAACTCTCCAGAAACCGTCAAAACGGTTTTTCTTGAGGAGCATGATAATTATGATAAAAAAAGTCCACAAATGCGCCATGCCCTTGAGCCTTTATTAGGGGATGGGCTATTTGTTAGTGATGGTAAGTTGTGGAAAGAACGAAGAAATTATTGTGCACCAGCGTTTAACAATAAGCTGATGTCCGGTTATTTTGATGTCATGGTTGATTCAAGCAACGAGCTCATCCAAGAATGGGAGCAAAAAGCAACGCTAGGGCAGGTTGATATCTTAAATGAGATGGCTAGGTTGACCGCTAAAATCATTGGTAGAAGCATTTTTGGAGATGAAACACAGGATTCAGAGGTAAGAACAATTGTGCGTGAGTTTTCAAAATACCAAAAGAATGTCGATCAGATTAATCTGGCAGACTCTCTGGGTATTCCAGCGTTATCTTTTATGAAAAACCCTTACCGTCAATACAAACTCAAATTGTCGACGCATCGCATTCATAATGTAATTGACACTATTATCGAACGTGCAAAAACAGTGAAAGAAGAAAAATTCAATTTAGTGTCGATGTTTTTAACCGGGTCAACCGGTCAACTAGGTAAAGGTCATGCTTGCCCTTTAAGTTTAGAGGCCGCTAGAAACGAATCGATTGTTATGTTCATGGCAGGACACGAAACTACTGCAAATTCACTGTCATGGACTTGGTATTTATTGAGTGAATATCCAGAAGTAATGAAAAAACTACAAACGGAGTTAGATGAAGTCCTAGGTGGGCGGGAGCCGACACTGGATGATATTGATAAACTTCATTACACCAGAGCCGTTTTTGAAGAGTCTATGCGCCTATATCCTCCCGTGCCTCTTTTGAGTAGAGAGGCAAGGGAAGACGCTGAAATTAATGGCAAAAAAATTACAAAAGGTGCCAATATTCTGGTTGTTCCGTGGCTATTACATAGACATAAAAAATATTGGGATAATCCTGATGAATTTAGACCAGAAAGATTTTTACCCGATGCACCTCAGCCAGATAAGTTTGTTTATATTCCTTTTAGTGTCGGTTACCGGGTGTGTCTTGGAAAACGTTTTGGACTCATTGAAGGCATAACTTGCCTGGCCATGCTTGCCCAAAAGTTTACCCCAAAACTCACACAGCCTGAAAAAGTTGAAATCGAATGCAGGCTTACTTTAAGACCTAAAAAAGGCGTGCCAATGATGCTTCATAAAAGAGAGGTTTCTTTACATGCATCCTAGATTTGAACTGATTTTGGCTTGGTTAATGAAATTTTTACCGGTAAATATTACTTCTAAAATTGGAGCGATATTGGGGCGAATGGAGGTTTTGAGAGCGGCAAAAAAAGACAGAAAATGGGTGGCGAGATTTTATAATAATCTTGAGCAATTACACGCAGTATCCGCCGAAAAGGATAAAAAGAAGTGGCTCATAGAATTTGGTGAGGAGTTTGGACGGCTCTATGCCGAAACAACGATTTTGCAAAAAATAGATAAACTGAATCGAATTAAAATTGAGGGGTTGGAAAACCTTCAAAACCGAACTCGCCCCACCATTTTCATTGCTCCTCACATATCAAACTGGGAAATCATCCTAAAGGTTTTTACACAACTCGACAATCCAACCTGCGCGCTTTATGAACCTAGAGAAAATGAACAGAGAATGAAGATTGTTAACAGCGCACGTCTGGGTTGGGGGAAAAAAATCCACTTAATTTCAACCGAACAACCAATGGCAATGAAAAAATTACAGTCTATGCTTAAAAACAACTCCAACCTGTTTGTTTTGCCGGATGAAGAAAAAGAGGGTATGGTTTTTGCCCCCTCTTTGGGTAGGCATATACCTTATGCAGGTAATCGATGGATGTTAAGTCGCCTGGCGGTTAAGTTTTCGGCTGACGTGATTCCTATTCATGTAGAGCGAGTGAAATCTACCCATTTTGTGATTTATATTGATAAAAAAATTCAATATTCAGATATTGATAATCGAGCGATTGATAAAGTTGAGCAGGCAAAATTAATTGCAGATGAGATTGATGTTAGATTGAATCAACTTGTACGTAAATCCCCTCATCTATGGTATTGGCTGCCTTACTTGGATTTAAAAAAGAATAGGTAAGGTTATGTTGATTGAATTTATTTGATCGTAAATTGCCGTTTATTTGGTTTAAATAGTTTAGAGATTTATTCAATATCGCTTAACAACACTTATAATTGCCCATCCCAACATAAAAAATACTGAATTTAGATTTATGAACCCAGTGACTAAGCGTAAGATTTTTTACATTCCAGGATTTGATCCAAGAAGTGAGTCTTATTACAAAAAGTTGTTGTTGCAGAACTTTCCAGAAATAAAAGCAAGTTTGTCTGGGCAGACTAAATCGCAATTAAGTTATCAGCTTGGGGGGTTAAGTGTGGATTATGAAATTCTAAGCTGGCATGAAAGTGTTCGTAATCATTGGCTTAGTGGGTTTAAAGGTAACTTGATTAATGTCGCAACGCTTTTTACTGAATTTGTTTTCAAAGGCGGTTATTTAAGAGGCAGTAAAGTCACTTTAAGAGATGCGATTCAAAAAGGGTTCTCTGTTTATCTTTTTTTAGCCTGGTTTTTGTTGGCAGTAGGTTTGCTGTTTTATATAAAACAAAGTATTTATGATGTTTATGGAGGGTTTGCAACGGTATTGGCAATGATTGCCTGGTTTTTTCTAAACGCGTTAATCTATCGAGGTTTTGAAAAAACACATATATTTTGGGTGACAAGAATCATGCGTTTTTTTGCTCTTTACGCAAAACAGCAAACTGTAGATGTCATTGAGAAAGAGAAGCAGTTTCAAGCAAAAATTGCCTACACATTGCAATCAAAAGCGTTTGATGAAGTTGTTTTGGTGGGGCATAGTGTAGGTACTATATTAACCCTTAATATTCTGTCTGAACTTGAAAAAAATGGTCAAGCAAAGGCTTTATCTGTTTTTACTTTAGGTCACTGTGTAACCGGTGTTTCAGTTGTGAAAGGTGCGGCATGGTTCAACCAAAAACTAGCCTCTATTGAGTATAGACAGTCTTATTGGGTTGATGTCACCTCTGGAAAAGATGCGGTTAATTTCTATAAAGTGAATCCAGGTTTTGATACAAAAGCTAAACCTGATAGAGTTTTATCAGCGGGTTTTCACAAAATTTTTTATAAAAAGTTTTACAAAAGTTTGAGGTGGGATTTTTACAAAGTTCACTTTTTATATTTATACAAACCTGATTTGCCCGATAAAAGTGTATTCAATTATCAAAAATTATTAACTGAGCCGCTTCTATTGAAAAGATTGAAAGAAGGTGCTGAATGAGTCGTTGTCCAATATTTCCAAAACCATCTGAGAAACGAGCATCATTATTTAAAATTTTTTTTAAGAAAAGTCGTTCATGGATGGATGCTTTGTATGCTCGAAGTTATATCATGAAAATGGGGGAGATTCGTTTCCCAACAAGCAAGTTGTTTATGGTTAACGATCTATCTCAAGTAAAAAAAATGATGATAGAAAAACCAGAAAACTACCCCAAGCACCATGTTCTTTACGAAGTCTTAGAACCGTTGTTGGGAGGAAATTTATTTACCTCTAATGGTCAAGAATGGTCACGACAAAGGGACGTGTTAATGCCAGGTTTTAAGCAAAATAATGTTAATAAAGTCTTTGAAAAAATGGTTGAGGCAACGAATTCTATGCAGCAGCGTTTAGCTCAATATGAAGAAAATAAGGCTTTTGATATTGCTTCAGAGATGACATTGGTTACGGCGGATATTATTTTTAGGGCTATTTTGTCTTCGAATATTAACGAAGAGGAGGCTAAACAGGTTATGCATGCCTTCTCAGATTTTCAGAAACAGTCTCCCAAGATTACTATTTTAAGAATGTTCGGTATACCAAAAAATAGACTTTTCGATTTTTATGATCGCAAGAGAATTGAAAATGCCAAAAAGGTGCGTAAGGTTATAGAAAAGGTTGTTCAAGAGCGTATGCTTTCTTTTGAAAATGGAGATGAGAAAGATGACATTCTCCATGCGGTTCTAGTAACCGCAAGCCAACTGGAACACGATTTTTCTGTAAAAGAAATATCAGATCAAATGGTGACTTTGTTTTTAGGTGGGCATGAGACTTCAGCAGCGGCTTTAACATGGACTATTTATCTAATAAGTTTATTTCCTGAAGAGCAAGAAAAGCTTTTTGATGAGATTAATAGTGTAAACCCATTGCAGGTTTTAACCTCCAATGATGTAAAGCAGTTCAAGTTGTTGAAGCAAGTGTTTATGGAATCATTACGTTTGTATCCTCCTGTTGGTTTTTTAGCGAGAGAGGCAACAGAAAATCAAGAAATGAGAGGAAAAAAAATTACCACCAAAGATGCTATTGTAATTGCCCCTTGGTTAATTCAAAGAAATGAGAATTACTGGGACAAGCCTCATGAATTTTGTCCTCATCGTTTTGACAATGGTGATCCTTCAGAGCGGGGGGCGTATATCCCTTTTGGCATGGGGTCAAGAGTATGTATAGGGATGTCTTTTGCCATTCAAGAAGCTATGCTTGTTTTATCAACATTAATACGTGAATATCGTTTTGAACTGGAAGAAGGTTTTGAGCCCAAGCCTGTAGGAAGTCTTACAATACGCTCTGAAAACGGTATGCGTGTTAAAAAATATAAAAGGTAGTTTTGAGTGAGGTTTTCTTGGAAAGAGTGGTTTACTGGCTTTGGCTTAATGTGTCTAGTCGTTCCTTTGGCTGTGTTTGGGTATTTCTTGATTGTGATTTTTAGTTTCACTGGTCGTGCGAATCGAGTTCGTCAGGGTGTAAGAGCGATGGATCATTTTGTAAATGCCACCGTGTTTGATGGCTACGCTTGGGAATCAGTTTCCTCACATGCTTGGCGTGAACGTAACAATAAAAAGTGGGCGCGTAGAGTCATTGCATTTACTGACTACTTTCAGCCTAATCACTGCCAAAGAGCTAATAAGCGTGAACAGCCTATTGTTGACTTGGTGTTGGCAAAAGGTCTTGAAAAGCAAACGATTAAATAGTCGATAGTCGATAGTCGTTGGTCTATGGTCGATAGTTGTTGGTGTATGGTTTTATGATTATTTTTGGAAATGAATGAACCCTTTTAATATAAAAAGCGGTTATCAGTTTTACTGGTACAACTTAAAAGCCTTGTTTACCGATAAGCATTTTGTGGGTTGGGGGCGTAAACGTACGGGGCGGCTTGCTTCTTGGTGCGCAAAAACCTTTAACGGACAATGCACCTTGTATGAAGATGGTTTTATACGTTCAATTGGTTTGGGTGTAGATGGTGCTCCGCTGTTTTCTGTGGTGGAGGATGATAAAGGTATTTATTACGATGCTACCCAGCCTTCTAAACTTGAGAATTTACTTAACGAAACTGATTTTGGTGATTTACCAGGCCTGGTAAATCAGGCTGAACTTGCAATCGAGCAAGTGATTAAACATCAAATCTCCAAATACAATTTGGCTCAAGATGTGCCAAATGATTTCTTTCCAAAAAATGAAAAACGCATTTTAGTCATTGCTCAAACCGCAGGTGATGCCTCGCTTAAATATGGACTGGCTGAACAAATCACCACACAACAAATATTACAAGCGGCGATAGATGAAAACCCTGATGCTAAAGTCTATTTAAAAGTTCATCCAGATGTCGCATCAGGCAAGAAACAATCAGATATTTCAATTGATTCAGTCAAGCAATATGCGCAGATTATTACTGAGAGTTTTAATCCAATCTCACTGCTAAAGTTTTTTGATAAGGTGTATACCAAAACCTCGCAAATGGGTTTTGAAGCATTATTGCTCAATAAACAGTGTGTTTGTTTTGGGATGCCGTTTTATGCTGGCTGGGGCTGTACGGATGATCGGGTTAAGCTTGAAAGGCGAACCAAAAAACGCAGTGTATCTGAGATATTTGCCATAGCGTATATGCTCTACCCAAAATACTTTAATCCTTACACTCAAAAAGAATCCGATATTTTTGATACGATTTCGACGATTGCTCGAATACAAGCTAAGTCTCGACAGCTTAAGTATTTAAGTAATACCCAAGCTTTTTTATTTGGCTTTTCGCGCTGGAAACACAATTATATTAAGCCCTTCTTGCGGAGTCGTAACCATCAAAGCTTGCAGTTTATTAATCCTTTATTTGGTCAGTCACATCTTAAAATTGCACAGCAACAAGGCTTAAACTCAGAATCGACCAGGCCTGGTGTATTTTACATTTGGGGTAAAAAGGCGTTTGCAGAAGTAGAGTCTTATGCGAAAAAACACAATATTCCCATTTTTAGAGTAGAAGATGGTTTTATCCGCTCCAATTCGTTAGGTTCAGATTTAACGCAACCCTATTCTTTGGTCATCGATTCGCAAGGTATTTATTTTGATCCAACTCAGCCGAGTGATTTAGAAATAATTTTGCAAACCTATGATTTTGATTCTGACAGTAAACTAATAGAACGTTCTCAGCAGGTAATTGATTATCTAGTTGAAAATAAGCTTTCAAAATACAACCTGTATGAAAACAAACTGTTACAGTTGCCTGCCAATCAAAAATTTGTACTGATTCCAGGTCAAGTGGAGGACGATGCCTCTATAAAATATGGTGCCAATAGTATGACCAATTTAGCTTTACTAAAACAGGTTAGGCTGAATTGTCCAGAGGCTTACATTATTTACAAGCCGCATCCAGATGTCTTAGTGGGCAATAGAATAGGTCATATTGAAGAAGAGGTGGCTTTACAGTATTGTAATCAAGTTATTACCAAAGTCGGTATTGATACGGTTTTAGAGCATGCGTATGAAGTGCATACTATGACTTCATTGGTTGGTTTTGAGGCGTTATTACGCAATAAGAAAGTAGTTACCTATGGAATGCCTTTTTATGCTGGTTGGGGGCTAACTGAGGATAAACAAATCTGCAATCGCAGAACTCAAAGACTATCCTTGCCAGGCCTTGTAGCGGCAACCTTATTGATGTATCCAACCTATATTAATCCAAAAAATCATGCTGAGTGTGAGCTTGAAGCGGTTTTTGTCGGTTTGCATGAACAAAAACAAAACTTAGAGAATTCGTTTTTTTTGCGTTTTAAACAGAATCTTAGAAATAAAGTTGTGCGTTTTTTATTGAAAATAGTAAGTAGATTTAGTTAGTTTTAGACTAGAATACGTTTCTATGAAATTGAATAAAATCGGCGAGATTAAACATAAAAATATTCTGTTGCTGCAAGGGCCAATGGGCTCTTTTTTTAAGCGATTAGATAAAGTGTTTCGAGAAAAAGGAGCGACAACCTACCGAATTGGATTTAATGCCGGCGATGCTTTTTTTTCCTACCGTGATAATTACACTCCTTATAAAGACACCCGAAAAAACTGGGTGAGTTTTATTGAAGCTTTTCTGCATCAAAAGAAAATAGATCAAATCTATCTGTTTGGTGATTGTCGGTTCTATCAATCACAGGCAATTCAAGTGGCTAAGGCCTTAGGTATTGATGTGTTTGTGTTTGAAGAAGGGTATTTGAGGCCAAACTACATTACTTTAGAAAAATTTGGCGTGAATCATTTTAGTGTTATGAGAAGGGATCGAGCTTTTTATGACCAATTAGATTTAAATCATTTTCCTGATCCTAGCTCTGAAGATGCACATTTTAGTGCTTATAAGATGATTTTTAGCGCCATAGTCTATTATTTTATGGGTAATGTTTTATATTTTCTGTATCCACATTATCAACATCATCGAGGGTTTTCTGGGTTTAGGGAGGCGTTTTTCGGTATCCGTAATCTTTATAGAAAACAAAAATATAAAATCACAGAAAGGGGTTTACTAAAATCTTTGGTGTTGGAGAGAAAAAAACAATACTTTTTTGTGCCGCTACAAACCCATAATGATTTTCAAATTTTGCAACATTCAGGTTATAGATCACTAGAAAAATTCATTATCGAAGTTATCGAATCCTTCGCTAAACAGGCTAATCAAGATGATTATCTGTTATTCAAACATCACCCCGTTGATAGGGGGCGCATGGAGTACTCCGCTTTTATTAACCGCCAGGCAAGTAAGTATGGGGTTGAGCATAGAGTGAATGTCGTACATGATCTTTATTTGCCGACTTGTCTGCAAAATGCAAAAGGTACTATTACTATTAACAGCACAGTGGGGTTGTCATCCATTTATCACGGTACTCCGGTTTTAACCCTGGGGTATGCTTTATATGATATAGAAGGGTTAACGAATAAAGGCGTAAAACTGGATGATTTTTGGCATTCACAAGCTAAACCCGATAGCGTACTTTTTGAAAAGTACCGACGTTATCTCATCCAAAACACTCAGCTTAATGGTAGTTTTTATGGCAAAATGCCAGACTTTGAAGATTAAAAATATAATTGCTATATGGTTCGTAGAGGCTGTAAGGCACTAGAAATGGTAGGTAGTATGCTCATCAAAAAACGTATTTTATTACTTGTTATAGGAAGTTTGTTTGTTGCGGGTTGTAGTTTTCCGGTTAAGAATGAACAAAATGAAGTTAAAGAAAGTATAGCTAAAGCAGGTGAAATGAAACAAAGTGTGGTCATTATTCCTAAAGACGCACTTTATATCGATGGTCAGGTTCAAGTGTTAAAGAAAAATTCAACCGATTACCAAAGTGCAAAAATAGAGCAACTTTATTTTTCCGCGCTTGGTCAGCAATGCATTCAAGTGGTGGTTATCGATAATCTACAAAAAAGACTATTTTGCCAAAAATCCAAAACTACATGGAAAGAGATGCTACTGCTAGATAATCTTGTCATTGAGCCAATTGAGTGAGAAAAACATGATGTTACGTTTAACAAAAATACTATTTTTTATCACATCTAGCTTTATCGCTTTTAATAGCTTCGCGTTGGGTGAAACGGCTGGAAACCTCCCCGCTGACCAACAAGTGCAATCTTTACAGGTTGATCAGCAAGTATCAAATAGTAATACCGTCTGGAGCAGTAAAAACTACTCATCTAAACAAGAATCGCTTAGCCAAATAAAAGTATTTGGTGAGCAAGTTTTTAGTGGTGGTTTTTCGGGATTACGCTCTGACGGTTTAAATCAAGACTATAAAATCTTGCCAGGCGACCAAATTATTGTGAGAGTTTGGGGGAGTGTTGAAATTGATCGTGTTTTACCCGTCGATTCACAAGGCAATATTTTTATTCCTTCTATTGGACCGGTATATGTTCAGGGTACAACCAATTCTCAATTAACGCCAAAAGTAAAATCGGCTATTAAAACCATCTATACAGAAGGGGTTAATGTCTACACCCAGTTACAAGGTGTTCAACCTATTTCGGTTTACGTTACCGGATTTGTGAATAATCCAGGACGATATTCAGGTACGCCGACCGATTCCATTATCAATTATTTAAATCAAGCAAATGGCATTCAGCCCAAATCGGGTAGCTATCGACACATTCATGTTGTGCGTAAAGGTAAGCAAGTTGCCGCGTTGGATGTGTATGCATTTTTAATCAATGGCGCAGTGCCCAATATTCAATTACAAGATGGCGATACCATTGTGGTTCAACAGCGCGGGTCTATGGTGAGCGTGGTAGACAGCCAAGAGACTGAGGTGTTGTATGAATTAGCCAGCGGTAAAGAGCTCGGCAATGAATTGTTTCAATTTGTGGTGTTAGATGCAGGCATTTCTCATGTGCTGATGAGAGGGTTTAACTCCTCCGGCCCAGTTACTGAGTATATGGATTTAAGCGAATTTAAAAACCGACTAATCCAAAATGGCGATCAAATCGTATTTGCACAAGATCAACGGGCTCAAACTATTCTGGTACAGGTCGAGGGTAGTTACTTAGGAAGGTCGAGTTTTATTGTGCCTAAAAATACACGCTTAAAAACAGTATTGGCCAATATTGCCGTCGATCAAGAACTTGCGGCCTCAAACAATGTTTCTATTCGTCGTAAGAGTATTGTAGAACAGCAAAAACAATCGTTGGAGTCTAGCTTAAAGCGCCTAGAAAGAACGTATTTAACCGCGACATCCTCAACGGCAGAAGAAGCCGCTATTCGTGTGAAAGAAGCGGAGCTAATCATGGATTTTGTGAAGCGAGCAGGCCAGGTTGAACCTAATGGTCGCTTGGTTGTTGCTAATGGTCAAAGGCTTGCTGACGTACGCTTACAAGATGGTGATGTGATTACTATTCCAACCAAAAGCGATTCTATTTTAGTCAGTGGGCAAGTGTTAGTACCCACTTCGCTGGTGTATCAAAAGAATTGGACACTTGAAGACTATATTAATAAGTCTGGCGGTTTTACTGAACAAGCTGATGAAGACAAAATTGTGTTGATTCGTCAAAGTGGAGAGGTGTTGGCAGATGCAAGTGCGCTGATTAAACCGGGCGATGAAATTTTAGTCCTTCCTAAAGTTCCGACTAAAAATATTCAGTTAGCGACCAGCGTTACCCAAATTATGTATCAGCTTGCAATTGCCGCTAAAGTCGCTTTTGACCTTTAAGGACGTTTAGCCATGCAACAACGTACCTCATGGCAAGTAACTAAAAGTGTATGGTATGCGCTGTTTATGCGTGAGATGTTGTCTCGAGTAATGACTAGTCGTTATGCATGGTTTTGGTTGCTTGCTGAACCCGTCATTTTTATCTTAGTTATGATGTCTATTAGGCTATTTATTCGTGGAGGAGAAACTGTTGCAGGTTCAGATAGGGTGACTTGGTTAATACTTGGTTTAACTGCTTTTTTTATGTTTCGTGATAGTGCATTACGAGCCATGGCGGCTATTACAGCTAATAAAGGGTTGTTTGGCTATCGCCAAGTGAAGCCCATTGATACTGTTTTTGTAAGAATCTTTGTAGAAGGTTTTTTGCGAACAATTGTCTTAATTACACTGCTAATTATATTTGGTTTGATTGGTCAAGATGTTATCCCCATTGATCCTTTAGGTGTAATGGTGGCTTGGACTTCTGTTTTTTTATTAGGGGCTGGGGCAGGTGTTTTATTTTCTATGCTTGCAGCTTTGATACCAGGAATTGATAAAGGTGTCCGAATGATGACGATGCCTTTATTGCTTTTATCAGGAGTCATTTTTCCCATAAATAATTTGCCTGTTGAGGTACAACATTACTTGCTTTACAACCCAGTACTGCATAGCTTAGAGCTGCTCAGAGAGGCTTTTCTTAAAGGGTATTGGACAATTAGTGGTGTCAGTTATTTATATTTATATTATTGGGTGCTTGGTATGTTGTTATTCGGTCTCTCACTCTATCTACGCTATCCATATAAAGTGAAACCAACGTGATTAAAATTGAAAACTTGTATAAAAGATACCCTGGTCATAACGATAATAAATGGGTTCTTGAAAACATTAACTTAACAATTCCAACAGGTGTAAGTGTCGGATTGATTGGACCTAACGGTGCAGGTAAATCAACTTTGCTAAAAATGATTGGTGATTTAGAGTTGCCTGATAAGGGAAAAATAATAAGAACAAGTAAAGTTTCATGGCCTATTGGGTTGTCAGGCGGTTTTCAGCAAACATTGACGGGCCGGCAGAATGTTAAATTTGTTGCCAATATACATGGTTATAAAAACGTTAAAGAGGTGATGAGTTTTGTTGAGGCGTTTGCTGAAATTGGTAAGTCTTTCGATGAACCTGTAAGAAGTTATTCTAATGGGATGAAGAGCCGTTTAGCATTTGGATTATCTTTAGCATTCGATTTTGATGTGTATTTGTCTGATGAAGCAACCGCGGTAGGTGATAATAAATTTAAACAAAAAGCGCGCGCTATATTCAAAGAAAGAGTGGGTAAAGCAAGTTTAATTATGGTCTCTCACGCTGAAGGCATACTTAAAGAGTTTTGTGAGGCAGGGATTCTTTTGAATAATGGTCAAGCAATATGGTTTGATGATATTAATGAGGCGCTAAAAGCGTATAAGCAAAGTTAGAAATTCATGAAAAACTATAAACAAATTCTAAAAAAATATCCTATTTGGTTTTTAAGTTTAGTAATAGCCATTTTAATAAGTGTTTACTGGTCCTTCTTTGCAACAGATCGGTATGTATCAACTGCTCATATTGTTTTACAAACACCTGATGTTGCTCCGCCTGAACTGAGTTTTTCTAGTTTAATGACAGGTACCTCTACTTCAAATAAATCCGATTTATTGCTACTTAGAGACTTTTTGTTATCTACAGATATGTTGAAAGCATTAGATGCTGAATTGGACTTAAGAAGTCATTTTTCAGATGAGACGATAGATTATTTTTCGAGAATGAGAGAAGCAAATCTGCCAATTGAATATTTTCATGATTATTATCTAAGAAGAATCAATATTGAGCTTGATGATTATGCAGGTGTTTTGGTGGTTAAGTCTTCAGCTTTTAAGCCTGAGGTAGCAAAAGCTATTACGGATCGACTGCTGAAATATGGTGAGCAACATATGAATCAAATGGGGCAAAAATTAGCAGCAGATCAGGTAAGTTTTATAGAAAAACAAGTTGAAAAGTTAAATCAAAACCTGCAATTAATACGTATTAAAGTACTTGCTTATCAAGATGATAATGAATTAATTTCACCTACATCGACTGTAGAAAGTTACAGCGGAATTATTTCTCAATTAAGAACGGATCTTGCGGGACTTTACACTCAGAAATCTGTTTTAGGTAATTTTCAAAGTCAGCGCTCACCAGAAATGATTAAGTTGAATAGTCAAATTAAGGCACTTCAAAAGCAAATTGCTATCGAAAATTCAAAATTAACCGCGAAACAAGGCCAATCTCTAAATAAAGTCTCTGCTGAGTATGAAACGTTGTTATTGCAAGAGAGATTCGCTCAAGAACTCTATTCAAATGCTTTAGCGACTCTTGAAGGAACAAGAGTCGAAGCCGCTAGAAAATTGAAGCAAGTTTCAGTTACGCAGACTGCCGCGATACCTGAGTATCCAATAGAGCCTAATAGGTTGTATAACATCACGGTAACGATTTTATTATTGTTATTGGTTACCATTATTCTCAGTATGATTTACGAAATTATTCGTGATCATCGTGACTAAATAAATATATGTATCAAGCTACAAAAGTACTAAAAAGAAGGGTGATTTTATGAAAGGCATTATTTTAGCTGGCGGCTCAGGCACACGTTTATATCCAATCACCAAAGGGGTCTCTAAACAGCTAGTACCAATTTATGACAAGCCAATGGTGTACTATCCGCTTTCTGTTTTGATGTTGGCTGGAATTACTGAAGTATTGATTATTACCACCCCAGAAGATCAAACCAGTTTTCAACGTCTGTTAGGCGATGGTTCAGAAATCGGTATGCGTTTTGAATATATCGTACAGCCGTCACCAGACGGTTTGGCTCAAGCCTTTATTCTAGGCGATGAGTTTTTAGGGAATGACGATGCCTGTTTGGTGTTAGGTGACAATATCTATTACGGTCACGACCTAACCTCTACACTTGCCAATGCGGTACAAAACGCCAAACAAGAAAATAAAGCCACGGTCTTTGGTTATCACGTTACTGATCCAGAGCGTTATGGTGTAGCTGAATTTGATGACAATGGTAATGTAATCTCATTAGAAGAAAAACCAGAAATACCAAAATCCAACTATGCCGTAACGGGTCTGTATTTCTATCCAAATGACGTCATTCAAAAAGCTAAAGAGGTAAAACCCTCGCACCGTGGTGAATTAGAAATCACCACCGTTAACCAAATGTACCTAGAAGAAGGTCGTCTAAAACTAGAAACCATGGGACGAGGTTACGCCTGGTTAGACACAGGAACACATGAGAGCCTATTAGAAGCTTCGGCTTTTATTGAAACCATTGAAAAACGCCAAGGCCTGAAAGTCGCGTGTATTGAAGAGATTGCCTTTGAGATGGGCTACATCAGCAAAGAGCAGCTTATCGAGCTGGCACAACCGCTTAGCAAAAACCAATACGGTCAATACCTACTAAAACGTGCAGAAGAAGGAAGAGTATAAATAGATTGCTTCACTCCGTTCGCAATGACAAACCTTAAACAGTCATTGCGAGGGCTTTAGCCCATGGCAATCTAGAGATGTGTGGCATGAGTGGATTGCTTCACTGCGTTCGCAATGACAAACACCCACACTGTCATTGCGAGGGCTTTTGCCCGTGGCAATCTAGGGATGTGTGGCATGAGTGGATTGCTTCACTCCGTTCGCAATGACAGGTGGATCTCAAAAACATGAAGCAAGGTTATATTTACATAATGACCAATAAAAAGAATGGCACTCTTTATGTAGGTGTTACCAGCAATCTTGTGCAAAGAATTTATCAGCATAAAAACCACCTAGTTGATGGCTTTACAAAGCGGTATAGTTTAGATCAATTTGTTTATTATGAACAATATGATGATATCGTTACTGCCATTGAACGAGAGAAGCAGCTAAAAGCTGGAAGTAGAAAAAAGAAAATAGCCCTAATTGAAGCTACAAATCCTAATTGGCAAGATTTATATTCGGCAATAGTATGACTCCGTCATTGCGAGGAGAGTAGCGACGCGGCAATCTAGGGATGTGAGGTTCGGATGGATTGCTTCACCGCGTTCGCAATGACAAAACCCAAACCGTCATTGCGAGGGCTTTTGCCCGTGGCAATCTAGGGATGTGAGGTTCGAATGGATTGCTTCACTCCGTTCGCAATGACAAAACCCAAACCGTCATTGCGAGGGCTTTAGCCCGCGGCAATCCAGAATGGCGAAGTAAGGTATGGGTTGTAATAGATTGCTTCACTGCGTTCGCAATGACAAACACCCACACTGTCATTGCGAGGGCTTTTGCCCGTGGCAATCTAGGGATGTGTGGTACGAATGGATTGCTTCACTCCGTTCGCAATGACAAACACCCACACTGTCATTGCGAGGGCTTTTGCCCGTGGCAATCCAGAATGGCGAAGTAAGGTATGGGTTGTAATAGATTGCTTCACTGCGTTCGCAATGACAAACCTTAAAAAGTCACCGCGTTCGCAATAATAAATATAAAACAAACACAAAGTATTAAGGTAAAAAATGGAGTTTATTAAACAAACCATCGAAGACGTTATTCTCATCAAACCCAAAGTATTTGGTGATGAACGTGGTTACTTTGTAGAAACCTTTCGTCAAGACAAGTTTGAAGAAGCCGTAGGCCATCAGGTTAACTTTATTCAAGACAACGAATCCAAGTCCACTGGAGGTGTGTTAAGAGGATTACACTTTCAATTACCACCTTACGCTCAAAGTAAACTGGTCAGAGTCATAGAAGGTAAAGTGTTAGATGTTGCGGTGGATATACGTCAGGGCAGTCCAACCTTCGGTAACGTCGTAACCGCAGAGTTAAGTAGCGACAATAAACATCAACTTTTTATCCCAAGAGGGTTTGCCCACGGTTTTGTGGTGTTAAGTGAAACAGCGATATTTGCCTATAAAGTCGATAACTACTATTCCCCTGAGTGCGATAGAGGCTTAGCGTTTAATGACCCGCTGCTAAACATAGACTGGCAAATACCCGCAGAAGAACTCAAACTATCCGACAAAGACCAAAAACAACCAGGCCTGTTAGAAATTAATGACGAATGTTCAATCTTTAATGTTGAATTAAACCTCTATGAATAATTTTAAATGAGTGTTTATATCCAAGAATTGATTAATCAAGGAGAAACCGATGTCCTTGAGTTTAAGGCCTCTTTTCAAAAAGAGGTTATTGAGTCCGCCGTTGCTTTCGCTAATGCGAGGGGGAGGCAAGATTGTCGTTGGTGTAGCAGATGATAAACAAATTCTTGGACTGCAGTTAGGTGTAGAAGCACTGTTAAAAGGCGACTACTCCTCAAAAGTACGCAATAGAGGGGTGACTAACATGTTTAAAGAAGCGGGCATTATTGAAAAGTACGGCTCTGGCATTAAAAGAATTCAGCAGGCCTGCTTAGCACATGATGTGATTGAACCCAGGTTCGAAGAATTTCAACATGGTTTTAGAGTGACTCTTTATAAGCAAAGAATCGTAGATGATCTGAGTGGCGGTGTAAGTGAGGGTGTAAGTGAGGGTGTAAGTGAGGGTGTAAGCTTACTGTTAAATTTAATTACAAAGCACCCTGGTTTACGTTCTACCCAAATGCAAAAAGAGCTTTCAGTTCCCGTTAAAACACTTGAGCGCTGGCTAAAGTAATTAAAAGAACAAGATAAAATAGAGTTTAAAGGAGCTCCCAAAACTGGCGGTTATTATGCAAAATCAAATTAAAATACTCGTAACAGGAAAAAATGGTCAACTAGGCCAAAGCTTAAATCAACTAACTGCTAACTACCCACTGTTCACTATGCACTTCGTCGGTAGAGATGAACTCGATTTATCTAGTGCAGAGTCAATTCAAGCCTATTTTGCGAATAATGAATACGATGTCATTATCAATTGCGCCGCTTATACAGCAGTAGATAAAGCCGAGTCTGAACCCGGTCTAGCAGATCAGATTAATCACTTAGCCGTAAAACAGCTAGCTGAAATAGCAAAACAACAAGATGCAATGCTCATTCATATCAGCACTGACTATGTTTTTAACGGACAAAACTTCAAACCCTATAGTGAATCAGATGCAACTGATCCACAAAGCGTTTACGGTTTAACCAAGCTTAAAGGTGAGCAAGCCATTCAAGCCATCAACCCTAAAGGCTGTATTATCCGCACCAGTTGGGTGTATTCAGAATTTGGTAATAACTTTGTCAAAACCATGTTGAGATTAGGTAAAGAAAAAGAGCAGCTAGGAATCATCTTTGACCAAGTGGGTACACCAACCTATGCTGGAGATCTAGCAGAAGCTATTTTGCAAATAATAGACCGCACTGTCATTGCGAGGAGCGCAAGCGACGTGGCAATCTATGAAGCCAGTAGTGGGCTTAAGATGGATCGCCACACTACGCTCGCGATGACAGAAGGTGATGCACCCACTAAAAATGAAGTCTTTCATTTTTCTAACGAAGGAGTTTGCTCTTGGTATGATTTTGCCAAAACAATATTTGAATACGCTAAAATACCCTGCGTTGTTTTACCAATAGAGTCTAGGTGTTATCCAACGCCTGCAACAAGGCCACATTACAGCTTAATGAATAAAGCAAAAATTAAACAAGCCTATAATTTAGAAATACCATACTGGAAAGACAGTTTAAAAAAATGTTTAGTGAATATTTCTTAAATTTGAATGATTATGTTGGGAGATAAATATGCGGTTGTCACCTGAGCAGATACAAGCAATCAGATCCAGTTTTATAAACGTGTTTTGCAAGGGGGAGGTTATACTTTTTGGTAGCCGTGTAGACGACAATAAAAAAGGGGGTGATATTGACCTCTACGTCAGCGCTTCTGAACCTATTAATGACTTGTTTAAGCTTAAATTGAAGTTTTTAGTTGATTTGAAATCTAAGATTGGTGAGCAAAAAATCGATTTGGTGTTAGAGCCTTTTGCTTCAAATGAATTGAAGCAAGAAGTACAAAGAACGGGTATCAAGATATGTCAGATTTAGCTGAAATTAAAATAAAAAAGTTAATCGATGAGTGTGATAAACATCAATATCGAATAAATTCGGCTTATTCTAAAATTGCATACAAACTGCCATTAACAGAACAGGTTTATAAACAACTAACCGATGAAGATATTGAGCATATTGACCAATTTATATTTCGTTTTTCAAAACTACAGGATGCAATTGGTCAGAGACTGTTTAAAGCGATGTTGACTTTTTTAGAAGAAGACGTCGAGACTCTACCGTTTATAGATGTTCTAAATAAACTGGAAAAGCTCAGGCTTATTGAATCGACCGAACAATGGAAGCAGTTAAGAGAAATTAGAAACGCCATTGCGCACGAATATGATGATTCGCCAGAGCTAATGTCACAAGTGCTAAACACTGTGTTTGATGCAAGAATAGACTTATTTGCTATTTACGAAAATTTGAAGAACACTTATCAGGATAGGCAGTCTGAATAAGTTCAAGATAGAAAAGCAACACAGATATTGCGAGGAGCAAAGCGACGCGGCAATCTAGGAATATGAGGCATGAATGGATTGCTTCACTTCGTTCGCAATGACAAACCTTACACCGTCATTGCGAGGAGCTAAGCGACGTGGCAATCCATAGCGGCAAAGTACGGTAAGGTTTGTAAATAGATTGCTTCACAACGTTCGCAATGACAAAACCTACACAGTCATTGCGAGGGCTTTAGCCAGCGGCAATCTAGGAATATGAGGCATGAATGGATTGCTTCACTGCGTTCGCAATGACACCAATACCTGTCATTGCGAGTAACGAAGTTACGCGGCAATCTAAAAAGGCAAAGTACAGTAAGGGTTGTAAATAGATTGCTTCACTATGTTCGCAATGACTATCGACCAAAGCCTAAAGACAATTAACAAAAACAACACAGTCAAGAAATTAAAAATTGAGAATTAATAAAGTGTCATTAAAAACTAAAAATTCATCATTAAAAATTATAGTAACCGGTGGAGCAGGCTTTATTGGTTCTGCGGTTATACGTGAACTCATCAATAATTCAAATCACCATGTAGTGAATGTCGATAAACTCACTTACGCAGGTAACCTAGAATCTCTATCGACCATCGATCAAGATTCACGTTATGCGTTCGAACAAGTTGATATCTGCGATGCAACTGAAGTAAAAAGAGTTTTTGAACAACACCAACCAGATATTGTGATGCACTTGGCCGCCGAGTCTCATGTTGACCGTTCGATTGATGGTCCTGGTGAGTTTATTCAAACCAATATCGTGGGTACTTATACTTTACTAGACCAAGCCAGAGCCTATTGGAATCAACTTGAAGGTGACAAAAAAGCCAACTTCCGTTTTCATCATATCTCAACAGACGAAGTCTACGGCGATCTTCCTCACCCTGATGATTTTACTAGCAGTCATTGCGAGGAAACGAAGAACTCGACGCCTGCAAGGGTAAGTCGAGAACAAAGCGACGCGGCAATCTCCCAAAGTAGAGCGACTAACGACCAAGCATTGCCGCTCTTCACTGAAACAACGGCCTACGCTCCAAGCTCCCCTTATTCAGCGAGTAAAGCGGGAAGTGACCATTTAGTAAGAGCCTGGAACAGAACCTTCGGTTTACCAACGCTGGTGACTAACTGCTCAAATAACTACGGTCCTTATCACTTTCCAGAAAAGCTGATTCCGTTGGTTATTCTTAATGCTTTAGAAGGCAAGCCACTACCTATTTACGGAAAAGGCAATCAAATCCGTGACTGGCTATACGTAGAAGACCATGCCAGAGCCCTGATTAAAGTCGCTACAGAAGGCAAAATCGGTGAAACCTACAATATAGGCGGCCACAACGAAAAACAAAACATAGAAGTAGTAAAAACCATATGTAACATTCTAGATGAATTAATGCCTCCTGAAAAACGCGGTATTAAGAGCCAAGATGGTCAGTTGCTTACTACACACCACTCACTACTCACTTACGTGAGTGACCGCCCCGGCCACGACATGCGCTACGCTATAGATGCCACCAAAATCCAAAAAGAACTGGGTTGGACACCTCAAGAAACATTTGAGAGTGGGATTAAAAAAACCGTACAGTGGTATTTAAATAACCAGGCCTGGTGTAAACATGTGCAGGATGGAAGTTATCAAAGAGAAAGGTTAGGGTTTTCAAAATAAGATGAAGAAGAAAAGAGAAGTAATTGGTGTCATAGATAGTTACGATGGTTCTTTGCTTAGAGGTTGGGCACATGAAGTTGATTCAAATGAACCTGTACTATTGCAACTTTTGATTAATAATGAAGTGGTTGCCGAATTTAAAGCTGATAAATATAGAGATGATTTACTTTTACATGGCATTAATAAAGGAAAAGCATCTTTTAGTATTCCGCTGGATATCAGAAGGCTGTTATTAAAGCTTGAAGATGAAGGTAAAGATGAGATTAAACTAGATGTTAAGCCAAAAGATGATAGTTGTAAATCAAGAATAACAAATAGTTTGAATTCGATAAAAGCTCCAGATATTCATTACAATATAGATAGTTGTGAATATGAGGGTATAAATGGTTGGATAGCGGATTTTAATAACTATTCTTTAACGATACTCCTTGATATATGGATTAATGATCAGAAAATTAAATCAATTCCAGCAAACCATAGTCGAGAAGATCTAATCACGAGAGGATTAACTAATACGGATAAAGGCTTCAATATTAATATTGGCCAATTGGCAGAAGGTGCTGAGTTTGTTGATGTGAAAATAACGTGTGGTTATCTAGATGAAACGATACTACTACCTTCTACAAGCTTATCCTCTTTCCAATCAAAAATTGAGGCTTTTACAGATTTACAAGTTTTACTCCGAGGTTCTCAAGATTTAGCGAACAATCCTAAATATGATTTTTTACTCAAGTCTTTAATACCAGCTGTAATTGATCGTTATCGCAAAGATAGAAAAGTTGAACAGAAAAGTATCAAATGCCTTGATTCAAGTGATGAAAAGAAACCTGTAACAATCGTTATTCCTGTCTATAAAGGTATCGCCGAGACTAAAAACTGTATTTACTCTGTAGTAAATAGTAAAAACAGATCAGATTACCGATTGATTGTAATTTCAGACTTTTCTCCAGAAGAAAAAATGTTGCCAGAATTACTGAATTTACAGAAAAAATATGACTTTGATTTACTCGCGAATGATCGAAATTTAGGTTTTGTCGCTACAGTTAATAAGGGGATGAAATACGCGGGTAATGCTGATGTTATTTTACTAAATTCCGATACTGTTGTTCCAGATGGTTGGTTAGATGCTATACAGCAAGCAGCTTATTCATCACCAACTATTGGTACTGTAACGCCAATGTCAAATAACGCGACAATTTGCAGCTTTCCAGGATTCTGTATAGATAATGATTTACCAACTGGATATAGTGTGGAGTCATTGGCTTATTTATGTAAGAAAAATCAAGAAGCTGAAATAGACCTGCCTACTGCACATGGTTATTGCATGTTTATCAAAAGACAGGTTCTTAATGAAGTTGGTTTGTTTGATGAGCAGAAGTGGGGTAAAGGTTATGCCGAAGAAAATGACTTTTCTCTAAGAGCAAATAAGATTGGATGGCGTCACGTGATGACTAACAAAACATTCATTCATCATTTGGGTTCAGTTTCATTTGCCTCTGATGCGGAAGGTTTTATTGCAAAAAACTTGCAAAAACTGAATGGTTTATACCCTGATTATCCAAAGTTAGTTGAAAAATTTATAAGGAAAGATCCTGCAAGGCGCTTGAGAAATGAACTTGCTGTCAAAATATTAAAAGATGAATCTATGGCTTTTGACCCAAAAACATCTGCTAAAGGTAAATCGATTTTATTTGTATCACTGTCAATTGGCGGGGGAACTAAAAAAGCAACAGATGATTTGATAAAGCTTCTGAAAAAAGAAGGTCAAAATGTCTACTATCTTACTCCTCAAAAGCAAGGCTCGATATGGCGTTTATCAAGCACTAATTCGAATGTTTATGCGGACTATGATTCTGATATCGAAGTAAATGACCTTGTAAAAATACTTCAGGAATTAGATGTCTGGCATATTCATTATCATAATGTTCTTGGATTCAAAGATGGAATTTGGAGTTTACCCAACCTTCTTAAATGCGAATACGATATAACTGTTCATGATTATTATGCTGTTTGTCCGAGGGTAAATTTTGTTTCATTTAACGATGAGTATTGTGGTGAAAAAGGGTATGTTCAATGTCAAAATTGTTTAGCTGACCTTGGAGTGCATGACAGTTCGGTAATCTCTTTTACAGATTATGATGAAGACATTAATTTATGGCGACAACATTTTTATAAAAAATATAAATTAGCAAGAAAAGTATTTACACCTAGTCAGGACACTAAACAAAGGCTTCAAAGTTATTTTGATTTAGAAAATGTATTTCATAACTATCATCCAGAACCGGTAGATAGGGTGGTTTTAAGTAAATTTAGTAAAAGTAGTAATGAAAATATTAATCTAGGTTTTTTAGGGGCACTTGGGCCTCATAAAGGAGTAAATGTTATCAAACAACTGGCGAGCAAGATATCTGAACAGAGGTTGCCAATTAATTTAAAAATTATTGGTTACACAAGCGATGATGATTTCTTCAAAAAATTTGATTTTATAACGCTCACTGGAAAATATGATAGTTCACAGCTTCAGGAATTAATCAAACGTGAACAAATTGATGCAGTTTTCTTAACAAGTATATGGCCTGAAACATATAGCTATACTTTAAGTGAGGCAATATCGAATGGCAAGTATGTTGTCTCATTTGACATAGGGGCAATAAAAGAAAGGCTAGACTTTATGAATGTTAAGAGCAGACTGCTTTTTTCCGTAGATGAAAAACCTGAAACAATGTTGAAAATGATTATAGAATTTTTTGGTAAAAATGATGTTGAAGTGATTAAAAACGGCGTTGAGTATGATTCAATTTTAAATGATTATTTTGCTCTGAGTCGAGGTCTGAAAGCATGAAAAAACTAATCTTGCACGTTGGAATGGGAAAGTGTGGAAGTAGCGCCTTGCAGGAATATTTATCATTTAATAATAGTCTTATTGATACGCAGGGAAATAAATATTTATATGCATGTATGAATACAGATGGAACAGTCTACTCCGGCAATCTACTTGAGGAAAAAGCTAGCAACTCGCCTTTTAACTACGCATCTTCTCCAAATTTAAAACAAATTAATGATAAAGGTTTGTTTATTAATAACTTTCAAACGTCCATGAAAAAAATAAATTCTAATGTGATTTTTTCATCTGAAGGTTGGAGTTCAGAATTAGAGCTTTTTAATGATTTAATTTTTAAATCTGTGACAGATTACCAAATAGAAGTTGTATTCTTTGTAAGACCACCAGTAGCTTGGATTAATAGTGCCTGGTGGCAGTGGGGCGCTTGGGCTGATGTCAGTTTTGACAAATGGATTGATAAAAATATACCAGCAACTCTATGGTCTGGACACATTAGAGAGTGGTTTGCTAGTGAGCATATAGATAAAACTCATGTAAAGTTACTAAATAAAAATGTAATTGAAAGTTTTAGTGAAATATTTAATCTGAAGCTGAATAAAAAACTGTTAAAAAAATCAAATGTTAGTTTACCTGGAACTGTACTGAGGTTTTTTCAAAATAATCGTGATTTAAGGCCCGGTCCTCATGACTCATCAATTGATTTTATTCTTTCTAAATATATAAATATTGATTCAAAACCAGATTGGGTAATACCTGAAGTGATGGTTAAAGATATTGTTCAAAAGACTTTGGATAGTAATACTAAACTTTTAGAATATCTTACTGAAAATGATCGTTTAGCCATGAAAGATGACCCTAAGTGGTGGCAAGTTGATGCGTTTCAAGACTTGTATTCAGGTGTACCTAAAAATTTTAGTCAATTTGCGACACATGGTGAATATACCCAAAATGATATGGAGGTATTAACAAAACAGTTAATAAACTCGATTATTACATTAGATAAAAAACTCAAAAATATTCCAGTCATTAAGAATCAAAACCATAACCAATTACAACAATTTTTGGATGAAAACTATCCTGACAAAGCTGATATGTACAGAGATTTAGCTATTTATTTCGGTAATGATATTGATATAGGAAAACTTTTAATAGATAAGGCCTATTCTCTCAGACCAAAGGGTCCGGTCATAAATAAAATTAGAGAAAAGTTAAATGCTTCAAGATAGTAATCACCTATTAATTGATGAGCAAATTTATAGAGAACTGTGTAAGGTTTTTAATTTTCAATTAGATGAGAGCTTAATTGGAAACTCTTTTGAAATAACTGCAGATGATTTACTCAGTGATTTTAAACCGTCATCATTTTTAAATGGGTTTTCAGAAAATCATTATGAAAATATTTTTATTCCTTTTATGGTGGGTATTCGTTATCTCAAAAAAGAAGGTTCAGAATTAATATTAAATAAGCTAATTTATGAAATTAAGGATGTTGATAAATTAAGGGAGATATTTGTCAATTGCAAGATGTATCTCAAAGCTACTAAAGATTTAAGTTTAGCTAAGATTATAAATAAGCAAATTAAATTATTGACGAAAGAAATTTTTAGGCGTCTTGATAACATTAAGATTTCAACAAACAATAACCATAACAAAAAAAGAAAAAAAATAGTTATTGTTTCTGGGTTTTTAATGCCAAAAGAAAAAAATACTCATGTAAAGTTCTTAAAAGATTTGGCTTCAAATTTTTTAGAAGATAAACAAGATTATGAAATATTTCTTGCTGTAACGGGAGATAAAACGGGGGATACAATATTTGGGGAATCATTTATAGCAAAAGATACAGAATTCTATGAAGAAAGCTGGAGTTATTTTACTAAACAAAAAAATAGTAGTTATCAATCTGTTGGCAAAGCATCATCTCTTAATAAAATACAAGATTTTGTGAAATGGATTAATCAAATAAAACCTGATTTTGCTATTATTCATGGTTCTGGTTCAGAAGCTATTTTTAATGGGCATCTTATGTTCAATAAAATACCTAGCTTTTATTATCCCTCAAATGTACTGAATATTCCTTCATTTTCTGTTGATTATGTTATAGCAAGAACTGATTATATGTTTAATAGACTTGTCAAGCATTATGAAAATATGGAAATTGACCATTTGAATAGACCAAGAATAATTAGTGCTAAACTTCCATGGAAAAAAGAGTTTAATAAAAATCATCCAGAAACAAAACATAATCAAATTGCGAATAAAAGCAAGCTTCGTTTTGTTTTATGCATTGGAAGGAATCTTATCTCCGAGGCATTTAATAAACTTACTAATAGTCAACTTATTTTATTGGATAACTTTCTTTTAGAGCATGAAAATGTAGAATTGTATTTTATTGGTGAAAAAAATTGTGATAAGAGCTTTAAAAATAACATGGTTGTTTCTAAAGCGATTACTAATAATAGAATTATTTGCCTTGGACCTATGCCCCCTGATGAGTTGTCTACTTTCTACGTGCATTCAGAGGTTGTTTTTTCGCTTCCTGGTTTAACAGGTGGGGCTGGGGCTATTATTAAAGGTATTGAGCAAGGTTGTGCCGCCACTATCCCCTATGATAATGATGCTGTAAATTTTTGTGATGAAAATTATATTGTTGGAAGCTTTGAGGAGCTGCTTGTCAAATTGAGTGACTTGGCTGAAAACACTCATAATATTTTTCTTAATGCCACTGAATGTACTAAAAAGATTAATTGGCTGTCCAGTTCTGTATATAAAAAGGAATTCATTAATCATTTTATTGGTAGTAAACCCTGAAGGAAAATAATGCTAAATAAAATTTATCTTCATATTGGAATGAATAAAACAGGAAGTACTTCTATTCAGAATTATTTAGCTTCTAATTTCGAATATTTGAAAAATAAAGGTTTTTTATACCCGCGGACAGGAAGAGCGAAGCATGCGCATTTTGGTTTGAGTACTGCACTTGGTTTTCACAATCAAAAAGAACAGCCGGATGAAAATCAATTACAAGCTTTAAAAGAAAAATTATTATCTGAAGTTCATGATTTTGAAGGTTCATTGATTTTCAGTTCTGAAAATTTCATAAAAAACAAAACGCTAAACTATGTAGAACAGTTTTTTAGAGATTATGATGTTTACATAATTATATACCTTCGGAGACATGATTTATGGTGGGAATCATCATATAGTCAAGCCTTAAAAATGGTGAATAATCCGCCGTGGGATGAAGGAATAGAGAATTACATTAACTTCAGTAAGAATAGGGGTATTGGAAACTATCGTTCTATTGTTGATAGGTGGGCTAAAGTCTTTGGTAGTGAAAAAATAATAGTGAAACCTTTTGAACAATCTAACTTTCCTAATGGATTAGTAAATGACTTTGTTAAAAGTATAGGGTTTGTTCCTGATAAAACCGTGTCTGAACCAGTTTTATTAAATTCATCATTGTCATATAGGGCGCTCCAATTTTTAGAAATCCTCCAAAGGCTTGATGTCAGCGCTAAAGAAAAAAATAATCTTGTTAATTTTGTTAGTAAAAATAAAGCAATGAGTTCAAAGGACTCTTTGCTCAGTATTGAACAAAGAACTGAAATTTACAAAGATAATATTGAAGATTATGAATATATTGCGAAAAAGTACCTAAATAGAAAGAGTGGTGTTCTTTTTAATGATTTAAATTTTGAAAAGTACGAGTGTAATCATGATCATCAAAAAGTTATTACTAGAAGTGAAATTTGTGAAATCTTTTTAGATTATATTAAGAATTGCTAATTTCAGAAAAGTTTTGTGTGTAAAAAACTCGGAAACATCATTTATGATTAATGTAACAAAAACTTATTTACCTAAACAAGACAGGTATATGGCATACGTATCGCAGATTTACCAAAACGGGTGGGTTACTAATAATGGTCCTTTAGTTCAGGAGTTAGAGAAACGTTTGGCTGAATTTTTAGGTGTCAAGAATATCATTTTGGTTTCAAATGGCACGGTTGCTTTAGAAATTGCCTATCGAACATTAGATTTAAAAGGATTTGTAATTACTTCTCCATTTAGTTTTGTTGCCACTACTAGCTCTTTAGTAACCAATAATTTATTACCTATTTTTTGCGATATAGATAAAAAAACTTTCAACTTAAATCCAGCTAACATTGAAAAAAATATAACACCGAACACGTCTGCTATTGCGCCAGTTCACGTTTTTGGAAACCCATGCAAGGTAGAGGAAATAGACAAAATTGCAAAAAAACATAACTTAAAAGTGGTTTATGATGCTGCACATGCTTTTGATGTTAGTTTTAAAGGAACTAATGTTTTAAATTATGGTGATATTTCAACCTTGAGTTTTCATGCAACCAAACTCTTTCATACCATTGAGGGAGGAGCAATCATAATTAATGATGATTCTTTGGTTGAAAAAGCAAGGTACTTAATTAATTTTGGAATTAAGGATGCCGAGAATATTCCGCATTTGGGTACCAATGCCAAAATGAATGAATTTGAGGCTGCAATGGGACTGTGTTTGCTTGATGATTTGGAGTTTATCAAAGAAAAAAGAGAGAAAATTACAGAATATTACTTAGCAGAGCTTAAGGGAATTGTTGAATTTCAACAACGCAATCCTAGCGCAACTGATAACCATTCCTATTTTCCAATCTTATTGAAAACTGAAAAGCAATTGTTAAAGGTTCAACAGGCTTTAAATTCGGAATCTATTTTTCCAAGACGCTATTTCTACCCTTCTTTAGATACACTTGAATATATTGAACCAAAGCAATGTATGCCGGTTTCAAGAGATATATCAACTCGAATCTTATGTTTACCTATTTACCCCGATTTAGAGGAAGATTCCTTAAAGCGTATTGTTGAAATTATTAAGAGTTGTCTAAATGAATAATTATAGATTAGAAGGTGTTAAAACTTTTGAATACACCAAGATTATTGGGATTGAGAATATTGATTTTGGAAAAAATATTATTATTGATGACTTTGTTTTGATTTACGCTAAAGAGCCTATAAAAATTGGAAATTTTGTTCATATTGCTAGCTTCTCTTCGATTACAGGTGGAAATAGATTAACAATTGGTGATTATGCGGCTATTTCTCAAGGGTGTAGAATTTTAACGGCAACAGATGATTTTAAAGATTGGGGTTTTGGGAACTCAACAGTTGGTAACGATTTTAGGAATATAACTAGTGCCCCTGTAACGATTGGAAATTTTTCTATTGTTGGGGCTAATAGTGTTGTGCTACCTGGTGTGAATATCGGAGAAGGGGTAACAGTTGGCGCCAATTCAGTAGTAACGAAAGATTTAGAGCCTTGGGGTGTTTATATTGGTAATAAAAGAATAGCCGAGCGTGATAGCAATTCAGTCTTAGAGAATTTTAAAAAATTCCAGGAGTGCGATGATCAAAAAAAAGTGGGCACCCTTTTTAAGGATTAAAAAGTAAAAAAGGACACCCATAATTTAGACAACTATCTTTAAATTTAATTTTCATAACGCTAAGAACACATGAGAAAACTTTTCCTTCATATAGGGATGCATAAGACTGGTTCTTCATCTATACAGCAAACATTAGCCGCATTGCCACAAAATGGCAATGTGATCTATGCGTCTTTTGCAAATTTTGATAATCATTCACTTCCTTTTATTGGAATGTTTGCTGAAACTCCAGAAAAACATCATATTTTTAGAAGGCAAGGGAACTCTCGTAGTGAAATTAAAGCGGAAGCCATTGAACATAAGGCTAGTTTAATTGAACAGTTCAACAGATATAAAACCGAGAATTTCATTATTTCAGGTGAAGGGATTATTTATTTAAGCGAATCTGAGCTTTTAGATGTTTATGCGTTTTTAAAATCTTATTTTGATGAAATTATAGTCTGTGCTTATATCCGCGCACCAATAAGCTTTATGGAAAGCGCTTTTCAACAAAGGTTAAAAAATGGAAAGGCATCTTTTAATATTATAGGGCCTGATTATAAGAATAAATTTGCAAAGTTTGAGAAGGTGTTTGGGGCTGAATCCGTGCAATATTGGGCTTTTAATCAACGTGAATTGAAGAATGGTTGTGTTGTAGAGGATTTTTGTTCGAAAATTAATTTCAAGTTTTCTCCACAATTCATAAAACAGAAGAATATAGGCTTATCCTTAGATGCAATTAAAATACTTTACTATCTTAAAAAGAATGACATTGAAATTAGCAGAATTAGTAGAGGAATTCTAAAGGATAAACAACTTGTTCGTTTGCTTTCAAGTATTAAAGGATCAAAGTTAAGGTTTGGAAATGAATTGTCAGAAAAGCTTATAAGAGAAAATAGCCAAGATATTGCATGGATGCAAAAGAGGTTGGAAAGTTCCCTTAATGAAGATAACGAGTCCAATGGAGGGGGTATTAATTATGAGAAGGATTTGCTCAATGTTAATTTTAAATCTTCTTATAAATTTAGCCTTGCCGTTGTTCAATTTTTGGTTAAATCCTTGGGAACCAGTTTGGTTTTATTTGTAAAAAAGATACGATTGTATTGAGTTTTTTGTTTAGTAAGGTTTAGCAAAAAGTCATCAATAATTTAAATAAGCAATCTTATGTTTTACTGTATTGAATAGACTCGAGACAAATCAAATGACCAAAGCAGGTGTAGAAGGTTAAGAGAGGAACAAGCGGGATTGAGTGATCGCCTAGGTTATAGTTGTAAATCGTTGTGTGCGTCGTGTGTTTTTATGTGGTGTTGATTCGATTCAGGTCAAGATTACGAGCATTGTAGAGAATGGATTGACAGAAAGTAGACCCCCATGATTTTGACAAGCGTTTCATATATTCAAGGAATTCTATGAAAGTTAAATTAGTTGCAATAGCTAAAGATGAAGCGGCATATATCGCTCAATGGGTGTTTCACCACCTGCACTTTGGTTTTGATGCAATTGAAATTCATGTAAATCGAACTGAAGACAATTCTACTGTAGTACTAGAAAAGATTGTTTCTCAGTATCCAGATAAGGTGAGTTATCGTAATGCGGATTGGGTGGATATTGCTCCGGATTGTGTAAGTCGAGTGATGCAATATGCTGTTTATGCCGAAGCCTATCAGAGAACTAAATCTGAAGGAGAATTTACTCATATCTGCTTTTTGGATATTGATGAGTTCTGGACGCCTCGTGATTTTTGTAGTTCGGTTAAGAGCTGTCTTGAAAGTTTAGATAAAAATGTAAGCTCTGTCTCATTTAATTGGCTTAATGTTTTGGATGAGAAAATCGCATTCTCTTCTTTGACTAACCCTTTAAAGGTACAACCTGCATCGACAGTCAAATCAATTATTAATCTCAAATCTGATGTTTCTCGTGTTCAGCTTCATTTGTCTGAATTTTTAGACAATGATCATTTTTATGGGCATATTATGAATGATGGTCGAAGATTTAAGCATTCTGCAAAAGAGAGACAGCGTTTGGCGGAGTCGGAAAAGGATGTCGAGTATCCCTTTTTTATCCTTCATAGAATGTTTCGGACTCAAATAGAATATGTATCTCTGCTTTACCGTGGTAATCCCCGTGGAAATACGCCTTTTAAAATGAATAGGCCTGGCTATATCGTTACAGCTCTAAATCAAAAAGAAGTTATGTTTAATGGTGAGTTATATGCTGCGTATTTGGCGAAATATAAGTTATTTGAAGAGTCTCTAGGATTAATAGAAGATCTAAAGTCAGCGCAGAAAAATATAGAAGCTCGATTTGAAGACGCTATTAATCGACTTGAAGAAATTGACACGGCTGATTCAGTACATTTTGATGGTATTAAAAGGATTTTCTCTGGGGTTGAAGATAGTCGAGTTAAATCAGCGATACAAAAATTATCCCCTACGGTTGGGGTAAAAACTCAAGAAAGATTTTTGGTGAGTCGCTTTAAAAAAAATTTGAAACGTATTTTTTGAGTGTGTTCAAAATTCTGTGTCAGCATCGCCACTAATTCAGTAGACTCCTTTTAGCCCTGCGTCCGATTTTCTGAGAATGGCTATGATTTGGGGTTCGGTTAATCGAGATTTTTTCATCATAGTCTCCTGCGTTAATAATCGCAGAAAACTCCACTTATTGCTGTCTCATTTTAGGGGGAGCGGACAATGTGTAATTATCTTAAATTAATGACACAGAGTTCTGAATACTATCTATTTTCTAGCCGTTAAGTTCGCTTTTAATCTTTTCTGATAAATTTACAATAGTAGGTCCATTTGGACGAATCTCGCGTGCTTTTTCAATTAAGATTTGTGCATTCTCAAGATCGCCTCGATAATAACATTGGTAGGCAATATCTCTTAAAAAATCTACCGTTTGAGCATTAGGCATTTTTTTTAACTGATTTGGATTGAACCATATCTCTTTATTGGGAAGTTGATTAATATCATAATTAAGCATTTCAGCAAGTTTTAAGACTTCGTAGTCATTTAAACGTGTTATTTTTTTACTGATTTCTTTACAAATGTAGTTATAAATTTGGGGTTTTTGGCGTTCTAATTTTTCAAGAATGGCAGAAATTTCAAGAAACAATTCTTTTTGGTTTATGGTTTTTCGGTTTTCTGTATTTGTTGTTTTAAGAAAATTAGGGTTAATAGTCGTTAAATATTCATTTTGTATTTTCTGGTTCGACATAATGAATTTTTCAGTTAATCGAAGATAGGTTTGTTCGGAAATTCGCTCTGCCAATTTGTATTTTGGTTTAGTACTTTTGTCTGAAATACCTTGTAAAAACCAGTCAATTTCATTGTTTAGACGTTTTTGATTCTGGTCTAAAATGAAGTTTAACATTCGTTTTAGCTCTAGTGCGGCTAGGCAGTAACTATTGTTTACAGATGTGTTATTAATTTTAAAATATTTTTTTTGCGTGTCTTCATCAATACCAAGGGTGGATAAAAATAGATTTTGAATGGGTATATCTTTAAACACCTCTAAATCATATCCAAGAACGGTAAGGTGATTTTTACCAAATATGGAGACCCATTTCTCTAGAGTTTCGCCGGTATAAAAGTCAGCTGGTTTGTCTATTAGGTTCTGGCAAAAGGTTTCTAGTCGTGCTGTCGCAAAGTGGCGTTTAATCCCCTGATTGTAGTTTGAATAAATGGATTCGATGGGGTCACGAAAAAAAGAAATTATCTTGCAGCGATGATCACCAGCCATCTCTTTAAGTTGTGGTGCTCTATTAAATAAAGACTCAGCTGAAATTAACAAAGTGCACTGTTTTTGTTTAGCTTCTTTTAAGTAAGTCTCTAAGATAGCTTTTGCGGTATCAAATTCATTGTCTATTAACTTTTTACCTAAGATGGATTGGCCGCCTGAAATGCCATTTTCATCCACACCATGTTCGGGATAATAAAACCCAAAATTTTCTAGAATTGTTCGGTTTTCTAAAAGGTACTTTTGAATGGCTGATGACCCAGTTTTAGGCGCACCTATGTGAACTATTATGTCGTAATTTTTATTGAGTTGCTCTAACTGAGGTAATTTTATTTTTTTGCTTTTTTTTAGAAAATTGAACATAACGAATGCCTGAATATTTTTATTATTATTTTAATGCAAAGTTCTCATGAACTTGGGTGAGATTTCGATTGTAAGCTGCATCATGTTGTAAGCTTTTAACCCATTTACGCTTCATGTAGCTTACTTCTTCAGCTGCACGTTTTTGCTTTTTAGGCGTGTCTTCGTTACCACGTGAAATGGATTCATGATGATAAAGTTCTGCCCATGGCGTAAATAGGTTTTTATAACCTATTTTTTGCACGTTTAGACAAAAGTCCACATCATTGAAGGCAACGGTTAGGTGTTTTTCATTAAGGCCATTAACCTGTTTATAAACTGATTTTTTGACTAACAAACAGGCCGCCGTTACAGCAGAGTAGTTTTGGGTAAGGTGTAGTCTTGAAAAATAGCCAGGATTTTCTTTGGTAAAGTATTTATGAGAGTGACCAGCTACTCCTCCTATACCTAAGATAACACCGGCATGTTGGATGGTGTCGTCTGGGTAGTACAGTTTGGCGCCTACACAGCCAATATTTGGTCTTATGGCATGACTCACCATTTCTGTTAACCAGTCTTCTGAAATCACTTCAATATCATTGTTAATTAGGCCAATAATTTCACCATAGGCGTTTTCTACCCCAAAGTTGTTGATGGCGGAATAGTTAAACTTGTGGTTCCAATCTAACACTCTAATATTGGAGTGGCTTTTATCAAGCTCCTGCAAATAACTTAGGGTTTTTTTACAGGTTGATTGGTTGTTTAACACGACTATTTCATAGTTTTTGTAGGTGGTTTTTTCGCGTATGGATTGAATACAGTTTTTGAGTATTTCATAACCGTCACGAGTTGGAATCAGAAGTGATACTAGCGGGTTTACTTTGGGCAGTGGCCATTTACAGCGGTAGGTGTTGGCAAATGTTCCTTGGCTAACCATTACACCAGGATTGTTTTTGTCAAAATAGTTTTGTAGAGCCTTGATGCCGCTTGCTGTTGTGTAATCTTTAGCATCGGTATTTTGGGAAGTTGAGTTTTCGGTAGCACGCCAGTGATATAGAATCCACGGTAAATGCACAATCTCTTGGTCGGTTAGATTGTGGGTAAAACGTAGTAGCAGGTCGTGATCTTGACTGCCTTCTACTCCTAATGTGAAGCCATTTATTTCTCGTAGTCGGCTTATTTCGTAAACAGCGGGATGACCGATATAGTTTTGGCTATAGAGTAAGTCTGGATTCCAGTCTGGCTTAAAGTGCGGCATAAACCTAAAGCCGGCTTCGTCAATTTTGTCTTCATCTGCATAGTAAAGCTTGGCGCTAGGGTGTTTGTTAATTGCATCAACAAACAGCATCAAGGTATGTGGCGAGAGTTCATCGTCATGGTCGAGTAGTAAAGCGTATTGTCCGGTAGCTAACGCAATGGCATCGTTACTTGCTTGTGATATATGGCCATTTTGCTTGCGCTGCTCAAATTTGATTCTTGCATCTCTTTTAACGAAATTGTTAATGGCTTCAATGTGAGCCGTTTTGGGTGAAGCATCGTCTACAATGCACAATTCCCAATTGTCGTAAGACTGGCCTAATACCGATTTTATACAAGATTTTAAGTGATCTTTATCTGTGTTATAAGTGGGTAAAATAATTGAGATTAATGGTTGGTGCTTATCGTTTGATTGCTTTTGAGAAAGGAATTTATGTATTTTTACTTTTTCGTTTTTTTCTAACCAGGCCTGGTAGCTTTTGCTGCTTTCAGCTTTGGTGAATGTATTGGCATATAACTCGTTTAATTGATCAGTAAACGATATTTGATTCTCTTCGGCTTGTTTTTGAATAAGCCTTTTTACCGCTGTATGAGATTGTTGATTCAATTCACTGGTTAAATACTCTACTCTAATTAGCTGACGATATTGTGCATAAAATTTGGGTACTTTTACAAGGCGAAATGTTTTTACGGTAAATTCGCCTTGGTTTTCCAAAGGGTCAAATCTTAAGTAATCGATTCCCTCCTTTAGATAAAAGTAGCGGGTGATTTTTTTATGAGGCTTAAGAGGTAAATCAATGGCGTCTTGGTCTGCGGTGTGTTGGTTTTTATAAATAGGATAGAGTTTAGCGTTTTCAAACTGGCGAACACCTAAGTCGATATACAATAAATACCAACCTTTTTTTAATGATGTAGTCTTGACCAAGAAATGCGGATCTTCACTAAGCGACAACCAGGTTTGTTGCGAAATCTTTTCCAAGTCCTTAATGGGTTTTAATTGGATGTTTTTTGCAAGCTTTATTCCAATAAAATTTAATACCTTGGAATACCACGCCTGTAATCTGTATTTATTCATTAAAGAAGACTGTAATAATTTGAGGTTTGATTAAAGGGTACGCTATTATACTCTCTAATGTTGATTAAATAGAAAACTCTTATGGAACTTTCAGAACAAAGAATTACCCACCTAAAAAAATTAGAAGCCGAATCGATTCACATTATGCGAGAAGTGATTGCTGAGTTTGAAAATCCTGCAATGCTTTATAGTGTGGGAAAAGACTCTTCTGTTATGCTACATTTGGCTCAAAAAGCCTTTTATCCTGCTCCTCCACCCTTTCCATTAGTGCATGTTGATACGACTTGGAAGTTCAAAGAGATGATTGAATTTCGAGATCAGCGTGCAAAAGAGGTTGGTATGGAATTGATTGTTCATATCAACCCTAAGGGTAAAGAGTTGGATATCTCGCCTTTTGTGCATGGTTCTGGAATGCATACGGATATTATGAAGACGGAAGGCCTCCGTCAGATGTTGGATATTTATCAATACGATGCTGTATTTGGTGGTGCTCGAAGAGATGAAGAAAAATCTCGTGCTAAAGAGCGTATTTACTCGTTCCGCGATAAAAATCACCGTTGGGACCCTAAAAACCAACGTCCTGAACTATGGGATATTTACAATGGTCGCCACCAAAAAGGTGAATCAATTCGTGTGTTTCCTTTATCCAACTGGACTGAATTAGATATTTGGCAATATATCTATCTAGAAAGTGTGCCGATTCCTGATTTGTATTTTGCAAAAGAGCGTCCGGTTGTTGAGTATGGCGGAACTAAAATTATGGTCGATGATGACCGTATGCCAGAAGAGTTGCGCAATACCGCCAAAATGGAAAAGGTTCGTTTCAGAACATTGGGTTGTTATCCGTTAACTGGAGCAGTACCTTCGGAAGCGGCGACATTACCTGAAATTATTCAAGAAATGCTGTTAACTAAAGTGTCAGAAAGACAAGGACGTTTGATAGATCACGATGAAGCGGGCTCAATGGAGAAGAAGAAGATTGAGGGTTATTTCTAAGCAGAACTTAGAAATAAGTGAGTTAGTGGGCGGTAGGTAGTAAGCGGCATTAGTTTTTAAACTAAGGTTATTTTAATGAAATGTGAAACATTGGATGTTTGGAAGCGAAGTTGCCGTTTATCCGTTGAGGTTTACAAGTATTTTGCGGACTGCCGAGATTTTGGATTCAAAGATCAAATTAATCGTTTTTCTTTATCTGTTCCTAGTAATCTTGCTGAAGGTCTTGAGAAAGAGTCTGTAAAAGAGAATATTCGATATATTGAGATAGCAAGAGGTTCTGGTGCTGAGCTTCTTACACAAATTTATATTGCCATTGAGGTAGGTTATTTAGAAAAAACGCTAGGTCTTCAATGGAAATCTGAGATTAACCAAATTTCTAAAATGCTGAATGCATTAAAACAAAACTTAATAGGGAGGATGGGAGAGTAGTTAAGGTTATGCAATGTGCTAGGAAAGTCAGCACGGCTAACTACCCACTACATACTGCCCACTTAAAAAAATGGCCGTAGAAAAAACTAATTTATTAGAAACGGATATCGAGGGGTATCTTAAGCAGCATGAAAATAAAGAGCTTTTGCGTTTCATCACTTGTGGAAGTGTTGATGATGGTAAAAGTACTCTTATTGGTCGTTTATTGCATGACAGCAAAATGATTTTTGAAGATCAGTTGGCGGCAATTAATAAAGACTCTAAAAAACACGGCACCACCGGCGAAGAGGTTGATTTAGCTTTATTGGTTGATGGTCTGCAATCGGAGCGTGAACAAGGTATTACCATTGATGTTGCTTATCGTTATTTTGCAACGGATAAACGTAAGTTCATTATTGCCGATACTCCTGGTCATGAGCAGTATACGCGTAATATGGCGACAGGTGCTTCTACCGCCGATTTAGCGATTATCTTGATTGATGCGCGTTATGGGGTGCAAACCCAAACACGTCGTCACAGTTACATTACCAGTTTATTGGGCACCAAAAACATTGTGGTTGCGGTAAATAAAATGGATTTGGTTGACTTTAGCGAGCAACGTTTTAATGAAATTAAAGCCGAATATACCGTGTTTGCAAAAGAGTTGGGTATTGAAAATCCAATCTTTAGCCCTGTTTCGGCTTTAACGGGCGATAACGTGGTAAACCCTAGTGAAAATATGCCTTGGTTTACGGGTAAACCGTTAATGCAGTTGTTAGACACCATTGAAATTGGTGATGATACTGATTTAGAGCATTTCCGTTTTCCTGTTCAGTATGTGAATCGTCCTCATTTAGATTTTCGTGGCTTCTGTGGCACCATTGCCGCAGGCAACATTGCAGTTGGTGATGCGATAACGGTATTGCCTTCGATGAAAACATCAACCGTAAAACAGGTGATTCAACCTGCTACCAATACCGATGATATGGAAGTGAAAAGTGCTTTTGCACCCATGGCCATTACTTTAACCTTGAATGATGAAGTGGATATTAGCCGTGGCGATATGATTGTTAAAAGTTCAGATGTCCCTCAAATCGCGGATAATTTAGAAGTGATGTTGGTGTGGATGAACGAAGCAGCCATGCGTCCAGGTAATGATTACTTAATTAAGCGTGCAACCAACGTGACTACAGGACGTTTTAGTGCGATTGATTATAAAGTGGATGTCAATACTCTAGAGAAAACACCTGCTGAAAGCTTAGAGTTAAATGAAATTGCTCAATGTCAGCTAAGTTTGAATCAAATGATCTCATTTGATCCTTATGCTCAAATTAAAGGTACAGGCTCATTTATTGTGATTGATAAATATACCAATGCGACTTTGGCAGCGGGTATGATTGTGAATAAGCTTGATGCTGCTTCACAAAAAACTTTTACAAAAGAATATAGTGCGTTTGAACAAGATTTAAATGCTTTGATTAGACAACATTTTCCTGAATGGGAATGTAAATCTATTGCTGATGTTCTCTAATTATTTAGTTAGTGTAGGCAAGTGATGACAACGCTGATTCTTCTATCAGTAGTTCTATTATTGGGTTTATTGGCCTGGGGTAAAATCCAAGCCTATAAACTTTTTATGGGAATCTTACTGCTGTATTATGCATTCGATTTAATTCCACTCGAATCAATGCTGCAGAACTTTGTTAACCCTGCTTTAGTGACCTTAGCGTTGTTATTAATGGTGAGTCAGGTTTTAGAAAAAACCAATTTTTTTCAACTGATTTCCAGTTACCTTATTAGACCAAATGTACAAACATCTATTTTGAGAATGGGCGGGCTAGTCGGCTTTGGCTCTGCTTTTTTAAATAATACCGCTGTAGTGGCAACCTTAATGTCTTCAGTGGGTAAGTCTAAACAACATCCCCCTTCTAAACTTTTGATTCCTTTGTCATATATTGCCATTTTGGGCGGGACCATGACGCTGATTGGAACCTCAACACATTTGATTGTGAATAGCTTTGTGGTTCAAGCTGGTTTGCCAGCTTTAGAGGTTTTTGACTTTTTTTATGTGGGGGTGGTTTTACTTGTTGTAGGCTCCCTGACCATAGCGGTTTTAGCGCCGATTATTTTGCCTAAAATCAATATGGAACAAGTTCAAAGTAAGGACTACTTCATTGAAGCAAAAGTGTTGCCTGGTTCTGAAATCATCGGTAAAAGCGTTGAATCTGCTGGTTTAAGAAATTTAGAGGATTTGTATCTTGCCCAAGTGTTGAATGAGCAAGGTAGCGTAAAAGCCGTATCGCCAGAGTATATCATTCAAAACGGTGACCGTTTGATGTTTGCCGGTGATCCTAAAGCGGCATCTAAATTATTGTTAATTGACGGTGTGGTTTTGCCTGGTGCAGATGACTCTAAACGAATTGAACAACTTGTTGAAGTAGTAGTCTCTCATCAATCCACGTTAATTGGGCAAACCTTAAAATCGGTGAACTTCCGAAATAAATTTGATGCGGCTGTGGTGGCGATTCGTCGAGGAGACGAGCAGTTGGATAATCGATTATCTGAGGTTGAGTTGCAAGCTGGCGATGCGCTTATTTTGACTACGGGGCCAGACTTTAAAAAACGTGAAAACTTGGATAAAAACTTCTATTTTTATACCGAAGTGAACGCGCAACGTCATTTAAATACTAAAGAAAGCCTTATTGCTAGTATTGGTTTTATTGTGGTGATTTTATTGGCCGCAATGAATGTATTACCTCTAATAAAAGGCCTGATATTTTTGCTGGGTGGATTTTTACTGTTTAAATTGACCAATTTCAATGAGGTGAGAAGGCGATTGCCTTTTGAAATCATTTTGATTGTTGGTGCGGCTCTTGGAGTGGCACAAGTGATGATGGATTATGGGGTGGCTCAGCAACTTGCAGATTGGGTAATGTATGTGTTTAGCCCTTGGGGGTTGCTAGGTAGCCTTATCGGCGTGTATTTATTAACCATGTTGTTAACCGAAATGGTTACTAATAATGCAGCTGCCGCATTGGGAATTCCCATTGCATTGGCAACCGCGCATGCCCTAGACGCAAGTGCAATGCCTTACATCATGACAGTAGCTTACGCTGCAAGCGCGAGCTTTTTGACGCCTTATGGTTATCAAACCAATCTTATGGTTTACACCCCGGGTGGGTATCGGTTTTTAGATTATATAAAAATGGGGCTGCCAGTCAGTCTTGTTTATGGGATTACGGTAATCAGTCTCGTTCCCTTGGTTTTTCCGTTTTAGACAAAAACAGTGTGTAGTGAGTAGTAGGTAGTGAGTAGTAACGGCCCACTGCTAACTACTCACTGCTCACTATAAAATCAAAAAGAGTTTTTTATGCAAGATAATGAAAATATCGTTTGGCATGACCATCATGTTTCGCGAGCAGAACGCTCTGAAATGAAAAATCAAACACCATGCATATTGTGGTTTACAGGATTAAGTGGCAGCGGTAAATCTACGGTGGCAAATGCCGTTGAAAATTTATTGTTTCAAATGGCTAAACACACCTATTTGTTGGATGGCGATAATGTCCGCCATGGTTTGAATAAGGGGCTGTCGTTTTCAGAAGTAGATCGTGTTGAGAATATTCGTCGTGTGGGTGAAGTGGCCAAGTTGTTCAGTGATGCAGGGCTGATTGTGTTAACGGCATTTATCTCGCCTTTTGCCGCAGACCGAAATATGGTCAGAGAAATGACCAGGCCTGGTGAGTTTATCGAAGTGTTTATTGATACGCCTCTAGCAACTTGCGAACAACGAGATCCAAAAGGATTGTATAAAAAAGCAAGAGCTGGCGAAATCAAAGATTTTACTGGTATTGATTCACCTTACGAAGCTCCATCAAATCCAGAGATTCGCATTGTCAATGACGGCATCTCTATAGACAATGCTGCACAACAAGTGATTGATTACTTAAAAGAGAATAAATACATTTAAAGGAGTAAGTAGTGAGCAGTGGGTGGAATGCATTTAATCGCAAACCACTTACTACTTACTGCCCACTAGGTTATGTTAGAAAAAATTAATGTACAAGATATTGTTGGGCTAGCTAAAAAAGCTGGCGAGGCCATTATGGAAATTTATCAAAAAGATTTTGAGGTTGAGTTTAAGGCTGACGAATCTCCGTTGACTGAAGCAGATAAAAAGGCCAATGAAATGATTGTGACAGGCCTGGAAGCTTTAGGGTTGGGTATTCCCGTATTATCTGAAGAAGGTAAAAACATTCCTTATGATGAGCGTAAAGACTGGGAATATTTTTGGTTGGTTGATCCTGTTGATGGCACGAAAGAGTTCGTGAAAAAGAATGGTGAATTCACAGTTAATATTGCTTTAATACATAAAGAAGTTCCTGTTTTAGGTGTAGTGTATGCTCCGGCCTTAAATGAAACGTATTGGGCCAAAAAGGGTGAAGGTGCGTTTAAAGAACAAATGATTGCCGATAAAATGCAAACCTTTGCCTTGCCAAAACAACAAAACAGAAAAGAAGGTGAACTTGTTGTTGTGGCCAGTAAATCTCATATGTCACCTGAAACAAAAACGTTTATTGATGAATATGCGGTTGACTATCCATTGCTGACCACCCACTCAATAGGTAGCTCTCTAAAGATTTGTTTGGTAGCCGAAGGCGAGGCTGATATTTACCCAAGACTTGGGCCAACAATGGAATGGGATACTGGGGCGGCACATGCTGTAGTAATAGAGGCCGGAAAGACTTTTCAAGGTTATTCGATTGAAGATGGCTACTTTCCACATTTGTATAATAAAGAAAACCTGTTAAATGCATGGTTTGTTGTTCAATAATATGGTCTATTTAGTGAGTAGTGAGCAGTGAGTAGTGAGCAGTGAGCTAGTGGGCGTCTTTTAATCAAATACTGTCGACTAACGCCAACAACCAATGACCAACGACTAATTAAGTGAGTAGTTATATTGAGTACTGAACATAAAACTCGGGTTTATATTGTTGAGGAGCGAGAAAACCCTTCTACGGATTTTTTTGTTTTGCCACAGTTTGAATCAAGTGATTTTATAGTGACTCGTTATGCCTTTGATGAGTTGGTTTCAGCGGCCGAGTTAGAATATGCGATTGTTGTCTTTGTTCGGTATTTGCCTAATGCTTGGCGTAAATTGATTTCTGAAAATAGAGCGGTTTTACAATCGCTCTATTTTTTTATGGATGATGATGTTTTGGATTTGTCAGCCTCTAAAGGCATGCCGTTACGTTATCGTTGGAAATTGTTTAAACTGGCTGGCTTGCATAAGAACTGGTTGTTAAATCAACATGCATCGCTTTGGGTTTCTACACCGTATTTAAAAAATAAATACCAGGCCTGGTCACCTCTGGTAATTAAGCCTAAGCCACTGAAACCAATGTCTAATTCAATTAAAGTTTTTTACCATGGTTCAGCTTCACATAATGCGGAAATAGAGTGGCTATATCCGGTTATTAAAGAAGTATTGGAGCAAAACTCCAATCTTTGTTTTGAGATTATTGGCGGACAAGATGTTTATAAAAAATTTAAAACTTTACCAAGGGTGCAGGTGATTCATCCTATGGGGTGGGAGGCCTATCAGCATTTTATTCAACAGCCTGGTAGGCACATCGGTTTGGCTCCATTGTTAGATAATGACTTTAATCAGGCTCGTTCGCATACTAAAGTTTTTGATATTACCCGGGCGGGGGCGGTAGGTGTTTATTCTGCAGGGAGTGATTCAGCCCACTATATCAAGACCAAAGAAGAGAATAGTAATTCAGCAAATAAAGCTGGAATCATTTTGCCTTTAGAGCAAAAAAAGTGGGTAGAAGCCATTACTTGGTTGGCAAAGAACGAGCAAATAAGAACTCAGATGGTTAACTTTGCTAAGAGCGGATTAGAAGATATTTTTTAAGGTTTTTGTATGGATTTAGCGGTTAAATCGAATCAGCATGTAATAAGAAGATAGTAACGATGCCTTTAGAAATAATAAAAGGGGAGCAGGCCTGGCAAAATGTTCGCCATAATAAAGAAGCTAGATGGCCTGGGCTGAGTGGTAAAGAGCGGCTATATCCGGTTACTTCGGTAGGTTTGAAACCATCCTTTAAGTTAAAGAAAAGTGACTCTTTTTTTTGTATAGGTTCTTGTTTTGCCCGAGAAATTGAAAAAACGTTATTCAGTCTTGGGTTTGATGTTTTATCGGAAGTTGAACAGGTAGAAAATTCATCGCTTTCTAATAAATACAATTTGCCCACAATTCTTAATGAGTTGCAATGGGCTTTAGAGCCTGACCAGTCTTTTTCTGCTGATCTTCTTTTTAAACTACCAAATGAAATTACCGAAGATTGCCATTTGGCAGGTAGTGCGGTGACTGGTGATGTGGATTATATTGCAGAACTACACCGCTCTATTCAGTCATCATTTAAGCAGATAAAAAACGCAGATGTTGTGGTGTTAACATTGGGTTTAAGCGAGGTTTGGTTTGATAGGCAGTTAGGTATTTATCTTAATAAAGCACCAAGTCGAAGTTTAATTAAACTTAACGCTGACCGATTTGAACTACATACCCTTAACTTTAAAGAGAGTTATGAGTATTTAATTAATATTTATGAATTGTTAAAAAAGCATCTTAAACCCGATTTTAAAATTTTGGTTACGGTTTCTCCAGTGCCTTTGCAGTTAACATTTCGTGAGCTTGATGTGATTCCGGCAAACACTTATTCAAAATCAGTTTTAAGAACGGTGGTGGAAGAGTTTGTGGTTGCACAGTCGAATGTCGATTATTTTCCTAGTTATGAACTGGTGACTTTAAGTTACCCTCAAGTGGTTTGGGGGCAAAAAGATTATCGTCATGTAGATAGTTTGTTTGTTGATTACATCATGAGTGTGGTCATAGAGAATTATTTTGATGATGTTTCTACAAAGTCCATTGGTAAAACTTCAGAAATAGCAAAAAGCTACCTTTGTTTTAAAAACGGTTTTTCTAGCGAAGCTCAAAGCATGATTACAAACAGCAAACAGTCGGTTGCCAGAAAAAAACTGATGAGTTTGTATTTTAAGTTCTTAACGATTTTAAAAATGGATTCTCAAAAGATTCATAAACTGTTCATGATTAAACAGCATGTGAAAAAGGTCGGATTTAAACAAGGTTTGAGTTATCTATTGCCCTCTTTTTTTAAAAAGAATAAAGCGGCTTACTCTGTTGTTGGTTATGTGGATGAATGGAATGGCGAAAGTATTCACGGTTGGGCAGTCAGTAAAAGCAGGAGGGCAAGTTCAACTCGGATTAAAGTGATGGTAAATGGCGTTTGGATTGGGGAGTATGATGCCAATCTACCTAGACAGGACGTAGTGACTAAAATGGGTAATAACAAACTAAATTGTGGTTTTTCTATAGCGCTTAAACTTAATCGCGACACAGACATCTCGACTATCAGAGTGTTTGAAAAACAATCGGGTGATGAATTAAAAGGCAGCCCGTTTATCATTTCTAAAGATGAATATAAACAGAGATAATAAGAGATAATAATCGTTAAATGGTAATCTACTAGGAATAAAAAAGAGTAACTAGGAGTGTTTTTACCGTTATTTCCTGGGTATTGGAATGAACGGGAATTGGTACGACCGAGTGGATTCGAACCACCGACCCCCACCATGTCAAGGTGAGATGGTAGTATGTTTCTAGATGCAATCAAAAGCGCCTGTAAGCAAAATAGTGTATAAATATCAATAGTTTGATTCTAATGGTTTTGTTTTCTCCTGTTTTTCAAAATCTCTAAAAACCTTTTTCATCTGTTGACTATTTGTTGACTATAATAAGTTAACTAAAATTTTCAACAGGATTTCATATATGAAAAAATCCGATATTACAGGCTGGATTAACAATAACTACCCAAGCAACCGATTAAGTGACGATGCTGTACAGGGTTTGCACCTCAAAAAGAACCCGAACTCAATTTCATGGCGATTACTTTACAGAGATGCGCTTGGCAAGCAACGAAACATTGTGTTGGGCCGCTATCCATCTATGACTCTTGATGAGGCTCGGAAACGAGGGAAAGAGCTTTATGCAGAGATTATTCGTGGTAATGATCCTCTAAAACAGCGCAATGAAGAAAAAGCGAAAGTAACAAATACCGTTAAAGGGTATCTGGATGCTGTTTATACAGGTATTTTAGAAACGAAAAAAAGTGGGAAAGAGACTCGACAAATCTTTGACCGGCATTTTAGTCATTTATTTAATAAAGTTATGTCGGAGCTAAATGCAAAAGATATTACTATTTGGCAAGCTAGGATGATTGAAAATAGTAAAGCATATGCTACTCAAAAGCGGGCATATGGCGCTCTCAAAACATTACTCAATGATGCGGTCAAAAGAGGTGTGCTTACAGATAATCCTCTGGCAAAAGTTACTTTAGACAAAATTCACGAATCAGAAGAGGTGCATTTAGAGCGCAAATCTAAACGCAGTTATTTGACTAAAGAACAAATTCATCAGTTATTTGCTGGCTTAGATAAGTATCAAGAGCAAAAGCGTCAAGGTCGCCGAAATAGCCGAGCACATGGAAAAGCCTATTTACCCTGTCTTGATAATCTAGAGCTTGTTGATTATGTAAAGCCGTTTATTTTGACTATGTTTTATACAGGATTCAGAAATGGTGATGTTTATGGTCTTCGCTGGGAACATATTCATTTTTATGAAGATTCAGCCACCATTCACAAAACCATTGAAAAAACAGCTCATAAAAAACCAGAAGCCAAGACCTTTCCAATCGCCGATGACTTGACTGCTATTCTGAAAAGCTGGCGTGTTCAAAATGGCAATCCAAAATCAGGTTATGTATTTTCCAATCCTGAAGGAGGCAGACTTGGAGGTACGGCACTCAAAAAACCTTGGAAGAAAATTAAAGAGCTTTCCGGATTGCCTGAATCTCTTGATCTATACACACTTCGTCATAATTTTGCGTCGTGGCTGGTTATGAATGGCAGTGATCTTTTAACTGTAGCCAAGCTAATGGGGCATAGTGATATCAGAATGATCATTGATCATTATGGCCATCTTCAACCTGCAACTCTTGAAAAAGCAGTATCTGAAAGCTTTGCAAAAATGTTTGCTTAAGCCAACTTTCCCACCCTTGATAAGCGAATTATGTGACTACAGATAAATCTCAAGTCCCGTAATCAGCTTATATTTGCCTGATGAATGGTTCCCAACCATCAAAATAATGCCCGCCCGATGTTGGCAAGTCACATTGCCAAAACTTATTGTTGGCAATATCAATCCCTTATGAATAAAGGGGTGAAGAGTAGTTGTAAGTATTGCCAATAACTTCTTGCCATATTGCCATGAATGACAGTTCTAGCTAAATCTGTAAATCTTTCGCTCAAGAGCAAACTCCTTGTTTGCCTATGCATCCATAAACAAAGGAATGAAAAAATGAGTGAACAAACTAACAACAAAACCTTCGACAGCAAGCAAGCCGCAAAGTATTTATGTGTATCCGAAATCTCAATTCGAAATAGTCGAATTACGGGTTTGCTTGGAGGTATAAAAGCCCCTAGCTTTCGAAAAATTGGCCGTAAGGTTATTTACCTTAAGTCAGACCTTGACTGTTGGTTGGATAAGCTACCGGTTTTTGAAAATACGACCCAAATGAAATTTGAACACCAAAATAGCTAACGCTCTGGTCTAAAATTATGACGAGGAGAAGCTATTCAAAATCTAAAGTGCGTAGGGAAAGAGGATCATTTTTAGCTCTCCCTCATGCTCTTCTTGAAACTAAAAAATTTGATGGCTTAAGCACAAAAGCAAACAAACTTCTTTTACAAATTGCTAGACAGTATAGAGGAGGGAATAATGGAGACTTAAATGCAACCTTTACTGATTTTAGGGCTAAGGGGTGGAACTCTAAGGATACCCTTAATAGAGCATTAAAAGAGCTGATCGAACAAGGTTTTATCTTCAAAACTAGACAAGGTGGCTATCAAAATAAATGCTCACTTTATGCACTGACGTGGTTTCCACTAGATCAATCGGATAAATATGATGCGGGTGCTGCTTCAGGGTTTACAAGAGGTAGCTGGAAAGATTAATTTCCCTAGACCGATTATCGAACACAATAAGACTGATAATCGTGCTGATTCATGAAGCATAAAGAGTTATCCTGTTCGATAATAGGTCTTATATGCGCTGGATTAGAGATTCGTCAAGACCGATAATCAGACATCTTTTTAAAATTCTAGCCATAGCCAGTCGCAAAAGTCATATCGGAGGAGAGGCCTGAATGGCCTGTCCAGACAGGGATGGTTTAAAAGGCTAAGTAACGAATTTGAACTTTTCCCTCAGCTCTTCACTATGCAGAGATTAAGGCTAGGCAGATAATGAAACCGAAGCCAATCAATAGCTTCATTTAACAAATTATCTAGGAGAAAAATCATGTCTAAAGCCAATCAATCTGGTCGTCCATCTTCTCATTCTGGTAATGGAGGTAATTGGCCTAGCACCACTGGAAACTCGTCTGGTGGCGGTCGAGGCAATGCTCCATCACGTGGAAAATAAAACTTAACCAGAAAAGCGATTGAAGTTATCTTTATAGTGAACCCTATAAATATCGAAAGCTTTCACTAACCATTCCTGCTCAGACTTCCGTTTGAGCAGGAAATTAAAAAATCGTTGAATTAATAACACTGTCTGAAACCGAACGAATTCTTGGTGAACTGATTTGGAATCAGGGCAAAAAGTCTCCAACCACTCAAAAATAGAATCCTCAGAATACATTTGTGGCTGATTTTTGCCACTGCGCCAAGCATCCAGCTTTCGGTCCTTAGAATCGCTTTCTAATCCCGAAATAATTGGCAAATATTCACCCAATGTGTTCACAGACACATCAAATTTAACTGACCAGTAATCTGTTATCTTTTTAATAGGCCATTCGATCTTTTCATCAACCAAAGTTGGCAAAAGTTCTAAAACTAGCGACTGTCGATTAATTGAAACACCATGTTTCTGCTTCATTCCAATTTCATAGGAAGCAATTAAATACAAATTAAGTGACATAGCGCCAAGGTTGCACTGAGCTGTATGTCTATCAAGACCAGGTGTATCTTTTAACCCCCAGGGTTCAAGTAATTGCTTGGCAAGTTCAGTTCCCCAGAAAAGCTGATGGCTTTCGAGAGAGTCTTTGTTTTGCATGCATTGCTGGAAAATTTTATTATCGGCATCCAGTATTCGCTCGATCTGATCAAGAAAAAAGCTTTTTTTATTTTTGCTCGAATGCCTAATGCCTGCCAAAAAACTTTTCCAATGCCCATGTTGAAGAATGTTCGTTTTACCTGGCATAACCGAATCACCCAGAATCTCAGACATTTTAAGGCCATAACTAGTCTCAACGAACTCTTTGACTCTATTACAAGTTTTTAAAGAGACCTTTCCTTTATTTTCTTTTTGGCCAGCGCCTTCTTCTGCTATTTCGCATTTGAGCATTTTTCTTAAAGTCTTTTTATCTACAGGCAATTCCTCAGCTAAAGTTAAAAAGTTGGGCATTCCTATGATTTCATTAAAAAATATACTGGGGTCAACGAAAAATGAATACATAAAATCATGCTCATTAAAAATTAATTCTGATTTTATCAGTAAACTTCCGTAAGCATGCGGATACATATGGATAAAAAATCGCTATAATCCGAGTAGGTTTAAATCCGTGTTGGAAATAAATTTTCCACATTATTTAAAAAAGTGACGGTATATGGCGGCAGCAAAGAATAAGCATAACGAAGACACTCGCGTAAAAATTCCATCCATTTTGCATCTGACCAGACTCGGGTATACCTATCTTTCATTGAAAGATCAGTCTTGGCACACTGAAACTAATATATTTCCAGCGCTATTTAAAGCCGCGGTTACAAAAATAAACCCGGAATTGAAAGACGAAGATGCTGATCGTTTATTAAAAGAAATCTCTTTACTCCTGGACAACGAAGACTTAGGCAAGGCATTTTTCGAGAAACTGACTGAACGCTCAAACACAAAGCTAATTGATTTCGAAAACTTCAATAACAACAGCTTTCATGTTGTGACAGAGTTGCCTTGTATTAACGGTGATGAAGAGTTCCGCCCAGACATTACCTTGCTCATCAACGGTCTACCATTGGTGTTTATTGAGGTTAAAAAGCCCAATAACAGAGATGGTATTATTGCCGAGCGAGAACGTATCAATCGTCGTTTTCAAAACCCCAAATTCAAACATTTTGCCAACATCACCCAGTTCATGATTTTCTCCAACAATATGGAGTATGACGATACAGATCCTGAGCCAGTTCAAGGTGCTTTTTATGCCAGCAGTTCATACAACGAACCCGTGTTTAACTACTTCCGTGAAGAGGAAGTGCTCAATTTAACGGCATTGCTCAAGCCTTTGTCAGATGAAACCGAATTATCTGTCCTCAAAGACACCAACTACCAAGTCATTCGCAGCAGTCCAGAATTTCAAACCAATAAAGACCCTAACCGACCAACCAATCGCATCTGCACATCTTTGTTGAGTCGATACCGTCTGGCGTTTTTACTTCGCTACGCGCTGGTGTATGTGAATGAGCATAATGGTCTGCAAAAGCACATCATGCGTTACCCGCAGCTGTTTGCAACCAAAGCCATTGAAAATAAGCTGAATGAAGGCGTTAAAAAAGGCATTATTTGGCACACGCAGGGAAGCGGAAAAACCGCGTTGACGTTCTACAACGTACGCTTTTTAACCGACTACTTTCAAAAGCAGAAGGTGATCCCAAAGTTTTACTTTATTGTTGACCGTTTAGACCTTTTACAACAGGCACAGCAAGAGTTCACTGCTCGTGGGTTGATTGTGCACACGATCAACTCACGCGAGGACTTCACCAAAGAGATTAAAGCGACAAAGGTTATTCATAATGACTCTGGTAAGCCTGAAATTACCGTTGTGAATATTCAAAAATTTAAAGACGATCCGGATGTTGTTTCCACCAAGGACTACGATGTTGCGATTCAGCGTGTTTACTTTATGGATGAAGTGCACCGAAGCTATAACCCTAAAGGTAGCTTTCTAGCCAACCTGAGTCAATCGGATGCAAATGCTATAAAAATTGGTTTAACCGGTACACCATTATTGGGTGATGACTATAACTCACGGGTGTTATTTGGGGATTACATCCACAAATACTATTACAACGCTTCCATTGCCGACGGCTATACCTTGCGCTTAATTCGTGAGGAAATTTCCACGCAATACAAAATAGATTTACAAAAAGCCCTGGAAGAGGCAGAAGTGCAGGTAGGTGGTCTCGATAAACGAAAAGCCTACTCTCACCCTAACTTTGTTGAACCTATGTTGGATTATATTGTTTCCGACTTTGAAAGTAGTCGAACTACTCTTGATGATTCAACAATTGGCGGCATGGTTATTTGCGACAGTTCTGAACAAGCCAAGCAGATGTTTGAGATATTTCAAAGTAAATATGCAGACAATCCACAATTAACTGACCCTGCAATACTTCATACAGCAACATTAATGGCAGCCGAACCTGCTCCTGTTAGTTATGTAGCTAACCAAAAAATGAGAAATAAAGTTAAGAATGCCGCCCTAATATTGCATGACATTGGCTCCAAGCAAGAACGCAAAGATTGGGTGGATGATTTTAAAGCCGGCAAAATAGACTTCCTATTTGTCTATAACATGCTGCTTACTGGCTTTGATGCTAAACGTCTCAAAAAACTTTATCTTGGTCGAATTATTCGCAAGCACAACTTACTGCAAGCTCTTACACGGGTGAATCGCACTTATAAAAGTTTCCGTTATGGTTATGTGGTTGATTTTGCGGATATTAGCAAAGAATTTGATGCTACCAATAAAGCCTATTTTGAAGAACTTCAAGCCGAATTAGGTGACGAGATGGGGCATTATTCTCACCTGTTTAAGTCCCAAGAGGAAATTCATCAAGATATTGAGCAAATCAAAGATGCGCTTTTCCGTTTTGACATTGAAAACGCAGAAATTTTTGCTGACCAAGTCAGCCAGATTCAAGATCGAGAAACCGTTTTACAACTAAAAAAAGTGCTTGGAAGTGCCAAAGAACTTTATAACCTAATTCGTTTACAAGGTGAATACGATTTCCTTGATCATCTAGATTTTAATCAACTGAACAAGCTCTATCGAGAAACTGAAAATCACTTGCACCTCCTTAATCTCAAACATGATTTAGAGAGCGGCGTGGACAACACAGGCCTGCTCAATCGTGCACTGGAGGATGTTATCTTCAAGTTCGTCAAAATTGGTGAAGAGGAGCTTGTACTTGCTGATCAGCTGAAAAACACATTACGCAAAACACGAGAGGCGTTAGCGGGTAACTTTGACCAACAAGACCCTACGTTTGTCACGCTTAAAGAAGAGCTTCAGCGGCTGTTTAAGAAAAAGAACCTTAGCGAAGTCTCGCAGGAAGAAATGATTGCAAATATCGACGCACTCAATAAAATCCATGCGCGGGTTAATGATCTTAATCGTCAAAACGACCAGTTGCGCCAAAAGTATCAAGGGGATGCCAAATATTCCCGTATCCACAAGCGTTTACAAGAGCGTCAACAAACCAATAAAGACATTAGTGATTCAGAGCGTAAGATCTTTGATGCACTGGTCAGCGTAAAAGAAGATGCCGATGAACAAGTACTCAATAATAGCCAAATTCTCGACAATGAAAGTTACTTTAAGCGGCAGATGATGCCATTAGTACTCAATCGTTTTTACAAAGAACAACAGATTAAATTAAACGCGGATACCTCAAAGTACATTAACCAGTTAGTCGTCGCAGAATACTTAAAAGAATATAACACCGGAGCCAATGCGTGGTAGAACTCGAATTTCAAGAAAAAACCAAACAACTGATTGATAGCTTAAAAAGCATTTGTGCCACCAATGGATTGGGTAATAGCACGGGTGAATTCGAAATAATTACTCAGGTTTTCCTATATAAATTTTTGAACGATAAATTCGCCTTTGAAGCGAAAAAAATAGATGCCAACCTCGCAAAAGCCGAAAAATGGGAAGAGACTGTGGAGAGCATGTCAGAAGACGATTTAGAAATGCTGCAACTGCAAATGGGCGGCGATACCGCCCGTTTAAAACCACATCACTTTATTAGCTATCTGTTTAGCCAACAAAACGAACCGGACTTTGCCAAGTTGTTTGACGACACCTTAATGGATATTGCCGCAACCAATAACGATGTCTTCTCAGTTATGACGGACTCGGGTGAAAAGGTAAGACTCTTTTCCAGAATCAACGAAAACGTCACCGTGTCAAAGCGTGACGCTTTCTGTCGAGCGATTATTAATAAGCTGATCGAATTCAGCTTTGAGCGCATCTTCACGCAAAAATTTGATTTTTACGCCACTATCTTTGAATACATTATCAAAGACTACAACAGCAATTCCGGCGGTAAATACGCTGAATACTATACACCGCATGCAGTGGCTCGCATTATGGCCGCCATCCTTGTGCCAGAAGCGCAGCGCGGACAAATTAAAAACGTCAGTTGTTATGATCCATCAGCGGGGTCAGGAACGCTTCTTATGAATGTTGCTCATGCCATTGGAGAAAACCGTTGTAGTATTTACACGCAAGACATTTCCAAAAAATCCTCGAATCTACTGCGATTGAACCTGATTTTAAATAACCTGGTTCACTCAATACCCAATGTCATTGAAGGTGATACTTTAAGACATCCGCATCATAAAGACGGTGCACAGCTTAAAAAATTCGACTACATCGTCTCTAATCCACCGTTTAAACTCGATTTTAGCGATATTCGGGAGGAGCTAGATAGCAAAGAAAACAAAGAACGCTTTTTCGCGGGTATACCAACAGTACCTAAGAAAGAGAAAGATAAGATGAAAATTTATACACTCTTTCTACAGCACATCATCACCTCTTTGAAATCAGAAGGAAAAGCCGCAGTAGTTGTGCCAACAGGCTTTATTACAGCTAAGACTGGAATTGATAATAAGATTCTAAAACACTTAGTCGACAACAAAATGCTCGCTGGCGTAGTATCCATGCCCTCCAATATTTTTGCCACCACCGGAACCAATGTTTCCATTCTGTTTATTGACGACAGCAATAAAGGCGATGTCGTGCTCATTGACGCTTCAAACTTGGGAGAAAAGGTCAAAGACGGCAAAAACCAAAAAACCGTGTTAAGCCCAGCAGAAGAGCAAAAAATCATTGATGTCTTTAACGATAAACAAGCGGTTGAAGACCTTTCGGTAGCCGTAAGCTATGAAGAGATTGCCGCCAAAAACTACAGCCTCAGCGCCGGTCAGTATTTTGATGTCAAAATCGAATATGTCGATATTACGCCCGATGAGTTCAAAGCCAAAATGCAAAGCTTTACCGACAACCTAGACAGCCTGTTTAGCCAGTCACATGAGTTAGAGGCGGAAATCAAAAAACAATTGGCAGGGTTAAATTATGGTTCATAGTTATACAACTACGATTGGAGATATAGCCCAATTGTTTGATGGGCCACATGCGACACCAAAAAAAATTCAATCAGGACCTTATTTTTTAAGTATTTCAAGCCTAGAAAAAGGCCGTTTAAACCTGGAGAAATCTGCTTTTTTAAGTGAGAGTGATTTTCAAAAATGGACAAAACGAGTAACACCTGAAGAGGGTGATTTGCTGTTTTCGTACGAAACTCGCTTAGGTGAAGCCGCTCTAATGCCTTCAGGTATTAGAGCATGTTTAGGTCGCAGAATGGGCTTACTAAGACCTAATCGAAAAAAGGTTTTACCTGAATACTTTCTGTATGCTTATTTATCACCAGCTTTCCAGCAAATAATTAATGCGAATACTATTAAAGGGGCAACTGTTAATCGCATTGCTCTAAATGAATTACCAAATTTCGACATACGAATTCCTCCCATTGAAGAACAAAGATTAGTTTCAGAATTACTAGCAAATATTGATAAAAAAATCGAACTCAATAACCGCATTAATGCCGAATTGGAAGCTATGGCGAAAACTCTCTATGACTATTGGTTTGTACAATTCGATTTCCCCGACGCCAACGGCCAACCCTATAAAATCGCCGGCGGCAAAATGGTCTACAACCCCACTCTAAAACGCGAAATCCCAGAGGGGTGGGAAGACACAACTATTGAAAAAACAGAGTCAAATATCGTTACCGGTAAAACTCCATCGAAGCAAAAACCTGAATATTTTGATGGTGATATCCCATTTATCACGATTGGAGATATTCGAGGTAATACATTTATCGTATCAACTGAAGAAACTCTTTCAAAACAAGGTGCAGACACACAGTCTGGAAAGTATTTACCTGAAGATTCAATCTGCGTTACATGCATCGCCAGCCCAGGATTAGTGGGATTTGTAACTCAAAGAGCACAGACGAACCAGCAAATTAACTCTGTTATTTGTAAAAACGAAATTAACAAATACTTTCTTTATTTTGCCATGAAAGGATATTTTGAAGGGGCTAAAGCCAAAACTGGAAACACATTTGCCAATATGAACAAAGGAGATTTCAGCGATATTAAGGTACTTAGTCCGTCTACTCAAGAACTACAAAGCTTTCACGAGATTGTCCAGCCTATATTTCAAAAAATAAAAAAATGTTCACTTGAGAATTTTGAACTTCAACAACTTCGTGACTGGCTCTTGCCAATGCTTATGAACGGTCAAGTCACAATTAAACAAAAGGCTAGCTAGATGATTCATGATGAATACTTTAGGTTTCTAAAGAACTTGGAAGGCTCTGAAGAAGATATCATAAAAGTTGCCAACTTAGTCAGTGACAATCTAGATGAACTTGCTGGCTTAAGCACTAGAAATGGTCAACGAGCAAAACGATTTGTTGAACTTGCTCAAAATAGCTGGGATGCACTTTCTACAGAGTTGATCGTTGAAGGTGAGGATGAAACAGATGCTGAGTCAGCTATTGAAATGCTTTCTGAGTTAACGGTTGGGCCTTTTAGAGGTTTCGCAAAACCTGAAAAATTCGATTTATCCAGTAAGATTGTTTTGATTTATGGCCCGAATGGAACAGGGAAATCTAGCTTCTGTGAAGCCCTTGAATTCGGGCTTTTGGGAAGCGTATCTGAAGCAGAGAATAATAGGTTCCGAAACCCGGAAGATTATCTTAAAAACGCTCATGAGAATCAGTTTACTCCTCCAATTTTAAAAGCAAAAAATAGTGAAGGTACTGAAATTGCCATATCACCAAGCACTAACTTCAGGTTTTGCTTTGTTGAAAAAAATCGAATAGATAGCTTTTCTCGAATAGCAGCGCAGGCTCCAGCAAAGCAAACTGAATTGATTTCAACACTGTTTGGCCTTGAAGCATTTACCGAGTTTGTTCGAAACTTTACTACAGAACTTGATGACCGCTACATTGATCTTGTAGGTATAAAATCAACACAGTTACAACAAAAACGCCAAAAGTTAGCTGGATCAGTGCAACAAATCCAACAAGGAAAACAAGATTTAATTCAGATTGAAAAAGAGTCTCAAGCACTTGTTACTCAATACCGACAAGGACTCAATTTTGACCAAATGGTTGCAGAGATTTATGGCAATGACGATTCTGGTGGAAAAATCAAAACACTGGAAGCGGAACTTCAACAATCAATACCAGGCAAAAACAATCTGACTAAGATCTCATTAGAGACTTTGGGTTCTGAAATTGCTGGGACAGTTTCTAAGCTTGAACAAAAACAACAAGAATTGGTAAATTCAAGCCAGCAAGTTTCATTTCAGCAGCTTTACGAAGCTGTAACACAGCTCAAGAGCACAAATCATAATGAATGTCCTGCATGTAAGACGCCAGTTGAACAAGTCCGCGTTAATCCATTTAATCATGCAACAGAGGAATTGGTAAAACTCCAACAATTAGCAGCAACTCAGCAGGCAATTCAAGGGTTCAGTTCAATACTTCAGGGGCAGCTATCTCAACTCTATCAAATTGTTAATATCTGCTTAAGACAGTATCCAGAATCAAACCCTCTTAAAACAATTGAATTAGCTCCAGATCAACAACCAGCACAAGAATGGTGGGATAGGGTAATTACAACTCTTGCTGATGGTTTTACTCCCTGGCACCATTTAGTAAGTCAATTACAACAACTTGAAGTTAAAGACCAAGAAATTGATGCTCTATCGCAAGCACGGACCTCAAAACAAAGCGAACTGGATTCACTTCGTAAATTTGAAAGACAAATAATTTCATTAAAAACCAGAAAAGAAACTTTTGAGAATTCAATCAAAGCAGCGAGCAGAGTAGTTGAAAGCTTTGAAGAAGAAAATTCCGAGCTTATCGCTGCAGTCGAGGCAGAAAAAACTACCATTGCACAAAATATAGAAATCACCAAAGCCTACGGTGAATTCGTAGGTATGTTAAATAATTACAACGACAGCTTACCATTGCTACTTGTCGCAAACCTTAGTGATAGTATTGTTGAGCTATATAACGCCTTTAATCGCAACGATACAGTATCTGAGTTGTTGGCTGAAGTGAAATTACCCTTAGCCCAAAATCAAAGATTAGAAATCGCTTTCCAGAATGAACCCGGGAAATATCATGATGCTTTGCATGTGCTGAGTGAAGGACATCTTCGCTGCATTGGCTTATCTGTTCTTCTTGCTAAAAACCTAAAAGAAGATGCCCCGTTATTGATATTTGATGATCCTGTTAATGCGATTGATGACGATCACCGTGAAAACATTAGACTGACATTATTTGAAGATGACTACTTTAAAGACAAGCAAATTATCTTAACAAGCCACGGAGAAGAATTTTACAAAGACATTCAGAACCTCTTGCCTAGAGAAGTAGCGAATTCGTCAAAAAAATTCGACTTCCTACCTAGATTAGATGAGGTACATATTCGAGTAAACATGAATTCTTCGCCGAGACATTACATTCTCGCTGCACGAACACACATTAATGCAATGGAGCGCCGTGAAGCACTGGCTAAAGCAAGACAAGCCCTAGAAGTTCTCACCAAAGACAAAATTTGGAAGTATGTGCATAAACATGGTGATGGAAGCCTAAGTATTAAGCTTAGAGGTGCAAAAGCCCCCTTAGAACTTCGCAATTTGACAGAGCAACTGAAAAGCAAAATCAATAAAGGTGATTTTGGTGATCCAAATAAAGACAACATTTTAATACCTTTAACATTTCTTCTTGGTTTAAACGGAGATTCTCGTGAATGGCGTTACCTCAATAAAGGGACTCATGAAGAAAGTGATAGAGCAGAGTTTGATCGAAATACCGTTGATCAAATCATCACATATTTAGAACAAATTGAAGCAGCGCTAAATTGGTAAAAAATTTTGGATAAGAAAGAATCATGATTAATGTATATATTGGGGAAAATGGATGTGGGAAAAGTCGTATTTTAGGTAAGTTTGCTAAAAGCAAAATTAATAGCCATCAACCTATTTTGGCTATCGCGAATACCGTAGCTCATAAATTTCCTCTTGAAAAAAAGAGTAATGATAATTATTTTTTCTTTGAGCCAATAAATGAGCTAAACGCTAAGAAAAACTTCTATTACTCGAAAAAACGTCCAATAATTAAAGAGGCTTTGTCGAGTTCTGCTTTTACTAACGATGATTATTCTTTTATTCGTACTCTTCAATCCATTCTATCGTACATTGGCTATGAACCTTCAGTTGGTATCCAAATAGAGCTTAGACCACTAAGAAAACCTTTTATCTCTAAATCTAGTATTCAGGAAGATGAATTAGTAAAAGAGTTTGAAAAAGTATCTGAGCGTTTACAAGATCATAACAACAAGGTCGTGTGGCTTGAAAAAGAGGCAATTTTTGGTATCAAATTTTTGGAAGATTTGGAACTTTTACTGCAAATTGAAAGAAGTCAAAATCGTACCAGGCCATATAGCTATTGTGACGTTCAACTTTTCTTTAGAAAGAACGGGCGTGAATTTGATTTTAAATTAGCAAGTTCAGGAGAAGCTACTCTAATCTACACGGCCTTTTTTCTTGGATTTCATTTACAAAAATTTAAAAATAAAAAGGTTTTTATATTAATTGATGAGCCTGAGAATAGCCTACACCCTAAATGGCAGCGTCAGTATATTGAAAATCTGAGAAATATTTTTCCTTATTACGATTTTGAATTCCATATAGCAACGCATTCCCCAATTTTTATCGCTGGTGCTCAAAAAGAGGGTGCATTACTTCACCGTTTCAATGGACAAAGGTTTGAGAAGCTGGATGCTGATACTTTGGGCATAGAAGATTCTCTAATAGATCAATTTGGTATAGTTACTCCCCAAAATCATTCTTTATCGGAACGTTGCATAGACTTGATAAATGATGTTGATGATAAAAAGTTATCTATTAGTGATGCTCTAAAAGTAGTAGATAGTTTCTTAAAATCTTCTTTTGACGAACAACAAAAAGACTTCTTATTAGGGGTTGAAGACCTAATTAAGCAGATTCCATCCGGGAAGTATGATGGCAAAGATTAGATTTACCCCTGCTGAAGTAAACATATTAAGGCAAGCCAGTGCACTTGGGCATAAAGCAGGATGGACGCTAAGCGCGCTTACTCCTATCAAACGGGCAATTAAATCGCAAAAACAAAGATGGCAAGCTGATATTTGTTGTTATTGTCAAAGAGATATTCATAGTGAATTCAATATGGTTTTAGATATTGAGCATATAATTCCGAAGCACTTCAGCTTAAGGCATATGTTCACAATGAAAAATCTAGCTGTTGCCTGTAAAAGGTGCAACATGCAGATCAAAAATAAAGGTACAAGCTTTTTAACAACTCAAAACTTACCTCGAAGTCCATTTAAAAGCAGTTATTACAAGTTTGTTCATCCTAATCTTGACAGAATTGAGGCTCATATCCTGAGAGAGGTCTCTCAAAGCGGGCGGGCTAGAATAGTAAAGTATAGAATTCCCCTTCAAAGTGCAAAGGGTAAATTCACATATAACTACTTTAAGCTAAAAGACTTTGAGTTAGATGCAGCTGATTCAGCACAAGGCCGCAGAAAAAAACGAATCAAAAATAAAAATGTAGAAGAGGCTTTTGAAAAGTTACAGCAATAGATAAAAGCCACAATATTATTCTATAATTAATTTATGCCATGTTTAAAACTCAATAAAATCATATATATAGGTTGGTAAGTCATCATTAGCAATAAGGTGTTGCCAATATGCCAACAATGCATTTCTAAACATTTCCAACTTTAATTCCCTTTAAGCAAGACGCTTTGCTACACCAATCAGCAAGCTGCTTACTGGTACACATCACGCACAGCCTGCGGCGATGTGTTCTAAATATTCAATTTAGATTAGGGAATTAATTATGAAAAATCTCATTCGCACCTATGTCGATCCGATGCTGGAAGATCGACTCAAATTATTCGCCGAATCTTCCGGCGTTTCACTGTCCTCTTTGACCGCTGAATTGATTCAAAAAGGTCTGGAAGCCAATTCTGAAACATCCACCGATCAATCCTCCTCTGTTTGGCTAGAGGAACAGCTTTACCTTCAGTTTTTAACGCTTCAGCTGGTACTCAATTACAGTGCAATCGAGAATGACCGGTTTGTCGAACTCAAGGCACAGGCGCGTCAGTGGGCGTTGCAAAAAAGCCAATCCTTCAGTAATCAAGGTTAGGAGGTCAATACTATGGCATTAACTCGAAACGACACATTAAGCCAGCTCTCTGCTGGATGGTTGCGTGGACGCTATTTTTTGAGGGATTTGATGGGCCAGATTTTGATTTTTCTGGCCGTGGCGCTGGTCATGGTTGGCTATGTGTTTTATCAGTGGTATCAGTCAATACCGGCGGACCAATTGAATTATTTGTGGTGGTATTGGAAAGCCTATATTTGGGGCATTGTACTGGTGCTACCTGAACATCATGTTGTGCTTCAGGAGGCTGGAGAGGTCATTAGATTGCAAGCCCAGCAGGTATTGAGATCTCATCAAATGATCGAATTTGTTGATGCTTACAATGGATTTTTTGAACAAGATCTAAAAGCCGCTTTACCTTGGGGGCTTGGTGCTTGGACTGTTTTGGCTGGATTGTTTTACTGGGGAGGGAAAAGGCAGCGAGACAATGAATTGCTGGAAGGTGTGCAGCAGATTCCACTGAGTACCTACCACCGTTATTTGAAGAAGCACAAACTGAAAAGTATGATCAAATTAGGCAATGCATTTTGGACAAAAAATGCTGAAAAACAACACCTGCTAATTGTGGGTGATACCGGAGCAGGTAAGAGCCAATTACTGATTCAACTGCTTCGCTACATTCGCAAGCTGGGGGATCAGGTGGTTCTATACGATCCCAAAGGCGATATGGTGCGTGACTTCTATCAACCGGATTTGGATGTGCTTTATAGCCCCTTTGATACTCGCAGCCCTATATGGAATGTTTGGCAGGACTTAAACACCGAACAGGCACTGGAAACTTTTGCTGAGGCGGTGATTAAAGAATCCCCTGGCAAAGATAGCTTTTGGGCTAAAACCGCCAGAATGGTGTTGGTTTCAGCCTTAAAACAAGGCCGTAAAGAGGGATTGAGTTTTGTGCAGAGCATTCATAAGTTGGTAAGTAGTGATTTAGACACTTTGACTGAATGGTTGGATGGATCAGAGGTCGCCAGTGATTTTTCCAACTCTAAAACTGCCGCAACGATTTTATCTGAACTTAAAAGTCAGGCGCGGGCGTTGAAGTATCTTGCTGATGACAAGCAGGCTTCACAAGCCAGCTTTGCGATTGAATCTTTTTTTACCGAGTGTTTTGAAAAAATGGATTCTGGTGATCGACAGCCGATGCCCTGGTTGTTTTTACCTGTACAGAAAAAGTACAAAGCCTCTGCTAGACCGATTATGGCTGCACAGATTGAGCTGATTTCTAATTTTATCCTTTCACAGCCGACTAATCGTCACCGACGTATTTGGTTCATCATTGATGAGTTGCCGAGTCTGGGTAAATTGTCGGCATTGCCGGAGTTGTTGGCCGAAGGCCGTGGTTATGGTGTGGCAACCGTTTTGGCGCTGCAAAACTTTTCGCAACTACTCAAACACTATGGCAAAGATGATGCGCACAATTTAGCCGGACAGTGCGCCAGTTTGGTAGCGCTGCGCACGTCTGATCCACAAACCGCCGACTATTTGTCTAAACGCTTTGGCAAGCAGATTCGCAAAGAAGTCCAGACCAACCAATCTCTTTCAAAAGGCAAGACTGGTTCATTTAGTCAAGGGCATTCCGAGCATATTGCCGAACGCGCCGCCGTCAGTGAAACCGATCTTTCATCTCTGCCAGACCTAAAAGCGTTCTTTAAAGCTAATGGTGTGCCCAATCCAGTCAAGATTGATATTGCCATTACGCAAATGGAGCCATCAAACCCACCGCATTGCCCGATTGAAGAGCTGAGACTGTCTGATGCGGTCGATGCAACGTCTGGCGATGAGGACGGAATCAATGAAACTTGCGATCCAATCGCCACGGATGCGGCTTCAACCGACTCCTCCAAGATTGTGTCTTCACAACCTGAAGCACCGCAACCATCTAAACCCACCGTGATCACTTGGGATATTTAGGAGGAAAAATCGATGATGAACGTCACTGCTTTAACCTCCGCCGGTGGCGCGGCGGGGTATTTAACGCAAGATAATTATTATCTTGAAAAAGGCGAGGCCGCTGCCCATTTTTATGGGCAGGGGGCTGAAAAGCTTGGATTAACCGAGCAAGCCGTGACTAATGAAAATGTCACCGCTTTGCTTAAAGGTGAATTGCCGGATGGGTCACAAGTCGGAAAGTCGGATAATCACCGTCCCGGCTGGGATGCGACTTTTTCTGCCCCCAAGTCGGTGTCCATTCAGGCTCTGGTAGCAGGGGATGAGCGCATTCAAGCCGCGCATGACCAAGCCGTGAAAACCGCTTTAGACCATTATGAAAACCACATCACCACCCGTCAACGGGTGGATGGGAAGATTGAGCGTCAGATCACCGGCTCATTGGTCTCCGCTACCTTTCAACATCAAACATCGCGTAATCTTGACCCGCAGCTGCACACCCATGCGGTGGTGATGAATGTCACTCAAGGTCAAAATGGAGATTGGCGATCGGTGTCCAGCGAATCACTATACCGGATGCAGCGCGAGCTGGATCAGGTCTATAAAACCGAACTGGAAGCCCGATTGAACCAGCTGGGTTATCGTACGGAAAAGACCGAGATGGGCTTTGAGCTCAAATCCGTACCGGAATTGGTGAGAGCGGCTTTTTCCACCCGTGCCACACAGGTGGAGGCCGAACTGGCCAAGCACAACCTGACCCGTCAGGATTCGACTGCCGCGCAACGCCAGACGGCAACGCTTAAAACCCGGCAGGCCAAACCTACCGAGCAAAACCGCCAGGCCATGTTTCGTAGTTGGCAGCAGCAGGCCAAAGATATAGGCTGGCAGCCGGAACCTAGACCGGATAATCAACCCACCCAAAGTCTTGCTCAGCCGCAACAGGCTTTATCTGATCGAGTCTCTCATACCATTGCCGTGCTTACTGAAAAAGATGCCGTGATCAGCGAAGGGGCCGTCTATCGTCACCTCAATGGTACCGATCAACCAGCGGTGAGCAAGCAGCAATTGGCCGATACTCTAAAACAGCTCAAATCCGAAGGTAAATTGCACAGCCGTGAGATCGGTTCGTTTGATCGGCATACACGATTGAATATCACCCAACCGGCGATTGTTACCGAGCAAGGCAGACAGTTGGAAAAACAAATGCTTTCCACCGCCGAGCGCATGAACCAGTCTCAAACACCAGGCTGGCTGGGCAAGGTCAGCCCATCACTTGAGAAATTGGCTTTGAGCAGCGGGTATTTTAAAGGTGGGGCCATCACTTCTCCCAAGGTGGCCGCGAAACAGGTGGATGTACAAATCGCGCTTGCCGCGCAAAAAGAGCATACCTGGACAGCTGAACAGCGCCAAGCCGCGATTGGCATTCTCAGTCATCGAGGCAACCTTTCTCAGTTGCAGGGGTATGCGGGTACGGCCAAAACCTCCAGCGTCCTAGCATCCATTCGAGATATTGCCAAACGTGAAGGCTATACGGTGGTGGCTATTGCCCCAAGTCATGCCGCAAGCCAACAACTGCAAAAAGACATTAATGCTAATCAGGCACTGACCACCAGCGGTTATATCGCCAAAATGCAGTCCGGCCATCTTCAAAAGGAATTGAACTCCAATAAAGTCTTGGTGATTCATGATGAATCTGGATTGGCGTCCACCCAGCAGATGAAAGAACTACTTGTCCAAGCTGAGAAAAGCGGCCATCGTCTGCTCAATTCCGGTGATCGCTATCAAAAAGCCAGTATTGGTGCAGGCAGTGCCTTTGGGCAACTGACGGATTATAAGATACCGACTTATGAACTGACCACCATCTTTCGACAAAAGGATGCGAATTTAAAACAGGCCGTGGAACACAGCTTGCCCAGTGATCCTAAAACCCAAGAAGCCATGCAAATGCTGAATGAAAAAGGTTTAATACAGCAAATCAAATGCCCACAAGAGCGCATTAATACTTTGGCCAGTCAATACACTCAGCTTACGTTGGAACAACGCCAGAAGACCCTATTAATTGATCCGACTCGAAAAGGTATCGATCAATTAAATTCGACTATTCGCGAACAACTGCAAGCCAAGGGTGAATTACCAATTGATCAACTCACCTTGAATACGTTGCACACGCAGGACATCGCCAAAGCCGATTTAGAAAAAGGGGCTGTAGGGTCAGTGTTTAAAGTGCGGCAGGTGGTGACCTTGAACAATCAAGCATTGAAGAGCCAAGACAAAGCTTTGATCAAAGGCTCGCAATGGCAAATCACCGCACTTAATCGAGGCAGCAACACCCTCACCGTGCAATCCATGCAGCAACCCGCTCTTGAAAAAACGCTTGCCGGTACAGAACTGGCAAGAACCCATGCCAGTGTTTCTGAACTTAGGGATACGCCACTTTCTATCGGCGATGAAGTGCGTTTTACCGCCAGTGATCAACAAAAAGGTGTTCTAACCAATGAAGCGGCAATAGTTAAAGAAATCGATGAGAAAACCGGCGAGTTGAAACTCTCCAAACCCAATGGGCAAACTGTTTCTCTGGATGGCAAACAAGCCCACAATATCGATTACAACTATGCTAAAACCACGTTTTCCGCTCAAGGACAAACTGCCGAACGGGTGCTATATCATGCCCCAAGCACCAGCACCAATCTGATGAACCAGCGGGATTTTTATGTGGGATTGAGTCGCGCCACCACTGAAGTCACCGTCGTTACCGACTCCAAACGGGATCTGTCGGAACTGATTGAAAAATCGACCGGTGAAAAATTAACCGCACTTGACAAAATGCATGCACCCAGTCGAACGCATGAAAAAGAAACGGACACTCAGTCTAAATCTGATGTGGATAAAATCTTTACACACGCCGAAGCAGGGAGTCTTGACGATAAATCAGTATCCGAATTTGATAGCAAGGTTTTTTCTAGTGGATGTTCAGCTCAAAATTCATCTTTTAAAGAAGAAAAGTCTGATGATTTAGAACACGATTAAATTTTCAGAGGCTGAAAGTTTTGCAGAAAACATTTTTATGATAATTTAGTAACGAGTTACTTATGATTTTGCTCAGAAGGAGAAATTAGTGGATTTAAGACCTTTAGTAAGATCTTCATATTCGATAGAAGAGGTGATAACAAGATGGCAGACAGTTCATGAAGATTACGATATAGACTACCTTCAGGAAAAAATTGCTTCTTGTGAAATTCGAGCGTATTTGAATCTCAAAAATTGTTATTTATTTCCAGTTGATGAAGTTGAAAAATCTTATGATTACTTACAAATTTGTGATGTAACAGAAGGATTTGGATCAGAAATCATTTTTTCTTTTTTTGTAAAAAGTGGCATATTTGAATCATTACATAACAAAACCATATATAAAAGTGAAATACAGGGTGACTTTCCAACAACATCACAAATTATTGGGAGTTTAATAATTCCTACGGATTTGGGTGTGATCAAAAATATATATCTATATCATATTATTAATAGTTGCGATTTATTAAATTCTAATTTTTCTATTGAGCAGTCAAGAGAGTCACTTGAAGGCCCTATACCTTTAAACTTGGATCAGCCAATTATTAAAGTTTCTGACTGTGGGCTTTCTGTAACTCCATGGTATCAAGTTGAGCCTCTGAGTGGTGCATATATTCCCAAAAATTCTATACCTGAGTCATTGGAGGTATTGAACTTATCACCCAAAAAATATGATTTTTTTGAAGATTGGCTTAGAAGTTGTCGAGTTGTAGAGCTGAATGGCAATTTTTATTATGTAGTTAATGAAAAAAATTATGAATTTGATGGGGGGATCTTGACTGGCTACTCTCTATCAGAAGATGTTTTGAATTCATATCAAGGCGAACAAAATGTGGTGATCCTTAAAGAGGACCTAGAGGATTTTGAAAACAAAAATTTTTACAATAAGCCAGTATTGTTACCCAATTGTACTGAAAAAAGGGCTTTCGCCTTAAGCTCTAAAGATAAAACGTTAGAAATTCTGGTAACACTTGTAAATGAATTTGAAAATTCGACCGAACTTAAAAGGCAAGGTGTAAAAACAGAGCAAGGTTTTATAAAGTCTTGGATAGAATCTCAACCATATAAGTTGAAAGAACATCACGTAAGGATTTTAAAGGAACTTATAAGTGATAGATATGGAATAACAACCAATAGAACTGAATCTTTATAGTTGACTATTTGTTGACTCGTTAAAAATAAAAAGGGTTATTTGAAAATTAAGGTTTTGCAATTTATTGAAATTGCATGAAAAATTGGTACGACCGAGTGGATTCGAACCACCGACCCCCACCATGTCAAGGTGGTGCTCTAACCAACTGAGCTACGGTCGTACAATAGAAAGGGTTACAAGTAATGTGGTACCAGTGGGCGGACTCGAACCGCCACGCTATCACTAGCAACGGATTTTGAATCCGTCATGTCTACCAATTTCATCACACTGGCATTAACTTGTGGACGCGAATTATATTGATTAAAGTCAGGCCTGTCAACTTTATATAGCAATTAGAAGTCTAAAAATTAATCCTTGTGGGCAGACAGGCTTTATTCTCATGAATACGTATGTGTATAGAGAAAACTAGGGTGGTGGATAAAAATTCTTGTTTTGACCCGGTGATAAGAATGCTTAATACTTTGTCGCAAATATAATTTATGATTATTTATTGGGGGAATAGTGGAAAAACGAATGCGACATGTGTTTTCAGCAGAAGGGTATTCAAAGTCTGTTTTGTGGGCATTTATGTTAATTGTTCCATTCGCTTACGTGCAATATCATTTTATTCAGTCTAGTAGTAAGCTGCTGGATTGGGTCATACCTGTTATTGTCGCCTCTCTACTTGGGGTGTTGTTTGGTTTTTTATCCAAGCAAATCACCAATCATAAAAAAGAGCGGGCTCTGTTTAAAGCGGTGGTGGATTTTTCATTAGAGTTTACCTATGTAAGAACGGTGGAAGGTGAATATGAGTACGTTTCACCAGCCGTTTATGATTTAACGGGTTATACACCGGAAGATTTTTATCGAACGCCTAATTTTATGGATGCAATCATTCATCCTAACGATAGGGGTGATTGGTCTCATCACGTGCATAATGTCAATGATGACGGTTTGCCTGAAAAGGTCGAGTTCAGGATTTTGACGAAACGTAATGAGGTGCGTTGGTTAGAGCACTTGTGCGGGCCTATCCATGATGAGCAAGGCAATGTATTGGGTATTCGTTCGATTAATATCGATATCACCGAACGTAAGCTTGCTGCGGAAAGTGTTGAACGTCTAGGTTTTTATGACCCTTTGACGAACCTTCCTAATAGACGCTATCTAAACAATTATATGAACGACCTGATTGAGAACAGTGAATTGACTGGGGGCGCTAAAACCTTTTCAGTGTTCTTTTTGGATTTGAATCGTTTCAAATATGTGAATGATGCACACGGTCATTCCATTGGTGATGCATTGTTAATCGAGGTGGCTAAACGTTTTAAGAAAAGCTGCCTGGATTCAAAGCAGGCGATGATTGCCCGTTTTGGCGGTGATGAGTTTGTATTTGTGACTAAACATAGTGTGACCACGGATTCTGTGCAAGAGTGTGTGAGTTACATTAATCAGCTTCTTGAAGTGCCGTTTCGCATTCAAGGTTATAAGTTGAGCATTGGTGGTACTGCAGGAGTGGCGGTTTATCCACGAGATGGACTTACTCCTGAAGTACTGATCAAAAACGCCGATGCCGCGATGTATAAAGCCAAAAGCCAAGGGTTGAGCATGGCATTTTTCTCCCATGAAATGACGGCGCATGCTACTGAGATGGTTGATCTTCAAAGTCGTTTGCGTGGAGCCTTGAACAAAGGTTTGATAAAACCGTACTATCAGCCGTTGATTGATTTAAAAACCGGTGAAATCATGGGGGTTGAGGTTCTGGCTAGGTGGGTTGTCGAAGATGGTTCTATTGCGCCTTCACCTGCGGTATTTATTCCGGTTTCTGAAGAAACGGGGTTGATTTGGGCTTTGAGTGAAGCGATGATTGCTCAAGCTGGGCGTGATATTGTTGCATGGCAAAATGACGGCGTGCAGATGAAGTACTCAATCAATGTTTCCGCTCGACAGTTTGCAGACGATAATTTTTGCAGTCAGGCAATCGAGCAGTTTGAACGTTTGGGGGTTGATCCTAAAACGGTACAGATTGAGCTGACCGAAAGTGTTTTATTGGATAATATCGATAGAAGTTTAGAGAAAATCCAAGAGTTGAAGGCTCGCGGTTTTATGATTGCCCTGGATGACTTTGGAACGGGTTTTGCCTCGTTACATTATTTGACCTTATTCCCGTTTGATACCTTGAAAGTAGATCGCGCTTTTGTCACCAATATTATTGAGGATAAACGCCAGTTTTCAATTGCCAAGTCGATTATCAATCTGGCCCATGATTTGGATTTAGTCGTGGTGGCAGAAGGTATTGAAACTGAAGAACAACGCAAGGTATTGTTTGATTTGGGTTGCGATATTGGGCAAGGTTATCTTTTTAGCAAGCCGGTTGCACCGAGCTTTTTAACGGATTTAATTGCCGCGTAAATTCAAAGTAGACTTTTAAAAAGTGTTTGCTGTAGATAACAGCTTGAAAATAAAGACACAATCAGCGAAAATAGCGCCCCTTTATTTTATGGATAAATGGGCGTTTTTTATTGGAAAATCTTTCATATAAAACCTCCGTTAACAACTTCAGTGAAACGACAAGACTTCTATTTTGACCTTCCAGAAAACTTAATAGCGCAACAGCCGGCCGCTCAAAGACGTGATAGCCGATTATTGGTGATGTCTGGCGCTGAGACTGACTATGCCCTTGTGGATGGCAAGTTTCCTGATTTACTCACTTATTTAAAGCCGAAAGATTTATTGGTGTTTAACAACACCAAGGTTATTCCTGCACGACTGTTTGGGCAAAAAGCCAGCGGTGGCAAGATTGAGTTGTTAATTGAACGAGTTATGGATGATAAGACCATTCTTACCCATATCCGTTCCAGCCGTTCGCCTAAACCGGGCACTGTTTTAACGATTGAAAATGCTTTTGATGTTGAAGTCATTGGTCGTCAAGACGCTTTGTTTATCGTTAAGGTCATGTCCGATAAAACTGCTTTGGACTTGGTTGAAGAGCATGGTCATATGCCTTTGCCGCCTTATATCGAGCGTGCGCAAGATGTTGAGCAGGATAAAGAACGTTACCAAACGGTTTACTCACAAAAACCGGGTGCGGTAGCCGCACCCACAGCCGGATTGCATTTTGACAACGCTTTGATGGAAGATATCAAAGCCAAAGGGGTGGATATCGGTTTTGTGACTTTACATGTCGGTGCAGGAACCTTTAAACCGGTTCAGGTAGATGATATTGCCGAGCATGTGATGCATTCAGAGTATTTAGAGGTTGAACCAGGCCTGGTGGAACAAGTTGAACAAGCTCGCAAAAACGGCGGACGAGTCATTGCGGTAGGCACGACTTCGGTACGCTGTTTGGAAAGTGCGGCCAACTTCAGCCCGACCGGGCATATTGCACCTTATCAAGGTGAAACCAATATTTTCATTACCCCTGGTTACCAATTTAAAGAAGTGGATGTTTTGTTGACCAATTTCCACTTGCCGGAATCGACCTTAATCATGCTGGTTTCTGCATTAGCCGGTTACGAAAGGACTATGGCGGCCTATCAGCATGCGGTAGATAATCAATATCGTTTTTTCAGTTATGGTGATGCGATGTTGGTGTTTCCACAGAACAATAGCAAAAAATAAGCACAATATCTTTGTAGCGATTAGACATAAAACAGAATCAAATAGGACAAAATCATGGAATTTGAATTAGACAATACTGACGGCCGAGCGAGAAGAGGTCGTTTAAAGTTCGAGCGTGGCGTGGTTGAAACACCTGCGTTTATGCCTGTTGGTACCTATGGTTCTGTAAAAGGTATGACTCCTGAAGAAGTAAAAGCGACCGGCGCGCAGATTATTTTAGGGAACACTTTCCATTTAGCGTTGCGTCCGGGCACAGACATTATTGAACTGCATGGTGATTTGCATGACTTTACCCATTGGGATGGTCCAATCCTAACCGATTCTGGTGGTTTTCAGGTGTTTAGTTTGGGCAAAATGCGCAAAATCAAAGAAGAGGGTGTGACCTTCAATAGCCCGGTAAACGGTGCCAAGATTTTTATGGGGCCGGAAGAATCAATGGAAGTGCAGCGTAAATTGGGGTCGGATATCGTGATGATATTCGATGAATGTACCCCATACCCTGCCGACCACAAAACAGCGCGTGAATCGATGGAGCTATCCATGCGTTGGGCACAGCGTTCAAAAGATGCCCACGGCGATAGTCCAGCGGCTTTATTTGGTATCGTGCAGGGCGGTATGTATGAGGATTTGCGTGTCCAGTCGATAGAAGGCCTGAAAGAGATTGGCTTTGATGGCTATGCCATTGGCGGTTTATCGGTAGGTGAGCCAAAAGATGAGATGATGGCCACACTGGATTTTACCGAGCCGCATATGCCAAAAGACAAACCGCGTTACTTGATGGGCGTAGGCAAGCCGGAAGATTTGGTTGAGGCGGTGCGTCGTGGGATTGATATGTTTGACTGCGTCATGCCGACCCGTAACGCCCGTAACGGTTTTTTGTTTACCCGTGAAGGTGTGGTGAAGTTGCGTAACGCCAAGCACAAAACCAGTCTTGAGCCGTTAGATGCAAAATGTAGCTGCTATACCTGCCAAAATTACACCCGCGCCTATCTGCATCACTTAGATAAGTGTAAAGAGATTCAGGGAGCGCGTTTGAATACCATTCACAATTTGCATTATTATCAAGACTTGATGAAAGGCATGCGTGACGCGATTGCGGCCAATAAGTTAGAAGAATTTGTAGAAGAATTTTATGCCGGTATTGGTCAGCCCGTTCCGGCATTGGATTAGAGAATACCAGTCAGATCGGAGAGTTTGCATTCCCCAAAAAAACAAATTTAAAATTTTACCAGGCCTGGTAAAATTTTTAAAAAACCAGCCAAATTTTAGAATAAGTTTTAAAAGGCAATTAATCGCCATTTAACTTAGATTTTTTGAGCTAGCTGTGCCAAAATACAGCGATTCAATTTTTTTATATTAGGAGTTACAACTATGAGCTTTTTTATCAGTGATGCAATGGCGGAAGGAACTGCAGCGGCACAAGGTGGCGGATGGGAAGGGATTATCCCTTTGGTCCTTCTATTTGTCGTTTTTTACTTTTTATTGATTCGTCCACAACAGAAGAAAGTAAAAGAGCACAAAGCTTTGGTTGAAGCGATTAAGAAGGGCGATGAAGTCGTTACTTACGGCGGTCTTGCTGGTAAGGTTCGTGATATGAACGAAAACTTCTGCGATGTAGAAATTGCTGAAAATGTAGTGGTAAAAGTAGAGCGTCAAAACATTTCACGTTTACTACCAAAAGGTACACTTAAAGGCGAATAATTCGCTTTAAGCTACAAGGGGCAACTAGGGCTTACTATCCAGTGAGTTCTTTTGCCCCTTTTGTGGTTTTAGGAGAATCCTTTATAAGGGTTTCTTTCGACACAAAATTGGAATCGAACTTATGTTTCAAGCACAACAAAAAATCATAGCCAATCAATATCCAGCCTGGAAATACCTGCTGTTGATCGTGATTACTGTGATTGGTTTAACCTACGCCATGCCAAACTTATTTGGTGATGATCCTGCTGTTCAGGTATCGCCAGCGAAGTCGGTGGAATTTAATGCCGACACGCAGTTGCAAGTTGAGAATGTCCTACAACAAGCCGGTTTGAAAGTGAAATCGTCTGTTTTTGAGGGCGGTAAATTTTTAATACGTTTTAACGATACCGAAGATCAGCTTAAAGCCAAATCGCTTTTGAAAGAGGCGTTAGGTCGTCAAGCCGTTGTGGCCTTGAATTTAGCTCCTGCAACTCCGGGTTTTTTGCAAGGCATTAGTGCAGAACCTATGTATTTAGGTTTGGATTTACGTGGCGGTGTGCACTTCTTGATGGACGTCGATATGGAGGCCGCAGTTGCTAAAGCCTATTTACGTTACGTCGATGAAATCAAAGGTTCTTTGCGTGCGGAGAAGGTTCGTTATATTTCGGTCGAAGTGGAAAACGAAGCTTTAGAGATCCAGTTTAAAGATCTAGAGACATTGCAAGCAGGCCTGGTAAGTTTAAACCAAGAGTATGCCAATCGTTTCACCATCACTTCGGATGAAACCACTTCTGCACCAAAAGCGATTTTGAAACTGTCGCAAACCACCATTGCCGAAACCCAGAAATATGCGTTACAGCAAAATATCACTACTTTGCGTAACCGTATCAATGAGTTAGGGGTGGCAGAGCCGGTCATTCAGCAACAAGGTGACAGACGAATTGTGGTGCAGTTACCGGGTGTGCAAGATACCGCTCGTGCTAAAGAGATTCTTGGCGCGACAGCCACTTTGGAGTTCCGCTTGGTCGAAGAGAATGGTGATCCATACCGTGCCGAGAAAACCGGTTATGCACCTAACGGTTCGATTATTTACAAGTTCCGTGATGGGCGTCCGATTTTGTTAAAACGCCGTATCATTGTCAGCGGTGAAAATGTAATCAATGCCCAGTCGGGGATTGATCCACAGCAAGGTTCTGCCATGGTCAACGTTACTTTAGATGGTGCGGGCGGGCGTAAGATGCTGGCTACCACTAAAGAGAACGTGGGTAACCGCATGGCAGTGGTTTACATTGAAAACCGCGTAGAAACCGTTGAAGAAAACGGGGTAAAAGTCAAAAAGCGTATTACCAATAAAGACGTGATCAATGCGGCGGTGATTCGTGGTCAGTTTGCCAACCGTTTCCAAATCACCGGCTTGGATTCCCCACAAGAAGCCCAAGATTTAGCTTTATTACTACGCGCAGGTGCATTAGCTGCACCAATGGAAATTGTTGAGGAGCGTACCGTTGGACCAAGTTTGGGACAAGACAACATCAACCAGGGCTTTATGTCGGTTGTGGTTGGTTTCTTGTTGGTTTTGGTCATTATGGCTTGGCGTTACAAAGTATTTGGTATGGTCGCGAATGTGGCGTTGTTACTGAACTTGGTCATTATCGTGGCGGTATTGTCTATGCTGCAAGCCACCTTAACCCTGCCTGGTATTGCCGGGATAGTGTTAACGGTCGGTATGGCGGTTGATGCCAACGTACTGATCTTTGAACGTATTCGTGAAGAGATGAAAAACAGCTCTATCCAATCTGCTATTTACGCGGGTTATGAGAAGGCCTTTGTGACCATTGCCGATGCCAATATCACCACCTTATTAGCGGCGGTTGTGTTGTTCAGTTTTGGTACCGGGCCAATCAAAGGTTTTGCGATTACCTTATCCATCGGGATTATCACATCGATGTTCACGGCGATTTTGGGAACACGTGCAATTATTAACCTTCTATACGGCAATAAGCGCGTTGAGAAAATCTCAATTTAGGGTGATGACATGAGTACACAAACAGAAACTACCAATATTAATTTTATGGGTCAGCGTCATATCGCGATGGCATTTTCAGTCTTCCTAATCATCGCCTCGTTTGCTGGTTTATGGATGAAAGGCTTGAATTACGGTATCGACTTCACTGGTGGAACCCTGATTGAACTGTCTTATTCCAAACCGGTGGATTTGACCAAGCTACGTAGTGATTTAACTCAAGCCAATTATGGTGAAGCGGTTGCCCAGCACTTTGGTTCGGCTGAAGATGTGTTGATTCGCATTGCACCGCGTGAAGGAATGAATTCAGCACAGTTAAGCAACCAGGTTATGGAAGCGTTGAACAACGCCAGTGACGAAGAGATTACCTTGCGTCGTGTGGAATTCGTGGGTCCTCAAGTGGGGGATGAGTTAACCGAAGATGGGGCTTTAGCGGTTTTATATGCGTTATTTGGCATCCTGATTTACGTGGCATTACGTTTTGAGTGGCGTTTTTCAGTGGGGTCGGTGGCCGCTTTGGTTCACGATGTCATCATCACTGTGGGGGTATTTGCCTGGACACAGATGCAATTCGACTTAACGGTTTTGGCTGCAATCCTTGCGGTAATCGGTTACTCGTTGAACGATACCATTGTTGTGTTTGACCGTGTGCGCGAGAACTTCAGAACCATGCGTGATGGCACACCGGTTGAAATTACCAACGTAGCGGTCAATCAAATGTTGTCACGTACCATTATGACTTCTTTGACCACCTTGATTGTATTGTTAGCGCTATTCTTCTTAGGAGGGGAAATCATCCACGGATTTGCCGCGGCGTTGATTGTGGGGATTGTTGTCGGGACATTCTCATCAACCTATGTGGCCAGTGCGATTGCCTTGCTATTAGGCGTTTCTAAAGAAGACTTAATGAAAGCGCCGACGGCCGAATTGGATCGCGAAGCGCAAGAGCTTGAGTTACAACGTGCATTCTTGGAATCCGAAGCCAAACGTGAAGCCAAGTTGGCTAAACAAGGTAAAAAATTAGACGAAGAAGAGTTATAAAAAACACTCAACTTTAGTTACCAGGCCTGGTAACAATATAAAAGCCAGCCTTAGTGCTGGCTTTGTATTTTAAGAATAGGGATGATTTAGCCGCAGCAAATAATGACTAGCAATAACAATAGGTGTCATACCCGCAACGACTAAATCAAACAGTCACCCTTGGAAATGAAGCTAACCGTTAGGTAATCGGTTGGAATATAACGTTATAGCGAACAAAAGAAATATATTCCAACAAGCTCAGAATATAGCTTGGGCATATTAAAGTCTAATTGATTAAATTCACTATTTTGATAGCTTTTAACTAATGGATTTTATTTTGGATAGCTTATCTGCTTTTTGCGTTACCAGTACTCAACTTGTATAATCGCCACACATTTTATAGATATTATTTGGACAGTTATGTCATTACAACTCGAAAGCTCAAAACGTCGCACTTTTGCGATTATCTCGCACCCGGATGCGGGTAAAACCACCGTAACCGAAAAGTTACTGTTATATGGTGGTGCAATTCAGATGGCCGGTGCGGTAAAGAGCCGTAAAACAGATCGCGGTGCAACCTCCGACTGGATGAAGATGGAGCAAGAACGTGGTATCTCCGTGGCTTCGTCGGTCATGCAGTTTCCGTATAAAAATGTCATGATCAACCTGTTGGACACTCCGGGGCACGAGGATTTCTCTGAAGATACCTATCGTGTATTAACGGCAGTGGATTCGGCACTAATGGTAATTGACGTGGCGAAAGGGGTCGAGGACAGAACCATTAAATTAATGGAAGTCTGTCGTTTACGTACTACGCCGATTTTGACCTTTATCAACAAATTGGACCGTGAAGGAAAAGAACCGATCGACCTGTTGGACGAGGTCGAGGATGTTTTGAAAATCGCTTGTGCGCCAATGACCTGGCCGATTGGGATGGGTAAACGTTTTAAGGGGATTTATCACCTGTATAACGATACGGTGCGTTTGTTTGCTGCGGCCGATGGTCAGCGAGCTACCGAAGGTGAGTTGATTGAAGGTCTGGATAATCCTCGTTTGGATGAGCTGTTAGGCTCGCAAGCGGAAGAGTTGCGTGAAGAGGTCGATTTGGTTCGTGGTGCTAGTCATGAATTTGATTTAGAGCTGTTTTTGGCAGGGGAATTAACGCCGGTTTTCTTTGGTTCAGCGGTGAACAATTTTGGTTTACAAGAGTTGTTAGACGGTTTTGAGATGTATGCCCCGGCGCCAAAAGGTCGTGAGACCGAGTCCCGTTTTGTAGATGCCAACGAAGAGAAATTGACCGGGTTTGTCTTTAAAATCCAGGCCAATATGGATCCGGCTCACCGTGACCGTGTGGCGTTCATGCGCATTGTTTCGGGGAAATATGAATCCGGTATGAAGCTCAAGCATGTGCGTATTGGCAAAGACGTTAAGATTGCCAAGGCGATTACCTTTTTGGCCAATAAACGTGAGCAAGCTGAGGTGGCTTACCCTGGTGATATCATTGGTTTGCACAACCACGGAACAATCAAAATTGGTGATACTTTCACTCAAGGTGAGGAGTTGAAGTTTACCGGGATTCCAAACTTTGCACCGGAGCTTTTCCGACGTGCACAGTTGAAAGATCCAATGAAAATGAAAGCGCTGCAAAAAGGTTTGACCCAATTGTCAGAAGAGGGGGCAACCCAGTTGTTCCGTCCGGTGAATAACAATGATTTGATTTTGGGTGCGGTCGGTATACTTCAATTTGAAGTGGTGGCGCAACGTCTTAAAGATGAGTACAACGTAACCTGTATGTTTGAACCGGTTAATGTGAATACCGCACGCTGGGTAATCGGCCCTAAAGCTGAGATTGAGAAGTTCACCGCCAAAGTCCGTGAAAACGTGGCTTATGATGCGGCCGACCAGTTGGTGTATATCGCACCTACCCGTGTCAATTTAAACTTAACGGAAGAGCGTTGGCCTGAACTTCAGTTTGTTGCGACCCGTGAACACTAGATGTTCATTGGAATTGATAAGATAATCACAAACAAACTAAGCCATACAAAAACGCCACTCAAATGAGTGGCGTTTTTGTTGATGAAATCAAATAACCAAACCTAAGCAGGCCTGGTAGGATTAATTTAATCAAATTTCGCTGATCAGGAAAGTAACACGACGGTTCATACGTTTGCCTTCTGCCGTGGCATTGCTCGCAATCGGACGCTCTTCACCGTAACCGTATGTGACGATTCTGTCACGTGAGATACCGTTGTCCATTAGATGGAAAGCCACGTTTTTAGCTCGGTTTTCTGAAAGTTGCTGGTTGTAAGCGGTTGAACCATCTGAGTCTGTATGGCCTTCTATGTGAACACGTGTATTTGGGTGACGTTGCAAGGTATCCAATACCGGTTTTAGACGGGTTAATTCATACGGTTCTAATTGAGCTGAACCGGAACGGAAGTTGACATCTTTGACTTCTACTTGCACATACTCCTGTCCACCAATGGTGACCGCAGAAACGTCTGTATTCGGATCGGATGCGGTGCCTGCTTGCACGTCCCCATAAACCTGGCGAGCCGTGTAACCGGCTAAGGCACCAACGGCAACCTTACCTAGGTTGTTATCCACACCGAGGGCGTTTGCAGCTAAAGCACCACCAATCGCGGCCAAACCTGTGATGACGTTACGCTCTGTTTCACGCTCTTCAACAGGGCGGTTTGGATCATTCGCACAACCCGCTGTAATTGATATCAATGTGGCAGTCGTTATTGCGGCAATAAGTTTTCTTTTCATGATATGTACTCCAAAAGCATCAATCAAAATTTAAATAAAATACGTTTTTATAATTACTTTATAGAGGATAAAAGGTTTGCTTTCAAGTAATTTAAAAGCTTGTGGATATTATCTCCATGGTTGTTACAGGGTTTATGCAACAGAATGTAGAAATACTTGAAATCAATCAACATGGTTTTTAGTGGAGATAATGCTGATCCATATCTGTATAGGTAGCGTGGTTTGATGTTTTATTTACAGTAAAACAATCGTGGCCAATCCAAGGAATACGAAAAATCCTAGAGAATCGGTCACGGTGGTTAACATGAGGCCAGAAGCCAACGCAGGATCGATTTTCATTCTTTGCAAGAACAGCGGAATCATGGCTCCAGCAAAAGCGGCCGCAAACAGGTTGATTAGCATGGCGGTTGCAAAAATCATACTCAATGCGGCATCATCAAACCAAAACAGTACCGCCATTCCCGTTAATGCCGCCCAAATAACACCGTTGAAGAGGCCAACGGTGGTCTCTTTGATTAATAGCGACCGACTGTTGCTTCGAGCAAGTTTACCGGTCGCCAAAGCACGAATGACAATGGTGGCGGTTTGCGTTCCGGCAATGCCTCCCATGCTGGCGATAATGGGCATCAATACGGCAAGCGCGACAATTTTCTCGATTGAAGCATCAAATAGCCCGATAACAATGGAGGCGAAAATGGCGGTTAACAGATTGATTCCCAACCAAAAAGTACGGCGTTTGGCCGCTCTGGCGGCAGGGGCGAAAATATCTTGGTCTTCATCCAGACCGGCACTCGCCATTTGGGCGTGTTCAGCTTCTTCACGGATAATATCAACAACGTCATCGATGGTGATACGACCAATGATCTGGTCATTTTCATTCACTACCGCAGCAGAAATAAGGTCGTTTTTCTCAAAGAAATGCGCCACTTCTTTTTCTGGTGTAAAAGCCCTGATTGCAGGGATACGGGTATTCAGGACTTCCTTAACAAGGGTGTCTTCATCATGGGTCAATAACACGGTAAGTTTCAATGAGCCGACAAATTTACCTTCACGGTCTCTTACAAATAGTTCAGAGGTTGATTCCGGTAATTCTCCAAGTTTACGAAGATAACGTAAGACTACATCTAAAGTAACGTCGGCACGAATGGAAATTAAGTCGGTACTCATGATACCGCCGGCGGTATCTTCCGGATAGGTAAGAGCCATTTCAACGGCATTACGATCGACTTCATCCAAAGACGCTAAAAGTGTTTGCTGGTCGGACGAATCCAAAGACTGAACGATATCTGCAATATCATCCGTTTCCAAGTCTTCGGTAATGCCTGCAATCTCGTGTGGGGTAAGCGATTCTAGAAGGTTTGCGGTAACTTCGTCATTAGTGTGGGTGAGGATTTCACCTTGACGGTCACTATCCACCGCTTCCCAAAGGAACTGGCGCTCTTTAAGCGGAGTGGATTCTAAAATTTCAGCAATCTCTTCCTCAACCAAATGAGAGAATAGGTCTTTGATTTGCTGAATATTACGAGCTTCAACAGCTGCAAGTAGTTGTTCGGTTAGCTTGGCCTTGTCAATGGCTGTGTGGGTTTGCGTTGTCATGACCATCTCCTTACTGGCTGTTTAACGAACAAATACTAAATGGTTAGTGAGGTTTGAATTCTACAATAGATCGGTTTTTACTAACCTGGATGATTGCTGAATTACATTGTAGCAGGAGATTTGCCAATAAATGCTTTAAAGCTTTATGACAGACATAAAAAAACGCCCTAAACAATTGTTTGGGCGTTTTTATCAGAAACCTTAAGCTTGAAAATTAAGCTTCAGCAGCCGGCATACTTTTTACACCACCAGACTTTCTGTTGTGATCACTGATTTTTTCTTTATGTTTTACAATTTGACGATCTAGCTTGTCTACTAAGCCATCGATTGATGCATACATATCTTCAGTATCATGCTGTGCAAATAAATCTGTACCAGAAACGTGAACAGTCGCTTCAGCTTTCTGAGACTGTTTTTCAACCGTTAAAATAACGTGTACATTGGTAACATGATCAAAGTGTCTAGATAATTTGCTTAATTTCTCTGTGACGTATGCACGAAGAGCATCGGTAACATCGATATGGTGGCCAGTAATATTAATTTGCATAGTATCGCTCCTTTATTTTGTGTTTTGCGATTCTGCTCAGAGTTGGCTTGCGTGTCCGCCAATTTAATTTTGAATCCTTCAAAATCACTGAGTTCAAATTTAGTATACCATCAAGATTTTAAAATCACATAGTAGTTTACTTGAGAAAATATGGAGATGGTTGACAGGAGTTTTGTTCAAAGCGAATAAACTTAAGAGATACAACGATTTGCATAAATTTGCAGTTCAAACCTGTTTTTATAAATTCATATAAACAAGGTTTATTGAAAATTTTCTCCCAAATAAACTCGCTTAACTTCTTCGTGGTTGAGTATCTCTTGTGGCGTACCTGAAGCTAGAATGGTGCCCGCGTGGAGAATGTATGCATAGTCACAAACACCGAGCGTTTCTCGGACATTGTGATCGGTAATAAGTACACCGATTCCTTTATCTTTAAGGTGAGTGATAATGTTTTGTATGTCTTTTACCGAGATTGGGTCGACACCGGCAAAAGGTTCGTCTAGCAGAATAAACTTGGGTTCCATCGCCAGTGCGCGAGCAATTTCGACACGACGACGTTCACCGCCTGAAAGTGCTTGACCCGGTTGCTCGAGGATGTGGCCAATTTGCAAATCATCAATCAGGTTTTCAAATAAAAGACGACGTTGATCGCCTGAGAGTTCAGGACGCATCTCCAAAATAGCCATGATGTTTTCGGTCACGGTGAGTTTTCTGAAAACAGAGGCTTCTTGGGGCAGATAACCGATTCCGAGTTTTGCGCGTTGATGAATTGCGAGTTTAGATATTTCTTGGTCGTCTAAAAAAATCTGTCCATCATCATTAGGAACCAGTCCTGTCATCATGTAAAAGGTGGTGGTTTTTCCCGCACCATTTGGCCCTAAAAGCCCAACGACTTGACCACTTGATACATCTAAATCTACCGAGGTGACGACATGTCTTTTTTTATAGCTTTTAGCCAGTCCGCGTGCATAAAAGTGAGCCATTAAATCGATACCTATTGTGTTTTTGGTTGTGTGTTTTGAGGGGCGGTTTCAGTCTTTGGTTTTTTGACTGGAGCGGGATTGAAGGTCACTGAAATCCGTTTTTTCTCGGTTGCTGTACTTTGCGCCTGGAGTGTTTGGTTGGCAATGTCATAAAACAACTCCGGTCCTTTAATGATGTGTTTACCAGGTTGTTCAACTTGTGCATTACCAATCAATAGCACGGTTTTCTTTGCGGCGTTATACTTGATTTTCTGCGCATGTCCTTTTAACCAGGCCTGGTCAACTTGGCTATAACGTTTAAAACTGGCTGGTTTGCCGCTTGCCGTGACTTCTTTTAGTTGGCCATTTGGGTGTGATACTTCTATGACATCACCTTTTAACGTCAGACTACCTTGGGTAACGATGACATTGCCGTTGTAGACACTTTTTCCAGACTTCTCGCTAGCTTTTAGGCTATCCGCCGTAATGTTTATAGGTTGTGATTCATCAGGTTGTGTTCCTTTCGGTGTCTTGTCACCAGCAAAAGCTTGCATGCTGGCGCTACTGCTAAATAGTAGGCCTAAAAGCAATGCTGCCATAAATCGTGAAGTGGTTGTGAAAGCGAATGGTGTTTGCATTTGATTAACCCTATTGTTGACCCTTAGATTGAATCAGTTGCGATGTTTTTTGTGGATAGTATGTGCCTTTAACATCGGATAAAAGTTCAAACTCTGTTTTGCTTAAATCGGCTTTTAGACCTGTGCCTGAAGTCTGGGCATTGTATTGTTTAATGATAACTTTTTCATCACTATAGACCAGATTACTCTTGGTGTCATAACTTAAGCTAGTGGTTGTTAACATGGTTTTGGAGCGGTCGTTTAGGCCAGCTCGAATAGCGTTTTGTTTGACGACGACATTACCGTTGAAGGTTAATATTCGGTCATTCAGGCTTTGGCCTGTTTGGCTGCTCAACTGGGTGAGCGTGTTTTGATTGATGACTTGGATGTCAGGCGAATTGAATTCACTTTTTTTCTGGTCGTCTTGGTAGTGAATGTTTTTGGCGTGAATGATGGTTTGCTTGTCCGGTATTTGAGGGTCGATTTTCCAGACAGTCGTATCTTGAGCTTGCCAGCTATAAGCCAAGGGTTTGTTACTCAGGGTTGGTTGTTCTGTAGTGCTGGGTGTTTGTAGGTTGGCAATCCACAAAGCCACACTGGCTAAAAGTAGAGTCAGTAAAAGAACGCGTAATCGAGAGATGGGCATCGTCGGTCAGCTCGGTTAGCAACGAAAAGTTAGCTAAGGTCTCTTAGGAAGAAATCCATATGCTGTTGCCAAGTTCCTTGTGATCGCATAATGATTTCACAAACTTCACGAACACAACCTTGTCCTCCGTTAAATTTGGAAATGTAATCTACCCGCGTTTTGACTTCATTATCACCATCTAAAGGGGTAACTGAAAGTCCAATACGGAGCAGGATAGGCAGATCTAAAATATCGTCACCGATATAGGCGATCTCATCAAGGTCGAGTTGTAAATCGTCAACTAATTTTAAGAATGTTGGTAGTTTGTCTGGAACGCCCTGAAAAACATGTTTCACTTTCAAATCATTCATGCGGTTGGTCACCAGTTGAGATTTGCGCCCAGTGATGATGCCGATATCCACTTGGCTTTTTTGGAGCAATACCATGCCATGTCCATCTCGGGTGTTGAACGATTTGTATTCAATGCCGTCATCACTATAAAACAAGCGGTTATCGGTCATTACACCGTCTACATCCAAAATCAGCAGTTTGATTTTTTTTGCTTTTTCAACCAGGTTTTGGGCAATGTTCATAGGGAAGCCTTTTTAAATGTCTTTAAACCGCGAGTTGAGTTGATTTTGTTGCGGCTTAAAGAGATGGAATAAATTGGCCTATACTTTAAACAGCTGTGGAGCGGAAGTAAAGTAAGATTAGATAAGCAATAAATAGACTGGTTAATAAAACCCCTTGTGGTTTTTGAATAACGGCCTTGCCTTTGCGTGGAATGGCCATGATCAGCATCAATAGGGTAAAGCCAAGCATGATTGGCATGTCAACGAGAAGTACGTCTCTATCCAAGGCGGCTGGAGCAAGCAGCGCGGGAACCGCTAATACGGCTAGGATATTGAAAAGGTTGGAGCCAACGATATTACCAATCATTAGGTCAGCTTCATTTTTTCGGGCTGCTGCAATCGCCGCAGCCAGTTCAGGCAGGCTGGTACCAATAGCGATAATCGTCAAACCGATGACTACCTCGGGTACCTCAAAATAGTAGGCGATTTCTACCGCTCCCGATACCATCATCTTGGCACTGATCATAAGGATGATCAGGCCGCCAACCAAGAATAGTAACGCCTTATTTTTGCTCAATTGAGGAAGGCTGTCTAATTCGTGTTGGGTTTCATCGGCTAAAGGGTCGGTGGAATCTAACGCTTTATTGGCTTTTATCATCCAGGTCATGACGGCGATTAACACCAATACTAAAATAATCCCGTCAATAAAGCTCAGATGGCCGTCTAACACTAATAGATAAGCTCCAATAGAGACGGCGAGTAGTAGTGGTAGTTCACGTTTTAGAATTGAAGATTTGATGACGATAGGTGCGATTAGGGCGGTAAAACCGAGTACTAGGGCAATGTTGGCGATATTGGAACCGATTGCGTTACCGACGGCGAGGCCTGGACTGTTATCTAAAGAGGCTAAGGTGGCCACGACCACTTCAGGCATTGAGGTTCCAAACCCCAGTACGACAACACCAATGACCAAAGGTGAGATAGATAGGTGTTTAGCCGTGCTTGCGGCACCTTCAATAAAGATATCAGAACTCCATACAAGGAGTGCTAATCCGATAATGAGAAGTAAGCTAGGGAGCAACAGCGTTGTTAGCATCGATCTATCTGCCTTAATTATTCAGTAATTAAAATGAGTTTTGGATTATAACTAAAATCGCATTGGAAATAAACTAAGTTTATGACGCTCCATATGTTTATGATTATTCATTGTAAAACCAGTGAAAGAAGAGTCACGATTTATTCTAACGGAATCTTTGGCGCAAATATGAAATGCTCTGTTAACGCGTAAAATTACAATCAAAATTTGGGTGTGGCAGTAGTAAAATACGTTCTTGGTATTTTAATAATCGGCAAAATTTAGACGGCTTGCGGCCGTTCGAGTGATTCTAGTTGTGAGGTTGAATTAAGTGGAAAATTTACAGGTCGGTGCTTATGGTTGGCAGTATGCATCATGGGTTGGAGCGTTTTATCCTGAAGATATACCAAAAGAGTGGCAATTGGATTTTTACAGTAACGCTTATAGGGTGTTATTGGTGCCTGAGTCGATTTGGTTGCAGTGGTCTGAAGGTGAGCTGGAAGAGTTGTTGGACTCTGTTGAGGAGGATTTTAGCTTTTTCTTTGAGGTCGACGGTTCCTTCAGTGAGCCTAAAAGGGTTCAGCTGAACCGTGTTGTCGAGGCTTTTGGAGGGTGTGTCAAAGGTGTGGTAGTGATTTCCGAGCAAGATGAGGTGGCTGTTGAATATTGTGGGTTGCCGGTTACCTTGGTGTCAGAAAAAAACACTTTGCCTGGTTGGCAGTGGTCGCATGCCGGTTTGACTTGCTCTGGTGCGCCTTGTGGTGTGGTTTTTGAGTTAACCACCCAGCCCAAAGAGCAAACGGCTTTATTGAAATCTTTTATGCAAAGTTTGCCTGATGGGGTTGAGGGCGCTGCATTTTTTGTGCATAGTCAAGCTCTCGATATGGCTCAGTTGTATAACTTAAAAACAATCGGCGAGTTTTTGGGTTATTGACGAGGCTTCGGTTGAGTTCTTGGAATCATGGCCGGGTTTTAAATTGCCATACTGAAGTCATTATTGACTCTACATAATATTATTAACGGTTAATAAATACGTTAAAATAACTCAATCTTAAAACGGGTCTTAAATTACGGCTGACAAAGTTAAAACATGAGTGATCAAACATTAATTGAAATTAAGAACCTGACCTTTATGCGCGGTGAGCGAACAATCTTTGATGATATTTCGTTGACGATTCCAAAGGGTAAGGTCACTGCGATCATGGGACCAAGTGGCACTGGAAAAACCACTTTGCTTAAATTAATCGCGGGGCAGTTGATACCGGATTCGGGTGAGATTTATGTTGAAGGCCTGAATGTCCATAAATTGCCGCGCAAAAAGCTGTACGAATTACGCCGTAAGATGGGTATGCTCTTTCAAAGTGGAGCTTTGTTAACCGATTTATCGGTGTTTGATAATGTCGCGTTCCCGTTAAGAGAACATACCAAACTGCCTGAATCCGTTATCTATCCGCTTGTCTTAATGAAGCTGCAGGCGGTTGGCCTACGAGGTGCAAAAGACTTGATGCCTGCGGAATTGTCTGGCGGGATGGCGCGACGAGTGGCATTGGCACGTGGAATTGCCTTGGATCCGGAAATGATTTTTTATGATGAGCCTTTCGTTGGTCAAGACCCTATTACGATGGCGGTTTTGGTAGAACTGATTAGAAAACTCAACGATAGTTTGGATTTAACCAGTGTCGTGGTTTCTCATGATGTGAATGAAGTGCTTTCTATCGCGGATTATGTTTGTGTCTTATCCGAAGGTAAGATTATCGCTAAAGGCTCTAAAGAGGAACTTTTGCTAGAGCCTACTGGTTATGTGAATCAATTTGTCAATGGATTGCCTGATGGACCGGTTCCGTTCCATTATTCTACAGACCCTTACAAAATGGATATGGTGTCGAATAATGAGAAATAAAGAGAACCAGTATCCGGCTAGTGTGCAATTTGTCCAAAAAATGGGTAAACAGTTTTTATCCCTTGTAAGTACTTTTGGACGGGGTGCATTTTTTATGCTTTCGTTGTTACCGACCATTCCCTACTCTTTATGGCGAATCGATTTGTTGACCAAACAAATTTATGTGGCAGGGGTTCTATCGCTACCGATTATCCTTACCGCGGGTTTGTTTGTGGGAATGGTTTTGAGTTTACAGGGTTATAACGTGCTGGTGGACTACAACTCTGAAGAGGCGGTGGGTACCATGACTGCGCTTTCCCTATTACGTGAGTTGGGACCGGTAGTGGCCGCTTTGTTGTTTGCTGGGCGAGCAGGTTCGGCTTTGACTGCCGAGATTGGTTTAATGCGTTCAACCGAACAGATTTCCGCATTGGAAATGATGGCGATTGATCCCCTAAAATACATCTACGCACCAAGATTGAGTGCGGCGATTATTGCACTGCCGCTATTGACGCTGTTATTTACCGCTCTAGGTATTATCGGTGGCTATTTAGTGGCTGTAGGTTGGTTAGGGGTTGATGAAGGTTCTTTCTGGTCGCAAATGAATAGCCATGTCGATTGGCAAGAAGATGTTATGAACGGCATTATCAAGTCGGTGGCTTTTGCAATCTTGATTGCCGTTGTAGCCTTATTTCAGGGGTATGATGCCATACCGACTTCGGAAGGGGTGAGTGGTGCAACAACAAGAACGGTTGTGCATAGTTCGTTAGGGGTTTTAGGTTTAGATTTTATCCTAACCACGTTAATGTTTAATTAAGTCACAACGGTATTAAGTACGCGTTATAGTAAAGTTTAAGTGAATTTAAGTCGAAATTTTAAGGAAATCTCCGCATGAAACGACAAGCAAAAATTGAAATATGGGTAGGGGCTTTTGTGCTGATGAGTTTAGCTGCCTTGGTTATGATTGCTTTTCAAGTGAGTAATTTTAGTAGCTGGAAAGAGCGTCCAAGTTACCAGGTCAGTGCTTTGTTTGATGATATCGGCGGTTTGAAAGTGCGTGCGCCCGTTAAAATGAGCGGAGTGGTTATCGGTCGAGTTGTCGCAATCACGGTTGATCCGACCTCGTTTAAAGCGAAGGTATTGATGAAAATCGATCAAGACTACCATGAACTACCACTTGATAGTTCGGCTTCCATTTTAACTTCAGGTCTGCTGGGTGATCAGTATGTCGGGATTGAAATCGGTGGAGAGGAAGAGTTCTTGGTCAATGGCAGTCAGATCGAAATGACCCAGTCAGCTTTAGTATTGGAAAATTTGATTAGCCAGTTTTTAGTTAAATTTAGTGAAAGTGGAGATAAATAAGATGTTTTTTAACCATGCCAGCACATACCGAGTTATTTTGCTTGCTGTGCTTAGCTTCTTTTTTGCTGGTTTTTCCCAGGCGCAAACGGACGGGATTCCACAAGATGATCCGCAAAAATTGGTGCAGTCTTTATCAGATAAGGTTGTTTCTGAATTAAACCTAAATCGTGAAGCATTGGAAAGCAATCCTCAGGAAGTCAAAATCTTTGCGACCACTTACGTTCTACCCTATATCGATACGGTGAAGATGGCTCGTTACGTTATGGGTAAACATTGGCGCTCGGCTTCTGAAGTCCAGCAAAAAGGGTTTGTTGATGCCTTTACCAATACTTTGATTCGTTCGTATTCACAAAGTCTGCTCAAGTTGAAAATTGAGTCGGTGGAAGTTGAACCTGCGCGTGAAGAAAAGCCGGGGCGTGTTACGGTTGCCTCTAAAGTATTGCAATCAGATGGAAATAAATCGGATGTGATTTATCGAGTTTATTTGAATAAGCACACCAATAAATGGATGCTATACGATGTGGCGGTAGAGGGCATCAGCATGCTGTTAAGTTACCGTAAAGCTTATGACTCCGATATTACCAAAAAAGGCTTGGATGCGGTGATTTCTGAAATGCAGGATAAAAACGCCGACTTCAACGGAAGTTCTCAGTCGTGAGTGAAAAGCTTGTCGCAAATGGAACGCTTCAATGGAATGCCGCAGATGAGCTGTTGGTCTTGCCTGAGCAGCTGACAATTGATGTTTTGGCAGGCCTGTTAAAAACGCAGAATTGGTTGAGTTTGCCTGTTAAACAGGTGGATTTTTCGCAAGTTCTTAAGGCGGATAGTGCGATTCTGGCGGTGCTTTTAACTTGGGCGGCCCACTCTGAAGAGCGATTGACCATTATCAAGTTGCCGGATGAATTGCAGACACTGGTCAAGCTTTACGATTTAGATGGCGAGTTTCATTTTATTTGATGGATATGGCAGATTAATTTAGTGATGCTCAATATGGACGGATTGCATTGAGCAAATAATCAATATACAAAATAGGACGTTAAGTCCTATTTTTCATTAAGAGTTTTGTAAAACCTCTTATTCAATAAACAAAGGTTTTTTCCATGGCGTTAGCAGTTCAATTCAATCAGGTTGTAAAGAGTTACGGCGAACTTCAGGCATTGAAAGGTGTGAGTTTTGATGTGGAAGAGGGGGCTTTTTTTGGCTTGTTGGGGCCAAACGGAGCAGGTAAATCAACTTTGATTAATGCCATGTCCGGCTTGGTTGTGCCTACATCCGGCAATATTAAAGTGCAAGGTTATGATGTCATCCATGATTATAGGGAGACACGTAGATTGCTTGGCTTGGTACCGCAAGAGTTGATTGCGGATCCTTTCTTTTCTATCAAAGAGTTGCTTGAGTTGCAGTCCGGTTACTTCGGTATGAAAGGGTCACAGCAGAAACGCTGGATAAACGAGTTGTTGGAAAGGTTGGCTTTGGCGGATAAGGCAGATGCCAATACCAGTCAGCTTTCTGGTGGTATGAAACGCCGTGTTCTGATTGCCATGGCTTTGGTGCATAAACCCAAGGTGTTGGTTTTGGATGAACCTACTGCGGGTGTCGATGTCGATTTGCGCCGTACACTTTGGGATTTCACAAAAGAGTTGCATCAACAAGGGCATACCATCATTTTAACAACGCACTATTTAGAAGAGGCTGAAGCGCTGTGTGATCGTGTTGCCATCATGCAGAAAGGTCAAATTAAAGCCTTGGACAACACTCAACAATTACTCTCTAAACACCCTTATCGTTATTTACGGGTGAGTGTGGCAAACCCGCATGTTCAATTACAGGGCGCATTAGCGGAGCGTTTGGTTGAAAAGGAGTCGAACGGTTTGGTATTTCAAATTGATAAAGAGTCTTCTATGACCGAAACATTGGGGTTGATGGAAAAGTCGGGCTTGGATGTCACCGATGTAAGCAGCCGTGATGCTACCTTGGAAGAGGTGTTTTTAGACTTAACCTCAGAAGGAGCAGAATAATGTTGAATTTTATCGGCTTTAATTTCACGGGTTTTTGGGCGTTGTTTATAAAAGAGATTCGCCGTTTTTATTCGGTGGTTGTGCAGACGGTATTTGCGCCTGTCGTGTCGACTCTATTGTATTTGTTGGTGTTCGGCCAGGTTATCGCCTCGCAAATCGAAACCTATTCCGGATTATCTTACAGCCAGTTTTTGATACCAGGCCTGGTGATGATGGCGATTTTGCAAAATGCATTTTCAAATAGCTCTTCTAGCCTGATTCAGTCAAAAATGCATGGTAATTTAACCTTTGTTTTATTGAGTCCGATTTCGCCTTTTGAGCTTTATCTGGCTTTTGTTGCCGCCTCGATTGTGCGCGGTGTTGCAGTAGGTTTAGGTATTTTAGTGGTTGGTATTATGTGGTTTGACTTAACCTGGCATCAACCCGTTTGGATTATTGTGTTTGCGGTGTTAAGTGCGGCGATGATGGGTGGTTTGGGTATGCTTGCGGGTATCGTTTCTGAAAAATATGATCATTTAGCCGCCTTTCAGAACTTTATTATTATGCCGTTGACCTTTCTGAGCGGGGTGTTTTATTCGATTCATGCCTTGCCAGAGGTTTGGCAACAAGCCTCTCACTTCAATCCATTCTTTTATATGGTGGACGGATTTAGGTACGGTTTTTTCGAGCAGTCTGATGTGTCCGTTTATTTGAGTTTGACCGTGACAAGCTTTTTTGTGGTTTTGGTTTCTGCGATAAATCTGATTTTATTGAATAAAGGCGTTAAAATACGCCAATAAAAATTTTAGAGAACTAGAAAACCATGTCGCCAGATAAAATTAAAGAGATGATTCTCGCTACTATTCCAGATAGTTCCGTTGAGTTTAGCGGTGCAGATTGCACTTCTACCATTGTCGTAACCAGCCCAGCTTTTGAAGGGGTTAGCCTGCTCAAGCGTGAGCGTATGGTAACGGATATTTTTAAAGAGCAGTTTGCCAGTGGCGAACTGCATGCTTTGTCGGTAAAGACAAAAACGGCTTAATTTCCACTGGTAGAAATAGATTGCTCTATGATTTACCTTGTGGATTAAGGTTTGCGAAGTAGCGAACAACAGCTAGAAACAGAAACTAACGTATAGAAAACAAAGTCATATTTATGGATAAACTTGTAATAGATAATCAGGGACAACTCTCTGGTAGTGTGGAGATTTCTGGAGCAAAGAATGCTGCATTGCCGATTTTAATGGGTTGCTTGTTAGCTGAAACCCCGGTCAAGTTATCCAATGTTCCGCATTTGATGGATGTGACGACAACTATCCAACTGTTAGCATCAATGGGGGTCGAAATCCTGTTTGATGAAGAGCTCAATATCGAAATCGATGCGTCGAATGTGACCAGTAAAGAAGCGCCTTATGAGTTGGTGACGACCATGCGAGCTTCTATTTTGGTTCTTGGTCCATTGTTGGCACGTTTTGGAGAGGCCAAAGTCTCTTTACCAGGTGGTTGTGCGATTGGCTCCCGCCCCGTGAATATCCATATCCATGGAATGGAGAAAATGGGCGCGCAGATTGATGTCGAGCAAGGTTATATCATTGCCAAATCAAACGGCCGTTTAAAAGGCGCCGATATCACAATGGAGCCGGTAACGGTAACCGGAACCGAAAACTTATTGATGGCAGCGGTGTTGGCAGAAGGGATTACCACTTTACGCAATGCTGCTCGTGAGCCAGAGGTGACGGATTTAGCGGCTTTCTTAGTGAAGATGGGGGCGAAAATCAGTGGAATAGGTACCGATACCTTAGTGGTTGAAGGGGTTGAACGTTTGAATGGTGTGAATTACGAAGTGATTCCAGACCGTATCGAAGCGGGAACCTATCTTGCCGCTGCAGCGGTCACCCAAAGTAAGTTGACGGTCACCAAAGTCAATCCGAGCCACTTGGGTGCGGTGTTGGAGAAGTTCAAGGAAGCCGGTGCGGAAATCACCACAACCGCCGATACGATTACTTTAGACATGCGTAATCGACAGCTAAAGCCTGTGAATATTGTCACCGATCCATATCCGCTGTTTCCAACGGATATGCAAGCACAGTTTTTGGTGATGAACGCGTTGGCCGATGGTGAGTCGACTATTGAAGAGACCATTTTTGAAAACCGCTTTATGCATGTGTCAGAGTTGGCGCGAATGGGGGCGGATATTACCGTTGAAGGGAATACCGCTCATATCAAGGGGGTTAAAGCCCTTAAAGGTGCGCCGGTTATGGCCACCGATTTACGAGCATCGGCCAGTTTGATTTTGGCAGGCTTGGTTGCCGAAGGCGAAACGGTGGTCAATCGTGTTTATCACATTGACCGTGGTTATGAATTGATAGAAGAGAAGTTCCATAAAGTGGGCGCTCATATTTACCGTTTATCAAATTAGAAATTCTTATTTTTGTAGTTTTCTAAAGTGACCAGGCCTGGTAACTTTGTCTACAGAGATAAACCCAATTAAAATTATAAAAAGTTTATTTAAGTTATGAATGATCAGTTAACTATTGCGCTATCTAAAGGGCGTATTTATAAAGATACTTTGCCACTTCTCGAAGCGGCGGGTATTGAACCTTTAGAAGATCCAAGTAAAAGTCGTAAATTGATTTTGCCAACCAATCAGCCTAACGTACGCTTGTTAATCGTGCGTGCCACCGATGCGCCTACTTATGTGGCGCATGGTGCGGCTGATATTGGTGTTGCCGGTAAAGATGTTTTGATGGAGGCACCAACCCATAACTTATTTGAGCTATTGGATTTGCAGATTGCTAAATGTAAGTTGATGGTTGCCGGGCCTGAAGTTGAAAAACCGCATGGCCATCGTCTGAAGATTGCGACTAAGTATCTTAAGTCTGCGCAAGCCTATTATGCCCAAAAGGGCGAGCAAGTGGATTTGATCAAACTTTATGGCTCAATGGAAATTGCGCCTTTAATTGATTTGGCCGATCGCATTGTGGATTTGGTGGATACGGGAAATACCCTGAAAGCCAATGGGTTGGTGCCGATGGAGCATATTGCCGATATCAGTTCACGCTTGATTGTGAATCAGCACGCATACAAAACCAAATTTGATCAAATCAATAATATTATTCAACAGTTTAAAACAGTGATAGAGAAAGAAAATGCTTAATATTCGTCGTTTATCTGCCAATGCAGAAGGTTTTAGAGAGGAATTAGATCGTTTACTTGCCTGGGAAACGGTTTCTAATGGATCGGTTAATGATATCGTGACTGAAGTAGTGAACAATGTTCGTGCTAACGGTGATGCGGCTCTTTTAGAGTATACGGCTAAGTTTGACCGTTTAACGTTAAAAACCGGTGCTGAGCTAGAAATTCCTAAAGCGCGTTTGCAAGAAGCTCTAGAGCGTATTCCTGCTGATCAACGTGACTCATTGCAATTATCTGCAGACCGTGTTCGTGCCTATCATGAAAAACAGATTCAAAACTCTTGGAGTTATGAAGAAGCTGACGGCACAATGTTGGGTCAGCAGGTGACACCATTGGACAGCGTAGGTCTTTATGTTCCTGGTGGAAAAGCGGCTTATCCTTCATCGGTCATTATGAACGCCATCCCTGCTAAAGTGGCGGGTGTTGAAAAGCTGATCATGGTTGTGCCGACACCGGATGGTGAAGTCAACGATATGGTTCTGGCTGCAGCGGCGATTTGTAATGTCGATGCGGTATTCACTTTAGGTGGTGCGCAGGCGGTTGCGGCATTGGCTTATGGTACGGAAACCGTTCCTGCGGTAGATAAAATTGTGGGTCCAGGTAATATCTTTGTTGCGACAGCTAAACGTATGGTTTATGGAACGGTGGGTATCGATATGATTGCCGGTCCTTCCGAAATTTTGGTTTACTGTGACGGTCAGACCAATCCGGACTGGATTGCGGTTGACCTGTTCTCTCAAGCGGAGCACGATGAAGATGCGCAATCTATTTTGGTTACCCAAGATGCGGATTTTGCTGAAAAAGTCTATGAAAGCATGAATCGTTTATTGCCAACCATGCCTCGTCAGGAAATTATTCGTAAAGCGTTGGATGATCGCGGTGCGATTATCGTTGTGGATAATGAAGAGCAGGCGATTGAAATGATTAACGTCATCGCGCCGGAACACTTGGAACTTTCTGTTGATGACCCTAAAGCGTTACTGCCGAAGATTCGTCATGCAGGTGCGATTTTCATGGGGCGTTATACGGCTGAAGCGATTGGTGACTACTGTGCTGGCCCTAACCATGTATTGCCTACATCCAGAACGGCACGTTTCTCGTCACCTTTAGGGGTTTATGATTTCCAAAAACGTTCAAGTTTGATTATGTGTTCAGCCGAAGGAGCCAATACCTTAGGTAAGGTTGCAGGCATTTTAGCTGATGGCGAAGGCTTACAAGCTCACGCCATGTCTGCACGTTTCCGTGTAACGGATTAAGCTTAAATCGCTTATTTAAGCCCAATGGCTCTAAATTAAACCACCAATGCCTCCAGGCCTGGTGGTTTTTTTTTGTGGCTTTATGGTTAACTGTTTTATGTTTAAATTCCACTTAAATGTGTGTCTTGAAAAAAAGAATGGGGAGGGATTAAATGTTGCGTCATGAATTGCAGGATTATCTTAACGGCTATCTCAAGGTCGAAGAATTTAAGGATTATGCGCCTAATGGCTTACAGGTTGAAGGCGGTGATGATATCCAAACGATTGTCACCGGTGTAACGGCCTGCCAAGCATTGATTGATGAAGCGATTAAACTCAAGGCCGATGCGATTTTAGTGCATCACGGTTATTTCTGGAAAAGTGAACCTGAAGTGATTACCGGGTTTAAACAGAAACGCATCAAAAGCTTGCTAAAGCATGACATTAACCTGTTTGGCTATCATTTGCCTTTGGATGCGCATGGAGAGCTGGGAAACAATGCTTTATTAGGTAAACTTTGGGGTTTACAAGATATTACCCCTATACCAGGTCTGGTAAGGTTGGGTCGGTTGGCTGAACCAGTAGCCATCGAGGATTTTAAAAACAGCGTTTCTAAGAGTTTAGATAGAGAGGTTTTGCATTTGCCGGGTGGTAAAGAGAGGGTGCAAACCATCGCTTGGTGTAGTGGTGGTGCCCAAGGTTATATTGACCAGGCCATTGAGTGGAAAGCGGATGTTTACATAAGCGGTGAAGTCTCCGAGCAAACAACACATTTAGCAAAGGAGTGTGGTTTGCATTATTTTGCGGCAGGTCATCATGCAACGGAGCGATTGGGAATTAAAGCTTTGGGTGAACATTTAGCGGAAAAGTTCGATTTACAGTGCCATTTTGTCGATATAGCCAATCCCGTTTAAATAATTTTTAATTTTTTTAATAACTTTTTTATGCCAAATAACTTGTTGAAATAAAAGGGTAATAAGTTTTTTTATGACGTTCCATAAGTAAAAGTTGATGGTATTATAAGAAGATACTCATTTAAGTTGAGCGCAAGCTTCGGTAGAATAAACAGAATTTGCTTGTATATATAGGAAGACAATCATATGTCGACAGAACAACAAAACGTATCGAGTGTGAATCTTCAGCGCCGTAAAATCTTAACGGGCGCTACAGGGGTGGTGGGTGCAACGGGCGCAACATTTTTAGCGGTTCCGTTTGTAAGTTCATGGCAGCCAAGTGAAAAGGCGAAAGCTGCTGGTGCTCCAGTGAACGCGGATGTCAGTCAGCTTCAACCTGGACAAATGCTAACGGTCGCTTGGCGCGGTAAGCCAGTTTGGATTGTGCGCCGCACACCAGAAATGATTAATGGACTTGCTCCTCTTGATAAAGAGTTGCGAGATCCAGCATCGCAGCAATCAGAGCAACCTGAATATTGCAAAAACCCAACACGTGCGGTGAATAGCGAATATCTTGTGGTCGTGGGTGTGTGTACCCATCTAGGGTGTGCGCCGCTTTATCGTCCAGCAATTGGTTCACCAGATGTGGGCGCGGATTGGCAAGGCGGGTTCTTCTGCCCATGTCACGGTTCACGCTTTGATTTAGCTGGTCGAGTTTTTCAGTCGGTTCCAGCACCAACGAATTTAGAAATTCCTCCTCATCATTACCTTACAGATTCGCTAATCCGAATTGGTGAAGATCCTAAACAGGGAGAGGCATAATGGCAGAATTTGAAAGAAAGGATAATCAACCAAAACAAGGAACTTTGCTTTCTTGGTTTGATCGACGTTATCCATTGGTTAGTACTTGGAACGAGCACGTAGGTGAGTACTATGCCCCTAAAAACTTTAACTTTTGGTACTTTTTTGGCTCTTTAGCCTTATTGGTCTTGGTTAACCAGCTGGTTACCGGTATTTGGTTGACCATGAGCTATAAACCCAGTGCTGCGGAAGCATTCAACTCGATTGAATACATCATGCGTGATGTGGAATGGGGTTGGCTGATTCGTTATATGCACTCTACCGGTGCCTCAGCTTTCTTTATTGTTGTCTATCTGCATATGACACGAGGTCTATTGTATGGCTCCTATAAAGAGCCGCGTGAGCTGGTCTGGATAATCGGTATGCTGCTGTTCCTGGTATTGATGGCGGAAGCGTTTATGGGTTACCTATTACCTTGGGGGCAGATGTCTTACTGGGGTGCACAGGTAATTATCTCGTTATTTGGAGCGATACCGGTAATTGGGCCTGATTTGGCTTTGTGGGTACGTGGTGACTTCATTATCTCGGATGTGACATTAAACCGCTTCTTTGCGCTGCATGTTATTGCTTTGCCATTAGTGTTGTTGATTTTAGTGTTCATGCATATTGTCGCGCTTCACCAGGTAGGGTCAAACAACCCTGACGGTGTTGAAATCAAAAAAGTGAAAAATGACCAGGGTCTACCAATGGATGGTATTCCATTCCACCCTTACTATTCGGTAAAAGATTCCATGGGTGCGGTATTCTTCATGGTTATTTTTGCGGTGGTGCTGTTCTATATGCCAGAGGGTGGCGGTTACTTCATTGAACCACCTAACTTTGAACCGGCAAACCCATTGAAAACACCAGACCATATTGCTCCGGTTTGGTATTTCACACCGTTCTATGCGATTCTCCGAGCGATTCCTGATAAGTTCCTAGGGGTTGTGGCAATGGGTGGTGCGATTGCCGTGCTATTTGCCATGCCTTGGTTGGATCGTTGTAAGGTGAAATCAATTCGTTATCGTGGAATGTCTTTCAAGGTGTTATTGACGATCTTCTTAATCAGCTTTGTGGTTTTAGGTTGGTTGGGAACTCAGCCTGCTACACCTGAATTGACCAAGTTAGCGCAAATTTTTACCGCTTTGTATTTTATGTTTTTCTTGGTATTACCGTTTACCTCGAAGCATGAAAACACCAAGCCAGTTCCAGAGAGGGTGCAATAAATGAAAAAGTTACTTACTGTTTTTAGCTTATGTTTATTGCCATTTACCGCTTCTGTTGAAGCGGCTGGCGGGCATGGTATTGAATTGAAGCCAGCTGAAAATAACTTGAGAGATCAAGACTCTTTACAGCGTGGAGCAATCTTGTTTTCAAACTACTGTATGGCGTGTCATTCGGTTAAATATATGCGTTATAACCGTATTGCTCGTGATATCGGTTGGACGGATGATGAGATTGTTGCCAAGATGGCTTATGGTCAGAATAAGGTGGTAGATAATGTTGAGACACGTATGTTGGATGGCGTGGCGATGCAGGTTCTAGGAACCAATCCTCCAGACTTATCTTTGATGGCTCGTTTGAAAGGTACGGATTACATCTATACTTTCTTAACCGAATATTATCAAGATGAGAAAGGTAAATGGGATAACCATGTACTTAAAGGCACTTCCATGCCTAACGTGTTGGAAGGTATTCAGCGCCATGCTGAACCCGAAGAGTATGCTCAAGCGGCACGTGATATCTCTAACTTCTTAGAGTATGCGGGTGAGCCTGCCAAGATACAACGTCTGGATTTAGGTTGGAAAGTTGTGGCGTTCTTGCTTGTGTTGCTACTACTGACCTATTTGCTGAAAAAAGAGTATTGGCGAGATATTAAGCATTAATACAGCCTATTCTCAAAAGACCCGCATTAGCGGGTTTTTTTATAGCTGGCGATTGTGGTTTTACCACATTGCCAGGTAGCGGATTAAAATATAGAGCTTAAAGCCACATAAGCGTTGTTATTCATCTAAAATAATCACTTTAAATACCTAACCCGATTTTCTAAATTAACGGAACCTGAGTCCATGGCAAAAGTTAAAACCGCTTATGTTTGTACCGATTGTGGTGCGGAATATTCTCAATGGCAGGGTCAGTGCCAAAGCTGTAAGGCATGGAATACTTTGAAAGAGTTCAAGTTGAGTGCGGCCAAAAAGTCGGCAACGTCAAGCTCTAAAGGGTATTCGGGGGTAACGGATAATCAAGTTAAGTCAATCAACGATGTGGATTTGGCGGAAGTCCCAAGAATCGAGTCTGGGATGACGGAACTGGATAGAGTGTTAGGTGGCGGTATTGTCCCTGGTTCTGTGGTATTGATCGGTGGCGATCCGGGAGTCGGTAAATCTTCGATTTTATTACAGGTTATGTGTCATTTAAGTACCCAGCATAAAGTACTTTATGTCACCGGCGAGGAATCTTTACAGCAAGTGGCCTCACGCGCCAAACGAATGCAGTTGCCAGATGAGCACTTGCGTCTGTTTACCGAAACCGATGTTGAGGCCATTACCCAGGCGTCTGAGAACGAACAGCCAAAAGTGATGGTGGTGGATTCTATTCAGACAATGCAATTGGCCGAAGTAAGCAGTGCCGCCGGAGGGGTTTCCCAGGTAAGGGAAACAGCGGCGTATTTGACCCGTTTTGCCAAGCAAAACAATGTGGCCATATTTTTAGTGGGCCACGTGACCAAGTCGGGTGAAGTGGCCGGGCCAAGGGTGCTTGAACACATTGTTGATACGGTGGTGTTTCTAGAAGGACAGTCCGATAGTCGTTTTAGAACTTTAAGAGCGATTAAGAATCGTTTTGGTGCGGTTAATGAATTGGGCGTATTTGCCATGACCGAAAAGGGGATGAAACAAATCAAAAACCCATCGGCCATTTTTCTCTCTCGAGGGGAAGACCCGGCTCCTGGCTCTGTTGTGATGGTGATTTGGGAAGGGTCGCGCCCTTTATTGGTTGAAATTCAGGCTTTGGTGGATGATTCACCGTATGGCGCGCCAAAAAGGGTGACGGTTGGTTTGGATCAAAATCGTATGGCGATGTTATTGGCGGTAATGCATCGCCATGGCGGAATTCAAGCCAGTGACCAAGATGTCTATGTCAATGTGGTGGGGGGTGTCAAGGTTTCTGAAACCAGTGCCGACTTAGCGGTATTGTGCTCGATTCTTTCAAGTATGCGTGCACAACCTCTATCTCAAGAACTCATCGTGTTCGGTGAAGTCGGTCTGGCAGGCGAGATTCGCCCGGTACCGAGTGGCCAAGAGCGAATTATCGAAGCCGCTAAGCACGGTTTTAAACGTGCTATCGTTCCATTGGGGAATGTTCCTAAAGGTGGTGTTGCTGGCATGGAAATCATCGGTGTCAAAAGTTTGCAGCAGGCATTGGATGTGTTGTGAGCAGATATTCAGTATCAATGAATGATCAGGCCTGGTAACAAAAAATCACCGCCTTTTAGTTTTTAGTAATTCATTTTATTTATCGTTGATACAACTAATTTCAATTATCCAGTGCTGTGCCAGGCTGTTAAAATGGCACAAAATTTTAATCATTAAAACATTCTTTGGAGAGAAGATGACATTCAATAAGTTAACAGCAGCGGTGTTATTCGCACTGACTTCGCAAGCGGCAAATGCATCAGGTTTTGCTTTGATTGAACAAAGTGCAAGCGGACAAGGTTTGTCTTATGCGGGTGCAGCGGCCAATGCCGAAGATGCGAGTGTCATGTGGTTTAACCCTGCCGGCTTGACCGAGATTGAGGGTAGTCAGGCTATTATTGGTGCACATTTAATTGTACCCAAAACTGAATATAATGATACTGGTTCCATTCCCCAAAACGGAGATACAAACGTTGATGCAGGTGTTAATGGATTCGTTCCAAATCTATATTGGAAAGGTCAATTTGGTGAATACGCTGTAGGTATCGGTTTAAATGCACCTTTTGGTTCCAAGGTTGAGTATGATTCAAACTGGATTGGTAGAGTTCAAGCAATTGACACTGATTTGAAAACCTATAACTTGAATACCAATATTGCTCGTAAGTTGAGTGATAAAGTGTCTATTGGTTTTGGTTTAAATGTTCAAAAAGTAGATTTAAATATGACTCTAGCAACGGGGATGGGAGCAGGCTCTCCACTTGCTATAGTTAAGGCAGATAGCATTGGTTTTGGTTATAACTTAGGCTTATTGTCTAAAGTGACGGATAATACCCAAATTGGTATTTCATATCGTTCAGAGATTAAGCATGAGGCAACAGGGTCAATGGAAGTAGTTGGACATAGTATTACTGGTGTTAAATCAGATGTGACCCTACCTGCGAGTGCAATGTTAAGTATTTCGCATAAGATGAATGACAATGTTCAATTTTTGGCAGATGCAACGTGGACTGGTTGGGGGGCTTATGATCAGTTGGTTATTACGAATGATGCAGGTTCACTTGTTTCGGCAACAAATCAGAAGTTTAGTGATAGTCTCCGTTATTCTGCAGGTATGATTTACAAATTGAATGAAAAATTGAAATTGAGAACAGGTGTTGCCATTGACTATACTCCAGTACCTGATGCGGAACACCGCTCTCCAAGAACTCCTGATTCAGATAAAACTTGGATCTCAGCTGGTTTTAATTACAAACTGAAAAATAATCTTGGTTTAGATATGGCTTATAGCCATATTCTTGGCGGTAGTGCGGATATTAATCGTACAGATCATACTTTGTTAAAAGGTTATTATGATACGTCGGTAGATATTTTTAGTGCGCAATTAGTCTGGAAGTATTAACGGATTAGCGCATCTTACCAGGCCTGGTAAGGTGCTGAAATTCTCGAAAAAGCCTGTTTGGATGATGTCTAAACAGGCTTTTTGCGTATTGGTAGTCTGATATTTTTGATGAATAATTGCTAACGAATAGGATTTGTTTATACTGATAACCATTGCCAGACTAAGTGATTAAATATGCCTTGTAAATCCTTTCAAGAAAATCTAGAAAATCTATATACTTCCTTGCCGATGGCCACCGCTTTATTTGAACGAGATGAAGACGGAGTTTGGCATCTGTTATGGCAAAACATGGCGGCCATTGCGCTGTGGGGTGATTTTGATGTTTCTGCTAATCCCAGCTTTAAATTGGAGTTGATGGATGCGCTGTCAAAAGTGGCACCGTCAAAATTCACTTATAAAATCCCTAATGCGATACAAAAATACTCTTTTATCGCCACGCCCATCGATGATGCTTTGCTGGTACATTTTTTAGCGGACGGGGCTTCTGATAAAACTTCAACAGAAGCTCTGCAAAATGATGTGTACCCTCTGATTTTTGATTCTGCTGGTTTTGGAGTTTTTGATTGGGATATTGGCTTGGATTTCATTCATTTCAACCAAAATGCTTATGAAGTATTCGGGGTGAATAGCCATATACTCGGTTCAACCTATGACAAGATGATTGAACGGATTCATGAGAATGATGTTGATCGGGTTATTGAGGCGATTGACGGCCATTTGCAAAGTCGTTGGCCCCTAGAAATCGAGTTTAGGGTCTTAAATGAGCAACTGCAATATCAGTGGATAAATCTAGTCGGTCAGGCTGAATGGCAAGAAGGCAAGGCGACCCGTTTAGCGGGGACTTTAATGGATATATCGGACCGTAAATATACCGAGTTACAACTCAAACAGCGTGAGGCGTTAATCCAACAGCTGATCGATGCCTTGCCGATTTGTATTTATGTCAAAGACGCTCAAGGTTGTTACCGTTTCTTTAACAAAGAGGCCGAAAAGCTCACTGGCAAATTACGTAATCAGGTTTTGGGGCGTACCGACTTTGAGGTTTACCCGATTAACTTTGCTTTGGATCAAGCGAATGAAGATAAGTTAATCCAGGATTCCGGTGAGATCAAACTGCTTGAAAAAGAGGCTAGTTTTCAGGACAAAACCTTATGGATGTTTCAAGGTAAGATCCCAATGCCTGTTAAGCAGTTAAATCAGTCTTACGAAACTTGGCTGTTGAGTTTTGCCTTAGATATTTCCATGCGTAAAGAGATGGAAGAGGAGCTCAAAAAAGCCCGTCAAATAGCAGAAGAAGCGGCAAAAACCAAGGCGGATTTTTTGTCTGTTATGAGCCACGAAATCAGAACCCCGTTAAACTCGGTGATTGGCAATTCGGCGCTGTTATTGAGCGAAAACCTGGATGAGCATTTAGCTAAGCATATCGAGATGATTAAACGCTCTGGTGAGCATTTGTTGTATTTGATTAATGATATCCTCGATTTCAATAAATTGGATGCCGGCAAGGTTGAGTTAGAGCGAAAACCCTTTAATCTTGAGCAACAAATCCAAACGGTCATGGAAATGTCTGCCACCAGTGCCAAGTTAAAACACATTGATTTAGAGTTTGCATTGGAACAAGGGCTATCAGACCACTATCTAGGGGATGAAGGGCGCTTAAGGCAGGTATTGCTAAATTTGGTAGGGAATGCGATTAAGTTTACTTCCGAAGGCCAAGTGACGGTTAAGGTCGGTTTAAGCAATGACAACAATGTCCGCTTTGAGGTCAGTGATACAGGAATCGGTATCTCGCAACAGAATATTCCTAAGTTGTTTGCCGAGTTTTCCCAAGCGGATGTCTCTACAAACCGTAAGTTTGGCGGTACCGGATTAGGCTTGTCTATCAGTAAAAAACTGGTAGAAGCCATGGGCGGGCAAATCGGTATTGAAAGCGAGGAAGGTCGGGGCAGTACCTTCTGGTTTGAGATTCCTTTTCAGGCCACGCTTGTAGAAGCTAACCCTCAAAATAACCAAGAGCTGCCTGGTATGGCCGTCGACTTGTCTATTTTGGTTGCCGAAGATAATCTACCAAACCAGTTTTTGATTAAAACGATTTTGACTAAGTTAGGGCATAGGGTCGAAATCGCCAATAACGGTTTGGAAGCCTATGAAATGGCTAAAAATCCTGAGTATGATTTTGATTTGATATTGATGGATATGCAAATGCCGGAAATGAACGGTTTAGAGGCCGCTCAAGAGATTCGAATGTTAGATTGTGAGGCGAAAAACATCCCTATAGTGGCGTTAACCGCAAATACTCAAGATGAGAGTTATGATTCTGTGATTGTCGCTGGCATGAATGACTTTTTAAGCAAGCCAATTGATATCGAGGCTTTGAAAAAAGTGCTACATAAGTGGAGTACGCCTAAAATAGAGTCATGCGACACTGATTCAATCTGTTGAGTTATACAGTTAGCAGACCTAAAGAGAGGGAAAGTTATGTTTAGAGGCGGTGTTCAGACCTGTGGATAACTTTTGAATAACTTTTCAGTATTCAATCTACCAGGCCTGGTAAGTTTGTTTTTTTACGATTTAAATTATTTTATCTCTAGATAATTTCGCCACTCTTCAAATAACGGTTTAGTGGTGGCCGCCACCGCAGAACGTTTGATGACTTTTGCTACGACAACGCTTTCATTATTCAAGTCACAGCTATAACCACCGGCTTCTTCAAGTACCAGCCAGCCAGCAGCGTAATCCCAAATATTTTGTGCGCCGTGTAAATAAACTTGGCCACGTCCTGCCGCAATCCAGCACCAATCTAAACAGACCGAACCAAAACTGCGTTGTGATGAATAAGGGCATTGGGTCGCTATTTTGGTCGCCAATTCGGCAGACAAGCGTTTAAAATCGATAATGCCGCTACACTGTTTAAGGCTTTGTTTAGGCGTGTTGGCAATTAACGGTTTGCCATTAAGTTGTGCTCCTTGACCAATTCTAGCGCTAAACATCTCGTCACGGCTTGGGTCATATACCAGGCCAGCAACCAGTTTACCTTGAATCATCAGAGCAAGAGAGACGGAGTAAACAGGGATGCCGATGGCAAAGTTGCTGGTGCCATCAACCGGATCTAAAATCCAGCAACCTGTATCCCTATTCATGGCCGCTTCTTGCTCTTCACTTGAAGATTCTTCCCCTAAAAAAGCGTATTGTGGCCAATTTTGAGCAAGGAATTGTTGGGTTTGCTTTTGCATTTCCGTATCGGCTTCAGTTAATAGCGAGCCGTCATCTTTCTCTTCAGCCCCCACTTGTTCAAAGCGCGCTAACACCTCGGTTTTAGCTAAGGCGACAATACCTGTTTGCAGTTTTTGCCATTCAGCTTCTTGTTTAAAAGGGTGTGAAAGCGTGTTTGGATTAGTCATTACTTACCTTCTTGCGTTTAACCTCGGTGTAGGTTGAAAGTTTGACCGCTTCAATCGCGTTAGAAGAGGTTTCAATTACTTCGAGAACATATTCATCGATCTTGATGCAAGTACCAGGAGAAGGCAGTTCTTCCAATACTTCTTGTATTAAACCATTGAGGGTTTTTGGGCCATCGGTAGGTAGGCTTAAGTCATAGGCTTTATTCAAGTCTCGGATAAATTCCGAGGCATCGATGGTCATGCTACCATCTTCATGAAAAGCAACCGTTTCTTCAATCGGTTTGGCTTTGGCATCGGTGGAAAGTTTACCTACAATTTCTTCAAGTAAATCTTCCATGGTAAGTAGACCTTGCAAGTCACCATATTCATCCACAATCAAAGCCATACGACGTTTATTGTCATTGAATTTAGCCAGCTGAACATTTAACGAGGTGGTTTCAGGAACAAAGTACGCCTGACGGGTTATTTTGATGATGTCTTTTAGCGTCACTTCAGAACGCATTAAAACCGGCAAAGCACGTCTTAGGTTCAGGATGCCGATTAAGTCCTCATCCAAAGAACCGCGATAAATCGGCACGCGTGTATACGGCGATTTTTGAATGGCCTTTAAAATTTGCTCAATCGGTTGGTCAACATCCACGGCATACATATCTTGCTTGGGAATCATAACGTCTTCAACAGTCACGTTTTCCAATTCAAGCACACTCGACAGCATTGAACGGTATTGTTCTGGTAACTGGCTTGTTGCCTCATAGATAAGCGTTTGTAATTCTTCATGGCTTAATGAATGGTTGTCGTCGGCATTTTTAACATTGACCCTGAATAGGCGCAGAAAACCGTTGGCGAAAAAGTTTACTAACCAAACAATTGGCGATAAGACTTTCAACAGCGGTGTTAATGCATAAGCGGCCGGGTAGGCGATTTTTTCGGGATAAATGGCCGCAAGGGTTTTTGGGGCGACTTCTGCAAACACCAAGACTACCATGGTTAATAATCCAGCTGCAATTGCAATCCCGGCTTCTCCCATGAGTTTCATGGCAATGATGGTGGCAATCGATGAGGCAAAGATATTAACGAAGTTGTTACCCAGCAAAATCACGCCGAGTAGGCGGTCGGGAGACTCTAGTAGTTTTTGCGCAAGTTTTGCGCCCTTGTGTCCGGACTTAACTTGATGTTTTAGGCGATAGCGATTGAGCGCCATCATGCTGGTTTCGGAGCTGGAAAATAATGCGGACAGAATTATAAGTAAAACTAAAATCCCAAATAGGGTTGAAATGTCTAAGGAATTCAATGTCTTTCTAATCGGTTATGAGTGAAACGGAATTATACCTTTTCATCTCAATTGAAAAAAGCAAAAATGCAAAACAGAAAAACCAAGACGTTTTCGCCGGTTGGATTGAACCCGACCAGCAAAGAGTTTAAGCCACTACATATTGAAGAACGATGGTTGTACCAAGGTAACTGAGAATTAATAGGAAATAAGCCCAAATCGTGTAACGGGCTGCAGTCTGCCCACGCCAACCATATTTGGCTTGGCCGAATAAGAACAGTCCATAAACCAGCCATGCAAGAATGGCGAAGAAGGTTTTATGAATAAGATGTTGTTCAAATAAATTCTCTACAAAGAATGCTCCGCTGATTAGGGCGAAGGTCAAAAAGATAAAACCGATTTTCACTAACTGTAAAAGTGTGCTCTCCATGACCTGTAACGGCGGTAGGGCTTTCATCAGCTTGGTTAAGCGTTTTGCTTTGAAGTTTCGCTCCTGCACGCCATATAAAATGGCTTGTGCAGTGGCAATTCCCATAATGCTGTACGCAGCAACCGAAATTAATACATGACTACCAAGTTCTATCGGTAGCTGAATGGGAGATGTCATCGCTAGCGGAATCAAGGTGCTTAATGCGGCTAGAGGATAGATGAAAATCCCTAAGGTTTCGGTTGGTTTATTGAGGTGGGTGACCAATAAGATAGCCGAGGCTAAGACTGCAACCATGGAAAGGCCGTTACCTATATGGAAGAAAATGCTTGAGTGTAACCATAAGGTATCACTTAACGAATAGGCGTGCAGTAAGACGGCAACAAAGATAATCTTAATGATTTTAGGGCGAATATCGGTTTGGGTCGGCGATTGAATTTTTTGCCAGATAATGGCGCTGGCGTAAAAATATAAGAGGCTAGCAAGTACAGCAATGATTCCTGTTGATAACATTGATATCAAACCCTAAAGTTAGTCATGAAAAATCGTATGAATTTAAAATATATGCGTAACATTGTAACTCAGACCTGGATGAAAAAGGCAATCTATCTGGCTAAAATATTACGTGTTATCGCTAATCGGTTTTCCATTGATTGCCGATTTAATTATTGGTGTATTTGCCGTGGCGGCTTGCATTACAGAATTGACCAGGCCTGGTTGGTTTCATCTCGTTGGTTTTTGTGTTCAGCCTAAACACAGTCAATGCCATTTCTAAATTCTATTTCCGCTATAATATGCGGATTATTATCAAGTTATACACAAGTTAGTCTGCATTTAAAGCCTCATAGCGCGGTATATAGGCATGATGTAGGCATGTTTTAGGAGTTTTCATGTTTGACAATTTATCGGATCGTTTAAACAAGACCTTCAAGGCCATTCGTGGTCAAGGTCGTTTAACCGAATCAAATATTAAAGATGCATTGCGTGATGTACGCCGCGCATTACTTGAGGCCGACGTAGCCTTGCCGGTTGTCAAAAGCTTTATCAACCAAGTTCAAGAGCGAGCGATCGGTCAAGAGGTTTCTACCAGCTTAAATCCTGGACAAGCCTTTATTAAGATTGTGCGTGAGCAGCTGGCTGAAGTGATGGGTAATGAAGCCGAGCCACTCAACTTCAATGTAGAGCCGCCAGCGGTCATCATGGTTGCCGGTTTACAGGGTGCGGGTAAAACCACTTCGGTAGCTAAATTAGCCAAGTGGTTAAAAGAACGCGAAAAGAAAAAAGTCATGGTGGTGTCTGCCGATGTTTATCGTCCAGCGGCGATTAAACAGCTGGAAACATTGGCGGAACAAGTCGATGTGCTGTTCTTCCCTTCTTCTGCAGACCAAGATCCGATTGCCATCGCCAAAAACGCCTATGCTGAAGCTAAAAAACAGTTTGCCGATGTTTTAATCTTGGATACGGCCGGTCGTCTTCACATCGATGATGAAATGATGCAAGAAGTGCAAAAACTTCATAGCAGCATCAATCCTTGTGAAACGCTATTTGTTGTAGATTCGATGACAGGGCAAGATGCCGCTAATACCGCTAAAGCGTTTAATGATGCTCTACCGCTAAGTGGTGTGATTCTGACTAAAACCGATGGTGATGCACGTGGTGGTGCGGCACTTTCGATTCGTGAAATCACTGGTAAGCCAATCAAGTTCATCGGTGCGGGTGAAAAAACCGATGCCCTCGAGCCATTCCATCCAGACCGTATGGCTGGCCGTATTTTGGGTATGGGGGATGTATTAAGCTTAATCGAAGAAGCCGAAGCAAAAATCGACCATAAAAAAGCCCAGAAGTTTGCCCAGAAAATCCAAAAATCCGGTGCGTTTGATTTAGAGGATTTCTTGGAGCAATTACAGCAAATCAATAGCATGGGTGGTGTTGGCGGTTTGATGGGCAAGTTGCCAGGAATGGGGCAGCTTGCAGGCCAGGTTAATGAAGATGTGGCCGCTAGAGAGTTCAAACGTTTAGAAGCGATCATTCACTCGATGACCAGGCAGGAACGTCGTTTCCCTACGGTGATAAAAGGTTCGCGTAAACGTCGTATTGCAATGGGTTCGGGTACTTCGGTGCAAGATGTGAACAAGTTGTTAAAACAGTTTACCCAAATGCAAAAAATGATGAAGAAGATGAAAGGCGGCGGCATGAAGAACATGATGCGTGGTCTTGCTGGTAAGCTTCCTCCTGGTATGGGGGGGATGGGTGGTTTGCCGCCGGGTATGCGTTAGACCTTTACCAATTGTTAAGTTTAGTAAGTTTCAATAAAAAGCCACTGGGTAAAATCAGTGGCTTTTTTACTTCAGCCGTTTAATGAAATAAATCGCTGATTTTCTTAAAAAGAATGCATTTAACTGTTTGAATAATAGGCATAAACTCTGTATAATTCCGCTTCTCATTCCTGTGTGGATGAAAAATCGTAAAGAAATCAAAGAGATTTCTTAATAGAAGACATTGTTGAAGAGAGTACTCTTCATCGCCTGATTTAATATTGGAGATTAAAATGGTTGTAATCCGTTTAGCCCGTGGTGGTTCTAAAAAGCGTCCTTTCTATAAAATGGTTGTAGCTGATCAGCGTAACAAAGCTACTGGTCGTTTCATTGAGCAAGTTGGTTTCTTTAACCCGATTGCTAAAGGTCAAGAAGAAAAAGTTCGTGTTGATCAGGCGAGAGTTGATCACTGGGTTGCTCAAGGCGCTCAGATGAGTCCTCGTGTTGCTAGCATCCTAAAAAACGCTTAATCATTCATCAACCGACAGCTAAGGCGATAGATTTATGTCTACAGAAAAATTAATTGTCGGTTCGATTAACGGTGTTTTTGGTGTTAATGGGTGGGTGAAGATTTTTTCTCATACCGACCCACGCGAAAATATTCTAAGTTATTCGCCTTGGTGGATTAAATGCAAAGGCGAATGGCGACAAGTCAGTATTACTGACTCAAAGGTTCAGCAAGGTGGTAAAACCTTGGTGGCCAAGTTAGACAAAGTAGATGACAGGGATGTCGCTCGTGAATATATGGGGTGTGAAATCGCGATTGAAGAATCGCAATTAACCAACCGTAAAGATTCACTCTACTGGATCGATTTAATCGGTTGCCAAGTATTGTTGGAAGACGGTACGGTTGTTGGTACGGTTAAAGATTTAATAGAAACAGGCGTACATGATGTTTTACGTGTCACAGGCGAACATAATGAATTGATTCCATTTGTCATGGATAAATTTATTTTGAGTGTAGACACGGATAAAAAACAGATTGTGGTTGACTGGGAATTGGAAGAAGCTGACAGTGAGATTTGATGTGATTACCTTGTTTCCGGAGATGTTTAGTGCATTGACGGAATCAGGAGTAAGTCGCCGAGCAAATCAATCTGGACTGTATCAACTCAATACTTGGAATCCTCGTCAATTTACTTTAGACAAACATAAAACGGTTGATGATCGTCCTTACGGGGGCGGGCCAGGAATGGTCATGATGTATCAGCCGTTAAAAGATACGCTGAACGCGATTGACGCGGCGTGTGAAACTGACAATGGTGAAAAACCCCATGTGGTTTATTTATCGCCACAAGGTCAGCCTTTAACGCAGCAGAAGGTGGCGCAGTTATCTCAGTACAAAAACCTGACTTTGCTGTGTGGACGTTATGAAGGCGTCGACGAGCGATTAATCGAATCATCTGTGAATGAAGAGATTAGTATCGGCGATTTTGTGGTGAGTGGGGGCGAGCTCCCGGCGATGATGTTGATGGATTCAGTCATCAGACTGATTCCTGGTGCATTAGGGCATAACCAATCAGCGGAACAAGACTCTTTTTCCGATGGCTTGTTAGATTGTCCGCATTACACTCGGCCTGAAGAGGTTGATGGAATGACGGTTCCAGCCGTTTTGCTGGAAGGCAATCACGCTAAAATTGACGCTTGGCGACAAGAACAGAAGTTAGCAAGAACACAGCAACGTCGGCCAGATTTACTATCTGGTAAAAAATAGTAAGAAGTTTTTAATTTATTAAAGGTTTCAAAAACTTGGATTCAACCTCTGATTAGCGCCAGAGTTAATGAATGTTGGATAAAATGGAATTCAGAAAGACTTGAGTTTTTCTGATTTGGAGTAGTTTTAAAATGAAAAATGATATCATTCAGCGTATTGAAGCTGAGCAAATGACTAAAGAAATCCCAGCTTTCCAGGCTGGTGACACTGTTGTAGTACAGGTTAAGGTTGTAGAAGGTAAAAACGAGCGTCTTCAGGCTTTTGAAGGTGTGGTTATCGCTAAGAAAAACCGTGGCATCAACTCTAACTTCATCGTGCGTAAAATCTCACACGGTGTTGGTGTTGAGCGTACTTTCCAGACTTATAGTCCATTAGTTGACAGCATCGCTGTTAAGCGTCGTGGTGCGGTTCGTCGTGCGAAACTATACTATCTACGTGACCTATCTGGTAAAGCAGCACGTATTAAAGAAAAAGTATAATCGCCAAGAAGTTTTACTTCTAAGTCGGTTCAAGAAATTTTTTCTTGTGCAAAAAATGCCTCGTAATCTTTTGGATTGCGGGGCATTTTTACTTTTATGCTTTGGGAATTTGAAATTTATCCAAATGCAAGGTGTTAATAATTGAGATTGATGGATTCACTCTCAGCTATACTTATCAGCATGAAAAAATCATCTGCTCAAAAAGAAATATTTCAATTTGATCCAAAAATCACCGAATTTCTGCGTTATCTCCAGTTCTCGGAAGGTTTAAGTACCAATACTTTGTCTGCTTATCAACGTGATTTAAAACTCTACCAGGCCTGGTTGTCCGATATTCATCAACAAACGATTGAAAGCATCTCCGCTGAGGGGGTTGAGTCCTTTATGCTTTATTTACAGTCAGAAGGGCGGAAAGAAAAGAGCAATGCCCGTTTGCTATCTACCCTTAAACGTTTTTACCAATGGGGGGCGAGCAATGAGTATTTTGAAATGGATCCAACGGCGTTGGTTAAGGCTCCCAAATTACCCAAAAGCATTCCAAAGGTCATTACCGAAGCTCAAGTTGAGGCGTTATTGTATTCACCGGATGAATACACACCTTTGGGAATAAGAGATAGGGCGATTTTGGAGCTGATGTACGCAAGCGGTTTACGTGTTTCTGAAGTGGTCGAATTGCCGTTTGAGCAGGTCAATTTATCAGCAGGCCTGGTTCAGGTGACCGGTAAGGGCAGTAAGGAACGTATTGTGCCGCTTGGAGAGTTGGCGGTTGAATGGCTTGAAAAATATATAAAAGAATCGCGTCCGTTTTTGAGCAAGAACAAATGGGTGAATACCTTGTTCATCTCTCGAATCGGCCGGCCGATGACTCGACAAACCTTATGGCATCGAATTAAAAATTTGGCGTTTGATGCGGGAATCCATGTCAATCTATCCCCGCATACATTACGTCATGCTTTTGCCACCCATTTGATCAACCATGGAGCGGATTTAAGAACGGTACAGTTGTTGTTGGGGCATAGTGATCTATCAACCACACAAATCTATACCCATGTGGCTAAAGAACGTTTGCATAAACTACATCAACAACACCATCCGCGCGGATAATGCCTTGACGTGGATATTCGTCATGCTTGTGTCATGTTTCTTGTCTACGACTCAGGTATGATGTGCAAATCGACAGAAACTAGCTGTTAGTTAACATCAAAAATTATTAATCGTTGTGATTGGATATAGGAATAAAGGGCTTTTCGTTATGCTTGAATCAGGAAAAAATAAAATTTTAATCAGTTTGCTCAGCGGAGTGTTTTTCATGTCCGCTTACACTTCGGTTTTTGCAGCGAGTGAAACGGATGCAATCCAAAAGCGTCTACAGAGTATTATTCCAACAGATGCAAGTCAGGCTCTGATCACCGAAACCGCTGTCGCTGGTCTTTATCAAGTTCAGGTAGGAATGACCGTAGTCTATATGTCAAAAGACGGAAAAATCCTTGTGAACGGCAACATGATTGATTTGGATGCCGGGAAAAACTTAACCAAAGATGCGTTGGCCACTGCGAGAAAAACGGCGTTAGACGGCATTGATGCGTCCAGTTTAATCGTTTTCCCTGCTAAGGGTGGGCAAGACAAGGCCAAGCATACAATCACCGTGTTTACGGATATTGACTGTCCTTACTGCGAAAAACTACATAAAGAGGTGCCAGCCTTAAATGCCGCTGGTGTGAATGTGCGCTATATCGCTTATCCAAGAGCGGGGATGGGGTCTCCTTCTTATTTCAAGGCTGTTTCAGTCTGGTGCGCTAAAGACCCGTTGAAAGCGATGGATAATGCGATGGCTGGGATGAAGCCTGAAAACAAGCAGTGTAAAAATCCTGTGAATCAGCATTTAAAGTATGCTGAAGAATTTGAAGTAAACGGCACGCCTAATATCGTTCTAGAGAACGGTGAACTTTTACCTGGCTATGTTCCTGCTAAAAAGCTAATTGCGATTCTGAATACACCTTAAATAAACTTAAGTTGAATTATCGTAAAAAAAGCCCTCGAATGAGGGCTTTTTTGTAGCAATTATTTTGTAGCTTGTTTTACCAGTATGGACCTGTTGTGCCGATAATAGCTTCGATAATCCCAAGTGAAAAATTGATGATAATAATCGGCTTCATCTGTTTTTGAATAATATTTCCTGCTTCCGGGTATTCGCCATGTGCAACTTTTAACTTTAATTGCTGAAAAGGTTTGAAGTATAGGTAAGCAAATAAGGCAATCATGATCCAGCCAATAATATTCATAGCGTGTATATAGAAAGCGCTCGTCTCATTGATGGAAAACCTATTTTGCCAATCCCAATAACCGGTGATAACAAGTAAAATAATAAATAGCCAAACCCATGGAAAGAACCTGTTGAAGATATTGAGAAAGAGCGGTAATCGTATCGATGGCTCTAAAGACATGGCAGCAGGTCGAAACACTTGATATACCAAAAAAATTCCCCCAATCCAAAGAATTGCGGAAATAAGGTGTAAAGTTATTGCTATCATGTCTAATAGAGTCATTTTGTTATCTCAATTGATATTAATTAAAAAGGTAGACCTTCTTCAATTGGTAGGCTTGGGTCTTGTGACCATTCATTCCATGAACCGAAATACATCTTAACATTTTCTATGCCTGCAGATTTCAGGGCAACAAAGGTGTTCGAGGCTCGTGCCCCTTTAAAACAGTATAGGTAAATCGGTGTTTTCTTGTCTATGCCTACTGTTTGACATTCTGCCAATATCTCATCAGGAGATTTGAACATAGGAACCATTCCAGGCTTCATCATTCTGTACCATTCGATCCAAACTGCACCTGGCAAGCGTCCTTTTCTAGGGCTGAAGTCTTTACCATAAGGGGATGAACTATCTGCAATCCATTCATCCACATCACGCACGTCAAGCAATTTAATTTCTGTTTCCAGTGCCGCCAATACGTCATCTTTGTTCACCATCAAGGTATTGCCAGTCTCCTTTAAAGGAAATTGTTTTGCTATTGGTGTTGAAGGCTCCTTGCTGATAGGAAAATTTTCAGCCAGCCAGCTTTGATAACCTCCTTGTAGAATCTTAATGTTTTCATAGCCGAGGTAACTTAATAAAAAGTAACCTCGGCAAGATTGACCAAATCCTGTGTCTAGAGAGTCTTCATATAGAATAGCTGTCTCGGGACCAGATAAGCCGGCAGTACCGAATGTTTTTGCAAATTTGTTTTTGAGTTCTTCAATTCCCTCTGGTGTTGAACTTGCTAAAAATGTGAATATGTCGTGAATATTCACAGCATTGGGGATGTGACCTACAGCAAAAGCTTCTGGAGAGCGTGTATCGATGATAACGACCTCATCAGTAACACTCTTTTGTTGTAGTTGTGATGCATTGATTAATAACGGGTTTGACATGGTTTGGTATCCTTTTGGTTTTTTTGTTTTGGTTTTAGGACCACGTTGTCTGTTTAACCGTTAATAAAGTAATTTGCAGAATCGACGAATTTTATTCGTTCTTGGGTCATGTTCAGCATGACTTACACCGAAAGAATTAATTCTAATAATATCAATATGCTAAAGAGTATTAGTGGTAAATAAGGGTAAGCTTAGAAGTGTTTTATGTTCTTAATTGTTTTTAAATGTTATCTAAAAGATACAAATTCATACAATTATATAGATGATGACTTATTGGAGAGGTATTTGAAGGATTAAAAAAGCCCTCATTCGAGGGCTTTTTTGTAGGTTAGGAGGTTATAGTCATAAATAGGATGTTATAACGTTAAGGTTGTTAACGTTTATAGTTCGCCCCATTTTTTACGCTTTCCAGGTGGCCTAAAGAAGCGACCTAAAATTAAGCCAAGTAATAAGACCCCGCCACCGGTTAAGAACCATTGGCGTTTGACAGAGTCGTCAGACTGATCAATTTGCTCTTTCATAATCGTATTTTGATTTTCAAGCTGCGTCAATCGCATTTTCATCTGTTGGTTTTGCTCGTCCAACTCCACGGCATTACTAGAGATTTCCTTTAAACGCTCCAACTCCTTACCTAACTCGAATTTCTCTTGTTTGGTTGTCGATAACTGCGAGTTGGTCTCTTCAAAGCGAGTTTTTAAAGTAGAGAGTTCCTGTTGCAGAGCGTTGTACTTTTCTTCTACATCGGTCGTCTTTTTAATCTGAGCGGCAAGTCGGTCGATAGCGACCGGTTGGTTCTGCAGTACAATTGAAGGCAACCAGCCTATATAGGTTTTTCCAGATTTTTGATACTGAACCTGTGCCCAGCCTGACTTATCCACTTCGAGGATTTTGACCGCTTCACCCGACTTGAGCATACGTGAAATTTTGAATTTGTAACCCGCGCCACGACGCATAGGAACTTCAAGAGAGTCGCTGATATAGTTGGTGTAGCCTTTTTCGGCGGCTTGTGCTGCATTTAAAGGCGAGATAATGCCAATGCTTGCAGCCAATAGCATGCTCAATGAAGCACGCTTAACAGATTTAAAGTTGCTGAATTTTGTCATGTTGAGCCTCAAGGTTGTTAAGAGCGGTTTCGTAGTCGCTTAGTTTTTTGCGTTCATTTGCCACCACCTCTTCGGGTGCCTTGGCAACAAACCCAGCATTGTTTAGCTTGCCGCTTAAACGTTTGATTTCGCCTTGCAGTTTTGCAATTTCTTTACCTAAACGCGCCAATTCGGCATCTTTATCGATTAGCCCGGCCATAGGAATCAACACCTTCATTTCACCTACTAAAGCCACAGCGGATTCAGGAGCATCCGCTTCGTTTTGTAAAACGGTGATGCTTTCGAGTTTGGCTAAAGTCTGTAGGAACACTTGGTTGTTGTCTAACCAGGCCTGGTCGTTTTCATTCAAGCCGGCCAATAAAACCTCAAGGGCTTTACTTGGTGCAATGTCCATTTCAGAGCGGATCTTACGCACACCGACAATAAACTGTTTAACCCATTCCAGTTCAGCTACGGCATTCGTGTCAATTTTACTTTCGTCCGCTTCAGGGTAAGGCTCAAGCATAATGGTATTGCCATGCTTGCCGGCTAAAGGTGCGACCGCTTGCCACGCTTCTTCAGTAATGAATGGAATGATTGGGTGTAGCAAACGCAATAACGCTTCCAATACTCGAACCAATGTTTTACGGGTACCGCGTTTTGCTGCGTCAGAACTGTCTTTGTTTAGAATTGGCTTAGCCAACTCTAAATACCAGTCACAATATTCGTTCCAGGTGAATTCATACAGTGCGGTTGCGGCTAAGTCAAAACGGTAGCTGGCAAAGTGTTTTGCAACTTCGGCTTCCACTTCTTGTAGACGTGAAGTAATCCAACGGTCTGCAAGGGAGTACTCAACTTCTAAAGATTCGTCCACACCCGTGTCGTAACCTTCTGTATTCATCAATACATAACGGGTGGCGTTCCATAATTTGTTACAGAAGTTGCGGTAACCTTCGGCACGGTTCAAGTCGAAACGAATGTCACGTCCAGTCGAAGCCAGAGAAGCGAAAGTGAAGCGTAAAGCATCTGTTCCAAAGGCTGGAATGCCATCGGAAAATTGTTTGCGAGTCGCTTTTTCAATTTGTGCGGCTTTTTCTGGCTGCATCATGCCGTAGGTACGTTTCTTAACCAGGTCTTCAAGCTCAATACCGTCAATTAGGTCGATAGGGTCAAGTACGTTGCCTTTTGATTTAGACATTTTTTGGCCTTCGCCATCACGAACTAAACCGTGCACGTAAATCTGCTTGAACGGCACTTCACCAGTGAACTTCAAGCCCATCATGATCATACGAGCTACCCAGAAGAAGATGATGTCAAAACCGGTAACCAATACCGAAGTAGGGTGGAACTTCTCCAGTTCCGGAGTCTTCTCTGGCCAGCCTAATGTAGAGAATGTCCATAAAGCCGAGCTGAACCAGGTATCTAACACATCGTTATCCTGGTTTAGTTCAATGTCGGCAGCCAAGTTATGTTTAGCGCGCACTTCGGCTTCATCACGGCCAACATAAACCTTGCCTTGGTTGTCATACCAGGCTGGAATACGGTGTCCCCACCAGATTTGGCGAGAAATACACCAGTCTTGGATATTATTCATCCATTCAAAATAGGTGTTTTCCCAATTTTTAGGTACAAATTCGATGTCGCCGTTTTTGACCGCATCAATCGCAGGTTTAGCCAATTCTGCAACCGCAACATACCACTGGTCCGTCAAGAATGGTTCAATGACAGCATGAGAGCGGTCACCACGTGGCACCATCAAGGTGTGCGGTTTGATATCTTCAATCAGGCCTAAGGCATCCAAATCCGCCACGATTTGCTTACGTGCTTCGTAACGGTCTAAACCTTGGTATTTTTCTGGAGCCTCTTCATTGATGGCGGCATCAATCGTGAAGATATTCAACATCGGTAAGTTGTGACGTTTGCCCATCTCGTAGTCGTTAAAATCGTGAGCAGGAGTGATTTTTACACAACCCGTTCCAAATTCTAAATCTACGTAATCGTCGGCGATAATCGGAATTTCACGGCCAACCAATGGCAGAGTGATGGTTTTACCGATGAGGTGTTGGTAGCGTTCGTCGTCTGGATGAACCGCAACGGCTTGGTCACCCAGCATGGTTTCTGGGCGGGTGGTCGCCACTACTAAATATCCAGAACCGTCCGTTAGCGGGTAACGCATGTGCCATAGGTTGCCTTGCTCTTCTTCAGAGATAACTTCTAAATCCGAAACCGCTGTGTGCAGGATAGGATCCCAGTTTACTAGGCGTTTTCCGCGGTAAATCAAATCTTCTTCATAGAGTTTTACAAAGACTTCTTTCACCGCGTCAGATAAGCCGTCATCCATAGTGAAACGTTCACGACTCCAGTCCGGTGACGCTCCCATGCGGCGAAGTTGCTTGGTGATGGTACCACCGGACTCTTCTTTCCATTCCCAGATTTTCTCAATGAACTTCTCTCGCCCCAAATCGTGGCGGGTTAAACCTTTTGCTGCAAGTTGACGCTCTACCACCATTTGTGTGGCGATTCCAGCGTGGTCGGTACCTGGTTGCCAAAGGGTGTCATTGCCTTTCATGCGGTTGTAGCGGATTAAAGTATCCATAATGGTGTCTTGGAATGCATGCCCCATATGCAGGCTACCCGTCACATTGGGCGGCGGAATCATGATGCTGTAAGGGTCTGCGTCAGGTTTCTGTGGTTTGAAATATCCTTGGTTTTCCCAGGTTTGATACCACTTTGTCTCGATTGTATTGGGGTCGAAATGCTTTTCCATAGAACTCTTAATCTGCTTGTAATTTTTTAAAATAATAATCGCGTGATTATAACAATCAGATAACGCTATGTCTTAACTAACTTTAGTTTGCCTCTTAAAAAGTAGAGAAATTTCTTATGAATATTATTGCCATCGGGCGCTTGTGCAACTAAAGGCAATTAATTCTCATCAGGGATGAGCCAAAAGAATAGGGGTTGGTAAGATGTTTAAGGAGTGTGGCGAAAAAAAACGGCAGTTAAACTGCCGTAGGTTATTGGAGGAGGAGAGTAATCTAACTGTTTAAAAGTTGTAACACGGAGGCTCTAGATTGGTTGCTCTGTCCCTGCATCGCCACAGCGCTATCTTGTAAGATGTTTTGACGTACCTGCTCTGTGATTGAGCGAGCATAATCACTATCGTTGATTTGACTACGAGCCGCATACGCATTGCTATTTTGGCTTTGAATATTGTTGATTGCCGAACTTAAACCATTTTGTTGAGCGCCAAATTCACCACGTTGCGTACTGATCTGCTCAAGTGCTGTGGTAATGCTACCAAGCGCAGATGTCGCTCCCGTTGGGTTGCTGATATCTAAACCGTTAATGGCGAGGCCGTTACTGGTGAGGTTTGGCAGATTCAGGGTTGTTGTTGAATCTCCGAGGGCGATATTTAGGCTAGCTGTATCACCATTCAATAAATTTTGGTTATTAAAAGAGGTGGATTCAGCAACCTGATTTATCCCTTGAAGGTTTTGCTGGAACTCTTGGTTAAGCGCACTTCTTTGGCTGTTATTGAGTGTGCCATTTGCCGATTGGATAGCGAGTTCATTCATTCTTTGAAGATAAGTAGCAATCGATTCACTGGCTCCATCAACTGTTTGTAATGCAGAAATTCCACTATTGGCATTACGGGTAGCCATGTCTTGGGTGTTGATTTGAGAGGTGAGAGAAGTCACTACCGCTTGCCCGGCCGCGTCATCAGCCGTTTGGTTGATGCGTTGTCCGCTTGCTAAACTTTGTGATGCCGAGTTTACACCTGGAGTATATAAACTCGATGTAATTGGGGAATAACCATTGATTGCCATGATAAAATCTCCAAATAAAATTGTTTTGATAATTTAATTTTACGCTCAATTAGCGGTAAGGGAAAGTAAAAATGTCTTGTTGTTCAGGTGGTTACTGCCAGTTTAAGTTCCCGGAAGGTCCTCCTTTGGTTGATAATGCGGTATCGAATTTAGATGCTACTTATCAGTTTTTACCTTATGGAACCCTGCTTCAAAAGGGTGAGGTGGTAAGGATTTGGATGGAGTCTGGCAAAGCGAAAGCGGTATTTATTGAAGAGAAGATTCCGTTGCAAATTACCGAAAATGGCCCAGTGGCATTAGATGCCGAAGATGTGCAGGATTTGCCGTGGCAGCTTATCGCTTTAGATAGTGGTTTTTCTTATGAGGACTTGATGGATTGGAAAAATCATCCGCTTTATAGTCCGAATGAAACGGCGGTGCTGTTGAAATTTAATCATCCAATCGAAATAAAACCGTCCTTGAAGATGGTTTTATTGAAATGGCTTTATAAGATTCGCAATTTATAACTCTTTAGTGGATGTTTTTAACCACTCAAGATTAAAGTTACCAGGCCTGGTAACTTTGTATTTTCAACTCAGTGTTTTGTTACTGCATGACAAAACGGTCTAAATAAACATCTTCCAGTAGGTCTGGGTAGAGTTTATGTTTTTCTAAAATATCACGTGCCACTTTTAAGACTTCTGCGCGGAGTTCATCCGGTCCAGCAGGGGTCTTAAGTTTTGAATAGGTTTGGTTGCGTAATACACGGTCAATGTCGTTTTTAAGAATGGGGCGCAAATGCTCCATTTCCGTTTCCACGATTTGTGGATAGTAAGACATGAATTTAAAATCTACCGCAAGAAATTTAGCTTTACCTTCTCCTCTGAAATTGACGACAACCTTTTCCATTGAGAAGTATTTGGGGATACGTTCTTTAGGTGCTTCAAACTGTTTATATTTTGGCGAGTAACTCATTCCTTGTGCTTCATCCGAAGCCATTGCAGAGGTGAATGGCGAGCAAAGTAGACCGCTGATAAAGAGTGCGTGAAAAAAGGTTTTAGTGGGTTGTTGCTTCATTTAGTGGACTCTTAACTTTGTGACGTTATGGACGGGGTGTGGATCAATGTCTATTTATAGGGGGTATTCTGCCTTATTCCGGATATTTTTAGAAGTCATATCGTTTTTTGTTGCTCAAATTCTAAAAGCGTTAAATGGTGATGTTTAGGTGGAGTATTTACACGATGGGGTTGTGGCTGGTACTTTGTTTTGGCTATAAAAAAACCCCGCGGGCGCGGGGTTTAAACTAAGTCAATGAGGAGACTGTGTTTTCTAGATAAACACTATTTAGTTTTTAAGACTTTGAGTTTATTTTGTAAACTCAGGGTAAGCTTCCATACCACATTCTGATTGGTCAACACCTTCGTACTCTTCTTCTTCAGTAACTCGGATGCCCATAACCGCTTTGATGATTCCCCAAACGATTAAGCTTGTTACGAATACCCATGCAAAGATCACACCGATACCAGTTAGCTGAGCTACGATAGAAGCGTCAGGGTTTGTGAAAGTTACTGCGATTAGACCGAAGATACCTACAACACCGTGAACTGAGATAGCACCTACAGGATCATCGATTTTGAATTTAGCGTCGATGATTAGGATAGCTAATACTACGATGATACCACCTACAAGACCGATTAAAGTCGCTTCTAAAGCCGTTGGCGTTAAAGGTTCAGCTGTGATCGCTACTAGACCTGCTAGAGCACCGTTAAGCATCATTGTTAAGTCAGCTTTGCCGAACTTGATTTTAGACATTAATAGCGCACCGATCACACCACCAGCAGCGGCCATAAGGGTGTTAACAAAAACCATTGCTACTGCGTTTGCTTCTTCAACGTTTGAGATTTTAAGCTCAGAACCACCGTTGAAACCGAACCAACCTAACCATAGGATGAAAGTACCTAAAGTAGCTAAAGGAAGGTTAGCACCAGGAATCGCACGAGATTCACCGTTTGCACCATATTTACCTTTACGAGCGCCTAGTAGTAATACACCAGCAAGAGCAGCAGATGCACCAGCCATGTGAACAACACCAGAACCTGCGAAGTCAAGGAAGCCTAAACCATCTAGGAAACCACCACCCCATTTCCAGAAACCTTGCATTGGATAGATGAACGCAGTGAATACGATAGCGAAAGCGAAGAAAGCCATTAACTTCATACGTTCAGCAACCGCACCTGAAACAACCGACATAGCCGTTGCAACGAATACTACTTGGAAGAAGAAGTCAGACATACCTGAATAATAAGGTGCGTCATCACCACCAGCAATAACAGATGCCACGGCATTGTCACCACCAATTAGGAAGCTAATTCCAGGGAAGAAGCTGTTTACCGCTTCGCCAGGATACATAATGTTATAACCGACTAACATATACATAATACAAGCGATGGCGAAAAGACCAACGTTCTTAGCTAAGATTTCTGTTGTGTTTTTTGAACGCACAAGGCCGGCTTCCAGCATTGCAAAACCAGCGGCCATCCACATAACTAATGCACCTGACATTAGGAAGTAGAAGGTATCAAGCGCGTAACTTAATTGTAGTACTTGTTCCATGATCAATTTCCTTTCTTCTTATAGAGCGATGTCGCCAGTTTCTTCTGTACGAATTCGTACAGTTTGTTCTAGAGGCATGACAAAGATTTTGCCGTCACCGATTTTTCCAGTTTTAGCCGATGTGCTGATGGCTTCAATAACGCTATCTAGCTTTTCATCGCTCACTGCGATTTCCAATCTGATTTTAGGTAAAAACTCAATCGCGTACTCTGCACCACGATAGATCTCTGTGTGGCCTTTTTGACGGCCAAAACCTTTAGACTCTGTTACAGTCATACCTTGCACGTCAATATCATGAAGTGCTTCGCGTACGTCATCGAGTTTAAAAGGTTTGATAATTGCAACTACCAGTTTCATACTAACCTCTCGGATAAATTAATGAATATAATGTTCGCCTTTGATATAACACTGGATGTGCCAAATACATATAAATCAAATAAAAACAATTGGTTATGTTTATTTTCAGTGGTTTTTTCTGATGAATTTGAATTTATAGAAGTTTATTTGTATTTTGTTGGTGCGAATGTGTTTTTAAATGGTGCGATTTAAAGGAGGGGGTTTGCAGCGGCTACCTAAGATAGTTTTAGCGCTACTCATTCAGCTTGGGGTATTGCTTGTGGTTACAGTCGGTGTGTATTTGGCGCCTGCAGTGATTAGTCCGCCTTATCCTTATTGGGGATTGGTTTTTATTCAGGCTTTGTTGGCCTCTTTGGTGAGTTGTAGATTAGGCTTGCCGTGTTGGTGGCGTTGGATACAGTTTTTTATTCCTGTTGGTTTGTATTTAGGGGTGCTACTCAAGTTTGACCCAATTTGGGCGTTGGTTATTTTTGTAGTAGTTTGGATGGTGTTCGCCAATGCCTTTAAAGAGCGTGTGCCGCTTTATCTAACGAATAATACAACTCGTGAAGCGCTTAAGAATTTGGTCAAACGTAAGCGCCGTGTTCGCTTTTTGGATTTAGGTTGTGGTTTGGGCGGTAATGTGGCCTTTATGTCTCAGCTTAAACCGGTAGCCGAATCTCATGGCGTTGAAACCGCACCGATTCCTTATTTGATTTCAAAGATGATTACGGCATTGAGGGGTGGGCAGACCTTTGCGATGGATATGTGGAAGACCGAATTGGCATACTATGATGTGGTGTATGCTTTTCTATCCCCTGAGCCGATGCCTCGATTATGGAATAAGGTAAAAGAAGAAATGTTGCCGGGTTCAATTTTTGTTTCTAACAGTTTTGCTGTACCTGATGTTGAGCCGAGTGAGGTTTGGGAGTTGTCTGATAGTCGTAAAACCATTCTTTATATATATAGGCTTTAAACAGCTGTTGAGTTAAATAATATAAAGACAGGGCTGTTTTCGATGATTTTTATTTTAAAATTGATGTAAAACAACCAGGCCTGGTAGAACTGGGTCTAAAGTAAATAAATTAACTTCGTTGAACCGACTCGGTATAGAGTGGTTTGCGTTAAATTCATCTAGATTTCTGGAGAGAAAATGTCCCATTCCGTTGAAAAAATCCTTTCTTGGAGCCCTTTTGTTGAGAGGTTGACCAAGCGTTACCCAGATCTTTTAGAGCCAGCTAGTTATGAAGCTCAGTGGTCGCAAAACCACCTCTATGAACGTGTGTATGCGGAGGTTTTCTCAGCGGCAACGGATGCCGAATTGGTGCAAAGATTAAGGGTGCAGCGTAACTGGATGATGGGACGGATTGCATTGCGTGATTTACAGCAGCTTGCGCAATTGGAGGAAACGGTTTCGGCAACTTCGGAATTGGCGGATGCTTTGGTTGGCGCCGCTTTAGACTGGCATTATCAACGTTTTTGTGAGCGCTACGGCACACCAATCGGCAGGGAATCCGGTCAGCCGCAAAAGATGATTGTCATCGGAATGGGAAAACTAGGAGGGCAAGAGCTGAATTTTTCATCTGATGTTGACTTGATTTTTACCTATGCGGAAGGTGGTGAGACAGAAGGGGCGGCAAAAAGCATCTCCAATGAACAGTTCTTTATCCGGCTGGGACAGGCGTTGAATAAATCGCTGGTCGATGTCACTAATGATGGATTTGTGTATCGAGTGGATATGCGTCTACGTCCATTTGGTGATGCGGGGCCATTGGCGGTCAATTTTGCCAGTCTTGAGCATTATTATGAGATTCACGGGCGTGCTTGGGAGCGTTATGCGCTGGTTAAAGCCCGAATTATGGCGGGAGATAAAGCGCAGGGAGAGGAGCTCTTCAATATTTTGCGTCCTTTTGTTTACCGTCGATATGTCGATTTTAGTGCGATGGATTCCTTGCGAGAGCTGAAATTGATGATTGCCGAGCAGGTGGCCAAAAAAGGCATGATCGATAACGTCAAACTAGGTGCAGGCGGGATTCGTGAAATTGAGTTTATCGCTCAAGCTTTTCAGTTGGTGCATGGTGGGCGGGATAAGGCGTTGCAAAGTCGTTCCTTGTTGCCTACGCTCAAGACATTGAATGAGCATGAGTTTTTGGAAGACGAAGTCTATTCCAAACTGGTGGACGCTTATCGTTTTTTAAGAACCACAGAAAACCGTTTGCAAATGTGGGGAGATCAGCAAACCCATGATTTACCAACCGATGAAAATCAGCGTGTTTTATTGGCCAATTCCATGGGGTTTGAGGATTATGCCGGGTTTTACAAGGTCTTAAACCAGCATAGAGAATTCGTTGAGTCGCAATTTAATGAAGTGTTCGCTCAAGAAGCGGAATGTGCCGTACGTGATGATATGACCAGCTTGTGGGCGAGTGATTTGGATGAATTGCAGGGGTTGGAGTCTTTTGGCTTGCCAGAAGGGTTGGCTGGCAATGTGGCTAAGTTATTAATCGATTTTAAAGCCGGTCGTCAAGTGCAAACCTTAAGTAAAGAGGGGGCGGAGCGTTTGGATGAGGTGATGCCTTTTGTTTTGAAGGCGTTGATTTCACCGGAAATGGAGTTGGAGACTTTAAAAAGAGTGTTGTCCGTTATTGAGGCGATTACCAAAAGAAGTGTCTATTTGGTATTGATCAAAGAGAATCCGGAAGCGTTGGAGCACTTGGTTGCCCTGTGTGAAGCAAGTGCCTGGTTGACCGAGATGTTGATCAAGTATCCAGCTCTGTTAGACCAGTTGTTGGATGAAAGGGATCTCTATGCACCGCTTAAAGCGGATGAGCTTCAAGCTCAGGCCAATGCTTTATTGGTTGAAACGGGTTTGGATGAAGAGTTGTTTATGGATGAGTTGCGTCAGTGGCGACATGCCCAGGTGTTTAAAGTGGCCGCCGCTGATGTCACCGGGCACTTACCGTTAATGAAAGTGAGTGATTATCTAAGTTGGATTGCAGAAGCGGTGTTGAATGTCAGTGTTGAGTTCGCTTGGCGATTGATGCAACAACGCAGTGGCTTGCCGGGCGGTCTAAATGTGGATTCGCCGCGAAATCCGTTCTTGGTTCTTGGTTACGGTAAGCTAGGTGGGTTAGAGCTCGGCTTCGGTTCGGATTTGGATGTGGTGTTTTTGTATGAGGGAGTCGCTTCAAGTGAGCAAACGGTTAATCCTGGTGGAAAAACTTTGGATAACGCCATCTACTTTATTCGAATGGGGCAAAAAGTGATTTCACTGCTGTCGACGGTGATGCCTTCAGGCCGCTTGTATGAAGTGGATACCCGGTTACGTCCCAATGGTAATTCTGGGATGTTGGTGACCGATTTCAATAGTTACATGCAGTATATCGAAAATAAGGCGTGGAACTGGGAGCATCAAGCTTTGGTTCGTGCGCGAGCGGTTGCGGGTGATGCGCAAAGCAAGGCTGCGTTTGAAACGTTCAGGGAGGCGTTTTTGAAGCAGGCTCGAGACATTCATACGGTGCGCGAAAGTGTGGTTGAAATGCGCCAGAAGATGAAAGACTCCTTAGATAAAAGTAGTGACGATATCTTTGATTTAAAACAGGGTGCAGGTGGTATTGTCGATATCGAATTTATGATGCAATTTTTGGTACTGGCCTATGCCAATCAATATCCAGGGTTGGCTTCTTATACCGATAATGTGCGGATTCTTGAAGAGGTTGCAAAAGTCGGTTTATTATCTAGTGAAACGGTAGGAATGTTGACGGAGGCTTATAAGACCTATCGTGAAAAGTACCACCGTGTTGCTTTGGCAAATGAAAAACCGTTGGTTTTCAGTGATTGTTATCTTGAAAATAGAGAGGCGGTTAAAGCTACTTGGCAGCGTTTGATGCTTGAAAGTTAGTGGTTGATGTTGAAAAATATGAAAGCCACCAGGCCTGGTGGCTTTAAAATTCAGCTATAAAAAAACCCGCTTAATGAAAACATTAAGCGGGTTTTTTATGACTAATCTTAAAGAATTAAGAAGAGTAGTACATGTCGAACTCAATTGGGTGAGTTGTTGCACGCATACGAGTAACATCATGCATTTTAAGTTTGATGTAAGAATCGATTGCTTCATCAGTGAATACGCCACCCGCTTTCAAGAACTCACGATCTTGATCAAGAGCTTCTAGCGCTTCTTCTAAAGAGGCACAAACAGTATTGTATTCCGCTTCTTCTTCTGGAGTTAGATCATATAAATCTTTCTCTGAAGGCTCGCCTGGATCAATCTTGTTAAGGATACCGTCAAGACCAGCCATTAATGAAGCTGTGAATGCTAGGTATGGGTTAGCTGTTGGATCTGGGAAACGTAGCTCAACACGACGCGAACGCTCAGATGGAGCATAAGGGATACGGATTGAAGCTGAGCGGTTTTTACCAGAGTATGCAATCAGTACCGGTGCTTCAAAACCAGGAACCAAACGCTTATAAGAGTTAGTTCCAGGGTTAGTGAAGGCGTTAAGTGCACGAGCATGCTTCATTAGACCACCGATGTACCAGATCGCTTCTTGTGATAGACCTGAGTAAACATCACCAGCAAAGATGTTTTTACCATCTTTAGAAAGAGACATGTTGATGTGCATACCAGAACCGTTATCACCAACGATTGGCTTAGGCATGAAAGTCGCCGTCTTACCTAAAGCGTGACAGGTGTTGTGTACCACATATTTAAGGATCTGAACTTCATCCGCTTTCGCTGTTAAAGTGTTACCAGAAACCGCTAATTCACACTGACCAGCTGATGCTACTTCGTGGTGGTGCGCTTCGATTTCTAGACCCATAGCTTCAGCCATGGCACAGATGTCAGCACGTACTTCATGTAGTTGGTCAACTGGAGGAACTGGGAAGTATCCACCTTTAACCTTAGGACGGTGCCCCATGTTTCCGCCTTCTAGTTCACGAGCAGATTCCCAGTCAGACTCACCAGAATCGATCTTAACGAAAGTTCCAGACATGTCTTCACCCCAGCGAACATCGTCAAAGATGAAGAATTCAGGCTCAGGACCAAAGAATGCAGAGTCAGCAACGCCAGTTGATGCTAGGTAAGCTTCTGCTTTTTTAGCAATACCACGAGGATCTTTTTCATAAGATTCCATTGTTGCAGGAGATACGATCATCATTCGAATAATGATAGTAGGGTCGTTAGTGAAAGGGTCTAACACTGCGCCATCAGTTTGTGGGATAAGCAACATGTCAGAATCGTTAATGCCCTTCCAGCCTTCAATCGATGAACCGTCGAACGTTTCACCATCAGTGAAGAAGTCTTCGTCTACTTTTGATGCTGGGATGGTTACGTGTTGTTCTTTACCGTGTGTATCGGTAAAACGCAAGTCAGCCCATTTAACATCATTCTCTTTAATCATATCAAAAATAGCTTGTGGCATTTTGTTGTCCTTTTTCAGCTGTGAAAATAAAAATTAACAGATGAGATAATAGCGTGAACCGTGCCAGGATTCCAATTATTTTTATTAATATTCTATTTTCTAAATTTATCAATAAGTTGTGTTTTTTGGAGATAAAGGTTTTTGAAAGTGTAAATTTCAAAAGGCATTTATTTGGTGCGTTATTCTGAAAAAAATGGTGCGAATACGCCTTTTGATGAGGTTGCATTTATCATTAAAACCTTGAAGTTTTGTATCTTATGTTACAGTTTTATGACAATGTGGAAGCTTTATCTTTTCAAATGCAATTTTCCTGTCATATAAGCTTGCTATTATATGGTAAAAATTAATATATGGACTCACTCAGCCCTAAATTTTTTTGGGGTTGTCAACGTGAAGAACAGTGCACTAAGGTAGGTTGTGGGTTATGTCATCAACAGTTCAAAGTAAATTAGATGCGGCGTTAAAAGGCCCAGCGTTTGAAAAAAGAATTCGTCGTAGAAATATTGCTGATGCGGTTTCTAAATACGGAATCTCAATCGGTGGTATGGGGGTTATTTTTTCTGTACTGCTCATAATGTTCTTTTTACTCTATGTCGTTATGCCGTTGTTTGTCTCTCCGACAATCGAGAAAGCGTCTGAATATTCATTGCCTGGAGGCAAGGCTGAAAAATCGATTTTTTATGGTGTTGATGAGTACCAGTCATCGGCGATACGCTTTGCCGAGTCAGGGAAACTGATTGGTTTTAAAATTGCGGATGGTGCAATCAACTTTGAAGAGGCGTTGCCGCTGAATGGTGCCACAATTACGGCACATACGATTGTCGATGAAATCAAGCAGATTATCGCTTTTGGGCTGTCAGATGGCCGAGTGATTTTTGCCCAATATGGTTATGACGTCAGTTATCCGGACAATGTTCGTACCATTACCCCAAAGGTGACTTATCCATTTGGTGAGGAACCATTGGAAATCGCGGATTCTGCAATCTCCTTGTTGGCCGTTAAAAGCTCAGAATCTGAGATTCGTTTAGCCTATAAGCTTGAAGGCTCAAAAGAGGTTACGGTTAAGCAATTTACCAAAACCGAGTCGATGCTTTCTGATGATGTGGCTTTGGAACTGGATTCGGAAGGGCAATTCTCTACTAATCAAGACACTAAATGGTTGATGATTGATACCAGTGGTAGAAATTTATATGTGATTTCAAGTAAGGGTGTGACCGATTTTTATGATATCGCGGGAATCGAAGAACCAAAGCTAGTTCAGCATGTGAACTTATTGAAAGAAAACGAAAAACCAAACGTTATCCGTTTTTTATTAGGGGATTACTCGCTAATGATTGGTACGGATAAAGGGAATGTCTATCAATGGTTCCCGGTGAGGGATCAGCAAAATGATTTCGCACTTAAACAGATTCGTAAGTTTGAGGTTTCCAATGCAGCGATTCAGTCAATCGGGATTGAGTTGGCGCGTAAAGGTTTTGCGGCCACGGATGCTGAAGGTGAATTCCATCTGTTTCATTCAACGTCTGAAAGACATCTGGGTACTGAGCAAGTTAAAAAGGGAGCAGCTGCTGGTTTATTGACCATCTCTCCACGTGCGGATGGGGCTATTGTCGAATCGGCTGATGGCAAGTTGGTGCATTTTGAAATCGACAATGAACACCCTGATGTTTCGTTTGCTAGTCTTTGGGGTAAGGTTTGGTATGAAGGTTATGAAGAGCCAACCTATACTTGGCAGTCTTCATCGGCGAGTTCGGATTTTGAGCCTAAATTTTCATTGATGCCGCTTACCTTTGGTACCATCAAGGCCGCGTTATATTCAATGTTGTTTGCGGTGCCAATTGCGATTTTAGCCGCAATCTATACCGCATTCTTTATGGATAAGGCGACTCGTCAGTGGGTAAAGCCAGCGGTGGAGATGATTGAAGCTTTACCAACCGTTATTTTAGGTTTCCTTGCCGGACTCTGGTTGGCTCCTTATATGGAAGCTAATCTGCCAGGTTTCTTTGCCTTACTGATTGTCATTCCGCTGGGCATCATCCTATTTGGTTACACCTGGTCTAGATTGCCCGAAAATATTCGTCTAATGGTTCCGGTAGGGCGTAGAGCGGTATTGATGATTCCGATTATTATCTTTTTAGGTTGGTTTGCTTTGCAGTTGAGTAGCCCTATTGAGGATGCGATGTTTGATGGCAATATGCGCCATTGGTTAACGGCTTCCGCAGGAATTGATTTTGACCAGCGTAATGCCATGGTCATCGGTTTTGCGATGGGCTTTGCGTTGATTCCGACCATCTTCTCGGTGACCGAGGATGCGATTTATAACGTGCCAAGCTATTTGGTCAATGGCTCTTTGGCTTTGGGTGCGAGTGGTTGGCAAACATTGGTTGGTGTGGTTCTACCGACTGCAAGTCCAGGTATCTTCTCAGCAATCATGCTAGGTTTTGGCCGTGGTGTGGGTGAAACCATGATTGTATTGATGGCTTCAGGTAATACGCCATTAATGGAAGTGAATATTTTTGAAGGTATGAGAACGCTTTCTGCGAACTTAGCCGTGGAAATGGCCGAGGCGGAAGTGGCCAGTTCACATTATCGCGTGCTGTTCTTAGCAGGCCTGGTATTGTTTGTGTTTACCTTTTTATTCAATACATTAGCAGAAGTTGTTCGCCAACGTATGCGCCGTAAATACGGTTCATTATAGGAGTTTGGAAAATGAAAGATTGGTTTAACAAAGGCGAACATTGGATTTGGATTAGCTCTGCTATGGTCAGCATCAGTGTGGTGCTGGTTGTCGGCTTGATGGCTATGATCACCTATAAGGGGGCGGTACATTTTTGGCCGCACGCGGTATATGAATTTCAAGTGAATCAGAACGGTCAGTCTGAAAAAGTCATCGGTGAATTACGTGATGAAAAAGTGCGTGAAGTCACGAATCCAAAAACAGGCAAAGAAGAGGAGCTTACCCAATACCTTATCAAGGTAGGTAATCGTGATGTCTACGGGATTGATTTTAGATGGATCAATGGGGATGTGATTAGTTCGCCGTTAGAGAATTTATCTAAAGATATTTTGGTTATTGAGCGTTTTGAATACGGAAATGTGTTTGGTCACATTGTTGGCGCCAGTATTGCCGGTACTCAGGTGCCTGATAAAAAGAGGTTGTTGAACTTACTTAAAGAGCAAGTGAAGCACAGCACGGAAACCCACGCCAAAATCAAACACATTGAAAAAGTGTTGATTGGTGGAATCAACTACAAAATAGAACAGTTACGTTTTGAAGAGAAAAAACTTCGTAAGCATGGCGCTTTCACGGCTGAAGAAGAGGCTCGTATTGCGGCCGAACGAGCGGAACTGCAGAGTGAATTCGTAGGTTACCAAGCTGAAACTGAAGTGCTTTATAAAAAGCTCGACAGTTTTGGTGAGATCACTGTTGAAATCAGCAACGGCCAAACCTTAACCGTTCCGGTTAAGAATATTGTGAATTTTTGGCGTCCAAACAATATGGACTTTATGGATAAAGTGGCGTTTTTTGGACACTCTATCGGAAACTTCCTATTTGACGACCCTCGTGAGGCGAATACCGAAGGCGGAATCTTCCCCGCGATGATCGGTACCATCACCATGGTGTTATTGATGACGATTTTGGTCACTCCAATGGGGGTTATCGCAGCTGTCTACATGCGTGAATATGCAAAAGATGGGCCTATGCTGCGTATGGTCAGAATATCAATCAATAACTTGGCAGGGGTTCCTTCGATTGTATTTGGTATTTTTGGTTTAGGATTCTTTGTCTATATCTTAGGCGGCTCTATCGACGAACTCTTCTATGACTATGCTCTGCCAAGCCCAACCTTTGGTACCCCTGGGCTGCTTTGGGCAGCACTGACCATGGCATTGCTGACGTTACCGGTGGTGATCGTTTCCACTGAAGAAGGTCTGTCACGTATTCCTCGATCGTTAAGAGAGGGTGGTTTGGCGTTGGGTGCGACCAAGTCGGAAACGATTATGAAAATCGTTTTACCTATGGCGACTCCCGCGATTATGACTGGTTTGATTTTAGCGATTGCGCGTGCCGCAGGTGAGGTTGCACCGCTTATGTTGGTGGGAGTGGTTAAGTTGGCTCCTGAGTTGCCGGTTGATGCGATTGCTCCATTTGTCCATTTAGACCGAAAGTTTATGCACTTAGGTTTCCATATTTATGATGTTGGTTTCCAAAGTCCAAACGTTGAGGCGTCCCAGCCATTGGTTTATGCCACTTCATTACTACTGGTCATCATTATCGTTGGCTTGAATATCGGTGCGATTTCTATCCGTAACCGACTACGTGAAAAATATAAAGCCCTTGAGTAAATCGGTGGGTAATCCGTGCCCATTGTGGCAGGCTGTTGGTGGTTTGACGATTACGGTTGAATACAAAAATTAAGATTATTAAGCGGTGACATTGAAGTCATCAACTTGAGGAAAAGTTTATGAGCGAACAAAACTTATCGATTTCATTAGATAGAGACGATAGAGAACTGTCTTTGGCAAATGAAAAGGTGGCGATTGAAGTTAAGAATTGGAACCTTTATTACGGCAAAAAACAGGCTCTAAATAATATCACTATGAGTCTGCCGGAAAACCGTGTGACTGCGTTTATCGGTCCGTCTGGTTGTGGAAAGTCTACCTTGTTGCGTTGTTTTAACCGTATGAATGATTTGATTGATATCGTGAATGTCGATGGTGAAATGACACTTCATGGCGATGATATGTACGCTAAAAACATGGATGTGGCAGCGTTACGCCGTCGTGTTGGTATGGTGTTCCAAAAACCAAACCCTTTTCCCAAATCCATCTACGAAAATGTTTGTTATGGTTTGAGACTGCAAGGCATTAAAGATAAGGCGACATTGGATGAGTCTGTTGAATGGGCTTTGAAAGGGGCTGGACTTTGGGATGAGGTGAAAGATCGTTTAGATGAAAATGCCTTAGGTATGTCTGGCGGTCAGCAACAGCGTTTATGTATTGCGCGCGCGATTGCGATTAAGCCGGAAGTTTTATTGCTTGATGAGCCTACTTCCGCTCTGGACCCTATCTCAACCTTGGCGATTGAGGAGTTGATTTTTGAGTTGAAAAAGGAGTTCACGATTTTAATCGTGACGCACAATATGCAACAAGCTGCCCGTGTTTCAGATTATACGGCGTTTATGTATATGGGTGATTTAATTGAATATACCGATACGGATAGTCTGTTTACAAATCCTCAGGTCAAGCGTACAGAAGACTATATTACTGGCCGTTACGGTTAATTTAAGCATAGGGCTGGAAAATTAAATTTAGCAGTATGTTAGTTAAGATTAAGTAGGGTGGATAGCATGGAAAAAACAGGTTTTAAATCGCATATATCTGGACAATATAACCGCAATCTGGAAGAACTTTTCAACCAAGTCCTTGAAATGGGCGGGCTGGTTGAAAGTCAGTTGGAAAATGCCGTTGAAGCGATTAAAGGCGAAAACAGAAGTTTAGCTAAACAAGTCAAGCAGCTAGACAAGGCTGTGAACAAGGATGAAATCGAAATCGATCGACTATGCGCACGCGTTTTAGCTCGTCAGCAACCCACCGCATCGGATTTGCGTTTAGTGGTGAGTGCGATTCGTATAGCGGTTGATTTGGAGCGTATTGGGGATGAAGCCGTCAATACCTCTAAATTGGCGATTAAGATGGCAAAAGTGAAAGAGATTCCATGCGATACTTTGCCTGGATTCAATGGCTTGATGGAAATCATCGCCATCGATTTAACCATGTTGAAGAAAGTGCTGAATAGTTTTGCGCAATTGGATACTTCAGCTTTATCTGAAATTGTGGATTATGAAACCCATGTCGATGCGATTAAAGCCAAGGCGTTGGTTGAAATTCAATATTCACTGAATAACAATACCGAAGCTTTGGCTGAATATATTATGCAAATGATCTATTCGATTCGTGCCGCTGAACGCATTTCATCGCATATTCTGAATATCTGTGAAAGCATTGTATACTTGGTTAAAGGTCTTCATGTCCGTAATATGAACGCTGAGAAATTAAAGCAGTTCATAGACGATGTAAATGCTGAGTCGGTTTAATAGGTTTTGATAAATGGCAGTCAGTATAATTGATTGCCGTTGATTGTTATTGGTTATAGTAAGTCGCTGTTTTGGAGAGCACTTTGAGTCAAAATAAAATCTTAATCATTGAAGATGAGCCCGCTATCCGTGATATGTTGAAATTCACATTGACCTCATCGGATTATGCGGTAAATGAAGCGAGCAATGCGGAGGAGGGGTGGAAATCTGCCCTTGCCGATAAACCGGATTTGATTTTGCTGGACTGGATGATGCCTGGAACCTCTGGGGTTGTGTTGGCGGAGCGTTTCCGAAAGAATGATCAAACCGCCAATATACCGATTATCATGCTGACGGCTCGCGGAGAAGAGAGCGACCAGGTGCAGGGGTTTGATGCCGGGGCGGATGATTATGTGGTGAAACCGTTCTCTCCACGAGCATTAGTGGCAAGAGTCCAAGCTTTGCTCAGACGTCAATCCAATCAAAAGGCTAATACGGATCAGATTTCCGCAGGCAATATGCGTCTAGACTTGGAAAGCCATCGTTTTTATGTCAGTGATGAAGAGATTAAGCTTGGGCCAACCGAGTTTAAACTGGTACATTTTTTTATGACACATCCGAATAGGGTCTTCTCTAGAACCCAGCTGCTTGATCATGTTTGGGGTGTGAATGTCGTGGTGGAAGAGCGTACGGTCGATGTACATATCCGTCGATTACGAAAACTACTGGAGCCAACCCTTGTTGCGGATTATATTCAGACAATAAGAGGCTCAGGCTATCGTTTCTCGGTGGTTGAGGGTTAATTTTGTTATCCAATGGCATTAAACGTGAACTGACGTGGATAGTCTTTTTTGCTTGGCTATTAATGTTTTTTGCATGGTTAACTGACTTATGGATCCAGTCGCTGTTTATTTTCATCTTGTTCTATATCGGTCGCCAGCTATGGAGTATGCGTAAATTCGAAAACTGGATGGACGGCCGTAAAGCCAATTCCTACCCTCCAGCGTCCGGTCTTTGGAGCGAACTCACTTATTTGGTCTCCAAAAAACAGCGAGCCTTGGAAAAACACGCAGACCTAAATTTATATAAGTCAGAACAATTCAAAGCCGCGTCTATGTTGATTCCAGACGCCATCGTCTCTTTAGACGAGGGGAATCATATCGAATGGTTCAATACGGTCTCCAAATCGTTAATCGGAGTGCGTCGTCAAGATGTGGGGCACAAAATCGAATCGGTCATCCGTCAGCCTGAGTTTATCCAATACTTGAAGTTACAGGATTTTGATAAGTCACTCACCTTAAATTCGCTTTACAAGCAATCCCGTACCTTCGAAATGCAAGTGATTCCGTATTTTGAAAGTCATAAATTGTTGGTGGTGCGTGACATCACCGAACTGTACCAGTTAGCGCAGATCCGTCGCGATTTCATTGCCAATGCCTCTCATGAGTTAAGGACTCCATTAACGGTTTTACGTGGCTATTTGGAAGTGATGCTCGATACTCCAGGTGAGCATCAAACAACCTGGAAATTACCTCTAGAGCATATGGAAACCCAATCTTTGCGTATGCAGGCAATTATCGAAGACCTATTGACGCTATCCACAATTGAAGCGGACTCAATTACCGCGGTCAAAGAGATGGTGGATGTCCCTAAGATGCTGCATCAACTAGAAGAAGATGCCCGTCAACTCGGTAATGAGAACCATCATTTTGTCTTTGATATTGACGATGCTTTGGTTATCAAAGGGTTTGCCGAACCGTTGAAAAGTGTCTTTATGAATTTGGTCTCCAACGCGGTGCGTTACTCCCCGGAAGGGGGGGCGATTTCGGTACGCTGGTTCAAAGAGAACAATACCGTCGTTTATGAGGTAGAGGACGAAGGTTTAGGGGTTGCTCAAGAACACATTCCTCGTCTAACGGAACGTTTTTATCGGGTTGATAAAGATCGTTCGCGGGTGACTGGTGGTACCGGCTTAGGTTTGGCTATCGTTAAGCATGTTTTGGAACGTCATCACGGTAAACTGGTTATTGATAGTGTTCTAGGTAAGGGAAGTGTGTTTCGTTGCGAATTCCCGGTGAAATAACGGGAAATGACGGTTTAGGTCGGTTATTAGCTAGGTTCGTTAGGCTCATTAGATTCATTAGGTTCATTAGGTTCATTAGGTTCGTGGCACAGGTTTATCGCTTGCTAGTCCTCAGTGTTAGTTCATTTACCCTTTTTAACGCTACCAGGCCTGGTAGGTTATCTGCAATCATAAATCCCGCAATATATGACAACTATAAATAACAGCTATAAAAAAAGGGCTGATGAAAGCCCTTTTTCGATTGGTTCAAAAATGTTGCTAATAAGCTTTATGGCAACATCATGCCTCGAATCATAAAGTAAATGATCGCCGCTAAGGTGGCTGAAGCTGGAACGGTAATGACCCATGCCGCTACGATTTTCAAGAAAGCGGAACGTTTCACTAGCTCTTTTTGGTAGACTTTATCCAACGATTTACGTTCTTTTTTGGTCAGCGATATCTCGGCTTCTTTCTCTTTTAACTGCGCCAATAACGCTTTTTTACCTTCTAATGATGCATTCTCAAAACGCCAAATATACTCTTCAACCTCTTGCTGGTCAGCACCTTGGTGGTGATCACGAATCTGCTGAATAGTTTTAGCATAACTACGCTTTAGGTATTCTCGCAAGAAGCCGACACCAAAGACACCCCCGACGGCAATATGAGTTGAACTGACCGGTAAGCCAAGCTGTGAAGCGACAATTACGGTGATTGCCGCCGCCATTGCAATAGAGAAGGCTCGCATTTGATCCAGTTCGGTGATCTCGGTACCAACGGTACGGATGAGTTTAGGGCCAAACAGCAATAGACCTAAAGAGATACCGATGGCACCAATCATCATAACCCATAAAGGTATCTCTGCCTTAGAGTGAATACCTCCCGTTTGCACGGCGTCATAGATGGCCGCTAAAGGCCCAACGGCATTTGCCACATCGTTGGCACCATGGGCAAAACTTAATAAAGCCGCCGCAAAAATAAGAGGGAAAGTGAATAGGGTATTGACACTGGCTTTGGAGTTTTCTAAACGCTCAGCTTGACGGGCAATCAATGGCTTAATCGTAAGATAAGCGATGGTCGCAATCGCAAAACCAATGGCGGTAGCCGTCATAAAGTCGACTTTCCAGATTTTCTTTAGGCCTTTAAGGATCAAGTAAGTAGAGAACGACCAGACCATAATCGCGATTAGGATAGGCAGCATCTTCTTGGCGGCAGCTACCATGTCGTCTTTATAGGTGATGCTGCGTTTAATCCAGTAGAGGAAGCCTGCGGCGATGATACCCCCGATAACAGGTGAGATAATCCAGCTAGCGGCAATCGCTCCCATTTTATCCCAGTTGGCAATGGACCAGCCAGCAGCAGCAATACCCGCACCCAATACGCCACCTACAATTGAGTGGGTCGTTGAAACTGGTGCACCCATTGCGGTGGCTAAGTTCAACCATAAAGCGCCGGCCAATAAGGCGGCGATCATTAGCCAGATAAAGGTATCACTGTCACCGATCATCGCCGGATCAATAATGCCTTTTTTAATGGTACTGACGACATCTCCGCCGGCAATCAAAGCGCCGGAAGATTCAAATATGGCGGCAAGGATGATGGCGCCGGTCAGGGTCAAGGCTTTAGAGCCGACGGCTGGCCCAACATTGTTTGCGACATCATTGGCACCGATGTTCAGCGCCATGTAGCCACCAATCATGGCTGCAACAACCAGTTCAATACTGACTTGACCGGTTCCTGTTTGCAAATTCGAGGCAAACAGAATAATCATAATAATAAAGAGAAGGGCAGTCCCGAAGCGGAACATTTCTTTGCGACCACGTGAAGTGGCGTTTTCAATATCGTTTAAATCACGAAATTCCATAGCATTAGCTCTATTTTAACTGATAGTGTGTAACGGAGGGATTGTATAAAAATTTGCTATTGAGGGGGAGAATTATTACAGAAATATGACAAGTAATTAATCTCAATTAGTTTCTATTTGATGGCGCTGAGTAATGTTACTTAGTTATCTTGTCACGAATCTGTCATATTTGTGTCAAGTTTGTTTTATGTGGACTTTCTATAATTTGCTCCGTTAAGAAACAAAACAATTTAATTTTCTATTTGGAGTATAACCATGAAAAAAGCCAACATTTTAATGGCAATGGGTCTTGCGGCTTCTGTTGCAACTACAACAGCATTTGCATCTGATTTACCAGCCTATGAAAAAGTTTCTGGTGTTTCTGGTAATTTATCATCAGTAGGTTCAGATACATTGGCAAACTTAATGACACTTTGGGCTGAAGAGTTCAAGCGTACTTACCCTAACGTAAATATTCAGATTCAGGCTGCGGGTTCTTCTACTGCTCCTCCAGCGTTAACTGAAGGGACTTCTAATATCGGTCCTATGAGCCGTAAGATGAAGTCTAAAGAAATTGCAATGTTTGAATCTAAACATGGTTATAAGCCAACTGCAATTGGTGTAGCAATCGATGCTTTAGCGGTATATGTAAACAAAGATAACCCAATTAATGGCCTTTCAATTCCACAAGTGGATGCGATTTTCTCTTCAACACGTAAGTGTGGTGCTAAAGAAGACGTTACTACTTGGGATCAAGTTGGTGCGACTGGTGCTCTAGCGAATAAGTCTGTACAGATTTATGGTCGTAACTCAGTTTCTGGTACTTACGGTTACTTCAAGAAGCACGCTCTATGTAAAGGTGATTACAAGTCTTCTGTAAACGAGCAACCTGGTTCAGCTTCTGTTGTACAGTCTGTTTCAGCATCTTTAAACGGTATCGGTTACTCTGGTATCGGTTATAAAACAGCGGGTGTTAAAGCTTTAGCTATCGCTAAGAAAGCGGGTGGTACACCTGTTGAAGCGACTAAAGAAAACGCTTTAAACTCAACTTACCCTCTATCTCGTGTGCTTTATGTTTATGTAAACAAAGCACCTAATAAAGCTGTAGAGCCTGTAATTGGTGAGTTTGTTAAACTTGTCCTATCTAAGCAAGGTCAGGAAGCGGTTGTTAAGGATGGTTATATCCCACTACCAGCAGACTTCGCAGCTAAGCAGTTAGCAAAACTTAAGTAATTAAGTTCAGTTGGATAATAAAAAACCCCGTTAATCGGGGTTTTTTTATGCCTAGAGTTTTATAAAAGTGGTTACAACCCTAAATCAACCAGGCCTGGTCATGATGTTAAGTGGGGTTTAAATCTAAATCAATTCGATTTCAACATCGGTCACAGGAATAACGCTACAGGTCAAAATCTCACCTTTTCTAGAATCATAAGCAGGGCTTTGAATCTCTTCCACTTCACCTGATATTAATCTTACTGTACAGGCACCGCAGTTTCCGCCTCGGCAGCTATAAGGCATATCAAATCCATTTTCATCTAACGCTTCTAGCATTGAAAACTGTCCATCAAATTCACATTCACCTTGTCCTACTACGGTAATCTTCGCCATGATTTTGTCTATTCCTGTTGATATTAAAAAAATTTATTTTAACAATTAACCGAGTGAATCTATACAGTAAAATAGCCCAAAATTTTAATCTATGTAATCAACATATTTATTTAAGGGTAACTTATGACTTGGTTGGATTTCCAAAACCGTTTTCAAACGATACGTGATAATAAAGTTTTCGAACTATTTGTAATCTCGGTCATTATCTTCTCGTCATTGATGATTGGGATTCGCACTTATGAATTACCAGGCCTGGCAGAAACCATTTTAATCTCGTTGGACTACGCGGTCACTCTGTTCTTTGTGATTGAGATTGTCATTAGAATGGCGGCGGAAGACCGCTTTAGGGATTTTTTCAAAAAGGGTTGGAACATCTTCGATTTTGTCATCGTGGTGGTGAGCCTTATTCCGTTGGATGATTCCGAGTATGCCTTGGTTGCACGTATGTTGCGTCTGTTCCGTGTGATGCGTTTGATCTCTTTCATTCCTGAATTACGTGTGCTGGTCAGCGCCTTGATTACCGCGATGCCACGCATGGGCTATGTAGCTTTGTTGATGTTCATCATCTTCTATATTTACGCGGTCATCGGTAACTTACTGTTCTCGAGCATCAACCCGCAATTATGGGGCGACTTGGGAATCTCCTTGCTGACCTTGTTCCGCGTGGCGACGTTTGAAGACTGGACCGATGTCATGTATGAAGCCATGACGGTATACGGCCTTAGCTGGATCTATTTCATCAGTTTCATCTTTTTCTCAGCCTTTGTGTTCTTGAATATGATGATTGGGATAGTGGTCGATGTGCTGGATGAAGAGCACAAGAAAATGGAAGCCGAGAAGCTGGGTGAGAGTGTTGAAGAGCATCAATTGTTTGAGAATCGTATTGAAAACGAAGTGGCCGAACTGCATAGAAAGTTGGATTTATTGCTTTCCCAAAAACAGGGATAGGGGGTTCAGGGTGATACCGGTTGACTCACTTTGCTTGAGTCGCTTTGCCCAATGTCAAAAATCGTTATTTTCGGTGTTTTGAATGTCAAAAAGGCGTGAATCCATAATAATTCACGCCTTTTTGTTTTACGCAATCGATTTAAAAATCAAACTGACCAGGCCTGGTAGATTACTGAACAAGCTCTATCTGTTATCCCGCCACTCCAAAAATCATACCTACACCAGTGGTGATGGCCATGGCGATACTTCCCCAAATGACAACCCGCATAGCACCTTTCAGCATACTTGCGCCACCGACCCAGGCGGAAAGCGCCCCTAACAGCCCAAGCAGAACCAGTGATGAGATTGTTATCACTAACCCGAGGTTTTGCATCGGTAAAAATGCAACTAGCAGTACCGGAATGATGCCGCCGGTGATGAACGAGACAGCCGAAGCAAATGCGGCTTGGATAGGGTTGGCGCTATGAATCTCGGATAACCCCAATTCATCCTTAAGATGAGCATCCAATGCATCGTGCTCCATCAGCTCATGAGCAACTTGGTGGGCTGTTTGTTCCGATACCCCACGATTCATATAGATCAAAGCAAGCTCATGTTTTTCGGTTTCCCAGTCTTCTTCCAGCGCCTTTTTTTCGATTTCAAGATCGGCTTGTTCTGTATCGGACTGTGAGCTAACCGAGACATATTCCCCAGCGGCCATCGCCAAAGCGCCCGCAGCCAGTGCCGCCATGGCAACCAGTAATATGTGATCCTTATCCGAACCGGCGGCAATCACCCCAACGATTAAACTGACCACCGAGATAATACCATCGTTCGCACCTAAAACCGCGGCTCTTAACCAGCCCATACGGTGGCTGAAATGTTCGGTTACGATATGTTCGTCAACGTGTTGCTGGGTTTCCATGAGCATGTGAGCTTAACTCCATCATTGGCCTGAAAATTCGGCGAAAATTTAATAAATCAGCAAGCCATTTACCAGACAAGTGGTTTATAACCTTCTTCTTGAAGTTCCATCAGAGCGGCGGCACCAACTTCAGCGTATTCGGCAAAAGGGCGCATATCGGCATCTGTCCAGTGAATGGTATTCATGGTGTTGCCGCAGGCAATCCAGCGTACATTGTAATCTTTGGCAAAACTTTCAACACGGGCATAGGTTAAAGGATCCACGTCACGTTTAGGATTTTTAGCTAAAACATGCAGGCCTGGTCCAATGGCAACAACGGCTATTTGCACATTATCTCCATAACGTTTAATCATCGCTTGAATCGAGTTTAAAATCCCGACTTGATATCCCGCATCCGATTTGTTGAACATGTATACCGCTTTATGTTCCGCTGGATCACCGGGAAAACGTTCGCTTGGTGGGTCTTGTAATTCGGGTACCGGTTTCAGTTTGAAGTCGCTGTTTTTGGCGGCTGTCGAATCGCTTGAAGCTTGGGTGGCAAAACCAGTCATCATCAGACTGATTACAAAAAGGGTGTGGATGAATAAACGCATAAACGAATCCTTGTTTTGGCTTTTTGAGCTGTTATGGGTTTTGAGAATTTAATTGATTTATTGTAAGGTGAATTTTTGCATCTAAGCGTTAACTTGTAATAAAATTGCTTATACCTGTTATTAAAAGTATTTATCAGTAATTCTGCGTTGTGTTGCATTCTTATTGATGAACAATCCAACCTTATCATTATGGAGAGAGAAATGATTCAGCCGCAAATAGAAAAAGCGATGCAAGAGACCTTCGATATACAGTTTATGGAGCTTTTGAATGAGAGTCATATGCACTCCGGCCCAGCTCCCGAATCACACTTCAAATTGACGTTGGTGTCCAATAGTTTTGATGGGTTAACTAAAGTAAAAAGACAGCAGGCGGTCTATAAAGCGCTGGTGGATTTAATGCCTCAATTCCATGCCTTGGCTTTGCATACCTATACGCCTGAAGAGTGGTTGGCGGCTGGACAAGCCATCCCTGCATCTCCAAAGTGCACCGGCGGGCATTGATTGTTTGAACAGAAGCGTTTTAGGGTTCTAGGAACGGCGTACAGAACAGGCTTGGTTGATAAAGCTTGTTCTATAAAGCTTGTTCTTCTAGAGAGGGGACATAGTCCGGATCGGTTTCGGGATAGGTCAAGTACCAAATATGACGGAACTTCTCAGGCTCTAGTTTATTTTGTAACAGCAAAACGGCTTGAACATACTGTTCAATATAATGGTATTTTCCTTTACGAACCGACTGCCAGAGATGGCGGTATTTGTTGGGTAGAAAATGTTTGAAGTGTGGAATTAAACCAAAGCTACCTTCTGTTTCTGCAATGCGTCTCATTACCTCTTGACGTGCTTTGAACTTGAAGTTGCGTTCTTGAAATTCCAGCATCTTACTCACCCAGAACAACAAGCCCGCCGCCAATAAAAAGCTGACAATCGGTTGGTCGTAGATAAAACTACCTAAAAGGGTCACCACGACTAACACCAAAGCACTCACCGGAATCGTCAGAATCGACACCCAAATATAATTGCCTTTAAGCTGATTGGCGACTAGATCGATATTGAACTGTTGTACGTCTATCTGTTTAAGGCGTGTTAACATCTCTTCAGGAGAAGGGATAATTTGTTCAAGGTTTTCGTTTATTTGATCCATTGCATCCATCGTTGTTTAACTACGCAATTTTTATTTAAAAATCACAAAAATTTATTTTTTATTTTTCAGTTTGGGCTTGCACTGCTGTTCACAATCTACCGTAAAGCGTTGTTTCGATTCCAGTGCATAGGCGGTCATCTTGCCACCCCATAAGCAACCGGTGTCGGTCGCGTGAATATGATAAGCATCTATCGCACCAAGCGTTGACCAGTGTCCAAAAAAGATTTCATAATCCTTGTTACGACGTTTGGGAAAAACAAACCAAGGTTGATACTTGGAATCGTTATCCTTTGGAGCGGATTTAAGTTTAAACTCCAACTTACCTTTAGCGGTGCAAAAACGCATGCGTGCAAATGCGTTGACAATATAGCGGATACGTTCGTAGCCTTTCAAGCTATTATCCCAATCATTCGGTTCTGATCCAAACAGGTGGTTGGTTATGAACGTCTTCCAGTCAGGTTGCGCGAGTTGGTTTTTAACTTCTTGGGCATAACCCTGCGCTTCCTGAATACTCCATTGTGGTGGTATTCCCGCATGAACCATAACCGCCTGGTAGATAGGGTGGGTTACCATGAGTGGTTGTAAACGTAACCAATCCATTAACGCATCAACATCATCCGCATTTAGAATTTCGCTTAAGGTGTCGGACTTTGAGGTGAATTTTTCCAAACCTGCATAGGCGGCCAATAGATGAAAATCATGGTTGCCCAATACCATGTCGGCCTTACCTTGTTCACAAAGCTGTTTAACAAACCGTAAACATGCCAGAGACTTAGGGCCACGATTGACAATGTCCCCGACAAACCATAAATGGTCGGATTGAGGTTGATAGTCAATATGTTTCAGCAAGGCTTGCAGTTCATCATAGCAGCCTTGTAGGTCTCCAATTACGTAGGTTGTCATAAGTTAATTTGGTCTGTTTAAGCTTAAATTTATTGGTTTATACAATTTTGTTGCACGGGGTATCATTGTCCCGATTTTAATTTAATTTGGTGATAAAGATTGGCCAATTCCACAAATTTTTCGACACTGACGGTTTCCGCCCTTGCAGTAGGATTAATGCCACAAGCTTCAATCTGTTCAACTTCCAAATAGCCTTTCAAGGTGTTACGTAAGGTTTTACGCTTTTGGCTGAAAGCTTGTTTAACCAACTCGGCAAAATCGGCCTCGTCATCGGCCACAAAAGGTTTGGTTTTATAGGGCAGTAAACGAACGATGGCAGAGTCGACTTTTGGGGGTGGGGTAAAGTTTTCTGGGCCTACTGTAAATAAGTATTCTGTTTCACAAGCGTATTGAATCATAACACTCAAGCGACCATAGGCTTTGATACCCGGTTCGGCGGTGATGCGGTCGACCACCTCTTTTTGCAACATAAAATGCATGTCTTGAATATGGTCACTAAACTTCAGCAGGTGAAACATTAACGGGCTAGAAATATTGTAGGGTAGGTTACCCACAATACGTAACGGCTGATCAGGTTCAAACTCTAAAAGAGTCGAGTAATCAAACGCCAAGGCATCCGTATGATGTAAGTTGAACGCAGGTTTACTGGCAAAACGAATCTTTAACGGTCCAATCAAGTCATTATCGATCTCGATGATATCCATGCGTTTCACGACATCGATTAATGGTGTGGTCAAGGCCGCTTCACCAGGACCGATTTCCACCATGTGATTTTCCGGCTTAGGACGGATAGCCGCCACAATTTGATCGATGACACGTCCATTATTTAGGAAGTTCTGTCCAAACTGCTTTTTGTGTTTATGCCCTGAGGGACGGCTACCGTTGTTTCTTGCCATAATATTTCCAGTATTGCGTTACTTGAACCCGTGTTTTACACCCGTTTTCAATGCCTTGCGGTTTAAGTGATTAGTTTGAATGTTGTCCGTTTGCCATTTGTAATGCGACTTCAATGGCATATTCAAAGCTACGTACATCCGCTTTACCCGTCCCGGCCAAATCAAGCGCAGTACCGTGGTCGACTGAGGTGCGAATGAACGGTAAACCTAAGGTGATGTTTACCGCATTACCAAAGCCCATGTGCTTTAAAACAGGTAGGCCTTGGTCGTGGTACATCGCCAAAACGGCATCGGCTTGTTCGAGGTATTTAGGGGTGAATAGGGTGTCTGCAGGCAGTGGACCGCTGAGATGCATCTGTTTACCCAAATTTTCCAACACCGGTTCAATCACATCGATCTCTTCTCGTCCCATATGACCACCTTCACCGGCATGCGGGTTGAGTCCTGTCACGAGGATGTGTGGGTTTTCAATACCAAACTGGGTTTTTAAAGCGTGGTGGGTGATATTCAAAACATCGGTTAATAACGGTTGGGTAATGGCTTTTGGAACATCCGCTAAAGGTAGATGGGTGGTGGCCAATGCAACCCGTAAACCTGGTGTCGCTAACATCATGACGACTTGCTTGGTATTGCTGTCTTCAGCTAATAGTTCGGTATGCCCGGTAAACGGCAAACCGGCTTCATTAATCACGCCCTTATGTACCGGGCCAGTGACCATGCCGGCAAATTCATGTTGTAAACAACCTTGAATAGCTCGTTTAAGCATTTTGATGACATAATCGGCATTAGCCGGATTAAGCTGCCCATCCACAACCGCTTGCTGGGTTGTGATCTCATCTAATTTTAACGTCTTGGCTTTACTTGGCTGAGCCGGTTTTTTGGCATCATAGGTGATGAACTCAACCTCTAACCCCAAACGTTTAGCACGATGTTCAAGCAAGGCCTTGTCGGCAATCACAACCAATTCAACCGGCCAGTCTTTTTGGGCGAGTTGCAGTACTAAGTCCGGGCCAATCCCGGCAGGTTCGCCAGAAGTAATCACTAAACGTTGTGTCATTTTCATTTCCATTATTCTGTTTGGGTTCTAACCAGGCCTGGTCATGACAGGCTTTCTAAGCTAAAAAGCAGGGCGTTCACGCCAAAGCGATTCATTCATGAATTGGCTGTTGAACACTCTGCTTTTAATGTCATTCGGTTATTAGTATGTCGACTTTTTAAAGTAGGCCGAGTTATGTGCGTTATGGTTGAATCTGAATGAACGCCTCATCCTTCAAACGGCGTAACCATAAATCAAACATTTCATTCGCCTTACGAATACGAATCGCCTGAATCGCTTTTTGAGTTTCATCTTCATTGGCGGTACTGGTTTCACGAACATCATCTAAATACAGAATCATCCACCCTTTGTCGGTTGCCAACGGAGGTAACGCATTTTTGATGGATAAGTTGGCGACATCTTCACGAATGACGGCTGGAATCTTATCGATGGTACGCCAACCTAGGTCACTGTCAGCATTGACTTCAGCTGGGATGTCTGGGTATTTGTTAAATAATTCTTGGAAATCCTGCATGCTATTGAGCGACTCAGAAAGTTTCATTAAGCTAGCTGGGATTTGGCTACGGTTGACATCATCGCTCAAAACAATAAAGCGATAAAGGTGATATTCGGTAATCACCGCTGCGGCGCCGCTATCCTGTTTATCGGTCAGTTTGATAAGGTGGAAGCCGCTCGCGCTTTGGATGATTTGGCTCACTTCACCCACCTTTAAACCTTCTAAAGCATCGGCAAAAAAGGTCGGAACCTCCTCTTCATTCATCCAACCTAAGTCACCACCAGTCAGGGCTTTACCCCCATTAGAGTAGCGTACCGCCAGTTGGCTAAAGTCTTCACCAGCTTGAATACGTTTTTGGATGTTTTGAATTTCATTCAAGGCTTTTTCGCGTTGTTGCGGGGTCGCCGATTCAGGCAAGGCGATGAGAATGTGGCTGAGTTTCACTCGTACATTCTTTTTAGCCAATTGTTGGCGCTTCAAGTAATTTTGAATCTCGCTTTCCGTCACATGCGCTTGGCTGATGACTTCTGCTTCTCTTAATTTCTGAATCAACAATTGTTGTTTGATTTTTTGACGTGCTTTTTGAAATCCATCCGCCATTTCAAGATTTAGACGGTTGCGTAATTCGAGTAAAGATAAGTTGTTCTGTTCAGCGATTTTTTGCATCTGCTCATTAATTTCATCATCACCCACCGTTAAGCCTATTTGTTGGGCACGCTCTTCTTGCAACACTTCCAAAACCAAGCTATCCAAGACTTTTTGCTGCAGTGCCTGGGCATCATTAACCGGAATGTTTTGGGCGGCAAGAGCTTGGGCTTGCTCATACATCTTGGCGGTTAATTCACTTTTAAGAATCACGCGGTCATTGACGACGGCCACAACCTTGTCGAGCAGAACATCTTCTGCTAAAGCGTTTGAGTTAAATGAACCCACAATCGCTAAACTGGTGAAAAGTGAAAACAGAATTGAATGAAGCGTTTTTTTCATGCGTTTGCCTTTAAAGGAACCTGAATGTCATCTAATAAACATGAAAATTCAGGTATCAACATCTCGTTAAAAATTGAGTTTTTCGGTTAAAGCTTGTTTAAATTTAGAGCCAGAAGAACTTAAACCTTTAAGTTCAAATTGCACTTGAATTCCGTCATTATACAAGCCATTTTCAAGTTGTGTACGTTCTGCAATAAATTCTGCGGCCCAACAGCAACTGTCGTAGCGTAATCCCAATTGCATTTCATAAAAATCTTCTTCACGTAAGTCATAACTGCTGTAAATCCCAAGGTCCCATTTAGAGTTGATTTTGGTATAACCTCCAAAGGAAAGCATCTCGGTTTCAAAGGCGGTGCCTTGATTGTTTAAGGTATGGTTGAGAAGAGCTAAATCATCATTTCGTTGCCACTTTAAGCGAGTGTTGGCATTGGTTAAGTGTTGGTCGTGACTGTCTAACTGGGTTGTTGATGCAAAATACCACTCATTGAAGTTCAGCCCTAATTTGACAAAAATATCAGAAACCTTGTCGGTTTCTGGGATGTTGCTTAAGGTGACTCTGCGGTCTTCTAAATAGGCGATTTGTCCTACACCGGCTTCGGCGATTGGACGTCCTTGTGGGCTGAGTAGTTTAGAGGTCAAAGCCGCCGAAACCTGACGGGTATCACCAATACGATCCGCTCCGGTAAAACGGTTCAGCGCAAATAGGTTGCTAAAGTCCAAACTGCGGTCAGCCGTATCAAACAATGTGATATTCGATTGGTCTTCATATGGGGTGTACAAATATTGAACTTCAGGTTCAAGAGTTTGAATGTAGTTCTGTTTGTTAAACTCAAAATCACGTTCAAAAATTAGACCACCTCGTACCGCCATTTGAGGGATAAAACGAGTGATGGTGTTTTGGTTTGGTTCATTGAAGCCGTCATCACGCATGTTGTATTGGGTTTGGTTCGCCACCAAGGTGGTTTTAAGGTGGGCATAGCTGTTTTGAATCTGGTAACTCAATGTTGGGGCGGTATGAAAACGTACCGCCTCATATTTATTGGTAACGGCAACTGGAGTGACAAAATCAGTCACGGTTGCGGCGATTTCAAAATCGAAATTGCCTAGATATTTTGCATAACTTGCGCCTATTTCAGGGCGTTTTTCATAGTTGATGGCCGCATTTTGTAAACGTAGATAGCTCAGGAGTTGAATGTAAGCGCTAAAGGCGTTGTCTTTATAATTGATTTGGGCGTTACGTTGCTTTTGGGTCGCGGTTTTTAAATTGTTCTGCACTGGAATGTCTGCAAAGAAACTTTCATCGGAGACCTCATCCCAGTTTAAGGTACTGCTGAAACCATATCCCCAGTTTTGGTTGGCTTCAATGCTCGCTCGCCAACGTTCGGAACGTTTGTCTCCGTAAATCAAATTACCATCCAAATCGCTCGACACAATGCCTTCAGAAGCGGTCAGGTTATCTTGTAAACCGGTTAGGGTGATTTTCGCACCGTGAGTAATGTCGTTGTTTCTGGCGATATATCTAAATTCATTTTCCAACGCCAAGCCCCGTTGAGTCATCGGGATTGCCGTTAGGGTGTCGTCCATATTAGCGGCGATATTGAAGTAGTAAGGCATTTTGACATATTGGTTCGACTCGTTTTGGGTCAACGATTTGTAGCTCCCAATTTCCGGGAACAGCAAGCCGCTGGCACGGTCATCCAAAGGGTAGTCAAAATACGGGGTATAGAAAATAGGGATGTCTTTAAAGTATAGGGTGGTGTTTTTACCGACAACTCGGCGAGTCTTATTATCAATGGTCAACTCATCAAACTTCAGATCCCAGTCGACAGATTGATCTGAATTAAGCTTACAGGTCGTTAGGCTGGCTCTTGCTAACGCGGCTTGTTGCGCTTTTTGGTCTATTTGAATGTTTTTTGATTTGCCATGGGTTCGGCTAGGAAGAATCTGATAACGTGTGTTGTTCAGAACGGCGGTTTCTTGTCGGTTATTAACGCGCGCGTTATCTGCGGTAATGATGAGTTCCGGTTGATGAAGCTCAACATGTCCGTTGAAAACCGCGGTTTGAGTCTGTTTGTTGAGAACCGCTTCATCACTCAACACCACCAGGCCTGGTTGATTTAAATTGGCATGCCCTTGTAGCAGATATTCATTTTTACTCGGTTGTAACAGGCTATCGGCTTCTATATGTTGCGGAGGATTTGTTTGCTTTGGATCTTTAGCGGTGATTTTTTGAGGCTTTGCAATCAATTGTGGAGCGCAAGGGTTGGTTGTATGGATGTTTTCACCGACTTGAACCGTTTTATAATCCTCTGACCAGGCCTGGTGAGGGAAAAAACAGAGCAAACACAGTATTGTATTTAGTCGAATGTGAGAGGTAACTGTGTTTTTGATTGTCATGCTTGTTCTATTTTTAATTACTTTAGGCACTATTAAAATGTGACGCATAATTTGACATCTAATAGAGAATCATTAATTATTCACGAACTGCTTATTTTAACCGAGTATTTAGCGAATGACTGAAAGATTTCAAATGATGTTGGATTGGTTACAAAACCTGCCGATTTTACAAGATTGCGACCTAACCGAACCTGTCCCAGCATCGAGTGATGCGAGTTTTAGACGATATTTTAGAATCGAAGTCCAAGGGACATCCGACCATAACAGCTTCATAATCATGGATGCGCCTGTGGAGCATGAGGATTGTCGTCCATTCATTGCGGTATCCGAACAGTTGATAAAAATGGGCTTAACGGTACCAGAGGTATTGGAACAGGATTTGAATCAAGGTTTTTTATTGTTAACCGACCTTGGAAATACCACGTATCTTTCGGTATTGCAGGCTGCAGAGGACGAGACTGTAGATCAACTATATGGTGATGCTTTAACTGCATTGGTTGCTTTACAAACCAAAGGGGATAAAGCCGCTTTAGACTTGCCTGCTTATAATGAAAAACTGTTGATGACCGAGATGTCACTGTTTTCAGATTGGTTGTTGGGCACACATCTGGAAATCGGTTTGAATCAATTTGAGCAACAGGCCTGGCAGGATGTGCAACAGACGCTAGTCCATTCCGCTTTAAAACAGCCGCAAACGTATGTGCATCGTGATTATCACAGCCGTAACTTGATGGTCTTGGATAATAGCCATCCAAAGATGCGTAATCCCGGTATTCTCGATTTTCAAGATGCGGTCAAGGGGCCTTTGACTTATGATGCGGTCTCTTTACTGCGCGATTGCTATATCGCTTGGCCGCAGGAACAGGTGGTGGAGTGGCAGCGTGATTACTTCTTACAACTCTGCCAAACTCAGCTGTTGCACCGTGATGAATGGTCTGCATTTCAAAAGTCCATGGACTTAATGGGAATTCAACGCCATCTGAAAGCATCTGGGATTTTTGCCCGACTATTCCATCGTGATGGCAAAGACGGTTATTTAAATGACATTCCTTTAACCTTGGATTATCTGCTAAAGGTTGGAAGCAAGTATTCAGAAACACACGCTTTGGTTGATTTGGTAGAGGCTAAAGTGCTGCCTGAATTAGCCAAAATCAACCGTTAACAAGCTTTTTTCATCCAGAAGATAGGAATAATCGTGAATTCAAAGCCCTCAAATCAAAAAACGATTAAAGCGATGATTCTGGCTGCCGGCCGCGGTAAGCGTTTGCGCCCCATAACCGACACCACACCAAAACCTTTAGTGCCTTTATGCGGCAAGCCTTTGATTGAATATCATATTGAAAAGCTCGCAAAAGCGGGGGTTCGAGAGATTGTAATCAACCATGCCTGGCTAGGAGATAAAATCGAGCAGCAACTTGGGGACGGTTCCCGTTGGAATGTGCGGATTCATTACTCTCCTGAACCTGAAGGCGGGTTGGAAACGGCAGGGGGGATTATCAATGCGTTACCGCTACTTGGCGAGCAACCTTTTTTGCTGCTGAATGGCGATGTCTATTGTGAGATGGAATTTGATTCCCTGGTCGATATCGCCCAAAATTTAGTCGCCGCTAATGACACCAATTTAGAAACAGATAAACGACAACAGTATCAATCGTTAGGTCATTTAGTCTTGGTGCCAAGTCCAGAGCATAATTCAAAAGGGGATTTTGGGCTTGATGAAAACTTTTTGGTAGAGCCTCAAGGTGAGTTGACCTTCGCCGGTTTGAGTGTGTTGAGCCCTAAACTTTTTGATGGCATGAGTGTGGATTTCATTCCACTTGCGCCGATTCTTCGTCAAGCCATGGAAAACGGTTTATTAAGCGGAGAAGTTCAGTATAGCTTATGGTCTGATGTGGGGACATTAGAGCGTTTGCACGAAACGGAACGCTGGATTGCTCAAGACTGACTTTTGGCTAAAAGGGTGTTGTCCTGAATATTATGCTTCAGGAATACCAATCTCCCCACCGTTAATGCTTAGATAGCCATCAACCACATCTTGGTAAAGTTCCATCATGATCTCTTTTTCTTGGCCAAAGCAGCGCATACGATGCGAAATGTAGCCAACCAGATTGCCGGCCTCATCCTTGATCGGTCCGACATTGGCTCTTAACCAATAATAGTCGCCGTTTTTACGGCGATTTTTAACGATTTGTGACCAGCTTCGACCTTGTTGAATGGTTTTCCACATATCGGCAAAGACACCTGCTGGAACATCGGGATGTCTAAGGATGCTATGAGGTTGTCCCAAGAGCTCATCGGCAGAGTAGCCGCTACAATGCACAAATGCATCGTTGACTTTCGTTATCGTGCCGCGCAAATCCGTTTCTGACATAATGACCATACCTTCTGGAATCAAAAACTCGTTGTCAGTCACAGTAATGTTGTCTTTCACTTTTTAATCCTTGGAAAATCATCTATCGTCGGCACGGTGTGTGCGGTTATGGACATAATAATTAGCGAAGTGTAACAAGATTTCGTTTTAATACCATAAAACCTTTTTAATAGTGTGGATAAAAATAATTAAAGTATGGTTCGTATCAATAAGTGGTTAAGTGAAATGGGGGTTTGCTCACGAAAACAGGCGGATTGCCTGATTATGTCTGGCCAGGTGTTGGTAAACCAACAACCGGCCTCTTTGGGCATGAAAATCCAGGCTGGGGATCAAGTGATGGTGAAGGGTGAAATGATTGAAACGATTCCAGCACCGATATTTTTGCTTTACCACAAGCCAGTTGGGGTGGTTTGTACCCATGATTTATCGGTCAAAAACAATATCGAGCAGGCCGTTCAATTTCCGCAACGTGTTTTTGCGGTAGGGCGTTTAGATAAAGCTTCGGAAGGATTGATGTTATTGACAAATCAAGGTGACAGCGTCAATAAAATTATGCGTGCAGAGAACCATCATCAAAAAGTCTACCGGGTTTGGGTTGATAAATCGATTACAGATGATTTTCTGATCAAGATGGCTAATGGTGTGCCGATTTTAAATACCGTGACTTTACCGTGTCAGGTGGATTTTGTTGATGAATACCAAGATAAAACCGTTTTTGAAATCAGCTTGAGACAAGGATTGAATTTGCAGATTAGAAGAATGTGTAAGGCTTTAGGCTATCGAGTTTTACGTTTGCAACGAATTAAAATCATGCAGTTTGAGCTATTGGGTTTGCCACTAGGTGAGAATCGGGTTTTGGATGACGAACAGATTAAATTATTACAGGATTCAATCGAAAACTCGATTAATGAGGTTTAAGAAATTTTGTGCTTAATTTGAAATAACTTTTAATCGGATAAGACTTGGATTTATCGGTTAGAGTTATAAAATGAAATCAACCCAATTAAGCAAACAAAATAAATAGAAAGGATTATTAAATGAGTCATAAACACAAAGCGCTTATCGAAAAAGTATTTGCTCATCCGATTGCAACGAATATTGATTGGAAAAAATTATCACATGCATTAGAGCATTTTGGAGCGACGATTGAAGTTTCAAATAGCAACAAAGCGAAAGTGTTTTTAAAAGATCAAGAGATTGTTTTAGGATTGCCACATCATGGACATGAGTTGGCGGATAAGGCTGAAATCACTAAGCTACGCCACTTCTTAGAGTCTGTTGAATTGACTCCAGACGCTATCTAAGTGTGTGCTTATATCTGGATAGTGAATAACTTTTAGTATATAAGATAAGTGGTGTGTGTCATGTAAGGTAAATACAAACAAGCACCACAAAAGCAAAAAGGCCTGCATATGCAGGCCTTTTTTATGTCATGGTTATTGGAAAGAATTAACCTTCAACAACAACGATGTTCTCTGCTTGAGGTCCTTTTTGACCTTGAGTCACAGTGAACTGAACTTTCTGACCCTCTGCTAGAGTTTTGAAGCCAGATCCTTCAATTTGACTGAAGTGAGCAAATACATCAGGTCCTGAATCTTGTGCAATAAAACCAAAGCCTTTTGTTTCGTTAAACCATTTTACGGTGCCAGTAGTGGTAGACATAATCTAATCCTAATTTTTTCATAAGTAAAACATGCCTGATAATCAGGCGGACATTCTGAAGATAGTGCAGTTACTTATGGAGATCAGAGCGAAACGAAAAACCGGCCGAAATGGAAAAACAAAAATAAAAGCATTTAATCTTACGTCAATCATTATATACACATTTAGTAAGATTAAAAGTGAAATTAATATGACATCCTAAAAAATAATTTGAACCTATTTCTTAGGCTGTGTTTTCTTCTAATTTGTTGAAATAAAACGGTTTTATGTGTTTATTGTTTGTCTTGATGGCTTAGCGGTTGTTGTGTTTGTTAATCCACCAGCCAAATGCCGCACCACTAAAAAACATAATTAATGAATAGGTTATGGCAGGAATCATCATGATTTCATTGCCTATTAAGCTACCGGCAACTAACAGTGCTAAGGTTCCGTTTTGGATTCCCACCTCAAATCCAATGGAAACGGCTTGCGCATGGGTCAGTCTGGCCAACTTAGCCATTTGGTAGCCAATCACTAGCACGACAATATTCAACAATAAAGTAGCTAGGCCAGCTTGTGCAAAGAAGTTCAGCATCTCATCCTTATTCTTCATCGCGATTAGGGCGATAATCAGAATCAAGAATAATACCGAGAACCATTTTAAGAAGTTTTCCAATTTGCCGGCAAAGTTTGACCAGCGAGAGAGGACAAACATGCCTATAGCGACCGGTATCACGGTAATGACCAGTAATTGCACAATGGTCTTTATAACCGGCAGGCTAAACTCACTACTGTTTGCCATGAAAAAACTCATGCTCAAGGCGGCCATAACAGGAATGGTAAACGGGGTGATGACACTCACTACCGCAGTAAGGCTGATAGAGAGAGAAACATCACCTTTGGATAGATAGGTGAACATATTCGAGGTTGCGCCGCCAGGAGCAAGTGCAATGATCATCAAACCAACCGCAATTTCGGGTGGAAGTTGCAGCGCAATCGCGATAATGAATGCCGCCAACGGTAGAATAAGCATTTGCCCAATCAAGCCGATAGCAACCGCTTTAGGCGATTTAACGACGTTTTTGAAGTCGGCAATCTTGAGGGATAATCCCATGCCAAACATAATCAAGAAAAGTGATAGCGGCAAAATGACTTTGGTTAATAGGTCGGGTGACATAGAGGTTCCTATTGATAAATTGATGATTATTGGTAGTTATTGATGTGGCATTGTATTCGAACTGATCAAAAAATCTATCATCTTAATTAATCTTTACAAACCAAGTCTGGCATTGCATCGTTTATAATTTGAGCTATTCTGGATAAAGTAAAGGGTTTTCACATGTTAATGGTTGTCTCACCGGCAAAGGCTTTAGATGAAACTTCTGCGGTACAAACGAATCTACATACTCAGGGGGCTTTATTGGATGAAGCCGCGCAATTAATTGATGAGTTGAAAGGGGTTGGCCCTGTTGAAATCGGCCAGATGATGCATATCAGTGAAAAACTTTCTGAACTGAATTACGAGCGTTTTCAGGAATGGAACTTACCTTTTCCAGCAGGCAAGGCCAAACAGGCTGCCTGGTTGTTTAAAGGCGATGTTTATCAAGGTTTGGATGCGTATTCTCTGGATGCCAACGGAATCGATTATATTCAAAAGCATTTAGCGATTTTGTCTGGTTTATATGGTTTATTGAAACCTTGTGATGATATGTTGCCTTATCGTTTAGAGATGGGGACAAAATTTGCCAATCAGAAGGGCAAGGATTTATATGCTTTTTGGGGCAGTAAAATCACTCAACAATTAAATAAATTACTGGCGGAACAAGGCAGCAATACCTTGGTTAACTTAGCGTCAAATGAGTATTTTAAAGCGGTTAAGAAAAAAGAGCTTAATGCTCGAATCATTACACCCATCTTCAAAGATTGGAAAAACGGACAATATAAAATCATCAGTTTCTATGCCAAAAAAGCGCGTGGTTTAATGGCGCGTTATGCAGCGGATCATCAAGTTGAAAATGCAGAAGAGTTAAAATACTTCGATACCGACGGCTATAAATTTGACCCGCAAATGTCTTCTGAAACCGATTGGGTCTTTACCCGAAAAGTGGAAGCGTGAAGCGCGACTAAGTAACAGCACAAACCAGCAAAAATGCTGGTTTTTTTGTTTCATTAATTTAATATTGATGTTTCATAAATCCAAGCAGATAACATCAAACAAGACAGGGAAAGCCTCTTATGAACAATAAGACACCGCAAGCTGGAATATTCAATGAAAATGAACGTCATATGCATTTTTTGGAATATGTTTTGACCAGCGATAATATTGTCTTAATCAAACAAGCCATCAGCAAGGCGTTGGAGATTGAACAGTCAGAACAGCTGACTTTGGTAGTCAGTTTTGGTAAACAGGCCTGGCAGAAACTGCAATCTAACTGGACGCCTGCGACACTAGAAGACTTTACCGAAATAAAAGGCAAGCAAGGGCATATTGCCGCGGCCACCCAAGCGGATGTTTTCTTTTGGCTACAGGGTGAGGATATCGGCGATGTATTTGATGCCGCAATGCATATTCATCACGCTATGAAACAAATTGCCAATTTAACCCTTGAGCAACAAGGCTTCGATTATCATCATAAAAAAGACTTGATTGGCTTTGAAGATGGCACTGCCAACCCGAAAACAGACGAACTAAAACGTGCAGCGGCGGTTATCCCAAAAGGCCAACCTGGTGAGGGCGGAAGCCTGGTATTAAGTGAGAAGTGGGTGCATGATATGGATAAGTGGGGAGAGGTTCCCGTGCACTGCCAAGAAGCCATTGTGGGTAGAACCAAGATAGAAAACGAAGAGTTGCAGGGTGATGCCATGCCACCGGACTCGCACGTTAGCCGTACCGACTTGAAGGTGGATGGTGTAGCCATGAAAATCTATCGGCGTTCTGCACCTTATGGAACCGTGCAAGAAAACGGCTTGATGTTTTTGGCGTTTGCTTGTGAATTGAAACGTTTCACTAGCCAATTGGAAAGTATGTATGGTTTGGCGGATGACGGCATGATTGACCAGTTGCTCAACTATTCAAAAGCGGTGTCTGGCTCTTACTGGTTTGCGCCGGCCGTCGAAGATTTACAAACCATGCTCAAATAAGCTTGAACTTTTTAAGCTAAAAATAACTGTTAGAGAGGTGAGTTGATGTTCGGTTTTATAGTCGCTTTATTGGTTTTGGTATCCGCGGTTGCCACCTATAAGTATTTAGATTGGGGTGTTTTGCAGATTATAGGTGTCGCGTTTGTGGTGGCCCTGGTTTATGAAATCGATGAAAAAGGTGCGGTTTGGCGAAAAACCTTATGGTCATCGCTGGCATTTTCAGCAATGGTGTTGGCACATTTTTGGATAACCGACAATTCGGTTTACTGGATAGAGGTTGCAGGTTCTGTGCTGCTCTTTATGCTTGCCGTCGCGTTGCTATTTGGTATTTTAGGCCATAAGCCAGGTGATGGCAGTGTGCTGACCGTCTATTTTTTAGGCTTGGTCATCATCGTGCCAATAGCTGGAATTCTGATGTATAAGGGCTTGGCGGGTGTTGGGTATTTATAACTGATATGTTTTGGCCTGGTTGGCAATCGAATTGAATCAACCAGGCCTGGTAAAAATATAATCGAGTTGGGTAACCGTTTAATCGATTAATGTCGATTATTGAACGGTCGGTTTTTCCTCCGCAAACAGCGCATCAATATCTTCTTTATTGAAACGCATATGGAAATTGCACATTTCGTTATGAATCACAATTTCACCTTGCTCTTCAAGAATGTGACGTACCTCAGCCTCTCCCAATGATTTAAGCATATTGGTGACACGCTCTTCATCTTTTGGACATTCATAAGCCACTTCTTCAGCGGTAAATAACTCCAATACTTCTTCATGGAATAAGCGGTGCAACAGTTCTTCCGCCGGAAGGGTGGTGAGCTCTTCATCTTTTACCGTCGTGGTCAACTGCAAAATTCGATCCCAGCCATCTTCATCATGGCCATCGGTTTCAGGCATTTTTTGAATCATCACGCCGCCCAAACTGGTTTCATCAGCGGCCAACCAGATTTTAGAAGGTAGTTGTTCTGATTGGCTTAAAAAGGTTTCAAACGCTTCAGCAACCGTGTCGCCTTCGCGAGGCACGTAAGATTGGAAATGATGTTGGGTTTGCGTGTTTTCCAGCGTCATGAGAATCTGACCATCGCCTAACAGCTCATCCAAAGTTGTCTCGGTGGTGATAGCTTGATTGGTTTTGGCCACACCACGGATTTTAAGGTCGTGAGTGACATCGACAACCAATAAGGTGATAGGTCCTGACCCCTGAACTTGCAGGGTAATACGTCCTTCGTGCTTCATGCCGTTGGCCATTAAAACCGACATGGCCGTCAATTCACCTAGCAGTTTGATTATCGCCGGTGGATAGTGACGCTCTTCAATCATCTTCTGCCAGCTTTGTTGTAGCTGGATGTGTTGGCCACGAATATTCAGCTCTTTGAATAGAAAGCGTTGCACAGCGTTTAGCGTGTTGACTTGTGACATAGTGGTTCTCGTAAATTAATATTTAGTGGTTTTATTTCATTGCTTGAATGCTTAAGCAAGTTCTTTCGCTTGTAAGTCCGCGTGGTAGGATGAACGCACCATTGGGCCGGATGCCACATTGCTGAAGCCCATGGCATAACCTTCATCTTCTATTTGCTTAAACTCTTCCGGTGTCCAATACTTTTTCACACCTAAATGGAAGTCGCTAGGTTGTAAATATTGGCCTACCGTCAACATTTCAACATCATGTGCCCTTAAATCACGCATGACTTGCAGGAGTTCTTCCATGGTTTCACCCAAGCCGACCATTAATCCAGATTTGGTGACCACCTCGGGGTTCATCGCTTTAAAACGTTTTAACAAATCTAACGAGGCCTGGTAATCCGCGCCAGGACGGGCTTCTTCGTATAAGCGGGGTACGGTTTCGAGATTGTGGTTGAGAACGTCAGGCGCAGATTGCGAAAGTGTTTCTAAGGCAACTGACAGGCGGCCACGAAAATCCGGCACCAGGGTTTCAATTCGCAAGTTAGGCAAATTCGTCCTCAGTTCGCTAACGACATCGGTAAAGTGTTGAGCACCGCCATCGCGTAAATCATCACGGTCAACAGAAGTTATCACCACATATTTCAAGTTCATCGCTTTGACGGTTTCAGCCAAGTGTTTTGGCTCATTGCGATCAAGCGGTTTTGGGCGGCCATGGGTGACATCGCAGAACGGGCATTTGCGGGTACAGATGTCGCCCATAATCATAAAGGTTGCCGTGCCGTGGCCAAAACATTCACCTAAGTTCGGGCAAGAAGCCTCTTCACAAACAGAGTGCAGGCCTTTTTCACGCATAATGTTCTTCAGCTCAGTCACACGATGCATGTCTTTTGCTTTGGGCAGCTTGGCTTTAATCCAACGCGGTTTTTGAAGTTTATCCGCGGTTGGGTCTGGGCGATGCTTCAGTGATTTGGTTTTATATTGACCCTTTGGCATAGCTTGCAGTTGTTCTTTCAAACTTTTACGGTTGCCGATAGCATCAATGCCAATTTCTTGTATTTGTGGAGGGTTAGACATAAGTTTTACGAGTTTCTAAGCGAATAATAGGAGGTATTATAAAGGATTAGGAGCAAGGATTCGTATTAAGGATTAGAATTTAGTGGTTTAAAGTCTTGATTCTGTGGCTAAGAATCTTGGCGATAGCCAGGCCTGCTTGTTCATTGCTAGGGCAATTTTTTGGGCTGACTAATTCGGCGACCTGGGTCATGAGCATGCCTTGTAAACCACAAGGGTTTACTTTCTGGAAAGGGGATAAGTCCATGTTTACGTTCAAAGCCAGGCCGTGATAGCTTTTTTGTCTGCGGATTTTAAGTCCTAATGATGCGATTTTGTTGCCCTCGACATAAACGCCGGGCGCATCGGCACGTGCCTTGGAATCAATGCCTAGTTGCGCCAGGTAATCAATAATGCTGTTCTCTAACGCTGTAACAAGCGCCCGCACCCCTAATTGATTGCGTTTTAAATCCACCAGAACATAAACCACACTTTGTCCTGGACCATGGTAGGTGATCTGTCCGCCTCGGTCGGTTTGTACGATGGGGATATCGGTCTGCTGCAACAGATGTTCGGCTTTGCCGTTTAATCCTTGGGTGAAAACAGGAGGGTGTTCAACCACCCAAAGTTCATCTGGGGTGTTTTCATTGCGATTATCGGTAAACTCCTGCATGGCTTGCCAGCAGGCCTGGTAAGGCTGTTGCCCCAGGTTTTTGATAATCATCGACATGGTCATGGAAACAAGAAGTTGCCGCCATTAAAGCGACATAAGCACTTCAGGGTGTTTTTTCAAATCACCGTAAATACCGTGGATTTGTTCCAAGCAGGTGGCGTATATCGTGACATTGACCGAGATGAATTTTCCCCCTTTAGAGTTGGTGATATGAATATTATCTCTTGGGGTGTTGGGTGCGTATCTGCAAGCGATTTCATAAACCACTTCTACAAGGGATTCGCTATTTTTTCCCATAGCTTTAAGTCTGAAGTCACATGGGAATTCAATCAAGGATTCATTGTCGGGGGTATGTAAATCTTTTGTCATAACTTAACCTAATAGATTTCAATTCGAAAATTTAAATGAATATATCCAAACGATTATTTCTTACTTAATAAGGTAAATCAGTTCGCATCATTCAGTTGTTGAATGAATTGTTGTTTATGCTCTTGAAAAAACTTATGCATTTGTAACCACACTTTACCAGGCTTTCCATCGCCAACCATTTTGCCGTCTAACTGTGTGACGGGAAGCGCCTCTTTGGTCGAACTGGACAGCCAGATTTCGTCAGCCGAATTCAACTCTTCCAAGCTGATCTGTTTTTCAACAATAGGCATGTTTTGTTGTTCGGCAATCGACTCTATGACCATGCGTGTGATGCCAGGCAAAATCGAGTGGCTATTTGGCGGGGTGATCAAAGTGCCGTCTTTGACGATAAACGTGTTACTTGCGGTACCTTCGGAAACCACGCCTTCACGGCTGACCAAAATGGCGTCATCCGCACCTTGGGCTTTAGCGGCTAATTTCATCATCACATTGGGTAGTAAAGTAATGGCCTTAATATCGCAACGTAACCAACGAATATCCTCTAAGGTAACGACCTTGATTCCGTTTTCAATGATGTTTTGTGCAACCGGTTTTAATGGATTGGTATATGCATAAACCGTTGGTGTGAGGCAATCGGCCGGTAGATGGTCGCGTTGCATCTGTACGCCACGGGTAACTTGCAGATATAAATATTGGTCATTCCATGGATGTTTAGCCACTAGGTTTTCCAGTATTTCTAGCCATTCGTCATCGCTGAAAGGGTTAACAATGCTAGTCGCCTGTAGGCTGTTTTTTAAACGTTGTAAATGTTCCTCAAAGCGGAAGATATTGCGCTGATAAACCGGAATGACTTCATAAACACCATCACCAAATAAGAAACCACGATCTTGCGTAGAAATTTGAGATTCCGCCATAGGAAGGAAGCTTCCATTTAAATAAACGATTTGTTGGCTAACGCTATTGGTCATGATGTTTCCTGTAATGACGTTAAATGATGAGTAAGCTGCTATCAGCTTAAAGGTGTTTAAAATAATGGCGTAATTATAATCCAGTATCTTTTTGGAGATAACTAAAAAGCGGTTTAAATTACTGGATAAAAAGAGGGGGTTGAAGTGTTTTGGATTGGCTACCTCTTTTAAGGTAGCCTGTTATCTGGGTTTATTGATTTGGGTTAACCAATAACAGAACTTACAAATAATTTGAACTGGTCCATAATCTTTTTAAAGAATGAACCTTCTTCAACCGCATCTAAAGCCACTAGAGGTTGTTCGACAATGACTTTATCACCTAAAGAGATATTTAGCATACCCATCTCTTGGCCTTCTTCAATCGGAGCTTTAATCTCCGGGTGAACCGAACTTTCAATTTTAATGTTTTTATACTGACCACGTGGAATCGTGATGTATAAATCCTTGTCTAAACCGACGCCGATCAAATCGCGGGTGCCTTCCCAAACCTTGATGTCATTTAGTCGCTGTTTAGAGGCATATAGTTTATGTGTTTCAAAAAAGCGGAAGCCATAATTAAGTAGCTTCTGACTTTCTTGAATACGCATCTTAGAACTTTCCGTACCTAGGACAATGGTGATTAAACGGGTGTCTTCACGTTTTGCAGAAGAAACCAGGCAGTAACCTGCTGACTCGGTATGCCCCGTTTTTAGACCGTCAACCGTAGAATCCTGCCATAACAGTTTGTTGCGGTTGTACTGAGTAATGCCGTTAAAGGTGAATTTTTTCTCAGAATACCATTTGTACTCTTCAGGGAATTTAGAGATCAACGCCTTGGTTAAAATCGCTAAATCATTCGCTGTCGTATAATGTTCAGGATCCGGTAAACCGGTCGCATTGACAAAATGGGTGTCGTTCATGCCTAAGCTTTTAGCGTACTTATTCATCAGCTGAGCAAAGACTTCCTCACTACCGGCAATGTGTTCTGCCAATGCCACACTCGCATCATTGCCTGATTGGATAACCATCCCTTTCATTAAGTCTTTAACGGAAACTTGTTTACCCACTTCAATGAACATCTTTGAACCAGGCATTTTCCATGCCTTATTACTGATGGTCACCATATCATCAAGACTCATATTGCCGTTAGTAAGCTCGTTGATGACAACATACCCGGTCATGATTTTAGTCAAACTTGCCGGTTCAATACGGTCATGGGCATGTTTTTCAGCTAAAACCTGGTTGCTGTTGAAATCAATCACCAAGAAAGCTTTGGCCGCAATATTTGGAGCAGACGGAATCACATGTGGAGTTGGTGCGGTAGGGGTAGGTAAGGTTTCAGCGGAAACCGTTTGTACCATTTGAATTAAGCTAAAAAAACTTAGCGTTAAAAGCGTAATTGTCTGTTTTAGAGTAAGCATAGCTGCGTCTAGTTCCCTACGGTTATGGGTTTGAATCTCAAGTTCTTTGAAGACTTGTAAAAAAGGAGTAATCTAACATATTTTGGATTAAATCTAAATGACACAAGCTTGAAAAACTATGAATTGCAACGAGTTTTCACTGGTGAAATAAACCTACCAGGCCTGGTAGGTTGTGTTTTGCAACGGTGAAAACTAATCGGTCAGCAAGCGTTTATGGGTGTGTATGGACATCAATATGCCAAAGCTGATCATGAGGGTGACTAATGAGCTACCACCGTAACTGATAAGTGGCAGAGGTAAACCTACTACCGGTAACAGGCCGCTTACCATGCCGATATTGACAAAGATATAGACGAATAACGTCATGGTTAAACTTGAAGCGACCAGGCGAGTGAAGTTGTCTTGCGCTTGAGAGGCGATATATAGGCCTCGTGCAATCACAAACGAATAGAGTACCAACAGCATGATGACACCCAACAGACCAAACTCTTCGGAAAGTACCGAAAAGATAAAGTCGGTTGTGCTTTCCGGCAAAAATTCGAGGTGAGCTTGGGTGCTACCCAAAAAGCCTTTACCTTGAATACCACCAGAACCAATGGCGATTTTAGATTGGATGATATGATAACCACTGCCAAGAGGGTCTGACTCAGGATTTAAAAAGGTTAACACTCGCTGTTTTTGGTAAGCGTGCATAAAATGCCAAGCAATGGGGGCGCTGGCAACGGTTGTGGTGATTGCCGCTAAAATAACCTTCCAGGGCAAGCCGGCGAAGAACAGCACGAATAAACCACTCATGGCGATCAGAAGTGAAGTTCCTAAGTCAGGTTGCACCACGATTAGGCTGGCGGTTAGGGCGATAATCATCGCTCCCATCAATAAACGACGGAAGCTGGGCGGGAATTGGCTATGTGCAAATAACCAGGCCACGGTAATCGGTAGAACCAGTTTCATTAGTTCGGAAGGTTGAAATTTAACCGGCCCCAAATCCAACCAGCGTTGTGCGCCTTTACCGATATCCCCAAAAAGAATAACGGCAATCAGCATTAAGATACCGGATAAGAATAGCCAGGGTGTGAATATGTAGATGATATTGGGGGGGATTTGTGCAAAGACAAGCATTAAAGCCAAAGCAAATCCTACACGGATGAGGTGGCGAGTTATAACGGCCTCATCACCGCCTGAAGCACTGTAAACAATTGCGGCGCTGGTGGTCAGTAGCAGTAAAAGACCAAGTAATAGCCAACCATCAATGTGCAAGGCATGTAACAAGCCTTTATTCTTGCGGTACATTTGTTGTGGTTGAACGTCATCTAATTTCATAGTGAACTTCTATGGTTTTGTTTCGTTATTCGATGTCGGTTTAACATCTACTTCTAAATAATGTTTAATCAAATCTACCGCCATAGGTGCGGCTGTTTTACTACCGCTGCCTCCGTTTTCGACGATGATGGCGACCGCAATTTTAGGGTTGTCTACGGGGGCGAAACCGACAAAGAGTGAGTGGTCATGTAGGCGTTTAGCGAGTTCATCGGCATTGTATTTACCCTGGTTTAAGCTAAAGACCTGAGCCGTTCCGGTTTTACCGGCCATTTTAAAAGGCAGCCCTTGCCCATGTCTGCGAGCGGTGCCTTTTTTCCCATGCATCACATTTTCCATGCCTTGAATGACTTTGTCCCAGTTAGAGATTTTTTTAATCTCAATTTGTGCGGAGGAGGAGGCTTTCAATTCATCTTTTAACAGGTGAGGTTGAATGATTTTTCCTCGGTTTGCCAAAATAGCGGTGGCTTTCGCAAGTTGGATTGGAGTCGCCAGATTGTATCCTTGGCCAATTGAGGAGATGATGGTTTCCCCACGATACCAAGGTTTTCCTTTGGTTTCCTGTTTCCATTGCTGGGAAGGTAAAATCCCTTTTGATTCCCCCAGGATATCCACCCCAGTTTTGGAGCCGAACCCGAAAGGCGCCATCGTATCGTGGATGGCATCAACCCCCATGTCTAAGCTCAGTTCGTAAAAATAGGTGTCGCAAGATTGCTCAATCGCATCATTCAAATCAACTAAGCCATGGCCGGTTCGTTTCCAATCGCGGTAACGGTGCTCGGCATAATCAAAGTAACCCGGATCGTAGATTTTTTTAGTTGGCGAAATGTAGTCGTTTTCAATTGCCCCTAGGGCAACAAACGGCTTAATCGTCGATCCCGGTGGATATTGACCATTAATCGCGCGATTGATAAACGGGCGGTGTGGATCATACAGTAAACGATTGTAGTTAGTCTGGTCGATACCATCCACAAACAGGTTGGGGTCAAAAGTCGGCATGCTGACAAACGCAAGGATTTCGCCGCTTTGAGGGTCGATTGCCACCATGGAGCCTACCTTGTCACCAAACAACTCTTCCGCATAATTTTGTAGTTCAATATCCAGTGTTAAGTGAATGTCTTCACCCGGTGTGGCTGGAACCGTTTCCAATTTTCTTAAGATGCGTCCTCGGGCGTTGGTTTCAATTTGCTGGACTCCTGGCGTGCCGTGGAGTCGGCTTTCGTAAAAGCGTTCAATTCCCGATTTTCCGATAATGTTGGTACCAAGATACTCTTTTTCATTCAAGTCTTTGAGTTCTTTGATATTGATTCGGCCAACATAACCCAATGCATGAACAGCTGTGTTTTTATGGGGGTAAACACGTTTTAGGCGTGCGGTTAGACTGACTCCGGGATGTTTATGGCTAATAACGGAAAAACGCGCTGCTTGCTCTTCACTAATGGAAAATGGCAATGTGTACGACTTAGAACGATTCCATTTGCGGAATTTTTTGAAATACTCTTCTATTTTTTCGGGGTCGGTGCCGTCAAGCAGATTCATTAAATCAAGTTCAAAAGCGTGGATATCATCCATCTTTTCGCGAATCATGCTTAGGGCGTAAACGGGTTGGTTGTCAGCCAAAAGAATGTGGTTTCGATCGTAGATTTTGCCACGAGTGGGTGGTAGCGTTTCAACGGAGATGCGGTTACCTTCAGCAAGACCGTGATAACGCTCATAGTTGTACCACTGTAGGTGTGCCATGCGACCGATTAAGAAAGCGAATAATAGAAGGACAAAGCCATAAGCAAAATAGAGGCGAAAGCGGAACAGACGTTTTTGCTGAAAAGCTTCGGCATCACTGTTAAATTTTAATTGCTCAGACATGCTAATCCCATTTCACAATCAAATTTAGCGGTGATTTGCAGTGAGTTTGTTTAATAGGCTTGTCATTACCGGCCAAATTAAAATCCCCGCTGCCGGCATGCTCCAATAAGGCACAAAGCTCCCATCATCTAAAACCGGAGTGAAGAACAAGGTGTTTAACGCTTGGTAAAACAACAGATAGATGCCAACAATAAAGGCTTGTTGCCAAGCTGGGTAAGTTCGGAACTGTAGGCGGTTACGAATCATCATAAATAGCACGATGCAATATAGAAGTGCATGGGCGCCGAGCGTGGTTTGATAAAGGGTGTCAGCAAGCACGCCGAGTAAAAAGGCGGAAATAAAATAGGTTCTATCAACACAATGGCCACTCCAGTAGAGTACCGCCAATAGAGTCATTGGAGGTAAAAACTCCAGAGAGCTGTTCAGTAAAACCATGCTGTCGATAATTAGACCCAGCAAGTAAGTTAACAGAATTAACCAGCGAACTTGAGTCGAGCGAATATTAACAAAGCTTTCGGTCATGGCGTTTTCCCTGCTGGTTCTGTTTCCTTGCCTTTTAAGTTGAAGTCCAAATTAAAATCAAAATCGTTATTCCAGTTTTCGTCTTCCTGTTGGGTAATGATCAACACCTTATGCGACTGGTTCAGTTTGGCGATTGGTGTCGCGGTCACTTTAAAGTAAGGGTTGTCACCTTGGGTCTCAATCTGAGTGATTTTTGCCACCGGATAGCCCGCAGGGAAAATGCCGCCTAACCCCGAGCTTTCTAACATGTCACCGACTTTGATGGCGCTATTGACCGGAATGAAACCTAGTTGTGTGTGGTCATGCCCGGTGCCGCTTAAAATTCCACGCTGTCCGGTACGCTGAACACGTACCGGAATTTGATGGTCTGGGTCTGTAATCAACAAGACTCTTGAGGTTGTGGGGGTGGTTTGAATGATTTGTCCCATAATCCCTTGTGAATCGATGACCGTCTGCTGTTTCTTAACCTTATCTAAACTCCCTTTGTTCAAGGTTAAGAATTGCGATAAAGGATTGCTGCTGTAAAAGGTGACAGTAGCGATTTGCACACTTTGGTTGGTGATTTTACCGGTGGTACCTAATAACGATTCTAAGCGTTGAACCTGAAGTTCGAGGTTGACCAACTGTTGTTGCTTTGCTTTAAGAAGTAACACTTCCGTTTTGAGCTGTTGATTTTCCCTTTCTAACGCATTGATAGAGGTGAAATCAGTCGTGACCAGGTGATAGATTTGTTGAGGAAAGGTTGCCGCCCTTTCGATGGGGGTTAGGGTGGTTAGAAGAACACTGCGAACACTGCCTAAAATCTGACCATAATGGTCAGCCGCCATCAGCACTATGGCAAGAATGAATGCAATGATGAATTGCATTCCTTCCTGATGTGAGGATGGGGTTGTTAGGTTAATGGGTGTTCTCCTAAAGAGCTAGTTCCACAAAAGAATATAAGGCAAGGGTTTATTCAAAAGAAAAAACGTCAACGCCTTTTTCATCCATAAGTTCTAAAGCTCTACCGCCGCCACGTGCCACACACGTTAAAGGGTCATCCGCGATGATAACGGGAATACCTGTCTCTTCTGAAAGTAAGGTGCTAAGGTTGCGCAATAAAGCTCCACCACCGGTTAATACAATGCCGTGCTCGGCAATGTCGGCACCTAGTTCAGGAGGGGTGTTTTCCAAAGCGGTTCTTACGGCACTGACAATCGCTGAAAGCGGTTCTTGTAATGCTTCCAGTACTTCATTGCTGTTAAGTGTAAAACGGCGAGGAACCGCTTCGGCAATGTTCGAACCATGAACTTCCATGGTGTCAGGCGTTACTTCATGGTAAGCGGTACCGATGGTTTTCTTGATTTTTTCTGCCGTGGTTTCACCGATGATCATGCCGTAGTTACGACGAACGTACTTGATGATTGCATCATCAAAGCGGTCACCACCGACCTTAACCGAGTCAGACCAAACAATGCCGTTTAACGATAAAGTCGCAACTTCAGTGGTACCACCACCGATATCAACTACCATGGAACCGGTTGGTTCTGAAACCGGCATGCCAGCTCCGATTGCCGCGGCCATCGGTTCTTCGATTAAGTAAACTTCACGCGCACCGGCACCTGCCGCCGATTCACGAATGGCGCGACGTTCTACTTGGGTTGAACCACAAGGTACACAGACTAAAACACGTGGGCTAGGTTGGAAGAACTTTGCCTCATGTACTTTTTTGATAAAGGCTTGAAGCATTTTTTCGGTGACTTCGAAGTCAGCGATAACCCCGTCTTTTAATGGACGAACCGTTTGAATGTCTTGGTTTTCTTTACCGAGCATCAGTTTGGCGTTTTCACCTACAGCAACGATTGAACGGCTGTTGCTCCCTCTTTTGTTAGTGCGAATTGAAACGACTGAAGGCTCGTTTAATACCATTCCTTTACCACGAACATAAATCAGAGTGTTGGCGGTACCTAAATCAATAGATAGGTCGTTTGAGAAAAGTCCCATGAATTTGCGAAACATTGAGTGCTGCCCTTAAAAATTAGACTAAAAAGTAATCTTGGCATTTTAACTTATTCTGCATAAGGGGAGAAGACTAATTTCTGTGAAAATATGACTTTTGGGCTAATACTTTTAACGAGTCTTTTATTAAGGTGGTGTGAATCGCAGAATAGAGAGCATGGCGATGCATGGATTGTAAATTCTTCGGAAGGTGGTATTCGCCTTAAAAGTAGAAAATTCGCGACCTAAATGCTAATTAGGCTTTAGAAGAAAACGTTAATATGGTATTTTATACGGTCAAATTTTTTCTACTGGTTTTGGCCTGGATTTATGGATTGAATCCTTGATTTTAAAACAGGTTTAAACGGGTAGTTCAACCGTATCCGATTAGGAGTAGCGTGTGTCTTTAGGAAAAACTGAAGTCGAATACATTTCACGTTTAGCGGCCATCGAAGTTAACGAATCAGAAGTTGATGAAGTAGCGGCTAAACTGTCTAATATTTTAGATTTATTCTCACAAATGCAAGCCGCTGATACTGATGGCGTATTGCCAATGGCTCATCCATTGGATCAGGTTCAGCGTTTGCGTCCAGATGTGGTCACCGAAGTTGACCAGCATGAAAAATTACAATCGGTTGCTCCAGCAGTGGAAAACGGCTTGTATTTAGTGCCACAAGTGATTGAGTGAGTAGAGAGACAAAATGCATAATTTAACCATTAAACAAATGAGCGAAAAGTTACATGCCGGTGAGATTACCAGTGTGCAGTTGACGCAACATTATCTAGATCGTATCTCTCAATATGACGCTGAATTGAATGCCTATGTCACCGTGACACCTGAACTGGCCATCGCTATGGCCAAAGAGGCCGATGAGATGTTGGCGGCCGGTAAAGGTGAGTTGCTTACTGGAATTCCGGTGGCGCACAAGGATATCTTCTGTACAGACGGTGTGAAAACCTCTTGTAGCTCAAAGATGCTGGACAACTTTATCGCACCTTACGATGCTCATGTTGTGACCCAATTGAAAAAAGTGGGTATGCCTATTTTGGGTAAAACAAATATGGATGAGTTTGCCATGGGTTCTTCATCTGAGAGCAGTTACTACGGGCCAACTAAAAACCCTTGGGATCTGAATGCGGTTCCAGGTGGCTCTTCCGGTGGTGCGGCTGCGGTGATTGCCGCCGGTCTTGCGCCAATGGCAACCGGTACCGATACCGGTGGCTCGATTCGTCAGCCAGCCTCTTTCTGCGGTATTACCGGAATCAAGCCAACTTACGGTTCGGTTTCCCGTTTTGGTATTGTCGCTTATGCGTCAAGTTTTGACCAAGCAGGGCCTATGACACGTTCCGCAGAAGATGCGGCGTGGATGTTGAATGCCATGGCAGGATTCGATGAGCGCGACTCAACCAGTTTGGAGCGTGAAACGCCAGATTACGCGGCAGAATTGGGTCAATCTTTAAAAGGGCTGAAAGTCGGTGTTCCTGCTGAATACTTTGAAGACGGTCTAGATCCTGATGTTGAAATCGTGGTTGTCAATGCAATCGCTGAAATTGAAAAGCTAGGTGCCGAGATTGTAGAAGTTCACCTTCCTAATAAAGATTTAGCGGTACCTTCTTATTATGTGTTGGCGCCAGCGGAAGCCTCATCTAACTTGTCACGTTTTGACGGTGTGCGTTTTGGTCATCGTTGTGAGAACCCTAAAGATTTAGAAGACCTGTATAAACGTTCACGTTCTGAAGGTTTTGGTGCCGAGGTCAAACGTCGAATCATGGTGGGGGCTTATGCGCTCTCAGCCGGTTTCTATGATGCTTATTATTTGAAAGCACAAAAACTCCGCCGTATGGTGCGTGATGACTTTACCAAAGCGTTTGAGTCGTGTGACGTGATTATGGGGCCTGTCGCGCCAAGCACGGCATTTAATATCGGCGAAAAGTCAGATGACCAAGTCAGCATGTATCTATCCGATTTATATACCATTCCTGTTAACTTAGCTGGTTTACCAGGCCTGTCGGTTCCGGCTGGTTTTGTAAATAACCGTCCAGTGGGGTTACACATTGTTGGGCCTTATTTTAGTGAGGCTAAGTTGCTGAATATTGGACACCAGTATCAGCAAGTGACTGATTGGCATAAACAGATGCCTGAACAGTATCAATAATTAGGAGTTAACAGAATATGAGTTGGGAAGTTGTAATTGGTTTAGAGATACACGCTCAGTTAACCACAAAATCAAAGATATTTTCAGGATCATCCATCGCCTACGGTGCGGCACCAAACACCCAGGCCTGTAATGTTGATTTGGGTATGCCGGGTATGTTGCCGGTGTTGAATGCTGCGGTGATTGATAAATCAATCGCTCTAGGTTTGGCGCTGAATGCAGAAATTGGTCGTAAATCGGTTTTCGATCGTAAAAACTATTTTTATCCGGATTTACCTAAAGGTTATCAAACCTCACAGTTGGAGTTTCCAATCGTGGGTAAAGGTACTTTAGAAATTGAAGTGGACGGAGTCAAAAAAGTGATTGGTGTCACCCGTGCCCACCTTGAGGAAGATGCCGGTAAATCCAATCACGGTATTGTGCCTGGAATGAGTGGTATCGACTTGAACCGCGCCGGAACTCCATTGTTGGAAATCGTTTCTGATCCCGACATGTCATCGGCTAAAGAAGCGGTCGCTTATGCCAAGAAAATGCATGAACTGGTTCAGTATTTAGGGATTTGTGACGGCAACATGCAGGAAGGTTCTTTCCGTGTGGATTCCAACGTCTCGGTTCGTCGTCCAGGTGAACCGCTTGGTACACGTACCGAGTTGAAAAACATCAACTCATTCCGTTTTATTGAAAAAGCGATTGAGTTTGAGATCGAACGTCAAATCGAACTGATTGAAAACGGTGGGCAAGTGGTTCAAGAAACCCGCTTATACGATTCGGAAAATGACACCACACGTTCAATGCGTTCTAAGGAAGAGGCTAATGACTACCGTTATTTCCCTTGTCCAGACCTATTGCCGGTGATTATCACCGACGAAGATATTGAAGCGGTTAAAGCGACAATGCCTGAGTTGCCGGATGCCAAACGTGCCCGTTTTGTAGCCGAGTTCGGTTTGAGTGAATACGATGCGGAAGTGTTAACCAGCTCTCGTGAGATGGCGGAGTTTTTTGAAGCGGTGGTTGCGGCAACCGGTGCAAAAGATGCCAAGCTGTGTGCAAACTGGATGACTTCCGGTTTTGCGGCGGCTTTAAACAAAGATAGCTTAGCGGTGAAAGATGCGCCGATTAGCGCTGAAATGCTGGCTGGCATGTTAGAGCGTATTATGGATGATACGATTTCGGGCAAAATCGCCAAACAAGTGTTTGAAGCGATGTGGAACGGTGAAGGTTCTGCCGATGAAATCATTGAAGCCAAAGGCTTGAAACAAATCACGGATAGTGGTGCGATTGAAGCATTGGTTGATGAAGTGCTAGCGAATAACCCATCTCAAGTCGAAGCCTATAAAGCGGGTCAAGAGAAGATGATGGGGTACTTTGTCGGGCAAATCATGAAAGCTTCAGGTGGACAGGCCAACCCTGGACAGGTCAACCAAATCTTGAAAGCAAAACTAAGTTGATTTTAAAACCGACCAGGCCTGGTGGTTCTGTTCGGTTTCCAATTCACCTATCACAAGAGCAGTTGTTTACTCATGCTTCTTGCTCTTGTTTCTTTCCCAATCAAACTTTTCAGTAAATATTTCATCCAAAACATCTAACTTATCTATTTTTTTCAACCAAATTCAGCCCGTCTCAGAGTTTAATTCTGCACTATTCTATTCATGCAAACCAGGATTGTTAGGATTCGGTTGCTATTTTCTATATTGTTGCACGCCTATCTTTAAAAGAAAATCGGTGTAATAATCAGAGAATGATAAGGTTTAATTTATCCTGTTTTTTGGGAGTAAAAATTCCCATTATAATTATAGTGTTTTAGTATAAATACCTATAATTTTTTAAGTTTTATTGGTGGTTTTAACACTTAGCGTGTTAGTATTAAATTTTAAAGTCTTTAGGATTTATAAAATGAAACGCTTCGTCATCGCTATCGCTGGCTTTTTTTGTTTCATGAGTAGCTGGCAAATCTATGCCGCAAATGAAGTTCAAGTGATTAGCAATCCGTTATCTGACACCCGTACTCTTTCAGCGGACAAACTCAAACGCATTTATACGATGAAGCTCAAGATTTGGCCAAACGGCATGCCGGTCAAAGTCTTTGCTCTCCCTAGCAGTAATCAAATTCACCAAACCTTTGTTAAAGAATTGCTTAATAGCAATACCTATCAGCTCGACCGAGTTTGGAATCGGTTGGCGTTTAGTGGAAGAGGCTCTTCACCCATCGTTGTTGGTAATATCGAAGAGCTGTTGCAAAAGGTGCAAACCACGCCAGGTGCCATCGGTTATGTTCCAGTCGGAACCCGCATGCAAAAAGTACTACCTATTCAAGTGAGTCAATAATCATGTCAAAGTTCATTTCATCCTTTCGTCCTAAAAAAATCTTAGTCGCTTTATTGTTGGCGGGTAGTAGCCCGAGTGTATGGGCTTATGCGATTACACCGGAGCTTGAGCTAAAAGGTTTTGTTGCACAAGATTATGTTCACACCAACCGCAACCCTTATGCCACAAGTGGCACTCTAGATAACGGTAGCTTTGATTTCAGAGAAGCTGGCTTGAATTTGAATTGGCAAGTGACGCCAAAGCTACGTTTCAATACCCAGCTATTAGCCAGAGAAGAAGGGGAGATGACCGCGAATGGCTTGTCTTTAGATTTAGCGTTGTTGGATTACAATTTTTTACAAACCCAGTCGCAAAATGGGGGAGTTAGGCTTGGCCGTGTCAAAACTCCTTACGGTTTTTATAATGATTCACGAGACCTACCGTCTGCAAGGCCTGGTATATTTTTACCTTCTATCTATTTCGATAATATTCGTAGCCTTATGCTGTCTACCGACGGTATCAATCTTTATGACACGCTTGAGTTGGAACAAGGCTCTTTGTCATTCGATGCCTACTATGGACATCGTCAGTTGGATGACAAGACGTTGGAATATAAGTACCTGTCCCAAGATTATAATAGTGTAGATTTTAAGCAGCTGGACAAGGCCGGACTAAAAATTCAATTTGAACCCACAAGTATTCAGGGGTTAAGTCTGGCTTATAGTTTGTTGAACATAGAAAGTAGCATTACACCTGCGCCAGCTACTCTTAATGGTTTTACCGTTAATAAGTTCGAACTGCAAACCATTCACCATCTTGTATCGGTTCAATACCGTTTTGATAATGTCTTTTTGACGGCCGAGGGGATGCGAGCAAGAAACCATGTCAAATCTAGTTTTACCCCTAATATAGAAATGGTTCCTGAATACCTGGATGCAGAAGGCTATTATTTACAAGCGGAATGGGCAATCTCTCCAGAAGTGTCGACTTTAGTCCGTTATGAAGAATACACACCTTATTTGGATTCACGATATAAATCGGGTAGCAACTATTCCAGTAATTCCTACAATCTCGCTGTCCGTTGGAACCTAAGTCCAAGTTGGATGGTGCAGGCGCAATATGCCAAACATGAGGGCAATGCCGACCTTCCAAGCTATCCAGGCCTGGGGAAAATCACCGATTTCGGAAAGTCGTGGGACCTCTTTGCATTGCAAATATCCTATCAGTTGAATTAAGCGGAAGTTTTTATGCAAACGGCCAATAAAAACCTAGTGCAATTGAACTTTAGTGTTTTGGCGATAATGCTCGGTGTGTCACTTATTTTTGCACTCGCCATTTTGGATGACTTTAAAAAACTGGAGCAGGACAACAAACAGCTCCAAAATATTCAAGAAGTGAATGTCCTGCTGGATGCCTTGCAACTCATACAGCAAGAGGAGCATTTCGCCTATCAACTCAGTTATGACTCTTCTACAGAACTTTATCAGCGTTGGACCGAGGCTAAGTTGGACACCGATAAATTGATTTACGCGGCGTTCTTTTCCAAAAATCAAACCCCCTATTTTTGGTTTGAAGAAGCTTGGCAGAGCTACTTGGATAAACGACAGGCCATAATGGGATGTTATCTAAAAAAGACTTGCCAACAAGAGCTGGTGGAGTGGGAGTTACCCCCGAATGAAATTCAAAATGTACTGATCAATAACAGCTCTAAAAATTTACGACTTTTCGATAATCCGGAAATCAATAGCTTGTCGGATTTCTATAGTCGCTTCTTGCAGTGGAGTCTCTCTTTTGACCGTCTATTTTCTCTGATCAAACACTATTCGATTCAGCCTAGTGAAGCCCTTTATCTAGACATCACCAACCTTAATTTTATTATGCAGCATAATGGTTACTATCTAGATTTAGATTCCAATATCCTGCAAACCTATCCCGAGTTATCTGAGCGATTAATTCAGGTTCGTCAGCTTTATCAAGATACCGTATCCGGATTGATTCGGCCTATCAGTCAGTCACCCAACCAGTCTTTTACTTTACCCAGTGAATTTTTGCCGATTAGAAACCAGTTGTTGGAAACCAATCTCAATCTGCTGAAAACCACCCATGCATTAATGGAACAAGCCGTTACAGACTCGAAGAAACAAAACTTTATTTATAGTCTTTCAGCGGCCATATTGATGATGGTCATTTTAATGGGGTCGTTTTATTCGATAGTGATGTTCAGAAAACGTGCCATTTTGCCATTCCAGCAAAATGAGATTATTTTGCAAGAAGCGGCGGCAGGGATTATCCAGATTTCCGATACCGGTATCATCTTGAGAATCAATTCCGCGGCTGAAAAAATATTTGGCTATGCCGCTGAAGAGATGCGCGGGCAAAATGTCAAAATGCTAATGCCAAAGCGTTATGCCGAGCATCATGATCAATCCTTAAGCGACTTTAAACGAACGGGTGAAGCACATATTATCGGGACTGGACAAGAGTTTGAGGGCCAGCGAAAGAACGGCGAAATCTTTCCTTTGGCGTTGAATGTCAGTGTCATCAAAAACGGCCGCAACAAAGAATACATCGGCCTGGTTACCGATCTTACCGAGCGTAATAAGGCGCAGGCGGAAACCGCTTTACGCAATCAACTGCTGGATGCACTGAAGAATGCCACTGAAAATTTTGTGGCCTCACCCGAAAACCAAAAAGCAACCTGGCAGGAGTTGCTTCAAGCCATTCTTAAGATTACAGGCAGCGAGTATGGCTTTATCGGAGAAGTGATTTACCAGTCTGACAATAAACGCTGTGTGAAATTGCATGCCTTGGCGGATTTTTCATGGGATGAAAATTCCGCAAAACGTTATCAGATAATGATGGACGGAGAGGATGAGTTTTGTGCCCCGGACAGCTTGGCGGGTGATGTACTCTATAAAGCTGAGCGTGTTATCAGTAATGATGTTAACAATGACTCTCGTGGTGGATGTATGCTTAAGGGCCATCCTGAAATCAAAAGTTTTATGGGGTTGCCTATCTTTCAGGGGAATCGCTTAGTGGGGCTGTATGGCATTGCCAATAGTAAAGCGCCTTATGATGAAGTTTTGGCCGATTTTCTAGAGCCTTTCCATGCGACCTGCGGTGTGTTGATTGCCAGTATGCATCAAGCCGAAATGCAAAAGAATCTTATGCAACAGCTTGAAGGTGCCATGAAGGATGCCATTCAATCCAGGCAGTTGGCGGAACAGGCGGCGGCAACCAAGTCCTCTTTTTTAGCCAATATGAGTCATGAGATTCGCACACCGATGAATGCCATTATCGGTATGGCCTATTTGGCATTACGTACTCAATTAACGCCAAAACAACAAGACTATATCGAAAAAATCCACCGATCGGGTCAATCTCTGTTGCACATCATCAACGATATTTTGGATTTTTCAAAAATCGAGGCGGGTAAGCTCGACATTGAGTTTATCCCAATGAAAATCGAAGAGGTGATTAGTCACAGTGTGCAATTGCTGGCAGAGACGGCCACTAAAAAAGGTTTGGAATTGTTGGTCAACTTTCAAACAAATGAACTGATTGATAATCAGGGTTGGTTATTAGGTGACCCTTTTAGATTGGAGCAAATTCTCAATAACCTGCTGTCGAATGCGCTTAAATTCACGGATAGCGGCCTTGTTGTCGTGCAGGTGAATTGTCAGCCTGCACCAAACGGTGTTGAACTGATTATCAGTGTTAAGGATTCCGGTATCGGCATGACTTCGGAACAGCTCAAAGCGCTGTTTAAAGAGTTTACCCAAGCAGATGGCTCTACTACCCGAAAATATGGAGGAACCGGTTTAGGTCTATCGATTTCTAAACGTCTGGCGCGTTTAATGAACGGGGATTTAACCGCAAGTTCAAAACCGGGAGAAGGTAGCCAGTTTACCCTGGCCTTACCATGTGAATTCGCAGCAGAACACCATCAGCAAACATTCGATGATTTGGCCGGTAAACGTTTGTTATTGGTTGATGATTCGCCTTCGGTTCATGAAATCATGAATCAGCAAATTAATCTATTCGATATCAAAGTGAGCAATGCGTTAAGTATTCGTGAAGCGATTAAATGCTTAGAGCAAGAGGATTTTGACTTTATTGTGTTGGACTGCGTCTTGCCAGAAGAAAGTGGTGATGTTCTATTAGAGTACCTTTCAGAGCATAAACCGCATTACCTTTGTAAAACGTTGCTGATTTCAGCTTTTTCGGAAGAGGTTATGAACGGTATCAGCCAGCGTTTTGGTGGGCTGCATAATCTTGCCAAACCCATTTTGCCGAGCCAGTTGTACGGCACCTTGAAATTTATGGATGGTCAAGATATAGACGCCGAAAATGATTCATTTTCACGTTCTGTCGAGCTTCGCTTCGATGGCATGCATGTCCTATTGGCGGAGGATAATCCCATCAATCAGCAAATTGCGATTGAACTGATGGAATCAAGAGGGGTGCAGGTTTCTCTTGCTCAAAATGGTCAAGAAGCCCTAGAGTTGTTGAACAATCAAGCCGACGATTATTTCCATTTGATATTGATGGATTTGCAGATGCCTGTTAAAGACGGTTATCAAGCCACAACTGAAATTCGAGCTCAGGACCAATACCAGGCATTGCCGATTGTGGCTATGACCGCACACGCTCTGAATGAAGAGCGGGAGCGTACACACTCTATCGGTATGAATGGCCATTTAACCAAACCTGTAAATCCAGAAGAGTTGTATAACACGCTTGCCAAGTATTTTACGCAAGTGACCCAGGTTCCTAAAAACAATGTCGAACAAATAGAAACCTCGCAAAAAGAGATTGCTGGAATCAATCTTGAACAGGGATTGAAGATTACCGGCGGCAATCGTTCGTTACAGATTAAATTGCTTCAGGACTACTTCAAGAATTATGAGGGGTTTGTTGCGGACTGTAAGGAGCTATTGGCTGAACCGGGGCAAGAGGACTTTGATAAATTGCACATTCTTACTCATTCGTTTAGAGGGGTTTCCGCCAGTTTGGGTGCGGAAGCGTTAGCGTCACTTGCTGAACAACTCGAGAGTTTGATTATGAAAGCTAAAGAGGGTGATGATGTTTCAAAAAATTGGCAACGTGATGTGTTTTTAGAGCAACTTCAAAACCTAGAAGAGCAAATCGAGCCTACCTTTACTTCGCTGAAAACTTACTTGCAAGAGCATGTCTCTTCGAGCGTTAGCCAACAAGAAACCGTCACAGAAGCACCTATTGAAGATTTGAAACGGCTGTTATCCGAGTTCGATGGGGGTGACACTTTGGCGCTTTGGCAAAAACATCAAAAGGCTTTTCAAGAGATTCTAGGTATTAACCAATATCAGAAAGTAGATCAATTTATCGAACAGTTCAACTTTAACGGTGCTTTGGAAATCCTTAATGAATTATTTCCATAACAAATATGCACAAACTAAAAATGGATTGGGCTGAGTCACTTTTAAACAGGCTTTTGTTTTTGGTAATTTCAAGGGTGAAATAAATAATATGGTTATGGCTACTAAATCAAAAATTCTCTGCGTGGATGACACGCCAACAAATTTAAAGTTATTGATTGATTTACTCTCAGATTTATATGAGGTCAAAATCGCAACCAATGGTGTACAAGCTTTAGAGATACTTGAAAGCTACCAAGCTGATTTAGTGTTGCTGGATATTATGATGCCGGAGATGGATGGTTATGAAACCTGCCAACACATCCGAAATAATCTCAAGACCAAAGATATCCCTATTTTATTTATAACCGCCAAAAACCAGCCAGAAGATGAAGAGAAGGGGTTGAGAATAGGGGGGAATGATTTTATTTCCAAACCGATCAATCCCGGGGTGTTGTATGCTCGCATTGAAACTCAGATCAAGCTCCATGAAGCACAAAAGTCTCTGCAAGCCCATAATGAAGATTTGGAAGAGCAAGTCAAACAGCGCATAGGCGAAGTGCTACGTTTACAGGATAGCAGTATCTATGTCATGGTCTCTTTAGCGGAGTTTCGTGATGAAAATACCGGTAACCATATTCGTCGCACCCAATATTATGTGGAAACTTTAGCCAAAGCGGCCGCCAATACAGCGTTGTTCCGCCCTTATTTATCTGATAAGAATATTGAAGTGATCACTAAGTCCGCACCTTTGCATGATATCGGTAAAATCGCCATACCAGACCCCATTTTGCTGAAACCAGGTAAATTAACCGATGAAGAGTTTACCGTTATGAAAACCCATGCTGAAAAAGGTTATCAAATCTTAAAGCAAGCTTCACGTTCCATGGGAGAGAGTGGCCAAGTCTTAGAGGTCGCTCAACAAATCGCACTCAGCCATCACGAAAAATGGGATGGTTCAGGCTATCCAAACGGCTTAGTCGGTGAAGCGATTCCTTTAGCGGCACGCTTAATGGCTTTAGCGGATGTGTATGATGCTTTAACGAGCGCACGTCCCTATAAACGCGCCTTCAGTGCTGAGGAAGCTTTCGAGATTATCGAACAAGGAAGAGACTCGCATTTTCAACCAGAGTTGGTCGATTTATTCCTACAACTCAAATCTCAGTTGCAACAGATCGCCTTAGAGCACCCCGATCCCCAGGTTGAATAAATCTTGAGTGGGTTTTTAGCGAAAATTTTCAAAAAATGACCAATCTGTTTCAAGCCGTGATAATGCCGGTTTGTAAAGGGCTTTAAGTTAGGCCTTTATGGTTTTACGCACAATAATTCATCTAAACATCAATTAAAACTTGAAAGGTCATAAAAAAACCTTATAGTTATCTATGTTGGAATTCAATGCTGGGATTCGCTCAAGAGTCTCAATCTTTTTTAGGAGAAAAAAATGAAACGTATTGGTTTATTTCTATTAACAAACATCGCGGTCATTGCAGTTGCAATGCTTGCCATGAACATCTTGGGTGTAGGCAACTACATGCAAGGTACGAGCCTTAACCTAAACAACCTATTCATGTTCGCGTTGATTTTTGGTTTTGCCGGTTCATTTGTTTCTTTAGCTATGTCGAAGTGGATGGCAAAAATGTCTACTGGTGCACAGGTTATCACTCAGCCTCGTAATGCGGATGAGCAATGGTTGGTTGAGACAGTGACTCGTCAGGCGGCAAAAGCAGGGATTAAAACACCTGAAGTGGCGATTTACGATTCTCCAGAACCAAACGCGTTTGCAACTGGTATGACTAAAAACAACTCTTTAGTAGCGGTTTCCACGGGTCTTATGCGTAGCATGCGTCAAAACGAAGTGGAAGCGGTATTAGGCCACGAAGTCGCTCACGTAGCCAACGGTGATATGGTGACTATGGCTCTTTTACAAGGTGTATTGAACACGTTTGTTATCTTCTTCGCGAAAATTGTCGCTTACATTGTTGACCGCGTGGTGCTTAAAAACGAACAGGAAGGCCATAGCTGGACATTCATCATTGTCGATATGGTTGCCCAAATCCTATTCGGTATCTTGGCCAGCATGATTGCGATGGCGTTCTCTCGTTACCGTGAGTTCCATGCCGATAATGGTGGGGCTTACCTAGCAGGTAAAGAGAATATGATTGCGGCACTACGTCGTTTACAGACTATGCAGCCTGGTGAATTACCAGACCAGATGGCGGCATTTGGTATCTCAGCTAAGAAGTCGTCTTTTGGTGATCTATTCAAGTCTCACCCAGATCTTGAAGACCGTATCGCACGTCTAGAAGCGACTTCACAAGAGCAGTTAAAAGTCGCTTAATTTAGCCACTTTCAACGCTTAATAAAAAGCCCCGCTTAGGACTTCCTAGCGGGGCTTTTTTATTGTCATAAGCAGTGTTTGTGTTTTAATGCTTAATGGTAGTATTATGTTCACCTAGATAAGTAAAATAAATTATTTATGAGAGGGTGAGTAAGATGGATTTGATTGATCGTATAGGTGAGATTTCAAAAAGAATATCAACTTTGGGGCCAACTTTGGTAACAGAAGAAGCAACTAAGAACGCTTTAATAATGCCTTTTATTCAGGCTTTAGGATATGACGTCTTCAATCCTCTAGAAGTTGTTCCTGAATATACAACTGACCATGGTGTTAAAAAAGGTGAGAAAGTTGATTACGCAGTCAAAAAAGATGATGAGATTATTATGCTTATTGAGTGTAAGAAGTTTGGTTCTAATCTTTCGCCAGACCATGCTAGCCAGCTTTATAGATATTTTTCAGTATCAGAGGCGAGGTTTAGTGTTCTTACAAATGGTATTGAATATATGTTTTTTTCAGATTTGGAAAAGGCAAACCAAATGGATTCAAAACCATTTTTCATAATTGATTTAAATAAGTTTGAAAAACATGAAATTGAAGAACTTAAGAAATTTACTAAAACTGCATTTAATCTAGATGATATTTTGAATACAGCAAGTGATTTGAAATATACAAATGAGGTTAAAAAGATACTAAATAAAGAACTTGAATCACCTTCTGATGAATTTGTTCGTTTCTTTGCATCAAAAATATATAGTGGTCGTTTGACGCAAACTGTTATGGAGCAATTCAAAGAGATAGTTTTAAAGGCTAGAAAGCAATTTATCAATGAAAAAATTAATGAGCGTTTAGAGTCTGCGCTATCACACCCTGAACAACAAGATGAAAAGTCAAAGGTTGGAGTAGAATTTCTTGAAACAGAGCCTAAGATTGATAATGATATTGAAACTACTGAAGAAGAAATAGAAGCATATAACATTGTTAAAGCTATTTTAAGAGTAGAGGCAGATGTAAACAGAATAACCCTTAGAGATACTAAGTCATATTGCGGTGTTTTGCTTGATGATAATAACCGTAAACCTTTATGTAGGTTTCACTTCAATACTAAACAAAAGTATATTGGTTTGCTAACAAATAAAGTCGAAACTCGAGTAGCTATTGATTCATTAGATGATATTTTTAATTATTCCAAAGAGTTGATAAAAACAATAAAAGAATATAAGTAAATTGTGAATATCAGCAGAAAAGAAAATTTAAATTCACTAATAATTGAGAAGCCTTTTGAAATTTATAGGTCTTTAAATTCAGAGGCTTGGCTTCCCGTCACTTTATTTGCTTGTCCAAATAAAGTAACCAAACAAAAGACACCCTGCTGACACAATCTATTTCACTAAGCTTGCTGGCTAACGTTTCAAAACTCGCTTCGCTCAGACAGTTGAAACGTTTTAACGCCCTCTACGCTAAGTGAAATGACGATTGCTTACAGAAGGGAGGCTTTTTCTACGTTAACTCCGTATTTTCATTGTTCAGATGTTCTTGTGCTGTAATTTTTATCAGGCCTGGTGATTTTGTTTTTTATTCTGCAAATCCAGCTACAAGCGCCCAAATTCCCCTTGGAATAAATTGTGCAAAGTTCTTAACGCAGTGAACGTTTAAAAACTTCAGCTGTTTCTTGTCTCTCCGCTTCGCTACAGCCAAGTTCTTCGTTTGAGCGAAGCGAGTTCTGAAGTTTCAGTGAACAAGTTTAGAGCTTGCCAATTTATGGAGTGGGGTGCCTTTTTTCTGGTTACTCTTTTTAGGCAAGTAAAAAGAGTAACGGGAAGCCTAAAAGCCAATAACAAAGGTATATAAATATCTGTAAAGGCTTCTCAATAGCTAAGACAAGTTAAACCTTAAAAGCCAAACAACCAGGCCTGGCCTGCCCTGTGGTCATGCATACGTTGTGAGCATAGGGTGACTTTATGAAAACAATCAAATTCAAGACATAAAAAAGCCCCAATTAAGGGGCTTAGTTATTTAGTTGCGCGGTGTTTATTCACCTGTACCAAAGTTTTCGGCAACGTAATCAATATCCTTGTCTCCACGACCAGATAGGTTGATTAGGATGGTGCTACCAGGGTTTTCCTTACCATGTTTCATCGCCCATGCAACTGCATGTGAGCTTTCTAGGGCGGGAATGATTCCTTCCATGCGCGAAAGCTTATAAAAGGCGTCTAGGGTTTCATCATCTGTCACCGCATGGTAGTCAACTTTCCCCATGGTTTTTAGGTAAGAGTGTTCTGGGCCAACACCTGGATAATCCAAACCTGAGGCGATGGAGTGAACCGGCGCTGGATTACCTTCTTCATCTTCTAGCAATAAACATTTAAAGCCGTGAATCATACCTGGCTTGCCGTAGGTCATCGTGGCTGAGTGTTCACCAATATTGGTTCCACGACCCAGCGGTTCAACGCCATTTAAGCCAACGTTTTCATCTTCGATAAAACCAGCGAACATACCCATGGCATTTGAGCCGCCACCGACACAAGCGCCGACTTGATCAGGCAGTTCCCCTGTCATCTCAAGAAACTGTTCACGGGCTTCATGGCCAACCACCGATTGGAAGTTACGCACCATCATTGGGAATGGGTGTGGCCCTACAACCGAGCCGATGGCAAATAGAGCGGTATCGGCTTGCGGAACGTAAGAATCAAAGGCGGAATCGACCGCCTCTTTTAAACTACGACCACCAAAAGAAACCGGTACCACTTTTGCACCAAGTAGCTTCATTCGGGTAACGTTAGGCGCTTCTTTAGCAATATCGATTTCACCCATATGAATTTCACATTCCATACCAAAATAAGCTGCGGCGGTAGCTAGAGCCACTCCGTGTTGCCCTGCGCCTGTTTCGGCAATCAGCTTGGTTTTACCCATGTGTTTGGCCAGTAAAGCTTCTGCCATGCAGTGATTAAGCTTATGTGCACCAGAGTGGTTTAGGTCTTCACGTTTGAGATAGATGTGTGCGCCACACTCTTTACTTAAGTTGTGTGCGTAATAAACCGGGGTCGGACGGCCTTGATAGTGTTTACGAATGTATTTGAGTTCATTTAAAAAGTCTGCTGAACGCCCAAGTTCCATATAGGCTTTATTGATTTCTTCAAAATGCGGAATTAATACTGGCGGTAAAAATGCACCACCAAAATCACCAAAAAAACCTTCTTGGTTAGGAAAACTTTTTAAATAAGACATTCGTTCATCTCCTCTGTATTTTTATTAACGAATTTGAAAAAGCTTGTTTAGGATACACATAAAACTACTTAGTGTGAAATGCTAAATTTACCCTGTGTGAATCATTTATTTGCAAAATAATTTAGGATTATTTGATTGTCACCAGGCCTGGTGGGATTTGTGGTCGAGTTTTTGAAGAGACAAAAAAGCCTCAATTAAGAGGCTTGTATATGTATGTGTATTTCTGTTTGTTTAGAACATCAGGCCATCCGCTTTTGGCCTTCGGCTTGGATGCGTTTAATCATGTGGTACAAGCCGGTGGAACGATTTGGCGATAGTTGTTGTAACAGGCCGATTTTCCCTAAGAAATCTAACGGTGCGGTCGCTACTTCTTGTGGGGTTCTTCCATGGTAGATTTTAAGTAGCAAAGCGATTAAACCCGATACGATGGCCGCATCGCTTTTGGCTTGCATGAACAGGCGACCATCTTTTTCTTCAATATGAATCCATACTTGTGACTGACAACCGTGAATGCGGTTTTCTTCGGTCTGGTAGCTGTCATCCAATTGCTGCAGTTGCTTACCCATATCAATCAGGTATTTATAACGATCTTTGGGGTTGGCGAAGTGGGTAAAGCGTTTGGTCAAGTCCGCTTGTACTTCTTCGATGCTTTTTTCTGGAACGGTGTAGTCCACTACAAAATCCTTTTAACTTTGAATGCGGCATAGTTTACCAAATTCTAAGGTCTTTGTATTTTCCAAAATCCGTGGGGTTATTTTTGTGTTTTTTGATTGGATGAATGCCGGTTTGAAGGTCTGTAAACCTAACAATTGCCTAAATAACCGAAAAGCCTGTTTTCAAAATGATTCCGCTAAACGATTGGTCAATCTGTGTAATCGGGCTAACGCAGGTGATAACTGACGGGTACCTTGATTAACCAACGGCTACGGGTGATTTCCTTAGGGAAGGCTTTAAAGTGGTTGTGCATTTTTTCTTGAAATATCTCTAAAGCGGCTTGATCTAAAATCGCTCTTTCGGAGCTTTGCAATATTTTCAACTTAGTGATGTTTCCATTAGGGGTCAACACAAATTCGATTGAAACTTCACCCTCCCAACCGCGTCTTTTGGCTCTTCTTGGATAGGTGTCTTTAGCGAAAGTGATAATCTGTTTTCGTAATTCATGTAGATAGGCTTGTTCGGCATCAACGATTTGTTGTTGGCTGTATTTTGGTTTGCTCGGTTTAGCCTTTGTTATAACGGTTTGCGGCTGGCTAGCGGCGACAGTTTGCTCCGTTTTCTTTTCAGGCGTTTCTGGAACGGCTTGTGGCTGTTTTACGGGTTCGGCTTTTGGTTGGGTTTGCGTAATCGGTGTTTTTTGAGGTTCGCTTACCTGTTTTGGTTCAGCTTTTGGTTTGATTTCTTGTTTAAGCTCTTTTTTGGGTTCTTTTTTAGGTTCAGGCTTTTTCGGTTTAATTGGCTTTACTGCGGCAACGAGTTCAGGTGGCTGAATCGGCTGAATGGGTTTTGGTTGGCTAATGGGTTCTATTTCAGGCTTGATTTCCGGTTGTACAATCGATTCGATGACTGGCTCAACCATCGGTTGAACGCTGGATTCTTGAAACATCGCAAGCGTCACGGGCACAGGTTTGAGTTGTTCTTTTATCGGGGTGTTGGCGCTCAGTGTCCACAGCCAGTAACCAAGCAATAGCAATGCTGTGTAGAGTATGGCGGCTATGATAAAAGAAAGGGTGGTGCTCGATTTCATTGTTGTTGCGATTTAGTCAAGATAGAGAGGTTGTTAAGTTCTTGGCCTTTTAAAGCGTCAACGAGTTTTACAAAAGTGCCAAATTCCGCTTTCTTATCCACTTGCAGGGTAATGGCTTGTTCTTTGGACAGTTTGCTTAATCTCTGGGAGATATTGGCAAAACTTTCTGGTTGTTCATTTATGAAATATTGGTTTTCGGCATTGATATGCAGCAGAACAGGTGTGATGTTTTCCGCTGGGACATAGGTTTGGGTATTAGTGGTTTCAGGTAGCTCGATATTCAGACTATCTTTAACGATAAAACTCGCTGTCATTAACACTATGGCAAGCAGGACTAGCATAACGTCAATTAAAGGGATGACGTTCATGGTGTCAAATCGTTTAAGTTCGGAGCGTCGCATTATGCAAGGATATCCTAAAGCAACTATAGTGTTTTAGTGGCTGGGTTAGCAGGCTGATGAATGCTATATAGTGAGTTGATCACTTCGACTTTTCTGAGTAAACCGTTATAGGCAATGATGGTTGGAATCGCTATAGCAATACCTGCCGCGGTGGCTTTTAAGGCCAAAGCCAGCCCCACCATAATGGCTCCGGTTTCAATGGCTTGGTTTTGACCGATATCATAGAAGGTAATCAAGATACCGATAACCGTGCCAAGTAGACCAACAAATGGGGTGTTTGCGCCAATAGTCGACAATATCGTAAGGTTGCGTGTTAAATCGATATTGAGTAAGACTTGTTGGTCGTAGCTTTCAAGGCGTAAGTTACGGTAAAAAATGATACGCTCGACGGTGACCCATAGAGCGATGAATCCCATTAATCCTAAAAGGCCAAAGACAGTAAGGTCTAGATAGGTCTTAATCAATTCCATGGTGTTGAAAATCCGTATATAAAATTAAATGAATCAGCGTATTTTAATACTTTATAGATGAATATAGTGAATAAAGTATGAATATGGGGGAGGGATGAATGGTCTAGGTGGTTTTACTGTGCGTATATTGCTGTATTAATTTTTAAGCAAAAGGTGTTAAAATCGTCAGGTTAAACAATTAAAAAAATACAGTTGGGAGATTGTTATGAAACGTCGTGACTTATTAAAATCGGCATTCGGTTTATCGGCAGGTTTGATTGGGATGTCGGCATTGAAGCCGCTATATGCAAATGATGAGTTGGTAATGAAGGCTGACCCAATGTATGACGTACCTGTTACCAAGGTATCAGATCGTTGCTATTACCTTTTGGCGAAAGATCCTGAGCCGTCACCAGAAAACCACGCATTTTTTAATAATCCGGGTTTCATTGTCACAAGTGAAGGTGTTGTCGTTATCGATACCGGTAGTTCTGTGCAAATTGGTGAAATGGTTATTCGCCAAATTAAGACGGTAACGGATAAACCGATTCTTGCGGTTATTAATACCCATTATCACGGTGACCACTTTTTAGGAAACCATGCCTTTATCGCTGCAAACCCTAAATTGGATATTTATTCACATCAAGCGACCATTGATAATATCAAGAAAGGTGGTGGAGAGTTTTGGGTTGGTTTCATGCAACGTAACTCAAACAATGGGATTTCAGGTACTGTGGTAACACCGCCTAATAAAACGGTTAAGGGTGGCGAAACCATGAAATTTGGTGATACGACAATCAAAATCCACCAGTGGGGAACTGCGCATACCGAGTGTGATTTAATTGTTGAAGTCGTTGAAGATAATGTTGCATTTTTAGGCGATACGGCAATGCGTCGTGTAGCGAACATGGCCGATGGTTCTTTCCCAGGAACGGTCGAGGTGATGAAAAAAGCGAAAGCTTTGGGTTGTGATCATTACATCCTTGGTCATGGTCCTCATGATAATGTTTCAATCTGTGAAGATATGCAGAAGTTCTGTGAAATTATTTATGGAGATGCGACTAAGTACTATGAAGAAGGGCTTTCTGACTTTGAAATGAAGCCTAAAATCATGGCGAATCCATTTATGAAAGATGTGGCAAGCAGCTGGCCTGGTTATGAACATACGATTGGTAAGTTCATTGCTGTCGCTGTCGCAGAAGTAGAAAAAAGTATGTTCTAACACACGTTAGATAACTTTTTTCACTCTACAACGAAAAACCCCGAAAAGAGACTTCTTTTTGGGGTTTTTTATTGGCGAATTCAAGCCGAAAATAAACTGACCAGGCCTGGTTGCTTTATATTTGATTTATTCAATAAAGTCTAAAATCGCATCTAAACCGGCAAAGTTCAGAGAGGTGGTCGCCTGTTGCTGAACCGCCGGTTTTGCATGGTAAGCGACCGAAAGGCCGGCTTGATTCATCATCAGCAGATCATTGGCACCATCGCCGACAGCGATGACCTGGTTAGGTTCAATTGCCAGTTTTTCGCAAAGTTCGTGTAGAAAATCGGCTTTCGCTTGTGCACCGATTATGCCGCCAATCACTTCACCGGTCAGCTCCCCATTGCTCTCGCCCAGTAGGTTTGCTCTGGTAAAGTCTAAGTTTAATTCTTTTTGTAAACGCTCCGTAAAGAAGGTGAATCCTCCAGATACCAAAGCGAATTTAATTCCGTTCTTGTGTAAACCGGAAATCCATTTTTCAGCCCCAGGATTGAGGGTTAGACGGTCATTGTAAACATAGCTTAAAGCATGGGTGTCTAGCCCTTTTAACAGGCCTACTCGTTGCATAAGCGATTCTTCAAAATTCAGTTCACCGCGCATTGCCGCTTCGGTAATGGCTGCTACCTCAGGTTTAAGATTGACGTAGTCGGCAATCTCGTCCACACATTCGATGCTGATTAAGGTCGAATCCATATCGCTGATGACCAGCTTAATCTCTTTGCCATCAAACCCTTCAGGAAGTAGGTTGATGTCAACTTGAATCTCTTCAGCGATGGCTTTCAGGGCCTCTATAGAGGGGGCTTGCTCCAGTTCAAGGCGAAAGTGGTTGTTGATTTTAACGGGTTTACCAGCTTGACCATAGGCTCGTTCAATGACTTTGTATTGTTCAAAGTTCAGGGCGTTGCTGTGAATAATAATGGTGGCCATATCGTTTCCTATTTGCTGTGATGACTAAGCCTTTGGCTAGTTACTTTTGGCTAATTTGTGAGCAGTTATTTTTGAGTGTGGACTATTTTAGTCTTTGCGAATCGATCCTGCAAAAGTTGTTGCTTGGGGAAAAACAGGCCAAGCCAACCGATTAGAAAAAATAGAATGGTAAAGATGAATCTTAGGTTGGCAGAGTGTCTAGAGAGTAACCGATTGTCTTCAGTGACAAGCTGTAATTTCCACGTTCTCAGACCTGGTGTTTGCCCTGATTGAATCCAGAAGTAGGTGAGATACACATATGTTATCGCCACAATGTAAATCTGAAAGGCTAAGGTTACCGTCGGATTGTCGGTAAATTCTTTACCCTGCCAAAGTACAAAAGGGACGGCGGCAACAAACCAAATGGCGATTAGCAATAAAAGGTCGTATAGATTGGCAAAAAGTATTTTAAATCCGCTCATGATGCTCAAGGCTTATAATTGTTGTTAAAATTTCAAGTATTGTACACGTTTCGCGTTAATTTAATAATAGAGTTGCTTAACGGTGTTAAGGACGGATTTGGAGATGTTATTTTGAATTTACTCGCTGAAAGTCTAGGTTTGACGACCATCGTAGGTGGTTGGGTTGTCTTTATATTGGCGCTACTCTGGGCTTTGAAAACCGCTCCTTGGCATAAGGTCAATGGAGATAAAGCCGCACAACACGTCTTATTGGGGTTGTCGGTAATTGTTTTTTTTGTTTGGCAGTTCGGAGCAAATCTAGATAACGGAATTACCTTTCACTTTTTATTGATGACCTTGATGACCTTGATGTTTGGACCTCAATTTGCCATTGTTGGGATGCTGTTAGCTTTAATCGGTGTTACTTATCAAGCGGATTTAGGGTGGTTGTCTTTTGGTATCAATGCCGTGTTGATGGGGATTGTGCCGATTACCGTGACCTGGGTGTTGTATCGACTGGGAGCCAAGTTTTTAGAGGCCAATTTTTTTGTCTATATCTTTTACAATGGTTTTTTTTCGTCTGCGGTCGGAGTGGTTGTATCTTTAGGCTTGTCCGCTTTGGTGTTGGGGTTAAATGAAGTTTATTCACCGCAAATATTGGAGCAAAGCTTTATTGTCTATATCCCTTTGATGGCAACACCGGAAGGTTTTGTGAATGGCATGCTATTGGCCGCATTGGTGGTGTTAAAGCCCAATTGGATCGCAACCTTTCACGATCAAACCTACATTAATGGCAAATAGTCTCATTTAGTTATCCAGGTTTTTTTAAGAAAGTCGGTTATTGCGAGCTTTATCACCAATAGCTTAGCTGTTTGCGATAGGGGGGTATTGTAAGAGTGGCTTGAAAGGGTGGTTTGATAAGTTGGTTTTGATAAGGTTTGGACATGAAAATTTTGACATAAAAAAACCGGCCATTTGGCCGGTTTCTCTCAGAACAGATAAGGAATTATTTTTCCCAACCTGCTTTCAATCCTTTCCATGACTCCATCTGAGTCACTTCAGCGTTTGCTGATTTGTACGCTTCTTTAGCAAACTTAAGTGCAGTTGCTTCATCGCCTTTCTTCTTAGCTTCGTCCGCTTTTGAAAGGTAAGTGTCAACATAAGATTGTTTCATCTTTTTCTGTTTCCACACGTTGTTAACAGCTTTGGCTTTTGCGTGAGCCGCATTAGCGCCTTCAACGTAGTCTGCATAAGTTACAGGTGTTGATTGTGTAGCAGTACAACCACCCATTCCTAATGCTGCAACGATTGCTGTTCCGATTAATAATTTTTTCATTTGGTATCCTCCAGATTAAAAAGAGCTTTACTAGCTTTTAAGCTTATATATTTTTTTATATATTTTATTATGTCGTTGGCCATTGTAATCGTAATTGACATAATGTTAAAGCTTAATACGAACACTTTTTTTGCTGTTTTCGCATGGTTGTATACGTTATTAAGTTTACCCCGGTCGTGTCAATCTTTATAATACCCAGTATTGGATGTAAATAACGTTATTTTTCGAGTGTTTTTTAGTTCAGTTAATGTATAACTGTATGAAATTTAACGAATTTAACTTTTTAGTAAAGTTTTTTGGTTTTTTTTAGAAAAATAACTAATTAGCCTATAAGTTTTATATAAGGTAGAAAAAAATGAGAATTTTGCAAGATGCATTAACTTTTGATGATGTTTTATTGGTTCCAGCACACTCAACTGTGTTGCCAAAAGATGTTTCACTGAAAACAAAATTAACCAAAGAAATTACGCTTAATATTCCGTTTGTTTCTGCTGCAATGGATACGGTTACCGAAGCGCGTCTAGCAATCTCTATGGCGCAAGAGGGTGGTATCGGAATTATCCACAAGAATATGACTGTTAAAGAACAGGCTCATGTCGTAAGTAAAGTGAAAAAATATGAGCACGGTGTGATTTTAGAGCCGATTACCGTTCAGCATACAGATACGGTTGCGGACGTGGTTAAGAAAACCAAAAAGAACCGAGTCTCTAGTGCGCCGGTTATGGATGGAACTGACTTGGTTGGTATTGTGACCAGTAGAGATATTCGTTTTGTAACGGACATGTCACAACCGGTTTCAAAAATCATGACACCAAAAGAAAATTTGGTAACGGTAAAAGAGAAAGAAGACCCAGAAGTGGTTCTGAATCTTTTGCATGAAAACCGCATTGAACGTGTATTAGTGGTGAATGATAGTTTTCAGCTTAAAGGTATGATTACCGTTTCTGACATGATGAAACAATCTGACCATCCAAATGCGTGTAAGGATTCTGAAGGCCGTTTACGTGTTGGTGCGGCAGTGGGAACGGGCGCGGAAACCGAAGATCGTGTAACGGCTTTGGTTAAGGCGGGTGTAGATGTAATTATCGTTGATACCGCTCACGGACATTCACAAGGTGTACTTGATCGTGTGGCGTGGGTAAAACAGAACTTCCCACAAGTGCAGGTTATTGGTGGGAATATCGCCACCGGTGAAGCGGCTCTTGATTTGGTTGCCGCTGGTGCGGATGGCGTTAAAGTCGGTATCGGTCCAGGTTCAATCTGTACAACTCGTATCGTTGCAGGTGTTGGTGTTCCACAAATCACGGCAATCTCAAATGTAGCTAAAGCCTTAGAAGGCACTGGCGTTCCATTGATTGCCGATGGTGGTTTACGTTTCTCTGGTGATGTGGCTAAAGCATTGGTCGCTGGGGCATCTGCTTGTATGATTGGAAGCATGTTTGCGGGTACGGAAGAATCTCCTGGTGAGATCGAATACTACCAAGGGCGTGCATATAAGTCATATCGTGGTATGGGTTCATTAGGCGCAATGGCTCAACCTTCTGGTTCAAGTGACCGTTATTTCCAGGCCTCTAACGCAGAAGATAAATTGGTACCAGAAGGGATTGAAGGACGTGTTGCCTACAAAGGGCCTTTATCCCCAATTATCCACCAGTTGGTGGGTGGTATCCGTTCAAGTATGGGTTATACCGGTTGTAAAGATATCCCAACCATGAACACTAAACCTTCTTTTGTTAAAGTAACTTCTGCGGGTATGGCTGAAAGTCATGTTCACGATGTAACTATTGTTAAAGAAGCGCCTAACTACCGTGTGTAGTTAACGCATAAAAAGTTACATAGGCTTTTATAAGCGATTACTCATTATTGGTTGTTAGCTATATTTAAGTCTTCAAAGCTTTTGTGGAATACCGCAAAAGCTTTTTGCATTTAAATCGTTTTTTATTACCCTACATTTTGGACTCACTATGACACAAGCAAATATTCATGATCATCGTATTCTTATTCTTGACTTCGGTTCACAGTACACACAATTAATTGCTCGTCGTATTCGAGAAATTGGCGTTTACTGTGAAGTAGAACCTTGGGATATCGATGCAAAAGATGTTGAAGCTTTTGGCGCTCGCGGAATCATCCTTTCTGGTGGGCCAGAAACGGTTATTGGTGATGATGCTCCAGTAGCACCGGATATTGTGTTTAATTTGAATGTTCCGGTTTTGGGTATTTGCTATGGTATGCAAACCATGGCTCAACAGCTAGGCGGCCAAGTTATCAATGCGGATGAGCATGAGTACGGTTATGCCAAAGTACGTGCTCATGGACATACCAAATTATTGGTGGACATTGAGGACGAGGTGACTGCTGAAGGTTATGGCATGCTTGATGTTTGGATGTCGCATGGTGACCGTGTTGAATCAATGCCGGAAGGTTTCAAATTGATGGCAAGCACGCCAAGTTGCCCGATTGCAGGTATGGCCAACGAAGAGAAAAACTTCTACGGTATCCAGTTCCACCCAGAAGTCACGCATACCAAGCAAGGCTTGCGTATGATCGAACGTTTTGTGGTTGAACTTTGTGGTTGTGAAAAACTTTGGACTACGGCAAACATCATTGAAGACAGCATTGCGCGTGTGCGTGAACAAGTGGGTACTGACCAAGTCATGCTAGGTCTTTCCGGAGGTGTGGATTCATCTGTTGTGGCGGCACTTCTCCACAAGGCGATTGGTGACCAATTGACCTGTGTGTTTGTCGACCATGGTTTGCTGCGTTATAAAGAGGGTGATCAAGTTATGGCCATGTTTGCTGAAAACATGGGTATCAAGGTGATTCGTGCGGATGTTGAAGATCGTTTTATGACGGCTTTAGCAGGTGAAGCCGATCCTGAGAAAAAACGTAAAATCATCGGTCGAGAGTTCATTGAGGTCTTTGATGAAGAGTCAGCCAAGTTGAAAGGGGTCAAGTGGTTGGCGCAAGGCACTATTTATCCGGATGTTATTGAATCAGCGGGTTCAAAAACCGGTAAGGCTAAAGTCATCAAGTCACACCATAACGTAGGCGGTCTACCTGAAGATATGGAAATGTCTTTGATTGAACCATTACGAGAATTGTTCAAAGATGAAGTACGTAAACTAGGTGTCGCTTTAGGGTTGCCTTATAACATGGTTTATCGTCACCCATTCCCTGGACCAGGCCTGGGCGTTCGAATTTTAGGCGAAGTCAAGAAAGAGTATGCCGATATTCTGCGTTTAGCGGACAACATCTATATCGAAGAATTGGTTAAATGGGAGCTTTACGACAAAACCTCTCAAGCGTTCACGGTGTTTTTACCGGTGAAATCGGTTGGTGTGGTCGGTGACGCTCGTCGCTATGATTATGTAGTGGCTTTACGAGCGGTTGAAACCATCGATTTCATGACGGCGCGTTGGGCGCATTTACCTTACGAATTCTTGGAGCATGTCTCAGGTCGAATCATCAATGAGATTCCACGTATTTCTCGTGTCGTTTACGATATTTCAAGTAAACCACCTGCAACAATCGAGTGGGAATAATCCTAAAGATGGATTTGTTTTAAAGGCCTTATACATTAAGGCCTTTTTTGTATCTGTAAATAACCTTTTGAGTTTAAGTTATGGTTTCGAAAATTGAATGTCCTGAAGGAATAAATCAGCAACAGCAGGATGAGTTTTGGATGGAATATGCCCAGCAATGTGCTCGTAAAGCCGAAGATATGGGGGAGGTTCCTGTCGGGGCTGTGGTTGTTTTGGATAACCGATTGATTGCCGAGGGGTGGAATCAGTCAATCACGAACCATGACCCAACGGCGCATGCCGAGGTGATCGCTTTGAAGGAGGCGGGTAAAGCCGTGGGTAATTACCGGTTAGTCGATGCAACGTTATATGTCACCTTAGAGCCTTGCGCCATGTGTGCCGGCGCTATGGTGCATGCCCGAGTAAAGCGGGTCGTGTTTGGTGCTTATGATGCTAAAACTGGTGCAGCGGGTTCGGTTTTCAATATTGTCGATGCACCACAGTTAAACCATCAGTTGTTGATTACTGGAGGCATCAGAAAGCTGGAGTGTGCAGAACAAGTCAGTCAATTTTTTCAAAAACGTCGTAAAGCCCATAAATTAAAAAAGCGGAAAGCTAATGAAATTTCATAAGCAAGTTTCTTGCTGATTACACCAAACAATGCGAATATAGAAATGCTGTTTTATAACTTTAGTTAATTTTTAGTGTTTGACTCTTTGGCAATATAATTTATAAAGAAAAACCAATCGTTTAATTATGCAAAAAAATATCGATCCTGCAGAAGGAATCACCACAGTCAAAATTTTGCCAGGTGAGTTTTATGTCACTAAAGATAATGAGAGAATTGAAACGATTTTAGGCTCTTGCATTTCTGCTTGTGTAAGAGACCCCATTGCGGGTGTGGGCGGTATGAACCACTTTATGCTACCAGTTGATAAGAGCAATAATCGCGGTACAGAATTGTCAGATGCGAACCGTTACGGCAACTATGCAATGGAGAATTTGGTCAATGCTTTATTGAGCCAAGGAGCCAAAAGAGAACGTCTTGAGTTTAAACTTTTTGGCGGCGGACGTATTATGAGCTCGATGACTAACGTAGGTTGGTACAATATTGGCTTTGCATTTGATTATATTTACACGGAAGGGTTTAAAATCGTCTCCCAAGACATTGGCGATATTTATCCCCGCAAAGTTTTATATTACCCTATAACGGGCCGAGTCCGTGTAAGACGGTTGAACGCGATGCACAATCAGTCACTGGCTGACGAAGAGAATCGCTATATTAATAAAATTGAATCTAAGCCTGTTGAAGGCGATGTAGAACTTTTCTAAGGAACGATGCTATGGATATGATGGAAACATTTCGCCAAACTTACCTTGAAGAGAGTTTTGAAGGCCTTGATGTTATGGAAACAGGCCTGTTAGAACTTCCTCCAGGTATTCCGGATAATGAAAAAATTAACGAAATTTTCCGTGCTGCCCACTCCATAAAAGGAGGGAGCGGGACGTTTGGCTTTAGTGAAATCGCAGGTTTTACTCATGTTCTAGAAACTCTTTTGGATGAGATGCGTGATGGTCGCCGTGATGTTACTCAGGAATCGATTGACGCTATGCTTGCAGCGGTCGATGTCTTAAGAGATATGTTAACTAAGCTTCAAGATCACGAACCTATCGATGAAGAGCGTGCTAGCGCAGTCCAAGGCATTTTAGAAGCGATTTTAGGCGGAGGGGATGTTGATACTGCCTCAGGGCAGGAATCGGCTGGTTCAGCAGTGGCTGCAGCGGGTGGTGAATGGAATATTCAAATTATCCCTGAAAAAGAACTGTTGCAAACCGGTAACGAACCTTTACGAATCTTCAGAGAGCTTGAAACCATCGGTACCTTAAAGGTATCTGCAGATTGGCAAGCATTGCCTGATAGTTCTACTTTTGACCCGGAATCACTCTATATAAAATGGAATCTGTCGCTTTCAGGTGATTCTGTAAATGAAGACGATATTAAAGAAGTCTTTGAATGGATTGATGGAGATGGTGCTGAAATCAAGATATCCGCTCCAGTTTCCGAAGAGAAAGCCGTTAGCCCAGTAGTCGTAGAAACGGCTAAGGAAGTCGAGGTTATGGCAACTTCTGCCACTGCAGAGCCTGAAACGGTTAAACCTGCTCCTAAAGCTTCCGCCAAACCAGCCGCTAAGGCGGCCGATGCCAAGGCGCCTAAGCAAGAGGGTTCAATTCGTGTCGATTTGAGTAAGATTGACCAAATGGTGAACTTAGTGGGTGAGCTGGTTATCACGCAATCGATGTTAAGCCAGTTTGGAGAGCAAGCTGAACAAAGTTCCGAAAACACTCAAGAAGCTAATATGGAGTGGGTCGATAAACTTAAAGAAGGGTTAACACACTTGGAGCGACATACTCGAGAACTCCAAGAGTCGGTAATGAATATTCGTATGTTACCTGTAAGTTTTGCGTTTAACCGTATGCCACGCATTGTGCATGATGTTAGCCAGAAGTTAGGTAAGCAAATCGAGTTGGTGATGGAAGGTGAAGGTACCGAACTGGATAAAACCATGTTGGAACAACTTACCGATCCGCTTGTTCATATTGTACGTAACTCAATTGACCATGGTATTGAAAGTCCGGCGGTTCGTGCCGCGGCGGGTAAACCTGAAAAAGGTACTGTCAAAATGGCAGCCTTCCACCAAGGTGGCAATATTCTTATTCAGATTACCGATGATGGTGCGGGGATTGATTATCGTAGAATCGAAGCAAAAGCCATTGAGAAAGGGGTGATTGAAGAAGACCATAATCTAAACAAAGATGAGATAGTGGATTTGATTTTCCATGCCGGTTTCTCAACGGCTGAAGTAGTGAGTGATATTTCTGGACGTGGTGTAGGTATGGATGTGGTTCGTCGAAACATTCGTGGCTTAGGTGGCTCTGTTGATGTTAAAACCACGATTGGCGAGGGCAGTGTCTTCACAATCCGTCTACCTCTAACTTTAGCGATTTTAGATGGGCAGTTATGTTCAGTTGGTAGTCAGACTTATGTATTCCCATTGATTTCAATTATCGAGTCTATCCAGGTTGATAAGTCGCATGTAAAAGGCATTGCTGGAGAGACGGAGCTCTATAAATTGCGTGATAGCTATATTCCGGTGATTCGTCTGCATAAGAAACTGGGCGTCAAAGATGCTCAGGAGGACTTATCTGATGGCCTGTTGGTCGTGGTGGAAGATGCGGGTCAACGTGCAGGTATTTTTGTTGATGATTTATTGGGTCAACAACAGGTGGTTATCAAAAGTTTAGAAAGTAACTTTATGAAAATTGAAGGCATCGCCGGAGCGACTATTTTAGGTGACGGTACGGTTTCATTGATTTTAGATGTTACCGAAACGGTAAGCTCTCACAAGGGTGGTAATGCTAAGTTGAATGTAGCATAATGCATTCAGTTAATTTAAAGGGCATTCGCTGTAGCCCTTTATGTCCGTTTTCTTAAGTTAGAGGTCGTTTATGTCAGAGCAAAATTCAGATTATGTGTTGGGTGCTAAAGAGGTTCAACAAACCATATTGGTTTTAAATTTGTCTATTGCTCAAATTGATTTGTCGATTACTGAAGGTGATAATTCCGTAAACACCTTGATTGACTCTTTCACTTTCATGTCTCACCACATTGAACAGATTCAGCAAGCGGGTAATAGCCTTGCTGAAATAAGTGGCGATGGTGAAAATGTGGCTCAACATAAAAGTCTTTTGTTGAGTGAAGCGGGAGAGCTTTCTGTCAAAATGCAACAAGCGATTATTGCGTTTCAGTTTTACGATAAATTGAGCCAGCGTTTAGAGCACGTTTCCCATGGTCTAACAGGCCTGGCAGAAATCGTTTCTCATGAGATGCGTGTCAAAAACGAAGAAGAGTGGGAAGCCTTTAAGACCAGTGTTCGTAAAGGAACGACTATGCGAGAAGAGGAAGAGTTGTTCGAACTTATCTTTGATCAGCATGTTCCTACTGAAGAAGCGATAGAGATTATGAAAGATAGAATGCGTCAGCGTATGCATGATCAGGATGAAGTTGAAGAAGAAGTTGAGTTCTTCTGATTTTAAAAAAATAATCTCATGTTTTTTAAAAGCCCGCTTATAGCGGGCTTTTTTATTGATGGCGGTTTTGTATAAGGGATTTTTGCCGATAGCTTATTTAGTCATAAAAAAATTTAACTTTTGTAATTAAGTAAAATTTATAACAATGGTGGCCGAGTTAATAGTTTAATTCAAAAAAATACGAAATAATCAACGAGGCAACAATGAAGTTATCATTTAACACAGGCTCAATCAGAGTCTCTTTTTTTAGTGCAATATTCACATTTTTACTTCTTCCATTTAACGCATTCGCTTCAGGCTTAATGCCTTTCATTTTGGGCGATAATTCAACAGAATCTTCTGTTAAAGCCGCAGCGGCGAAAACACAGCAAGCATTGAAGGATAATGGTTTTACCGTTGTGGGTAGTTACTCGCCAAACAGTAAGTCGACTGTGATTGTGGTTACCAATGCACACCTTAAGAAATTAGCGGCCATGTCTAAAAATGGTGGTTTTGGCGCAATGGAACGTGTCGCGGTTGTCGATAATGGCGGTAAGATTGAAGTGAGTTATACCAACCCTAGCTATCACTGGAATGTTTATCGCATGAAAGGTGATATTGCACCTATTCAAACGGCTATGGAAAAAGCTTTAGGTAACCAGTCAGGTTATGGTGCGGATAAAGGACTATCTGCAGATGAATTACGTGGTTATCATTACAAGATGATGATGCCTTATTTTGACGATGAAGATGAGCTGGCTGAGTATGGTTCATATAAAGAAGCGGTAGCTGCCGTTGAAGCCGGTTTGAAATCAGGCCACGCAGGTTCTAAAAAAGTGTATCGTATCGATGTTCCAGGCCAGGATATGACTGTATTTGGTGTGGCTTTAAAGCATAAAGAAGGTGCGGATAGTTTCATTGCTAAACAGATCGATATTAAAGGTCACTCTCATGCGGCACATTTTCCATATGAAATCCTTGTGGTGGGAGATGAAGTGGTTGCTCTAAACGGTAAGTTCCGTATCGCTATCAACTGGCCAAGTCTTTCTATGATGGGTAACGGTAGTTTTATGAGCATCTCTGGCGCTCCTGACAATATTACCGAGGCGTTAAAAGCGGTTGCTAAAAATCAAAAAATTGAAAAAGAGTCTGAAGGTTTAATTTAATCAGATTCAATTCGATTACGAGCACGGTAAAAGCACAGAATTTTCTGTGCTTTTTTTGTTTTGAGCCCTTGAAAAGGCATTTTTAAACCTTATTTATTAAGCACATTTTTAAATTATTCGTTCACATAAACCAAATTAGGAGATGTATTAATGAGTGCAACAGAAACTCACGCGTTTCAGACCGAAGTCAATCAACTGCTTAAGTTGATGATTCACGCTTTATATTCCAACAAAGAAATCTTTGTAAGAGAATTAGTTTCTAATGCTTCTGACGCCCTAGATAAATTGCGTTTTGAAGCGGTTTCCAATGATGCTTTAACTGAAGGTGAAGAAGAGTTAGCAATTCAGCTTGAGTTCAATAAAGAAGCTCGCACCATTACTATTAGCGATAACGGTATTGGTATGACTCGTGATGAAGTCATTGCCAATATTGGTACAATCGCCAACTCAGGCACTAAAAAATTCCTAGAGTCGATGACCGGTGACCAGGCTAAGGATTCACATCTAATCGGTCAGTTCGGTGTTGGTTTCTACTCGTCATTTATTGTCTCTGATGAAGTGGAGTTGATTACTCGTAAGGCCGGTACCGCTGTTTCTGAAGGGACTAAGTGGGTCTCTAAAGGTGAGGGTGAATTTACCCTGGAAAACGTTGAAAAGGCGTCTAAAGGTACGGTCATCACGTTACACCTTAAAGAAGATATGGACGAGTTTTTATCTGAACACCGTCTAAAAGGCATTGTGACCACTTATTCTGACCATATTAACTTCCCGATTAAGATGGAAAAGTCTGAATGGGATGAAGAAGCCAAAGAAAGTAAAGCAACCGGTGAGTTTGAGCAGGTCAACAAAGCGACGGCCATCTGGACACAACCAAAGTCAGAACTGTCTGATGAGGATTACACCAATTTTTATCAAACCATCTCGCATGACTTCAATGAGCCGTTAGCGCATATTCATAACAAAGTTGAAGGTACGCTGGAATATACTTCATTGCTTTATATTCCAAAAAATGCGCCGTTTGACCTATATGACCGTGAACGTCGTTATGGTTTGAAGCTATATGTTAAGCGTGTATTCATTATGGATGACGCTGAACACCTAATGCCGACTTATCTGCGTTTTGTCCGCGGGGTAATCGATTCAGCCGATTTGCCTTTAAACGTATCGCGTGAAATCTTACAGAGCAACAAGGTGGTTGATAAGATTCGTTCCGCTTCGGTCAAGCGTGTATTGGACCAGTTGGCCAAATTTGCCAAGGCTGATGACCAAGAAGCTTATAACACCTTCTGGGATCAATTTGGTCAAGTCATGAAAGAGGGTGTGGTTGAAGATTTTGCCAATAAAGACAAAATTGCCAAATTGCTACGTTTTGCCTCTACCCATGATGATGCTTCTAAAGCACAGCGTATCTCTTTAGAGAGCTACGTCGACCGTATGCAAGAAGGCCAGGAAGCGATTTACTATATAGTGGCAGACACGCATGCCGCCGCTAAAGGTAGCCCACACTTAGAGATGTTCCGTAAAAAAGGCATTGAAGTGTTGTTGATGTCGGACCGTATTGATGAGTGGTTGGTTTCACACTTAACCGAATTTGAAGGTAAACAATTAAAATCGATTACTTCGGCAGACTTAAAAGAGTTTGAAGAAGAAGCGGACAAAGATTTATCTGACGATGAAAAACAAGCGCGTGAAGCCTTAACCGAAAAAGTTAAAAAAGCGATTGAAGATAAGGTTTCAGATGTGCGCATCACTCATCGTTTAACCGATTCTCCGGCGTGTGTTGTCAGTGCGGAAGGTGATATGTCTGCACATATGGCTCGCTTGATGGAACAAATGGGGCAAAGCATCCCTAAACAGAACCCTGTTTTAGAGTTAAACCCTGACCACGTTCTAGTTAAAAAGCTGGAAGGTATCGAGGATGAAGCTAAGTTAACCGAATGGTCGCTATTCTTGTTAGAGCAGGCGCAGCTTGCTGAAGGTGACCAGTTGGAAGAACCGGCTCTGTTCATTCAACGTATGAATAAGTTGTTAAGCGAAGCCATGTAACCGCTATTGCTTTGGTTTAAATTCACTGAACGCTGTTCAGTGAGCTCAAACCCGAACCACCAGGCCTGGTGGTTCGGGTTTTTTTGTTTATAAACTCAGACACTTAGACTCGATTTATGGCACAATAGCGCCCAAATTTAATGCGACTGGATTTTAAGCTATTTGCGCTTTAAAAGCGTATGCACTCTAGATTCGCAACCTCTTATACATAAGGACAGTATTTTGATTTCAACAGCCAATATCACCATGCAGTTTGGTGAAAAACCTCTTTTTGAAAATATCTCAGTTAAATTCGGTGGCGGCAAACGTTACGGTTTAATCGGCGCAAACGGTTGCGGTAAATCTACCTTTATGAAAATTTTAGGGGGCGATTTAGAGCAAACTTCAGGTACGGTGAGCATTGACGAAAATGAGCGTGTTGGTAAGTTAAAACAGGACCAGTTCGCCTACGAACAATACAGTGTTATCGACACGGTGATTATGGGCCAGCCCGAACTTTGGGAAGTGAAAAAAGAGCGTGACCGTATCTATAGCTTACCTGCCATGTCAGAAACCGAAGGGATGCTGGTTGCCGATTTAGAAGTACAGTTTGGTGAAATGGACGGTTATACGGCCGAGTCGCGTGCCGGTGAGTTGCTAATGGGCTTGGAGATTCCGGTAGAACAGCATTATGGTCCAATGAGTGAAGTGGCTCCAGGTTGGAAATTACGTGTGTTATTGGCACAAGCCCTGTTCGCCGACCCGGATATTTTGTTATTGGATGAGCCTACCAACAACTTGGACATCAACACTATCCGCTGGTTGGAAAACATTTTGAACGAACGTAAAAGCACCATGATCATCATCTCGCATGATAGACACTTCTTGAACAGTGTCTGTACCCATATGGCAGATTTGGATTATGGTGAGCTGCGTATTTACCCTGGTAACTACGATGAATACATGACCGCTTCGACCATGGCTCGAGAGCAGTTATTGTCGGATAACGCTAAGAAGCAGGCGCAGATCAATGAACTAAAAACCTTCGTGAGCCGTTTCTCAGCCAACGCATCAAAAGCCAAGCAGGCGACTTCGCGTGCTAAGTTGATTGATAAAATCGAACTTTCGGAAGTGAAAGCGTCTAGTCGTGTGAATCCGTTCATTCGTTTTGAACAGGATAAGAAACTGTTCCGTTTGGCGTTAGAGATTGAAAACTTGGGCAAAACCTATGATAACGATGGTGAGCCTAATGAAGTGCTGAAAAACCTGAATTTAATGCTGGAAGTGGAAGAGCGTTTGGCGGTATTAGGGGCTAACGGTATCGGTAAAACCACCTTGCTAAAATGTTTGGTGGGTGATGAACAGCCGACTACGGGGGTGGTCAAATGGTCTGAAAACGTCAAAATCGGTTACTATGCGCAGGATCACGCGCACGATTTTGAAGAAGACCTATCTTTGCTTGAATGGATGGCTCAATGGAAACAAGAGAGTGATGATGAGCAAGCGTTGCGTGCTGTTTTAGGTCGTTTGCTGTTCTCTCAAAAAGATATCGATAAGTCGGTTAAGGTGCTGTCCGGTGGTGAGCAAGGCCGCATGTTGTTCGGTAAGCTGATGCTGCAAAAGCCGAACGTCTTGATCATGGATGAGCCAACCAACCACTTGGATATGGAATCGATTGAATCATTAAACCTGGCGATGGAAAACTTCCCAGGAACGATTATCTTTGTCTCGCATGACCGAGAGTTCGTTTCGTCGATTGCCACCCGTCTACTGATTCTAAAAGAAGATGGCATAGAAGATTTCCGTGGTGATTACGAGTCTTATCTGCAAACTCAAGAGTCGTAATATTCAACAGAAAAATCAAGTTGAGCATCAAGTTGCTTAATAGAGCCCGCTGGTTTATCGAAACTAAGCGGGCTTTTTTATAGCGAACAGGTCAATCGATTTAAGGCCTTTTGTTTGATTCTTTTTAAAGGTTCTGTTCAGCTTTTTCTGTTTTGTTATTTGGTGGAATTGGATAGAGATAACCTATAACCAACAAAATACCACCGACAGCAATAAAACTCACAATTCTCGCAATGCTACCGCTACTGGCTAAATCGATAGTGAATACTTTCAACAGTACCAAGCCCAATAAAGCGCTTCCGGCAATCCACAAGGTTCGGCTTTGAATCTTGTTCGAGACACTGATAATGATAAATCCTAACAAACTCCAGCTAATGGATAAGGTCGCTTGGGTAAGAATGGAGTGCATCCAAGCATGCGGGTTATAGCTGACAGCAAACCAATGATGTAGAGTTCTTAATAGCATCGCATTAAATGCTAAAAAACCGACCAGGCCTGCTAGATATGGTCCCCAAATAGTTATCTTTAACCAGTTTTGCCGCTCTGGCAGTTTCCACCATTGTAAAATCACCATTAGAGAGACTAGGCTAACGAAATCTAACAGGTTTAAAACCGGTATATAGGGCATAAAGCTTGCGCCACCAGGCGATTGCAGGTTTAAGCTTAAATTCCAGATAACAATGATGCCAATGGTTGGCCAAGCAATCAAATTGCGATATAAACTTTTATGGCTTTTAAAAGGCCAAAACTTCGCTTTAACAATTAAGTAGATGGCCAACACAAGCGGTAAAATCAGCATTAAGCCGCTTTGCGTAATCCAATCATTATAATATTCTTGGGCAAGCCACTGAGATTCATAACTCAATAAGCCTAAAAACAGTGCGAAGCTTAAGGCGTGCAAGGTTGTTGGGTTATTTAATTGTGTTTTAAGGTTAGATTCAAACCAGTATAGAATTCGATAGAAAAGATAGGCGTTGAGTAACCAGCCCCAAACGGCGTAATTGGCAAAAGGGTGGGGCTGGGAATCGATATTCAAGCCAATCATGATTGCAAGTAGGATGAGCCATCCTAAACGGCCATGTTGCAGGGTTGTCCATTGATAACGCACCTCAATTCGAGTGACGATAATGGCACTTAGGGCGAGGTGTAGTAGTAATATGATTAAAGAATATTCTCTTGGAATAAAAGCCTCTATTTCTCGCCAAGCGCTGGTGAACCACCAAGTAAGTCCCCATAAAAGCAGTATGATATCAATCCCTTGATAACTTTTTGAAAGCTGATGTTGCGCTTTGAATAAGAAAAAAGCACTGAACAGTGAAGAGAGGGCGATCATCATGCCGCCCATAAAATAAGGGTTTAGGATAGCAATATCATGCGCCTGAAGGTTCAATGAAACCTCCAATACATAAAGCAGGCTCGCCCCTAATAAAACCATTAAACCAAATGCCAAACTCAGGGTTCTTTGTTGGCGAAGGCTAATCCAGATAACGCCAGCTCCTTCAATCGCCCAAGCAGCCGAACTCCAGTTATTATCGAATGCAAGCGGAATGGTGAGCGTAAAGAAGATAACGCTTAACGCAAAAAAAGCCTGGTATAAGGTTTGCAGTTCGGCACGGTTTTTTTGGTAGAAAAAGCCTGCCAATACAAGATAAAAAGCACCTAGACTCAAGGTGCTGTAGGCGATGCCATAGGCAAAAGGTTCAACCAAAATTGCCTGAATGGTTGCACCGATAATCGGTGGACCAAACAGCAGTGTGCCGTCTACCAGGCCTTTTAAATTAGGCGGCTGTTTTAAGGCGTGAAGAATGGAAATGACCACATACAATAAGAAGAATAAGATCAAGAAGAACTCGGTACTGGCAAAATGGTCGGTTTGGTATTTCAGTACCCCCCAGATAACCCCGATAATAAAGGTCATAACAAAACCAAGCAGGTTCAACTCGCGCCAAGATTTAAACCAAGCGATGACAAAGATGCTGAAATTCAACAGTGCATAATAACTAAATAGAACAATGTGGTTGCCTTCTCCGGTAGAGGCCACTATTGGAGCTAAAAAGCCGCCCGCCGCACCAATAAATGCGAGTACTTTGGCATCTTGATAAAGTGCCAACAGTAAAGCGATTGCCATAATGACAATCAGTAAAACAAAGCCTAGCTCAACCGAAACCACATCATAAAGTTTAAATGAGGTATAGGCGGTTAAATAGAGAATGGCGACCGAACCTCCTTGTAACACCAAGGCGTAAAGCGGATTTTTGTACCGTAATCGCCAACCTAGATAACCGAGTGCGGATGCACCCATCGCCACAAAAGTCAGTCGGAACTCTATGGGCAGTAAGCTGTTATCGGCGGCGTATTTAAGCAAGAAGGCCACTCCAAAAAACAGCACCACAATACCGGCTTTAACGGTGAGATTTCCTGTGGTGGTAAATTCAATTAAGCGGTTAAGCCATTGATTGGTTTGGGGAGCCTTAGGAAGATTTTCAAAGCGTGTTTCAGTGAGAGATGGTTGAGTTTTCAGTGCCGGCTTTTCTTCTGTTTGCGTGTCAGTTTCCCAGGGGGATTGCAAACGTTTACTGTGCTCGATATCGGCAGAGATGCTGTCATCAACGGGCGGTTCTTCTATGAGTGAACTATCGGGCTTGGTCTCTTTTGTGTTCTCTGTTTTTAATGGCTGGGTGTTTGCGGCATCGGGCGTGATGTTTTTTTGGTTAAGTAACGTTAACTCTTGTTTGAGATTTCTCAGTTGTTTATGAATATTCTTGTTTTCAAAAAACAGGTATAAAACCAATAGCGCCAAAAAAGCGTAAGAGAAACTTTCGCTCATCAATACGCTAATCAATAATCCGATGGTTATTAATATCTCAGCCATAATTCCTCACAACAAAAACAGAAATGTAAGTTTCGATTCTTATTTAAACATAGAGTGCGGTTTTTAGCATATATGGATTTAACCAGGCCTGGTTAGATTAAAACGGTTATCTGATTAAGTTGGTTTTATGACATGAAAAATGAAGAAGCCCGTAAACACTTAAAGTGTTTACGGGCTTTTATTGTTCTTAGCCGCTAGGCTAGGAGGAGAGATAAAGAGGCATTTAAGCGGCTAAGAAACAAAGGGTGATAGGCTTTTAAACGAGATTAAAAAACCATATCTAAATGCGGTGACCAATCTGGAATATAGATGCCAGCATCTTCATATTCAGCCATGTGGTGAGCGGATGCTACTGATGAAATTCCAAAAGTCAAAATCGCTGCTAATAGTACTTTTTTCATGTTATTTCCTTTATATTGCTTTTTGATAATTCAAATTTTAAAAGCGGCTCAATTTAGAACACTAGTTCTAAATGTCCTGAGTTGTCATTGATGTTTCCACCGGCGTTATCGCTTGGTGAATTATGATGAGCCGAAGCGGTGGTTACTAATCCAAAGGTTAATAAAGCGGCTAAAAATACTTTTTTCATTGTTCTATCCTATTTTTTATTAAGTCTATATATCTTTTGTTATTCAGGTTAAAAAACCATATCTAAATGTGGTGATGTATCAGGGATAAACTCACCTGCATCTGGGTTAGCGGCCATGTGGTGTGCTGAAGCGGCTGTACTGATTCCAAAAGTTAGTAGTGCTGCAAAAATAATCTTTTTCATGTTCTTTTCCTGTTAATAGCTTTTTTAAAAATTTACTAAGTTTCTTAATAGTTGGAGAAATGTGATTCACTCATTCTTTATACTTACTGAGTTTTGCATCACGCTTAATAAGATAAGGCTTTTATACGTTTAACTAGTTTAAGGATTTTCACTAAATGTTAAAAAGTTACATATCTTGATTTGCATATTAAATGTAAAAATATTACATGTCAAATATAATATGCATTATTTTTACAGTAAATAGCCATTTTTTTAGTTAACTTTATGAAAGTAATGGGTTTTATGGATACGAAAAAAGATTTTTAGTGTTGGTGGAAACATTGAGAGGGGGATTTATTAAAGGTTTAACAAGAATTTAAATAATAAAAAAGGCCATTACATATTAATGTAATGGCCTGGTTTTAAGAATTAAGCCTTAATATTAGATGAATCTTAATAACTAAGGCTTAAGTTACTGACTCGCTATTATTCAGGAACTTCTTCAGTGTAGTCTTTACGCTGAGCCCAAATGTCGCTACCTAATAGATAGTCTGCCGCACTATCAGGTGCTTCTTCTGGGTCTAGTTCTTGTAACCAGATTGAGTAAAGTGTTTTACCATCAGGAGAAGCAATATTCTGTACCTCTTTCTCTTCAGCAACTGATTGGGCAATCGCTTCATTCATGTCATCAACAGGTACTGCTGCATCAGGATTTGATGGTACTTTTTCCCAGGTGTCACCACCATCGGTTGAGCGAGTTAGGAATAAATCTTCCTCAATCCCCGTTCCCATTTCGACTGTTCCGTAGGTTATAAACACGGTATTTGGATCTCTAGTTTCTAACCCAGGAATCGCTTCAGAGGTTGGAATCAATCTTGGATCCAAGGTTGAAATGATGTTATTGGTAATGTTTGATACATTAAATGGAGTTGTCCAGTTTGTACCATTATTATCAGAACGAGTTACTGTAAAGTTGTTAGACAAGTGCCCAACCCCTGTTAAACGCCATGATGGGGTATATTCATAACCAATAAAGATAGTGTTGCCACTTAAGTAACCACGTGGAGAGAAGGTGTTCTCCCAGTTGTTTTCCCAAGTTGCATCATCTAAGTTAGCTTCACTCCAAGAACCCACGGTTCCTTCATCATCAACCGCAACGTGCGAGCTTAAGTTCCAGCTATTAGAAGGCCATGTTTCAGTACCCATAATGGCTGCCATATCTTCTTTGGTATTTAAGTTAGATACATCGTAACCACCTTTGGCTAAACGTAAATACATGTCAGAAGAGGCACCTTGGGTTTCAATTCCAGATTTATATAGAATTCCCCATAAATGCGCATCCGGAGCTATCGCATCAGTTCCTAGACCATCCGTTCCTAGAACATCTTTAGAATCAACTTGAGTAATCAATGTTAGACGACGGACGTTTTCAAGCACAGGTGTGCCATCTTCTTCATTGGGTCTAAGCTCATTAACAATTGTTCCCGCAGCAATTGGAGTTGGAGTTGTCATGTCAAAAGAGTGTACATAAGCGATTTTACCTTGGTCTTGAACCGGAATGGTATCTAAGGTTTCACTATTTGGAACCCCTGGTAAGCTGGTCGCTTCACCTTTTGTTTCTTCATAACCTAAGATAACTTTATTGCCAAATAGGCCAATAATTGGTCGTGAAGCTCCTGTATCACCATTTAACAGCTGTTTTTCTACAATGTCAGGCGTATCGTTGTAAATTGCTCTGATTGGATCATCGTAGTTGCTAAAACATTTACCGTTATCGCGGTCATCTTCACCAGGGGCAGCTGTAAAGGTACCATTGTCTGCACAAAGTTTTGCACAATATTGAGCACCTGTGCCATTGTCTACGTTCTCTTGTAAACAGACTGCGTTATCACTGATTGGCACTGGCGTTGCAAAGCTATACAGTGCTTTTGGTTTTAAGGTTTCATTATCGGTATCAGGAGTGCCACCTATTTCTGCATTTGGGTCAGCAATATCAAATTTTTCCATTTCGATGTAGCTATACCAAATGTCGGTTTTATGATTTGTGGTTGCTCCACTCCATCCTTCACCTGGACCAGAACCACTACCAGGTCGTAAACCATCTGGGTCTTCTTGCCATGAAAGTACAAAACCTGTTGTATCTGATGCAATCGTCACTTTGTTTGAATCACGACGACCAGAGGTTAATTGTTCAGGAGCAAACCAGTCAATATCGTGTTCTTCTTCATTTAACACACCACGAGCCACCCAAATACAACTAAAAGGTACTTCGTGAGCTTCAACGGTTTCTCCGGCATATTCTTCAATCCCTTCATAGTTGATTGTACCTTGAGGGCCATTGACTAAATATAAGTCGTCTGGATAAGTGGTTTTACCATCTACAATAACCTGTTCAAGATTGGATGGGTTACCGCTTGGGCAAAACTTATCATTCCAAGCCACCAAGACTTTGTTACCTTCGGTTTTCATTGCAGGTTTAAAAGAGTGACCATAGTAAGGCAGTTTTTCACCGTTACCATAGTAGTCGACTTCAATAGATGAGTTTTCTGCCGTGTTTGAAATATTAACTGGTTTCCAGGTAGCTCCCTTATCAAGTGATAAGGCCACAAAGGTATCGGCAAAGTGTTCAATATCTGGAAGTTCAGAACTACCTGTTCCCATTAAAAAGTCACCTGTCATGGTGTCTGTATAGCTTACTAATAAGGGTCTTACTGCGGGTGCAGTATCATCTACAATGCCTGCGGCAGAAGTTTGTGCAGTATGTAGCATCATGCTGGCAATGCTGTGACCGCCACTTCCCATCGCAGGGGTTCTAGAGATGTTCTTGTGTACAGTAATATCACCACTGATTGCGGAATCGAAATGGTATTCAGCTTCCTGTTCCGTTACAACGTGATCATCTGTTGATTCTGTTTCGTCAACTACGGTTTGTAATATAGTGGCTAATTGAGTAGCAAAAGTTTCTGCTTCAGCAGGCGTCATCGCTGAAAAATCGATTTCATCCAAGTTGATGCCTTCATCATCCAACGCTTTTTCTAAAGCGGCAATGGATTCTTCTGTAATGGTAATGCCATTTGAAGCTACACCATCACTATCCAAAGACTGTAATAAAACCAAAATATTCAACACTCGTTGGTCTAGAGTGGCATCAGGTCCAAAGAAATCTTTTGGCGTCACGTCTTCTACCGAACCAAGTAATTGGCCTAGCCGAATCTTGTCACCAAGATAGAACGTTACCATGCTACCAGGTGCAAAATTGTAATGACCACCATTTTCTGTTTTACCGTTGTATCGACCTTTATAGGTTAAGCCATCAACCGCCCCATCCACAAACGTCCCAACAGATGCTGAATCAGATGAATCACTAGATGAACTATCAAAACAGCCTCCTAAAGTTCCACCAATTGCCATGGCAACAGCTATGGCAACCGGGTTTTTTAATAATTTTTTCATAAAGCCTATCCTCTTTATTGGTAATAAGTACAAATCCTCAGTAGATACTATATTTGTATAGTGATTGGGTATATATCACCCTAGTGGGTGAAATTAAAAATAATCGTTGAAAAAGTTGATTTAAAATAATTAAAAATAAAAGGTGGTAAATTTCGCTTAATTACAGGATTGATAAGAATATATGGGGCTTAAATTAGGAATCATTCAGTTTGATGCTGTTTGGCAGAATACGCCGGTCAACCTGCAGCACCTTAAAAATAGCTTGGTGAAACAGGATTGGTCAACAATGGATGTCTTGCTTTTACCAGAGATATTCCATGCAGGGTTTGCTATGCAACCGCAGTTGTTTGCCGAATCCATCGACGGGCTAGTGAGTCAGTGTTTGGCTGATTTGGCGATGGAGTATTCTGTTACGATTGTAGCGGGGGTGGCGCAACGAAGGGTGCGTGCAGATTGCACAGGACAGCAATTAAGTTTTTTCAATAACGCTTTGGTGTTTGATAAAAGTGGTGAGCAAACTGCCTCTTATACTAAACAGACTCTTTTTAGTTATGCCAATGAGCAGCAGGTGTATCAAGCGGGTCATAAATCGAAAATAGTGGAGATAAACGGCCAACCATTCGGTTTGTTTATTTGCTATGACCTCCGTTTTCCTGAGCTGTTTCGTAAGATTGCCAAACAGGTTAAAGGGATGATTGTTTTGGCTAATTGGCCTGAAAGTAGACAGAATCACTGGGAGAGTTTGCTTAAAGCCCGTGCGATTGAAAACCAGTGTTTTGTGATTGGCGTAAACCGCATCGGTCAAGATGGTAATGGTTTGATTTATGCTGGCGGGTCTTGCGTGATTTCTCCCTTAGGGGAGGTGTTGGCTTATGCTGATGCAGAGCAGACATGGTTAACTGGCGAAATTGAACTGCAACAAGTGGACGAGGTGAGAGAACAATTTCCATTTTTGGAGGATATGTACGTTTTATAATAAGCCACCAGGCCTGGTGGCTTTTTTGTCGGATTTATTGCGGAATTTGTTTTGGGTTGTTTAACGCTTTAAGCGATTGATTAATAGACTGTTTTAAATAAAACGGATAAAAATCATAAGCACCGGAAAGCAGTTGATTAGTAATCACTTCTCCCTCACCATCCACAAAAATCACTACCGGTAAACTGCTTAAATTATAAAGGGCTTTAAACTCTTCATTGGCAAGTGTTTCACCATAAAAGTCCACGGTGGTTTCGTCCACATTCACATTGATTTCCGTCATCAACACATAACCATCAAGCTGTCCTGAATAGAGTGTGGGTAGAATGGCTTCGTCTTTTAGGTTTTCTGTTGATTTCAAGCCTTTGGCCGAGAACAGAATCGCAATCGGCAAATTCTGTTCTGTGGCTTGTTTGCCTAATTCTTGTAGGTTTTTTGCAATTGGTAATACGCTGGTATCGCTATAAGCCGAGTTTGAAAACAATACAAAAAATGCAATCACCAGGCCTGGTAGTAATTTTTTAGCAGCCAACATAAGGTGTAAAAGAGAGCCTTGAATAGAACGCATGATTTTTAACCTATTAAAAATAATTTATTCATCTTACCAGGCCTGATAAGTCGATTTGCAAAATTTTAAGATTGAGATAATTAAGGAGTAAAAACCAAGGGCAAAAAGGCGAGGGAAATTAGACGGTGTCTGTTTTGAGCTGAATTAGAGGTAACTCAGCTCAATGAGGTTAAGTCATTCGACTTAGATGGGTTAAGCCATGATCTCAAGTAGTTCAACATCAAAAATCAATGCTGAATAAGGTGCTATTTTTCCACCAGAACCTTGAGCGCCATAGGCCAATTCTTGAGGAATATATAAACGCCATTTTGAACCGGTAGGCATTAACTGCAACGCTTCAGTCCAACCTGCAATCACACGGTTAACCGGGAATTGAGCTGGCTGACCACGTTCAACCGAGCTATCAAAAACCGTACCGTCAATCAATGTTCCGTGATAGTGTGTGGATACCACAGATTCCGGGCCAGGTTTTTCACCCGTACCTTCGGTTAATATTTCATACTGTAGACCTGAAGCGGTGACAAAAACGCCTTCTTTTTGGGCGTTTCCAGCTAAAAAGGCTTCACCTTGCGCACCGGCAACTTTAGCTTGTTCAGCATGTTTGGCTTGCATGATATCGTTAATTTCTTGGAATGCTTGAGCAAACGCTTCTTGGCTAATCGGGCTTTCAGTCCCTTCCAAAGCATCCAATACACCCGCAGCAACCGCTTGAGGGCTGACGCCTTCAAATGGATCTGAAGCCAACTGCTCACCCATCTGGCGACCGATACCGTAACTTACAATTTCTGGTGTGGTAGTAAAGTTGTTAGACATGTTCAAAGTCCTGTTGAATGAAAAACGAGCATCTTAGCATAAATGAGCTGTTGACGCTGATTGGGTTGGTTAAACAGGTTCATTGAACGGTTGCAGATTTGGCGCTCAACCTAAACCTCTTTTTATGCCTATCACTAATGAAATGACACCTAAAATCTGTATTAGATGATAAATTCCGTTGTGGTCAAATAGCCAGATAAGGGTTACAGAAAGTTCAGTGGTTTGAATAAAAGAAGCTGTAATTGTGATTAAGATTCCCAGTGTCATATAAACGGAACCTTTTAGTTTGTCTGTATAAGCCAACCAAAAGTAACCCGATAAAGAATATAGCATGATTGTGAGCTGATAAATGATGAAAATATTAAAACTATCAGGCCAAAATAAGGTGCTTACAAAGAAAATTAGAGCGATGAATAGAACAAAGGGTAAGACTCTTCTAGAGGTTTTTTCGCTAAAAATATCGTTGGTGCTGGCAATCGCAAATAGGCTGACCAGTAAGGCTAGAGAAAAATTGAGAAGATGCCATAAATTGGTTTGCAATTCAAAAGGGATTTTAAAACCATGAACCACTGCACCAAGGCTAGAGGCAAAAGTTAGGACACCAAATAGTCCAACCCAGATCTGGAGTTTCCATTTTTGCGTAGTTAAATTTTGGCGAAGATAAACTAAACTGGCTAAAGCAATCAGCGCCAAAAGCGCATCGGTAATCGCGGTGCTTTGTTCGTTGGCTAAATCAATAAATTCCATAATGACCTTTCAGAAAAGGTAACGGTAGCTTGCATGATAAGCCAGGTGTTTGGGGATTTGTGCAAGATTTAAATGATTTCTAGCCTTAACTCATGCTTTAACTCATGCTTTAACTCATGCTTTAACTCATGCTTTAACCAGGCCTGGTTACTTTTTGAAGATATGCGGAAACAAAGCTATTTTTTGTTCTTGGCTTAACCCACACACCGTTTCAATATTCTGTTCAGGAATCGATTCTGGATTTGGATAATGGGCAATGGCTTTTTCCAGGCTGGCTTCACGCAATAAATGCAAAATAGGGTAGGGTGCACGGTTGGTTAGGTTCTCGTCATCTTCGGGCTCGGTACCCCCAAACTGATAGTCTGGATGAAAGGTCGCCACCTGGAAAACTCCTTCCCATTCGTTGTCTTCAATCAAGGCGTCTACATATTCTAAAAAGTCATTGTAGTCGTAAAAGTCTTCTAGCATATTCGGCACTATCAACAGGGTGGTCTCAATGCTTTCTGCTTTGGTTTCGGCCAATAAATTCAACTCATTTTGTAAATCTTCCAGTAAACACGCATCGGTATTGCAGTGTGATATCGCAAAACGGATTTGTTGGTTTTTATAAGGTTGGGAGGCAAAAGGGCAGAGATTTAAGCCAATAACGACCTTGTCTAACCACTGGTTAACGTCATTCAAAATCTGTTCATTGTTGGTTGGGTTAGACATAAGGTCTCTCTCTAAACGATTTTTTGTTGCAGGATAGAGCTGTTTTTTAATTCAGCCAGTTCACCGGTTAAATGGGCATAAACTTCATCTGCGCTGTTTAACGAAGCATCGTAAACATAGATAGCCACCTGGTCACCAGGTTGAAGAAATACGCTTTCACCAAATTCGGTATAGGTGGTGGCACCCAAACTCACCATGATTTGAGCAGGGTATTGCGCCTGTTGCAAGATCTGGTGGAGGTTTTCCAATGGCCCGAAATCTTGTTGCTGATTGAGTTTTTCAATCATCCAGTCGTTGAGTTGTTGATGAAAATAGGAATAGGTCAACACCGAACTGTCTTTACCATAAGCGTGGATTTGTCCATCGCGAATTAAAAAAGAGGCGATTCTAAACGTGTCTAATTCACAATCTGGTTTAAAGCTGTTCATTTCAATAAACTGCTCGGCAACCCCTTTGGTTGCTTTCCCCCAGTTTTTCTTTTCGCTGATTTTTTTGGCGCCTGGTTTGCGAATGGAGCAATCATTGAATGCCGCAAACGCTTGTGGTTTAAGTTCAATCACTTTTCCATCATCGTATTCAACATTAAATAACACACATACCTCAGGTTCGGCTTGCAGGTGCGCATTGTCGGCTAGGTTTTCTGGGTAGCGAATTTCTGTTGAAGAGAGCGGGTAAACACCTAGCTGTTTGTCTGAACTTTTAACGTAATAAGGAAAGATGCCTTTAGGCGCATTGGTGGTTGCGGTTTTTACATTGACAAAATCCGGGGTTTCTCCGGCTTGTTCTAGGTGGCCGGCAAAGTTGCCCGCCACTCCAAACCCTACAATATCTTGTAGGGTGGTTTGATCAATTGGAAAATAACTCATAGGCCTTTAGATTTCTTTTTTGTTTTTACCTAACATGCGTAACAAGGTGGCGTCTTTATAGACCAAGTGGTGTTTCAAAGCTCCGGCAATATGAAGTGCAACGATGGCAATCAATAGGTAACCCGCAGTGCCGTGGATTTCTTCGGCAATTTCATGAATCATCTCATTTTCACCAATCAACACCGGTAGCGTGAATAGGTTAAAGAAAGAGACGTCATGACCACCCGTGGTTGACATGATCCAGCCTGAAATCGGCATCATGATCATCGCAAGATATAAAATACCTTTTACCGCATGGCCTAGAATATGTTCAAACTTGCTGTTAGAGATTTGTTCAGGGTTCGGGCTGATTTTCAGCCATAATAAACGTACCATCATCAACATGAAAAGACCGATTCCCAATGATTTATGCAGTTGATACATCTCAAGTCTTTCTGGGCCTTTTTCCATTTCATGCATATAGATACCCAAACCAATAAGGCCAATAAACAATGCGGCCGAAAGCCAATGGTTGGCACGAGAAACCAGGCCATAATTTTGTTCACTATTTTTCAACATTTATATACCCTCTAATTTATATTTTGTATTTTTAATAAAGTAAGCTTTGGAATTTTCTTCGATACATTGTAACCAATTCAGGGGCTTTTGCAGTAAGCATTTCAAAGGCTTTTAAAATGGTTTTTTGCGGCAAACCTTCCTGATAAGTTCGATCGATTGTGAAAAGTTTGAACAGGGTTTGTAGTGCTTTTTCGGCATGGCCGTTGAGCATTAAGTAACCCGCTAAAGCGTAGAGTGCATCAACGTCATTTTGATTTTCTGCCAAGGTCGCTTGAATAACTTCAATCTCAGGTGCTTGCTCCAGCGCTTCAGAAAAGAATAGAATCCCATCAAGTTCTTTACCTTTGGGGTCTTTCTGTGCCTCTTCCGGTAGTTTATAGAACAGGTCTTTGGCCTTGTCCAAGTGCCCGGTGTGTAAATACATTTGCACTAAATCCAGGTGGATCTTGAAGTTGTTGGCGTTCACTTTGGCGGCTTCGCCAAGCAGTTGAATAGCTTGGTCATATTGGCCTTGCGCAAAAGCTTCGCCAGCTTGTTTGCGTAAAACCTCAGAAGGTTCTTCTTTGATATTGGCATTTAACATCGATCGATAGGCTTCTTCACTTAATAAGCCTTCGTATTCGGTAACGATATCGCCATCAATAATCAGTTTATAAAGCGGTACGCCAGGTAAACCAAACTTTTGCGCGATGTCTTTCTCTTTGTCCACATTGAGTTTGGCGAAAATGAACTTGCCGGCCATCTCATTCGCTAACTTTTCCAAGATGGTATTGGCGAGCTTACTTTGCTCGTTCAGCGGCGACCAGCAGTTTAGGAGCACCGGAAAACGTTTGGAGTTTCTAATCACCATCTCTTGAATGTTGTTAGCGGTGATATCGACAATCATGGCTTCAGACATGAACTATTTCCTTAATTGATTCTTTTGGTTTAATGCTTGTTGTTTGAACAGTCTGTTAACTTTGATTAACTGTTTTTTAATGTGGCTTTAAGTTCGTATAACGCATCCAGCGCTTTTCTTGGCGTCAGCTCATTCGGATCAATCTCTTCCAAGAGTTGCTGTACTTTTTCTAAAGCAGGATTAGGTTGTACGCTAAACATATCAAACTGTTGAATGGGTTCTGCAACTGGACTCGTTTTTGTAGCGGAAGTTGCAGGCGGTGTAGCGTTTTTTTGAGTAACCGCTTGATTCTCCAGCTGGCTTAAATGCTGTTTAGCCAATTGAATCACATTTTGCGGTACACCTGCCAATGCCGCTACTTGTAAACCATAGCTTTGTGATGCCGGCCCGTCTTGTACTTGGTGTAGAAATACAATGCTGTCTTGATGCTCTATGGCGTCTAAATGTACGTTGATTGTGTTGTCAAAGCGTTCATTCAAAGTGGTGAGCTCAAAGTAGTGGGTGGCAAACAGGCAGTAACCTTTCACATTTTGCGCAATGTGTTCCGCAATGGCCCAGGCTAAAGCCAAACCGTCAAACGTAGAGGTTCCTCGACCCACTTCATCCATCAAAATCAACGAGTTTTCAGTGGCGTGGTGCAAGATGTTAGCGGTTTCCGTCATCTCCACCATAAAGGTCGATCGCCCCGAGGTCAAATCGTCAGACGCCCCTATGCGAGTGAAGATTCGGTCGATGGGGCCAAGTTCTGCTTTGTCTGCAGGTACGTAGCTGCCCATAAACGCCATTAAGGTAATCAAAGCCGTTTGGCGCATATAGGTGGACTTACCCCCCATGTTTGGCCCGGTGATAATGTGCAGTTTACGCGTTTCGTTAAACAAGGCGTCGTTGGGAATAAACGGCTCGTTGGAAACCGCTTCAACCGTTAAATGGCGCCCCTGTTCAATCATCAGGCCTGGTGAATCGGTTAAAACCGGACGTGTCAAATTCAAGCGTACCGCTTGTTGGGCTAGGTTGACCAATACATCCAATTCAGAAAGTGCGCTGGCACAGTTTTGCAGTTCCGCCAAATGTTCGTTGAGTTTTTCCAATAAGGCCTGGTAGAGCCATTTTTCACGTGAGAGCGCTTTTTCGCCCGCGCTTAAAATCTTATCTTCAAAGGTTTTAAGTTCTGGAATGATATAGCGTTCCTGGCCTTTCAAGGTTTGGCGGCGGATATAGTCGGCGGGCACGTTTTCACTTTGCAGTTTGCTGATTTCAATGTAGTAACCATGCACACGGTTATAACCGACTTTTAAGGTGGAGATGCCGGTGCGTTCTTTTTCACGTTGCTCCAAGGCTAATAGATAATCACCGGCTTCATTTTTTAAATTCCGCAACTCATCCAGTTCGGCATCGTAACCTGGGGCGATTACACCGCCGTCACGAATCAGAATGGGCGGGTTATCAATAATCGCGCACTCCAATAGTTCCGCCAATTCTGGAAAGGTACTCATCCTTGAGGCGAGTTCAGTCAGCTTTTCGGCACTGTTCAAGTTGGCGAGTTGCTGTTGAAAATCGGGCAGGGCGTTTAAGGTTCTGCCCAGGTGTAAACAATCACGTGGTCGAGCCGAACCTAAGGCCACACGGCTAAGAATACGTTCCATATCGCCGACTTGTTTCAAAGTGGTGCGCAATTCGTCGTCTTGGTGATTGGCTAAGATGGTTTCAATCGCATCTAGGCGTTGGTTGATGATCACGCGGTTACGTAATGGCTGGTTAAGCCAGCGTTTGAGTAATCGGCTACCCATCGCGGTGGCAGTGTGATCCAGAATCGCGGCCAAGGTGTTGCTGGTGCCTCCGGACAGGTTGGTGTCAATTTCTAGGTTGCGCCGACTGATCGCATCCAGCACCAAGGTGTCGGTGGTTTGATAAGTATGAAGGCTGGAAATATAAGTCAGGTCACTTTGCAACATGCTTTGTGCATAATGCAAAATCACGCCAGAAGCGCTGATAGAAGCCGTTTGGGTGTCGCAACCATAAGCCACTAAATCTTGGGTTTGAAAATGGGCGATTAAACGTTTACGGCAACTGGAAACATCAAAATGCCAGCTTGGATATCTCACCAGGCCTGGTCGTTTTAAAATGGCTTCTGGCAATTGCTCTCTAAATAAATCATCATCAGGCACTAACAGTTCAGAAGGTTTCAAACGCTCCACTTCCGCCAGTAATTGGTTAAGGGAGCTCAATTGGGTGGTTTCAAAACGACCGCTGGAAACTTCTAGATACGCTAAACCGTATTGGCTGTCTTGCTGGGTAATCGCCACCAATAGGTTTTCATGCCTGTCTTCTAACAGGGCTTCTTCAACTAAAGTGCCCGGGGTGATGACTCGCACCACTTTACGCTCAACCGGCCCTTTGCTGGTAGCCGGGTCACCCACTTGTTCACAAATGGCAACCGATTCACCGAGTTTAACCAGTTTGGCTAAATAGCCTTCTGCCGAGTGATGCGGAATGCCGGCCATAGGAATAGGTTCACCGCCTGACTTGCCTCGAGCGGTAAGGGTGATTTCCAATAAATCAGAGGCTTTCTTAGCGTCATCAAAAAACAGCTCATAAAAGTCTCCCATTCGGTAAAACAGAAGATGGTTCGGGTGCTCGGCTTTTATGGCTAAGAACTGTTGCATCATTGGGGTATGGCTGGTTTTTGTCATGGTGAGATCTATGGGCGCTTTAACTGTGGTTATTAGAATTTGAATAGAAACTAAAAAAGAGTATGCTATGGCTTATTAATAATGTATGCAAGGGCATTATTGGAAAAGGATGTTGAATTAAGGATAAGTTTTTCGTGTTTAAGGCTCTTGTGGCAGTGGCAAAGGATGGATTGAAATGAAGTTTGAAAGTTTGGTTTCCCAGGTTGGTAAAGCGTTGGTGGATTACGATTCCATGGTGGTTACGGCCGAATCTTGCACTGGCGGAATGATTGCAGAAGCGTTGACTTCAATTGGTGGAAGCACCGCCTGGTTTGACCGTGCCTATATCACTTATAGCTATGAATCTAAACGTGAGATGCTCGGCGTAAAAGAGATTACCATCCAGAAAAAAGGTGCGGTTAGCCAAGAGTGTGTTGAGGAGATGGCGTTGGGAGCGTTGCAGCAGTCCCATGCCAAGGTGAGCGTGGCGTGTAGCGGGATTGCTGGGCCAACCGGTGGCTCACCCGATAAACCTGTCGGAACGGTTTGGTTGGCTTGGGCGGTACAAGGAAAGCAAGAAGTGATTTCACAACGGTTTTTATTTGATGGCGACCGACAAGCCATTCGAGAGAAAACCACTGAAGCGGCTCTGATGGGAATCATGAAGTTGATCGCTTGATTCATTTGCCAGTTTGATAATTTCTTTTATAAATTCAGCAATTAATCGATGTGCATCGCTATTTAGTGACTAGGATTTGTATTTAATTTATGGGATAATTTATGGCTAACATTTCACTAGGACAGTTATTGATTCGCTCCTGGATAGATGTTGGTGTTTAAAACCCGCGAGAGATTCATGCGATATAGGGTTTTACAGTTAGAAAGAATTTGCTAAACCTTTGTTTTAGCCAAATATTTTGCCGTTGTTAACAAGGATTCTTGATGATGAAAAGGCGAGTTGGCGAGCAAGGGTTTTTTATTGGAAGCGCGAAAGTTAAGTGTTTGTGATAATGAAAAGATAAAACTTTTCAAAAGCTTGAAAAAAAAGTTTAGAAATGGTGTGAGATTGTGTTTCTAACTTTAGCTTTTTTAGGTAACGATAAAAAGCGAAAAAAGACTTAAAGATGGATACTGAAGATAGATATTGAATGATATCAATATTGAATAGATTTTATGTCTAAACATGCAACCAAAAGGATACCAGTAGATGGATGAGAACAAGAAAAAAGCATTAGATGCCGCTTTAGGCCAGATTGAAAAGCAATTTGGTAAAGGTTCAATTATGCGTATGGGTGACAGTACTGTGCCACGCGATATCGAAGCGGTTTCTACTGGTTCTCTTGGTTTGGATATGGCTTTAGGCATAGGCGGGCTACCTAAAGGCCGTATTGTTGAAATCTACGGTCCTGAATCATCAGGTAAAACGACATTAACGCTACATGCCATTGCTGAGATGCAAAAGGCGGGTGGCACTGCGGCTTTTATCGATGCTGAGCACGCTTTGGACCCTATCTATGCCGAAAAACTAGGGGTGGATGTGGATAACCTTTTAGTTTCTCAGCCAGATACCGGTGAGCAAGCGTTGGAGATTACCGATTCTCTAGTGCGTTCAGGCGCAGTGGATGTGGTGGTGATTGACTCGGTTGCCGCCTTAACGCCAAAAGCAGAGATTGAAGGCGATATGGGGGATTCTCATATGGGTCTTCAAGCGCGTTTAATGTCTCAAGCGTTACGTAAGTTAACCGCAAACATCAAGCGTACCAATACCTTGGTGATTTTCATCAACCAGATTCGTATGAAAATTGGTGTGATGTTCGGTAATCCGGAAACCACAACGGGTGGTAATGCGCTTAAGTTCTATGCTTCTGTACGTTTGGACATTCGTCGTATTGGCGCGATTAAGAAAGGTGATGAGATCTTAGGTAACGAAACTCGCGTTAAAGTGGTTAAAAACAAAGTATCGCCGCCATTCAAACAGGTTGAATTTGACATCCTTTACGGCCAAGGGATTTCTCGTGAAGGTGAGATTATCGATCTAGGCGTTAAAGAGAAACTGATTGAAAAGTCGGGCTCTTGGTATGCCTATAACGGCGCTAAGATTGGCCAAGGTAAGGATAATGTCCGCCAGTATTTGATTGATAATCCTGCGATTGCTGAAGAGTTGATGGACAAGATTAAAGTCGCGGTTATGCCAGCCAAAAAAGTAGCTGCAGATGTCGAAGAGTTTGTTGAATAAACTTCTTTAAGCCATCTTTGAATACGTTTTGAAAAGCGCGGAAGAGTTTTTAGCAGAGTTGGGATTGAAGTCGGGGGCGGATTTAGGATTAGATTCGCCTGCTGAGTTAACTTCGGGCCAAAAAACACCTCAAACAAACGGGCTTTTTGAAGCGGGCAGAATTGATGGCATAACAGTCGCTGACGTAGCGGAGTTAAGCCAAAAAATCGAAGCCAAAGCGGTGGCGCTTTTAGCGATGCGAGAGCATGGTGCAAAAGAGTTAAGGCAAAAGCTATTGACCAAGTTTCCAGAAACGCCTGAGTTGTTGGCGCAATATGCGGAACAACCAGGCCTGGTCAAACGGTTGGTGAGTGAGGTGATTGAACTTTGCCGAATGAATAATTGGCAGAGTGATGAACGCTACATTGAACAAGCGGTTCGCAATTATGTCGATAAAGGACATGGTCCGCAAAAGATTCGACAAAAGTTGCAGCAGACTTGTGATGATTCCGCCTTGATTTCAGCCGCTTTAGATTGGGATGAATCAGATTGGGCGGAATTGGCGCAGAGGGTTTTAGAAAAAAAATATGGCGACGCTAAAAAACCAGCGGAGCAAAAAGAGCAAGCACGGCGAATGCGTTTTTTACAAAGCCGTGGCTTTGCCCCAAGTACAATTTGGAAAGCATTTCGATAATGGTTGTTTAAAACGATTTCGTTCGGTTTTCCAAAACGTATTTTCAGCCAATTATCAGATTGACGGGTTGGCAACAAGACAGACAGTAAACAGATTTACAGAATTTATAAACTTTAAGGTTATTTTCACTATGACGAGTGCCGAACTCAGAAAAGCTTTTCTAGATTATTTCGTTAAGCAAAACCATACAGCAGTCCATTCCAGTCCTGTTGTGCCGGGTAATGATCCTACATTGTTATTCACCAATGCGGGAATGGTTCAGTTTAAAGAGACTTTTTTAGGTCAAGAGCAGCGTGAATATACACGCGCTACCAGTGTGCAGCGTTGTATCCGTGCAGGTGGTAAACACAATGACTTGGAAAACGTCGGCTACACTGCTCGCCATCATACATTCTTTGAAATGTTGGGTAACTTCAGTTTTGGTGATTATTTCAAACATGAAGCCATCAAGTTTGCCTGGGATTTCTTAACCAATGAACTGGGTCTGCCTGAAGAGAAGTTATGGGTGACCGTTTTTGAAGAAGATGAAGAGACGGCAGGGATTTGGTTAAACGAAATGGGCATCAGCCCAGAGCGTTTCTCGCGTTGTGGGGCTAAAGATAACTTCTGGCAAATGGGGGATACAGGCCCTTGTGGACCATGTACGGAAATCTTCTATGATCACGGCGCTGATGTTGCTGGTGGGCCTCCAGGTTCTCCTGATGAAGACGGTGACCGTTATATCGAGATTTGGAACCTGGTGTTCATGCAGTTCGACCGTGCTGCGGACGGCACCTTGACTCCGCTACCAAAACCATCGGTTGATACCGGTATGGGTTTGGAACGTCTTGCCGCGGTTATGCAAAATGTGCATAACAACTACGATATTGACCTGTTCCAGGCAATCGTTAAAAAAGCCGCAGAGTTGACCCATCAAACCGATTTAACCAACAGTTCGTTGCGTGTTATCGCCGACCATATCCGTTCTTGTGCATTCACTATCGTAGATGGTGTTTTACCCTCTAACGAAGGTCGTGGTTATGTGCTTCGCCGTATTATCCGTCGTGCGATTCGTCATGGTTATAAGCTAGGTATGAATGATGTGTTCTTCTACAAGCTGGTTCCGGTATTGGTCGAACAGATGGGTGAAGCTTATCCTGAATTGGCTAAAGAACAAGCCAATGTTGAACGTGCTTTAAAACTTGAAGAAGAGCGTTTTGCGGAGACACTTGAAAACGGTATGAAACTGTTGGAAGAGTATATTGCCGGCATGGATGGTTCGGTCATCGCCGGTGAGATTGCGTTTAAGCTTTATGATACTTACGGTTTCCCATTAGATTTGACCGCTGATGTTGCGCGTGAAAGAAACTTAACCGTTGATGAAGCTGGCTTTGAAAAATCTATGGAAGCTCAGCGTGAACGTGCACGTTCTGCCAGTAATTTTGCGGCCCAGACGACAGGCAAGATCGACTATTCCGGTGAAACTCAGTTTGTGGGTTATGACCGTGATGAAGCGGAAGCGAAAGTGATGGCGATCTTTGTTGATGGCACTTCGGTTGATTCTATTGCGGAAGGTACAGAAGCGGTGGTCATTTTAGGTAGAACACCGTTCTATGCAGAGTCAGGTGGGCAAGTTGGTGATACCGGAAGTTTAACCGAAGGGATGCATAGCTTTCATGTCAACAACTGTCAGAAGCAAGGTAAGACTTTCTTGCATATGGGCGTGGCGACTGCGGGCACACTTTCAGTTGGTCAAGTTTTAACCGCTCGTATCGATGTGAATGGCCGTCGTTCTTCTGAACGTAACCACTCGGCAACGCATTTGCTACATGCGGCCTTAAGAACTGTTTTAGGCACACATGTTCAGCAAAAAGGTTCTTTGGTTACGCCAGATAGATTACGTTTCGACTTCTCTCATTTTGAACCAATCAAACCAGAACAGCTACTTGAAATTGAAAAGTTGGTGAACCAGAACATTATGCTTAACAACCCTGTCGGCACCAATGAAATGGATATTGAATCGGCTAAAGAAAAGGGCGCGATGGCTCTGTTTGGTGAGAAGTATGGTGATGTGGTTCGTGTGGTTGATATGGGAGATTTCTCGGTTGAACTTTGCGGTGGTACCCATGTTTGTTCTACCGGGCAAATCGGCCCATTTAGGTTACTTTCTGAAACCGGTATTGCCTCTGGCGTTCGCCGTATTGAAGCGGTGACAGGTGAAGGTGCTTGGGCAGCCATTTACGAAGATGATAAGACGTTGTTAAATGTTGCGGCAACCGTTAAAGCGGATAAAAACCAAGTGGAAACCAAGGTTGCACAACTGGTAGCTGACCATAAAGAACTTGAAAAACAGTTTAAACAGTTACAGTCAAAAATGGCTTCTTCTCAGGGTGATGATCTTGCAAATCAGGCTGTTAAAGTGGGTGATGTGAGTATTCTTGCCGCTCAGCTTGAAGGCGCGGATGTCAATACTCTACGTGAAACGTTAGACAAACTGAAAGATAAATTAGCCCCTGCGGCGATTGTTCTAGCAGCGGTTGATGGAGACAAAGTGACCTTGGTTGCCGGTGTTTCTAAAGAAGTGACCGGTACATTCAAAGCGGGTGAGTTGGTTAACCATGTTGCACAACAAGTTGGTGGTAAAGGTGGCGGTCGTCCTGATATGGCTCAAGCCGGTGGTAAAGATCCAAGTAAGTTGGCAGAGGCTTTAGCGTCTGTTCAAGTGTGGGCTGAATCAAAATAATTGCGTTGATTGACCTCAGGGTCAAAATTAATATAAAGATATAGAAAAAATGGCATTAATTGTTCAAAAATTTGGCGGTACTTCGGTCGGAAATGTCGAACGTATCCAACATGTTGCAACACAGGTTGCTAAAAGTGTCAGTGAAGGTAATCAGGTTGTGGTTGCCGTATCGGCAATGAGTGGCGAAACCAACCGTTTAACGGCTTTAGCCCAAGAGATGCAATCTCGTCCATCTAAACGTGAAATGGATGTTTTATTAACGACCGGTGAGCAAGTGACCATCGCTTTATTAAGTATGGCATTGCAGGAAAGAGGTTGTCCGGCAATCTCTTACACGGGCTGGCAAGTTCCAATTACCACGGATAATGTTCACTCGAAAGCTCGTATTGAGAAGATTGATGGCGAGAAGATTCTGGCTCAGGTTGCTCAAGGTAAAGTGGTGGTGGTTGCCGGTTTTCAGGGTGTGACTACGGACGGTGATATCACGACTTTAGGACGCGGTGGTTCCGATACCACAGCGGTGGCTTTGGCGGCGGCTTTGAATGCCGATGAGTGTCAGATCTATACGGATGTGGACGGTGTCTATACCACCGACCCTCGTGTTGTGCCTGAAGCCAAACGCCTAGAAAGAGTCACTTATGACGAGATGCTTGAATTAGCCAGTTTAGGAGCAAAGGTTCTGCAGATTCGTTCAGTAGAGTTTGCCAGCAAATACAATGTACCATTAAGAGTATTGTCCTCCATGAAAGAAGGTGGCGGGACTTTAATAACCACAGAAGATAACTTTAAGGATAATGATATGGAAAAGCCACTCATTTCAGGAATTGCGTTCAGCCGAGATGAGGCCAAGTTGATGATTTTAGGTGTGCCGGATAAGCCAGGTGTGGCTTACCAAATTTTAGGGCCTATTTCTGATGCGAATATTGAAATTGATATGATTATCCAGAACCAAGGTGTGGATGGAAATACCGATTTCACCTTTACGGTTAGCCGTAATGATATGGAGCCGGCGTTTGAAATTCTAGAGGGCATTGCCACTCAGCTGGGTGCGCGTGAAGTTTTATCTGACGACACCATTGTTAAAATCTCTATGGTGGGTGTCGGCATGAAGTCTCACTCAGGGATTGCCAGTACTATGTTTAAAACATTGGCGGAAAATGATATTAACATCCAAATGATTGGTACGACGGAAATTAAAATTTCTGTGGTCATTGATGAGCCTAGTTTAGAGTTGGCGGTTCAATCGTTACATGAAGCGTTTGAATTGGATAAATAGACCGTTAATTTACTCGCTTGATTTAAAACCTGCTTCGGCAGGTTTTTTTATGCCTATAAAAAATAGAAAAATTGATTTTAAGTAACTTGGACTCAATTTAACCACTTGATGTGATTGGGAATTTAACTTTTTTTGCGGTAATATCTTAATAATAAATGTATTGTAGAAGTAAGAGGTGTATGCTGATTTTAAAATGATTAAACCTTAAAAGTGCTTTTTTAGAACGCAAATTGACCTGCATTATCACGCACTGAATAGGTTTGGCCTGTCGTCCATGGAGGGATAAAATGAAAAATGTGTTCTTGAAAAAGCCAATAAGAACCTTGGTTGCCATTGGTTCTGCTTTGATTATGTTTGTCTTTTTGTATAACGCCGGTTGTAGCGGAAGTGGAAGTGGTTCAGGATGGTCGTTATGCAACGTACCTCAAGAAGCTTCCTTAAGCTCTGCCACCCGTATAGGTGGGGCGACAACCAGTGTTGGGCTTTTCAGTAGTGACGATGCTGAATGGTCCCTTTTCAATATCGCCAATGAACTGAGGGCAACCAAAGTTGGTACGACAAAAGATACCGAATATGCGATCAAAGTACCTGGTTTAATTCGTGACATTGAGATTGTCACGCGTGACGATAAGCGTGTAGCCTTGCTTGCGATGGGTGATGAAGGGATTGCCGCTGTTGATATTACCGACCCTTCAGCTATGTCTGTAATCACCACGGTGAAAGTGAATTATTATCAGGATGGGATTAGTTGGACAGAAGGCGGCGGTGATGTTGTTATCGATAATGTCATTCAAAGTACACGAGGGCCAATTAGTTCTTTAGCCGTTTTTGATGATGGAAACCCTGATACGCCTTTGCAGTTGTTAATTGCTGACGAAGGTTATGGGTTACATAAAACCGCACTAGATAATCTGCTCGATGAAACAACTGGTAGAGAGCCTGATGGTACCTTGTTGGTGGAGCAGGAGGTTTATACCTTGCAATATGCCGGTGAGCAATCTTGGGGGGGACCAAAAGGGTTAACACTTTATAACGGTAAATTATTCGTTGCACAAGGTTATTTGGGTATGGGGATTTTTGACCCAATTAGCCTAGAGCAAGTCGGCCGTTACAATCTCTATACCGACACAACCGAAGCAAATAATGGTGAAGATTGGTTTATTGATATGGATCCCGTTGCGGCTGTTCAAACCGGCAATATCGATGCTTGTACCGGTATGCCGGATTTTAACCAAGCCAGTTTCGAAATTCAGCAGGTTTGGCATGGTGATGTGGTTGCCCCAACACCTTGGGCGGATTTTGAACGTTACGGAAAGCATTATTATGATGCGCGTAAAATCGAAGTTGCCACTTTCACAGGTGCTGGACCTGACAAAACAATCGCCTATATTGCCTATGGACTAGGTGGTTTAGTGGCGGTGGATGTCACGGGTTACGATACCGCGATTAGTCGAGACCCAGTGACCTGTAATCCTGTGGCTCCCGCTGCGGAACAAACGCCTTTTCTTGAGGCGAGTTATCTAGGTTATGTTCCAGCTCTACCTGCTCATGGACCTGATAAACAGACTGGAGAACAGTCACAAAGTCTTTTTCCTTACTTTGGTGTCGGAATGCTTAAAGAAGCAGGCGTTGTTGATGTTGAGGTGAATCTGGCTGATAACCAGGTATATTTCACTGACCATTTTGCCGGAATGATGGTGATTGGAAATGCGGATACACCAGAGGTGAATTGGCATGGATCGGCTGGTGAGGATTCCTATGACAATAACACTATCGGTGATTTAGGTGATCATTGGCCTGATTATGAATTTGTTACTTCATATGACATGACACCAGTACCTTTTGGTGAAGAAACCGCTCCCGCTTATATTTTTGAATCACCCATTTTACTGGCAACAGGCGAAGTAAGCGGGCATGGTAATGTATTGTCTCTGACGGGTTCTTTTGATGTTGCAAATTCTGGAAGTGTCGATGTTGTAGCGGCCTCTGGAGGTGGTGGTTTAAGCTTTATCGATGTTGCTCTAGGCAATACGCCAGCGTTTGAAGTGCCAGTGCATTTTGCGACAACGAATGAAGTTGGCGCGGCTGCAGATGGTAGTGCGAGTCAAGAAATCAATATTGGCCATACAGAAGGTTTGACGGCGTATGGCAGTCATCTATATTTGGCGGATGGACCGCATGGTATGTCTATTTGGAAAATAGCCGATCAAAACTGTGTTGCAACTGATGATGTGCATTTAATCGCCAATACGTTACAGAGTGAGTATCCGGTCAAGATAGATGATACTTTAACCATCAACCCGACACCACATGCTCACGATGTTATTTTAGATGCCGTAAGCGGTTCGGCGTTGGTGATGTCTCAAAGTCGCGGTTTACGTCGAGTCAACATTTCCGAGTTAGGAACGGCGGGAGCCCCCACGTTGCTTTATCCAAATAGTACCGATATTTTTGAGCATAATATTGATTCTGGAAATGTAGTCGATTTCTTGAAAATGCAGGACCATGTATATGATGTTGCATTAAAAGGCTCATTGGTCTTTACCGCTGATGGGAGTAATGGTTTGACGGTATATGACCTTAGTAAGGATCCAACTGATGCAACCAGTGGCTATATCGTAAGCAATTTGGGTGGCGATGTTGATTCTCAGCCAAATCTCGGTCATGCAACAGGTGTTGCCTTATGGAAAAATGCCGTAACCTCAAAAGAGTATGCTTTTGTTGCAGCGGGTCAAGCCGGTATTGGTGTGGTGGATGTTACTGATCCAAATAATATGATTTTAATCAAAGTCTTTGAGCCGATTAAAATGGAAGACGACCATGTTGGTAAGGCGGATGGAAAAAGTGTCGCGGTCAAAGTGGTCGGTAACTATGTCTACTTCACTTACGATAGTTTCGGTGTTGTTGTATATCGGACTGCCGATTTGATTGCCCCATTGATAGAAGGTACTGATCCAAATCAAATTTGGACTCTTGGTGGTGGCGGTGAAGACCAGCGTCCAAATGCGGTAGCACGTTTCAAACTTCAAGATCCTACCTTGTTTGGACTGGTAGATTTAGTCGGATGGGCTGGCGGTGCCGCAGGTATGGATGTTGTCCAAGTTAATGGTAGAAACTTGTTCTATATTGCGTATGGTGACGCAGGGGTTATTAAAGTCGATTGGAGCAATCCAGCAGCACCTGTGTTGTTACAGCACACCAATACGGTTGGCTTTGCATACGATATTGATGTCGTGAATGGTCGAGCTTATGTGGCTGATGGAGGGGGAGGTTTATTACTTCTTAAATAAAACCTTGTCGCTTCTGATATAAAAACCTGCTTCGGCAGGTTTTTTTGTCTAAGTTACCTGCTCATAACCAAATAACATTGTATTGAATATTTTATTATGCTGAATATTTCCAAGAGAAATATTAGTGTTTACTTATTTGCAGGAATAAAGATTATTAATTATGCGTATCAGTTAAAAGTTCTATACTAGACAGACAAACGTATCTTATAGGAAAGCATGATGTTGGTTTTAACTCGAAGAGAAAGTGAATCACTGATTATAGGTGGTAACATCAAGCTGACTATTTTAGCCGTAAAAGGTGGGCAAGTTAGGGTGGGGATAGAAGCTCCACAAGAAGTTTCGATTCATCGTGAAGAGTTGTTGCTGGATGACTGTGAAACAAAAAATAGCCTAAACGAAAATCGTTCCAAAATCGCTTCAGCATGAAGTTTGTCTAAGTTTTTGTCTATTTTTTAATTTTTGAATAAAGTTACCAGGTTTGCCAAAGGTAATCTCTTATGCGTTTTCTAAGCGAACGCAAAGCAAATACTTCACTGGCAAGAAATAAAAGCAAAAAAAACTAATTCAGCGTTTACAATGGGCTGTTAACCTTGTATTATACGCGACAGAAATTGGAGACGTGGCCGAGAGGCTGAAGGCGCTCCCCTGCTAAGGGAGTATAGGGTTTGTAGCTCTATCGAGGGTTCGAATCCCTCCGTCTCCGCCATTTCTAACCTTGTTTTGAAGCGTTTTAACAAAACTGTAAAATTAGAGTTGACACCTAGCATTTTAGCTCTATAATACGCCTCAACAACAAAGCGCCCGTAGCTCAATTGGATAGAGTACTCGGCTACGAACCGAGCGGTTAGGGGTTCGACTCCCTTCGGGCGCACCATTATTCAAAAGCCTCGTTAGTGAAAACTAACGGGGTTTTTTTATGTCTAAAATTCTGTTTTGCCGTTTCAATGTTGTCTTGTCATCAATTTTGCTAAACTAAATGCTATTCTTACCAGGCCTGCTAGGTTTGCAATTGCCTTAAATTAAATAACAGTGAAAGGTTTTGTTGTGATAAAAATAATCATTTTTTCCGTGCTGTATCTCTTTTCCACATTTGCTCAAGCTCAGCAATTTTTATTTGATAGTCACCTGCATTATGGCGGTGAAGATGTCAAACAGTTCACTCCTAAGCAAATAATCAAAATTTTTGATCGTAACCACATTAAGTATGCGGTGGTTTCCAGTACGCCTAACCAGGGTACCGAGAGTTTATATGCCTATGCTCCCAACCGTATCATCCCTTTTTTAGGTTTGTACCAAACCTTGGGGGATAAGCGTGACTGGATGTATGATGAATCGGTTGTTGCCAGAGTGGAAGAGGCACTTAACAGCGGCATTTATCGTGGTTTAGGTGAGTTGCATATTTTTGCCAAAGATAGAAAAAGCCCTGTTTTAAGACGTATTGTTGAAATCGCTAGCGAACGTAACTTAATGTTGCAGGTGCATGGGGATGCTGAAATTTTAGATGAAATATTTAGTCTTGCTCCAAATGTTACGATTTTATGGGCTCACTTGGGAACAAGGCCTGAACCAGAGTTTTTACGAGGGGTATTAACAAAATATCCACAAAACTTATTTATCGATACTTCAGTTAGAGATAAGCAGTTATTGGAAAGTGGTGAGCTTACCGATGACTGGAAAAAATTGTTTATAGACTATCAAGACCAGTTTACGGTCGCTGTAGACACCTTTAGTGTTAACCGTTGGAATACGTTTGATCTAGTTGTTCAAGATATTCGTTCTTGGTTGGCAGATTTACCAGACGAGGTGGTTAGAAAGCTGGCCTATGATAATGCCTATAAGTTGTTCTTTAATGAGAAGGTGGATTGAATTTTCTGTCGCCAATTGACCAGGCCTGGTCGTTCTGTTTTTTAAGATGAATCAAATGCAAAAAAGCCCCGCTAAAACGGGGCTTTTTTATGTTTAAATCAATATGGGGTGTTAAGGTTTAAGGTAGAACAAATCCAATCGCTTCATGCACTCTTTTTAGGGTTTTTTGCGCTTGTTCACGAGCGGTTTCAGCACCTTGTTTTAAAATGTTACGTAATTCGGTTTCTTCACTGCGAATTTCATGGAAACGTTTTTGCATAGGTTCCAAGTAATCAACCACCAGTTCTCCCAACTCGACTTTTAGATGACCATACATTTTGCCTTCAAAATGGGCTTCTACTTCAGGAATGGATTTACCACTAATCACCGAATAGATGGTCAGCAGGTTTGATACACCTGGTTTATTCTCTAAATCATAACGAATTTCTGAGCCTGAATCCGTCGTGGCTTTTTTGAATTTTTTAATGATGGTCTTAGGGTCATCCAAAAGTGCAATGAAATTACCTTTGTTCTCATCTGATTTTGACATTTTTGATAAAGGGTCTTGCAGGCTCATAATGCGCCCACCAGAAGTCGTTGGTGGAATAAATGGTTCAGGAATCTTAAAGAGTTCTTTATCGAAGCGGTTGTTGTAACGTGTCGCTAAGTCACGCGATAACTCCAGGTGTTGTTTTTGGTCCGCTCCAACTGGAACCATCTCTGTTTGATAGAGCAGGATATCCGCAGCCATCAATACCGGGTAGTCAAAAAGTCCCACATTGATGTTTTGCGAGTTCTTTTGCGACTTATCCTTAAACTGGGTCATGCGGCTCAACTCACCCATATAAGTAGAGCAGTTTAATATCCATGCAAGTTCAGAGTGTTCTGGCACATGTGATTGAATGAAAATGGTGCTTTTATTAGGGTCGATACCGGCCGCTAAATAAAGAGAGACAAAATCTAAACTACGGTTATAAAGCTCTTTTGGGTCTTGTTCAACGGTGATGGCATGCATATTCACCAATGAAAACAGGCAGTTGTAGTCATCTTGCATCTTCACCCAGTTTTTAATTGAGCCAATGTAGTTGCCAATCATTAAATCGCCAGAAGGTTGGATTCCGCTAAATAGGGTCGGTTTAGAGTTTGTCATAGGTACTTTCTTTTTGTTGTATTGAGTTCATCAAAATTTAATGGAGGGTATTTTCGCATTTTCTAACCGGAATAACTAGCTGACAAAGGAGGAAACAACCCGGCCTGGTAATCTTTGATGTTTAGATTGCAATGTGTGGTTACAAAACAAAAGGGATGATTTTTTTGGTCTTTTTCTGGTATTCCGCATAATCGGGTAAGCTGTCAACCAACAAACTCTCTTCATAACTCAGCTTGATGAATAGAATAAAACAAAGCGAGGTGTACACGGCTAAAGCAATCCAGTCAATTTGTATCAATACGATGGGGAAAAAGAATAATACAATTGAAAAATACATGGGATGGCGTATGTATCGATAGGGTCCATGGGTAACGAGTTCAATGTCGGGCATGGGGTCGGGGATGATATTGAAATGACCTAGGTGCATGGTTTGTACTGCCCATAATCCGATAAATATGGCGACAGCTTGTACCAATAAAACCATATAGTTGAAACTAAGCGGCAGCATTAATAGCAGTATGGCAATCAATGTAAATTGAAAAAACACTAAACTAAAAGAGATTGCAGGATGTTTGATATTTGTCATGGCAACTAAGGTACTCTTATAGGTTTTGAAAACGCCCACTTAATTGAAGGCGTCTTCTATTTTACATGTAATGCCTGCGGGGTCTATCAAAAGGCTTTATTCAAAACTTTTTATTCAAAACTCTGCCCTAAATCCTCGCCCACCATTTCTTTATAGATATGGGCGGCATTGTTTTTATGGGTTTGTTCGAAGACAGGGCGATCCTGATAGGCGGATTGATCAATCTTTGCCGTGTCTTCAATGCCGCCTCCGGCTTCAATAATGGCTTTAACCTCTTTATGCATGAATTTCAAATAATCATAGGTATCTTGTTTTACCTTTGCCATATTGGTTGGGCTACCGTGGCCTGGGATGATTAGGACATCTTTTGGCATGGTGTTCATAAATTTTTCAAAGGTTTTAGCCCACTTCTGGGTGTCGGTATAAGAGAATAATGCCAGCATCCTATGGTTATAGGCTAAGTCACCAGGTAATACGATATTACGGCTAGGTAGGTAGACTATGGTGGAACCTGGGGTGTGACCTGGACCGAAATTCAGGATTTGTACGGTTTCTCCGCCACCGACGTCGACGGTCATTTTGTCTTCAAAGGTAGTGAATTTATCGGAGACATCTCGGGCGGTTTCGGTTATTTCATGTCCGACACGGTCTCCCCAGCTTTTCTTGATAAAAGGATAACCATTATGAAAGTCCCGATTAGCGACATCGTGTGAATATAAATTCTTAACACCTTGGTCTACCCAATAGCTTGCTCCTAAGTAAGCATGGCCTTGACTGTTCTCAACCGCAACCCATTTAACAGGTTTGTCGGTGATTTTTTTTATTTGCTGATGAAAGGAGTAGGCGACGGCTGGATTTGGGCCAGCGTTGAACACAAAAACGCCATCTTCAAAAATAATAAAAGTGAGGTTGTTATTCAAACCAAAGTTGCTTGGGTTGTGCCAAATAAGGCTGCCTACTATCGTGTAAACGCCTTCGGCGACCTTGATCGGTTTTGGAAGTGCTAAAGGTTTGCCGATGTATCCCACGCTTTTCTGGGTTTGTTCAACATCTTTATAATAAGCCTGGATACTGTTGGAAAACTCTTGGCCTCCAGGAAAACTTTGCATCTCTTTGCCATAGGTTTCAAAGCTTTCTATATAAACATCAGAAGCAAAGGTGGCTGAAGAGTTGATGGTTATGAGCAACGCACTTATCAATGTAGATTTTTTCATAATGGATTTCCCGTTGAGGTTATGGTTGTGCGGCGTGTTGGACACTGCCGTTTACCGGTTTTGAGAAAAAGGTGTCTTTAACCAAAGTTAAATTGAATGGTTTTGTGCTGTTCCAGGGCATTAATGACATAAACCGGGCGAGGAAACAGTAGTTGCCAACGACCATGGCTGTAGTGCCGATAATCTGTAAATAAAAGATAAAAAACAGCGGAGGGTATAGCGCGATGATCAACAGTAATAAATAGGCAATCCTGACCTGGACGGCAAAATTTTTAATCTTCGGAGTTAGCCAATAAAAATGTATGACTTGAATCAGATTGAAGGCAATTGCCCAATATAGGGCTTGAGGTTCAATGGCAACACCGATGATGAGTAGGATGTCGGTAATTGCCCAATATACCCAAATCAGGTTTAAGTTTATGGAAAACATTGTATGCTCCTAATTTTTTTAAATGGTTTTGGCAATACTGCGCCAGCTGGTTTTTGTGATGCTTTCAAGGTAGTTTGGTAGCGGTTGCTCCAGCATGTTGTCCAACCCTAATTGAATTAAACGCATGACACCTCCAAAACTGCTGGCTGCGGCGACCATTAGATCCATCTCGATAAGTTCACCTTCATCCATGCCTTGTTGAATGACATCCCTTAAGTTCAAGAAAGGTTGAGATGAGCAAATGGGAGGTAAATTGGGTAAGAACTCTTTATGACGGGCATTGAGGATGAACTGCATCGCTTGAGGATGTTTATGGGCAGTTTCTATCATCCACCTAGATAGCTCGTAAAAACGGTCCCAGCTTGAATTGTATTGATTGAAAATGGCGGTCTGTTCACTTTCAATTTGTTCCAGTAACGCTTGCATTAAGGCTTCCGCGATAGCCTCTTTATCTTTGAAGGCATGGTAGATTGAGCCCGTGCTCACACCTGAATGTTTTACCAGGTCAGGAATGGAGGTGTTGAAATACCCTTTTTCCATAAATAGGTCGAGGGCGCTATTGAGCACTTTAAGTTTCGCTGAGCTTAGTTGGTTGTTCACTATATACATGTATTAAAACCTTTGTCTTTGACTCAAGAAAAGTGGGGGTGTTTGTTTTGGAATACTTATTCTAGAATTTGTATTCTAATTTAGTTTGTGCGTTATTTCAAAACAAAATAATCAATTCATTCCACTGTTTTGAGATATGGGTTGGTACGTTCAGGAATGTTTTAATTCATCTGTATTGGGTAAAGTGTTGTTTTGTAGGTCGTTTAGTTGTTTTAAATGTATCTAAAGCTTTGAACTTGGGCTAAAAGTCGATAGAATGGGGTTTTATTTTGTGAACACACGTCTAAACACACTCTATGCAACGAATTATTCGTAAAATCAGCGCCTTTTTCTCTAGGGCAAAACAGATTCCTGAACTTGGTTCAATAGGAAAAACTTCTCCCGTCATCGTTAAACGCCAGAAACATGGCATCTCTCGTAAGCAAATTGATAAATCCGCTTTAGATGTTTTGTATGGTTTAAAGCGCGGTGGCTATGACGCCTATTTGGTTGGCGGTTGCGTTCGCGACTTATTGTTAGGTCTCGAGCCGAAAGATTTTGATGTCGTCACGGATGCAGAACCTGATCAAGTTAAGAATGTCTTCAAACAGCGTTGTCGTTTGATTGGCCGCAGATTCAGATTGGCCCATGTTCGCTTTGGGCGAATGATGATTGAGGTGGCTACCTTTAGAGGGCAAGGCGATGGTGACGGCCGCAAAGACCGTTTTGGCCGTAAGGGGCGATTATCTGGGCCGGCTCGAGAAGTCGATGATAGCGGCCGTCTATTAAGAGACAACGTCTATGGAACCATCGAGGAAGATGTTTGGCGTCGTGATTTTACCGTCAACGCGCTTTATTACGATATTAAGACCTTCTCTATCACGGATTACACTGGTGGTCTTGACGATATCAAGAAAGGTCAGCTACGCCTAATTGGTGACCCGGAAACCCGATATCGTGAAGATCCGGTGCGAATGATTCGTGCGATACGTTTTGCCTCTAAATTAGGGTTTAAAATTGAAAAACATACTGAAAAACCGATTGTTGGATTAGCGCCATTATTGCAAGATGTGTCTAATGCTCGAATGTTTGAAGAGGTCTTGAAACTGTTCCATAGTGGTGTTGCGGTTGAAGTATTTGAAAAACTTCGTCATTATGGTTTGTTTGAACACCTATTCCCATTGACGGAACAAATCCTATCTGAAGAGAAAGACGGTTTCCCGCGTATGTTAGTGATTGAGGCTCTGAAAAGTACAGATGCTCGAATTCAAAGTGGTAAATCGGTCAATCCGGCATTTCTCTTTGCGGCCATGCTTTGGGAGCCAATGCTACAACGCAAACAACATTTTTTAGATGAAGGTTTCGCTCATCAAGATGCTTTTTATGCGGCTTGTAATGATGTGATTGAGCAGCAAATCAAGCGTACCGCTATTCCTAAGCGTTTTACTGCACAAATGCGGGATATTTGGAACTTGCAACATAGATTGCCAAAACGTCATGGCGATAGAGCGCAGAAAATCATTGAGCATCCTCGTTTTAGAGCGGCTTATGATTTTATCGGGGTTCGAGCGGCCGCCGGTGAGACGGAAGTGCAATCTATTTTTGACTGGTGGACAGTTTATCAAGAAAAAGATCCTGTTGAACAAGTGGCTTTCGCAAACTCAGTTGAAAAACCTCAGCGAAAAAAACGTGTCCGTCGCAATCGCAACTTTTATCGTAAAAGAAGCCAGTCCGGTGAAGATAAATCATAAGGCATGCCAAGTATGCTTTACGTTGTGTGAGTGATGGTTATGACAACAAAGAGAGTCTATATCGGATTAGGAAGTAACTTAGCCGATCCTGTCGAACAACTGAATATCGCTCTTGAGTCAATTGCATCACTACCTGCAACCCAGCTTATTCAAACCTCTTCCTTTTATGGCTCCAAACCTTTGGGGCCGCAAGACCAGCCTGATTTTATCAATGCGGTTTGTGAAATACAGACCGAGCTAACACCTGCCGATTTACTCAAAGAGTTGCAAACTATCGAATTAGAGCAAGGGCGTATTAAAAAACGTCACTGGGGTGAGCGTTTGATTGATTTGGATATTTTATTATTTGGAGAAGAGGTGATTGATACCCCTGACTTGATTGTGCCTCACTCTCAAATAACGTTGCGAGATTTTGTGTTAATACCGTTGGCGGAAATTGCACCAGGCCTGGTGATTCCGCAAAAAGGTGAGATTTCTGAATTGATTTCTCAGCTCCAAGAGTCCTATTTAATGACGGTGAATTAAGTTTTACGGTTAAAATTCTCTATAATATGGCTCCATTGAAAACATTGACCTGCAAATTCATTTAATCTTTGGATTTAAGACAGGTTCTTTAACTCCATTTAGGAAAACTTATGGCTATCACGCTTTCAAAACTTAAGAAGATGCATCAGGACAATTCTAAAATTGTTTGTTTAACCGCATATGACGCAAGTTTTGCACACTGGGTGGCTGAAGCGGGGGTTGAGGTGATTTTGGTAGGTGATTCATTGGGGATGGTTGTGCAAGGCCATGCCACCACTTTGCCTGTGACCCTGGATGAAATGGTTTATCACACTCAGATGGTGCAGCGGGGTAATCAGCAGGCCTGGTGCATTGCAGATTTACCTTTTATGAGTGATACCACGGTTGAACAAACCCTGCAGAGCGCGGCTCGTCTTATGAAAGAGGGTGGAGCCAATATGGTCAAGCTGGAAGGTGGTGAGCGTGTGCTTAAAGCCGTCGCTGCACTTTCTGCTTTAGGTATCCCAGTTTGTGGTCACTTGGGTCTATTACCACAATCGGTTGAAAAGTACGGTTATAAGGTTCAGGGCAGAGATGACGCTTCTGCACAACGCTTGATTTCAGAAGCAAAGTCCCTTGAGTCGGCAGGTGCTGAAATGTTGGTTTTGGAGTGTGTACCTGCAAGCTTGGCGAAAAGTATTACCGAGCAGTTGGCTATTCCGGTAATCGGCATTGGCTCAGGTAAGGATACTAGCGGTCAGGTATTGGTTTTAAACGATATGCTGGGCATTACCGTCGGCTCATCGCCCAAGTTCTCTAAAAACTTTATGGCTCAATCGGATTCTATTCAGCAAGCGTTGGCAAACTATGTGTCAGAAGTTAAGTCTGAGCAATTCCCTGCTGAGATGCATTTAGTGGGTTAAGCCAGAAATTAAATTGAACTCGCTTTTACTAAAGTAGCTTCGGTCTCTAGCCAGTTATTCTTAGGGTTATTTATAGGCGTTTTCTTTCTTCAGTCTCCTTTTCAGTTTTAATCTTTTTATCATTTCATATTAAATGTAGGTTTTTATGCAAGTTTTTGAACAAGTTCATGCATTACGTAAGCAGGTTGCGGAATGGAAAAAATCAGGTCACTCGGTAGGATTTGTCCCTACCATGGGGAATCTACATGATGGGCATTTAAGCTTGGTTAAAAAGGCGCAGCAAACTTGCGATAAGGTAATTGTCAGTATTTTTGTAAACCCGATGCAGTTTGGCCCCAATGAAGATTTTGATAGTTATCCTCGCACATTTGAAGCCGACCAATCTAAATTGGCCAAAGTGCAGGCGGATGCGGTCTTTTATCCAACCGTAGATGAGGTATATCCTAAAGGTCTAGGGCAGACCCAAGTCTGTGTGCCCGCCGCTATAACCGGGCTTTTAGAGGGGGCGGAGCGCCCTGGGCATTTTGATGGTGTTACCACCGTCGTTTGCAAATTGTTCAATATGGTACAGCCGAATACGGCATTTTTTGGACAGAAAGACTATCAGCAATTAGCCGTCATCAAGACCATGGTTGAAGATCTATCGATGCCAATTGAAATTGTGGCCGTGCCTATTGCTAGAGATGAGGATGGCTTGGCTTTGAGTTCGCGTAACCAATACCTTTCTGAAGAACAGCGACAAGTTGCTCCAAAGTTATTCACTGTTTTACAAGATGTTGCCGTTGCGATCGGTTCCGGCAATGGTGATTTTGATGCCTTATGCCAAGTGGCAACAGCACGTTTAATGTCGGAAGGTTTTGATGGGGTTGACTATATTAAGGTTTGTCATGCAGATACCTTGCTTCCCGCTCATGAGAGTGATGGCGGCAAAGTCATTCTCGCGGTCGCACGGCTAGGTAAAACCAGGCTTTTGGATAATATTTTGCTTTAACACCTAATGGGTTTCGAAAATTGTAAATAGGCGGATTATATAGCTCTTTTTGCAATCAAAAGGAAATGGTTTCTTCTTACAGCTTGAGAAGTTTGTTCTAAGTTTTTATAACGTAATTTAACTGAATATATTTATGAGTTTTTCAACTTTGATTGGTTTGGTGGCCGGGATTACCATTGTGTTGATTGCAATGGCGATGGGTTCGTCCATCTCTATGTTTATCAATATACCAGGGCTGATGATTGTGGTTGGTGGTACGGTTGCCGCAACCATGATCCGCTATTCCATGGCTGATAGCTTTAAAGCGATAGGTATGTCTTTCAGTGTATTAAAGGTCAATTCTGAAGTGAAAGATTTCAATGAGTTGGTTGATATCACCGAGGACTTGTTGAGATTGGTGCGCAGTAAGGGGGTTTTGGCTATGGAAGGCTATGAGGTAAACAATAGCTTCTATAGCTCAGGTGTACGCATGCTGGTTGATGGCTATGCTTTGGAGCTGGTTAAACAAACCTTAAAAGAGAAAAACAAGCTACTGGTTGAAAAGGCAGAAACCAGTGCGGGTGTGTTCCGTTCGATTGGTGAGGCTGCTCCTGCATTTGGGATGATTGGTACTTTGGTCGGTTTGATTCAAATGTTGTCTAATTTGAGTGATCCGTCTGCTATTGGGCCGGCTATGGCGGTAGCGATGCTGACCACTCTATATGGTGCCATGATTGCCAACTTGATGGCATTGCCAATTGCGGACAAGATTGAATCTTGGGTGCAAAATGAATCTGACCGAGAGATGCTTATTATCGAAGCGATTGAAAGTATCGGGCAGGGGCATAATCCCTCGGTTATGCGTGATTTACTGGCGCCATATCTGCAGATCAATAGTAAGGCCAAGGGTCGTGGCGAAGAAGGTTAAACCCTGTCCAGCCTGGCTGGCTACTTTTGCGGATTTAATGTCATTGCTGATGGCGTTGTTTGTGCTGTTGTATGCAATGTCGAGCACGGATATCCCCAAATATAAAGCCGTGGTCGAATCATTGACGGAAACCTTGGGTAATGGCAGTGAGTTATCGCCAGAACAGAAACAGTTTTTTGAATCATTGTTATCCACTGAAAAAGCCTCTGAGCAGGTAGAGCCACCAGCCGCTCCTGTTGTGCCGGAAGAGGTCAGTGTGGATAATCTGAAGCCCTTGTATGATAGTTTGATCGAGACCTATTCCGAAGCAGGGAAGAAAAGCGAAATTAAGATTGATTATGATGTTGAGAGTAATCAAATCAGATTGATTTTTCCTGAGCAGATAGCATTCGACCCTGGGCGTGCCGACCTGAAACCCCGTTTTGTTGAGCTGTTAAGAAAGTTTTTTGCTTTCAAAGATGAAAAGGTGGCTTTGCAAGTCGTTGGGCATACCGATAGTCGTCCAGTCTCTGGAGGGCGTTTTAAATCCAACTGGGAGTTGTCGAGTGCAAGGGCGGCTAGTGTGATTGAGCAGTTGGTTCAAGATCGAGCTATTAGGCCTGAGCAAGCACAAGCAATTGGTTTGGCTGATACCCAGCCGGTATCCTTGGGGGATACAGAGGTCGATTATGCTAAGAATCGTAGGGTGGAGATATTGATCGCTCCAGAGAGCTCAAGGCCTAGATAGCTGTTTGAATACATTTAATGTGATTGTTTTGAAAATAAAAAAGCTGACTTAAAGTCAGCTTTTTTGGTCTTAAGGGTTAATAAAGATTAACTGGCTTTAGACATGTCTACCGTTTGTGTCGGAATCGTATTGCGTGTATGCGTGATTTGATTGTTCTCGTCAAAGTAGACAAGTTTGGGTTTGAAGTTATCAGCTTCTGCCTCATCCATCGATGCATAAGTTGCAATAATCAACAAATCCTTTGGGTTTGCTTTATGAGCCGCAGCGCCGTTTACAGAGATGATTCCACTATGATCTTCTGCACGAATCGCATAGGTTGTGAAACGTTCACCGTTATTGATGTTATAGATTTGGATTTGTTCGTATTCTCGAATCCCTGCCACTTCTAATAAGTGACCATCGATTGCACATGAGCCTTCATAGTCTAGCTCAGCATGTGTGGTCGTCACACGATGTAGTTTCGATTTTAGTAGCGTTACTTGCATATAGTTCTCTTTAGCTCGAAAAATGGGATCACCATTACTCAGTTTACGGCAGATTTTTAACCCTAAACAGCGAAAATTAAGTTTGGGCTGACTATTATACTGTTATTTTCATAAATTTCTAATTTTAAGAAATTTAGTTTATATAACGATTAAATTTATTAGTATAAATAAAAAACCCCACTCGATGATAGTGGGGTTCTTTGTTGAGGGTAAAGGCTTAAACAGTATTAACCTGTATTTCTCATACCCGCAGCAATGGCATTGATGCTGTTTAGAAGAGGGGTTAGCCATACTTCACGCTCTTCTTCAGTAATATCCGTAGATTTATAGCGTGATAGTAAAGCAATTTGAATATTGTTTAATGGCACCAAGTACGGATTGCGTCTTTTCAGGGAAAGTGCAATGGTCGGTGTTTCCGCCATTAAGTATTCATTGCCGCTGATTTCCAGAATACGGCTTACCGAACGTTTGTGCTCTTCAGCAATCATATTGTAGATTTTCTGTGCAACTTCTTGGTCTTGACCTAATTTGCTGTATTCTTTACCAATCGTCAAATCCGTCTTGAATAAAGCCATCTGAATATTGCTGATTAACGCTCTAAAGAAAGGCCAATTTTCATGCATCTCTTTAAGTTGTTCATCACCATGTTCTTTAATCCAGTTATCCAAGGCGTAACCTGTACCTTGCCATGCAGGGAAGGTAAGACGAGCTTGCGCCCAACCAAAAATCCATGGAATCGCACGAATAGAAGACTTGGATAAATTGCCTTTCTTACGGTGAGAAGGGCGAGAACCAATGTTCAGCAATCCAATTTCAGTTACCGGTGTAGCTTCATAGAAGAATTCGAAGAATCCTTTTGTATGATCCGTTAGTTCGCGGAAGCTATGCTCACCATCTTTGGCTAATTTAGCCATAGATTCAAGGTATTCCGGCTTGTCTTTAGTGATCGATTGAACCAAACCGGTACTGGCTTTCATCAGGCCTGTTACACCTAAAGAAAGTTCATACATCGCTGTTTCCGAGTTGCTGTATTTGTAAGATAGAACTTCACCTTGCTCAGTAAACTTGATTGAGCCGCGAACCGTTCCGGTTGGCTGTGACAAGATGGCAAAGTGAGTCGGGCCTCCACCACGACCAACCGTACCACCACGGCCGTGGAATAGACGGCAATCGACTTCGTGAGCGTCAGCCAGTTTCATGATCTGTTGTTGAGCTTGGTATAGGCTCCAGGCCGATGAAAGATTACCACCATCTTTAGCAGAATCAGAGTAACCCAGCATAATCTCTTGCTGATTGCCTGATGCTTTTAGAAGGGCTTTATAGGTGTTGTTTTCAAATAGCGATTGCGTTACTGGCACAATGTGTTCTAGATCTTCAATCGTCTCAAATAGAGGGGAGATCTGAATATCACAGTAAGGTTCGCCAGCGTTATAACCTGCCAGGCCTGCTTGGTGTGCTAAGAACAACACTTCCATGACATGGCTCGCTTCATGGGTCATCGAAATGACATAGTTATTGAACGCTTTTGGACTAATCTCTTTACGCATTTCACGAATAACATTGAAGACCTCAAGCACTTCTTTTGTCATTTTGTTCAATGCAAGATGTTGGGTATCGATGATAGTGGCTGAAGCGACATGTTTCGCTAATACTTCTAAGCGCTCAGATTCACTTAGGCTCATATAATCGATATCTAAATGTGAAAGCAAGTCCGCAACGGCATCGCTATGCACATTCGATTCTTGACGAATATCTAAACGCATTAAGTAGAAACCAAAGGTTTTAACTAAACGAATCAGGTCTTGAAGTTCTTCATTGGCAACATTCTCATCGCCATGATTGCATAAGGAATCATAGATTAACTCTAGGTCTTCAAGCAATTCATCTTCAGAGTGGTAAGCAAAAGGGCTTTTTTCGATAGGGGAGTCATCCAGCCAAGCTTCAATGTATTTGATGTTCTGCTTTAAACGGCCTTCCATCAGATAAAGGAAACGACGATAAGGCTCATCTTTGAAACGTTCTGAGCGTTTTTTGAATACCGCTTTGATCAAGTCGGCATCGACAATCATCGAACGATTGATGATCTCTTGCGAGATATTGCATAGGTAACGAGAGTGAGTCAGCTTAGAGCTTAAATCAAAGATACGTTTCTGATATTCATAGATGGCCGCACGGCTTTGTAATAGAAGTGCTTTGACGGTTGTATCATGGGTAACAAATGGGTTGCCGTCACGGTCACCACCAATCCAAGAACCAAATGTTAAGAAGTTTGGCGTTTCAATCTTATCGTCTGGGTAGTGTTTAGCTAAAGCTCTTTCCATGTAGTTATACACAACCGGTACCGCATCGAACAGCGATTTACGGAAATAGTAGATACCGTTGCGAATCTCATCTTCAACCGTTGGTTTTTGACGACGCACTTCATCTGTTTGCCAAAGTACTTGAATTTGAGATTCTAATTGCTGGTATAGCGACTCTTTAACATATTCATTGTTATAGGTATCGGCTTCGTTCAGTGTGCCGATATCCAAGAAAATTCTTCTTAGATTGTCCATTACCGAACGGCGTTTTGATTCCGTTGGGTGAGCGGTGAAAACTGGGATATAGTGCAGTTTATTAAGTAGTTCTTGCACTTGCGAGGCATCCATACCTTGCTCTTTGAACTCGCCAACGGTATTGAGCACAGAGCCTGTCCATAAAGGGCCATCTGACTTTAATTGGCTTTGTCTTTCATGGTATTGGTGCTCTTCTTCAGCCAGGTTGACTAAGCTGAAGTACAGGTTAAATGCACGGATAATGAGGTTAAGTTCATCGGCACTGCGAGATTCAATGAATGTCTTAAGTTCTAAGCGAAGCTCCGGGTCATCATTTTTTTGCAGGGTGATATAGCCTTTACGAAGCTTTTCAACTGCATTATAAGTTTCAACACCTACTTGCGAAGTGATGACTTTTCCTAGAATGTTACCTAGTAGTTTGACTCGCGCTCTTAACTGCTTATCACGATTTTCAGCTGCCATTTTTACTCTCAGTTTTCTAAAACAAAATTAGTGAGCATTATAGCAGATATTTTTGATGATTTAAGCAAGCCCGCGCTAATTAAATGCTCTAGAGGGGCTTTGTGAGGATTGTTTTTGTTGGGGATTTTACGATGGGCATAAAAAAGCCCTCATAAAAGAGGGCTTTGAATAATGATAACCATCCACTTTATAAGCAGAAACTATTATTTTTCTTGATAACTCTTAACGCCGTTCAAGATTTCTTGACGAGCTGCTTCTACATCGCCCCATCCATCAACCTTAACCCATTTTCCTGGTTCAAGGTCTTTGTAGTGGCTAAAGAAATGTTCTACTTGTTCTTTTAAAAGCGGAATATCTTCCACTTTTTCAATTTTAGAGTAGATTGGTGATAGTTTATCTACCGGTACAGCGATAACTTTTGCATCTTCACCACCGTCATCCGTCATTTTGAAAATGCCGATTGGACGACAGCGAATGACAGAACCTACCATTAGAGGGTGTGGTGTGACCACTAAAACATCAACTGGGTCACCGTCATCAGATAGAGTGTCATTGATGTAACCGTAGTTAGCAGGGTAAGACATGGTTGCGCCTTGAAGACGGTCAACCCAAACCAAGTCAGTATCTTTGTCTACTTCATACTTGATTGGTGCCGCGAATGCTGGAATCTCGATAATGACGTTAACGTCATTAGGAACGTCTTTACCTGCTGGTACTGCTGAATATCCCATGTTTTAATTTCCTTTTGTCTTTACCACGAAGACACGAAGACACGAAGAAATCAAGGTGTGAATCGGTCAGTGGTATTTTATTAGAGTGATTTTTATCGTTTTTATAACGCAAAACACCCGCATTAATTCTCCGTTTAAACAGCAAAAACTTCGTGTCTTCGTGCCTTCGTGGTTAACTTTTGCGGGTGTTGTTCGAATTGCTATAAGATTCGATTATTTGTTGTGGTATGCAACCACTTTAGCAACTTCGTTTTTAGAACCTAGAACAACAGGAACGCGATCGTGGATACCTTGTGGTTGAACATCCATGATGTCCATACGACCAGTAGAAGATGCACCGCCAGCTTGTTCAACAATCATTGACATTGGGTTACCTTCGTACATTAAACGTAGTTTACCTGCTTTTGAAGGGTCGCGGCTGTCGTATGGGTACATGAAGATACCACCACGGATAAGGATACGGTGAACTTCAGCAACCATTGAAGCAACCCAACGCATGTTGTAACGCTTACCTAGAGGACCTTCTTCACCTTTTAGGCAGTCATCAATGTACTGCTTCATTTCTGGTTCCCAGAAACGCTGGTTAGACATGTTGATTGCGAATTCTGCAGTTTCTTCAGGAATTTGTAACGCAGCTTTAGTTAAAACGAATTCACCGATATTAGTATCTAAAGTGAATAGGTTAACGCCATTACCTGTTGTCATAACCAATAATGTAGATGGTCCGTAAAGAACGTAACCAGCAGCTACTTGGTTGCGACCGTTTTGAAGGAATACTTCTTGGTTGTCGCCAGATTGATCATCTTTAGCTTCTAAGATAGAGAAGATAGTACCAACAGAAAGGTTTACGTCGATGTTTGAAGAACCGTCTAATGGATCGAAAGTGACTAGGTATTTACCACCAGCGTGACCAGCAATTGTGTAATCTTCTTCTTCAGAACCTACACCACGAACGAATTTGTTTGCAACTAGGATGTCTTTTAGAAGGTCGTTAGAGATTACATCTAACATCTTTTGCGTTTCACCTTGAACGTTTTCGTCTTCCGTCGCGCCTAAGATACCAGCTAATTCACCTTGACCTAATTTGTATGCGATGTCTTTACATGCAACCATTACGTCTTTGATAACTAGCTCTAGTTCAGCATTTACGCCGTCGTTAGATAGTACTTGATCTAATCTTTTCATCGAGGGTCTCTCTGTATTAAATTGAAATTGTAAACTTTTTAATTTTAACATGCGTACGGTATATATATCAATTGAATATCGCCATAGATGTTTTTTGATTTCCTTGGATAACGGAGTTACCAGGCCTGGTGAAAGCGTACAGAATCTCATCATGCAGTCTAAAAGCATTGTCGTTACTGTTGTACAATAAGCGAGATGAAAGAGACGGTTATTCACTGTTTAGCTTGATGGAACTGTTTCATAATGTTGTTATTAAGAATGTTGAATTTGTAAAAAGAGTTAAGAATGAAATTTATTGTTAAGTTATTTCCCGAGATCATGATTAAAGGTGGTCCTGTTAAAAAGCGCATGATCAGTATGCTTCATGATAATTTGCGTACCTTGCTTTTTAGAATCGATAACTCAATTGAAATTAAACGTTTTTGGGACAAGATTGAAGTTCAGGTTGATGACCAGTATGTCAACGCAGTTCGCAAAGTGTTACAGCAAACACCTGGGGTCGAACAGTATCTTGAAGTCGTTCAGTACGAAACAGGTGAAGATTTGAACGCTATTGCTGAAAAAGTCGCTTTTCATAAGTTGGATTTAATTGACGGTAAGACTTTTGTGGTTAGGGCAAAACGCAGTGGTGAACATTCGTTAACTTCGTTTGAAATAGAACGTTTTGTCGGTTCATATATGTATGAGCACGGTAATCCTAAAGGGGTTGATTTGCATAAGCCCGAGGTGAAAGTCGAGTTTGAGTTAAACCAAAACACTTTGAATGTGATCACTAAACGTCAACCAGGCCTGGGCGGTTTTCCTATCGGTTTGCAAGGCGAAGTTTTATCGCTTATGTCTGGTGGTTTCGACTCCACCGTTGCCAGTTATTTAACGATGAAACGCGGTATTAAAACCCACTTTATCTTTTTCAACTTGGGGGGGGCGGCTCATGAGGTTGGTGTTAAACAGGTTGCGCTCTACCTTTGGAGTCAATTTGGCGCTTCCCATCGGGTGCAATTTATTTCAGTGCCGTTTGAAGGGGTGGTCGAGGAAATTTTCAGGTCGACCCATGAAAGTTATATGGGCGTGACCTTAAAGCGTCTTATGATTATGGCATCAGAAAAAATAGCCGATGTAATGGGGATTGATGCCTTGGTCACGGGAGAAAGTGTCGCTCAAGTGAGTAGTCAGACTTTGCGTAATTTGGCAGTGATTGATGAGGTATCTAACAAGTTGATTTTACGCCCTTTGGCTACCATGAATAAGCCGGAAATCATCCAGATAGCGGATAGCATCGGTACCCGTGAATTTGCGGAAAACATGCCAGAATATTGCGGCGTGATTTCAAAGAACCCGGTTACCAGCGCTTCTTTTTCACGCATGGAAAGGGAGGCGAAACGCTTCAATTATGAGGTGTTGGAAGAGGCCATTGAGCGCTCGATTACGATACCGGTAGATAAAATCATTGAAGATGTGAATGCGGCCGCTCCTGTAGAGGTGGTGAATACACCAGGAGATGCAAAGGTGATTGATATTCGCAGGGAGTCTGAGGCGACCCATGACCCTTTGCCAATCGAAAATATCAATATTCCATTTAATGAATTGAACCGAACGTTTAAAAAGCTGGACCAATCTTTCCAGTACGTTCTGTATTGTGAGAAAGGTGTGATGAGTCAGTTGCATGCCCAGTATTTAAGAGATGCGGGCTATGATAATGTCAGAGTCTATCGTCCGTTATAAAGAACCATTCAGTTTTGTGGTTCTTGTAACTCTTTAAGTTCTTTCAGTTCCATAAAGGTATCGATTTTCTGCTCTTTTAACTGATGCTTTTTCTCGGCCAACTCTTTAGAAAGTTTGAGGGCGATTTTCGTCTTTTGAATCTTGGTTACATAGTTTACGGTTTCTTGACCGATTTCTTGTCTTGCCATCACCTCTACATTGTAGTGCCATTTATGCGGGTTTAATCCCCTGGATTCAGCCATTCGCTGAAGCTTACGGATTCGTCCGGGTCCTGCATTGTAGGCGGCAAGAGTGAAATTGATTTTGTCTTCCGGTGAGTATTCGGGTTTATCGAAGTAAAAATCTCTAATAAAGGCCAGATATTTCACGCCAGCCAAAATGTTGGTTTCCAAATCATGGATATTGGGGATGTTCACAATCTTAGATTTTGCTGTAGAGGGTTTGATTTGCATTATCCCGACAGCATTTGCCCTGCTTACCAGGTCTTGTTTAAAGCCCGACTCTTGATAGGCTTGAGAGGCAATCAAATACCAGTCAAAATCAAAAAACTCCGAGTATTTTTCAAAATAATACTGTAAGCAAGGGATTTCATTTAAGGCATTCAATGAAAGGGGCTGCTGGATCCAAAAAGGGTTTTTAAAATATTTTTTGTAAAGGCTGTTGCCTAAAAACTTACCAGGCCTGGCGTATTTCTTAATAAACTCATTTAAAGCATGTTTCAAATCTGGCAGGTTTTGATTGATTGCCCATGCGATATTGCCACCATGATGAAAAATAAAATCATCTTGAACACGTAACTCGTGAAAAATGTTTTTGTAAATTTCAGCGATGTGGCTGTCTACAACGGTGTATTCAAACAGTCCTGCATTCACCATTTCCAATAAATCCTCGGCTTCAAGCAACGAGTCGGCTTTGATGATTTCTATCGCAGGCAAACCTAACCGTCCAAGTGCTTGGTTCATGCGCTCAAGATGGATGATGTAGCTGCTGTTAGAAACGACAATGATCTGTTTTCCAGAGAGTTCTTGAAGAGTGGTTGGTTCTGGATTGTTTTTATTGGAAACCAAGACTTCTTGTACGTCTGTAATGTAGGGTTCGGTAAAGTCGATATAGTTTGCGCGTTCAGGGGTGATAGTCAAGCCAGATGCCGCTATATCACCGTATCCGGCTTTCAAGTCTGGCACGAGTCGTTCAAATGGTCGCGCTAAAAATACAATGTGGGTTTTATAACGTTCTTTTCTCGGGCCACGATTTATATACTTCTCAAACTCTTTCATCAAATCGTGTTCGATTCCTCTATCGCCCCGGGTGGTATGAAAAAAGTTGGTGCGGTTGTAGCTGACAAGTACTCTAAGAATGCGCCGCTCTCTAATTTGTTTCAAGTCGCCAATAAAAGGTTGGTTGATTCGTTCGCTGATGGTTTTAGCTTTAGTTTCTGCAGACGCAGGTTGGCTTAACAGTATAAGCAATACAATCGCTATACCTGAGAGTAAGGATAAAGGGGTGGTTAAATAGTTCGACTTGCGCAAAAGTCAATCCTGGTAGATTTGATTGGACTTATTCTAGTGGAGTTACAGCGGGAAGAAAACCCAAATTTTTTTTGCTTAGCAATTAGTCGAGTTTGCTGATTTATACTTAGGGTTTTAGTTTGACTCAAAATAAACTGTTTTAATTAGGGAACCCAGAATAAAAAAGACATGGCGGCTCAAATCGAAATGTCACAAGTATTTCATGATAGGAGATTGGTTTTGGGTTATCTTTTAAACAAGGGGTTTAATCCCAAGTTCTTGATTTGAGTTAATGCAACGATAATTGAGGTGAAGGATAATTTTTACAACAAGACGAATCATTGCACAGAAATATTTGGAGAAGCGTATGCGAAGAGTTAAATATGCCATTTTAGGCGCAGGTACTTCTGGCCTAACGGCAATGGGAGCGATTCGCAAGCAAACCGATGATTTCGTGTTAATCAATGGCGGACCGCTTGGTACTACCTGCGCTAGGGTGGGCTGTATGCCATCTAAAGCCATGATCCAGTCTGCAAATCTCTTTCATAAACGTTTGATGCTGAATGAGTTTGGTGTTCAAGGGGGCGAAAAGCTGGAAATCGATAGTCAGCATGTGATGCAGCGGGTTAGGCGTTTACGAGATCGTTTCACCAATGGTGTGAAAACCAGCTCAACAGATGGTTTGACTTCTGAGCAATTCATTGACGGTTATGCAAAGTTTATTGCGCCTAATCAGCTCGAGGTAAACGGCGAAATTATTTATGCGGAAAAAATTATTATTGCAACAGGCTCAAGGCCTATCGTGCCTGGGCCCTGGCAGGTTCTAGGTGATAAGCTGTTAACCAGTGACCAGATTTTTGAATTGGCCGAATTACCAAAGCGTATTGCTGTGGTTGGCTTGGGGATTATTGGTTTAGAGCTTGGGCAAGCATTATCCCGTCTGGGGGTTGAGGTTATGGGTTTTGAGATGCTTGATGCTGTTGGGGGACTGGCAACTCCAGTTGCAATTGAAAAAGCGATTGAGTTGTTTTCAAAAGATTTTCCGATACACTTAGGCACGCCTGCTCAATTAGAGAATACTGAAACCGGTGTTTTGGTCAAGGTCGGTGGTGGATTTTTCGAAGTCGATGCCGTGCTCGCGTCCTTGGGGCGTCGTCCTAATATTGACTCGCTTGATATCGAAAAGACGGGTGTGACCCTTAATCAAAAGGGAATGCCTGATTTTAATATCAATACCATGCAAATAGAGGATAAACCGCTGTTTATTGCCGGTGATGTTAATGGTTATCGTCCGATTCTGCACGAGGCGGCTCATGAAGGCAAAATTGCCGTGAGTAATGCGATGAATTATCCGGATGTGAAAAAATATACGAGAAAAACACCTTTAGGTATTGCGTTTACTGACCCAGGGATTGGTTTTTTTGGGATGTGTTATCGAGATTTGGATTTGGAAAATACCGAAGTCATCGATTTTCATTTGGAAAGAAACAATGGCAGGGCCATCGTTATGGCAGAAGATCATGGTGTGATATGTCTGTTTGCCGATAAAACAACACGCCGATTGGTGGGTGGTGAAATGCTGATGCCACACGCTGAACATTTAACGCATTTATTAGCTTGGGCGGTTGAACAGCAAATGAGTGTGTTGGATTTGATAAAAATGCCCTTCTATCACCCAGTGTTGGAAGAGGCGGTTCAATCGGCGCTTTATAAGCTTTATTCCCGACTTTACTCTCAAGAAGAGAGGGGAATCGAGGCAGAGTTAACAGTAATAAAATAAATCGTTAACTATTTGTTATAATAGCGCCAATTTTTTCAATTAACGCTCTGGAATTTATCACTTAGTGGAGTTTATTTAAGTGCTAAAAGAGGGGGCGTTTTCAATTTTAGATGGTATTCGTGAGTAAAGAAAATACATCGGGTCAACAGGATCCACATGCACAGCGTGAAGCTGATAAGTATGAAAACCCAATTCCAAGTCGTGAGTTTATTTTAGAAGTTTTAGAAGAAGCGCAAAAGCCTTTAAGACTCTATCAGGTGGCTAAGGCCGTTGATGTTGATGAAGAGGACGAAGAACGTTTTGAAGCCTTGTCGCGTCGTATGAAAGCGATGGTTCGAGATGGTCAATTAATTCGTAACCGCCGTGGTGCCTTTGGTTTGCTGAAAAAGATGGATCTGATTAAAGGTCGTGTTTTAGGGCATCCAGACGGTTATGGCTTTTTAGTGCCTGATGAAGGTGGTAAAGATCTTTTTCTTTCTGAAAAAGAGATGCATAAAGTTCTACACGGCGACATCGTTATTGCTTCCGTTATTGGTGAAGACCGTCGTGGTCGTCAAGAAGGCGCGATTGTTGAAGTCACTGAACACAATACCCAACAGGTGTTGGGCCGTTTAAACCATGAAGATGGTTTGTCATGGGTTCGTCCAAACAATAACCGCATTACCCAAGATATTTTCATCCCTAAAGATGGTTTGCTGGAAGCTAAAGAAGAGCAAGTCGTATTGGTGGAAATTCTGCATCAACCTTCGGCTCGTTCTGGGCCTATCGGTAAAATCATTGAAGTAGTTGGCGATTATATGGCCGCTGGAATGGAAATTGATTCTGCCATTCATGCTTATGGAATTCCAAATGATTGGTCTGATGAATTGATTGCTGAACTGGAAAATATTCCTGATGAAGTGGTTGAAGCGGATTTAGAAGATCGTAAGGATTTACGTGGGCTTCAATTAGTTACCATTGATGGTGCGGACACCAAAGATTTCGATGATGCGGTTTTTGCCAAACGCCGTAAAAACGGTTGGCGTTTAGTGGTGGCGATCGCCGATGTTTCACATTACGTGAAACCGGGTACGGAGTTGGATAAAGAGGCATATAAACGTGGTAACTCGGTTTACTTCCCACAGCGTGTTGTGCCAATGTTGCCATCTAAGCTTTCCGATGGCCTTTGTTCTTTAAATCCACATGTTGACCGTTTATGTATGGTTGCCGATTTAATGATTTCCGAGGACGGTAAGTTAGAGAAAAGCCAATTCTATCAAGCGGTAATGAATTCTAAGGCGCGTTTAACCTATAACCAGGTTAACGATATGCTTACCAATGAAAAGTCGGAATATCGTGAAGAATTTGCTGAGCAATTATCCAATGTTGAAGAACTTTATAATTTATATAAAGTACTGAAAGTCGCGCGTGCCGAACGTGGTGCTTTGGAATTTGAAACTACAGAAACACGCATGGTGTTTGATGAAGACCGCAAGATTCAGGAAATCGTGCCGGTGGTTCGCAACGACGCTCACAAACTGATTGAAGAGTGTATGTTGATGGCTAACGTAGCAACCGCTCGTTATCTGAAATGGCATAAAATGCCAATGCTTTATCGTGTGCATGAAAAACCAATGGAAGAGCGTCTGAAAAATTTAAGAACGTTCCTTGGTGATTTTGGTTTAACCCTTGAGGGTGGTGATGAGCCAACCGCACATGATTACGCCGATGTTGCCGCTAAGGTGGAAGGCGAACCGCATGAGCATTTGGTGCAAACGGTATTGTTGCGCAGTATGAACCAGGCGGTTTATCAGCCTGAAAATAAAGGACACTTTGGTCTGAATTATGAGCATTACGCTCACTTCACTTCACCGATTCGCCGCTACCCTGATTTATTGATTCACCGTGCGATTCGCCATGTTTGGAGTAAGCAGGGTGTTGAGAAGTTTGATTACACGGAAAATCAAATGGTTGACTTGGGGCAGCACTGTTCTGATACAGAAAGACGTGCAGATGAAGCGACTCGTGATGCGGTTACCTTCTTGAAATGCGAATTCCTATCTCACCGTATTGGTGGTGAGTATGAGGCCGTGGTTTCAGCAGCAACCAATTTTGGTCTGTTTGTTGAGTTGCAGCCGTTGTTTGTTGAAGGTTTAGTGCATATTACCGAATTGGGTGAAGATTACTTCCATTACGATAATGCGCGTCACTGCTTGAAAGGTGAACGTACTGGTAAGGTTTATCGTTTAGGTGATCGTATTAAAGTTCAGGTGGCTCAAGTGAATCTAGATGACCGTAAAGTGGATTTACGTTTTATTGAAAGCTTAACTGAACATGCTGAGCCAGCTGTGAATGCAGAAGATAATGATTCAACGGACGCTGAAAAGCCAACTGAAGAGAAAGCGCCACGTAAGAAACGTTTCTACCGTAAAAAGAAACGTTCTGGCTCAAAGCCTAAAGCGGATTAGGGGCTAGTTCAACATGAAACAAGAAGTCATTTATGGTTTGCATGCGGTTGAGAAGTTTATCAAGCAATCTCCACAGTCGGTTTACACCATCAGCTTTTTAAAAGGACGATTAAATAACCGTCAACAAGCTTTGCATGATCAAGCTAAGCATTTGGGATTGAATCTTGAATTAGTCAGTAAATCAGCATTCAATAAGATTGATGGCAATCATCAAGGGGTTATGGCAACGGTCGCCAAGCAGGCCGATTTAACCGAGTCTGATTTAAAGAACTTGATTGAAGAAACCAGTAATCCGCTTTTTGTTTTTTTAGATGAGGTTCAAGACCCACATAATTTAGGCGCCATCCTAAGAACCGCGGATGCGGTTGGTGCACATGCCGTTATTATTCCTAAGCATAATTCTGTTGGCATGAATGCTACGGTACGAAAGGTGGCTTCCGGTGCGGCGGATAATGTTAAATTGATTGTGGTTTCTAATTTGGTTAGAACCATGAAAGAGATGCAGCAGGCGGGAATGTGGATGATTGGTTTGGCGGGTGAAACCGATCAAACCATCTATGACCACGACTTAACTGGTTCAATCGGCATTGTCATGGGTACGGAAGGAAGTGGCTTACGTCGCTTAACCAGAGAAGCTTGTGATCACTTAGCTGCCATCCCAATGATGGGTGTGGTTGAGAGTTTAAATGTGTCTGTTGCCACTGGTGTGACTTTATATGAAGCATTTAGACAGAGAAAAATTAAATCTTAAATTGACTGTGAGCATTTGTGTAATGCATTAATCTACTGATTGATCTTACCGATGCTAGGGTTGAAGCCTCTATAAAGTCACCAGGCCTGGTGACTTTATAGAGGCTTTTTTAATTGTAGTTCTACTAAATCTTTAGGTGTTTAGAGTTCAAGCCGTATAGATATCGCCATTTTCATCAACTTTCACACCAACTTTTTTCAGCGATTCATCCCAACAAGGGCCATCGATACATAGGCCGTCTTCAATATTGAAATAGGCGTCATGTACCGAGCATTTCATGGTTTTTTCAAACGGGTTCACATCAATCTTATAAGCCTCGTCTAAAGGCACGTCCTGATGTGGACAGTTGTTTAAATAACAACGAACACTGTTTTCATATTTGATGAGTACCAACGACTGGCCAGAATCGCTGGTGACCACCATGGTTTTAGCATTGCTCAGCTGTTTCATGTTTGCCAGCGGTTTGCTGTTAGGACGTTCTTCAAGCAGATTGTCCAGGCCTGGTTGTTGGCATTTTTTGGCAGCGAGTTTATTAGCAAAAATGACGGCATCTTTTAAGTTGTTCTTTTCTATCAAAGAGTGGATTAGGCCTGCATTGAAGGTATCTCCTGCCGCTAATGTATCTATGATTGGGCTAACGTTTTCAGCCTCTATGTGTTCGATAGCGGCGTTGATTGGTTTAAACCAAACCCCTTGCTCTCCCCAGGTACAGACCATGTTGACATTGTGTGAGCTTAGGCTTTCAAGTAAAGCTTGGCCGTTTTCAAACCCTTTGGCTGTTGCATAGTGGTGGGAGAAAATCAGTAGGTTGACGCTGCCAAATAAGGCTTCGATACCTTCTCTAGGTTTTTCCACTTCTAGGGAGATTGGCTGGTGGGTTAAGAATGTTTTGGCAATATTCAACATGCCGGGTAATTGAGAGGTATTGCGGCCTTCAAAATGTAACCAGTCGTACTCCTCAATCTCAATTTTGGCAAAAAAATCAAAACTGATTTCAGGCAAATCTCGGTAGTGAACAATAGTACGGTGACCATTTTGGGCGTTTATTGTAACATAAGACGTGGGTGTACGGCCTTTGATGAACTTTTGGGTATGCTCAGTAGATATATTGCGGGCGTTTAAACCAGAAATAAGCTGCTTGGCTTCACTGTCAGCGGCTACCGTGGTGCAGATGTCGGTATCGTGTCCTAATTGGTTTAATACATATAAGGTATTGTTTACGTTGCCACCAGTTTCTATATGTTTACTTTGAGCGCGTAATTCTTCATCTTCTAAAGGATGGTGGTCGACAGTTAATATGACATCGAGCACGGCATTTCCGATACCTAAAATTTTTGACATAGTCATTTCCATCAATAAATTAATTTTTAATAGCGTTGCTAAATTCAACAAGAAACCGCTACTTCATTTAGTGGTGGAATTCTAACATAGCCGTTAAAACCTTGCTTTGACTTGTGTTTTTTTAATAAAAGTGAATAAATCGAAAAAAAACTTGACAAGGTAATAGGCTAACTTAAATTTTAAATGCTATAAAAAGGTTTAATTGTTTAAAGTATCTGGTTGAAATTTAAGTGTTATATGTAATATTTATAGGGTAATCCATCTGAGTGTTTTTTTGACAGTTCTTTTCCACAAAAGCTGTGGATAACTTTGTGTGTAAAGTTGATAAATGTTGCTTAAGTTCTTTATATTAGCTAAAAAATATTAAACTGCCTAAAATTTAAGCAATTGTGTTGTTCGTTAAATTTCGTATGTAAATTGGTTAAAATTAATAGCCTTATAAGTACAATATAAGTAAATAAATATTAACTAAAGATGACAAACAAAATAAAAGCGATACAATCAACAATATAAAATAAAAATAAAAATAAAAAATTCGATTGAATAATCGTAACGAAAAAATTCATTGGGCTATTATGAATGAAATGAAATCTGCATTTAACGCAAGTTGTTTTAATTGTGGTTTGCAAAAAATATGTTTTCCTACCGGTTTACTAAAGACAGATATTGATCGTTTAGATGATATCGTTGAACGAAAATCACCACTCAAAAAAAACCAACACCTTTATGAAGCTGGTCAAAAGTTTACTTCTATCTTTGCCATTAGAGCAGGAGCGGTAAAGCTTTACTCTTACTCTGATCTTGGTGAGGAGATTGTGCACGGCTTCTATTTGCCGGGTGATGTCGTTGGGTTTGATGGTTTGATAGAAAATGCCTACCTATACAATGCTGTGGCCCTGGATAGTACAAGTGTCTGTAATTTACCATTTGATCAGTTGAGCGAACTCTCTCTTAAGATTCCTAATCTTAATCAGCAAATTTTAACGGTGATGAGCAAAAAGATGCATGATGGAAGAATGCATTCTGAGTTACTGATTAAACGTAATGCTGACCAAAGGGTTGCACAATTTATTTGGAATATGGCCGAACGTTATAAAAATCGTGGCTACGCTTATGATGAATTCCGCTTAAGTATTTTACATAGGGATGTTGCCTTGTATTTAGGGTTAACGCCTGAAACGGTTTCACGCATTTTGGCTAAGTTCAATGCCGATCATATCGTCAGTTGGAAAAAGAAAGAAGTCATTATCTATAACGAGAAGCTTCTTAAGAACATTGCTGGTATAAGCAGTTGTGAGGTGTGCAAAGAAGCGGGCTGACAACATTAAATGCACAACTGTTAGCTTAATTGATTTCAATCAATAAGCCTTATCCATTGCTGTGATTTAATGAACCCATGAAAACGTTTGTAATTGGATTTACGTTTTTCATAATGTAGCCCGCTTACCCGGCTTTTTAGCCGGGGTCTTTTTGACTCTTCCTCGAGTTAAATTCTTTGAGTTTATTTAAATTTTGTAAAATTTGAATGATGTCGAAAAACTAAAATTATTTTAAATTCGCAACCCAACAACCAGTGTTTTTAATATAATTAGCTGTATCACAAAATATTAATTTTTTAATTTAGGAAATAAGGCCATGTCTTTCAAAAGCATTACACAATTATTTTTAGTTGGTTTTTTAGGTTTCACATTAGTCGGTTGTAGTTCTACTCCTAAAACAGATTCAGATAGCAGTAATAAAGATGTGGCAACAAATCAGGTTGATGCGGATATTGAAGCTGCAAAAAGAGCGGCTGCAGAGCGTGCGGCTGCAGACTTGGAAGCTAAGAAAGCTGAACTGAAAGCGGCTATTGATGGCAAAGTGGTTCATTTCGATTTCGATATGTCTGAAATTCGTCCAAGTGACTATGCGTTAATTAAAGCACACGCCGATTATATGTCTTTAGTTCCTGGAGCTTCTTTGACTGTTAGCGGTTATTGCGATGAGCGTGGTACGCGTGAATATAACTTAGCTTTAGGTGAGCGTCGTGCAAATGCCGTTCAAAATGCATTGGTTGCAGAGGGTGTAAGTCCTAGCCGTATTAACGTGATCAGTTTCGGTGAAGATAACCCGGTTGATGAAGCACATTCTGAGAGTGCTTGGGCAAAAAACCGTCGCGCTGAGTTTTCATACTAATTTATAATTAGTAATCTAGCATGATTTAAAAGCCTTTCTGTTTCGGCAGAAAGGCTTTTTTGTTTTAATAATATGAGTTTTAGTTTGTTTGAGTTGAATATGAAAAATGATACCCCTGTAGAACATTATCTTAAAGATTACCAAGCACCTCATTTTGAGGTTGAATCCGTTTTTTTAGAGTTCGATTTAGCTCCCCTAAATACCCAGGTAACCAATACCCTGAAGGTTAAGAATTTGTCGCAACAGCCAAAAATGGTTCTGGATGGTGAAAACGTAAAGCTGGTTTCCGTCTTTCTGGATGGTCGTGATTTGACCGCGCAATGTGAGCAGGGAAAAGAAACGTTAACCATTCCCACCTTAGGCTTGGATCAATTTGAGTTGAAAATTGAAACGGTAATTGAGCCTCAGAACAATACGGCTTTAGAAGGGCTTTATCGAACGAGCGGTAATTACTGTACTCAATGTGAAGCGGAAGGTTTTCGAAAGATCACTTATTTTTTTGATCGTCCCGATGTTCTGACATTATTTACCACTAAAATCATTGCCGATAAGTCTGAAAACTCAGTATTGCTGTCCAATGGTAATCTGATTGAATCAGGTGAACTTGCGGATAACCGTCATTATGCTGTTTGGCAGGATCCTTTCAAAAAACCATGTTATTTGTTTGCCTTGGTTGCAGGGAATTTAGCTTGTGTAAAAGAGGTTTATCATAGCGCGGATGGTCGCGATATCGATTTAAGAATCTACGTCGAGCCTAAAAATATCGATAAATGTGAACATGCTATGGATTCGCTGATTAAGTCGATGAAATGGGATGAGGAGCGATTCGGTTTAATTTACGATTTAGATATTTACATGATTGTCGCTGTTGATGATTTCAATATGGGGGCAATGGAAAACAAAGGGTTGAATGTATTCAATTCCAAATTTGTCCTCGCCAAACCTGATACAGCCACAGACGTTGACTATGAAGGTATCGAAGCGGTCATCGGGCATGAATATTTCCATAACTGGACAGGGAATCGTGTTACATGTCGTGATTGGTTCCAGTTGACGCTTAAAGAAGGTTTAACGGTCTTTAGGGATCAGGAGTTTACTGCAGATATGCTTTCGCCTGCAGTTAAGCGCATTGAAGACGTCAAACGTTTGCGTACGAATCAATTTCCTGAAGATGCCGGACCTATGTCGCATCCTATTCAACCACAATCCTATATTGAGATGAATAACTTCTATACCATGACGGTTTATGAAAAGGGAGCTGAAGTGGTTAGGCTTTACCATACCTTATTAGGTGAAAATGGCTTTAGAAAGGGTATGGATCTGTATTTCTCTAGGCATGATGGCCAGGCGGTTACCGTTGAAGACTTCAGAAATGCGATGGCAGATGCGAATGGTGTCGATTTGGCACAAATGCATCAGTGGTACTTGCAAAGCGGTACGCCAATATTGTCGGTTGCAACCGATTATGATGCTGGGTCTAAATTGTTTACGTTAACCCTGTCGCAAAGAATTCCAAAGCTAGAGGGTGGGTTTAAGCCAATGTTAATCCCGGTTAAGATGGCGCTGTTTTCAGAAGAGGGTGCTTCTTTGGCTCTTAATGTTGCCGTAGAAGATAGAGATAACATCGTCATTAATGGTTCAGAGGGGCTTTTAAAGTTAACGGAGACAACGCAAAAATTCAGTTTTGAGCAGGTTGAGAGCAATCCTATTGTTTCCTTATTAAGAGGCTTTTCTGCCCCGGTTATTCTTGAATATGAACAGAGTAATCAAGATTTGGCTAAATTGGCCAGCTTTGATTCAGACAGCTTTGTGCGTTGGGAATCGATGCAAACTTTGGCGTTAAGGGAGATTAAGCGTAATATTTCTAACTATGAAACAGGGCAAAATCTGCAAATCTCTGACTACTTCGCTCAGGCCTTTGCCGGTGTTCTAGCCGATTCGACTATTGATAAGGCTCTAAAAGCACTTACGTTAACTTTACCTGATTTAACCTATATCGGTGAGCAGTATCAGCAGATGAATGTTGATGCGATATATCATGTGCATCGCTGGCTAAAACAAGAACTGGCAACTCAGTATGAGGGTCAATTCTTGACTATCTATGCAGATTTAAATAAGTCTGAAAAAGTCTATCGATATCAAAAAGAGGATATTGCGAACCGTAAACTAAAAAATCTATGTTTGCAGTATTTAATGTTGCTACCCAATCAAATTCAGCTCGGTGCAGAACAGTTTACACAGAGTTCCAATATGACGGATGTTTTGGCAGCGCTAGAAAGTTTATCCCATACCGATAGCCTTGAGCGCCAATCTTGCTTAAATGCATTCTATGATAAGTGGAAAGAGGATACGTTGGTTTTAGATAAATGGTTTAGCTTGCAGGCGGGGTCACATCATCTTCATTCCTTAAGCCATGTAAAGGAGCTGGTTGAGCACAAGGATTTTGTTTATACCAATCCAAATAGGGTAAGAAGTGTTTTGGGTGTGTTTGGACGTTTGAATATGCTAGGTTTTCACCAGGCCAGTGGAGAGGGTTATCGTTTTATGGCTGAACAAGTTATCAAGCTCAATAGAATTAATCCACAAGTTGCCGCTAGGATTGTTGCGCCTTTCACCCATTGGAAACGATACGATCAACAGCGTCAAGATATGATGAAGCAGGCTTTACAACAAATTTTAGAGAGTGAGAACCTTTCAAAAGATGTATATGAAATTGTGTCAAAATCGCTAAATGCAGGTTGAAAATTCTCATTAAGTATATTGGGTTTACAGATATGAAAAAAATTCATCTAGCTCTAATCGGAATAGCGTTAAGTTTGCCGATGGCAAGCTTTGCCTATGCTGAAGGGGAGTGGGATGATTTTTTTCGGGATAGTAAGCCAAGAAGCTTGCTAGATGTTGGTAAAACGAAGCCATACGTTGAGAATACCCCTGCTAAAGAGAGGCATCTTCAGCAAGCAAAAAGGCTTGATCAAGAAATTTTAATCTTACGTGCTGAGATGTCAAAAAAAAATGGTGATCAAAAGCAAGTTGCCCAGTATCTAAAAGAACTTAAAAAACAGTATATTATTCCGGCTTTCCAAAATAGAGTGGCGGAACTCGAAAAGTATTTGGCATCGGTGCCTAAACCGTCGTTATTGTCGTTCTTTTCTTTTTCCAAAGACATTGTGTTTCCTATGCAAGATCCACAAGCTGTGGTGGCGATTGTTTTGCCAACCAGCGGGCGTTTTCAACAGGTTGGGCTTGAGCTGCAGAATACCTTGCAGCGCGGGCTTAAACAAGCGGGGTTTAAGGGTAAGTTAATCGCTCTAGATTCGGGGCTATACTCATCGGCTTTTGAAATGTGGGAGGTTCTAAAATATTATGAACCCGACTTTATTTTTGGCCCATTGCAGAAAGAACGCATTCTGCAATGGCAACAGTTGGCGACCGGGGTATCGACTTTATATTTCAATGAAGTGGGTTCATTGTCTTCTTCTGAATATAGTCTTTCCCCTAGTAAGCAAGCTGGGTTGGAGCAGGTCTTCCAAGTTTTAAATCAAGCACAGTATCAAAAAATACTGGTTCTTAAAAACCGTGACGATGTTTCCGAGCAATTGGAGCAGGCTTTTCACCAGGCCTGGTCACAATTTAATAACCCTAATGATTATCATGTGCAAACCATTGATAAAACCGTTGGGCAAGTCATTGATGATGCTTTACACTCGCAAAACTCAAAAGAGCGTCACCAATGGTTACAAACGGTATTAAGACAGCCGTTGGAGTTTGAACCGAGGGCTCGTAAAGATATTGAGGCAGTAATCTCTTTTGTTCCTGAAAATCAAGCAATTCAAATTGCGCCTTATCTACACTTTCTATCTTTAAATCAAACCATTACCCATATTTGGTACCCGAGTAAAACACCCAGCCAATCCTATTTGAGTGCAAACAGAGATGCGTGGGTGCAAACGTTTGCAATTCTTCCCTTATTTTTTTCAAGCGAATTTTTAAAAAATCAAACCTCAACAACATCAATTGAAAAAAATGGCCTGTTTCATGCTTTAGGAGAAGTGGCGATAGAGATTGTCAAAAATCCGAGTGAGTCTTCAAAGGTCGACACCTTGGTGGAAAGTGCATTTGGAACCTATGTTCGAGATGCAAATGGACAATTTTACCTTTTGCCAACTGTTTATTGGGCAGACAACGGTGTTTTTGAAAGATTTACTATTCAATCAGAATAATAATTTTCAATCTTAAAATCTTTTCTGCCGCAATTACAAATCCACTTTTATTGATTAATTTGACTGGTTTTCTATTTGAATTTTTCGATAAAAGTTTTTAAGGAATGACTGAGTGGCTATCCAAGACGATACATTTGATCCCAATGACCTAGAAAGTATTGATGCTTTATTAGATGAGGCTGAGTTAGAAGCGGTCTCTGATAATTTAGATGACGATATTTCAACTGATGAGGCCGAGTCATCCGCAGGAGGGGCTGTTGCCGATATTCCTGATGTTGATGAATCCATCGATTTCCCTGATGATTCGGATGGTTTTCTGGATTCATTGGATGATTTGGAGCTTGATGATGAACCTAAGGTGGTTGATGTTTCTACTCCTAAGGCTCAAGAAGAGGCGTCAACCAATATTGATAAAAAAATGGCTGAAAACAATCCAGCAGAATCAAGGTTTGAAGCTGTTCCAGATGCAGACGATTTTTTAGCAAAACGTGCAAATGCTCAAGTAGCACAAAATTCCAATATGGCGGCAAAAGATATGGATTCTATAAAAAAATTAATCATTATTTTTGGATCGATTTTGAGTGTACTGGCATTGGCCGGTATCGGTATCGGAGTGTGGGGGGCTTTATCGGCTTCGTCAGCCGGCATGGATGAAGAAACCCTGTCACTCATCGAATCAATCAAGGTGGCTTCTGAACAAAATAGTACAAGTATTCATGAAGTTGATAAAACCGCACAGTCGGTTGAGAAAAAGTTAGATGCAATCAATTTTCAGATAGAGCAGTTGGTTGCCGATATGGCAACAAATACCGGTTCATCCAAGGTGGTTGCTAAACAAGAGGTGATTGATCCTCTTGGATTGGGGGCGCATCCAGTAGCGCATGATGCAGGAAATGTCGCCAAAGATACCCATGGTGTTCCTGTGGCTCATCCTGTCGTACCAGAGCCAGTGGTAACGCATACAAATGTTGTCGCGTCACCGTCAATGGTCGCCGAGAATCCAGAATTAATGAAAAAAGTGACATCGGTAAATGACAAATTAATTAAAGCCCAACGCCGTATTGACGAGGTGAATAGTCGCGTTAAAAAAATACAAGATCAGTATCAGGCTTTGATTCAAAGTATTAAAACCGTTGAAAAACAAGTTTTGGTGGAACAGGCTGAAAAGGCCGAGCAAGTCGCTAAAGAAAATGAGAGACAATCTAAAAGCCGATATCAGTATTCGGCACCTGATGGTGGTTTTTATGACCAATCGGTAACGGATTCTTATCCATAATTTAGTGTTTAGATATGAATATGAAATGGTACGGTCTTTTATCAATTATTACGGCGGTTGTTTTCTTGAGCGCCTGTAGTTCTCAGCCGGTACAGAGTTTTAATCGTGCGGTGATTCAGATAGGTGAAAATGTCGGTTTAGTGCATTATTCGACAATGAAGGTACCGGATTATTATTCGACTAAACAGTTAGAAAAGAAATACGAATTAGGCACTGTGTATCGTGTGAACGATATCGACTGTTCGCAAGCGGCAAAAGATTGCCAGTAGAATTTTTAAGTCAATAAATTAAGTTTTGAGTAAATAGTGGAGTATAAAACCATGAAGAAGACATCATTTTTAATTGCTGGAGTAGCAAGCACTTTAGTTCTGTCGGGTTGTTTGCAGACTAAAAACGATGAGCCACAAGCCGTACAAGTACATCATGTACCGATGGTTGAATCTCAGGGAGCTGTTTCTAAATCAATCGCCACTCCTGCTCCTGTACAAAAGCCTGAGTTATTGAAAGTAACCGGAATTGGTTATGGTGCAGAAAGTACTTTTGCCGCCTATACATCGGGTCAACGACGTTTAATGGCGATTCGTTCATCTAAACTTGACGCTTACCGAGCATTAGCAGAACAGTTGTATGGTATTAAAATTGATAGTAATACTTCTGTATCAACCTTGACCGCCAAGAATGATAGCTTTAGAGCGCGAGTAAATGCCGTTGTTAGAGGCGCTAGAGTCGTGAGTGTGACGCCAATGGCAGATAATAACTATGAAACGGTTTTGGAAGTCTATGTGGATAAAAAATTCTTTGAGGAAGCTTTTGTTTATACAGCATCTAAAGCGGCTGCGGTAGAGCCTGAACAGGCTTATAAAGTAAGTTCTTACTAAAAGATTTGCTATAGGAATTACCAGGCCTGCTAACTTGCTAGGTTTGATAAAACTTATGGATTGAGGCGATATATGATTTTTAAAAAAGTCTTTGTAGCGACAATTTTATCTTTGTTTGTTTGGCAAAGTGTTGCTGATGCAGCGAGTATTAGTACTCGTGTAAGAATTCTAGAAAGCAAGGTTGCCAAACAGGACAAGCAAATTAAAGCGTCCGAACAATCACAAAAAAATAGTGAAGCTAAGGTTGATAAAAGTTTAGCGAAGATGCAAGCTTTGGAGAAGAAATTGTCAAAGCTCTTAAAAGAAGATGGTAAGGAAAAAACGGCAGAAAGAGCGGATAAGCGTTACGCTTTTCCGTAGAGTAAGTGTTTTTTATTCCATTTATAAACTTAATACTCAAATACAAAAAAGCCTCAGTAAATAACTGAGGCTTTTTTGTATTCTATGTCCCGTAATGTTGTTTAGAATAGATATAAGATTATTTGTTGTGTTGTTCTTTGTTACGGTTTTTCTGGGCAAACTCAATCTCTTTAGCTTGAATGAAGTAAACCAGTTTACGTCGATCATCTTCAGATAGAGATTGATATGATAATGCAATTGTAGAGCCTTCAGAACCGTCGGCAAGAGGGGTTACACTCACAACATCACAACGTACCAAGATGGGGGATTCATTTTGCAGTGGCTTGATAAGTAAATCAACTTTATCCGTTATTTTCACATCTTCTTCTACATCTATCGCAATGCCGCCACCACTTAAATTAACTAAGCGCTGTGGAATGGCTCGGCTAAGCTGTTTTTCATCGATGGTTTGCAATAGAAAATTGATTTTACTATTCATGGCAGTCAGTGCTGAAGCCAGTAGCGAACTTTTTTGATTGATATGAGAAATTACCTCATTGATCTGAGCGTCTAGCTGAGACAAGTTCTCCATAAAGTATTCTTCAATATACTTCGCATCTGGAGTGCTTGGTAATGCCGTTTCAATAGCTTGTTCTAACGACAATATACGATAGCTACAAGGCATGATGACATCAATTCGGTAGTAAGAGCGTTGGTCTTTACGCATAAATATTCTCTCTAATCACGATGGTTGAGGGATTAGCCTCGTTTGAGTTTTATTCTGTCTTATTATGAAACTTTCATAGTTTATACAAATAAAGAAACGAATGAAAACTCTTTGAAATTATCATTAAAATTTAAAAATAATTATAAGCAGAAAATAAGCCAATAATTAGGCTTTACCTAAAGAGCTTTGGTTACCAGATTGGGTTTTTTCGCCACTTGATCCATAAAGCTTTATATCTTGTTTGTGCTTGCCTGAAATCAAATCTAGTGCGTGTTGGTTGATATTACTGAGCATTTGAATTGACATGCCATTTGCTAAGTTTTTATCGTGGCATTCTTGAACTAGGGAAATTAAAGCTTGAGTTTGTTGTTGTAGATCTTTAGGAAGGGTCTTGAATAGTTGAGATTCAACGAGGGTGTTTAGATTTAAACCGCTTTTTTCTAAATTGAAATTTAACGCTGAGGTTTCTGAATTAAGCTTGTCTGCCAACTCTTGTTTATTGGCCGTGGTCTTTAGAATTTGATCAGCTAAATTTTTTCTAATGGATTCAGATTCTAAATCAAGCTGTTCTGAAAACTTCTTTAAAAGACGAAGTAATGACTCTGTTTGTGAGGAAAACAGTTTTAAATCAAATTTAACTTCGTCTGAGGTAGGGTGCATTTTCTCAACTAGGCTTTGGCAAATAAGGCTTCAGTTTGAATTAACTTTTCAGCGATTTTCTGCGAATCGATTTGATAAGTACCATCAGAGATTGCAGCTTTGATTGCGGCAATTCGTGCTGAATTATCAATCTGAACATCTTGAGATTTTGCTTCAAGCTCTCGAGTTTGTGATAAAACGTCCGTTAAAGTAACCCTGTCTACAGAGTTTTTAGCTGTGCTTGCTCGTCCATCAAGCTCTTTAGTCGGCGTTTTTAACTGGTCGTTGGCACGACTAGTCATCACACTGTTTGTTAAATTTTTAATATCCATTTTTTGGCCTCACACCTGATATTGCTGACATTTTAACAGCATTGTTACCGTTTCTACTATATGTATCGGCAAAATATTAAAAGCTTTAGCTAAAAAGTTAATTTTTTTTTGGTTAATTTTTATTACAAGTAGCTTGTTTGCAAAATACGTTTTACTGTCAATTTTTTGGCTTATGGAACTAATACCGTATTCGGAGCAATAACTATGCCTTTAATAGTTTTTTGCGAAGAGCTGTTTTGTATTGGAACTTGTTCATCAACTACGCCATTTTTTAATGCCGTTCCAGTTGTTTTTACTTCGATTCCACCTATGCGCGTGACTATGTTGACTTGTTGGTTTTTAAATACCCAATAAGGTGGTTGCAAATCACGAATTCTTAAAATCTGATTGGCTGGAATCGCTTTTTTGGCACGCATTCCAACCGCCTTTGAAGCATTTATCATGCTACCAGAAGGGATTTTTTTATAGTGAACAAGCTCTTGTTTAACATCTCCTTCTTGTATAACGGCCTTTTTTAAAATTCCTTTAGTTGAAATCACAACAGGTTGCTTGCCGTCAACGGTAACGGGAACAAAAACCCGCCATTTCGGTTGTAAGCAAATTGCACTTATTGTCATCCTTCCGGCAATGTTATCTAGGTTTTTATCTTCAATTTGAATCGCGGTTTGACAGCGGCCCAATTTGATTTCAGGCGAGAGTTTTCTTAATTGAATTGTTGGTTCAAAAAGTTTTTGGTCAATTTTTTGCTTAACGTGATTAATAACTAATTGATGGATTTCATCTACAGATTGAAAAGAAGGATTTCCCGTTGGAGATTGGGTCTCTTCTGTATTGGCATGGGTTTTCATGTTTACTGATAAAAACAGTAATGAGAGTAGTGTGAATAGATAGATCGATTTTTTCATGTTGACAGTCTAACATGAGTGCAAATTGCTTTTAAAGGACTGTTGTAATTACATTAGTCTAAGTAAAATTCAAAAATGCTTAGATTGATTGGTAGAATGCATAACGATAAATGGAATTAAGGTGGCGTTAACATGTCGAGCTTTTTAAAAGGTGTTGATCAAAGGACTTCTTTGGCAGGTATGAACCGAATGGAGCTGTTGCTTTTTACGATTAAAGGGCAGCAACTGTTTGGCATTAATGTATTTAAAGTTCGTGAGGTTATTCGAACGCCACATATTTCGGTTGTTCCTAAGTCGGATTCTAGAGTGGTTGGGGTGTCAGATATTCGAGGTCAGACCATGCCAATGATTGATTTGGCTAAGGCTTTGGATTTGGAGCCTATTGCACCGGAAAATTATTCCAACAGTTTGACCATCGTTACCGAATTTAATAGCTCTGTGCAGGGGTTTTTGGTGGAGGATGTGGATCGCATCGTGCACTTACGTTGGGAAGATATTTTGCCTCCTCCCGATAGCCTGTTGAATGTGAATTATTTAACGGGGATTACTCGAGCACAGGATCAAATTGTACAAATCGTCGATGTTGAAAAGGTATTGGCTGAGGTTTCGGGGCTGAGCAATGAAATGTCGGATGAGTTCATTGAGCAGAATGTTTCTAAAACGGCAAATCAGAATTTCTTTGTGCTTGGTGCCGATGACTCTTCCGTGGCTCGTAACCAGTTGAAGCATATTCTTGAAAAGATGGGGATTGCTAATAAAATTGTAAATAACGGTAAGCTTGCGTTGGAGTTTTTACAGAAATGGGCCGATGATGCGGAAAAAGGTATTTCACCCAGGGTTTCCGACCGGGTGCTGATGGTGATTTCCGATATCGAGATGCCGGAAATGGATGGCTATACTCTGACAACCAGTATTCGCAAGGATGAACGCTTGAAAGACTTGTATGTGGTTTTGAACTCTTCGTTAAGTGGTGGTTTTAATGAGAGCTTAACGGATAAGGTTGGCGCAAATGTGTTTTTGTCAAAGTGGCATTCGGATGAGTTGGCCACTATCATTGTTCAGCGAATTGATGAAGTCACTCACGCTTCTCATAAGCAGGCTTAGAGTTTTTCCGATGCGATTTTTTTTAACCTCAGTTTTCATTTCATCGTTGCTTGTTTCATATTCTGCAATTTCAGCGGAAATCGAAGCGGAGTGTATCGACAATCCCAATTCGCCTGTCATGTGCGCTGAACCAAGTTATGTTGAGGAAAAATCCGATAAGCGTGCTGCTAAAGAGCCGCAGCCAACTCAGAAACCCAGTTTCTCCGAACAAGCTCAGTGTGTTGTGGTTAAAGGAATTGCCTCTTCTAAAGATGTGAGTGAGGCGTTTGCTAGAAAAATGGCGATTCGAGACGCGTTGCAGCAAGCCAGTTTGAAAAATAATGTTGTCGTGAAAACCGACCAGTCGGTAGAGGCTTATCAGCTGACTTTGGACAGCGCTCGCTTTACCTCGTCGAGTAAGGTTAAAAGTTTTACGGTTTTAAAAGAGGGGTTCGAGGAGCCGGAAGATAAGTACGGAGCAACTAAAAAATCGCCGTTAAATTATGAAGTGACTCTGAACGTCTGTTTAACTGAAGAGCGCGGTGTTTGTCCAAGCTTGCCGGGTAATCAATATCAACCGCGTCTGGCTATTGCCCCAGTGGTTTTTGCGCATGCGAACCAGGCGAATGACGTTTCTAATCTTTTGAATGGCTATCAGCTAGAGCTTGAAAGACGAGTGCGTAATCAAGGTTATAAAAACTACACTTTATTAAATCAAGTCGTCGATCTTCAGCCAAACATTCAGGTTTCACCCAATTTAGATCCAGAACTAATTGCCGTGCTTAGAGATAAAACGGGCGCTCAGTATCTATTGTTGACCGTGATTCGTTCGATGTCCGCTCATGCTGAAAGTGGACTGAAAAATGATGTTAAGCGTTTCTATAATTTAGAAGTCAAGCCAAGTAGTCGTTATATTGAGACAGATTGGTATATGGTCGATTTGATGCGTAATGAGATTGTACATCAATCACGTGGTGGTTTTGATGTGGAAGGAAATGTGACAGTAGGTCGAGATAAGCCGTTTGGATCTAATGCTTTCTTTGCAACGGATACCGGTAAGGTTTTTCATGCGTTACTGGAGCAAGAGGTTACCGATGCAATCGATTATCTGCACTGTAAACCTTTTGAAAGTGAAATAATCGATGTCCGCGGTGAAGAATATATCATTTACCTGAATGCAAGTTCTGGCGCAAAAGTAGGGGATGACCTTGCTGTTTACCACCGTACAGGTAGGCCGGTTCGTTTTAACGGTTCGCTGTTAGGTAGCGATTTTGTTCCTGGTGCGTTTTTAAAGATCAAACGCATTATGCCAAGATTTGCCGTTGCCGAACTTACCGCCAAGAAAGGGTTGGTTCAAGTGGGGGATGTGGTTAAAACCTGGTAAGCCTATGTTGTAATCTATCGTTATTCTTTCTAAAACCCGCCTCTGAGCGGGTTTTTTTATCGCTATTTGATTGTGATTCTGAAACCGACCAGGCCTGGTCGATTCCAAAATCTATTTTCCAACAGTTTGATTTTAATCTGTATTTCTCCTTTGTTTTTGCTAGGTGGCAATTTTTTCCTCTTTTTTACTAAAGTTTTCAGAAATCGGCCGATAACTGACGTTTTTTAAAAAACTTTAGCCTGTTTTTAGGTAAATGCGATAAAAAAATGAATTTTGGCATTGCAGTTGCTAATTCATTCTCAAATATAAAGAGGTGTCAAAGAACACACATATTGAATTGAACCAGAAGGGAAATAGTGATGGCAGAATCGATTTTTGGCATACATGAACAAGCCTTGAAGATAAGAACCCAGCGAGCGGAGCTTTTAGCTAATAACTTGGCTAATGCCGATACGCCCAATTTTAAGGCTAAAGATCTTGATTTTAGAAAGGCTTTGCAGGATGCAAGCGGCCAACTAAATAGCAATGATCAGATGAAGATGGCAAAAACGAATTCTGGTCATATTGAAGGGGATGCTTTTTCGTCAACATCTCGTTACCTGATGTATAGACAGTCCACACAACCTTCTTTAGATGGTAATACCGTTGAGACACATATCGAGAAAGCCCAGTTTATGGAAAACGCCATGCAGCAACAAGCTACTTTGGAATTTATAAACGGCAAAATCTCAGGTATTCGCGGCGCACTTCGCGGTGAGTAAATTCTAGGAAGGGGACATTATTATGTCAATGTTTAAAATTTTAGATATTTCAGCTACTGGGATGCATGCGCAAACGGTGCGTTTGAACACCATTGCCTCAAATATGGCTAACGCAGATAGTGTGAGTTCTAACAAAGATGAGACGTATAAGTCTAAACAACCGGTCTTTCAAACAATCTTAGAAGGTAGTATGAACGAACCTTCTGGTGGCGTTAGGGTTAAAGAGATTGTAGAAAGCCAGGCACCGTCAATCATGGAGTATAACCCTAATCACCCTATGGCGGATGAGAAGGGCTATATCTATAAACCTAATGTTAATGTGGTGGAAGAGATGGCGAATATGATGTCGGCTTCTCGTTCATATGAAACCAATATCGAAGTCATGAATACGTCAAAGCAATTGCTGTTACGTACCATCCAACTAGGTAAATAAGGAGTAGGTTATGGCTGATTATTTCCCAAATGTGACCTCAGGCAATACGGATTATGTCCAGGCCTTACAGCAGTCGACTAATCCTGGTGATTCTGCGCCAAGTAATGTTATGGGGCAGGCGGATTTCTTGAGATTGTTGACCACACAATTGCAAAACCAAGACCCTTCTAAACCAATGGATCCGACGGCATTTGTAACGGATTTAACGCAAATGAGCCAGCTTGAGGCGACAACCAAGATGAATGAATCTATCTTGGCAATGACGGCAAGCTTTCAAAATATGCAGACGATGCAGGCGGCTTCGATTATTGGTAAAAACGTCCAGGTTACCGGTGAAGATTTTTCCCATACTCAAGGTCAAAGTTCGCAATTTAGGTTAAATAGCGAGCTTCCTTTAACAGATGTCACGGTTGTGATTAGTGATGAGTATGGTGTTGTTAAAGAGTTGAATGTGGCTGATATGTCGGCCGGCGAAAAAACCATTGATTGGAATGGTTTGGATAATGTCGATGTTAGCCGTCCAAGCGGTGTTTATTCATTGACCGCTTATGGCACGGATGCCAATGGTGAACTACAGTCTATAGATACGGTTGTAGGTTCAAGGGTGAATTCAGTGGGTGTCAACAGTGATGGCAGTATGACGTTGACTTTGGCGACCGGTGAACGCGTTTCGATGGATACGGTTAGAGAAATAAGTGGTTGATTGGCTCAAATGCCAAACAGTACTTAAACACAATACAAAATTTTAGTTTTCACAATGAGTTCGCATAGAAAACGAGTCTCACAAGGAAAATCACAAGGAGAATATCATGGGTGCATCATATGATTTAAATGCATTAAGTGGAATAAACGCCGCATCAAGTGGTTTAGGCGTAATTTCAAACAACTTGGCTAACTCGCAATCTGTTGGATTTAAAAGCTCTAGAACGGAATTTGCCGACTTGTTTTCAGGTGCTCAAAACTCATCAGGGAACGGGGTTCGTGTTGCATCTATTACTCAAGATTTCAGTCAGGGTACAATCAATGGTACTGGGCGTGAGTTAGATATGGCGATTGATGGGGAAGGTTTTTTCATCTTGCAAGACCAAACCGGTAAATACGACAATGTTTATACTCGTAACGGCTCATTCAAACTCGATAAAGATGGGTTTTTAACGACTCAAGAAGGAAATCAGGTTCAGGGTTATCTTTTGAATGAAGCCCTATCGACTGAAACGGTTCCTGTGTTTGAAACCACGTTGAGCTCAATCGATTTGGATGCACTTAACCGTGAGCCTCGTGCAACCGATGAGATGACGTTTGATATTAACTTGGATGGCCAAGAGGTTAATAATTCCGATCCTACCAATACGGATGGCGCCACGAACTCAATCGGGATGACGGCTAATCTAAAAGCACTTGTTGACCCTGAAAATACAGGTCCTTATGCAGGTTTTCCAGATTTTTCAACCAATAAGATCATTCATGATTCATTGGGGGGCGAGCATCGTTTGACCACTAACTTCTATAAACGTGATGTGGTTAATGATACTTCGGATATCGGTCTGAATCCGGATGGTACCTATATCACCGATGGTACTGGTACAGGCGTTAAGTATACGAGTTGGATCGCCCAGTTGACGGTTGAGGATTATGATGACGCAACCGGTACTTGGATTACCAGTGGACATCAGGCTGATCCTGTAACCGGTGCTTTAGTCACAGATGGAGCGGGTAATAACCTTGCGGGTGCGATATTCGAATTGCGCTACGATACTAGCGGTAACCTGATTGATGTTCGTCGCCCAGAAGATGCAACTTTAGATGCGGCGATAGGGCATGATGACGACCACACTCCTCTGCCTGATGGCACAGCAGGTGCGGGTAATGATGGTTGGGTTTCAACCGGTTCTCTACCTGAGTTGAGTTTCGTCATCGATAATCCGTTAACCGGGGCGACAGATCCATTGGGAAGTTCAGATGGCACCAATATCAGCATATCTATGGACTTTAGGGATATGACCCAGTTCTCGGGTTCTTATAACCTTCGCGGTGTGACACAAAACGGTTTCAAAATCGGTGACTTGGTCGGTTTGAGTACCGGATTGGATGGAACGATTGAGGCGCGTTATTCAAATGGCCGTTCGATTCCTGTCGCTCGATTAGGTGTGGCCAACTTTTCAGATAAAAATGCGATGGAAAAGTTAGGTGCGCAAACCTATGCTGAAACCTTTGCTTCCGGTACTGTTCAGTTGGGTAGTCCGCAAGAAAATGGATTTGGTACGATTCAGGCGGGTTCTCTAGAGTATTCAAACGTGGATGTGGCTGGAGAATTGGTGAATATGATTCAAACGCAAAGAACTTACCAAGCCTCTGCTCAGGTAATCTCTACCTCGCAAACATTAACGCAAACTATTTTAAATCTTTAATATTTTTTACTTTTTCTGGTCTTGCCGGCAACTTTTTGCCGGCTTTTTTATATCTGATAAACCCCTACTTATAAGCTTATCGGCTCATTTCTGAATTCTTTAGTCATCATTAATGTTGTTTTTGGCATAGTCTCTGCTAAACATCCTGTGAACGAAAATAGCGTGTCAATTTTTAGACAATTCGCTAAACACACAAGGGAAACACAAGCGAGCGTAAGACTCATTTATATAAGGTGTTTCAAAAAACGGGATGAAAGTTTGTTCAGCTTTTGTCCCATCTTTGATTAGAGATCAAATTATCCTGGAGTAATTGTCATGGATCGTATGTTGTATATCGCAATGAGTGGTGCCAAAGAGGTGATGTTGTCGCAAGCCAATAACGCTAATAATTTGGCTAATGCAAATACGGACGGCTTTAAAAAAGATTTTAATGTTTTCAGAGCCCAGCATGTACAAGGACCGGGTTGGGAATCTAGAGCTTATTCATTGGATGAAAGGCCTGCTACCGACTTTACCGCAGGTGCGATTAAGGTTACCGGTAGGGATTTGGACATTGTCACCAAACAAGATGGGTTTATCGGTATACAAGCTCCCAATGGGGATGAAGCTTACGTTAGAACCGCAAGTATGCAGATTCTTGAAAATGGTGACATGGTCGATGTAAAAGGTAATCCGATTCTGAATGAGAGTGGCACGCCAATTAATGTACCTCCTGTGAAAACAATTACCATTGGTGACGATGGCACTATTTCAATTGTGCCCGCGGATTCGCCAAGCAATCAGTTGGTGGTATTGGACCGAATTCGATTGGTTAAGCCAGACCCGAAAGATTTGGAAAAAGGTTTGGATGGTTATGCACGATTGAAGGCTGATGCGCCTCCTGTACAACAGGAACAAGTAACCGTAGTCAGTGGCGCTTTGGAAAGCAGTAATGTGAATACCGCAGAAGCGCTGGTAAATATGATTGAGTTGTCTAGAAAGTATGAGATGCAAGTCAAAATGATGGCAACAACCAAAAATCATGCACAGAAATCTGATTCGATATTGTCGATTCGATAAGTTAGAGGGATAAAAAAAATGAATAGAGCATTATATGTTGCAAAAACGGGTTTAGAAGCTCAACAGTTTCGTTTAGCCGCTATTTCCAATAACATCGCAAACGCCAATACTTATGGATATAAAACTGGACGAGCAGAGTTTGATGATTTGATTTATCAGAATGTTCGTCAGCCTGGCGCTCAAGCATCACAAGATCAAGCCAATACCTTGCCTTCTGGTCTTCAGTTAGGGACGGGGGTGAAAGCCATCGGTGTGCAAAAAATCCATACGCAAGGTAACTTGATGGTAACCGATAATCAATTGGATATTGCGATTGAGGGAAAAGGTTTTTTCCAAGTTTTAGATCAAGAAGGTAACTTGATGTACACCCGTGACGGTTCATTTGAAGTGAATCAGAATGGCGATGTGGTGACATCATCGGGTTACTTGTTAGAGCCTAATATCAATATTCCGCAAGATGCAACTGAGATATCCATTACCCGTGATGGCGCTGTCTATGTTAGCCAACCTGGTAATGTCGAGCAAAACCAGGTCGGACAAATTGAATTGGCCAGCTTTATCAACCCAGCGGGTTTAGAGTCATTGGGGCATAACTTTTATTCTGAAACCACGGCAAGTGGAACTCCTAATATCAATAATCCTCAGACGGCTGAAGCAGGCGCTTTAACCCAAGGTGCGTTAGAAGCCTCTAACGTGAACACGGTGGAAGAGCTTATCGGAATGATTGAAGCGCAGCGAACTTATGAGATGAATTCTAAGGCGATATCTGCAGCAGATGGAATGATGCAGTACTTGAATAACAATACTTAAAACAATCTCTAAGACATTGAACGATTAATAGTTGAATGGCCTTATTAGAGCAATAAGAATCAAAAGAACCAGTGTGTTAAGACAGCTATAAATAAACTGGCATTAAGATAGGATTACAAAAATGAAAATAACAACAATGAAAAATTTTGGCGCTATTAGCCTTATTTTAGGTAGTGTTGTTTTGGTCGGTTGTTCTTCCGGTGCGCCAGAAAGAATGCAGAAAATAGATTATTCGCCAAGTTATCCTCTAAATATCCCTCAAGCGGCTCAGCCAGCCAACGGGTCTTTATATCAAACTGGGGCAATGACGTTATTTAATGATGCCCGTGCTCACAGAGTAGGCGATATTATCACTATTTCATTAAGTGAAAATATGACAGCCAAAAAGAAAGATGAGGCTAAGTACAATAAGTCAAACAGCCAAGATTACGGCATTACCACCCCGTTTAGTGTGACAACACCGAATAATATCATTGGCGACGCGATTAGTACCGTTACCTCTCCGTTAAAAGGGTTGAGTATAGGTTATGGTTCAGAAGGAGCCTTTTCTGGTAAAAGTGATGTTAAGCAGAACTCAAGTTTGTCCGGATCGATTGCGGTAACGGTGGTAGAGGTTATCCCGAATGGTAACTTGGTGATTCGAGGAGAGAAGTGGATAACCATTCATGATGGTGACGAGGTTGTACAGTTTGCAGGTATTATTCGCCCGGAAGACATTCAACCAGACAATACAATCTCTTCGGAAAAGGTAGCCGATGTTAGACTGGTCTATAAGGATGTAGGTATGACAGGTAATAATGCCCGTACTGGCGCAGGGACTCAATGGCTAACCAAATATTGGCCGCTTTAAGTGGGTTTTCTAAAATGATAGCATTAGTTTGAGTTGTGAAAATTTCAATGAAAATAAGTGGTTAAGGTTTTTAAAGCCAAAAAAATAGTCTAAAATGACAAATCTAATCCTACTGTTCTTTAATACTAAAGAATAGCAAAGTTTGATTACTTCAAGGTATTCAAAACTGATAAAAACCGTTTTTACCGATCTGTTTTTAAATCTCCTTTTTGCAGATCGGTTTTTTCCTTTTCAGTTTTCTCTAAATTTCAAAAAGCTACCAGGCCTGGTAACTTTGTTCTCATATTCAAAATTTTCGTAAATGCAAAAGAAATGATTTATAGAATTAACCGGCTTCAATGTGTTTTGGGTGGGTGTTGTTTTATAACGTCTTATAAACAAGTGGTTAACGGCCGTACTGTTGGTAACTTTAGTGTAAATTGTTTATTTGGCATAAGGCATGCTTTTACATACTCAGATAAAAACCATGAATTCATTAGAAATTCAGGTTTATATAACAAAAAATACGATAAACCAGAATAAATGGCCGTAACAGGCAAGGGATGTTCATATGTATAGCAGAAAAATAGTCATATTTTTGACGATACTACTGAGTTGGAGTAGTTTTAGTTATGCAGAGAGAGTCAAGGATATTGCGGATGTAGGTGGAGTTCGCTCCAACCAATTGGTCGGTTATGGCCTTGTCGTTGGTTTGAATGGTTCTGGAGATAAGACGCCTTTTGCCGAGCAGAGTTTATTGAGCATGTTGAATAAATTTGGCATCAAGGTGCCAGCTGGGGTTAAAACCAACTCTAAAAACATCGCAGCGGTGGCGGTTCACGCCGAATTACCCGCTTTTGCGAAGTCCGGTCAAAAAATTGATATTACCGTTTCATCTTTAGGTAATGCGAAAAGTTTAAGAGGCGGTACACTTTTGCTGACCCCTTTGAAAGGGGTGGATGGAAATGTCTACGCTCTAGGACAAGGTAACCTAGTTGTCGGTGGCTTAGATGCGAGTGGTGCAGATGGTTCCAGAATTACCATCAATGTGCCGAGTGTAGGGCGTATTCCTGATGGTGCTATGGTCGAGCGAACCGTCAATACAGGATTTGATTTAGGCAATACGATTACCTTAAATTTAAAAGATGCTGACTTTACTACGGCAACAAATCTGGTGAATGCGGTCAACAAAGAACTGGGTGCAGGAACTGCAAGTGCCGTTGATGCTGAAACGGTCGAGGTCATGGCGCCACGCTTGCCGAATCAACGTGTTGCCTTTTTATCGTTACTGGAAAATATTGAAGTTGTTCCAGGCGAGGGTGCAGCCAGAATTATCGTGAATTCAAGAACCGGTACCGTGGTTATCGGCCAAAATGTACGAGTCAGCCCTGCAGCCGTCACTCATGGCGGTTTGACGGTTAAGATTACCGAATCCAATGAGGTCTCTCAGCCGAATCCTTTTGCGGGGGGCAATACCGCTGTGACTCCGAATTCGGTTGTGGATGTGTCGACCAATGGAACAGGGCGCATGTTTAAGTTTCCTCAAGGGGTTTCTTTAAATGATATTGTCCAAGCGGTCAACAAGGTGGGTGCGGCGCCGGGCGATTTAGTGGCGATATTGGAAGCATTGAAACAGTCTGGTGCTTTAAAAGCAGATTTAATGATTATCTAGTCATCTAGGAGTAGAATAATGAATATAAACAGCCGTGTTGACGCCCTAGCAAACCAGAGTGTCGCTTCTAGCGAGCATCAAAACTATGCTAATCTTCAAGGTTTAGATGGTTTAAAGCAGCAAGCTAGAGAGGATCAACGCGCGGCTTTAAAGCCAGTTGCCGAACAGTTTGAAGCAATCTTTGTTCAGCAAATATTCAAAGAAGCGAGAAAAGTCAGTTTTGATGATGGTTGGCTCGATGGAAATCAGGGCGATTTTTATAAAGATTGGCACGATAAACAATTAGCGCAAGATTTAGCGGCTAAAGGAAATCTAGGATTTGCCGATAAAATAGTAGAGCAGCTTTTACCCAGTATTCCAGCGACTAAAAATATCCAACAACAAGAAGCGGTCGCGGAACAAAATACACAAGGAATCCCTGAAGAAAAACAACAACTGGTTTCTTCAACCAAAGATGCTCTAGCGTTAAGGAAAATCAAATAATTTTTGGTTTTTCAAATACTTACTCAAAAGGTAAGTCATAAATAGAATTACTATTCTGACCAGAATGAGGAATGAACTATGGCTGATATGTTAACTATCGCCTCACTATCTTTGAATACGTTCAAAAAGGCACTGGAAGTTACCAGTCATAACGTAGCTAACGTGTCTACCGAGGGGTATACAAAACAGCGTGTTATTATCCAGAGTAGCGCACCAGGTAATGCCGGTAATAACTACCAGGGTAGTGGTTCTATGGTGGGTGGAATAGAGCGTCTATATTCGGAATACCTACAAACCCAGCTTTATTCAAGTCAAAGTCTTTTAGATCGTTATGACACTCAAGCAAGCTTATCCAAACAAGTTGAGGGGATTGTTGCGAGTAACGATGAAGGTGTGCAAGAGTTCATCAATCGTTATTTTTCTTCCCTACAAGCATTATCAGATAATCCAGCTTCAACAACGAGTCGACAGCAAGTGTTGGATGAAGCGGGTAGTTTGGAAAGCCATGTCGGTAATTTAACAACGGTGCTCAATGACACCAGTGCTCAAACCAATAACCAGATTTCTGATGTTGTGACAGAGGTGAATAACCGACTTAAGTCTATTCAACAGATGAATGTGGAAATAGATAATATTCTCAAAAATACCGAAAGCACGCCAAATGACCTAATGGATCAGCGAGACCAGGCTATTTTAGAGATTAGTCAGTATATGGATATTAAAACCTACTACCATGATAATGGAGGGGTTGACCTTTATGCCGCCAATGGACGAGTACCGTTGTTGGCGAGCAATACGTTAATGCGCCTAGAAGCCAGTCGTAGTGATTATCAGGATGAAAACCGCACCGAGGTCTATGCTTATATCGGTGACCAAAAACAACTTATCAGCGATAAAATCGTTGGTGGTGAATTGGGTGGTCTTTTAGACTTTAGGGATAATATGCTCGGCCAGGCTCAAAACGATTTGGGGCTAACCTTAAATGGTATTGTCGCTTCTATGAATTGGCAGCATTATCAGGGGTATGACATAAATGGTGATGCCGGTGGAAACTTATTCCAACCCTTGTCCACTAATGCTATGGATAACCAAAACAATAAAGGTACGGTTTATGGTTCAGACATTACCGTCAGTTTTAATCCGAATGCCGGTGTGTCTGAACCGCCTTATGATGGTTTGACCGCTCTAAGTTCACAGCCCGCTACTTATGGTGATAAAGAAACTTATCTTGAGAATGCTTTCTCTGAAATAGGACAATTTCAGCCTAGAGAGTATGAGTTAATGTATAACGCATCAACGGACTCGTTTGATTTTTTTGATTACACGACTAAGCAACCAGTATTAGATAGTTCTGGAACGCCTATCTCGATAGCGAGAGGAACGGCGGCAAATGTCGAAGGTTTAAATTTTGACTTTACCGCAATCACTTCTGCGCCGGTTGATGAAGATTCTTTTTTGGTTAAACCGCATAAACAGATTTTAGAAGACTTTTCTAAAGTGATTTCAGATCCTGGTTTACTGGCTACTCGAGGTCAGAGTCCTGTTGATTCGAATTCCGATGGTAGCCTAGATGATGAAGTCCCTGCTCCAGCAGGAATTGGTGACAACGTCAACATTGCAAATATGGCAGGTTTACAATCCGCGAAAATTTTATTTTCTGGTATCGATGGTAAAGCAACCGAGAGTTTGTTAGGTGGTTACTCGAAAATGGCTTCGAATGTGGGAATGTATGTCAGGGGGACTAATATCCAGTTTACTGCCCAATCGAGTGTCCATGACGTGATGGTTACGCAGAGAGAGTCTTATTCAGGGGTTAGTTTAGATGAGGAAGCCGCTAATCTTGTCCGCTATCAGCAGGCATATGAAGCTTCTGCCCAAATTGTAGCCACGGTTCAAGAATTGTTTAGAACCTTATTAGATCTTTCAAGAGTATAGAGTCATGAGAATTTCAACGAACTTATTTCATAGTCAAGGGTTGCAGTCGATTCAAAAACATCAACAAGATGTTTTAGATGCGCAACTCAAGTTAAGTACTGGAAAGCGTATTAATGCGCCAGGAGATGATCCTGTTGCGCTTAATCAAATCCACTCTTTAAACCGCACCATGAACAGCATTGACCAATATGCAATGAATGGCGTATTCGCCAAAGCCCAATTGGTTTTTGAAGAAACGGCGATTGCAGATACAACCGATTCATTACAACGCGCGCGTGAATTAACGATTCAAATGTTAAACGGCACTTACACAGCGGAAGACCGTCAGGCTACAGGTAAAGAGATAGAGCAGATTATTTTGCAAGTACAAAATATGATGAATTACCGTAACTCTGAAGGTGAGTTGATTTTTGCCGGTAGCAGTGTGAATGCTGAAAAGGCGTTTGTTGAAGATGTCAATAATCCTGGGTATTACGCTTATATAGGTAGCCCTAATGCAGCAGGTCAGTTTGAATCCGATGGAGTTACCCCTGTTGAGGATCCATTGGCAAATTATGGATCGCGTTTTGTTCAAATTGGTTTTGATGATGATAATAAGTTAAAACCAAATGATGAGGGTGACTCTAGCCGAGTTAGAATCAGTGATAATGGACAAAAAGTTTTCGGTATCAGCACGACAACAACGTTTACCGGGACTCCTGATCAAAATATTTTGAATGTTTTAGTTGAATTGAAAAATGCCTTGAATGCCGGTTTGGAACCTCCTGCGGGAGTTGCCGAAGACTTGAAAGCGGGGATTGAGCAATTAGCAGAAGTCAGAGCCGAAATTGGTGGTAGACAAAATAGGATTCAGACACAGTTTGACGCGGGTGAGTCTTTCAAGATAGCGCTTGAAGAGCGCAGAATGGGCTTGGAAGATATGGATATTGTCGAAGGTGTTACCGAATTAACGAAAAGCCAAAATGCATTGCAGATGGCACAACAAGTTTTTTCACGTGTTCAAGACATGTCGCTGTTTAACTATTTAAGATAATATTATAAAGCTCTTTTAAGTTAACAATAAGACTTGGTATTCGTTTTGCTAAAGCCTCCTATATGGAGGTTTTTTTGTGGAAAAACAAATCAAATCAATAACAACGATTGCGTTAGTTTCAGGGCTTATTTTGCTTAGTGCCAGTTACGTTGTGCCGTTTCAAAACTGGATTTTATTGAATGCATCTGTTAATAAACCTACAGATAATCAAAGGGTTAATAGTGTTTTTTATGCTTCCGGTATTCGTGGGATGGTCTCGGAAAACAGTCTGACGAATAATGTGATGTCTTCAAATCTGGAGTTGATAGGTGAAGATAATGATATTGATGGTGTCAAAAAACAAGCATTACCTTTAGATTTGGTAGTTGGTTCAGTTAAAACTCCGTTTAATAATCTTTCTCAAGACGATGCGTTACGTGTTGAAGAGAAGTCTTTTTCTAATACCTATTCAGAAAATCTACCGAATCAAGTAAAGCCTAGAGAAATTCCTTTATTGGTTGAATTAGAGGATGAAGTTTTAGTTGAGTTTTCTGCAGACTATTCCAAAAGAGATATGCAAAAAGCGCTCTCACGATTGCTGGTTTTACCTGAACGTATTGACGCTAATCGAATGGTGGCTACAGAAGCGATCAATACCCGAATAAAACCTTATTTGTATGGGCGAGTTTTAAACGAATATAAAAAACCGATTCGTTATCCAGCCCAAGCTTTTCGTTATGCGGAATCTTTGATTTTGAACCATAGTGAGAAAGTTACCGATGAACAGGGTGATTTCGTTGTCGTAAGTATTCCTTTAACTGAATATCAGGTTCCTAATTCGGTTAAGAGTTACCAGGCCTGGGTGAATCAATACGCAAATCAATACGGTGTATCAGCAGAGTTGATTTTTGCAATTATGCATGTGGAGAGTGCTTTCAACCCTAAAGCGGTGAGCCAGTCTAATGCTCTTGGTTTGATGCAAATTAAAGCTGGTTCTGCTGGACGCGATGTGTATAAAAATATTGATCAACGAGCAGGTCAACCGACTAAAACGGAATTGTTTAATCCAAAAGAAAACATTCGATTGGGTACGGCTTATGTCAGTTTATTGAATAATGTGTATTTGAAAGATATTCGTAACTCTGAGAGTAGAGAGTTACTGACAATTTCTTCATATAACGGCGGGATTTCAACGGTGTTGAAGTTATTTGGAGCTACACCTGAAAAAGCTGTTAATAGGATTAATCAGTTGCACCCTAGGCAAGTATATCGTACCTTAAGATACAAGCATCAATCTGATGAAACCAAAAGATATATAGAAAAGGTTACTCAAGCTAAAAACCGTTATAAAGAACTTCTCAATTTTGCTGCTTAGCAATGTTGCCGATTACTTCATCAAAGCGAAATCGGTAATGTTCAATTTCGTCGATCGCTCTATTTTGTTCAAGATATTGATGCTGGAGAAATCATTACGGCTGAGCATGTTAAGAGTATTCGTCCGGGCTTTGGAATAGAGCCTAAGTATTTAGACTTGCTGATAGGTCGTAGGGTAAAACAGAGTGTAAGAAAAGGCCAGGCTGTGACTAAACAGATATTCGACCAGACCTGGTAGGAAATAGTTAAATTTTAAGTAGTGTCAAAAGGCCTAAAACAACATTATTTACAGTCTCTTTATATAGAGATAATGAGGATGGAGAGTCACGATGAGTTATAAAACCGAGCAGGAATTATTTTGGGCGGGTGAATTTGGCGATGCTTATAGTCAGCGAAATGATGGTGAACAATTACTCTTGAGTAAAATAGCACTTTTTTCAAAAATTGTGCAACGTACGGGAAGGTTGTCATCGGTAATTGAATTCGGCGCAAATATTGGCCTAAACCTCAAAGCGTTAAAGAATTTACTTCCTAATGCTGCGGTGTCTGCTGTTGAAATCAATGAGTTTGCTAAAAACCAACTAGAACAGTGGGGGGGGTGTGAAGCCATTTACCATCAGTCTGCTTTAGATTTTTCTTCTCCTAAAACCTATGAATTATCAATGGTTTTGGGGGTGCTAATTCACATCCATCCTGATGAGCTTGCCACTATGTATGCCAACTTGTATTCATCTAGTAGCCGTTGGATTTTATTATCGGAATCTTACAATCCCACTCCGGTTGCAATTGACTATCGAGGCAATGAAGGACGTTATTTTAAGCGTGATTTTGCTGGGGAAATGATGGCGCAATATCCAGATCTAAAATTGGTTGACTACGGCTTTGTTTATCGTAATGATCCAAACTTTCCTTTAGATGACACCACTTGGTTTTTGTTAGAAAAATGCTGACAATTTCATAGTAAGTGCATTCTTAGATTGCCTATAAAATCAATAAAGATGATAAAAAAATGATGCAAACACCTCAGATAGCATTAACTGAATTTAACGAAACGGTTCTTGAAAGTTACTTTCCTGACGTATTTCAACATACTCTGTCACAAACTATTTATAAAAACTTTGTTGGTTTGAGTTTGCCTGAAGATAAATTGTTTGTTGTATTGGGTACCGACTCAGGATTACTGGCAGATTACCTTTCTCAGATTGCAACGCCTGGACAACGGTTTATTTTGCTTGATCACGCTCCTGTTATTGAATGGCTTAAACAAAATAAAGAGATTAATCCTAAGATGGAACTGTACGCTTTTAATGATTTTAATTTTGAAGTGCTGTATGAAACACATCAAGATTATGTCATTAGAAATGCAATCATCTTGTTAAAGTCGCTTGTTGTAGATAGAGAAATGGATTTATACCAAGGGCTTTTTAGACGTTATGAAGAGCAATTTCAGCGCTTTAGAATCGATAGAGTGGATAACCGTGATTTTAAAAAGGTGTTTGATCAACAGCTCGAAAACGTTTGTGATTTAGTACACCCTTTACAGGTAATCAAAGACCGCCTTAAAGGAGAAGTACCCGGAATTATCTTGGGCGGAGGGCCTTCTTTAGATCAAATCATTCCATGGCTGAAAGTAAATCAGAATAAAGTTTGGATATTTGCAGCAAGTAGAATTTGTAAGAGACTGTTAAAAGAAGGGATTACCCCCGATTTTATTGCTTCGTTAGACCCTCAGCCTTTGATTTTTGAATATTCGAAGGAGATGTATCAATTTGCTGACCAGAGTATCTTAATTACTGGAGAACACCCTTATCCAAGATTAATCCAGCAATGGAAAGGTTTAAAAACCTATACTCGTCGAAGGTTTCCGTGGGCGAAAGGCAGTGAGGATAACTTTATTTCTGATGGACCCACAGTGACTAACGCTATGTTTGGCATGGCGGTCTATTTAGGCGTATCAAATCTCTATTTAGCGGGTGTTGATTTCTGTTTTACGCTAGACGGAGTGTGTCATGAATCGGGTAGTATTGAATCCCAAATGGGAATTAGGGATTACTTTGATACTCAAGCGATTAATTACAGAGGTGAAAAAGTAGGTACGAATATACAATTGTATGATGCACGCAATCTATTTGAAGAGCAATTTGCTAAGCTTTCAAAAACTTGGACTGGGTTACAAGCGCATAACTTGAACTCTGGCGCTGCGGTTGTTAACGGTATTGATTATCAATCCATTGAATCGTTAGATTTAAGTGTTGATAAATTTGATGTAGTGGATGTGTTTAAATCTGAGTTACAAGATTCTATTGAATCGCAAAAACAGTTTTTAAAGTTCTTAACCGCTGAGCTCAACCGGGCTAAGATTTGGCTTGAGCAGATTGCTAACAAAGCTAAAACAGGTGTTCACCTTACCTCTATCCTTTTCAAGGATGTTAAAAAACAGCCTGAAAGAATTAATGAAGTATTAAAGATAAAACAGCAGTTAGAAAATTATGTTGGTGTGGACTATCAAACAATGGTGAATTACGCCTATGTTGATTTTATGGAAACACTTCAGCCTGTCGAGTCAGAAGAAGCAATGTCTCAGCAAGAAATGACCAACGCCTTAATGGGTTTTTTTGGCGGCTTACAAAAAGGTTCGGAAGGATTTTTAGAGCGCATATTGTCCATTCGAAACGAGATCAACTTTAGAAAGTCTGAAATGGATTCTAGTACTCACTTTCCTGAATTAGCGCAACAGTGGTTAAATAAGGGGGTTCCTGGTCGATTTTATGTGTGGTTAGAAAGCATTGATGAGCATGGTTATGAATATTATTTGTCAAAGTTTCCTAATGAAGTTAAGGAGTTGGAATCTGCTTATGAAGAACTCGTTCACGATGAAAGAAAATTGAAGACCCGCTTTGAAAGCCGCCTGTCAGACCCTCAAGAGTATGTGTTGCAAGTCGTAAAGGCTTTTGAACAGAAAATGTTCCATCCAATAGAAAAGGTGATTCGTCAGCTTCAATCATTACCAAAAGAGCATTTTCAGGCCGTTAAGTTATTTGCAGAAGGTACTCTCTTTGAATTACAGAACCACCCTGAGCAAGCGTTAGAGAAATACTTAGAGGCTGATCCAGAAAAAACAAAAGCGTATGTTCTGCAAAGACTATTTCCTCTGGCATTTACTTTGAGTAAATACGATTTAGCTCTTGAAACTTTAGAAGTTTTGTGTCGATACGATAAAAGGTATATGCCTATTTTTGCAGACTCTTTAGCTTTGTTGGGTAATGTCGATGGTGCAATCCAAACTTACCAAGCTTATCCTTTACTTAAACAAGATACCAACGCAGTGATAAGCCTTCTTAAACTTTACGTTCAAGTAGGGCTGGTTGATTTGGCAAACACTCTGTTAAGTGAGGCTGAGGGAAGTCCCCTATTAGATCAGCAAAAACTTCAAAGCTTTGTTGATGATTTGAATACTTCATCATAAAACCCAATTCTTTTACAGGTATTTACCTGATTTGAATCACTAAGCCATTCTTCTGAATGGCTTTTTTTTTGTCCCATCTAAAAAAGTAAAAAATAATTCTAAAGTTTTTTAAATACGCACCGTTAAGGTAATTGAAGGCAAGAGACATTGCCTCAAATTAAAAAATAAATAACACAAGTAAACACACAACATACTTATTAAAAGTATAGGGAGAAATATCATGGCAATGGTAATCAACACAAACATCGCTTCTTTAAATGCAACACGCCAACTAGACCTATCTAGTCGTGAACAATCAGTATCAATGGAACGTTTGACTTCAGGTCTTCGTATTAATAGCGCAGCAGATGATGCGGCAGGTTTAGCAGTTGCAACAAGAATGACAACTCAAATCATGGGTACGGATATGGCGATTCGTAATACGAATGACGGTATCTCTCTTGCACAAACTATTGATGGTGCGGCAGAAGAAATGATGGGAATGATGCAGCGTCAACGTGAATTAGCAGTCCAGTCGTTGAACGGAACTTATTCAGCCGCCAACCGAACTGCGATGGATGCAGAGTTTAATGCGTTATCAGCTGAAATGACTCGAATCTCAAGCACAACAAAGTTTAATGGTGTATCTGTTCTTGATACTGCGGCTCAAATTGAAATTCATGCCGGTTGGGAGGATAACGCAGCAGACTCGATAGTTGTTACCGCAATTGGTGGAACAGCGATTGCAACTGCTGTAACAGCGCTAGGTGTAGACACTTCTGCAAATGCAGCTGCTGCAATTACTGGTTTAGATGGACAGATTTCAGTGTTAAATACCGCAAGATCAGGTGTTGGTGCAGTTCAAAATCGTTTAGAGCATACGGTCGCTAACTTACAAAATATTAGTGAGAACATTAGTGCATCACGTTCAAGCATTCTGGATGCTGATTTTGCAAAAGAAAGTGCTAACTTGGCTCGTACACAGGTCTTACAGCAAGCAGGTATGAGTATGTTAAGTCAAGCTAACCAAGCTTCTCAGAATGTAATGCAGTTACTGCAATAAGTAAAATTAGAGTTTATTAGGCTTTTATCAGGCCTGGTAACTAAAATTTTGAAGAGTTCTTTTTATGAGGCTCTCAAACGGAATTCGCCACCTAGTTGGCGGATAACATAAAAGTTAGAACGCCAACTAGGGCAAAACTAACATTTCTTTACAAAAAGGAGATTTATCATGGCAATGGTAATCAACACAAATGTAAGTTCTATCAATGCAACTCGTCAACTTGATGGAACAAGTCGTCAACAAGCAGTGTCAATGGAGCGTTTGACTTCTGGTCTACGTATCAATAGTGCGGCAGATGATGCGGCAGGTTTAGCAGTAGCAACCAAAATGACTTCACAAATTATGGGTACTGATCAAGCGGTGCGCAATGCGAATGATGGTATTTCTATGGCACAAACTATTGATGGTGCGGCAGAAGAAATGTCAAGCATGATGCAGCGTCAACGTGAATTAGCGGTACAATCATTAAACGGAACATACTCTGCGGCCAACCGAGCTTCAATGGATGCTGAATTTAATGCATTATCGGCTGAATTAACTCGTATTTCTTCAACAACCAAGTTTAATGGCGTGTCAGTTCTAGATACAGCTGTGTCAACTAACTTACAAGTTGGTTGGGAAGATAATGCTAATGATTCAATCAATATTACAACAATTGGTGGAACTGCGATTGCAACTGCTGTAACAGCGCTAGGTGTAGATACTTCTGCAAATGCTGCTGCTGCAATTACTGGTTTAGATGGCCAGATTTCTGTATTAAGTACAGCTCGTTCAGGTGTTGGTGCGGTTCAAAACCGTTTAGAGCACACTGTTGCTAACTTACAGAATGTGAGTGAGAATATTTCAGCAGCTCGTTCTAGCATTCAAGATGCAGACTTTGCAAAAGAAAGCGCTAACTTAGCCCGTACACAAGTGCTTCAGCAAGCGGGTATGAGTATGTTAAGCCAGGCAAATGGTAACTCACAAAACGTATTGGCTCTATTACGATAAACTTAGGTTTAGCGTGGATAGTCTAATTCACTAGTGAGCTAAATAGGAGGGATTGAGATGGACGTAAACTCTATATCATCCCCTGTACAGGGAACGAACTCTGCTCAGACTTTAGCAACATCGTCTAATGCAAATAAAGTTCCCCAACAACAGGTCGAGACCTCAGTCGTCTCTCCTAACTTGATAAAGGCTCAGCAAGAAACCCAAGAGATGTTGCAAAAACAAGTTGAACAGGTTAACTCAAGACTTGATCAACTTGGATTAGGTGTAACCTTTACGGTGGATGAAAATACTCAGTCTTCAGTAGTTAAAGTTATTGATAAAGCGACTGATGAAGTAGTTAAACAGTACCCAAATGAAGAATCGTTGAAAATGATGAAAAACATTCAAAACTATCTTGATTCGGTACAACAAAGTGGACTATCTAACAAAGAAGGTTTGACAGGTGCCTTATTCAATGAAATCATATAGATGATGAACTGAATTAAGGAGGGGGGTATGGCTGAGTTAAGCGGAATACAACCTAATAATCTGACTAAAATTCCTTTGGATGTGTCCACAACTCCCACTGCTTCTAGCGGTTTTGAGAGGGTAAGCCAGCAGGATGTTGCTCAACAAGTTGAGCAGAAGAAAGCGGGTTTTAAACAATCAACACCGCAAGAAGTGAGTGGCCAAATTGATGCAGTTGAGCTTGATAAGCAGATGAATGACTTAAATGCTCAGTTGCAAAAACTTCAAAATTATTTGAAGTTTGAAAGAGATGAAGATTCTGACAGAATGGTCATCTTCATTAAAGATAGAGAATCTGATGAAGTGATTCGTCAGATTCCTTCTCAAGAATTTTTAGCTATATCAAAAAGTATTGGACAATACTTAGAGATGAGCAAACAGGTTTCTGAAAAGATATTGCCACCCATTGGTTTGTTGACCAATGAAACTGTATAAAACAGGTGGTACCATTTCCCTTGTGTGTTTAGCGGCCTTTTGGCCGCTTTTTTTATTTTTAGCCCTAGAATTCTTAAAGTTTTTTATTTTTAGCCGTTATAGAAGTTATAACAAAAGATAAGTTGGCATTTTTGGTGCTAATGTTATTCTGAGATAAAATAAATTAAAATTCTTTTTCCCCGACCAGGAGCGCTGTTATGGCAAATGAAATTGGTACAACGCTTTTAAATACGTTAACAAATAGCACATTTGATATTGGTAATATGGCTAAAGTCATGGCTGAGGCTGAGGTAGCAGGGCCTCGTTCAATTGTGGAAAAGAGCCAAACTAAGGTAAATACAGAGTTAAGTGCATTGAAGTATTTAGAATCTAATATTACCGCTTTTCAAAGTTATTTAACGGACTTATCTTCCCCGAACCTATTTCAAAGTAGACAAGCTCAGTCTTCTAATGAGTCTGTTTTTACAGTTCAAACTAATGGAGTGCCTGTAACGGGCTCTTACCAAATTGAATCTGTACAAATTGCTAAAGCGCACACCTTGGTTGGTAATCAAACATATAGCTCAGCTTCAGATCTTATTTCAACAGGCAATTTGACTATTAGTGTTGGAGGGCAAACCCAAAATATACTTATTGATAATACAAACAACACCCTTGAAGGATTACAAAATATTATTAATAACGGTGATTACGGAGTTAATGCCTCGATTATTAATAATGGTGGTAGCTATCAAATTATGTTTTCGTCTAAAAATACTGGCGCAGCATCGGAAATATCTATTAGTGGGATTGTCGATTTTGATGTAAATGGCCTTACCACGACCACTGAAGCTCAAAATGCGGTTTTAAGCGTAAATGGATTGAATATTTCTAGTGCTACAAATACATTTAGTGAAGTTATTGACGGTTTAGAGATTAAATTAAATTCAGCTTCTCCAGGAACAACACAAAGCCTGACCGTAAATTCAGATTCGGAAAAAATTACCAATACAGTTCTAGATTTTGTTGATGTTTACAATCAATTAGATACGATTTTGGATGATTTAGGTTCTTATAAGCAGCTTACTCCGGAAGAAGAAACGATGGAGGATTATGCTTTTTTTGGTGATTTAGCAGGCAGTTCACTACTTAGAAGTTTAAAAGAACAGTTAAGAAGTTCGCTTAGCGGAGCCATTCCAGAATTAACCGATCCAAATACCCTTGCTTCAGTAGGGATCTCTTTTGATAAAGAGGGAAAACTTTCGGTAGATAGTGCTGTATTAGATAATTTAGTGAGTTCCAATTTAGATGCTTTATCCAGCGTTTTTTCAAAAAGTGGTCAGACAACGGATTCATTGATGAATGTTATTGGTGGCAGTGATGAGACTTTAGCTGGTACTTACGCGATTGATGTGACACAGCTTGCTGAAAGGGCAACTGTTACCGGTGGTAATGTTGTATATGCTGCCAATGAATATCGTGTTGCTGGAAGTTCTGTACAAGATCCTGTTGCCGCTTTGACTATTGAGGCGGGTTCATCCTTTGATATCTCTTTTAATGGCGGGGCTGTTTCTACTATTAATCTTACTTCTGGAAGCTATGGCTCTAGAGATTTAGTGGCAGCACAGATGCAAGCGGATATAAGTGCACAAACAGGACAGTCAGTTTTAGTAGCTTATGATTCATCGCAGTCACGTTTTGAAATTTCGAGTTCGACTGGAACGCTGGATATATCAGCAGCCACATTATTGCAGAATCAAGGTTTTTTAGCCGGAAACTATGCAAGTGAACAGTTAATTGATATTGCTACAGACGCCAGTTTTGATGTTTCTATCGATGGTTCAACTGCAGCATCTGCGGTTATTTCAGCGGACAAATACACTTTAAGTGAGTTAGCCGAAACTATGCGTAGCTCAATAAATAATTTGAGTGAAGTCTCTGCGTTAGGGGCGAGTATTAATATTGCTACCGCAGGTGATGCTTTAACGATAACTTCAGGTCGATATGGTTTTGCTTCAAATGTTTCGTTAACGAATTTTTTGAACTTCGGGAACGCGGGTTTAGCTACTGATTTAATTGATGCTGGGCAAAATATTGATGGTACGATTACTACGGCAAGTGGTAGTTTAAGCTTAGGGGCATACGCAGATAGTGATGATGGTCGTAAGGTTAAAATTTCCGATTATGCTGTTATTGGTACGACAGCCGCTGAAGTAAGGGGGTTAGAGTTTGAAATTCTTGGTGGCGCAATTGGCTCAAGAGGTGATATCGTCTTTTCCCAAGGTTTTGCAAGTCGAGTAAATGACACAATAGGACGTTTGCTAGATAGTGAAAACGGTCTTGTTACAGACAGAATGGATTCATTGACTAAACGGGTTAGTGAGCTAAATGATAAAAATGACAAGCTAGATGCGCGTTATGAAAAAATGTTATTGAAATATCAACTTCAATTTTCTTCATTGCAGTCGTTATTGTCTAGTTCACAACAAACAAGTGACTTTCTAACTGCAACATTCTCAAATAATAACAATAATAACTAAGATTGTTTGAATAGGTGAAAAATATGAACATGGCAATGAAAAAACAGTTTGTTCAACAATACGCTAATACATATGTAGAAACAGCTGTTTCTGAGGCAACACCTCATAAATTGGTTGAAATGCTTTATGATGGCGCTTTGAAAAATATGAATCTTGCAAAAGTATTTATGTTGCAAAAGGATTTTGAAAAAAAATCTACCCATATAAATAAGGCATTGGCGATTTTAGCCTCACTAAGAACTTGTGTTGATTTGGAGAAAGGAGGGGACATAGCTAAGAATTTATATGATTTATATGAGTACTGTTATCGTCGTTTATTTGAATCGTCACTAAAAAATGATACAGAAATTGTTGATGAGGTGATTTCTCATATCAGCACGGTTAGCGAAGCTTGGAAAATGATGCCTGATAATATTAAGAAGGTTTCAAAAGAGCAAATTGATAAAATCAAAGTTTAAGTTTAATGACTTTACAAAATACCAAAATATCCTTGTTGGCGCACTCAAAGAACATGCTGTTATCCGCGCAGAGAGCCGATTGGCAGAGGTTTTCAGAGTTAGATTCTGAGTGGCTGAAAATGCTGGAAACAGCAGTAAATAAATATGGACAACAAGTTGAAGATATTAGTTTAGAGCTGTTGGCTGATAATGTACAAATACAAGAATTAATCGAAAAAGAACAGAGGCTAATCCTAAGGAATCTACAAAACGATACTAAAAATATGGTTTCAGTTAAAACTTACTTAAAATAAACCTACAAAAAATGTTGCCAAAATTTTGACATCGCTATCAAAGCAGTATATAAAAGTGACCTAGGTGTCATACAATTAAACGGCGACTAGATGTCTCAAGAAATTTTTGCTTCACTCGTTGGCAGTGGTCCAGCGATGCAACAGGTTAAAAAACTCATCCTTCAGGTAGCGCAAACCGATGCGACTGTTCTGATTCTTGGCGAATCGGGTACGGGTAAAGAGGTGGTTGCACAAGCCTTGCACAATGTTTCGGATCGATCCAATAAGGCTTTTATTCCTATTAATTGCGGCGCTATTCCCGCAGAACTTTTAGAAAGTGAACTCTTTGGTCATGAAAAAGGGGCTTTTACCGGGGCGATTACCGCTCGTAAAGGCCGTTTTGAAATGGCTGAAAAAGGTTCCATTTTTCTGGATGAAATTGGCGATATGCCGCTGCCGATGCAGGTTAAGCTGTTACGCGTTTTACAAGAACGAATTTACGAAAGAGTGGGCGGCAATAAAAGTTTTGAATGCGATGTTCGTGTTATTGCCGCTACACATAGAAATTTGGAAGATAGCATTGAAGCGGGGGATTTTCGTGAGGATCTTTTTTATCGCTTAAACGTCTTTCCGATTGAAATGCCCTCCTTACGGGAAAGACCCGAAGATATTGTTGAACTCCTTGAGTTTATGTTGAGCCGTATCCAGGCCAATGGTCGAAAAATCCCTACCTTCTCTGAAAAAGCTTTAATTGCTCTCCAAAACTATCCTTGGCCAGGTAATGTACGCGAGCTTGGTAACCTTTCAGAAAGACTTTCTATATTGTTTCCAGGCTTGCCAGTCGATTATGATGATCTACCTGCAAAATATCAGGTTGAATTGCCAGAAGATGCCCAGTTAATTGTTGCTCCAAAAGCTGAAGACTCGCAAGTGAGTAGTGTTGAGGTGTTGCAAAACACTACTGCAGAAAAGGATGAATTGGATGAGAAGTTAAGCAATGCCAACTCTTCATCCAATGCGTTTGAATCATCAGATTTAGTGAATACGACGCCTAATTTGGACGAAGGTTTGGATTTGAAGTCTTATTTAGTGGAGATGGAGGTTCAGCTGATTCAACGGGCTCTGTCACAAACTGATGGCAATGTATCTCAAGCTGCAAAATTATTACAAACGAATAGAACAACTTTGGTAGAAAAAATTCGTAAGTATGATTTGTCATAACCACAATGTAATGAATGTTAGGTGAATTGAGTTGATTAATATTGAAGAGCAAAAGCGTTTGAATGAGTTGGAAGCGGCTTTTGATTTGTTTAATCAAACCTCAATGCAATTGACCTCGTCCTACGATGCTCTTCAGACTCAGGCCGCCCATCTTCAAAAACAACTTGCGGAAAGCGATCAAGAAAAAAGACAAGTAGCGGATAAGTTGAGCCGCTTGTTGGATTTGTTGCCTGCTGGTGTGATTGTTTTAAATGAAAAAAATCAAATACTCGAAATGAATCCAAGTGCGAAATCGATCTTAGGTGAAGATGCGATTGGGCGTGATTGGGATATTGTCATTATGAATGTCTTTCTGAATTCAAATGATGCTGGAGAACTCATTACCCACGACGGTTTGGTTTTTCAACTATCGGAATCTCCTGCGGATAGTGATTTAAGTCGTATTCTATTGATTCAGGATGTGAGTGCGGCAAGGCAATTGCAAGAACATGTCAGTCGTCACCAACGATTGCATTCTATGGGTGAGATGGCAGCCTCTTTGGCTCACCAGATTAGAACGCCTTTGTCTTCTGCGTTGCTGTATGTTTCTCAAATGAACTCCGAACATTTGGATACGGATAAACGCGAAAAATTTGTAGGCAAGGCGTTGAATAGTTTGAATCACTTAGAGTCCTTGGTTAAAGATATGTTGCGCTATGCCAAAGGCGGTAAAGGTAGCGAAAAAGAGATTTTAATTGATTCTTTGATTGCTAACTTGGAACAAGCTGTTGATGCTCAAATCACACAGTCGAACAGTAAAATCCGTTTTAATGGATTCTTACCAGGCCTAGTCATTACCGGGGATCAAGATGCATTGATGACTGCATTGCAGAATTTAGTTGGAAATGCCATTGATGTGGTTGGCCAAGCGGCGCAAATAGAAGTCAGTGTGAATAAACTTTCCGATGAAAAAGTGGATTTGGTCATTAGTGACAAAGGGCCAGGCATCGAATCGGAAAAGTTAGAAAAAATTTTTGAACCTTTTTATACCAGTAGGGCAAAAGGGACGGGTTTGGGTTTGGCGGTTGTTAGAGCCATTGCCGAAGCACATGGTGGTGAAGTTTGGGTTAAGTCAATAGTGGGTTATGGCACGCAGTTTGGGTTGCGTTTACCATTAACGTCTAGAAAGGAAACTGTATGAGTATTGCCAAAATTTTGGTGGTTGAAGATGATTGTGAACTTCAAGAGGCATTGGTTGATACTTTAACGTTAAATGGCTTTGAAATTATCAGTGTAAGCAGTGCCGAGGAAGCTTTGCAGGCTTTAGATGACGAAATTGGCATGGTGTTTAGCGATATCCGCATGGATGGCATGGATGGTTATGCGCTTATGTTGCGAATCCGTGCAATCAAGCCTTACTTGCCGATTGTCTTGATGACCGCTTATGGCACCATTGAACAAGCGGTTGAGGCGATGAAAGCCGGTGCTGTGGACTATATCGTAAAACCCTTTGAAGCCAGTGTTTTGGTGGAAAAGGCTAAGGTTTATTTCAATCGTGATGCTTCCAGTGAGGATGACTTTATTGTTGCCGAGCCTGCTACACAACAGCTTAAGACGATGGCTAAAAAAGTCGCTCAAAGTGAAGCCAGCGTTTTAATTAGCGGGGAGAGTGGTACCGGTAAAGAGGTTTTAGCCCGCTATATTCACATGCAGTCTCCTCGTGCTAAACAGCCGTTTGTTGCGATTAACTGCGCAGCCATTCCAGAAAGCATGCTTGAAGCGATGCTGTTCGGTTATGAGAAAGGGGCTTTTACTGGGGCTGCAAAAGCGATGCCTGGTAAGTTTGAGCAGGCGCAGCATGGGACGATTTTCTTGGATGAAATCGGTGAGATGAAACCGGATTTACAAGCCAAGCTTTTACGTGTGCTCCAAGAAAAAGAGGTTGAGCGTATCGGAAGCTCCAAGGTGGTTGAGTTGGATGTGCGTGTCCTGAGTGCTTCAAATGTCGATATGAAAAAAGCGATTGGCGAGGGAACCTTTAGGGATGACCTGTTTTATCGTTTGAATGTCTTCCCAATGCATTTACCACCTTTGAGAAAGCGTCAAAGAGATATCGCGGCGATAGCGGAACGTTTAATTCAGAGGCATTGCGGTTCTACCCGAGTTCAGCCAATGATTTCCGCCCCGGCGATGAAACGCCTTATTCAATATACCTGGCCTGGTAATATTCGCGAATTAGATAATGTGATTCAGCGAGCCTTGGTTATGATGTCTGGTGATACCATTCAAGAGCAAAATATCTTATTGGACGAAGGGTTTGAATCCAATGTTGTGTTAAGTTCATCCTCCGATTCGGAGTCAGTCCAATCTGCTAAAAACGATATTGATGCCATTAACGAGTCTGAAGTTGTAACGCTATCTTATGAAGACGACTTTACTCCCATGGAGTTACCAATGGATTTAAAAGCCCGAGAAACTCAGCTGATTTTAGAAACGCTTAGGCAGAATTCTGGGCATCGTCAAAAGACGGCAGAAGCGTTGAATATTAGTCCGCGAACTTTACGTTATAAGATTGCCAAACTTAAAGAACAAGGTGTTGATGTGCCATAAAATCCCCGTTATCGGCCAATTGAATAATTAGTTTAGAGAATTGTTGGTTTTTTGACGGAAAAATGGCATATCAATTGCTGAAAGACGTTTAGAACTATGTGATAATGCATTGCATTCATAGAATTTAGTTGAAATAGCATACTGCCTTTTTTGGAGTTAACGATACAGATGAACCCGATTGATACGCAAAGTTTAATGTTGCAAATGAGATCTCTAGCTGCGCAAGCTGAGTCCAAGTCCGTTGTGGATGCAACAGAAAGTGTGCAAGCAGGAGGCGATAAAGCGGCTAATTTTGCCGATTTATTGGCTGAGTCTGTGCAATCTGTTAACCATGAGCAGCACAAAGCTGGTGATATGAAAAAAGCCTTTGAACAAGGTGATTCGGAAATGGAATTGTCTGAAGTTATGCTTCAGGTTCAGAAAGCAAGTTTGTCTTTTCAGGCCATGACCCAGGTAAGGAATAAACTCGTTGAAGCCTATAAAGATGTGATTAATATGCCTTTATAGTTAGCAGCTTGATTGTCTAACTAAAATTAAAAGATAAGAAGATTTCATAATGGCTGAACAACAAGCTTCAATAGATAACACACTGAATACCATGCCTCCTTCTGGTGTTGGGTCTACGCTGTTAAATAATCTCACTTCTTTATCGGTTGCCAAACAGGTTAGCTTGGTTGTCGCATTAGCTGCGTCACTGGCTTTGGTTGTTGGGATTGTACTCTGGTCACAAAATACTCCGTATACCTTGCTTTTCGGCAGCGTTGATGCCAAAGATATGAATGAAATCGTGCAAACATTAGAGCAGGATGGCGTTAAATATCAGATAGATCAGGCTAGCGGTGGGATTCTAGTTCCAACCGATAAGGTTCATTCATTACGTCTTAAACTTGCCGCCGCAGGGTATCCCAAACAAGCCGCAACAGGCTATCAACTTTTAGATGCCGAACAAGGGTTCGGTATTTCTCAGTTTAAAGAAACCACCCGTTATCATCGAGCATTAGAAGGTGAGCTGGCCAAGTCGGTATCCTCTATTAATGCGGTCAAGTCTGCAAGAGTTATGTTGGGGTTGCCTAAACGTTCGGTGTTTGTTCGTAAACAGCAACAACCTTCGGCATCGGTTGTTGTTAAGCTTTATCCTGGTAGAACCCTGAATGAAGAGCAAGTGAGTGCCATTGTCTACCTGGTCGCCTCTAGTATTCCCAATATGGATGTCAAGTTTGTTACGGTTGTTGACCAACATGGTAATTTATTAACCGGTTCTCATTCGAATACTGGCATGCTTAACATGAGTATGAAGCAGCTTGATTATACTCGACAGGTTGAAGAGACGCTTTCCAATAGAATTATTAAGTTGCTGGCTCCTATTGTTGGTGGTGAAAATAAGGTTCGAGCTCAGGTTACAGCCGAACTCGACTTTACTCAGCAAGAGCAAACACGTGAAAACTATGAGCCTGATCCGGAAGCCGTGCGTTCTGAACAGGAAGTTAAAGAAATCAATCGTAATCAGGGACCAACAGGGATTCCTGGTGCTTTAACCAACCAACCCCCAAGAGCAGGCCTTGCTCCTGAAGAAGGCTATACGCCAGAAAACGATCCAAATCTTAAGAGCTCAAGTGAGAAGAAAACCAAAAACTATGAGCTGGATAGAACGGTTAGCCATATCAAAAATGCTGTTGGTAACATTCATCGATTATCCGTTGCGGTTGTGTTGGATGATAAGACAAGTTTGGATGAAAATGGTGCGATTGTCCGTCAACCGTTGGGAGACGAAGAGTTGCTGCGTTATAGACGTTTGGTGAGTGATACCGTCGGTTTAGATGAAACAAGAGGCGATACTTTAAGTGTTGTAAACGCCTCATTTGTTGTTGCGCCAACCGAAGAGCTGGAAATGACACCTATTTGGCAAGAGTCGTGGTTCTGGAATTTGGTTAAACAGTTGTTAGCAGGCCTGGCGGTGTTGATTATCATCTTTGGTGTGATTCGACCGATGTTAAGAGATCTCTCTAAGAAGGAAAAGACTTATTTGGAGTACCCGGATGATGTTCCTGAGGAAGAAGAAGAGTTAGAGAATGTCGATGAAATCTCTAAAGCTCTTGAACAAATGAATGAAGAGGTTGAGCAAACAGCAGCCGAATCTGAAGCGGAATCACAAGCTGAGCACGAGTTATTAGAGAAAGTACGAGCTATTGTGGCTGCAGATCCAAAAGTTGCCGCCCATGTAATCAAACAGTGGATGTCTGGAGCTTAATATGCCTGAATCAGTGATTGAAGAAATAGGAAAACAAAAAGATATTTCCAAGCTTGATAAAGCGGCCATCTTATTACTTTCTTTAGGAAAAGACTCCGCAGCTAAAGTGCTTAAGCATTTAAATCCGAGAGAAGTGCAGCAAATCGGCTCAGCCATGACATCTGTAGAGAATGTTTCTCATGGTGATATTCACCATGTTATGAAATCTTTTTTAGATGAGATTGGTGAGGATGCGTTAGGTGTTGATCCAAGTGAATACGCTCAATCGTTAATGGCCGATGCTCTGGGCGATGGCGGTGGTCATCTTATGGATGCTGCCTTGCTTGGTGATCAGGTTAAGGGCTTGGAAGCTTTGAAGTGGCAGCATCCTTCAACGATTTCCAATATGCTTCGTAACGAACACCCTCAGGTTGTTGCAATCGTTTTATCTTATTTTGATTCGGATCAGGCTGCAGAAGTGTTAAGAGGTATTCCAGAGCGTTTTCAGGCCGAGGTCATTTATCGTATTGCAACCTTAACGACCATCCAGCCACGAGCACTGTTTGATTTGAATGATGTTCTTCAAAACGCTTCAAGTGATGGCGAGGGTGGTAAACTCGCTACCATTGGTGGTGAGAAACGCGCTGCAGAAATCTTGAACTTAGTAGGTGGCGGTGTTGATTCTAGAATCCTGGACGATATTGCCATTGAGCATGAAGATGTCAGTAAAGCGATTCAGGACAAAATGTTTGTCTTTGATGATATTGGTGGAATCGATGATAGAGGTATTCAGGCAATTGTGGCTGAAGTTCCAAGTGATCTATTGGTTGTGGCGCTTAAAGGTGCTGATACTGCGATTAAAGAGAAATTCCTATCCAACCTATCCAAACGACAAGCCGATATTATGCGCGATGATTTAGAAACCGGTGGTCCTGTTAAGCTTAGTGCGGTTGAAGATGCACAGCGTACCATTATTCAAACCGTTCGCCGCTTAGCCGATGAAGAGAAGGTCATGATGCCTGGCGGTGGTGAGGAGTTCGTGTAAGTGGATGATCAGTCTCTTAACACGGAAAGTTCTTTCAAAGAGGAGCAGATTCCTGTAACCAAACTTGTACAATCCACGGATTTACAATCGCCTAATATTGAACCATGGAAATTATCCAGTTTTGAAAAAGATGAGGTCGCAGAGACGACCAAGGTGTCTGCCGAAGTTTATGAAAAACTGCAGCGAGAGATCCAGCCTGAAATTCAGAAGCAAGCTGAATTGATAAAGAAAGACGCTTATGACTCTGCGTTCAAACAGGGGTATGACGAAGGTTTTCAAAAAGGGCTTGAAGAAGGCTCCAAGCAAGGAGAGCTAGAAGCTAAAGCTCAAGTAATGGAAACGATAGAGCCTAAAATAGAACAATTTGACGCTATTCTATCGGTTTTACATAAGCCTTTTGATTCTTTGGAGCAAAAGATTTATTCTGATTTAGTTGATTTCGCACTACATGTTGCCCAAACCGTCATTAAAAAAAATGTGCTTGAAGATAAAGATTGGATTTTAAACTCCGTGCAAGAGTCGGTTGAGCAGTTGCCAGAGTCATCAAGTGTCATTAATGTTTATCTACATCCTGATGATTTAGCTTTTTTACAAATTTCAAAACCTTCCATCTCCGAAAAATGGCAGCTACATGAAAGCCACAATGTCTATAAGGGCACTTGTTTGGTCAAGCAGGATTATTCAACTATATTGAATAGTTGGATCGCCCGTTTTGACGATATTGTAGAGCAAACCTCTCAAGAGAAAATGGTTGAATCAGAAGACAGCACCAGCTCTAAATCTTAAATTCAAATTTTTAGTTTGATCTTGCGTCCAAGTATTTTTACCAAAAATAGAAGAAAACCATGGAACTAACCAGTCGTTTAAACCGTAAGCTAAGCGAACGTTTGCAGCATTTGCAGGATGTGGCTATCAAGCCTCAGTCTTTAAAGGTTGCGGGACGTTTGGTGCGCATGGTTGGGATGACTTTAGAGGTTGTCGGTACTTTTGCGCCTATCGGTTCTCGCTGTCAGATTATGCGCGGTGTTGATTTGCCTCCGATAGAAGCCGAAGTGGTGGGCTTTCACGATGGAAGGCTATTCTTAATGCCGATTGGTGATACCAATGGTTTGTCGCCCAATGCTGAAGTGTTACCGGTTGAAGGCGGTGTGAAAGTCGGTGTCGGGCAAGCGATGCTAGGTCGTGTAGTAAGTGGCACTGGAGAACCATTGGATGGTTTAGGTGCGATTGAAGTGACCGATTATGTTCCTTTGTCAGGTGAAAGAATCAATCCATTGAGTCGTCATCCGATTACGGAATCATTAGATGTTGGTATTAAAGCAATCAATGGACTGTTAACTTTAGGAAAAGGGCAGCGTATTGGTTTGATGGCAGGAACAGGTGTTGGTAAGAGTGTGTTATTGGGTATGATGACACGTTATACCGATGCCGATGTTGTGGTGGTTGGCTTGATTGGTGAGCGTGGTCGCGAGGTAAATGAGTTTGTTCGTCAAAACTTAGGTGAAGAAGGTTTGAAGCGTTCCGTGGTGGTGGCTACGCCAGCAGATGATCCACCGTTAATGAGAATGCATGGTGCCATGCTTGCAACAGCAATTGCCGAATATTTTAGAGAACAAGGTAAAAATGTATTACTGTTAATGGATTCTTTAACTCGTTTTGCCCAGGCGCAGCGTGAAATTGCTCTAGCGGTCGGTGAGCCTCCTGCGAGTAAAGGGTATCCGCCTTCGGTTTTTGCAAAGCTTCCTCAGTTGGTTGAGCGAGCCGGAAACGGTAAGTTGGGGGGCGGTTCAATCACCGCAATTTATACCGTATTGGCTGAAGGTGATGATCAGTCGGATCCTATTGTTGACTCTGCTCGAGGTGTGTTGGATGGGCATATTGTCCTCTCACGAGAGATTGCTGATAGCGGACGTTATCCGGCTATCGATGTTGAGTCTTCCATTAGCCGTGTTATGGTTGAAATTGTTCCAGAAGAGCAATTGGTCATGGCTAGAAAATTTAAGAATTTGTACTCTACCTATCAACAAAACCACGATTTAATCAGTGTAGGGGCTTATCGTAGAGGGGCCGATAAGGTTATTGACGAGTCTATTGCGAAACACCCAGTGTTGAATGAATTTTTATCCCAAGGTATTCATGAGCATTATTCGGTTGAACAATCTTTAGAAGCGCTAAAAAAAGCGTTAAGTTAAAGTTGTATTTTTTGCGGTTGAAGAAAAGGTAAGCTTGTGGCAAGTCGACTACAAAGAATAAAAAAAATTATTGAGTTAGCCGAGGTTGAATTAGATCAAGCCGCGCAAACTTTTGCGCTTATGCAATCTAAATTGGCGGATGCTCAGTCACAATTAAGCTCGCTTGAGAGTTATCAAGCTGAATATGCTAAAAAACCGAGTTCGGTATCTCAAATATCTCCAATTCAATTGCAGACCCATAATGCTTTTGCGGATAAGTTGGTTCAGGCCGTGTTCGCTCAAAGCAATCAGGTGGCAGAGTCCCATAAAATGGTTGAGTTAGCTCAACAAAACTGGATTGAAAAACGCTCCCGGGTTAAAGCGCTAGAGGCCTTGGCTAAACGCATACAGAATAATGATTCTATTAAACTTAACAAGCAAGAACAACGAATGATGGACGAGTTAGCTTCTCAAAAATACCTTCAGGATACCAACGGTTTTATTTAAGTTTTATATCTAGGCATGCATATTGCTTTTCTTGAATTACTGAATAATATAGAGACGAGAGTCAATTATGCTTATTTCTTCTAATGTTTTACCAGCTGAACAACATGCTGAGGCGATGTCGCTTAAAGACAAAGGGCAAGCTTTGCCACAAGAGGCAAGCTTTTCAAACTTATTTGCCTCAATGTTTCAAAGGGCTGAAGATAAGCCAGCAAGCTCGGAATCTTTGTTGGATTCGCCTGCCGGCATCTTGCCTGGTTTGCAAGGCATTGATGTAGAAGCTTTAGACGCTACATCTTTATCTTCACCGGTTTCAGATGTTGCCGTTTTGTCAGGTTTGGATGGTTTTGACATTTCTGTAAATACTGAGGTTGCTGAAGGAAATGTTTTATCAAGCCTAAATCTTGCAAAAGACGGGGTTCAATCACCAGTTGGTGTTTCACAAGAATTGGATTCTGCTGAAAGTCCTGGTGTTGCACACAATATCATGAGTCTAGTTGAACATATTGTGGCCTCTAGCAAGGTGGCGGGGGATAATCGTCTAGTAAAAAACAATTCAAATGAAAATAGCGCCTTAAGAATGGATGAGCCATTGTTAACCGACCTGTCAGAGGAAAAAGTCCTTTCTTCAGAGATGGCTGATGGGACAATGGTTGATAGTGAGATGCTTTCAAGTACAACCCAGTCAGATGGGCGCGAAAAATTGCCAGCACTAATGATTGACGCCATAAATAATGACGTCGTTGAAGATGGGTCGAATGGCAATGGTGACGTCAGTTCATATATGCCTGGTTCAGATAGCGATTTAAACGTTATCACTCAAATGGATAGTGAACAAAAGCCCCAAGTTGGATTGCCGGAGTCCTCAGTAGTTTTGCAAACACCTAGTAGAGAGGGTTCTGAGGTTGATACTGATTTAGCTGTAAATCAGCTTGATTTGAAAGCGGTTTCTGAGGGAGCGGTTATTGCTTCTTCACCAGGGTCGGCAATGAATGGACATAGTGTAAACACTTCTCAATCGTCGACCTCGGTAGGTAGTTCAAATTCTCAGAGTCAGGCGCAATGGGGAGCTTCGGGTAGTGAAACTCAGCAGTCATCTTCAAATTCCGCTCAAAATAGCCAATCGTTTTCTCAGGGAACGGCTCAGCAGCAGAATCAAATGATGCAAGCACAAATGCAAAAAACGCAGGGTATTGAGCAACAGATGGTTGTGAAAGCAACGGATGAATTGTTGGCTAAGACAGATGTTAAAGAGGGGGTGTTAGGTACTGATTTGGTGACAGCTGAACGACGTGTTCAATTGCCATTAGGGATGCAAAGCATCGCGCTTCCAGTTAAGTCTCCCCAGTGGGGGCAGGCTCTTGGGCAGCGTGTTGTCTATATGGCAAATAATCAGTTGCAACAGGCAAGTATTACATTAAACCCCGACAAGTTAGGTCCGGTTCAAGTCAAATTACACATGGATAAAGATAAGCAGGTTCATGTCACTATGACGGCACATCATGCAACAACAAGAGAGGCAATGGATAATGCTTTGCCAAAATTGCGTGAGATGATGGAGCAGGCAGGTATAGACTTAGGGTCTTTGGACGTTGGCGATGATAGGCAGTTTGCCGAAGATATGAACTCACAATCTGGATCGAGTAGTGTTCATGTTAATTTAGAAGAACAAGATTCAGATTTGAAAAATGAAATGTCACCTACACAAGTAGTTGCTACAGATAATATTGTTGATTTTTACGCCTAGGAGCGAATTATGAAATTTGTAAAAAGTGTTGCTGCATTCTTTGCTCTGACAGCAACCAATGCATATGCTGATTCAACTATTGCAGGAATCCCGACGTTTGGATTTGTCATGATGGTGGTGGTAATCACTGCCGTTGTTGTCGGTGCTTTTGTTTATTTACTATTATGCAATAAGTCTGGAGCTTGTGATCAATCCGAGTTAGTTAATGCCATAAAAAATATTATTCAAGAGGATGATCTTGCCACTACGATTGATATTCCGAATTCAGATCCAAAATTGATTAATGCGATAAATTCCTTGCTCGAAATGGCTTCGAATCAGGTGACTAAGGAGATGATTGAAAAATCCACTTTTCAATCTAAGGTTGCCGACTTGGACGTGCAGATGGAAGAGTTGAATGAAACGTTAGCTGCGTGCTATGCACAGCAGCAGATGTCTGCACCAGCTACATCGGCGGCTTTTGATAATAGTGAGTTGTTAGCGTTATCGGCGAAACTTTCCTCAAAACTTGATGCTTTGAATACGGGATCTTCTCAGGGAATTGAATCAGCGGCGAATGTTATTAATGAAGTGAGCGGTTTAACCAATGAAGTAACGCACGCTTCAGGAGTGATTAAGCGCCTTGAAGAAGACAGTAGTAATATCGGAACGGTATTGGTTTTGATCAGAGATATTGCAGAGCAAACCAATTTGTTGGCGTTGAATGCGGCAATCGAAGCTGCTCGTGCGGGAGAGCATGGGCGAGGTTTTGCCGTTGTAGCTGATGAGGTTCGAATTTTAGCGGGTAAAACTCAGCAGGCCACGACAGAAATCCAGACAATTATTGAGGAATTACAACAACGTGCGAGAAATGCTGTGCAAGTCATGGAAAATGGTCAGAATCGCGTAGGTTCGACTCAAGAGCAAGCTGGGCGGGTGAGTGAGATATTTAATGGTATTGTCGAGCACCTTTCTGAGTTAAAATCTGCTCAGCAAGAATTATCAGCTGTTATTCAGAACAGTTAAGTAAAGCATAAAAATAAAATAAAGCACCGGATTAAAGGGAAGACTTAAGCATGAAAGCAATAGTAGGTACACTTGTTGTAATCGGTACCTTACTGGGTGGATATTTACCACACGGTAGTATTGGTATTATGATTCAGCCACTAGAGATGGTTATTATCTGTGGTGGAGCTTTGGGTGCCTATATCATTGCTAACCCAGGCTGGGTTGTTAAAGCGGGTTTTTCTCAGGGTTTAGGGTTGGCCAAACCACATCATGTTAACAAAGAACTCTTTATGGAGTTGTTAGGTTTGATGTTCAAAATATTCAATAAGGCTAGAAGAGAAGGTTTGATGTCTATCGAAGCTGATGTTGAAGACCCTCATGCGAGCGAGTTATTCAATAGCGCTCCCAAAGTCGCTGCAGATCATCATGCAATCGATTTTATCTGTGATTACCTACGACTGATGATTAGTGGTGCGAGTAACCCATATCAATTAGAGGACTTGATGATCCTAGAGTTGGATGCTCATCATCATGAGGCTATGATGCCAAGTGGTGCTGTTGGTAAGGTTTCTGAAGCATTGCCGGCATTTGGTATCGTTGCAGCCGTTTTGGGTATCGTCATCACTATGAGTTATCTTGATGCCGGTCCAATGGAGATCGCCCATCACATGTCAGTGGCATTGGTTGGTACCTTTTTAGGTATTCTTATCGCTTATGGTTTTATTGCGCCGATTTCTTCTGAGTTAGCAAACCGTGCTGAAGCTGAAAGTGCTTTCTATTCGGTGATTAAAACCTGTTTGATGGCTAACCTGAATGGTTATGCCCCTCAGGTGGCAGTGGAATTTGGCCGTAAAGCGGTGCCTAGCCATGAACGTCCGACTTTTACTGAAGTCGATGAATTTTTACAGAGTCAGAAGTAAAAAATAATTAATAATCTTAACGCTAGTTGAACTGCTATGGCTGATGAACAATCCATCATTATAAAACGCTTAAACAAGTGTCCGCATGTCGCTCATGGTGGGGCATGGAAAATTGCGTTTGCGGATTTCATGACAGCAACAGCGGCATTCTTTTTAATGCTGTGGGTTTTAGGTGGAACCAATGATGAAGAGATGAAGGCCATGGCTGAGTTCTTTAGAGATCCAACTGTGATTGAGTCATCTCCTATGTCATTGGTAGAATCGAAAGAGGCGGGAAGAACTTCCGATGCCATGATTGATATGGGTGGTTTTAAAGATTCGCCGAAAGGGCAGGAAGGTGATGAAGATGGTTCTGGCAAGGCTCAAGAAAAGGCTCAAATGGAGGCGATGAAGCTTGAGTTAGAACAAAAAATAGCCGAAAGTCCGACCCTAAAAGAGCTTAAAGAACAGTTGAAGATTGATGTCACGCCTAACGGTTTGCAAGTTCAGATTTTAGATGACCGTAAGCGTCCAATGTTTGGTTCAGGTGTAGATCTTCCAAAAGAGTATGCATCAAAATTACTGCAAGAAGTTGGTAAGGTTCTATCGACTACCAATAATAAAATCAGTATTGCCGGACATACCGACTCTTCTGGATATCATGATAGTTCAGAATATACAAACTGGGAGTTGTCTGCCGATAGAGCAAATGCCGCGAGAAGGTTGCTGTTGCAAGGCGGTGTCAACCCAGAACGAATTGCTCAAGCGGTCGGAATGGCTGATACCGTGCCGTTTGATAAGGAAAATCCGTATAATCCTCGCAACAGAAGGATTAGTATCATTGTTTTGAATAAAGAAGCTGAAGAGCGTTTGCGTAGTTTAAGTGATGCTCCTAAAGTAGAAGATTTAAGTAAAGAGTTGTTATTAACGCCTAATTAACCCAATGACGAGAAAAGGGAATTATTATGTCTGAAGAAGTTAAAGAAGAAAAGAAAAGTGGTGGTGGCAAAGGCCTTATTATTGCTTTATTAGTGGTGGTTATTCTTCTCTTAATTGGTATTGGGGTAATGGCTTTTCTACTGCTTAGTAGTGATAAGCATGCGGAAGATAAAACAAGTGATACAGAGGTTCACGCTTCAGCCGAACATGGCGATGGCGGGCATGGTGATGAGCAAACTGATGGTCATGATGTTGGTCATGCTAAAGAATATTCGCCAAAATATAAACAGTTTGAACCGCCTGCTCCAGAAGCTCCACCATCGTATTTCACCATGGATAAGTTTGTGGTGAATTTTTACGGTGATGGTCAGGCCAAGTTTTTAGCGGTGGATTTAAAGTTTATGTCCTATTATCCACAATTGGTCGGCGATGCCGGTGAAATGGAACATTTACGCCCAATCTTAAAAAATGACATTGAGCGTTTGTTGCGAAATCAACACTACAATGAATTAAGTAAACCTGACGGACCTGATAAGCTACGAGCTGATATTTTGGACGTAACCCGTAAAGTTTTAGAAAAACATAATATCTATCCAGATTTACTGGAAGATGTTTATATGACACGTTTTGTCATGCAGTAAGGCGATTTAAATGGATGATATCTTAAGTCAAGATGAAGTCGATGCCCTATTAAAAGGGATGGGTGGCGGCGATGTGGAAACTGAAGGTGATGATACTTCAGGGGCGCAGGGTGCCAAAGTCTATGACTTTACCAATCAGGAACGTATCGTACGTGGGCGTCTTCCTGCTTTAGATATTATTAATGAACGTTTTGCACGAGGCTTCCAACGCCATTTCAATGAAATGATTATGGCGAGTGTTGAGGTTACCGCAGGTGAAGTGAAAATCATTAAAATGATTGATTACTTGCGTAATCTTTTTGTACCGACAAGTTTAAATATCTATCGCATTAATCCCCTCAATGGAGTGTCGTTATTCACTTTAGACTCAAAGTTGATCTTTACCGCAGTTGATATTTATTTTGGAGGAACAGGTTTATTGCCTTTCAAAATTGAAGGTAGGGAATATACTCCGGTTGAAATGAGTATGGTGCGTAGTATTCTGGATATTACCTCAGAGAACATGCGTAAAGCATGGGGCCCTGTAATGGATATCGAGATCGAGTATATGCATTCGGAAATGAACCCTAAATTTGCCGGAATTGTTGATCCGACTGACATGATTATTGTCAGTCCTATTAACGTCCGTTTTGAGGGGGTTGAAGGGCGTGTAGACATTGTTATGCCTTACGCAATGTTGGAACCCGTCAGAGATAAACTTGAAGAGGGTATGCAGAACCTTCAAGGTGAAAGCGATAATCGTTGGTCTAGAACCTTAAAAGAAGAAGCCAAGAATATTGAAATCGACTTAAGTGTGAGCTTGGCCGAGCTCCACATGAATGTTGATGACTTAATGAAAATGGAAAAAGGCGATATTATTCCATTAGAAATGCCAAAAACGGTGACTGTTAAAGCCGAAAATATTGCGATAATGCGCGGTAAGCTTGGTGAAAGTCATAATAAGAAAGCTGTAAAAATTGAACAAGTTTTACGTCACCCCGCTTATCAAGAGCGAACGATAGACAATGTTAAGGAGTGGTACGATGAGTGATGAAGAAGATTTAAGTGCGTGGGGCGATGCATTAGCGGAACAAGCGGAATCTGAAGGTGGTTCGGATGATCCGTGGGGTGATGCTTTATCTGAGCAAGCCGATGCCGAAGCTGCGAATGCTGGGGCTGAGGCGATCAGCTCTGCTGCATTTGATGAGTTAGCTGCCGAACGCGGCAATAGTAAGGATAAAGTCGACCTAGATGTGTTGATGGATATTCCTGTTACCCTTCAGTTGGAGATTGGGCGAGCGAAAGTATCCATCCGTAATTTGTTGTCTTATACGCAGGGTTCCGTGGTGGAAATGGACCGTTTGGCCGGAGAGCCTTTGGATTTATTAGTTAATGGCACATTAATCGCTCACGGCGAAGTGGTTGTTATCAATGATAAATTTGGGGTTCGATTGACAGATGTTGTAAGCCCGCAAGAACGTATTAAGAAACTTAAATAATGCCAATGAAATATTTTAACCAGGCCTGGTTATCTTTTGTTTTAACGTTTTATTCGTTGTCTGCTGCGGCTGAGACAAAAGCCTCCACTTCAATTGGTGAAGGTGTCACTCAGCCAAGTGAATATTTCGGACAAATCGTCTTCTCTTTAGTGCTTGTCCTGTTGATTATCTTCATTTCCGCATGGCTGTTAAGACGTTATGGCCGCTTTCCAGGTGTCGCGGAAGGCAATTTGAAAGTACTTGGAGCCTTGTCGGTTGGACAGCGTGAACGGATACTTTTGTTACAGGTGGGAAGCGAACAGATTTTAGTCGGTGTTACCAGTAGCAGAATATCTCGATTACATCAGCTTGAAGTCCCTGTAGAAGTAAAGGATAATGTGCCGGTTAGCAGTCAGTTTTCGCAACGTTTACAAGAAGCGTTAAAACCTAAGGAAAATAAGCCACACGACCGTGAAGACCATTAAGCCACTTCTCTTATTAGCTTTAACTTTTTTTCCTATTTTAACCTGGGCAATGCCAGGTATTCCTGCATTTACCGTAGAAACGGATGCGGCGGGTAATCAAGATTACACCTTAACCATCCAGATTTTATTGTTGATGACGGGGTTAACCCTGTTGCCAGCGGCGTTAATTGCCACCACTTCTTTCTTACGGATTGTGATTGTGTTAGGTCTGCTTAGGCAAGCTTTAGGTACTATGCAAACCCCTTCAAACCAAGTCTTGATAGGACTTTCCTTGTTCTTGACCTTATTCATCATGACGCCCGTTTTGGATAAGGTTTATAGCACCGCTGTTGCACCATATTTAGATGAGCAGATTCAGTTCAAAGAAGCGGTGGAGTTGGGTTCTAAGCCAATGCATCAGTTTATGTTGCAACAAACCCGAGAAGATGATTTGGGGATGTTCGCCGAAATGGCCGACGTCACCCTAAATGATCCGCAAACCGTACCGTTTAAAGTGCTTATTCCGGCCTTTATGACCAGTGAACTAAAGACCGCTTTTCAAATCGGTTTTATGCTATTTATCCCTTTCTTAATTATCGATTTAGTCGTGGCGAGTTTATTGATGTCTATGGGTATGATGATGCTGTCGCCGATGATTATTTCTTTGCCATTTAAATTGATGCTGTTTGTTTTAATCGATGGCTGGGCGTTAGTCGTGGGAACATTAGCTAACAGTTTCGTTGTGCCCGGAGGGATATGATGCAAGAAGAGTTTGTATTGTCACTCGGTCAAAAGATGTTGGAAGTGACAGCGATGTTGGCTGGTCCTTTGCTCATTCCCGCACTGGTCATTGGTTTGATTGTCGGGATGTTTCAAGCGGCAACCCAAATCAATGAGATGACCTTAAGTTTCATCCCTAAGTTGGCTGTCGTCGGTATCGCGCTGGTTGTAGCCGGGCCATGGATGTTGAACACCTTAATCTCTTTTACCAAAGAGTTGTACCAAAACATTCCAGCTTTAATAGGCTAAAAAATGACTTTTAACTACCCAGAATTTTTGCAGCTGGTTGGTTTGTACTTCTATCCCTTCGTACGCATTGGTGCAATGCTCTCCATTATTCCCTTATACGGCATTCGAGCGGTTCCTGTTCGCGGACGTGTCATTCTTGCCGTGTTTTTAACTATTGTCATTGCGCCTGCATTGGCTTTGCCTCCTCCTGTGGATCCTTTCTCGTGGAGAGGGGTTTTATTTATTCTGCAGCAAGTCTTGATTGGTTTAGCGATGGGGGTCGTGTTTTTAGTCGTTTTCCAGGCTTTTGTGGTAGCGGGGCATTTAATCGCGATGGGGATGGGTTTGGCGTTTGCATCGATGGTCGATCCTGGAAGTGGTGTACAGGCGCCGGTGGTTGCACAATATTTCACCATTGTGGTGACTTTGCTATTTTTGGCTATGAATGGTCATTTATTGGTCATTCAGGTCATGGTGGACAGTTTTGAGTATCTTCCGATAGGCATTAACTTCTTAAATGCGGAAAGCCTACGGCTTTTAGTCGAGTTTGGAAGCTATATGTTCTCTGCTGGTGTTTTAGTTGCGTTGCCGGCTATTACCGCTCTATTGCTGATTAACGTTGCCTTTGGGGTCGTGACAAGGGCGGCACCGGCTTTGAATATTTTTGCGGTAGGTTTTCCGGTGACCTTGATAACAGGCCTGGTCATGCTTTCATTGACGACCCCGCTGATACTGCCACATCTGCAAGAGTTGATTCATCGAGCATTGGAGGTGATTACTCAGTTAAGGTTAACAGGAGGCTAAGCAATGGCTGAAAATGCTGATGGTAGCGAAAAGTCCGAAGAACCTACCCAGAAAAAGCTCCAGGATGCCAGGGATAAAGGCCAGGTTCCCCGGTCAAAAGAGCTTACGACTTTATTGATGACGCTTTCAGCCGCCGTTTTCTTACTGATGTACGGCTCTGTCATGATGAAGGATTTTATTGCTCTTGCATCAAGGGGTTTGAGTTTTGATCGTGATGTCGCTTTTGATGAACTTAAGCTGTTCGATTTGGTCACAGCTATTGTCATCGATGCCATCTACTTAATGACGCCTTTTATTTTGGTCATGGTTATCATTGCTTTGATTTCTCCAACTTTGTTAGGCGGCTGGTCTTTCAGTGCCAAAGCGATGGCCCCTAAGTTCAGTAAACTAAATCCTGTTTCAGGTATCAAACGCATGTTTTCGGCAACAGCGTTACTTGAACTTTTCAAAGCATTGGCCAAATTTACATTGGTCATTGCCATGGCAACTTACTTTCTATATTTTACATTCGATGAAGTTTTGGCATTGGGTATCGAGCCGTTACAGTTTGCCATGGCACATGCCGGGATCTTAATTGTTAAGGCGTTTATTTTTGTCAGCCTGTCTTTATTGATTGTTGCGGTTATCGATGTGCCATTTCAATTATGGCAACACAATAAACAGCTTAAAATGACAAAACAAGAAGTTAAGGAAGAGTATAAGCAACAAGAGGGAAATCCCGAAGTCAAAGGCCGTATTCGTCAGGTACAAAGGGAAATGTCGCAACGCCGAATGATGCAAAAAGTACCTCAAGCAGATGTGATTATCACCAACCCGACACATTTTGCGGTAGCGCTCAAATATGACCCCGAAAGTATGCGAGAACCCTTGGTCATTGCGATGGGTTCCGACTTTATGGCTGCGCAAATCAGAACAATTGCCAAAGAGAATAATATAACAATTGTAGAAGCCCCCCCTTTGGCTAGGGCTTTATACTATAATGCTGAATTAGATCGTCCTATACCTTACGATTTATTTAAAGCAGTGGCTTCTGTACTTGCTTATGTATACCAGCTTAAAGACTCTGGAAAGGCTGAAAATGTAGATTTTGCAAATTTACCAATTCCAGAAGATATGAAAACTGAATGAGACGAAAGATAAAGGTCTCAATTTTTAGGTGCTAAAGTTACTTAATGGATTTTAAACAATTAATTAGCAAGATTAAGGCAAATATGACCAGCGGTTTAGGGATTCCTATCGCTGTTTTAGCCTTATTGGGAATGGTAACCATTCCTTTGCCGGCATTCTTATTAGACGTTTTTTTTACATTTAATATCGCTCTTTCCTTGGTTGTCTTAATGGTCACGCTTTATGCAAAACGACCATTAGATTTCGCCATCTTCCCAACCATAATTTTATTAGCGACTCTTTTCAGGCTCTCTCTGAATATCGCCTCCACACGTGTGATTTTACTTGAAGGTCATAACGGCGGAGCCTCAGCGGGTCAAGTCATCGAAGCGTTCGGTGAGTTCGTTATCGGTGGGAACTATGCTGTCGGTTTGGTGGTGTTCGCTATTTTAGTGGTCATTAACTTTGTGGTTATTACCAAAGGGGCTGGCCGAGTAGCTGAAGTCAGTGCTCGTTTCACTTTGGATTCGATGCCTGGTAAGCAAATGGCAATCGATGCCGATTTGAATGCTGGTTTGATTACCCAGGAGCAGGCTCAGGTAAGACGTTCTGAAATAGCGACAGAAGCTGAGTTTTACGGCTCTATGGATGGGGCGAGTAAGTTTGTTCGAGGTGACGCCGTTGCCGGAATCATCATCTTGTTCATTAACTTGATAGGTGGGTTTGCCATCGGTGTTGGGCAACATGATCTGTCATTCGGGGATGCTGCACAGGTGTATACCCTTTTGACCTTGGGGGATGGCCTTGTTGCCCAAATTCCCGCTTTACTGCTGTCCACAGCTACGGCAATCATCGTTACTCGAGTAACCGGTGGTGATAAAAAGGATATGGGCGAACAGATGCAAATGCAGATGTTTGCAAGTCCAAAAGCTTTGGGAACCACAGCTGGAATTGTCGGTTTTTTAGGTTTGATTCCTGGTATGCCCAATTTCGCGTTTCTAGCCTTTGCCAGTGTTGCAGGTGGTGGCGCTTATCTTATTTACAAACAACAAAAAACCTTAGAGAAGGTTGAGCCAATCATTCCTGAAGAAATAGAAGCTGAAACCAAACCCGCCGACTTGAGTTGGGATGATGTCCAAGCGGTGGATGTCTTAGGTTTAGAAGTTGGTTATCGTTTAATTCCGATGGTAGACCAATCACAAAATGGCCAATTGTTAGATCGAATCAAAGGGGTTAGACGTAAAGTTTCCCAAGAGCTTGGTTTTTTGGTTCCTCCCGTTCATATTCGCGATAATTTGGATCTTAAACCTAATCAATACCGAGTCATGTTGATGGGAGTTCCTTCCGGTTCAGGAGAGGTTTATCCGGATAAGGAGTTGGCGATTAACCCTGGTCAAGTATTCGGGGATATACCTGGCCTGGTCACCAAAGACCCAACCTTTGGTTTGGACGCGGTATGGATAGCGCAAAATGACCAAGACCAAGCGCAGGCATTGGGTTATACCGTTGTCGATGCGAGTACCGTGGTAGCGACCCACGTCAGTCAGTTGGTTCAAGATTATGCTTATGAACTTTTAGGCCATGATGAAACACAGCAGTTGCTTGATAAGTTGAAAGTGTCTTCACCTAAGTTGGTGGATGAACTGGTTCCTGATAAATTGCCATTGGCGACTGTCGTTCGTGTCCTGCAAAACTTATTACAGGAAAAAGTTTCTATTAGAGATATGCGTACCATTCTAGAAACCCTTACTGAAAAAGCATCGATTACTCAAAACGCCAGTGAGTTAACAATACATGTCAGAACGGCTTTAGGGCGTTCTATCATTCAGGATATCGTTGGACAAGACCAGGAGTTGAAGGTGATTACGCTTGATCCAAGTTTGGAACAGTTATTGCTCCAAGCTACTCAAGGGGCTCCAGAAGGGCAGTTGGCCATAGAACCTGGCCTGGCAGAAAGGTTGCATTCAACCTTGAAAGAGGAGTCTCAAAAGTTAGAAGTATCTGGGCAATCAGCGGTATTGCTGGTGGCTCCACAAATTCGATCGCAACTTGCAAGATTATTTAGATATAGTTTACCTAGCCTATATATTTTGGCTTATTCTGAAGTGCCAGAAAACCGACAGATTAGCGTTGTCGCCAGTGTAGGCCAGGGAGGTTAGTGTGAAAATTAAGCGTTATTTCGCACCAAATATGCGTCAGGCTATGAATTTGGTCAGAGAAGAGCATGGTGATGATGCCGTTATTTTATCCACTAAGGATACAGGTAATGGTGTGGAAGTCGTTGCGGCTCTGGATCCAGACTCTAATGCGGCCCAAGAAAAACAAAATGTGATGAATAGTGGTAGCACTTTCCATTCACCAGAAGTGCATCAAGGCCAGTCTGCACAACAACAGGTAAATAGTTCTGCAGAACTGGCAAACATGGCTGGCGAACTAAAAGCGGTTAGGGCGATGCTGGAAAATCAGCTTTCAGGATTGGCTTGGGGGCAGAGTGAACAGAACGATCCTGCTAGAGTGGATTTACTAAAAAAACTGCTTCAGCTTGGCGTAGGTTGGAAGTTGAGTGAAGAACTTGTGAATGGTTTGTCTGTTATTAACCAGCAGGCCTGGTCAAGAATCTTGGACAAGATGGAATCGGAAGTACCCACTGAAGAGCGTGATCTTCTTGAAAGAGGGGGGATTGTCGCTTTGGTAGGGCCAACAGGTGTCGGAAAAACGACAACCATTGCAAAGATGGCGAGTCGATTTGTAATGAGAAATAGTCCGAATGAGTTGGCTTTGATTACCACGGATTGTTATAAAATTGGCGCACAGGCACAGTTGAAAACATTTGCCGAGTTAATTAATGTTCCGGTCCATGTAGCGAAAACTCAAGGCGAGCTTTATGCGCTATTGACTTCCTTAACAAATAAAAAATTGATATTGATCGATACTGCTGGAATGAGTCAGAGAGACCTACAATTATCTCAACAGGTTACTTCAGGTCATCAGGGGATTACAACGGTTAGAAATTACTTGGTGATGTCTGCGGCTACACAATTATCGGTAATGAAAGATATTGTGAAGTCTTTTAGCCAGGTCGTCCTTACAGGTTGTATTTTGACTAAGGTCGATGAAGCTGTACAATTAGGTAATGTATTAACGGTTTTGATTGAAGAAAAATTACCGATAGCTTACCTTTCAAATGGGCAAAGAGTCCCAGAGGACTTAGAATCTGTGAGGACAAGAGAGTTGATTGATCGAGCGATAGTCCTAGGTCGGCAAAACACACAAAATAATGATAATGAGCAAGCGTTCCGTTTAGGAATGGGTAAGGAGATTTCAGATGCTCAATGACCAAGCGGCAGGGTTACGTGCAATGCATGCTAATAAAACACAGTCTAGAGATTCAACGCCTCAACCAGTAAGAGTGATTGCGGTTGCGAGTGGTAAAGGTGGCGTAGGTAAAACCAATGTTTCGGTTAATTTGGGAATCTCATTAGCTCAACAAGGCAATCGTGTTTTGCTGATGGATGCAGACATGGGGCTGGCAAATGTTGATATTATGCTTGGTTTACAAACCAAATATAATTTGTCGCATGTGCTCGATGGAGAAAAAACATTACAAGAAGTCATTGTCGAAGGTCCAGGTGGTTTGAAGATTATTCCAGCGGCTTCTGGGGTTCGACGGATGGCACAGTTGAGTGCCATGGAAAATGCAGGAATCATCAATGCGTTTTCCGAACTAAATGGTGAGCTAGATATCCTTATTGTCGACACGGCAGCCGGTATTGCAGACAGTGTGATTAGTTTTTGCCGAGCGGCTCAAGAGGTCGTGGTGGTGGTGACCGATGAACCGGCATCGATTACCGATGCTTATGCTTTAGTCAAAGTGTTAAGTCGTGACTATCAGCTCTCAAAGTTTAGATTGTTAGCGAATATGAGTAGAACGCCAGCCCATGGCCAGCAGCTTTATGAAAAGTTCGCTAGAGTCTGCGAACAGTTTTTAGATGTGAGTATCGATTATTTAGGTACGGTACCTTTTGACCATGATTTACGTGAAGCGGTACAGAAACAGATTCCTGTAACAGTGTATCGTCCTAATAGTTTGGCTGCCAAATCCTTTAAGGGGATGGCTAAAAAAATAGAAACTTGGCCAATTCCTCGCGGTGTAACGGGGTATTTGCAGTTTTTTGTTGAAAATTTATTTCAATCTGGGCATTGAATAAGGTAGCGATTAGAGCATGAGCGGTACAAATGTTTACGAGCAAGTTCAAAAGCAATCCAGTAATGATTTATTGGATTTAGAGTCTTATTTACCTTTGGTAAAACGTATTGCGTATCACCTTAAAGGCCGCTTGCCCGATAGTGTATTTGTGGATGATTTGATTCAATCCGGCATCATTGGGTTGATTGAAGCCATGCATAAGTTCAATGCCAATCAAGGGGCTAGTTTTGAAACCTATGCGGGAATTCGAATTCGCGGTGCAATGCTCGATGAAATTCGGAAAGGGGACTGGACACCTCGTTCAGTTCACCGTAAATCGCGAGAGGTGAGTGAAGCTATTGCTAAAGTTGAGGCAAAATTTGGTCGTGAAGCTCGAGATGAAGAGATTGCGATTGAAATGGGGATTGAAATTGAGCAATATCATCATATTTTGCAAGACACCAACTCTGTCCAACTTCTATCTATTGATGAGCCTGATCACGATGAACTTTCTGAAGAGCGCATGGTCGGTAGCAGCGCAACCCCTTTAGGTGAACTTACCGAGAATGGCTTTCAAGAGGCTTTAGCACAAGAAATCACCAACCTCCCTGAAAAAGAGCGATTGGTCATGGCCTTGTACTATGATGAAGAGTTGAACCTGAAAGAGATTGGTGAAGTTTTAGAAGTGAGTGAGTCTAGAGTGAGTCAAATACATAGCCAGGCTATCAAACGTATCCGCTCTAGGATGGTCAATTGGATATAGAAAACGTAAAATCGATTAAAGTTCATTAGGGCTACCTCCTCGTGCATATTGATAGAGATTTGAAAATTTTGGTTGTTGATGACTTCTCAACAATGAGAAAGATTGTCAAAGATTTGCTCAATGAATTAGGCTTTAGTCAATATGATGAAGCCGATGATGGCGAAACGGCGTGGCCAATGATTCAATCGGGTGAGTATGACTTTATAGTCAGTGATTGGAATATGCCTAAGATGTCAGGTGTGGAATTGCTTAAAAAGGTTCGAGCACATCCGCATTTAAAAAACACACCATTTTTACTCATTACCGCAGAAGCCAAACGTTCACAGATCATAGAGGCGGCAGAAGCTGGTGTAGATGCTTATATCGTTAAACCTTTTACCGCCGCGACACTTTATGAAAACATTCATCAGACACTTAAGAAGGCGGCCGAAAGGCGGTAATAAATTTTGTCTTATTTAAATTAAAAGAAAAAAGCAAAGCTCTGTTATCGTTAGTCGGTAAGTGAGCTTTTTTTTTGTAATGCATATACCACTAAGGACTTTTAAATGACATTTCCAACTCAAGTAACGCTTGATATGGCGCAGGAATTGGTTGCTGCTCTTCAGAGTAATGATGAGGCAAAGGTGACAGAAATTATTGATTCGATAACACAAATACGCGAGTCTGAATTGTATTTACAATTAAGTGGTTTAACCGCAAATCTACATCAAACTCTTGATGATTTGAATGACAGTACGTTGTTGATGCAAACTAAGCATGATATTCCTGATGCGACGGAACGTTTACAGTATGTGATTCAGACGACTGAAGAGGCGAGTAATAAAACCTTGGATGAAGCGGAGCAAGCCTTGCAAAACCTTGAGATTGTAAAAAGTCAAATTGATGGTGAGTTGACTGATGAGGCCAGAGAAAAATTGAAATTTGAGTTGGCGTTAATCGCCGACAAGTTGACTGGTATTATGTTGGCGCAATCCTTCCAGGATTTAACCGGCCAGGTTTTGAATAGGGTTATTTTGATAATTAGTTCCTTAGAGCAGAGTTTGATTCAGTTGATTGAAAGTGCCGGGCACGATTATCATGCCATTCCTGAGAGGGTGGAAGATGAGAAGAGTCAAAAGGCTTCTGAAATGAAGGGCGTGGGGCCAAATGTAACACAGCACTCTAAGCAGGATATTGTCGAATCACAAGATGATATTGATGATTTGTTAAATGATTTGGGGATTTAACAATTCCGTTTCTTTAAAGCGTTATCTTTTTAGCGGTTTCTAGGTTCCGCTTTGATGATGCGTGAATAATTAATTAATGGCATAAGGATTGCTTTTGTTTTTGGTATTGATTGGTTCATTAACAGTGTTCAGGATGCTGTTATTGTCTTAAAAATTACCAAGGGGTGAATACTGTGGATGAAGAGATTTTACAAGACTTTTTAGTTGAGGCATCTGAGTTGGTTGATCAACTAAATGAGCAGCTAGTAGACTTAGAGCAATCGCCCACAGATGCTGATCTACTTAATGCTGTATTTAGAGGTTTTCACACAATCAAAGGTGGTGCTGGATTCTTAGGTATCACCCCTCTTATCGAAGTTTGCCATAGAGCTGAAAATGTATTCGATAAGATTCGTAATGGTGATGTGAGTTATGACGCGGTAGCGGCCGATGTCATTTTACGTGCTTTCGATGTGATTAGCGATTCGATTGAACTCTTGAATGATGGTGAACGTGAACTTCCAGAAAACAACCCTCAGTTACTTGTCGATTTAGATGTGTTAACCAAAGGGGGAGCCGCTCCTCAAGTTGTTGTTGAACCGCCTAAGGCTGAGGTAGGTCTTAAGTTGGCCGAAGGGGTCGATCCTGATGGCGATATGACGGATGAAGAGTTTGAAGCGTTGCTGAATCAACGAGATTCTGGTGCCGAAACTGCCGAGTCGTCTTCTGCCGGTTTATCTCTTGCCGAAGGGGTTGATCCTGATGGAGATATGACGGATGAAGAGTTCGAAGCTTTATTGAACCAACGTGATGCCGTTTCTAGCAACCCCTCAAATGAAGATTCGAATGCGCTTTCTTTACCTGAAGGTGTCGACCCTGATGGCGACATGACGGATGAGGAGTTCGAAGCTTTATTGAACCAGCGTGATATGGTTTCTGATGAGCCAGAGATTGTTTTACCGCCATCAAAGCCGATAGTGACACAAGCGGCAGCCCCTGCTCATAAGCCTATGGCAAGTTCTTCTGCAAAACCGGAAGCCAAAGCTCCGGTAAAAAACAATACCGAGTCAACGGTTCGAGTAGATACCAAACGTTTAGATGAAATTATGAACCTGGTCGGTGAATTGGTATTGGTTCGTAACCGTTTATTGACGTTAAGAGGCCCAAATCAGAATCTTGAAGACATTTCAAATGCAGTAGGCAATTTGGACCATGTTACTACGGACTTGCAAGCGTCTGTGATGAAGACTCGAATGCAGCCTGTTAAAAAGGTGTTTGGTCGATTCCCGCGTGTTGTCCGTGATTTGGCTAGGAAGCTGGGCAAAGAAATCGAACTTGAGCTGAAGGGTGAAGAGACCGATTTAGATAAGAATTTAGTCGAAGCCCTTGCCGATCCACTAGTGCATTTAGTGCGTAATTCGGTGGATCATGGTGTGGAAATGCCTGCCGATCGTATTGCCGCTGGCAAACCTAAAAACGGTACGGTTGTTTTAGCCGCTCAACAAGAAGGGGATCATATCCTGCTATCTATTACCGATGATGGAAAAGGAATGGATCCTGATTTGCTCCGTCGTAAGGCGGTTGAAAAAGGCATGATGGATGAAATGACAGCAAACCAGCTAGATGATAAATCAGCGTTTGAACTGATTTTATCAGCCGGATTTTCTACTGCAGAAACGATAAGTGATATTTCTGGTCGTGGTGTGGGAATGGATGTTGTTAAAAATATGATTACCAAACTTAATGGTAGTATCGACATCCACTCTGTTTTAGGTCAAGGCACTGAAATTAGTATTCGAGTTCCTTTGACTTTAGCGATCCTACCCACCTTGATGGTCTCTTTTGGGAATGATAGTTATGCAATTCCATTAACCAGTGTTCAAGAAATTTTTGATTATGACAGTAGCAAAACCAATAAGATCGATGGACAAATGATGGTTCGTTTAAGGGAACGTAGTGTTCCGTTATTCTTTTTGTCTGAATGGTTGGCGCCGGATTCGGTCAAAGACGACTATCGTGGTGACAAGGTTATTATTGTTTCGGTGGGCAATCAAAGAGCAGGCCTGGTTGTTGATCAAGTTAACGGCCAAGAAGAGGTGGTTATCAAGCCTCTAGGTGTTGGTTTGAAACATGTCTATGGTTATGCAGGAGCAACGATTACCGGGAACGGCAATATTGCTTTAATTTTAGATTTACCTGGCGTTGTACAGCGTTTTCAATAGGGAGAGGTTAGATGGAATTGGCTAAAGGGTCGTTATCTACTTCAGTGCGTGCCACGAACTCGATGGATGATGAAGATGAGTACACAGGACCAAGTGCACGGTGTGTCTTGTTCACGATGGAAAACGAAATTTATGGTATTCATGTTAAAAAGATACGTGAAGTTCTTCGTGTAGGCAAAATTCGTAAAGTAGAAGGTTCCGATTATCAAATTTTAGGTGTAATCAATGTTAGAGGTGTCATTGTCACCGTGGTTGATACACGTATTTTATTTGGAATGCCTTCAAAAGAGATAACGGATCTATCTCGTATCATTATCGTTGAGCTGGATGATGAGCGTACTGTAGGGATGTTGGTCGATTTTGTGATGGAAGTCAAAGATATTCCAGAAAACCGTTTTGAAGCTTTATCAACGACCAAAGATAATGCGTCAAAATACATTCAGAGTATTGCGCATTTTGAAGATAATGTGATTATCTTGATTGAAGTGGATAACATGTTTAGTTGACTTAAAAATTAACATGTAATTACCACTAATTTATAACCGCTTAAAAGCGGTTATTTTGTTTTTGTGGCAGGGGAAATTCTTAGAGTGTTTGCTCTTCTTTAGAACTGGGATTATCTTTGTTTGAGTTTGGGTTTTCCATCGGGGATTTGCCACTTAATTGGTAGGCAAAAATCAAAACTTGGGCTACTGCTTCATACAGCGCTTCGGGGATTTCATGGTCAAGCTCAACTTGGCCTAGCAGATTAACCAGTTCGGGATCTTGTTGGATTGGAATGTTGTGGGCTTTGGCGGCTTCAATAATCTCTTGAGCAATGTACCCTCGACCTTTCGCGGTCACTTTTGGGGCACCAGAGCCTTCGTATTCAAGTGAGACGGCTAAATTATCAACAAGTGTTTTGGTTTTGCTCATAGATTTAATCGCAAGACGGTTTGATCAAAATTTGGTTTTTTTCAGAGATAAAAAAAGCGGTGAAAACCGCTTTTTTAGAAAGATAATGCTTGGTCGATGCCAATTTTTTTAGCGCTGCTTGTCAGGATTTCTGGAGTGTTCTGCCAAGATATCTTTTTGCCATTTTCAAGGGCTGTTTTGACTAATACCAGTAACGCTTGTAAACCAGACGTATCAATAGTCTCTACTGCAGACGCTTCAATAGAGATTTGATCACCAGCATCATTAAACAGTTTATTCAACTCGTTATAATGAGCTTCAATATGATGAATCGTTAAATTTTCTGGTAGCTGAATTGTCTCACTCATGATTCTGCCCTTGTTCTAAGTGGATTAAAGCACTCGACTGATTACTGAAAGCAATTTTTCTGGACTAAAAGGCTTAACAATCCAACCCGTTGCCCCAGCTTCTTTACCTTTTGTTTTCATATCACCCGAAGACTCTGTTGTTAAACAAAGGATTGGTGTGAATTTGAAGTTAGGCATAGCACGTAGAGCGGTAATTAGCTCGATACCATTCATATTAGGCATGTTAATATCTGTAACAATCAAATCAAATTGATTTTGCTTGGCAATTTCTAGGGCAGCGGCACCATCTTCTGCTTCAGTTACATCATGTCCTGCAGATTTAAGCGACATGCTCACCATTTGTCTCATAGATTTAGAATCATCAACAGCTAAGATTTTTGACATCTTACTACTCTCACTTTTTGAAATTTGATATTTGAATACGGTTAACAGAAAGCCATTATACAACTGGTTATTCTATATTTAGGGCTTTTTTTATGTGGGTTAAAATACCGTCATTAATTAATTGGTCCACATGCAATACAATCACCATTTTATCGGCAACGGTTGCCAGGCCATTTACGTACTCGGTATGAATTGTCCCTGCCATTTCAGGAGAAGGTTGGAGTTGACTCTCTTTTAATGAGTATACGTCTGAAACGCCATCAACAACTAATCCAATAATTTTTTGTGACCCTGAGCTATCTTCTGAGCGGACAATGATTACAACGGTAGAGTCGTTGTATGTAATGTCTTGCAAACCAAATCTAACTCTTAAGTCTACAATGGGAACCACTGAGCCTCGAAGGTTAATTACCCCCATTACATATGCAGGAGTATTGGGTATCGCAGTGGTTTTTTCCCAACCTTTGATTTCTTGAACACGCAAGATGTCAACACCATACTCTTCTTTGCCTAATACAAAGCTTAAAACTTGATCGTCAACGGTCTCGTTTTGCTCAATGTGTTCTTGAATAGCATCCAAGTTTTTATCCATGTTGGCTATCTCTCTTTGGTTTGCTGGACTTAAGATTAAGTTAACCGATTCATAAGAAAAGGTCTAGTATTGCTCAGAGTTATTTAAGCAAATAAATAATATAATAAAATCATATGAGGGGCTATTAATTAGCACATCATAATAAATTTATCTCAAGCAATTATATTGCCAAATGCAAAAGTTACTCTGTTATTCGCGTTAAATTTTAATGTCGATTAACGCCATTTTGGTGGAAGTATCGGTTTTAACGGGCTTTTGTGATGAAATTTGAATATTGTTCAGTTTCAGACCAGTCCTATCGAGTAATTCTTGAAGTGAACCGAGTTGTTGTTCAACCTTGTTTTGAAGCGGGGCTGTTTCGCACCATAAATAACAATCTAGTGTACCGTTGTCGGAAAGTCTAAGTTTTACGGAAAGTAGTCCTTCGGTTAGTGTTGAGTCAATATACGCTTCCCATTGGTTCTTGTCGTTTTGGTTAACTTTTCTGAATTCTATGTAGTCTTTGATGTTGTCTTTTGTGGTTTCATAAGGAATTTCTAACGGAGTGATGGTGGGGTTTTCAAAAAGCTGGACTTGTTGCACGGTAAGCCGGCTTAAGGCTTGGTTTAATAAGTGGGAAAGTTTATTTAAGCTGTTTGATGGATTCTGTTGCTGCAAATCAGTTACTTGTTGTTGGAGCTGTAGAATTTGGTTTTTTAAGTCGTTTTTAAAGTTCTGTGGAGTTTGATTTCGTGCTTGAGTCGCTAGTTTAGACTCTAAGAATAGGCCGCTGTCGTTTAGTTTTTGTTTAATGTTGTCTGCATTCAAACCTTGGTTTCTTTTAGTTACCTGCTCCATAAGTTGTTGGAGAGGGGCTTGAAGGTTGGCCGGCAAAGATTGCAACAGGTTAATTTGTTGAAAAACTTGTGTTAATGGTGCTTGAGACGGAATAAATTGCCGATAAGCGGCCTGCATAATGGTTTGATTACTGAGATCGCTGGTTGGTTTGGTTGGTGTGTTGACTATTGAAAGTTGAATTTCAGGCGATATTTGGTTGACTTTTACCTGAACGGAACCGTTTGCGGTAATAGGCTGTTTGCTGTTTGCTATGAGAGTTTGGTTGCCGATAGTTAATTGAACTTGATGGTTGTTTATGGGGTTAATGCTGGCCGTGAGTAATTGGCCTACTTTAAGCAAACTACCTGCAGGGCTATTTGATTGCACGGTAAGTGCATTCGCTGGAATTAAGTTATTGGATACCGTTACCATGATTTCAATACAAATTTAAAGGTTTTGCTTGCAAGGAATATCTAACAATTATATTGTTATAAAAATTGCTAGATGAATTTAATTTAATTCGCTGTGTGCTTGAGTTGAAAGTTAATGATGCAATTGTCAGTATACACAGTAACTGCTTGATTCTAAAATATCGGCTCTAGGCCATAACTTAAGGTGTCTTTATCAATATGAGTGAACGAGAGTTTGAATTCAAGGATCAGGATTTTAGTCGTGTTAAAACGATTGTTTATGACTACGCGGGTATTGATTTAAATGATTCAAAAAAGAATCTAGTTTATAACCGGTTATCAAAACGTATTCGTTTTTTAAATATGCACAGTTTTTCGGAGTATCTAGATTTTGTTGAAAATCAAGGAGAAGCCGAATTTGTCCATTTGATTAATGCAATCACAACAAATCTAACCTTCTTTTTCAGGGAAAATCATCATTTTGACTATTTGGCGAAGACGGTTATCCCAGGCCTGTTGAAATCGAATTCGGCATCAAAAAAAGTTCGCATTTGGTCGGCTGGTTGTTCTACAGGTGAAGAGCCATATTCAATCGCCATCATATTGAAAGAATCCATGCCTGCTGGCTGGGACGCAAAAGTGATTGCAACCGATTTGGATTCAAACGTAGTGAGTGCAGGTCAAAGCGGTATTTACAAAATGGATCGCTTAAAAGGCGTTAGTGAAGAAAGAAAGAAACGCTGGTTTTTAAAGGGGTCTGGTTCGCAAGAAGGTTATGTGAAAGTAAAGCCTGAGCTACAACAAATCATCGAATTTGGTCAACTTAACTTAATGCACGACTGGCCATTAAAGGATGATATTGATGTTATTTTTTGTAGAAATGTGGTGATTTACTTTGATAAACCGACCCAAAGTAAATTATTCAACCGTTATGCCGATAGGCTTCCAGAAAATGGACATCTTTTTATAGGGCATTCGGAATCTCTATATAAAGTCTGTGATCGCTTTGAGCTTTTAGGGCAAACTATTTACAGAAAAATAAAATAACCCAATTTATTCAAAAGACACTCTGAACAGTTAGTCATCGTTATTTAAGGGAATAAAGTGAACACACCAATTAAAGTTCTAATCGTTGATGATTCGGCATTAGTTAGAAAAATGCTCCAAGAGATGTTATCAACCGATCCAGCCTTGCAAGTGGTTGGTACCGCATCTGATCCATTTGATGCTAGAGAAAAAATTAAGCAACTGCATCCTGATGTTTTAACCTTAGACGTCGAAATGCCTAAAATGGATGGTGTCACGTTTTTGAAAAACTTAATGCGATTGCACCCGGTTCCGGTTGTGATGGTTTCAACCCTTACTGAAAAAGGGGCGGATGTCACCTTTGAGGCGATGGATTTAGGGGCTGTAGATTTTGTGACTAAGCCTAAGATTGATTTGGTTCATACCTTTGAGGCTTATACCTCTGAAATTTGCTCTAAGGTAAAGACCGCGGCCAAAGTTAGTCGAGCGATGTTGGAGCGTCAATATGCACGTTATATAGCAAACCAGACCAGAAAGCCTGTATTGGCTCCAGCCATGGCTCGACCTGTTCAAAAACATTCTGCTGATGCCATCATAGAAAAATCCGCTTTCAATAGTCGTCATTTTAGAACAACCGATAAGATTGTTGCCTTAGGTGCGTCTACAGGCGGAACAGAGGCTATAAAGGAAGTTTTGATGCGTCTACCTGCCAGTGCACCAGGTATCGTTATTACTCAGCATATACCAGCGGCTTTCAGTTTGCCGTTTGCAAAACGTATGGATACCATAACCGAAATGACCGTAATGCAAGCGGAAGATGGTCAACAAATTCTGCCGGGTCATGTCTATATCGCGCCTGGGGATAAACATTTATTGATTGCCCGTGATGGTGCGCGTTATATTTGTCGCCTTAATGACGGGCCTCCGGTAAATAGGCATAAACCATCGGTTGATGTGATGCTTAGAAGTGTGGTCCAAAACGTCGGGCCTAATGCGATTGGAGTCATGCTTACTGGAATGGGAGCGGATGGAGCTATGGGGATGAAAGAACTTCAGGAAGCGGGTGCTCCAACCATGGCTCAAGATGAGAAAACCAGTGTTGTCTGGGGGATGCCGGGTGAAACCGTAAAATTAGGTGCTGCGGATTTTGTTGTGCCGCTGGAGCAAGTTGCCAATAAAATCATGGAATTGGCCAAGCGTTAAAAATTACCAAAATGTAAAATCTCAATAAGATGCTGACGATAAATCTATGGGGAATTCAGTTTTGCCATAGATTTTTTTATGTACAGAATCTTCGCTTTTTTTAGTGGTTAATCAATTGATTTAATGCTTGGCATATTAACTGCTTCATCAGATGTTAAAATACATTTTATTTACCAAAATAGCTTATGTGAGTTTTCACTTTTTTTTCTTGTTGTAAGCTAAAAGTTCTAAGGAAGATTATCATGCTTGATGTCATCAAAACCTATTGGCCGGCCTGGTTAATGACCTTGCTAGGTGTGGTTTTAAGTTTTATGGAAATCCCCTATATTGGTGTCATTATGCTTCTAGTGGTTTCAATTGTTTGGACCTTGCTAGTGGCAAATTTTGCCAAGTTCGGTGTTAATAAGCAAAGCAAAGAAAGTCTTTCTGGCTCCGATGAGCCTGTTTCAGCCCCTCAAGTGGCGATGACCAGCGATGATAAAGCGGCTATGCTCAGGGTGATAACCGCTGATGAATCATTACGTCTTATCATGAATGATGTCGATGCGGTGATTTCGCAAGAAGTTGGTATCGTGGGCGATGAATTGATTCAAGTCAAAACATTGGTATCTGAGGCAATCGATACTTTAAATGGCAGTTTTTCGAGTTTACATGAGCAAACACAAGCCGAGTATCAGTTAGTGGTCTCTCTGTTAGACAACTTGGGCGGTGGTGAAAACTCTAATGAAATGAGTATTCAAAAGTTTTCTGCCGAGATTAAGGTGGTCTTACAGTATCTTATTGATTTGTTGACCAATGCGAGTCATCGCAGTACTCAGACGGTTTCAAAAATTGATGATATGGTGGGGCAAATCGAATCTATTTTCCATCTTTTAGAAGATGTAAAAGGTATTGCTGACCAGACTAACTTATTGGCTTTAAACGCTGCAATAGAAGCTGCCCGAGCGGGAGAAGCAGGGCGAGGGTTTGCGGTGGTGGCAGATGAAGTGCGTAAACTGTCCTTGAATTCAAATGTATTGAACGAACAAATTCGTAAACAGGCTGAACAAGCGCGAGTAACGGTTGATCAGGTAAGAAGCATTGTTAGTGAAACGGCCACAAAAGACATGGAGCATGCGGTCTCTTCACAAGATAAAGTGGGCACAATGTTAGGTGACTTAGAAGATATGAATGATGGTATCTCCTCTAAACTCGGTGATGTATCAGGCATGATTTCTGAAATTGAGTTAAGTGTTTCCAATGCGGTGCGTTCTTTACAGTTTGAAGATATTGTTAGGCAGTTGGTTGAGCAGGTGATGAGTCACTTGCAGAATCTAAATAATTTCTCCAGTGAAATTGGTGAGTTTATCGAACAAAGCCAAATGAGTCCGGCTCAATCTGAAGATGAGCATAAGCAACGTGTTGAGGAGTTTAGAGCTAAAATCCATCAAAAACGCCAAGAAATACAAGATACTCGTATGAGCCGAGTCAATACCTCAAGTATGGATGAAGGTGAAATAGAGCTGTTTTAGTTGCTAAGTATTTGATTTTAAAACATGGCTTCGTAATGGCAAAAGATAAAAGCCCCAATATTTCTAGAAAATGTTGGGGCTTTTGCTTTTTGATGAGATATGAAAGATTACAGAATCGAGTCTTTAATCTATCGCCATTAATTACATAGCCATATTACCCATATGGTCGTTCCAGAAACTACCAAAAATCAAACTGAAGATAATGCCTGTTGCAAAAACGATATACCAATAGCGGCGCATTCTGATTTGAAACTCGGTTTCTTCATCTGGTCGGTCTTTGAAGAAGACAAGCATGAATCCCACGGCAGAAATGAACCCGGCAATATTCGCTAGATAGTGCCAACCTGTTAACATGGCGGTAACACCAAGAATTAAAATAACAGCATAGGTAATGAGTAATAAACGCATTTGTTTTCCTTTTTGTGACTTAAGTTGAACTTTAGTTGCTTTGAATGTGTCGTTAGATACTTTGCACATATTGTATTGAATTTGTTTAATGGAATTGGGTTTTTAGGTAAAGATTATGTATAAAGTGATATTTTTTGTTCCAGAAAGCCATCTGGAAGAGGTTAAGTTCGCGATGTTTGAGGCTGGAGCAGGTCATATAGGAAACTATGATCGCTGTGCCTGGCAGGTGAAAGGAGAGGGACAGTTCAGGCCGTTAAAAGGCAGCCATGCTTATCTGGGTGAGCAAAACAAGTTGGAAAAACTTGAGGAGTATCGAGTGGAGTTGGTTTGCAGTGAGGTCAATATAAAAGCGGCAATTATGGCCTTAAAAGCATCGCATCCTTATGAAACCCCAGCGTTTGAGGTGTTACAAATCGTAGAGGTTTTTGGGAGCTGAGCATTTCGTAAATCAGATGGCTATCAAGCTGATAAACAATCTTGAGCGCTTCAAAATATAGTAATACTTTTATATTAGAATTTGTTGATATGCTTGTCGGCTTCGATTAATATGTGCGGGTTGTTTCATTACAACACTCCTCTAAAAGAGCTAAGATTGTTCCCCTTTATTATGGAACCCCCCGGTTAAGGTATTCTTAACTGGGGTTTTTTTTGTCTGTTGATTTTAAAAGGATTTTTAAAATCAATAGAGCTATAGGGAGCTAAACGCATTTAGAGGAGAGAAGGGGAGGTGTTAGCGGTATTATTCAGCTTTATCAAACTGGATTAACTCAATCGTGAATAATAGCGTTTTGTTTGGCCCGATTGTTTCGCCGGCACCTTTTTCTCCATAAGCAAGGTTAGACGGAATAACCACTTCCCACTTATCACCTGGTTTCATGTGTTTTAAAACTTCTCCCCAGCCTTTAATGACATTACCCATTTGGAATTTTAGAGGGGTACCGCGTTTATAAGAACTATCAAACACTTTTCCGTCAATAAAAGAACCTTCATAGTGGGCGAATATGGTGTCATTTTCTGTCGGTGAGTTACCTTTTCCAGACTTGATGACTTTATATTGGATTCCGCTATCTAAAGTTTTAACACCGGCTTTTTTGGCATTGTCAGCCATATAAGCTTCACCTTCTTTAAGGTTGGCTTCGCCTTGGGCTTTACGATGAGCAATCTGCTTTTGCATCATCTCTTTTTTAACTTCCGTAATCGCTTTCATCATCTCTTCTTCAGATAGGCGAGATTTACGGTTGTTCATGGCGTCTTCAAAACCTAAGGTAAATGCTTGGATGTCGATTTTTAAACCTTGTTGAGCAAAGTTTTTCGCTAAATCACTCCCTAAGGTGTAGCTGGCTTTTTGTTCTGTCGTGGTTAAAGGATCTGCGGCAATCACGTTCTGAGTGGTGAGTAAGCCTAATGATAAAAAGAGAATTTTCTTCATTGAAATGCCTTTTGATTTGATAAGGATAATTTTTTTTAAAAACTGTATTTTCACACTTACCAGGCCTGGTAAGTGTGAACAAAGTATTAAATAACTTTAAGAAACTTAGGATTAAAGGTTATCTAAATATTTTTCGGCATCTAGAGCGGCCATACAGCCTGCTCCTGAAGAAGTGATTGCTTGTTTATAGACTTGGTCCATAACGTCACCGGCAGCAAAAACACCAGGAATAGAAGTTTGAGTTGCATTACCTTGCAGACCGCTTTGAACTTTAATGTAACCATTAACCATTTCAAGTTGTCCTTCGAATATTCCAGTATTCGGAGTATGACCTATCGCAATAAATACCCCAGAAACATCAATCTCTTTGGTTTCTCCGGTTTCAGTACTCTTCAGGCGTAATCCGGTTACCCCCATGTTGTCGCCAAGGACTTCATCTAACGTTGAGTTGAATTCAATATTGATATTGCCATTATCAGCCTTCTCTTGAAGGTGTTTAGCAAGGATTTTTTCAGAAGAGAAGCTGTCGCGACGGTGCACAATGGTCACCTCTGCAGCGATATTAGAAAGGTAGAGTGCTTCTTCAACAGCGGTGTTGCCGCCACCGATAACCGCTACTTTTTGGTTACGGTAGAAAAAACCATCACAAGTTGCACAAGCTGAAACCCCTTTACCTTTAAAGGCTTCTTCAGAATCTAAACCTAGATATTTAGCCGAAGCACCGGTAGCGATGATTAAAGCATCACAAGTGTATTCGCCAGAATCGCCAATCAATTTAAATGGTTTTTGGTTTAATTCGGCAGTGTGGATATGGTCAAACAGGATTTCCGTTCCGAAACGTTCCGCATGTTGCTGCATGCGTTGCATTAAATCCGGTCCTGTCAGGCCTTCAGGATCACCTGGCCAGTTGTCGACTTCAGTCGTTGTTGTTAATTGTCCACCTTGTTGCATCCCGGTAATCATTACAGGTTCAAGGTTTGCACGTGCCGCGTAAACCGCTGCGGTATAACCTGCAGGACCTGAACCTAAAATTAATAATTTGCAATGTTTTGTGGCCATAACAATATCCTTTTTGTGAATAAGATTCGATTGGGTTGTAATTAATGGTTACGATTGCTGACAAGCTTACTTGAAATTCAATCAAGGTTATAGTCAGATTCTCGTCTTTTTGTATGCTAAAATTTTAGCAGTTTTTAGAGAATAAACGAGACTAAAATCACGTTTGTTCATATTCGTAGAATAAGTTTCACTTGTCACTCATTTTAAATAGGGTAAAAGTCTCTTTACATGTCTTTTAAATCAGCAAAACCAGAAAATAAACCAACACCGTCTAACCATGAAAATATTACCACCATGAAACGCTTCGGTTGGATTTTGAAGGACGGTGTGGTACTGAGTTGTATTGGCTTGGCGTTTTTTCTATTTATTGTGCTCTTTAGTTATTCACCGTTGGACTCGGGATTTGATTCGGTGGGTGAAGTTCAAGATATTCAAAATTACGGCGGGAAAACCGGTGCTTGGATATCGTCCATGCTGCTTTATGTTTTTGGGGTATTTGGTTTCTTAATTCCATTTGGAATCCTTCTGGCTGGCTGGGTCACGCTCAAGATACGTACTGGTAATGAGTTGGACTATTTGAGATTTATTCTCAGTCTACTCGGGTTGTTGCTGTTAATCACTTCTGGCGCTGGTCTGGCAAATTTATATATGCAGCCCGATGCGTTGATTGAGTTACCTTACTCTGCCGGCGGTGTCTTGGGTTATGAATTGAGTAATGGCTTGGTCGGCTCCATCGATCTATTAGGCGCCACGCTGGTTTTATTGATTTTATTTGCGGTGGCTTTCAGCATGTTGAGTAGCTGTTCGTGGTTGACGATTATCGAGTTTACGGGCGAATCGGCGGTTAAATTCAGCGATAAAATCACCAGCCTATTCCAAGATAAAGTGATGGAATCGGATAAGGTCAAAGAGCAAGTTCAAAAAATTCAAACCCAGGTGAAACAAGGGGTTTCTAAAATCAATGTCAGTGGTGGCGATGCCGCTGAAGCCAGAAAACAGTGGTTGGCTAAAATCCTGCCGCCTAAAGATCCTGCCGAAAAGGGTGGTGTCGAGCCGCTTTCTAAGGAAAAGGCGTCAGAGATAAAGGCCATCAACTCGCAGGCTGCTGTTCCAGGAGATCCTTCTATTGACCTTAATCATATGGAGGATGTTGCTTCTCCGACAGCAAGTCAGGTTCCTCAAGCTGTTTCTAGCTCGGTAGCAACCGTGGCAGCACAACCAACTTCAGCAGACGCTGTGGCGAAAGGGGTCGCCGTTGGCACAAAAGAAATGCCCAAAGCCAATGCTCAAATTGTAGAGAAGGCTGAACTACCTAAATTGGATTTATTGGATTTAGCGCCTAGTTATGATGAAGGTTTCAGTAAAGATGAACTCACTGCGTTATCCGGTTTATTAGAGCAAAGATTGTTAGAGTTTGGGGTAACGGTGCAGGTCGAATCGGTACAGCCAGGTCCGGTGGTAACCCGTTTTGAAATCCTTCCCGCACCCGGTGTCAAGGTAAGTCAAATCAATAATCTGGCCAAGGATTTGGCGCGAGTTTTATCGGTGAAATCGGTTCGTGTCGTCGATGTTATCCCTGGTAAGGCGGTTGTGGGAATCGAGATTCCAAACGAGCAGAGAGAAATTGTCGGTTTTAGAGAGGTGTTGGCTTCGGATGAGTTTCAGTCGGCTTCATCACCGCTTACTGTGGCCTTAGGTCGAGATATCGCCGGAAAACCGGTGGTCGCCGATATCGCCAAAATGCCCCATTTATTGGTGGCGGGTACCACCGGTGCCGGTAAGTCGGTAGGGGTGAATAGCATGATTTTGAGCTTGCTCTATAAGAGTACCGCCGAAGAGGTTCGCTTGATTATGGTTGACCCTAAGATGCTGGAACTATCAGTCTATGAAGACATTCCGCATCTGTTGACTCCGGTTGTTACCGATATGAGTGATGCCGCCAACGCTTTACGTTGGTGTGTATTTGAGATGGATCGCCGTTATCAATTGATGGCAAAACTCGGGGTGCGTAACATCGCCGGTTTTAACCTTAAAGTCAAAGAGGCGATAGCAAATGGCAAACCGATTATTGACCCGATTTATCAACAAGCGGCCAATTTTGGTCATGAGTTGGGGGAAGAACCGCCAACCTTAGAGCCATTGCCTTACATCGTGGTGGTGGTGGATGAATTTGCCGACATGATTATGGTGGTGGGTAAAGAGGTAGAGCAACTGATTGCCCGTATCGCCCAAAAAGCGCGTGCGGCCGGTATCCACCTGATTTTAGCTACCCAGCGACCATCGGTGAACGTTATTACCGGTTTGATTAAAGCCAATATTCCAACCCGAATCTCTTTTATGGTCAACACCAAAATCGATTCGCGAACCATTCTTGACCAAGGTGGTGCGGAACAACTGTTAGGGATGGGTGACATGCTGTTTATGCCGCCAGGTTCGGGGACGCCACGCCGAGTGCATGGTGCGTTTATGAAAGATGAAGAGGTACATCGTGTAGCCTCTTTTATTAAAACCCAGGGCAAACCGCAGTATTTAGAATCGATTACCCAGGCCAATAGCGGTGCGGATGGCGGTTCAGGTGGCGCTGATGGCGATGGTGAACAAGATGCGTTATACGATGAAGCGGTCGAATTTGTGGTCAATGCTCGCAGAGTGTCAATCTCATCGGTACAGCGTCGTTTTAAAATAGGCTATAACCGTGCGGCACGTATTGTCGAATCGATGGAATCGGCAGGGGTTGTGTCTACTGCAGGTTCAAACGGCAACCGTGAAGTTTTGGCGCCAAAACCCCAAGATAATTAATACCGCCAACTTTTATTAAAATAACAATCAATAGAGAGTAACTCGTGAAATCATTTTTAAACGCTTCAATCAGCGTATTTGTCATCTCTAGCAGTTTGCTGTTTAGTACTCAAGTCTATGCTGCAAAAGACAATTTGGGTGCCGATTTGCAAAACTATGTGAATCAACTGCAAACCTTTAAAGCGGATTTTGTGCAAACCCAGCCAGATGAAGCGTTATTCGCAACCAATACCTCAATCGGTCATTTTGAACTGAATCGACCAGGAAAACTGGTGTGGCAGTACTTTAAACCGAATGAACAGAAAATCGTGGTCGATGGCAAGAATCTGTGGGTCTATGACGAGGATTTAGACCAGGTAACGGTTCGCCCGATTGAAGAGATTAAAGCGGAATTACCGTTAAGCTGGTTGCTTTACAAAGAACCGATTCAGTCCAAATTCACCATCATTGAATCGGGTGATAAAAATGGTACCCAGTGGTTTAACTTAACTCCAAAAGCGGCTACCTACTTTCAAAGTATCGACGTCGGTATGAAAAACGGAGAGATGACTGATGTTTGGATGTATCAAAGCGCCGATAATATTACCAAGGTGCAATTTACCAATATTCAATCCAACCAAGTGATTCCTTATAAATCCTTTCAGTTCAATCTGCCTGAAGGCGCGGATTTGGTAGGTACGCCACAATAATGTCAGTTTACCGACCATTGTCAGACCGCTTAAGGCCAACTGAACTTAAGGATTATGTCGGCCAAAAACACCTCTTGGGTGAAAAGCGGGCTTTGTCACGTATGCTGGATTCAGGCCGCTTGCACTCCATGGTGTTTTGGGGGCCGCCGGGAGTGGGGAAAACCACCTTGGCACGCTTGATTGCCTTGCAGTCTGATTTACAGTTCATTAATCTTTCTGCGGTTTTGGACGGGGTCAAAGAGGTGCGAGCTGCAGTTGAACAGGCCAAACTGCACCGTCAACAGTTTCAACAGGGAACTTTGTTGTTTGTGGACGAGGTGCATCGTTTCAATAAAGCGCAACAGGATGCGTTCTTACCGTTTGTGGAAGATGGCACTTTTGTGTTTATTGGTGCCACCACTGAGAACCCTTCTTTTGAACTCAACAACGCTTTGCTTTCAAGAGCCAAAGTGTATGTGTTGAGAACGTTGGAAGAGGACGAATTGTCGACGGTTTTGGAGCGTGGTCGCGCCTTATTGGAAGCGGATTTGAATGCCGATGATTCTCTCTCAGAAAAAGTACAGATTGAGATTGAAGATAAGGCTGCTGAGTTATTGATTGAAGCGGCTGATGGTGATGCAAGACGTTTATTGAACAGCCTTGAACAAGCCATGGATTTCGCCGAATATGAAGCCAAGCAAAACCAACCAGGCCTGGTAAGGTTGACCACCGATAATTGCAAAGAGGTGATTCAAGGGGGTGTCAGACGTTTTGACAAGGGAGGCGAGGCGTTTTACGATCAAATTTCAGCACTGCATAAGTCCATTCGTGGTTCAGATGCCAACGCCGCTTTGTATTGGTTGGTTAGAATGCTGGATGGTGGTGCCGACCCTCGTTATCTGGGGCGAAGGCTTATTAGGATGGCCAGTGAAGAGATCGGTAATGCCGACCCTAAAGCCTTGCAAATAGCCATCAATGCCGCAGAGTCTTATGAACGTTTAGGCTCGCCAGAAGGTGATTTGGCTTTGGCTCATGCCGCCAGTTATTTGGCGGTGGCGCCAAAATCCAATGCGGTTTACATGGCTTATAAGGCCGTATTGGCGGACATTAAAGAGCATGGCTCGCATGAGGTGCCGTTGCATCTACGTAACGCGCCCACTAAATTGATGGCTGAATTGGACTATGGTCAGGGGTATCGTTATGCACATGACGAACCTGAAGCCTTTGCCGCTGGAGAAAGTTATTTCCCGGATGACATGCTGGAAAAAACCTACTACCAACCGGTTGAACGCGGTTTGGAAATCAAGATTTCAGCCAAGATGGAGTATCTCCGTCAATTGAATGAAAATGCTATTTATAAAAGACGTTCATAAAATAACTTAACCTTAAATTGATGTTTAAAGGACTTATACCATGATGACAGGACTCGGTTGGTTTGCCATTGCAATGGGTGGCGCTTTAGGGGCAACGGCTCGTTTTGCGATGTCACACCAGGTGTACCAATGGTTTGGTCGTGATTTTGCCTGGGGTACCTTGTCGGTCAATATGTTGGGGTCTTTTATCATGGGGCTAATGGCGGTGCTGTTGGTCGATAAGCTCGGAGTGTCTACCGAGTGGCGCGCGTTTATTATGGTGGGCTTTTTAGGCGCTTTTACCACCTTTTCCACCTTCTCTTTCGAGACCATGCAGTACCTGGAAGTGGGCGAAATCAATAAGGCTTTTATGAATATCGCCATCAGTGTGTTAACGTGTTTAGTCGCGGTATGGTTAGGCATGTTGGCTGGACGACAGTTTTAATTTGCAAGCGCATTCAATATTGCTTATTTCTCATTTCATCTTCTTATAAAAAACAGTAGAATCAGAGTTTCAATTTGCGCATTATCCCAGTGGAATCCTCACTGGTATTTTCTGTAAATCCATCAAAATTTAGCGAGATAGTCCAAGGAAACCAGCGTTATGGCGAACCACGATATCACTCTGCAAAAAACGCCTCTCTACACCTTACACCAAGAATTAGGTGCCAAATTAGTGCCTTTTGCCGGGTATGAAATGCCGGTTCAATATCCACTGGGAATCAAAAAAGAACATCTGCATACCCGTGAAAAAGCCGGTCTGTTCGATGTTTCACACATGGGTCAGATTATCCTAAAAGGCGAGAAAGCCGCTCAGGCTTTAGAAAGCTTGGTTCCGGTTGATATTGTGGATTTATCCATTGGACAACAGCGATATGCGCTGTTTACCAATCAGGACGGCGGCGTAATGGATGATTTAATGGTCACCAACACCGGAGAACATCTATTTTTAGTGGTCAATGCCGCTTGTAAAGAACAAGACATCAATCACCTTAAAAGGCATTTGGCTAATCAGTGTGATATTCACGTCTTGGACGATTATGCCTTGCTGGCTTTGCAGGGTCCGAAAGCGGGTGAGGTATTGGCCAAAATAGCGCCTGAATCGAGTGAAATGCGGTTTATGACCGCCAAAACCTTGATGTTAAACGGGGTTGAGTGTTTTGTAACCCGATCCGGCTATACCGGCGAGGACGGGTTTGAAATTTCTCTCCCCAATTCGCAGGCCGAAGCTTTGGCACGTTTATTATTGGCCGATGACGATGTGGAGATGATTGGTCTTGGTGCGCGCGACTCGTTACGTTTGGAAGCGGGTTTGTGTTTGTATGGTCATGAGTTGGATAATGACATTTCTCCAGTAGAAGCCAGTTTGGTATGGGCTTTGTCAAAAGCCCGCAGAGTCGATGGTGTAAGGGCTGGCGGTTATCTAGGGGCTGAAGTAATCATGTCTCAACTGGCCAACGGAGTTTCCCGAAAACGTGTAGGTTTAAAACCGCAAGGTAAAATGCCGGTACGAGATGGCGCTGAAATTGTCGATGAGAAGGATAACGTAATTGGCGTGGTCACCAGTGGTGGATTTGGCGTGAGTTTAAATAGTCCAATTGCGATGGGCTATGTGCCAAGCGATTACGCCGAAGCCGGCAGGGAACTCAATGCGATGGTCAGGGGTAAAAAGGTACCGATGCAAGTGGTGAGTTTACCCTTTGTAAAACAGAATTATTACCGTGGTTGATGGTTTAACCCGGCCTGGTAGTTTCTGTTTTTTCGCTAAACAGCACCTGATACACAAATTAATAGATAATTTAATACACAACCTAAAATTAATGAATGAACAAAGACACAAGAACAATCAGTTAGGAGAAAATCATGAGTAATATTAAATACAGCGCAGAGCATGAATGGATTCAAGATAATGGTGATGGTACGGTGTTGATCGGCATTACCGATTTTGCCCAGGAACAGTTGGGTGATTTGGTGTTTGTTGAGCTGCCAGAACTGGGTACGGAAATCACCAAGGGTGAAGAAATCTCGGTGATTGAATCGGTTAAGGCGGCGAGTGACCTGTTTGCGCCGGTTGATGGAACGGTGATAGAGGTTAATGAATCTTTAGAAGATGAGCCTGAACTGATCAATGAAGATGCGATGGCCAATTGGATTATTAAAGTAGAGCTTACCGATCCTTCAGACCTGGATGACTTGATGGATGAAGATGCTTATAACGCCTTAACTGAAGAGTAAACGGCAGTCAATTTATGTAATGGATGGATTCAATCGGGAGAGCACAACATGTCTCAAACCACTTTATCTCAACTTGCACAATGTTCGCTCAGCGACTTGCAACAGAGTGAAACCTTTGTAAAACGCCATTTAGGTCCAGACAGCGCCGAACAGCTAGCGATGTTACAGACCCTCGGAATGGCTTCGATTACAGAGCTGATTGATAAAGTGGTGCCCGGTTCCATTCGCCGTCAACAAGCCATGGATTTGCCAGATGGTCTGACCGAACACCAATCTCTGGCCAAACTCAAATCGCTCGCCCAGCAAAATCAAGTTCTCAAATCCTTTATTGGAATGGGTTACTACAACACCTTAACCCCGCCAACCATTCAACGTAATATTCTCGAAAACCCCGCTTGGTATACCGCCTATACACCTTATCAGGCTGAAATCTCACAGGGGCGCCTAGAGGCCATGCTCAACTTTCAAACCATGGTGGCAGACTTAACCGGTTTAGAGTTGGCCAATGCCTCGATGTTGGATGAAGCCACGGCCTGTGCCGAGGCCATGACCTTATGTCAACGTATGAGTAAAGCCAAAGGTAAGGTGTTTTTTGTGGCCGAGGATTGTCACCCGCAAAACATTGAAGTGGTGAAAACCCGCGCTGAACCATTGGGCATAGACGTGGTGGTGGGAAATCCAGCTGAGGGTTTAGACAACTTGGATTTGTTTGGGATGTTACTGCAATATCCTGGAACTTACGGTGAAGTGGCCGATTTAACTCCGTTGATAGAGGCGGCGCACGCGAAAAAAGCCTTGGTGGCGGTAGCTGCAGATTTATTGGCTTTGACACTATTGAAACCACCTGGGGAGATGGGGGCGGATGTGGTGGTCGGCAATACCCAACGATTTGGCGTGCCCTTAGGTTACGGCGGACCACATGCTGCTTATATGGCTACTCGAGACAGCTTTAAACGTTCTATGCCAGGGCGTTTAATCGGGGTCTCTTTAGATAGTCGAGGTAAAAAAGCTTACCGTTTGGCCTTGCAGACCCGCGAGCAACATATTCGTCGCGAAAGAGCCACCAGTAATATCTGTACCGCTCAGGCGTTATTGGCGGTCATGGCGAGTATGTATGCGGTTTATCATGGAGCACAAGGCTTGGTTAAAATCGCCTACCGGGTGCATCGCTTTACCCAGACCTTTGCCAAAGGTTTAAGTCGGTTAGGGATAACTGTTAATAACAGCGTTTATTTCGATACCTTACGTATTCATGTGCCGGGAAGAGCGGTGAAAATTGCCGAAAAAGCGGTGTTACAAGGCTATAACCTCAGGCCGATTGATGTCGACAATATCGGGTTCTCTTTCGATGAAGCCACTACGGTGGATGACATTAAAACGTTATGGACGGTGTTTGCCGATGATGCGGCAAACTCACTCGATGCCGAGAGTGTACTGGAGGGGCAAGCGGACATCATTCCTAGCCAATTACAGAGAACCTCCGCGTTTTTAACCCACCCGGTGTTTCATGAGCACCGTTCAGAAACTGAGATGATGCGTTATATGCGTCATTTGGCGGATAAAGATTTGGCCTTGGACAGGGCGATGATTCCATTGGGGTCTTGCACTATGAAATTGAATGCAACAGCCGAATTGATGCCGATTTCCTGGCCGGAATTTGCGAATATGCACCCATTTTCGCCTTTAGAACAGGCGCAAGGTTACCAAAAAATGGTCAAAGAACTCGAGAAAATGCTCTGCGAAACCACCGGTTATGATGCGGTATCTTTGCAACCTAACTCCGGGGCGCAGGGGGAGTATGCCGGGCTATTGGCGATTCGTGCCTATCATCGAAGTCGGGGTGAAACCCATCGTGATATCTGTTTAATCCCCGCTTCGGCTCATGGTACCAATCCGGCCTCGGCACAAATGGCGGGTATGGATGTAGTGGTGGTCAATACCACGGCCGAGGGCGAAATCGATCTGGATGACCTACAAGCCAAATTGGACAAATACTCACAACAACTTGCGGCCATTATGATTACCTATCCCTCTACCCATGGGGTGTTTGAAGAGAATGTGAAGACCGTTTGCGAAATGGTCCATCAACACGGTGGTCAAGTCTATATTGATGGTGCCAATATGAATGCCATGGTCGGTATTGCCGCGCCAGGAAAATTTGGAGGTGATGTCTCACATTTGAATTTGCATAAAACCTTCGCGATACCGCATGGCGGAGGCGGGCCGGGTGTAGGGCCGATAGGTGTGGGCAAACATTTAGCGCCGTTTTTACCGGGTTATGCCGTGGTGCAGGCGGAGGATGAGCCTAATGAAGTAGGCGCCGTTTGCGGCGCGCCGTGGGGCAGTGCGGGAGTGTTACCGATTAGTTGGAGTTACATTGCCATGATGGGGCGTGATGGTTTACAGCAAGCCACATCGGTTGCCATTCTTAACGCGAACTACATCGCCCAGCGTTTAGCGCCACATTACCCTATTTTGTATAGCGATAAAAACGGTCTAGTGGCACACGAGTGTATTATCGATTTGCGTCCAATTAAGGAGCAATCGGGTATCTCGGTGGACGATATCGCCAAACGTTTGATTGATTACGGCTTCCATGCACCTACCATGTCATTTCCGGTTGCAGGTACCCTGATGATAGAACCGACCGAATCGGAATCCAAGCTGGAATTGGATCGTTTTTGCGATGCGATGATTGCCATCAAACAAGAGATTGTCGATGTCATGAATGGTGCGCTGGATGAGAATGATAATCCGCTTAAAAACGCACCGCACACTGCCGAGATGGTGATGAATGATGAATGGTCACATAGTTATTCCCGAGCGTTGGCGGCTTATCCGTTGGCAAGCTTGCGTGAGAGCAAATATTGGTGTCCGGTAGGGCGAGTGGATAATGTCTATGGTGACCGCAATTTGGTCTGCTCCTGTCCGCCTTTGAGCGATTACGCTCACGACGAAGATGCCTTGCAAGGAGAAGCCTAATGAAAAAATCGATTGTCATCAGTGTGCTGGGTAACGACTCACCAGGCCTGGTCAAATCACTTTCCAAACTGATTGTGGCGCATCAAGGTGAATGGATAGAAAGCCGCATGGCGAGTTTGGCAGGGAAGTTTGCCGGCATCTTGCGGGTAGATTTACCTTCTGATCAGGTGATGGATTTTCAAGCGGCTTTGCAAAATCATCAACAGCTTGGATTAAGTGCCATTTTTGAAGAGAGTCATAGCAATGGTTCTGCACAAAAAACCAATCAGTTCGAGATTGAATTGATTGGTCAAGACCAACCTGGAATTGTGCACCGTATCTCTTCGGCACTGGCGCAAATCAATGCCAGTGTGGATGAGTTGCATACTGAGGTGATTGAAGCGGCCATGACCGGCGAAAACCTCTTTAAAGCGGATATCAAAGTGCATATTGCCCGTGATGTGAAGGCGGCAGAAATAAGAGCCTTGCTGGAAGAGCTGGCTAATGAGTTGATTGTGGATATCCAGCTACTTGAAGCAGGCGCATAAATGGGCAGTCTGATTAGCGGTTCAATTGGTCTTTTAATCGACTAAAATTAAACTTACCAGGCCTGGTAGATGTTAGAATATCTGGCAAAATTTACAGGTCAAACTTAGGTTTTAAGACCTTAACACAAAGAATTACTGAATAATCCAAATAGAGAAACACAATGTTAGACGCAAAGCTACTGAGATCAGACTTAGAAACGGTTGCCCAAAAATTAAAAACACGCGGTTATGAATTGGACACCGCACAAATCCAAGCTTTAGAAGCTCAGCGTAAAGAGTTACAGACTAAGGCCCAAGATTTACAGGCAGAACGTAATAGCCGCTCAAAAGGCATTGGTAAAGCAAAAGCGCAAGGTGAAGATATTGCACCGTTGCTGGCTGAAGTGGAAAACCTGAAAACCCAATTAGAAGAAGCTGAAAAAGCCTCGGAAGCGGTGCAGGCTGAAATTGAAACCATCTATGCGGGAATCCCAAACCTACCGCATGAATCGGTGCCGATTGGTTCAAGTGAAGACGATAACATTGAAATCCGTAAATGGGGTGAGCCAAGAACCTTTGATTTTGACGTTAAAGATCATGTGGAACTTTCTGAACAGCGTGGCTGGTATGATAATGATGCGGCGGTTAAGGTGACTTCTGGTCGTTTCTCGGTATTGAAAGGGCCAATGGCCAAAATGCAACGCGCGTTGATTCAATTAATGTTGGACACACATTCTGAAAACGGCTATGAAGAGGTCTATGTGCCTTACTTGGTTAACCAAGACAGCTTACGCGGTACCGGTCAGCTACCTAAGTTTGAAGCGGATTTATATAAAATCAGCAAAAACGATGAACACGATACCAACGACCGTGATTTATATCTTATCCCGACAGCCGAAGTGCCGATTACCAACTTGGTTCGTGATGAAATTCTTGATGAAGCCGATCTACCGTTGAAGATGGCTGGCCATACGCCTTGTTTCCGTTCAGAAGCCGGTTCATACGGGCGTGATACTCGAGGTTTGATTCGTCAGCATCAGTTTGAAAAAGTTGAAATGGTGCAAATCGTTCACCCAGAGCAATCACATCAAGCCCTTGAAGACTTAACCGGACATGCGGAAGCCATTCTACAAAAGCTGGGATTGCCTTATCGTGTGGTGACCTTATGCACTGGTGATATTGGTTTCTCCGCGGCAAAAACCTATGACTTAGAAGTTTGGTTACCTGGACAGTCGGCTTATCGTGAAATTTCATCGTGTTCTAACTTTGAAGATTTCCAAGCGCGTCGATTGATGGCTCGTTTCCGCTCTAAAGAAGGCAAACCACAACTGGTACATACCTTGAATGGTTCAGGTCTAGCGGTAGGGCGCACTTTGGTTGCGGTGTTGGAAAATTACCAAAATGCCGACGGAACAATCACCGTACCTGAAGCATTGCGTCCTTACCTGGGCGGTGTAGAAGTGCTGTAGTCACTTCTGAACGACTCGTTTAAACAGACAAAAAGCACCAAGTCTTACCAGGCCTGGTGCTTTTTTTATAGTTGTGTCTTTCAACTTCATTGATGCTTTTAATGAAGATATGGTTAACTGAAATCAAAATAGATTTCTGCAAAATTAACAACTTTGTTGTGTTTGATATTCACGCCTTCCAACTGCAACAGCGCCATTTTTTTCTCCACCCCTAAAGCATAATTGCCAATATGGCCATTCGTGTTCACCACCCTATGGCAAGGCACGTTGATGAGATCGGGGTTGTTAGCCATCGCATTGCCCACCGCCTGATAAGCCTTAGTGTTTAAGGCCTGGGCAATCGCTTTATAGGTGGTGACTCGACCTCTTGGAATTTTCATCAAAAGGGCATAACATTGTTCGTTAAAGCTTAAGTCATTGTTTTTAATCTTTTTTGTGATCATGATTGTTACCAGGCCTGTTAGGTTTTATTTATTTTACGAAAAAATTACAAAAAACTCTTTAAAACGGCTTGCAATAATCGCTCAGACCTCTATAATACGCCACATCAAAACATGGTGGACTGGCTGAGCGGTTGAAGGCGGCGGTCTTGAAAACCGTTGTAGGTTTGTAGCCTACCTGGGGTTCGAATCCCTAGTCCACCGCCATATTTTGAAAACCCCGTATTGGAATTGACTGATACGGGGTTTTTTTATGTCTATCAAAATCGAAATTTACTATCGTGTTTTTTGCATCGAACTTAGTAAAGGCCATAGCGTTTCAACTTCACAAGCACTTATCAGGCTTAACAGACCTTTATTTTCCTTGAACCATCTCTTTATTAAGACATTCTGACAATAAGGTGTTTGGTCTTTTAATTTTTGTTTGCCAGTATAGAATAATGTGCATTCTGTCAGTTCATTGTAAGCTGGTAAAATGTCGAGTGTTTTATATGCTGATTTTTATAAGTAAGGGTTTGTTTTGTTAAATTTTAAAGCGATGAAAGCGATTCAGCCAACGGCTAAACAAAAGCCCGAACTCAAATATTCGATAGGCTTATTGAGTTTTTTAACACTGCTGTGGAGTGTAACGCTTAGTTGGTTTTACGTTAAATTAGAAATAAATTTTGCGTTATTGCCTGTCGCCGTTTGGTTAGGTCTGATGTTGTTAACCTTGTTGTTTTGTTACGTTTTGTTGCATTACCAAAACTTTAGATTGCAAACCAATACCCAAACGTTCAATGTGTTCTGGTTGGCGCTGTTAGGCTGGATCATGATGTTGAATGCGGGTTTATTGTATGAAACGGGGGGTACGATTAATCCGTTAATGCACTTGTTACTGTTACCATTGGCATTGGGAATGCTGATTTTATCAACGCCTTTCTTTATGTTGTTAGCACTGTTTTCAGCCGGGTTTTACGTTATTTTAAGTTTTTATTACGTGCCCATCATGACCTTGAAAGTGACCAGTTTACAGGCTTTTTTTGCTTGGCATTTGCATGGTTCAATGCTGGTGTTCATGTTGTTGGTGTTGCTACTTGCCACCTTGATTTTGCCATTGAAAAAACGCTTGGAAGCGCAGCGAGCCGCATTAGAGTCGCAACGTAATGCGGCTCTCCAAAATGAGTATTTATTGTCTATCGCGAGTATTGCTTCGGCATCGGCACATCAATTAAGTACCCCGCTCAATACCTTAACGTTATTAGAACCATTGATTCGTAAAGAGGTAAGCAGTGAATTGGGGCAAAGTTATTTACAAACCTTTTCTGAGCAAATCCAGGTTTGTAATCAGGCTTTACAGGGGTTACGTAGACGCGCAAATTATTCGCCTAAAAATGCCCAGCATAACCTTGATGAGGGCATTGATTGCCAACAGTTATTAGCCGATTTACGTCAAGAATTCGCGTTGATTCATCCTAAAAGTGTGCTCCAAATCCAGTCGTTGGTGGCTGATTCAAACGGTGACGGACAAAATCCACCGTTGATTGATGCGTCCATTTCAGCCCCTAGGAACATGGTGTTGAAAGTGGATGAAAGCTTTAAATTAGCGATTATGAACTTGCTGGATAATGCGGCAAGATACAGTCCTGATTATGTATCGATCAAGTTTGAATTAACCGCAGCAGGCCTGTTCATTATGGTTGAGGATGAAGGCGGCGGCATGCCGGAAACCGATATTAAAACTTTAGGGGAGCAGCCGCTTGATGACTATTATGGTATTGGTATGGGGGGGTTTTTGACGCGGATGATTGTCGAGCGTTTTGCTGGAAAATTAACCTTCACAAATATACAAACCAGCTCTTCTAAGGGGTTGAGAGCGTGTTTGTTTTTACCGATGAATGTCATTCGCATGCAGGAAGACGTTTCTTCAGATACATAAAAAGTCATTAATGAGTCTAACGAAAATTTTAAGTACAAAGCCTCAAGAAGGGGCAATGAATAAGCTGAGAGATAAAGGCGTTTACCATGAATGAGTTGCCAATTTTAATCGTGGATGACGATACGACTTTTTTAAGGATTTTAGAGCAGTCGATTAAATACCACAATCTTATGGTGCTGACCGCCAGTTCGCCAGAGGAGGCTGGTCAGTTGATGGCCACACAATCGTTTGCTTACGCTATTTTGGACCTGAATTTAAATGGCCAAAGTGGTTTAAACCTGTTGCAGACCTTGTTAAGCCATTATCCCGATTGCAAAGTTCTGATTTTAACGGGCTATGCCAGTGTGGCAACGGCGGTTGAGGCCATGCGTATTGGCGCTTATGATTATTTGTGTAAGCCTGCCAGCGTCAAAGAAATTTTAAATGCGTTGGGGTTGGAAGAAAGCAACCTTTCGGAATCCGAAGAAGCGGCTTGTCCAAGCCGAAATGAGAATATTGAGCAGGATAGTTTTAACGCCATGTCGGTCAAGCGTTTGGAATGGGAACATATCCAAAAGGTGTTAATGGAGCACGATGGCAATATCAGCCTGACTGCACAAGCTTTGAATATGCATCGTCGCACTTTGCAAAGAAAGCTACAAAAAAGGCCGGTTGAAAAATAACCAGGCCTGGTCAAATCTTAATGATTTTACGGTGTAATTTGTTTTACAATCCATAATGGATTGAAAGTGGTATTTTTACTTAAGTTGTTGTCTATTTATCTTTAGGAGTGATGATGAAACGATTGTCTTTACTGGCGGTTGCCGCCGGATGTGTAATGAGTTTTCAAGCAATGGCCGCAACGGTAGCCGAAATGGTTGAGGTCAGTAACCCGTATGTGCGTATGGTGCCGCCAAACGCACCGGCAACGGCGGCATTTATGGAGCTTAAAAATACGGGGCACAGTGACCATGCTTTGGTTTCTGCTAAAGCTTATATTAACAAAGTAACCGAACTGCATACCCACATTCACGATAATGGCGTGATGCGTATGCGCCAAGTGCAAAAGATTGACTTGCCTGCGGGCCAGTCAACGGCATTAAAACCAGGTGGTTTCCACATTATGTTAATTGGTTTAAATGCGCCAGTTGAAAAGGACCAAAGCATTAAAATCGATTTAACGTTTGATGATGGCTCTACCAAAACCATTGAAGCCAAAGGTCGTCCTTTGATGCCAATGAAAGGCATGAAGATGGGTATGATGGGCAAACAATTAAGTAATGGGCGCAATAGCAACCCAATGCAATTGGTAATGCATGCCAACCCTGCGTTTCCTAATTTAACCGGTATCGCGATTAAAAACGCTCAGGAACTAGGATTGAGTGATGAGCAAGTGGGCAAATTAAAAGCGTGGACTCAAAAGAACGGTGATGAGATGAAGCGTTTATTTCAGGCTGTGAACATGACTGAAAAAGAGCTAATTCAAGACACTTTAGCAGGCATGTCTAAAGCGGAATTGATGGCTAAGTTCGAGAAAACCTTGGCGATGCGTAAACAGATTGCCGAAACCAAAATCGATTGTCGTGACAATATGAAAAAAGTCCTAACGGCCGAGCAATTTGATAAGTTAGCTTCTATCTATCCAATGATGTAATTTCTTGAGTAGCAGATACAAAAAAAGCCCGAAAGGGCTTTTTTTGTTTTTGGCGATTAAAGCTCTCTAAGTTAGAACTTTAAATTCAAGCCAGCGTAGAACGTTCTACCCGCACCAGGAACAGCCAATTGCGGGATTCCTGTGATTGACATCGTTTTACCTTCACCTGTATAGACTCCACCTGTTGGTAAGTCATAAGAGTGATTAAATAGGTTATCGATACCAAAATCGATACGTAGATTCTTTAAGGTATAGCTTGTTTTCATATTCACTAAGCTATAACCCGCTGTTTTCAGTTCATTACGGTTTTCAGAAACTTCTGTTTTATCGCTAACCAACACCAATTCAACGCTGTTGTTCCAACGGTTTAGCTGTTGCATTACGGCAACCGTCGCATTTAACGGCATAATGTTATATAAGTTATCATCTGTTTCTAAGTTAATACCACGAGCGTAATTGACTTTGGCTTTGGCTTTCCAATCACCAAACTCGTTTTCAGCCAATTTAGTATTAGCTGCAACATCTAAACCATAGATACGAGCACTTTCGTTGACGTATTGATATACACCGAAATCACCATAACTTTTCACTAACTCAGCATCAATATAGTTTTCAATATGGCTGAAGTATGGCATAACTTGAACACTCCAATCTTTTTGATTGGCCGCGTGCCAATCTAGAGTGGTGCTTAGAGTATAAGCCGTTTCAGGTTCTAAGTTGATGTCACCGATATAACCATTTCCATCACCCACAAAGTTATTCATAACCGCGGCCATGGACCAAGTTGACCAAGTATAACGTTCATAAAGCGTTGGTGAACGTACTTGACGGGCAAAGCCCATGTCCATATCAAAGGTATCGCTAGCTTTATAACTCGCTAATGCGGTTAGGTTAAGGTTGTGATCCGTCACTGAACGGTCAGAAGCATTGAAAGCCGCCGCTTCACTTGCTTCATTGGTCGTCATTGTAACGGTGCCTTTAGTGAAGGTGTCAGCGTCATGGTAACCCTGGACTTCATCCGCATTCATGTTAACCAATTCATAGCGAGCTCCTAAACGAGTTTTCCACGCAGGACTGACTTCTTTAATCCATTCGGCAAAAAGCGCATTACGATCACGTGTACCATTATTGATGTTCCAGAAAGTATTTGGACTCATGCCTGGTGAAGCAGGGTTAGCAACCCAATAATCATCCAAAGTATATGTTTGTAATTCAGCACCAATATTCAAATCATTTTTATTATCAAGTGCGACAAGTGCAGAAGCTTTAACCCCTTTGGTTTCACTTTCGGTATCCATCGGCATTTGCGTTTGAATCTTGTAATCCATAAATGCCATTTTGTGGTCGACTTCTTCACTATAAGCTTGTAACTTTAAATCACCCCAGCTCATCGCTTGGTCGAATGAAAGATTTAATTTAGTGCTGTCGTTTTGAGTCATATCCATACGTTGGTTAGGATACTGTTGATAAGGCATCTCTTGTTTGGTTATGGTTGCTTGGAATAGATTGTCATCACCTTTATAAGCAAACCCTAAGCTGTGGTTGATTGATTCGTAAGCGGTACCTGCTACTTCATCTTTATCGGTAGTTGTTCCTTCCGTTCCTGATGTAAACTCTGTACCTGATGTAGATTTGGTGGTAGTCGTAAAGTCTTTAAAGTCATCCGCAGCATCATAGTTGCCAGACATGGCTTTTGAGCCTTTATAGGTCAAACTGAATTTGTCATTTGCGGTTGTGACCGCCACATTGCCGCCTTTAGCATCTCCGTTATTACGGTAGTAAGCGCCAATTTCACCTTTGGTAACTACTTCTGAAGTAGGGGCAAAGAAAGGCTCATTGGTTTTGACAAGAATACTGCCTCCAATACTATCACCACCCACGCTAACAGGTGTGATACCTGGGTAAATCTCAACATTATCAACTTGTGACGGAGAGGTATAAGACAAAGGCGTGTTCATGTGGTTTGGACAAGAAGCCAACAGGGGCATGCCATCAAGCTCTACATTTAAACGGTGGTCTGCAATACCGCGTATCACAGGGAAACCAGAAACAGGTCCCGCCTGATTAACGGAAACGCTAGGAGAGTTTTTTAAAATGTTGACTACATCACTGGTAGAGCTACTATTTGATTGAATCGTTTCTTGAGTGATTTGTTGTTGGTTGATTTGTTCTGAAGTGCCGATGACTTCAATTTGTGGCAGAGAATCTGCGTAAACGGCTGGCGATAACATGCTTGCAATAATGGAGGCTAAAAGTTTCTTTTTCATGATTTCTGGCTTTTATTTGTTGTTTTGATGAATCATCTGGGAATAGATATTTGGCTCCGTATTTTGAAGTATGTTTGGGGCAAAAAAAATGCGACAAATTGTCGCACTTATGAATGGTTATGCATGTATAAAGTTATTTTATTTGCTGGGTAGGGAGAGCAGGTTATTGATTTTTCTCTTCTGGTACATAAATCATACTGCCATCTTCCAATCGATAAGCGACTCCTGCTTTAGAGCCTTTACCTTCGCCCATTTGCCCTGTGGATTTATACTCTTTTAATTGGTCACCCTCTTTGACCAAGATTTCCATATTAGGTTGTCCCGCATTTTTAATCACGGTGACGTTCTCGGCGCTGTTAAACGGATTAATCGGGTTGCTCATCACAATAATCAACAGTACCGCAATCACCACCAAAAACAGATCAACCATATTGACCACACTTAAAATCGGGTCGTCTTCGTCTTCTTCAATAATATTTAAATCGATTTGGCTCATGGTTGCTCCTTAAGCTGTGACAGTTTCTGGATTTGTTGTTTTTTCTGCTCGATTTTTTACCAGCATTTTAAGCTCTTCCAATAACCAACGACGACGTACCGATAAAATCCAAAAGGTGATGGATGCCGACATCAGAGCGATGATAACCGCCGCGAATGCCACGGTTAAATTATTAGCCACATCCATAAAATTACCCGAAGCCACCGCCATCAACGCAGGCCCCATTGGAATCATGGTGGCAACCAGTCCGAGCATAGGTGCAATTCGGCTGACTAAACGTAAAGGCTCTAATTGTTTCAACAGATAAAGCTCAACCTCTTGCTGGTCCAATTCGGGGTTTTTACCCCAAAAATAGCTTAAAGGTTGTTCGGCTTGACCACTTAGTCTTCGCATAATGAGTTCAAAACTAAAACGTCCCAGTTCATATAAGGCGTATAAAAACATCAACGCCAATACGATTAAAACCGGGGCTAAAAAGAGGCTGGAAACATCGGCCATCATCTGTTCAATAAAATTCATTTAAAATCCTTTTTGTTGTTTTGATTAACTCAATTTAAATAAAGCTACCAGGCCTGGTAGCTTTACTTTTAGTTTGTTAAACGGACTGTTTTCTACGTAACCAGGCCTGGTGAATTGCGCCCAAGAGTAATAATGCAAATAAGGCTAACCACCAGCGTGGTTGGGGTTCTTGCGGTTCTTGTTCTGTTTGTTCTTGCATGACTTGGCCTTGCACGGTTTCTAATGCTTCGGTCGGTTCAGTCGGTTCTGCGTTTTCTGGTTGCTCGGGTGTTTCGACTGCGGCAGGTTCGGCAGCGGATAACGCGGCATCAGGAGCAGGGGCGGCACTGAGTCCATAACCTGTGGCCAATTCAGCGACATAAGCCTTAAAGGTTTGATTATCGGTATGCACATCATACTTTTCGGCCAACTCTTGATAGACTTGCACCAACTCTTTTTTGGTTTGCTCACTCGCTTTCCAGTAGTCTTTACGAATCGCCTCCAACATACGTTCGGCAATTTGCGCTTTGGCGGTTGGGTTAGACTTTTCAAACCAGGCTTTCATCTCTAAGTTGTATTTATCTTTGATATACACTTCATGAAATTCTTGCCATTGGTCGTCACGCACCACATTGCGATCCATCACTTGCCAGCCCCAGAAGTTATTGATGACATCCAGCATTTCCAATGTGCCCGCATAACCTTCTTTTTGCATCTCTTTGACCCAATTTGGGTGCTGATAGACCGCACGTAATTCCGTGGCTAAAAAACGCTCTGCGGTTTGCAATTTGGCTTTTTTAGGATCGCGCATATTTGAGATATACAGCTGAGGGGCTTGGCCATCCAAGTGTTGAACCGCCAGAGAAATCCCACCTAAATATTCAAACGGATGGTCTAAATCCAACAGGCCACGTAAATTGGAAGAACGAGAGAAAACCGCCGCACTGGTGCCTTTAAGCTGCTCGGCATAGACATTGACTATTTTGCCTGTGGCATCTTTGGCTTTTTGACTCCATTGCGATTTATCTGGACCATACGCCCAAGACATGCGCGACAGATACAGCTCGGCGAGTTTGCCATCTTTTTCATCCCATTGGTCGGAGGCCAAAGTGGCATCGGGCAATTTAGTGCCGTAATCTCCGCTCTCGGTTCCAAATACTCGGGTTAGAGCAAAAATTCTGGCTGATTTGGCATCAATACCTGAGGCGAGTAGCTCTTTTTCAATGCGTAAGGTATTGGCTTTAATCAGGTTTTGTTCTGGTGACTCATCCAGATTAGCCAACATTTCGATTGCTTCATTGAACCGTTCCATCACATTCGGGAATTGGTCGCGATACAGCCCTGTTAATGAAATCACGGTATCAATACGCGGGCGCCCCAGTTCCTCCAAAGGAATGACCTTCAAGCCAGTCACTCGTCCACCTCTATCCCAAGTGGGTTTTACTCCCATGGCATAAAATATTTGGGCTTCCAACATCCCTAAATGACGCAAAGTCTCGGAGCTCCACATGGTAAAAGTGAGTTTTTTCGGGAACTCGTTATGGGTCGCTTGATGACTAATAACCAACTCTTTCATCGCTTGCACCCCTGCGGCATAAGCGGCTTTGGTGGGAATGCGTGAGGGATCGAAACCATACATGTTGCGTCCTGTTGGCAAGGCATCTGGATTGCGAATGGGATCGCCACCGTATGACGGGTCAACCCATTTGGCAGACAGGCCTGTTAACAATCCGCTGGTTTCAGTTTCTGCTTGCATATTATTGGCGTATTTAATGCCTTGTTTCACGATGGCAGCTAAGGCTAAATTCGCTTGGTCATTGGCAGACAACGGTTGCTGTTGGATGATATGGCTACGCACAAACTTAAATGGTGCACTCTCTTTAATGAGTTTGTAATCCGCTTTAAAGAGTTGGCGGCTGTCTTTGAATCCAAGCGGTTGCATTAAGTCATCACCCAGCATCAGCATAATATTGAGGGCTAAATGGTCGTCCTCCGCGGTTTCACCAAAGGTATGTAAGCCTAAAGGTTGCATGGCTGAACCTAGGTCTTCCAGGTAGTTTTCAATGTCACGTAAAAACGAGTCGAAATTAGCGTGTAAGTCGGCGACTTTCCATCCCATATCTTCGGGGATTTTCATTTTGACGGCTTGCTCAATAATCAGCTCTTTGGCATTTGATTTCACCAAACCATCATCCAATGAGGTGTATTCACGAATGGTGTCATTGATGGCTACAAAATCGTCAGACAGGCCAGCTGGCGAAAAAGACGGTACTTGATAGCTGATAATCACCCCTCGGCCACGGCGTTTAACGTGAAGCGCTTCACCAATGTTATCGACAATATAGGGGTAAACAACGGGGGTGTTGCCAACCGCTAAATTAGGGTAGTCATACGCCCAAAGACCACGTTCTTTACCTGGGTGCCACTCTTGCGTGCCGTGAGTACCCCAATGAACGATGGCATCGGTTTTATAGACTTCACGAATCCAAAGATAGGCAGCCGCATAGTAGTGATTCATGGGTTTTTTAGTGTCATGAAACAGGTCTTTGTCTTGTTCGGCCGTGCTGCCACCACGATTTGGCTGCGGCATAACGATTAAATTGCCAAGTTTTAAGCGAGGAATGACAAAGCCTTTTTGTCCTTGGTATTCCAGCAGCCAATTATTCTGCTCGGCATCCCCCCAGTGCTGGTTCATATCCGCTTGCACTGTTTGTGGTAATTTTTTGAACCAGGCCTGGTAAGTTGCCAGTGGCATAAAATCCCACATCTCGGTTTGCATTAATTCAGGCAGGGCGTTTTGACGATAAGCGGGGCGTAGCATCGTTGCCACCGCATCAATCATTTGTTGCTCGGTAATATCCTCAAATTGATAACCTTGTTGTTTTAAATCGGTAACCAATTTTTCAATGGAACGCGGTACATTCATATTGGACGCACCTTGGTTTTTTTCACCAGGAGGGTGGTTCCAAAACAGTAATGCCAATTTTTTATCGGCATTGGCTTTTTGCTGTAACTTGGCCAAGTTCATCGCTTTACCTAGCAGTAAATCCATCTGTTCAGGCAGGGCAATCATTTCGCCATCTGGGTTTACCGTTAACACCACAGGGTCTTGCAACCCGATATATTCGGCATTGGTTAAGGTGAAGGGTAAGCGGAATGAGCTCACACCTGCCAAATCCTCAAGGTAAACATCTCGACCACCATCACGGTAGTGCAGGATGTTGAGAACAGGGATACCTTGGGCTTGATAACGTAATTTTTTGCCATCGGTATCGCCACCTAAAAAGGTATTGACTAGCATGACATTGGGTAAAACCTTGCCGTGATAAGTGATTAATGGCTCGTCAAATTTATAAGGACGCCCTGTTTTGGGATTGGGAAAAGGGTTGTCGGTTTGATTAGTTGCTTGATTCGCTGTTAAGGGACGACCACTTGGTCTTTGCGAAGCGGTTTGTGGCTTGTTAGAGTTGGCTGGCATTGGACGACCAGAAGGTTGGTTTTGAGGTTTTCCTTGCGGTTGAGTTGTACCTTGTTGCGGTCGTTTAGCAAAGGTGCTTTGATTGACTCTGGCTGCTCGATAATAGACCAGCGGCATAGCACCACGTTGTTCAATCTCAGCAATCACCGCATCCAAATGACGAGTTTGACCATCGGATAGATAACTTGAGGTGGTTTCCATGCCTATGACCAGGCCTGGTGTATTTTGTTTACCGTTTAGGTCATCTTTTGGGTTTTGCTGTTGCCACCAGCTTAAATAGCTTGGTAGGTCGGTAAAGATTTGTTTTGTGTATTTTGGGTGGTAGATTCCGCCATTTGGCATCTCAATGGGGGGTGGAATTTGGGCTAAGTCGCCACCAGCCATTAGGGCTTTGGCATAGTCAAACAACAAACGATGGTTGTCGGTCATGCCTCCCAAATAATAGGCGTAAATATGTTGTCCAACCTGCCCACTCATATTGACCGTGCGCATCTTTAAGGTTCGGCTAAAGCGGTTGATATGCAAAACGGGTACTTTTAACGCGCGTAACGTCTCACCTGCCATATTTTCAATTATCGCTTGGTCTTCGTTTCTTGGAGCATCAATAATGACCAGGCCTGCATTTTTTAGAGTTTTCTGAACCCCCTTTAAACCACCAGAACCGTTTTTTGCATCGACTTGTACCCAAGAAAATTCAACACCTTGCTGTTTGGAAATTGGCTCGAGTAACTTAAATTTATGGCTTAGTACAAACTCGGTAGAGATCAGAGCCACTTTGTTTGTTCCTGTTTGGTTTGTCTGTGCTTCTGACGAAAAAACGGGGGCTGACCAAATAGTCAACCACCCGCTTAGCAGAAACATCCATAACGAGTAGTGTTTCATATTATTCCTTAGAATTTAACTTTTAAACCAGCCATCCAAACACGACCTGGATCAACGTTGATGGAAAGGTCTTCTTGGTTATAAACACCATCCTGGTTGCTGTCGTAGGTACCACGTACAATCGAATAGAATTGGTCATCAAGTACGTTATCCACTTTCAGGAAGAAACTTAAATCAGAAGGCCTACCGCCTACGACTTTAGCTTTGGTTTTGTATTCCAATCCCAGGTTAAATAGTGTGCGTGCTGGCATTTTCTCTTGGTTGATTTCATCGGCATAGCTTTCACCACGGTAGTCCACTTCTGCATTGAGAGTGAGGTGGTTTGTGGCATACCAGTTGGTACGGAAGTTCGCGCTATGGGTTGGGGTTCTTGGAACATAATTGCCGCTGTTGTCATAGTGCTGGAAATAGACTTCTTTGGTTGGGTCTGTCATTGCAGATAATGAATTTAAAACCGTACCGTACGGATTTCCTAAAGCAAGGTAAAAATCCTCATAACTACCGAATTTACTCACAAGATAGGTGTAGGCAAAGTCGAATGAAAGGTCATGTTTCTTTTCGGTTTGCAGAGCCAGCTCTAAGCCATAGCTGGTGGTTTGTCCGATGTTTTCATAAAGTTCTTCAATATCATATTGGTTGGTGACATTGCTGTTTACGTACTGCCCGATACTGCTGGTAATAAAATCACTGCGGTCAATATAGAAAGCAGAGGTATTCATCTTGGTCTGCCAGCCCAAAAGGTTGACTGAATTACGTAAACCTAGTTCAAAGTTGTAGGTGGTTTCAGGTTTTAGGTTGTCATTGGTGGCCATTTGTTCAAGGGTAGGCGCACGAAAACCGGTTGAGACAGAGCTATATAGTGAGCTACTTTCACTGAGGTCATAATCACCGCCTAGACGGAAAGAGTGCATGTTAAAAGTGTCGCTCGATGTTGTATCTGTAAGTCTATCTAAACCGTCCATATCGATTTGGTCAAAACGGTAGTTCACCGTGATGTCCAAATCAGAATTTACCGCAAGTTTGGCTTCAGTGTATGCGGCTTTGGTGATTTCTTCGCGATACGAATCGGATTTAATCGTGCCAGCCGTAATGGTGCTGCCGAATTTGAAGGTACGATAGTCTTCTTTTACTGTTGTCACTTCATCAAACGTGTTCTTTTTGAATTCAAGCCCGCCCATTAAGGCCCAGTTACCGAATGAGTCACGTGTTTCGAGTTTTAATCCGCGTTGAATCTGGTGGTAATCATTTAGGTTTTGATACATATCCACTTGATCGTCACCCACTGTTGCACCCGTGCCATCGTATTTGATAGGCGCTGACCAAAAGTCGGTAATGTCTTCATATTGATAAACAATCGCTTGAAAATTTCCTGTATCGGAAAAATCTTTTGAGTAAGTGAGGTTTAAGCGGGATAAGTCGACATTGAACATGCGAGTATAACCTCGTCCTTCAAGTTCGCCTTCAGGGTCGGTTTCCGCAGCGGTAACACCTGTCACAGAGCCATCTCGATCACGGAATCGGTCTGCCTTCTCAAAACCGAATGTGAAATCACTACTGTCATCCATGTAATACTGAAAATTTCCAGAGAGACTTTTTGAGTCACGTTGAGATAAGGCATAGTAACCGTCGTTATGTCTGTCTGAATACTGGATATGGCCAGCGAATTCGTCTTCGGCTAGACCAAGTTTGAGTTGTTTACGAGTATAGCCGTAGCTTCCTGTATCCAGTTCCAAGGTTGCTCCCGCGTTATCTGCACCACGTTTAGTGGTAATAATGACTGCACCAGCCAAAGCGTCTTCACCAAATAGGTAAGACGCTCCGCCTTTCACGATACGAATAGATTCAATATTATCTAGATCGATATTGACCTTTCCGGTACGTTCAAACACAGGGACGCCATCGATGACAATCGCTACTCCTGGCTTTTCACCCATATAACGTTGGTTATCAATACCACGAATCTTGATTTTAATACCATCGCCTTCACCGGCTAAATCAGCGGTAATACCAGGTACACTGCGGAGTACTTCAATGATATTGGTTGCATGTTTTGCTTCGACCGCTTCTCCGCTGATAAGCATGGTGCTTGAAGGATTGTTTGTATCACTTTCAAAACGGTCTTCAATTGTGGAACTGGTCACTTGGATGGCATCAAGGCTAGTTGATTCGGCATGGCTTATATGGGCATGGGAAGCAAATAACGTAGCGAATAGAAGCACTGAAGGTTTGGGTTTGAAAGGGAGGTTATGCATTGAGAAATCCTTGGTTTTCATTTAGCCGAGGATTCTAATGATTTAAGGAAATTCAAACAATGCGACAAATTGTCGCACATGGAGGTTTTGCTAGAGTTTATAAGGGCTTATGGGAGAGGGGGGTACCATCAATAACGGTTTTATATCGAGTGGATAGCAAACTCTGTTCATTAGAACGGATTGGATTTCGGAAAAGGTTTAAACGATTAAATATTAAAGTAGGAGTGAAATCGCTTCACTGGTATTCGGTTTTGAAACCATGACCCGAGAGCCATCTTGGATTAGACGCTCTGCGGTAATGGTTTTATTGAACTTGTCTGACAATCATTTAGCTTTATAGCTATAAGGCGCCGCTTCTTTAGGGGCTTCGGTATATCTTTTGATAACCTGTTGCATTTCGAGCATCTGCTTTTGCAACTGTTGCTGCTGGTTTTGTAGGTTTTTCAGTTCATTTAGGATGGTTTTTGAACTCTCAGTCGTATTCAAGTTTAAGTTGGTTTTAACACCTAAACGGGCTTGAATCGCTTGTAAGGTTTTCTCTTGTTTTTTGATCAGCCAGCTGATGTCATTGAGTTTTTTGACCTGGAATTCTGTCAAACCTGAAGCCGTCGGGGACTTTTGAACTTGAGCCTGTATGGTTTGTTGTTGTGTTAATACCTTCTCAACTAAGGCTTTCAGCTCAGCAAATTCTTCACTAGATACTTGCGCTGTATTTGTATTGTTATGCAAATCCTTCAAGCCGTCATTGTGAAGACTCTCTTCCTTCATTGGACGGTCATGGTTTGTCTCGGTGGAGTGAGAGTTTGCAATGACTGAGTGCGCTTTGGTTTGAGAGTCGGTTGTTTGACTATCGGTATGATGCAGCATTTCTTCCTTATCATTTTTAACGTGAAGACCATCTGTTACCGGCATCTCATGATCGGCGATCAAGGCGGCGGTCTCTGGATGTACGCTATTATGAGCATCGCTGTGGCTATCTGGCTCGCTGGCTTTTTCGGTTGCTACGGTTTCATCGGTATGCAAGTCAGACCCTTCTGGATGAATACTGACAGCGGTTTTGGCGTTCATATCATTAAGACTGGCAATGCGTTGAGTCATTGTTTCGATTACCGAGGCTAATTCATCCACTTTTAAGGTGATTTTCTTATTTAATAACGTGTTTTCGGTGGCAATGATATCCAGAACTTCACCTTTGAATTGGGCTTGTTCTTTTTGCATGGCATAAAGTAAATAACCCATTGCACCCAGCGCAATGAAGCTGAATACAATTGATGTGATGAGCATAATGGAAAAACTGCTTTTCGCAGACTGAAAATCTTTGGCGGCATTACGAACCGATTGGCGCCAATTGAAGTTTGAATCATTAAGTTCGATGGTTTGCGCTTTAAGCAGTTCAGCTTGTTTTATGGATGCTTGAGCCGCTTGATGGCTTTGAGTTGAGGCTTCTTGAGCGGTTTTTGCCGCTTCTAATGCAAGAAGGCTCGCTTCGCTGGAAGCTTTGTTGTTCGCTTCCTGGATCTGTTGGTTTTGATTCGATGTATTTTTAATAGTCGACTCTAACGCTTGAGTTGATTCCTCAAGCTGTTCGACTTCTTGTAATAGATCATCAACAATATCGCTCATAGATTTTGCCTATTCCGCTTTCATTTCTTTAATGCGAGCTTTAATACTCTCATTGACTGTTTTAAGGTGGGTATTCTTCTCTTTAATTTGAGTAAGCAGCTCGGCAATCTCAGCACTACTTTGCGTCATATTAATATTTGATAGATCAACGCTGTATCCCGCTTTTTTGGCCGCTTCAAAAGCTCGTTCGGCAGCGGAAAAAGTAGACTCTATTGCCTGTTGAGTGCGTTCTGCAGATTCCTGAGCTTGTTTTGAAGTCGCCAAGGCTAAAAGGGTGGCTTCTTGCGCCGTCTGTTTAACTTCTTGAGCAATAGCTTGAATTGATTGATCGATTTCAATCGCTTCTTCCATGTTCGCTACAGATTCACCTGTTTGTTGAATGAGTTCTAAGTCTTCATCGGCTAGGTCTTCAGCAATACTGTCGATATCATCATGATTGATCTCTCCAGTGGTCTCCGCTGTCAAATCGTTGATTGACTCATCTTCTGAAATCCCTGATTCAGGCATATCTGAAAAATCATCCAAGTCTATCTCTTCATTGATTTCGCTGTCATCAATATTGACTTCATCTGAAGCAGAAAGCGCATCCAGGTCGATATCTTCGATAGCGTCAATGTCTTCAAGATTCTCTAGACTTGGTTCATCGCTGCTGTTTTCTGAATCCAAACTGGTATCTGCCGAATCGTTTTCAGAGATATCATCTAGATCGATGTCATCCAAGTCAACGTCATCTATTCCGTCATCCATTGTGTCCATTGTAATATCATCAATGTCTATATCGGTATCATCAATAGCATCAGCCGATGTAGAGCTTTCTTCAGTGTCGTCACTCAATGCGTCTAGGTCGATATCTTCCAAATCTTCTAAACCGTCTAAGTCATCGATGTCGAGGGCTGATAAATCATCGATATCCATAGCATCTTCTTCCGAAGATACTTCAGCCTCGTCAGGTATTTCAATATCATCCATACCTTCAAGCATTTTTTCTAAATCTTCAATATCCGTGTTTGAGTCATCTTTGGCTTCAGAATGCATATCAGGGTCTTTAATCTCGACTTCGGCTTCGACTTCAGTGTTGGCTTCAGCCATGAATGCGTCGATGTCATCAAGTTCATCCATATCATCCAGGTCAATACCCTCTAAATCCATGTCATTCAAGTCGTCAGTTTCAGCGGTATCACTGCTGTCGCTGGTTGGCGTTGATTCAATGTCTTGGGTCTCAATCTCATTGTCATCGTCGCTAGGTAAGTCTTCCAACGCGCTTAATAGCGCATCTGCATCCAGGTCTTCCAAGTCATCTAAAGAGCTACTGGTGTCATCATTTAAATCGCCCATCATAGACAACATTTCTTGGGTGGCTTTGTCATCTTTTTCTAAATCAATCTCTGACATGGCTACTATTCCTATCCGCTAAAGAGTGTTCAAAATTGAGGTATTGAAGCTTATTGTTTGTATAAAATATAGTAACTTTAAGCATATAACATGCCATTTTGCCCGAGATATTCAAGTTTATTTAAAAGTCAGCAGGGCAATCAAATGTTAGTGATTGGTTGGTGATAGGGTGTATAAAACTTAAGAATTTAGCGTGCAACATCAATCGATTGGATTGGCGTAAACTATCGGAATCCGCATAAAGGTTGTCTCCTAAAATAGGGTGGCCAAGTGATTTCATATGTAATCTGAGTTGATGCGAACGACCGGTGACGGGCGAGAGTTCTACTAAAAAAGAATCCACGTATTGTTCAAGCACTTTCCAATGCGTTAAAGCGCCTTTACCTTGTTTGAAGTCAATCATTTGTAACGGTCGACGTTCCCAGTCGCAACGCATAGGCAAGTTTATATAACCGCTTTCAAGGCTAGGTTTACCGGCACAGACCGCATAGTAACGCTTCTTGGTTTGGCGCTCCTGGAATTGGCGGCTAAGGTGGCGGTGGACTTCAGCAGAACGTGCGACGACCATTAAGCCAGAGGTGTCCATGTCCAGACGGTGCACGATTTTTGCATCGGGAAAATCGGTCATTAGATGGGATAGCAAACATTCTTGTTTGTCAGGGCCGCGGCCAGGTACGGAAAGTAGCCCGCTGGGTTTATTGGCCACAATTAAATGTGCGTCCGCGTAGATAATCCAGTTGGAATCAAATTGAAATTGGGTCATGGGCAAAGGATGCATTTTTTGTGGAGGCCTTGTAAACTAATGGGCCTATTTTAAACGAATGTTGATATTAAAAAGTAAAGGTTTAAGTTCAATGAATAAAGTTTCTGTACTGTTTGTTTGTCTTGGCAATATTTGCCGTTCTCCAACTGCACATGCGGTGTTTAGAAAAATGGTACAAGACCAAGGTTTGCAAGATTTGATTGCTATCGATTCGGCAGGCACAGCGGCTTATCATATTGGCAAACATCCTGATACACGTTCGATGCAGACGGCACGTAATCGTGGTATTGAGATGTTGGATTTAAGGGCACGTAAGGTCGATTTTGGCGATTTTTATGAATATGATTATATTCTGGCGATGGATGAAGAGAATTATCACAACTTGCTCGATTTAGCCCTGCCAGAACATAAAGAGAAAATTCAGATGTTTTTGGACTATACCAATGATTATGAAGAGTCGGAGGTGCCAGATCCTTATTATGGCGGGGCTCAAGGTTTTGAGCATGTGTTTGATTTGGTGGAGTCAGCTTCGGAAGGGCTTTTAAACCATATCAAGATAACCCACTTGAGTTAAAGGGTTAACTGAAGGTCAATCTCAATTCCATCCATAAAAAAAGCACCTTTCGGTGCTTTTTTGTTTTAGAGCGTATCAAGGTTAATCTTGAGTCGACTCTGATGGCGTATTGGAAGACTTGGAACTAGATTTTCTTCTAGCACCTTGTGGACGAGGACGGCGTGAACGTCTTCTTGGTCTAGGTTTCTCTTCATTATCCGTATTTTCTGCTGTGGCAGTCTCTTCGTTGCTTTCAACAACCGTTTCAGTTGGGCTGTTTTCAGTAACGCCTTCAGAAACACCTTCAGAAACACCTTCTGAGGTAGCGGTTTCGCTTTCAATATTTTGCTCGCTTGCCGCGGTCGGCGCAACCTCTTGAACGGCTACTTCAACCACGGTTTCAGAGATTGTTTCTTGGGCAACAACGGCTTCAACTTCACTCTGTTGAGTTTCGGCCACAGTCACTTCTGTTGACGACTCTGCTTGAGGTGCGTTTTCAATCACAGGTTGCGACGGAGTAACCACTTCATTGCCTTCTGGCGTTGTTGATGCCGTGACCGAATCAGAAGCGACTTCCGTTGCTTGCACAGTTCCAGGAGCCGGTGATTCGATTGACATCTCTTCAGCACCCGCTGGAGCACGTCTACGGCTGTTGTAGCTGCGGCTATTGTAACGACTACGGCGTTGACCCGCATTGCGGCGGCCTTTGGTTTCTTTCTCTTGATTTGCAGATGCTTCAGGAGTTGTTGATTCCGCTTGCTTGTCTGCATTTTGCTCAAGATTCTGTTCGTTATTCAAAGCCACATTGGTTTGCGCTTCTTCATTAACATTTGCAGTTTCATCACGATCACGACGATTACGGTTGTTACGTCTTGGCTTACGTGTTTTCTCTTGAGGTTGCGTATTTGGCTGGTTAGCTGATTCGGCCTCTGGAGCACGGTTGTTACGGTTCTCATTACGAGAGTCGTCGTTACGGTTACGGTTTCTTCCGCGAGCATTACGGTTGTCGTTACGCGCTTCACCATTACGTCCTTCGTTGTTACGGCGACGATTATTGTTGTTGCGGTTACGGTTGTTGCTACGAGCGCGAGGTTTTACCTCTTCTTCCGGTTCTGTTTTACCAAATAAAGAGTTCCAAACACGTGCAAACAACCCAGGCTTTTGCTCACCACTCGGTTGAGCGGCAGGAGTTGATGCCGGAGGAGGGGCTGTTGGCTGAAGATTTTGTACAGCAGGCTCTTCTTTTGGCGCAATTTTAGCAGGTTCGGCATTTTGCTCCATTTCTGGAGTCATGACTTCTTTGATCTCATAACTAGCGCTTTGAGGAGCTTCTTCACCGATACGGGTACGTTCCATAATGTACTGCGGGGTTTCTAAATGTTCATTTGGAACAATTAAAATGTGCAGGTTATGACGGTCTTCAATTTTAATGAGCTGATTACGTTTCTCATTCAACAGGAAGGTCGCGACATCTACCGGTAGTTGCACCGTTACACGGCGCGTATTCTCTTTCATGCTCTCTTCTTCAAGAAGGCGTAGCAGAGATAGGCCTAAAGATTCAACACCTCGAATAACCCCTACACCGTGACAGCGTGGGCATACGATTTGAGTGGATTCTTCAATTGAAGGGCGAAGTCGTTGACGAGACATCTCTAAAAGACCAAAACGTGAAATCTTGCCGATTTGAACTCGAGCGCGATCAGTTTTAACCGCGTCACGAATTTTGTTTTCGACTTCACGCTGGTGACGGTTTGAATGCATATCGATGAAGTCGATAACCACTAAGCCGCCTAAGTCACGTAAGCGCAGTTGACGTGCAATCTCACATGCAGCTTCCATGTTGGTGTTGAAAGCGGTATCTTCAATATCGGAACCTTTGGTGGCGCGACTTGAGTTGATGTCGATTGCAGTTAACGCTTCAGTGATATCAATGACGATTGAACCGCCGGAAGGCAGGGTCACTTCACGCTGATAGGCCGATTCGATTTGTGATTCGATTTGGAAACGGGTAAACAGCGGAATGGTATCTTGATACGGTTTTACCTTGTAAACCTGTTGTGGCATAACATGTTGGATGAACTCGCGTGCCTTATGGTAAACCTCCATATTATCGATGATGATTTCACCGATATCTTGACGAAGGTAATCACGAATCGCCAGGATAACTATGTCCGATTCTTGGTGGATTAAGAAAGGTGCTTCCTTTTCTTTGGAAGCGGCTTGAATCGCATCCCAAAGCTGGATGAGGTAGTTAACCCCCCATTGGAGTTCTTCTGTGTTTTTGCCAACACCTGCGGTACGGATAATTAAACCCATGCCTTCCGGGGTTTCTAAATCACGTAAAGTATCACGAATATCTGTACGCTCATCACCTTCGATACGGCGAGAGATTCCCCCCGCTTTAGGGTTGTTTGGCATCATCACAACATAAGGGCCAGCCAGTGTGATTTGGGTGGTTAAAGCCGCACCTTTATTGCCACGTTCTTCTTTTTGAACCTGGACAATGACTTCTTGGCCTTCTTTAAGGACATCTTTGATGGTTGGGCGCCCAGAACCAGGCTGTTTTTCAGGAAAGTATTCTTCAGCAACTTCTTTAAAAGGTAGAAAGCCGTGGCGCTCTGCGCCGTAATCAACAAATGCGGCTTCTAAGCTAGGCTCTATGCGTGTGATTTTACCTTTATAGACGTTGGCTTTTTTCTTTTGGTGGTGTGGCGTTTCCACATCCAGATCGTAGAGGGTTTGACCGTCTACTAGGGCAATGCGAGTCTCTTCTGCTTGAGTCGCATTAATGAGCATTCTTTTCATGCTTTTCTCTTTATGGTTAAGCTGGGCAATACATTGTATTACATAGACGAATGCAGACGAGAGCCTTGTTACCAGGCCTGGTGAAAGCTGTTAGGCAGGTTGTTACTACAAAAAGTTTAAGTAGGGTTAGACGTTTTATGGGCTTCTTTGCCGAGTCTAACAAAGGGTTTTACAATTTATCTTTGTGTGAATGCCGTATTGCATTGCACTAAATCATCTCTTTTTGTGTAACACTGTTATCGAGCAAAGCGGGGTTTTGTTTTTTGTCTTTATTACCGTTTGCTCTAGCCATCAGGAGTGTTTTTATTCCTGTTTAACTATACTTTCAGCCTGTTTTTTCTCGTATCGCTTACAAAGTGTCTTATGGCTTTGTAGTTCATGTTCAGTCTTTATGGCTGAAAGAAGCTAATTAAGGCACTGCACTTGTAAGTGTTGCGGGTACTTCAGTTTAATTGAGATTTTGTCTGCTTAAACTAGGTAGGTACTGGCTGTGTATCGTCTTATATTTAAGATGTATGGCTCAGAGTTTTTAATCAAGTCAATAGTGGGTTCAATCGAGGTTTACTCTTATAAATCCACTATTGGTTAAAAATTCTTGCACTTAATCGTGTGCTACGAGTACATCGCTTATAAAAATAAGCTCGGCAAATATATCACTCATTTTATGGCTATGCAATGACAAGTTTGTTATATGCGGTTAAACTGTGCGCCAATTAGGTAAAGTTTTAAAATAACAGGCAAAACAGAGACCTACTTCGGGTTTTGATTTTGTTTTATATAGAGTGTTTGTAAAAGATGAGTGCAAAAGTACAGTTAGTAGATGTAGGAACCGAAGATGCTGGTCAGCGCTTAGATAATTTCTTGATGCGCCATTTGCGAAAAGCGCCTAAAACACTCATTTACCGTATTATTCGCAAGGGTGAAGTACGTGTCAATAAAGGGCGTGCTAAAGCAAATACTCGATTGGAAGCGGGCGATGTGGTGCGTATTCCTCCGGTAACGGTGCCGGATAAGGTGGAAATTAATGATTCTGATATCCCTGTCGCTCAACTCAAGCGTATCGAAGAGAGTATTCTTTACGAAGATAATGATTTAATGGTGGTAAACAAACCTTCTGGCGTAGCGGTTCACGGTGGTGGCGGAATCCAGTGGGGTTTGATTGAAGTTGTCAGGGTGCTAAGACCTTTGGCTAAACGACTGGAATTGGTTCATCGTATTGACCGGGACACCTCGGGATGCCTGCTGATTGCCAAAAAGGCTTCGGTGTTGAAACATTTGCATGCACAAATTCGAGCGGATCAGTTTGATAAGCGTTATTTGGCGATTGTTATGGGGCAATGGCCTAAAAACGTGCAAAAAGTCGACTTACCTTTAAGAAAAGACCATCTGCCTGATGGTGGTTGGCATGTGAATGTGGCCAAAGATGGCAAGCAAGCGATTAGCTATTTTAAAGTGGTTCAGCATTTGAAAGGTGCGGATTTGGTTTCGGTCAAGCTTAAAACCGGTAGAACCCATCAGATTAGGGTCCATGCTCTGGCGAATGGTTGTGCTTTGATGGGGGATGATAAGTACGGCGATAGGGAGGTGAATAAAAAATACCGACCGCTTGGGATGAAACGTTTGGCGTTACATGCACAGTTTTTAGGTTTTACCCATCCTGTGACCGAAGAGAAAATGTTATTCGAAGCGCCTTTGTGGCCGGATTTTAAAAAGATTATTCAAACGTTAAGTTTGCCTTAGTCTAGTTTGACCTAAGTGATGAAATAGATGGATTTGAGAAGAGATAATATGCAAGAGATAAATAAGAGTAGTGCTGCAAGGTATAGGGCCGTGATTTTTGATTGGGATGGTACCCTGATGAATTCTGAGGCACGTATTGTCGATGCGATCCAAACTGCGGCTAGGGAAACGGGGTTGCCGGTACTTTCATATCATGATTCCAAACAGATTATCGGTTTGAGCCTTGAGAATGCCATCTTGGGTTTGTATCCGGACTTGAATCAATCTCAGGTTGTGGCTATGTCAGAGGCGTATACCCAGTGCTTTTTGGAAGAGAGTAATGTGGATATGGTGCCTTTTGATGGTGCCGAGGCTTTGTTGCTGAATCTCAAACAGCAGGGGCTTAAGTTGGCAATTGCAACAGGTAAAAGTCGTAAAGGTTTGAATGCCGTTTTAGCTGAAACTGGCTTTGGAGTCTATTTTGATATGACTCGCACACCGGTTGAATCGGCTTCAAAGCCTGATCCTTTGATGCTCACGCAGATTCTAGAGGAATTTGGCTTAAAAGTGTCAGAAGCAGTGATGATTGGTGATACCACTTTTGATATGGAGATGGCGCAAAATATTGATATGGATCGAGTCGCTTTAAGTCATGGTGTGCATCAAACAGAGGTGCTTCAGTCTTTTAATCCTAAAGCGACCTTGGATTCATTGAATGAGCTTAATATGTGGTTAATGAACCATATTTAAGAATCATATTTAATATAAAGAGAAACGCATTCAGTTTTGAAAGTCCCAAAGCGACCAGGCCTGGTCGCTTTATTGAATTTGGTCTGTTCAGTTGTTTAGGATAGGTAACGCATAACCCATTTCATAAAAAATATCGGTTAATGCCATTAAAGGCAAACCGATTAACGCATTGGGGTCGCGGCTTTCTATCTTGTTGAATAGGGTTACGCCCAAATCTTCGGATTTAAAGCTTCCAGCACAGTTGAACGGTTCTTCAATAGTGAGGTAGTTGTGGATTACGTCATTAGACAGCTCTCTGAAAAACACTTTGGTGGTATCCAGATATTGATAATGTTTACCTGAAGAGGTGTTCAATACAACCAGGCCTGTATAAAAGGTAATGGCCTGGTTGCTGAATTGTTTGAGTTGGTTGACGGCGTTTTCGAATGTATGCGGCTTGCCAATTGGTTGGTTGTCAAATACGGCACATTGATCCGACGTAATAATAATGTGTGCAGGATACTTCTCTTTAAACACCTCTGCCTTGGCATTAGCCAGTCTTAACACCATCTCAGCGGGCATTTCATCTTTGAAAGGTGTTTCATCGATGTCTGGCGCATCTTGGATAAAGTTCAAGTGAAGTTTATCGAGTAAATTTTTCCTAAAAGGAGAGGTTGATCCCAATACAATAGGGGGAAGTCTGTTTATGGTTTGCGCTGTAGTCATGGTCCGCTCGATTGTTGGGTGTTGAAATGCTTGTAAGGTCTTCGTGTTAACAGATTGTTTTTGTTATAGAAAAATATATTGATATTTTTCTTTTTTGGTTTAAGTCGAGTAACTTGCTTAAGCGTTTAAAAAATATGCGTTTTTTTAACTTTTTTAATGAGTTTTTTTTGACTTCAAGAGGCTATGCGAGTATGATTCGCGCCTATGTTTAATAAGCTACCTGATTTAATTGACCCTATTTACTCGGTAAATCATAATAAACGATTTAATGGACGAGTCAACCAAAGCCGCTTAAAACGCGTGGTTGAAGTGGTTAATGAAGCCGATCGCGAGGTCGATGTTCAGATAGAGTTTTTCTATGATAAAGTACTCAGGTTTCCTGCCTTTATCATGAAAATACAAACCAGTTTAAATTTGCAATGTCAGCGTTCTTTGAAAGCATTTGACTTGCCTGTAGACACTGAAGTAAAAGGTGTATTTACAGAAACGCTGGCATTAACACAAGATTTACCAACGGATGTTGAAGTTTACGAGCTTGATGGTGAAAAAATCTCACTACATGAGTTAGTAGAAGAAGAGTTGTTGTTATGTGTGCCATTGGCACCCGTTGATAACAGCAGTTCTGCGCCGGATTATGATGGTGCTTCAAATCAAACAAACGTTGCAAATCAGCAGGGGCAAATCAATGACGAGGCGCCCCAAAAGCCGAACCCTTTTGCAGCTTTGCAAGGGTTAAAAAAATAGATTTAAAGATTATAAACTTAGGAGATTGCCATGGCAGTTCAAAAAAGTCGTAAAACACCTTCAAGACGTGGTATGCGTCGTTCACATGATGCACTTGGTGCACCAACTCTAACTGTAGATGAAACTACAGGTGAAGTACACCGTCGTCACCACGTAACGGCTGATGGTTACTATAAAGGTAAAAAAGTAGTTCAAGATAAGGCGTAATTTATCTTGGCTATTACTATTGCCATCGATGCTATGGGTGGTGACCACGGTTTAACGGTCACTGTCCCGGCATCAATCGATGCACTCAACTCTTTCTCAGACATTCACATTGTTTTAGTTGGTCAGGAATCTCTAATTCAGGCCGAACTTGCCAAACATCAGTACGACTCTTCACGAATCACCGTTCAACATGCCGATCAAGTTGTTGAGATGGACGATTTACCGTCAAAAGCGTTAAGAAATAAACGTCAATCTTCGATGCGTATCGCCCTTAATTTGGTTAAGGATGATGAGGCTCAGGCTTGTGTCAGCGCAGGGAATACCGGTGCTTTAATGGCGGTTGCCAAGTTTGTTTTGAAAACCATTCCGGGTATCGATCGTCCTGCGATTTGTACGTCGATGCCGACTATGAAAGGGCATGTTCATGTCTTGGATTTGGGCGCGAATGTAGGCTGTACCGGTGAAAACCTGATGCAGTTCGCTTTAATGGGTTCAGTATTGACTAAGGCTGTTGATGATAACCCACATCCACGTGTCGGGCTGTTAAACATTGGTGAAGAAGAGATCAAGGGTCATCAGCGCATCAAAGATGCGCATAAGTTGCTTAACGGTACTTCAATCAACTACATCGGTTATGTAGAAGGTGATGATATCTATAAAGGCGATACCGATGTGGTGGCTTGTGATGGGTTTGACGGAAATATCGCTTTAAAAGCCAGTGAAGGTGTCGCTAAAATGATTTCTTTCTATTTGAAGGAAGCCTTTACCAAGAACTTATTTACTAAGTTCGTTGCGTTGATGGCCTATCCTGTATTGAAGTCATTTAAGAGCAAAGTCGATCCTAGAAAATATAATGGCGCCTCTCTTCTTGGTTTGCGTAAAATTGTGATTAAAAGTCATGGTGGCGCTGATCAATTCTCATTTTTTAATGCTATCTCAGAGGCGCGTTTAGAAGTCATTAAAAACGTACCTGATTTAATTTCAGCAGAAGTTTCAGTGTTGTTGCAAAAGCAATCTGAAGAGAATGAATCTAAAGAAACCGCCTAGATACAAGCTTGAATAAGCTTGTTTTGGTGGTTTAGGTTCGCGTTTTGTTGTAAGGTAAGCAGTCCATTTAGACTGCCAAGCAGATAAGAAAATTATGAATCAAAAAATCTACAGCCGTATTATTGGTACGGGCGGGTACTTACCAGAAAAAATCCTTACGAATTCAGACTTAGAAAAAATGGTCGACACTAGTGATGAGTGGATTCGTGAGCGTACCGGTATTCAACAGCGTCATATCGCTGCTGATGGCCAAACAACCTGTGATTTAGCCGAAGTGGCTTCACAGCGAGCGATTGAAATGGCGGGAATCGATGCCAACTCGATTGACTTGATTATCGTCGCAACCACCACTCCAGACAAGACCTTTCCAAGCACGGCATGTTTATTGCAACAGCGCCTAGATATACACGGCTGTCCTGCATTTGACATCCAGGCGGTTTGTTCAGGGTTTTTGTATGCATTAAGTGTCGCTGACCAATTCGTTAAAACGGGTATGGCCAAACGTGCTTTGGTGGTGGGTTCTGAAACCTTGTCGAGAATCACCGACTGGTCAGACCGTAATACTTGTGTGCTGTTTGGTGACGGCGCTGGTGCGGTATTATTGGAAGCTTCTGAACAACCAGGTATCTTATCGACCCATATCCATGCCGACGGTCAGTATGAAGAGTTGCTTCATGTCCCATCGGGTGTTTCTAAACTCCCTTCAACGGATTCTGTGGCAGAACGTTCAATGCAGATGAAAGGTAATGAGGTCTTCAAGATGGCGGTCAATACTTTGAGCCGCATCGCTAAGGAAACCTTGGAAGAGAATGGTCTGGAAAAAGAGGATATCGATTGGCTTGTTCCTCACCAGGCCAACCTAAGAATTATTATGGGTACCGCTAAAAAGTTGAAACTGACCGAAGAGCAAACGGTGATTACGGTGCACAAGCATGCCAATACATCCAGTGCTTCGGTTCCTTTGGCTTTGGATGAGGCGGTTCGTGATGGTCGTATTCAGCGCGGTCAAACATTGTTGCTAGAAGCGTTCGGTGGTGGATTTACCTGGGGTTCAGCCCTAATCAAATATTAGGCTCATCTTGGAAGTAAAAGATAAGTAGAGTTAAGTTACGAAATTTACAGGAATTGAAAATATGTCATATGCGTTTGTTTTTCCCGGTCAAGGATCCCAATCTGTTGGAATGCTGGCTGAGTTAGCAGAATCCCATCCACAAGTTCAAGAAGTCTTTTCCGAAGCTTCTGATGCTTTAGGTTACGATCTTTGGGATGTGGTTCAGAATGATGCCGACGGTAAACTAAATCAAACGGATGTGACTCAGCCAGCGATGCTGGCTTCAGGTATCGCTGTATATCGTACTTTAGCGGCAACTAAGCCGCTTGCTCCCTCGTTTATGACAGGGCACTCTTTGGGTGAATACACGGCGCTTGTAGCGAGTGGTTGTATGACCTTGGCGCAAGGTGTCGCTTTGGTTGCACAGCGTGGTAAGTTTATGCAATCGGCCGTTCCGGCAGGACAGGGTGCGATGGCAGCTGTTTTAGGTTTGGAAGATGCGCAAGTGGTTGCGGTTTGTGAGCAAGCTGAAGGTGTGGTTGAGGCGGTTAACTTCAACTCGCCAGGTCAGGTGGTTATTGCCGGTAACAAAGCGGCGGTGGATGCGGCAATGGAATTGGCGACAGAAGCCGGTGCTTCACGTGTGGTTCCTTTGCCGGTAAGTGTACCTTCACACTGTTCTCTAATGAAGCCTGCGGCAGACCAGTTGGCAGAGACTTTAGCGACGATGGAACTTTCCATGCCTTCTGTGCCGGTGTTGCATAACGTGAATTTCAAGCAAGCCCAGTCAGTGGATGAAATCAAAGAATTACTGGTTCAACAGCTATATCGTCCTGTTCAGTGGGTTGAGACGGTCAATGCGATGAAGGCTCAAGGCGTTGATTCTTTATATGAATTAGGCCCGGGTAAAGTGTTGATGGGACTGAATCGTCGTATAGACCGTAAGATGGGTATGCAAGCGGTATTCGATAACGCTTCTTTAGAAAAAGCACTAGCAAGTTTGTAAACTTGTTTATAGAATGATTTATTCGCAAATCTTTAAAATTCGTTTAAACCCGCTTTTAATTCGTTATTGATTCTTAAAAGCGTGCATCAGACAAGGTGGAAAAAATGTTAACAGGAAAAGTGGCTTTTGTAACAGGTGCAAGCCGAGGAATCGGTAAAGCCATTGCATTGGATTTGGCGGCACAAGGTGCTACTGTAATTGGTACAGCAACCTCTGATAAAGGTGCTGAAGCCATTTCAGCTTATTTGGCTGAAGCGGGTGCAAAAGGTGCGGGTAGATGCCTGAATGTAACGGATGCGGATGCCATCACAGATGTGTTGGCAGATGTCACCAAAGAGTTTGGTGTACCAACGATTCTAGTCAACAACGCGGGTATTACACGCGATAACCTATTGATGCGTATGAAAGATGAAGAGTGGGATGATATTATGCAGACCAACTTAACTTCCGTTTTCCGTATGAGTAAAGCCTGTTTGCGTGGCATGATGAAAGCTAAAGGCGGACGTATCATCAATATCGCTTCGGTTGTTGGTGTGATGGGGAATGCAGGACAAACCAACTATGCCGCGGCAAAAGCGGGAATTATCGGTTTCAGTAAATCTTTGGCTCGTGAAGTCGGTGCCCGTAACATTACAGTGAATACGATTGCGCCAGGTTTTATCGACACCGATATGACAAAAGCGCTGCCGGAAGAGCAGCGTGCGGCTTTAACGACTCAAATCCCATTGCAGAGCTTAGGTCAGCCGGAAGATATTGCCAAGGCGGTGACTTTCCTTGCTGGAGATGGTGGTGCTTATATTACTGGCCAAACCTTAAATGTGAATGGCGGGATGTATATGGTGTAACCATTTTAAAATGGTTATAAATCATAGGGTTATTTATTTTATAAAATTTATTGATGGATAGAACTTCGCTAAAAGCACAATAATGCTTGAAAATATCGGAAGATAAAGCGAAAATACGTCAAAATTTAAAAAAGTTTAATTTTTATCATATAAAACAAGTTGGAGAATTCCATGAGCAGTATTGAAGATCGCGTAAAGAAAATCGTAGTTGAGCAATTAGGTGTAGAAGAAGATCAGGTAACAGCTGATGCTTCTTTCGTAGATGATTTAGGTGCGGATTCTCTAGATACAGTTGAATTAGTAATGGCTCTAGAAGAAGAGTTCGATTGCGAAATCCCTGATGAAGAAGCTGAAAAAATCTCTACTTTAGCTCAAGCTACTGCTTACGTAGAAGCTAACCTATAAGTTAGAGTTAAGTAATTGACTGTAAAGGTCGAATGCTTCCAAAAAGCCGTCTAGAACGGCTTTTTTTGTATTTGAAACAAGGTGAGGCCGATTGCAATAAAGGGCTCACGATAATGAATTTTGTCATATTGAGTTTTGGTCAGCGGTGATTGAAACAAATTAAAGTGTAAGAGGGTGCTATTTTGTCTAAGCGTCGTGTGGTTATTACTGGATTAGGCGTTCTTTCAGCGGTTGGTTTGAATGTTGAAGAGAATTGGTCGAATATTTTAGCGGGTAAAAGTGGAATTGATTATCTTACCAAATTTGATACCGAGCCTTATGCAGTGAAATTTGGCGGTGAACTTAAAGGGTTTGATGTTTCTCAATATATCGTGCCTAAAGAAGCTAAGAAAATGGACCCTTTCATTCACTATGGTATTGCCGCGGGTGCTCAAGCCATCCAGGATTCTGGTTTAGAAATCACTGAAGAGAATGCGACTCGAATTGGAGTTTCAATCGGTTCAGGTATCGGTGGTATCGGCTCTATCGAAACACAGCATAACGCCATGCTTAAAGGTGGCCCGCGCAAAGTGTCACCGTTCTTTGTTCCAAGCTCAATCATTAATATGATTTCTGGGAACCTGTCGATTATGTTTGGCCTTAAGGGACCTAATATGGCGATTGGTACTGCGTGTGCCACCGGTACCCACAGTATTGGCGATGCGGCTCGCATGATTCAATATGGTGATGTGGATGTGATGGTTGCCGGTGGTGCGGAGTACGCCACTACCGAGTTGGGGTTGGCTGGATTCGCAGCGGCACGTGCCTTATCAACCCGTAACGACGATCCGCAATCGGCGAGCCGTCCTTGGGATAAAGACCGCGATGGTTTTGTGTTGAGTGATGGTGCGGGAGCCGTGGTGTTGGAAGAATACGAACACGCCAAAGCGCGTGGCGCGACCATCTATGCCGAAGTGTTAGGTTTTGGTATGAGTGGCGACGCTTATCACATGACTCTGCCAGCCGCGGGTGGTGAAGGTGCTGGACGCTGTATGGCAACCGCTTTGAATAACGCTCAGCTAGACCCAAGCAAAATCAACTATATCAACGCACACGGAACTTCAACGCCAGCTGGCGATGTCTGTGAAACCGGTGCGGTGAAAACGGTGTTCGGTGACCACGCTTATAATTTGACCATGAGTTCGACTAAGTCGATGACTGGCCACGCTTTAGGTGCGGCAGGTGCTATGGAAGCGGTCTTTACCGCTTTGGCGATTAAACACCAAACCTTACCGCCAACCATTAACCTGGAGAATCCTGAAGAGGGCTGTGATTTGGATTACGTGGCAACTGGTGCGCGTGACGCTAAAATCGATTACGCCTTGTCAAACTCGTTTGGTTTTGGTGGCACTAACGCAACCTTGGTTTTAGGAAAAGTTTAAACTTTTGCCATAACTCAACCAAGGTCGTCGTTGTGAGGTTAGCTGAATAAGTCATGAATTTTTTGATAACCAAATCAAAAACTCAAGTAAACTGTACGATTCGTTAAACACTGAATTTAGAGCAGATTATTTATTCATGACTATTTTGGCTAACAGTCAGGCAAATCACCAGTTACACAATGATTCTGGTCATAAAACGCCCATTTTTAAACGTGTCAATCTCAAAGAGTCACCAGGCCTGGTGACTTCTTCAATCGATCTGTCCAAACTCCATCAGTTAAACCCAGAACGCTACCCGTTTCTATTGGAAAGTGTCGCTAAAGGCGGTTTAGGTGAGTTTGATATTCTGTTTGCCTTTCCACAAGAAACCATTCAATTAGACAATCTTGATGATGCCGCCGATTTTACGCGACAAGTTCAAGCTCAGTTTAAGTCGAATATCGATGAAAACATCTCTAACCCCGCAAAATTGCCTTTTATTGGGGGTTGGTTCGCCTATTTCAGTTATGACTATGCTCAAGTGGTGGAGCCGGTTTTAAACCTCCCAAAGTCTAAATTTCCGTTAGCCAATTTAACCCGAGTGCCAGCCGCAATCATCGTGGAACATGCAACGGGTTTGGTGAGTTTGCTCGCTGAACCTGAGTTTGCCCATTTGTTACCGCAAGTGGAAGCAGACTTAGTGCAAGCTTTATCACTGCCACAATCCGCTGATACGGCAGACGAGTTGGCCTGTGTCAAGGTTGTGGCCACCCAGGAGGAACCGGAAGAAAAGTACCTTAGCGGCGTGGAAACGATTAAGGAGTACATTTTGGCCGGTGATGTTTTCCAGGTCAATTTGTCGCGCCAATGGCAGGTTGAATTGGCTCCCAATACCGATTATCTAGCGGTCTACCGAGCCTTAAGAAAATCCAATCCCGCGCCTTTTGCCGCGTTGGTCAATTTCCAAGATAGTGGCGTGGCAAATAATCACCAGGCCTGGCAGATCGTCAGCTCATCGCCGGAACGTCTGGTGAAATACCAAGCGCCTTGGGTCGAAACCCGTCCGATTGCCGGAACCCGCAAACGGGGTGAAACTGAAGCGGCTGATAAAGCTTTGGTGACCGAACTTATCGAACATCCTAAAGAGCGTGCCGAACATATCATGTTGATCGATTTGGAGCGCAACGATTTAGGGCGAATTTGTCAGCCAGGTTCGGTTGAGGTCAATGAGCTGATGGTGGTGGAAACTTATGAGCACGTGCATCACATTGTTTCCAATGTTCGCGGTAAATTACAACCAGGCCTGTCGCCATTGGATATTGTGCATGCGTTGTTTCCGGGAGGAACTATCACTGGTTGTCCTAAAATACGTTGTATGGAGATTGTGGCTGAGTTGGAAAAGATGCCTAGAGAAGCCTATACGGGTTCTCTAGGTTATATCAACCTAGACGGCTCTTTGGATTTGAATATCTTGATTCGTACCATGATTCAATTTGAAGAGCAGGGTAAGCCGATCGTGCAATTCCGAGCCGGTGCAGGAATTGTCACCGACTCTCAAGCACAGAATGAGTTGACTGAAACCCGCCATAAAGCTAAAGGCCTAATCAAAGCCTTTGACTTTGCCGATAGCGGGATTGAGTGTTGATATGGCACAAAACAAGCGTGAAGTCAGTTCGGTTAAGCTTGATACTTGGTTGAATGGAGAGCCGTTAAATTCGGTATCCATCCATGATAGAGGCTTGCAATACGGGGATGGTTTTTTTACGACCATCTTGGTACGAAACCAGCAAGTCCTTAATTGGCCAGCGCATTGGCGGCGGATTGAAAAATCCTGTGAAGCTTTGTTGATTCCGCTACTAGACAAAACCCAACTGCAAACTTGGGTAAGAAAAGCCTTGAGTGAATACCTGCAGGCCAACTTCCAAACGGATTGTGTGCTCAAGATAATGATTACCCGTGGTAGCGGCGGAATCGGTTATCAAATGCCTGAGCCCATCAATCCAAATTGCATATTTGTAATAAAACCTGCGCCAGCGGTTAATGAAGCACTGTTTTTGTCCCATAATGAGCCCATAGCTACCATGGTCGCCAATCAGCAAGCTGGTTTGCTCAGTCAACCAGGCCTGGTCGGTTTGAAAAGCCTCAACCGTTTAGAAAATGTATTGGCTAGAACCGAGATTGCCAATCAAGGTTTTGCGGAAGCGATCATGCTCAATTCGTTGGAAAATGTGGTTTGCGGAACACAATCGAACTTGTTTATCATTCAAGGTGAAAATATCGCTACACCTAGGTTGGATGTGAGTGGTGTAGAGGGAACGACCCGTTACCAATTGCTGTTTTTGTTAGAAACCCTTGGTTACGCTGTGCAAGAAGCCGATTTGAAACTTGAAGATGTTCTGCAGGCCGATGAGCTGTTTTTCAGCAATGCGGTGCGTGGAATTCAAGCGGTTGACCAGCTTTTAGACGTATATTTTCAAACTCTGCAAACCCAGAAAATTCACCAGGCCTGGTCCGATTGGCAACAACAGAATGCGATTTCTCTTAATCAATTAAATTAACGCTTATGACGAAAACAATCCCACAATCAAAAAATGAAACTGGACCAAAGTCGGTTAACAAAGGTATATTTAAATGGCTACTTGTTGTTTTTTTATTGCTGGTTTTGGCGGGATTTGCTTGGGTTTATAGCCAGTATAGCCAATTTGTTTCTGAACCTATCTCCAATCATAAAACAGTAATACATCTCACTATTGCACCAGGAAGTTCGGTGACTAAAGTGGCCAATCAATTGCATCAACAAGGTTTTATGGCAGAACCCAAATGGTTTGCCTGGTATGTGCGTTACCAGAACAAGCAGCAGGTGATTAAAGCGGGAGAGTTTGAGATTCAACCGCAATGGACGGTGGATGAATTATTGGATGGTTTGGAAAACGCCAAAAACATTCAGTACCCGGTGACGATTGTTGCCGGACATACCGTACAACAGACCCTTAAAATGATTCAGGCGTTGCCAAAAATCAAACAAGAGTTGGATATTGACGATATTCAAAGTCTGCAAACATTGCTGAATATTGAAAAAACGATTGATACCAAATACCCTTATGCCAATATCGAAGGTTTGCTCTTGCCGGAAACCTACCATTATGAAGCAGGGGATAGCGATAAAGAAATCGTGTTAAGAGCTCATCAGGCTTTACAAGCTACTCTTGACCAGGCTTGGCGAGAGCGTGACAAGAATTTACCCTATCAAACGCCATACCAGGCGTTAACCATGGCATCGATTGTGGAAAAAGAGACGGGCATTTCTTCAGAACGACCTTTGATTGCCGGTGTGTTTATTCGTAGAATGAAAATAGGTATGCGCTTACAAACCGATCCAACGGTAATCTATGGTATTGGACAAAGCTATGATGGCAATATCCGTAAAAAAGATTTACTCAAAAAAACAGCTTATAACACCTATAAGATAGATGGATTGCCGCCAACACCGATTGCCTTGCCAAGTGCGGAAGCCATACAGGCGGCGTTGAAGCCAGCTAAAACCAAAGCGTTGTATTTTGTGGCTAAAGGTGGCGGAGAGCATTATTTTTCCAAAACCTTAGAAGAGCATAATCGAGCGGTACAAAAGTATCTATTGAGTAAATAGTGCAATGGGCGGTTAAGCCAATTTCAACTTCTTCAAGTTGTTAATCGTTGGCTTTAACGGTAACTAAATTTTATTAAAAGGACTCACAATGTCAGGTCAATTCATTACCTTAGAGGGCACTGAAGGTGCGGGTAAATCAACCAATTTGGAATTCATTAAAGAGTGGTTGACCAGCCAGGGTATTGAACACATCGTGACGCGTGAACCTGGTGGCACCGAGATTGGCGAAGCGATTCGTGCGGTACTGTTAAATAAAGATTATACGGCGATGCAAGCGGAAACCGAGTTGTTGTTGATGTTCGCCGCTAGAGCACAACATCTGCAAGAAAAAATACTCCCCGCCCTGCAGCAAGGCAAATGGGTGGTTTCCGACCGCTTTACCGATGCGACTTACGCCTACCAAGGAGCGGCACGTGGCATGTCGTTTGAGCGCATTGCCGAAATAGAGCATTGGGTTCAGCAAGGGTTTCAACCCAATACCACTTTCATTTTCGATTTGCCGATAGAAATCGGCATGGCGCGTGTCGCTTCACGTGGCGGGGAAACCGACCGCTTTGAACAGGAAAAACAGGACTTCTTTGAAAAGGTACGCGCCTCCTATCTGCAAAGAGCGTCATTGGCTCCGCAGCGCTATCGGGTGTTGGATGCTAGCCAAAGTTTGCAAAAAGTCCAACAAGATATTGTTGCCCGTTTACAAGCCATGCAACAGGCTGTGGAGAAAACCGCGTGAGTCAATCGCTTGCCGTTTATCAAACCTATCCATGGTTAACCGCTCAGTGGCAACAGTGGCAGCAGTTATCAGGTCGTTTAGGGCACGCTTATCTCTTTGCCGGCCCAAAAGGGATTGGGATTAATGAGTTTGTAAAGGAGGTGGCGCATGCCGCTCTCTGTAAACAGCCGCATAATGGCCAAGCCTGTGGACAATGTAGCAGTTGCCACTTGTTTGTAACGCAGCAGCACCCTGATTTTTTTGAACTAAGACGTTTAGAAGAGAAAAAAGACATCAGTGTCGATCAAGTCAGAAGTTTGATTTACAAGCTCAATGAAACCTCTCACCAGGGTGGTTATAAGGTCACCTGGATTGAGGGCGTCGAGTATCTGAATCAATCCGCTTTCAACGCGTTGCTGAAAACCCTGGAAGAACCCGCGAAAAAAACCCTATTTTTGTTGAGTACCCATCAGGTAGATCGTTTGCCGCCGACCATCAAGAGTCGTTGCCAGCAGTTGAATTTTACAACGCCGGCCATGCCCGAGGCAATCAGTTGGTTACATGCCCAATATCCTCAAGGTGATGACGCTTTGATAAAGCGTGCCCTGCGTTTGAACTGGGGTGCGCCATTACAAGCTTTGGAGTGGATTCAAGCGGGGATGTTTGATGAAGATAGTCAATGGAAAAACGACTTGAAGCAGATTCAGTCTGGTCGCAAGACCGCATCCCAATCGGTGGCTGAGTGGTTGAAATGGCAGCAGCCGGAGCGGGTGTTTGATTATTTTTACCAATGGAGTGTGTCGGCTGTGCGCTCGGTGATGTATCAAACCGAAGGCCAGACTTCACAAGTAACCAATGGACAAGTGCAAAACTGGTTACGTTTTCAGCAAGCGGTATTGACCGCCAAGCAAAATTGGTTGGCCAACGCCAATAAGGAACTGGTATTGGAAAGTCTGTGTTTAGAGTGGCTGAGTATTCAGCAAAGCGAAACCCCATTGCAGACCGTATTTCAATCTCGTATTCAAAAAGGAGCTTTAGCATGATTGTTGATTCGCATTGTCACTTAAATATTTTGCCCGAAGAGAAGGTCGGGAGTGTGGATGAGGTTATTGCCAAAGCTAAAGAGTTGGGGGTTGAGCGTATTTTATGTGTGGCAATCAATCCGCAGCAATGGCAAGAGGTGATTGAGCTGGCCAATGAGCATGAGTGTGTTTATGCCTCAATTGGTGTGCATCCCTGTGAGGATAAGTCGGTGGTGGTTTCCGATGAGCAGTTGATTGAAGCGGCGTCACACCCTAAGGTAATCGCAATCGGTGAAGTGGGCTTGGATTATTTTCACTTTGAAGATGAAGAAGATATGAGCTGGCAGCATGAGCGTTTCAAACAGCATATTCGCATTGCCAAACAGTTGGATAAACCGCTGATTATTCACACTCGTAACTCAACGCCGGATTGCCTGAGTATCCTGGAACAAGAGGGCGCTCAGGAAGTGGGCGGCATTATGCACTGTTTCGTAGAGGATTTGGCCACCGCGCAAAGAGCGATTGAGATTGGTTTTTACATCTCTTTCTCAGGAATTGTCACCTTTAAAAACGCCAAAGAACTAAAAGCCGTTGCCGAGGCGTTGCCTTTAGACAAGATTTTAGTTGAGACCGATTCACCTTATCTTGCGCCAATGCCTTTCAGAGGCAAAACCAATCAGCCTGGTTATACACGTTATGTGGTGCAAGAGATTGCTGATTTGAAGGCCTTGCCTTTTGATACGGTGGCTAATGCGACCACGGAAAACTTTAATTGTCTATTTAAGCTAAATTAATTCAACTCAAGCCAGAGAGTACGCTAATGAGAAGTATGGCCGCGGAAAAACCTAAAAAAGTTAAAGTAACGGCCTTGTCGGAGCGCTCTTACACCTGGCAACGCATTTACGATTTAGTGGTTGCGCATAAACCAGAGCTTATCAAAGCCAATATCATCGCGTTTTTTGCCATGCTGGCGACGGTTCCTTTACCTCTGTTGCTGCCAATCTTAGTGGATGAAGTTTTATTGGATAAACCAGGCCTGGTGGTTGAGTTTTTACAGAGTTTTGTCTCTTCCGATTGGTATGGTCCGGTTTATTACATTGTCGCCATCACCATTATCACCGTGATTTTACGCGGTATGGGATTGGGTTTGGGGGTGTGGCAAATGCAGCAATTTACCGTTATCGCCAAAGATGTGACCTTCCGTATTCGTAAAGACTTGCTGGCGCGCGTGCAAGGTGTCTCCATGGCGCAATACGCTTCTATGGGCAGCGGCAGTGTTTCGGCCACGATGTTGAATGATGTGAACACCATCGACACGTTTTTAGGTACCACCGTCAGTAAATTGATTATTGCCTTATTTTCGTTGGTGGGGGTGAGTGCGGTACTGTTTTGGCTAAACTGGCAGTTGGCGATCTTTATTCTGTTGTTTAACCCGATTGTGGTCTATTTCACCATGATTATGGGGCGTAAGGTCAAAACCCTTAAAAAGGATGAGAATACCGCGGTCGATGCGTTTCAGCAATCGTTGACGGAAACCTTGGACGCCTTGCAACAAGTGCGGGCGGCTAATCAAGACACTAATTTCTTTGACCGAGTTCGGGGGCACGCCTTCTCGATTAAAACGCACTCCGAAGCCTTTACTTGGAAGAGTGATGCCGCCAGTCGTTTCTCATTTATGATTTTCTTGGTCGGTTTCGACTTGTTCCGAGGTGCGGGCATGTTGATGGTGGTGTTTTCGGATTTGTCTATCGGGCAGATGATTGCGGTATTCGGTTACCTATGGTTCATGATGGGGCCGGTACAAGAACTGCTCGCCATCCAATATGGTTACAGCGCGGCCAGCGGGGCATTGCAGCGTATCAACGAGGTTTTGGACTTAAAGCAAGAGCCGAAATACAGTGAGAACCAAAATCCATTTAATGGCCATCAAGCGGTTTCGGTGGCGGTTAAAGAGTTGGGTTTTGTTTATCCAGGTAAAACCGAACCGGTCTTGCACCAACTCAATTTTGAAATCAAAGCGGGTGAAAAGCTGGCACTGGTTGGAGCAAGCGGCGGTGGTAAAACCACCTTGGTGCAACTGTTGTTAGGGTTTTATGAAGCAACAGAAGGGCAGGTTCTATATGGCGGTGTGCCGATTACCGAGATCGGTCAATCGGTGGTGCGAGCCAATGTAGCCACCGTGTTGCAGCACCCAGCGCTATTCAATCAATCGATTCGTTTTAATTTAACGTTAGGTCAAGATTTGCCAGATGAGGTCTTGTGGCAAGCCCTAGAGCAAGCACAGCTTGCCGAGACAATTCGCGAGTTAGACAATCAGCTTGATGCGATAGTCGGGCGCAACGGCATTAAATTGTCCGGCGGTCAGCGACAACGTTTGGCTATTGCACGAATGATTCTGCAAGACCCTAAAGTGGTGATTATGGATGAAGCCACCTCCGCTTTGGATATGGAAACCGAACGTAAACTTTATGTGGATTTAGCTCCGTTTCTGGAAAATCGTACTACTCTGATTGTGGCGCATCGTTTAAGCTCAATTCGCCAAGCCGATAGAATCATGGTGTTTGAGGATGGACATATCATCGAATCGGGTAGTCATGATGAGCTGATGGCGCAAGCTGGTACTTATCACAAGTTATATCGATAAACTTTCTGCTCAATCTCTGCTAAATACTTAAGTCTTAACCTTAAACCAAAAAAGCCCGAATTTATTAGAGTTTCTCTAGATAAATTCGGGCTTTTAAAGATGAAAAAACAAACCTACCAGGCCTGGTAGGTTGCATTTTTATTTAACTTTATTATTTTACTTTGCAATCTAAGTGATAAGCCACTTGCATGGTGTTTTCCAACAATGTCGCAATCGTCATTGGGCCAACGCCACCTGGCACTGGAGTAATCCAGCTGGCACGCTGTGCCGCAGTATCATATTCTACGTCACCGCAAAGGGTGCCATCGTCCATACGGTTAATCCCCACATCGATCACGATCGCACCTTCTTTAATCCATTCACCTTTGACCATGTTTGGAATTCCAACACCCACAACCACTAAGTCCGCTTCCGAAACTTTCTGCGCTAAATCTTTGGTCGCACTATGACAAACCGTAACCGTGGCGCGTTCATTCAATAGTTCAAGCATCATCGGCACACCCACAATATTGGAAGCACCAACCACAACCGCGTTCAATCCACGTAGAGGAATCCCTGTTTTAGCTAACATCGTCATAACGCCGTGTGGAGTACAAGGTGCTAATTGCGGCATACGAGTCGCCAAGCGACCAACATTATAAGGATGGAAACCATCTACATCTTTACATGGATGAATACGTTCAATAATCTCTTCTGGGTCGATATGGTCAGGAACAGGCAGCTGTACAATGATACCGTGTACTTCATCATCGGCATTCAGCTTATCGATTAGAGCAAGTACTTCTTCTTGTGAGGTCTCGGCAGGGAGTACTACTGAAACATCCTTGAAGCCGGCTTTTTGGCAGGCGATTTTTTTATTACGTACATACACTTGTGATGCAGGGTCTTCACCCACCATAATCACGGCAAGCCCAGGCGGTTTTTTACCTAAAGCAACCTGTTTCTCAACTTCCTGTTGAATAGAGTCACGTAATTCAGCCGCAATGGCTTTACCATCTAAAATTTTTGCAGACATAGTATTAATCATCCTACTTTGAGTAAAAAAGTTGCTGATTATGATAACCGATTTTTTACTTTAATAATTTTGGAATCATTTATATCCTTTATAGACAAAGTAAATGTTTGTCGATTCTGGCATCCTGAATTCTCAAAAATGGGCGCTTTAAAAGTAGAATCAATAGCTTAGCAAGCAAGGAGTTTAACCGAGTAAATAGCGGGTGAATTAAATTGTAAAAAAAACGAAAAATATTCATCTTTGTTGTTGACAGGAATAGGGGGCGTCTATACAATACGCCCCATCTTACGGAGTGTAGCGCAGCTTGGTAGCGCACCTGTTTTGGGTACAGGTGGTCGGGGGTTCAAATCCCTCCACTCCGACCATATTCTTATTGAATTGAAGATGGTCACCATCTTCAGTTCGATAGTCAAAAGGTTCGATAACGCGCCCATAGCTCAACTGGATAGAGCATCGCCCTTCTAAGGCGAGGGTTTCAGGTTCGAATCCTGATGGGCGTACCATATTTATGGTGTGTTCATCACGCCATCTATGGCGGATGTAGCTCAGTTGGTAGAGCCCAGGATTGTGATTCCTGTTGTCGCGGGTTCGATCCCCGTCATTCGCCCCACTTTTTTTCTTGTTTTTCATTTAGTTTCATCTCTTTTATATACATTCTTTTTCGAATTCGTTCGTTTTTCTTTATAAATCAATTTTTTGCTCATTTTCTCTTTGTATTATTTTTCTCTCTGCTGTAGCTGTTACTTATCTGTTTCCTCCTCTTTTTAGGTTTATATTTTTGATAAATCGGTTTTTTGCACCAAATAATCTGTTTTGTGTTTCTTATTGGTTCAAAATGGTTTATTTAATTCTATTTCATATTACTTAATTACATCAATATCCTTTTAAAACGCTATTTATAAAAGTTGGTATTCCAATTGCTTTTAAGGTATTACCCTTTTTTAAATTGGTAATACTGGAGTTATGCTATGAAGTCTAAGATTGTTTCAAAAACGTTTGGGTTGGTCGCTGGTTTGGCTATGAGTGCTATGTCCTGGCAGGCAAATGCGGCTGAGCCGTTAAAAATTGGTTACAGCGATTGGCCTGGATGGGTTGCTTGGGAAGTGGCCATTGAGAAGAAGTGGTTCAAGGAAGCTGGTGTTGACGTTAAATTCGAATGGTTTGATTATGTGGCGTCAATGGATGCTTATGCGGCTGGTAAGTTAGATGCTGTGCATATGACAAACGGTGATGCCTTGGTAACCGGTTCAACAGGCGCGCCAAGTGTGATGATTTTATTGAATGACTACTCTAACGGTAACGATATGGTGGTTGCGAAGCAGGGTGTGGCTTCTGTTAAAGATTTAAAAGGTAAGAAAGTCGGTGTGGAAGTGGGGTTTGTGGCTCATTTGATGTTATTAACAGCCTTAGACGCGAATGGTATGTCTGAATCTGATGTGACTTTAGTGAATGTGCCAACAAATGAAACGCCTCAAGTTTTAGCTTCTGGTGAGGTTGATGCGATTGTGGCTTGGCAGCCAAGTTCTGGACAAGCTTTAAACCTGGTCCCAGGTTCTAAAGCGGTATTTACTTCAGCGGACAATCCGGGAATTATTTACGATGGTTTATCCGTGAATCCGGCCAGTCTTTCTAGTCGTAAAAAAGATTGGGAAAAAGTGTTAAAGGTTTGGTACAAAACGGTTGATTACATCAATGACCCTAAAACACATGCTGATGCGGTTAGCATTATGGCTTCTCGTGTAGGTCTTGCTCCTGCTGAATATGAACCATTCTTAAAAGGGACTAAAATTCTTTCTTTAGAAGAAGCGAAAGCGGCTTATAAAAAAGGTGATGGCTTAGACTCTATTTATGGTTCATCAAAAGTTTCTGACGACTTTAACGTTGCAAACAAAGTGTACGATGCTCCACAAGATATCAATGTTTATTTTGATGGTTCTTTAACAAACGGATTGTAATTACAAGGTACGATTTGTTTCCCAAACAGCCTTTTAAGAAATTTTTCTTTCAAGGCTGTTTTTTTATCTAGTACACGTTTTATTCAGCAAATGAGGTGTGAAAATGTCTAAAAAACCGAAATATTTTCGTCATCATGATGCTTTGAAACCGACGGTTATCGCAATAATTTATGTGATAACCTCTTATATTCTAGGGTTTGGCTTACTGTTAGCGGAACCTCTTATTACCAACTTGATTGGTATTCCTTTATTGGCTCATTCAATGGTGATTGCTGCTTACTTGATTCACGAAGCGGCCCATTCAAGTGTATTTAAGGATAAAAGGCATAACCGTTGGTTTGCCGAGTCCTTATTATGGATAACAGGTAACAGCTATTCGAGTTTTAGCGATATCCAACGTAAACACAATCGACACCATATTGACCGAGCGGATATTGTCTCTTTTGATTTTAGGCCAGTTTTAGAAAGGCACCCTAACGTTCTTAAAATTATTAAAGCTCTCGAGTGGGCTTATATCCCCGCACTCGAAATCGTGATGCACGCCTTAGTATTGATCTTGCCTTTTGTTAAACCGAATAGAAAACAAAATCGTTCACGTATTATTTTGGTAGTGTTCTTAAGAGTGTTGATGTTTACAGGGTTAGCGTCGATCTCTTTGAACATATTATGGTTATATCCAATCGCTTACATGCTGTTTTTAACGGTAATGCGTTTTATGGATGTTCACCAACATACTTATGAAGTCTATGAAACTTTAGATCTACCTAGGGGTGCTGAAGCCAGATTGAGAGACCGAGAATTTGAGGAGCATAATACCTACTCAAATTTGCTGTCAGTGAAATATCCGTGGGTGAATCTATTGGTGTTGAATTTCAGTTATCACAATGTACATCATGAGCAACAGTTGCAGCCTTGGTATCGATTGCCAAAATTACATCAACAGATGTTTGGCGACGATTATCAACAAATTCTGACTTTTAAACATCTGATTAAAAGTTTTCACAAATACCGCGTGCCACGTGTTTTAAATGGTGACCCAATCAATTTACCCGTTAAAAAAGATGAAGGTGAGACTTTTATTGGGGTGGATGGTGTCTCTTTTCTAACCGCTCACTGACACCATTAATTCACTCTACAAGGTAATCATTATGACTCAAGTTAAAAAGTTTTGGCCCATTCTAACAGGGCAACATACCTATGAAAAAACGCTTTCTACTCGCGGGGTGGGTAGTGGCGAAGTTATTAAAGCCCCTATTTTAGCCTATTTAATTGAGACCAATAATGGGCGTATCTTGTTTGACGTGGGCTGTGATTACCAAAAAATTAAACAGCCTGATTTACGTCAAAAATACTATGAGCATGACGGTTTTCCTTTTGGCCCGCCAGAGATGGAAGAGGAGCAGCAGTTACCTAATAAACTACAAATTTTAGGTTTACAGCCAGAAGATGTCGATGTGGTGTTTTGTAGTCATTTACATTTTGATCATGCGGGTGGTTTATGTGAGTTTTGTCACGCTGAGGTACATGTACACGCGCAAGAGATGAATGCGGCTAAAAACCTTGAAGACGAAGCCTACTTCACCTCGGATTTTGACTTACCGCTTAACTGGAAAATTCAAACAGAAGAGTATGATTTAGTGCCAGGTGTGAGAGCGATTGAAACGCCTGGGCATACCGCAGGGCATATGTCTATGTATATTGAACTACCCAAAGGCCGGCCCATTGTATTGGCTGGCGATGCCGCAGATTTAGTTGAAAATATCGAACAAGAGATTGCCCCTGGGCTGTGTTGGCAAGACAACGAATCGATGGCGATTGAGAGTATTCAAAAATTGAAACAGTTTAGCCAACAAAATAATGCCGCACTTTGGCCAAATCATGATTGGCAGTTCTTTCAAAAACATAATCGATTCCCTGGTTTTTTTGAATAGTAAGGGACAATAATTTTATGCAATTAAAAACATTCAAAACACTCTGGGGAAATACTCTACCGATTGACCAGGCCTGTCAAAATGCCATTCATAATAGGTTTACGGGGATTGAAGGTCAGGCTCCTAAAGATAAAAATCAACAAAATAGTTGGGCACAGGCCTTGGCGGATTTTGAGTGCGATTATATTGCTGAAATTGTCACCGGAGGTGATTATGTTCCCAATCGCAATTGGACTATTCAGCAGCATCTCGATGATATTAAATTTCAGTTGGATTGTTCACTGTCTCTTAATCCCTTATTTGCCACTTGTATTACGGGGTGTGATGCTTGGGAGGAATCCAAGTCGATTGATTTCTTTGCGCAAGCTATGAGCCTGGGTATGGAGTATGGTGTAACCTTAAGTTTTGAAACCCATCGTAGTCGCTCATTGTTCACTCCTTGGATTACACAACGTGTGGTTGAAGCCTTGCCAGAAATAAAGTTAACCGCTGATATTAGCCATTGGTGTGTGGTGTGTGAACGTTTAATGGATTCTGAAATAGAAACCATTCATGCGATTGCGAATAATGTGCATCATATTCATGGACGAGTAGGCTACGATCAAGGCCCGCAAGTTCCTCATCCAGCCTTACCAGAATATCAAGCCGCTTTAAAGTCTCACCAGTCCATTTGGGAATTTTTTTGGCAAGCACAGAAAATAAATCAGTATGCCTTTTCAACATTAACCCCCGAGTTTGGGCCTGATGGCTATTGTCAGCTACTGCCGTTTACCCAAGCCCCCGTTGCGGATATTGACGAAATTAATCAGTGGATGAATAACAATGAAAAAGCCCACTTCAGCCAATTTATAGAGCCAGAAATAATATCATGTTGAAAACCTTTCAAACCTTATCGCAAAAGCCAGAGTTTCCCGTTATTGTCTTAGTTATCGCGTCCTTTTTTTGGGGGTTAAGCTGGTTGCCGCTTAAATCTTTAAATCAAATGGGATTTGATGGCCCTTTACTCATTTTTGCTGCTTATAGCTTGTTGTCGTTAGTCTTTTTGCCGTTATTGATTAAACAGCGTAGTTATCTTAAAAGTCACTTAGCAGCTTGGTTAATCATTTTAGTTTTGGGCGGTGGGGCAAACTTCGCGTTTAGCTATGCACTCATCTATGGCGAAATTATCCGTGTCATGGTGCTGTTTTATCTTTTGCCGTTATGGGGTGTTTTGGGTGGTAAGTTTCTATTAAATGAGCATGTGGATTACAAAGGTTGGATGGCGGCAGGGCTTTCTATTTGTGGTGCGTTTTTGATTGTTGGTGGCTTTAAAGTCTTTGAGTCGCCACCCACTTGGATTGATGGTATTGCCTTATTATCTGGCTTTTTATTTGCCATGAATAATATTGCATTTCGTGCCCATCAAGATATTCCAATGGTGCCCAAATTAAGTGCTTTATTTATCGGTACAGCACTACTCTCGGGGCTTCTGTTTTTTGTACAGGGTGCTGAAATGCCAAATGATATTTCACTGCCAGCATGGCAATTATTGGTGTTTTATGGCCTGGTTTGGTTGCTGATTTCTAATTATGGTTCGCAGTGGGGAGTGACCCATCTACCTGCGAGCCGCTCTTCCATTATCATTATTATGGAGTTGGTTGTTGCTGTGATTTCTGCGGTGCTCATTGCGAATGAAACCTTGAGCTTCGTTGAGGGGTTGGGCGGCGTTCTTATTGTAACCGCAGCGGTTTTAGAGGCTTTTAGAAAAACGAATAAAGACAAATAAAAGCGTAAGCTGAAATAACCAGGCCTGGTAAGTTGTATTGAATGGGTGAATAACCAGGCCTGGTAAGTTGTATTGGATGAGTGAATAACCAGGCCTGATAAGTTAATATTTAAGACTTGCGTTGTTTCATCCAGTTACGCCAACCGCCTGTTGCTGAGATATCCGTGGCTCCCTCAATACCATAAGGTTCGCAAATAAAGCCAACCACTTGGCTACCGTCTTCAAGCTCCACTTTTCCTAAACCCAATGGGGATGGAATCAATGCCAGGAAAGAGCCTAAATGTTCTTTAGGCATTGCCCAAACCTCGACTTCAATGGATTGTCCCTCATTTTCATTGGCTTGTTTGACCAGGCCAGGTTTTAAAATTGGGCCACCAGGTAGTTCGAAAAATTGGTATTTAGGCGCAGTTTTGGTGGTTTTTAGGAGTTTTGCACCTCGTTCAAGCAATTGTGAATTTAATGGAAAACCAACTAAATGTGCGCCGACTACCGCGAGCGCAATGGATTGTTGGTTTGTAAAGTGAGCAGGATTGCTCTCTGGAACATCAATAAAACGTGCCCCCGAATTTTCTACAAACTGTTTATGCAATGAGTCGGTCAGTTGCATTAGTTGCCGATCGCTACCTGCGGGTGCAAAAAATGTCACACCCGTCGGCAGTGTATCTGCTCTAAAACCTGTTGGCATGGCAATGGCGGCGTAATCCAGTAAATTCATGAAGTTGGTGTAAGTACCCAGTTTGGAGTTTAGACCGATTGGGTCGTTTTGCAGGGCTTCAATGCTGTAAATGGTTGGAGTGGTCGGAGTCATAAAACAATCGATTCCGTGATTTTCCCAAATGATTTGTGTTGCTCTTTGTGCTTGTTGCAGAGCATAAGCACCTTGATAAGCGTCCACTGCGGAGAGCGATTTTGCGCCGCCAATAATCTTGGCAACCGCCGGATCCATTTGATTTTCATGGGTTTCAAAAAAATCTTGAATAGCAAGGTAGCGTTCCGCCACCCATGCGCCACCATAAAGCAGTTTGGCGGTATCCAACCAGGCCTGGAAAGGGACAGATTTGATTTCATAACCAAGGTTTTTTAAAGTCGATACGCTATGTTCAAAGGCCTTTTGCGCCTCGGAGTCGCCATCGAAAAACAAACTTTCACGGTCAGGGATACCGATGACGGGTTGGCTTGGCCAAGCAGGAGAGGTCAGCCGATTTTCCGAGCGGCTAAACGCATCCTTTTCATCAAACTTGGCCGCGACATCAAACACCGAATACGCATCCTGTGCGTTTAAAGCAAACACGCTAACCACATCTTGAGAGCGCACTGCTGGCACAACGCCATGGGTGCTCAATAAGCCTTTTGAGGGTTTTAGCCCGACCAGATTATTGAAAGCGGCCGGTACCCGACCAGAGCCGGCGGTATCGGTACCTAATGAAAAACTGCAAAGGTTGAGTGCTAAGGAAACCGCAGAACCTGAACTGGAACCACCTGAAATCATTTCAAAGTCAAACGCGTTATGACAAACTCCATAAGGAGAGCGAGTTCCTACCAGGCCTGTCGCAAATTGATCCATATTGGCTTTAGCAATGGGAATGGCACCAGCGTCAATCAGTTGTTGGACAACGGTAGCTGATTCGCTTGGCACGTAGCTAAACTCTTTACAGGCAGCCGTAGTTGGAATGTTGGCTAAGTCAATATTATCCTTGATGACAAAAGGGATACCCCAAAGAGGCAAGCTGTTGGGTTCGCTCTGGTCTAATTGACTTAGGTAAGGTTCCAGTTCTGTGGGCGTCAATAAATGAATAAACAGATTGTAGTCTGCATAGCCATGCGCGTTTTGAATCAGCTGTTGCACTAAGTTTCTAGGCGTGAGTTCGCCAGAGGCATATTGGTCGTGTAGCGCTGAAAGCGTTAAATTAAATTCTCGCATCTTAAATTACCTCCAGAATCATTAGGGCTTGTCCTGTTTGGATTAAATCACCCTCGTTGACTAGGATCTCGGTGACGGTTCCAGTCGTTTCCGCCGTCACTGGAATCTCTATTTTCATGGTTTCCAAAATGGCAATGGTGTCACCCTCATTAACGGTATCTCCCGGTTTGACTTGCAGTTTCCAAACACTGCCTGTAATGGGTGAAAGCGCGGCTTCAAAACCTTCGGGTATTTCTATTGATGCATCACTTTGGATACTGTCTTGTGCGGTTTCAGATTCAAAGTTCGCTAGGCCAGACTCTTCCCAATATAGGCGTTCGGCTTCAAAAGCACCTTGTTGTTGCTTTTGAAAGGCGTCAATACTGTCGTGGTTCTGTTTCAAGAAATCTTGATAGCTATTTAAAGAAAGTTCGGTCTCTTCGATTTCAATGTCGAAACGCCCTAAAGGGAAGTCCAAACGCGCTTGCGCGAGTTCTTCTTCAGAAACGGGGTAGTATTGAATTTGGTCAAAGAAATCCAGTAACCAAGGTTTGCCGTCCTTAAAGTTCTTGGTGATGTGGTAAGGGTTCCACATTTGTATAGTTCGGCCAACAAATTGGTAACCTCCAGGACCTTCCATGCCGTAAATGCACATATAAGCGCCACCGATTCCCACCGCATTTTCCGGTGTCCAGGTTCTTGCCGGATTGTATTTGGTGGTGACTAGACGATGACGTGGGTCAAGCGGTGTTGCAACGGGAGCTCCGAGATAAACGTCTCCTAATCCCATAACCAAATATTTGGCATCAAAGACAATCTTTTTGACCTCTTCGATGCTGTCCAGGCCATTTATTCGACGGATAAAATCGATGTTACTCGGACACCAAGGCGCATTAGGGCGCACGGTAGTCATGTATTTTTCAATCGCCAGCTTGGTGCTTGAATCATCCCAGGAGAGGGGCAAGTGCACAATGCGACTTTTAACGGTTAAGTCTTGTCCTGATGAAATCTCCTCTTCAAGGGAAATGAGCTTTTCAATCAATTCGGCTTGAGAAATTTGGCGAGGGTCATAATGCACTTGTAATGAGCGGATGCCGGGTGTCAGTTCTCTTAAAAATGACCAGGCCTGGTGGGTTTGAGATTCTTTGTTTTCCTTCAAGCGTTCAAACAGCACCTGAATACGAAAACGCAACGCTAAATCGAGTTCCATTCTTCCATATTCCACTAAGACATGGCTGTCACCTGAGCGGCGATATTTGACTCCGAATTCATGATTTTCCGCTGATATCTCATGGGCGATACAAGATTGTTCTGTCGATGATACTAAGAAATCCAAATCTAGCTCGGTCGGCATTTCAAGTGTTTTTAAAGCGGTTTCATAGTCCTTGAGAGCGGCTTCGGCCGTTTCGATGGAAACGGCTTTAAAACGGACTTTATCTCCTGGACGCAATTGCCCCATTTTCCACTGCTCAGCTTCTATGATTGTGGCCGGGCAGACAAAGCCGCCTAGACTTGGCCCGTCTTGTGCCAGGATAACGGGCATATCCCCCGTGAAATCGATTGCCCCAATCGCATAGGGGTTGTCGTGAATATTGGATGGGTGAAGACCGGCTTCGCCGCCATCTTTACGAGCCCATTGCGGTTTAGGACCGATTAGACGAATACCGGTACGGCTAGAGTTGTAATGAACTTCCCATTGAGCGGTAAAAAAGCGTTGAATATCATCTTCGGTAAAGAAGTCGGGGCTACCCTGAGGGCCGTAGATGACCGCAATTTCATATTCATTTGTAAGCTTAGGAATGACTTGATTCGGTAAGGCTTTGAGAATGGAATTGTCTTGACATTCAGTAAGGCGCAAAACGTCACCAGCACGCAACAAACGGCCGCCGTGTCCACCAAACTTACCTAAAGAGAAGGTGGTTTTGCTCCCCATGTAGTCGGGTACGTCAAAACCGCCCAATACAGCCAAATAGGCGCGTTGACCAATGCCCTTGATCACTTTGGATTTTAATTGTTGACCTGCTTTTACCTGGATAGGTTGCCATTGCGGAATAGGCTGATTATCAAGTGTAGCTTGTATATCCGCGCCGGTAATACAGATGAGGGTGTCGGTATCGAACGTCAAATTGATACCCGATACGGTCATTTCAATGGTTGCCGCCTCTTCAGGGTTGTGTAAGCAGCGATTGGCTAGGCGGTGGGAGAGCGCGTCCATGGGGCCAGAAGGCGGAACGCCAATGTCCCAGTAGCCAATTCGACCAGGGTAACTCACTAACATTGAGTGTGTTCCGGGATTGGTGACTTCGACAGTGTTAGGGGTATAGCTGAAGCTATTTAAAAACTGGGTATAGAGTTCGGTGCCTTGTTGGAATTCCGGGGCATGGCTGAGCGCTTTAAGGTAAGCTAAGTTGGTTTCAAATCCATCAATGCTTGCTTGCGCCAGGGCGTTTTGCAACGCTATGACAGCATTTTTCCTATTGTCGGCTTTAACGATGATTTTTGCCATCATCGGGTCATAAAATGAACTGACTTCCACCCCGCGATCACACCAGGTATCAACTCGGCAATCCGACGGCATGTTCCAACCTGTTAATTTACCGCTGCTTGGCAGGAAGTTTTTGAAAGGATCTTCTGCGTAAACTCGCACTTCAATTGAGTGTCCGGAGGCCGATGGGATTTGTTGTGCGCTTAATGGTAGTTTAGGCTTGTAGGCGACTTTGATCATCCATTCGACCAAATCGATGCCGCGAACCGATTCGGTAATTCCATGCTCGACTTGAAGGCGTGTATTCACCTCTAAAAAATAATAAGCGTTGCAGTCGGCATCGTAGACGTATTCAACCGTTCCCGCCGATTTATAGTTGACGACTTTACCCAGAGCCACCGCATGGCTTTCCATCTCGGTGATTTGTTGGCGACTGATGCCGACAGCCGGAGTTTCTTCGACTACTTTTTGATTTCGACGTTGTAAAGAGCAGTCACGTTCACCAAAAGAAACCACATTACCTTGGCCATCGCCGAAAATCTGAATTTCGATATGACGAGCATTGACCACAAATTTTTCCAAAAATAGTCCTGCCTGACCAAACGAGTTTTGGCTTAAACGTTTAACCTGTTCAAAAGCCGCTTCCAAGTCATCTGGGGTTTCACATTTTTGCATACCGATACCGCCACCTCCTGCGGTACTTTTAAGCATAACAGGGTAACCTATCTTCACAGCTTCTGTTTGGGCGTGTTCCAATGAGTCTAATAAGCCTGAACCTGGTAGTAGGGGAACACCTGCTTGAATGGCTAAATCCCTTGCGGTGTGTTTTAAGCCAAAGTCACGGATGTGTTGAGGTTCAGGGCCGATAAAACGGATTCCGGCTGCTTCACAGTCATTGGCAAACCCGGTGTTTTCACTTAAGAATCCATAACCGGGATGGACGGCTTCAACCCCGAGTTTTTTCGCTTCAGAGAGAATGAGAGGGACATTCAGGTAGGTTTCAGTAGCCACGTTGCCCGGTAAAAAAATCACTTCATCAGCCTGCTGGACATGCAAAGAAGCACGGTCGGCATCAGAGGCCAACACGACAGATTGAATGTTCATCCGTTTAAGCGTGCGGATAATACGAATTGCAATCGCGCCGCGGTTAGCGATGAGTACTTTGTTAAACATGATTTTTTCCTTTTCAGACCGTTCTGAATCGAGTATGCCAAGCTGGGTCGTCCCACTTGGGGTCTGTAATCACAGACAGAATTTCAAATAAGAGTGTTAAGTAAATGAGTATTAATTAAAAGTTTATTCCCAGATTATCATCTCAACCGGAGTGGGGTTATAGCCATTGCATGGATTGTTGAGCTGTGGGCAATTGGAAACTAAAACCAAGACATCCATGTGGGCTTGCATCTCTACATAACGTCCTGGAGCAGAAATACCATCATCAAAATCCAAGTGGCCGTCAGGTGAAACCGGCACATTCATAAAGAAGTTGATATTGCTCGATAGGTCGTCTTTGGTTATCGGCTTATCGTGGTTACAGCTACATGCACCTGATTCTGATGAGGATGTTTTCATTGACCCCAAAGCCATCAAGAAGGAGTCGCGACAAGAGTGCATATGACGTTTTTCAATGGCATATCGCACTGTGTTGCTCTCTGCGGAGCAAGCACCACCGATGGTGTCATGGCGTCCGCAGGTGTCGTCGATGATGGTTAACATCGGGTTGCATAAGTTGGATTGCAATACACTGCCAGTCGTTAAATAGATGTTGCCTTGTTCACGAATGGTGTCGGTAGCGGAATAACGTTCAGAGTGGTCATTGGCATTATAGAATAGCGTGTCTACCGCTTGGTTACCTTCTAAATCGACAATACGGAATTTTTGGCCAGCCTTGACCTCATGCATCCACGGGTCTCCAGCCGCCACCACTTCACGATAGACGATTTTGCTTTCATCAAATTGTGGTTTAGTCATTTGGGTTTTCTCCATAAAAAACTTTGGTGTTGTAGTAGGCACGTTGGTTTTCCGCCCGGTGTAAACGGCAAGGGTCGTCATGAGTAACCGGTAACGACTTGTATACGCTTAATTCGATAGGTTGCGGATTATATTCAGGGTTGGTATCCATTGGGTGCTGTGCGGTTGAGAGGCTAACGATGCAATCCATCTCAAAGCGCAAATCCACATGGTCGCCGGCTTTGGAGTTGTTGGTAACGAAGGTCATCGAGCCATTGTCTTCCACGCGAACCTTACTGAACCAATTGATGTTCGGCATGATGTCACTGGCATTCAATCCCCATTTTCCTAACTCATTGATCAAACTGTCGTAACCGTTTTTGAAGTAGTCGTTATGGGCTTCTTGATAGCTTTTCTGTCCGTATTTTTTCTGTACTATCGTGGCATTTGATAAGCCACCAATCGTGTCGTGCCAGCCGCAGCTATCGGCGATAATGGAACACATGACTCGTCCCATGTCGCTAAAACACATGTTTGGTGTGGTTAAAAAAGCGGTTTTTTGTGCTTTTAAGGTATCAGGCATGTTGTAGCGTTCATTTTTAACCTCAAGGTTGTTGATGAGCATAGCGACATTGGCGTTGCCTTGTAAGTCTGTAAGGCGAAGAACTGTGCCACGGCGAATCACTCCTGACCAGTGCGCTCCGCCAGGTAGGCTTTCTTGCCAGATTAAACCGTTATATTTGTTAGGATGGGTCATTCGGTTTTCTCCTGAATTGAATCGGTGAGGTGTAAATAGGGGGGAGTGCCGATTGGGTGAGATAAAGATTGGCGTTTTTAACGCCACGATTGGCCGTCATCTCGTCACTGATCTTTTTCAAATCTTGAGCGGCACCCTGCATCAAATTTACTTCTAAAGTATGTTGGTCCATTAGTTGGATTTGAGTGCTGGAAATAATCTCAGCCACATATTGGTGTTTCAACTGAATCAGTCTTTGCTGTAGCCCTGGTACAGAGTGGTCGTAAACCATGGTTAAGGTACCCGCCATAATCTCGTTGGTATGGTTCTGACTAAATGCCGCGGCTTCTTTACGGATGATATCGGCTAATAGGGCTGAACGATTGCTAAAGCCTCGCGCTTGCATTAGATAATCTAGGTCATCTATGACATTTTCTGGTAAAGAGGCACTGGTGCGAATAAGTTTGTTGTTTTGTGTCATGTTAAAAAATATCCGGTACTTCTGAATTGACTGATACCATGCGAACCATGCTCAGTTTGTCTTCCATGTCCACCTCGGCTTGTGGCGGGTGAACAATTTTTTCCAAATAGGCTTTCGTCGCTAAAAACTCTGGAGAGAGCAGGGTGTCCTCTTTTCGTGGGCGAGGTAATGGCACACTTAAGGTTTCCAAAACACGTCCAGGATTGGCTTCCAAAATTAAAATACGGTCGGCAAGGTAGATTGCCTCATCTAAATCGTGGGTGATAAAGAAGATGGTGATGTCGATGTTCTGCCAGATTTCCAATAGATAACGCTGCATCTTCAAACGGTTTTGCGGGTCTAATGCGGCGAAAGGTTCATCCATTAACAAGATTTTAGGTTGATTGGCCAAAGCGCGAATAATCGCTACACGTTGTTTCATTCCGCCAGAAAGTTGGTGCGGGTAGGCGTTGGCAAATTTTTCCAGCCCCACCAAATCAATCCACTGAAAGGCTTCTGCTTCAGCAGAATTCTTTGACATACCGGATTCGGTTAAGCCAAACATGACGTTCTGTTTGACAGTCATCCATGGAAACAACGAGTAGCTTTGGAATACCATGCCTCTATCCGGCCCTGGTCCATCAACTAATTTATCCTCAATATGTATCGCCCCCACTTCGTGGGTTTCCAGGCCCGCAATCAATCTGGCTAAGGTCGATTTTCCACAACCGGATGGACCAACCACGCAGACAAATTCACGTTTATAAGCGGTGAAGTCGATGGCGTTAAGGACATTGACCTTTTTACCTTTGTGTTCAAAGGTCTTGTGGAGATCGGATATGGTCAATGCTTTTGGACGCTGCAAGATTCTAGAGTTTCGGTCTTTGATTTCATCAGTGAACCAATTTGCGAGTGGGTGAATGTTCTTTAACATCTGGTTCTCCTATTTGCCTGTATGCCAAGGGAATAATCGTTTGCCGATTTGTGCTAAGACCATGTCGGTTATCAAGCCGATTAAGCCAATGATAAGGATAGCGGCAAAGACATTATCAAAGTTTTTGTAGCGAGCTTGCTGGGTGATGAACCAAGTGATACCGGAACTTGTACCGATGAGTTCAGCCACAATCAAATAAGTCCATGCCCAGCCAAGCAGAATGCGCATGTCGCGATACAGGTCGGGCAGTATTCCAGGTAAGACAACTCGTCTAATCATACGGAAGCCTTTGCAACCTAACGTTAGAGAAGCTTCAATAAGCGCCATATTCAGTTTACGTGTGGTGGTGGCCACAATTAGTACCATTTGGAAAAAGGTTCCGATGAAGATAATGGTGATTTTAGGGGCATCGTAAATACCCATTATTGCCACGGCCAAGGCTCCAAATGCTGGGGCGGGTAGGTATCTGAAAAACTCTGTAAAAGGCTCGATTAAATGAGAGGCGGCATTATAGGTTCCGGCTAATATTCCTAAGGGCACGCCGAAAAGCATGGCCCAGAAGAACCCCCAGGCAATAATTGTAATAGAGTGGGCCAGGCTTTCATGTAACCAGGGTTCGCTATTACGTTTGGGCGGTGTTGTAAAGGCGGTGTATAGAGCGGTTACCACTTCATGTGGTGCAGGCAAGTAGACCGGGTTGGATGGTGTTCCTTGCGGCAGGGCTGTGATGTCAATTTGCGGGTTTTCGCTGATTTTCTTGTCAACTTCTGTTTGAAAGACCTCTTTATCGATTAAAGAACCTTCTTTGAAGTAGCTGACCCCGCCTGATTGAGTGATTTCTACTTGTGGATGCCAAATGAAAGGTACATAACTTACCAAACACCAGATGAGTATTGGAATGGCAAAACTCGCCAGAGTCAAAAGGTGTGCTGATTTTTTATCAACTGGTGTTCTTGGTATTGCCCAGTTTTTGAAGCTGCTCATATAAGTATCGACTCGTTTTAAAATGTTAGTATTACTAATTCTTTAAAACGTAATAAGCAACAGATGTGCCATTAATAAAATAGATTGTAAAACAACAGGATGAGTTATTTTTGTGTACTGAATTGTTTTTTATTTGGTTTTGTTGTGTTTAAGTGGTGCATTAGTGCACTATTTTATACTACAAACTTTCTGATGGAGATTTGTCCTGAGGAGAGTAGTTTTGGTTGGCCGTTGATATCGACAATCGCTTGGCCATGAGCATTAAAACCTAGGTAAACGCCTAATTCATAATCCAGGTTAGAGGGGGCTTCTTCTGAAATAGAAGACGTCGGTTCGTCATTTTCTTTAGAGATGAGGCGGATGGGTTCATTTATAAGAAATAAATCATTGGTTTGCCAGTATTCTGAAAGCTCTGCAAATGTATAGTTTTGCAATTGGGATTGTTGAATCTTTTGGTAAAAGATTTCAAACAACTCCAGGATGTCAAAATCACTCATGCTGCTCGAGGTGTTTATCAATTCACTTAATTCGGTTGAATTTCGATTAATGCCAATACCAATAATGAACGCTCGGTAATCCTTTTTTATGACCTGTTCTATGAGCATTCCCGCGACTTTGCCATTTTGATTGAAAATGTCATTTGGCCATTTTAAAAATAGCTTGTCACCACTGAGTTCTACAAGGCATTGGTGTAATAAGGCGGCAATATGCAGGCTTACCAGGCCTGTTAGTTGGTAGTTTTTATCCAGCGGGAAAGCGAAAGAAAAAATAGCCGATTTTTCGTTGGTGATCCATTGGCGTTTTTGTTGGCCATAGCCAGCCGTTTGGTTTTGCGTGGTGCAAAAAATAGGTTTATTGGGCAGGTGCTCACTCACGTAGTCCTTTAAGTAACGGCTAGTTGAATCGACGCTTTCCAATCGAATGATTTCGTAGGGTGTTGGCATGACAATTTTTGCTTCATCTCGTTTCTATTGCTTGATGGGTCATTATCTTAATGTAAATGATTTATTTTCGCTGACGATTTATTTGCAACGATCGACCGGCTTTTTCTTCTAAAGGATTCTCGGGCCAGCGATGTTTTGGGTATTTACCACGCATCTCCTTGGCGATTTCCAAATAGGAGTTTTGCCAGAAGTTGCCTAAGTCACTGGTGATTTGAATCGGACGACGGGCTGGTGACAACAATTCAAAGCTGAGTGTAGCCTGGCCAAAACCGATTTTAGGAGAGCTTAACTCTCCAAATAGTTCTTGAAGCTGAATGGAAAGGGTGGGTTGCTTGCCAATTTGATAGTCAATGGCAACCCGTTTGCCGGAGGGGGCTTGGTAATGGCTGGGGGCTTCAATGGACAAGTTTTGGGTCGCTTCATAACTCAACCTGGCTTGAAGGAGAGAGTGTAAATCGATTTTATGCAAATCCGACCATTGACTTAAGTTCGTTAAATAGGGGGCGCACCAAGTATCAAAATCAGCGACTAACTCGTCATTGCCAAAACCTAGGTAATCATTATGGTATTGTGCCAACCAGTTGACTCGTTTCAGCCATTCCAAGCTGGTTTTACTTAAAGGTAAATCAGCAAGTTTAGTCTGTTTTAGGTGTTCGATGATACAGGTTTGCACTTGTTGTTTTGACAGCTTATCGGTCTGTTGTTTTTTAAGGGTGATTGCGCCTAACTTTTGGGTTTGAATGCCCTCTACCTTGTGTTTTTTGAGGTTGAATTCAACCTCTGTATGTTCGGTGATCTGCTTTGCAAAAAGGGATTCGATTTCCGCTAGGGAAATGGGGATTGCCATGAAGATTTTGCCATCACGCCTCTGCCCGTCCAAATTGGTAACCACCAAATACTCATGCTGGATGAGCGTGTCTTGTTCAGGTAAAAAAGTGCCTTTACCGTTACTCATCAAATAGCGGTTATCTTGCTGTCCGCGACGTTTGGCGATTCTATCCGGATAGGCCAGAGCAATGGCTTGGGCAGGGCTGATTGGGGCAAAGGTCGGCTTGTCTGTATTTGTTGAATTCAGTTTTACTAGGCGTTGTCGCCAATTGCGGCTATTGCTCAAGGCTTCCTTGGCCGCAGTCTTGACCAGGCCTGGTTGGTTGTTTTTAGGATGTGTTTTATAGCTTTGAAATACCTGAATTCGGTCTTGTAAATTTGCGCTATAACTTTGTGTTAATAGATCATGTTCACCTAAAATTGCCGCAATATCACAAAGTTTCTCTTGCATCGCAATATCAGGCTGGGGATAAAGCAATAACTTGGCTAAACGTGCCGAAACACCGAGCTGCATGGCTTGTTCACCTAACGCGGTAATGGCATTTTTAGGGTTCAAAAACCCCAGTGTTTGCAGAAGCTGTTGGGCTATTTTCAGGTGAGTTATGGGAGGGGGAGTCAGCCATTGCATGTTCAATGGTTCCGTTACACCCCACATGGCGGTTTCTAAACAGAGATCGGTTAAATCTGAGTTAAGGATGGATTCTTGTTCAAATTCGGTACGTGAGGCCTGCTCGGATTCACTCCATAGTCGGTATGCATGGCCTGGCTGTAATCGTCCCGCGCGCCCGGCACGTTGTTTGGCCGAGGCTTTGGATATCTTTTGGGTGAGCATACGGGTCATGCCGCTACTGGCATCGTAACTGGCTTGGCGAACCAATCCGCTGTCTACCACGATATGTATCCCTTCGATGGTCAAGCTGGTTTCGGCAATATTGGTGGCAAAGATAATCTTGCGCTTGCCTTCTTTATCGGCTTGCAAGGCATGGTTTTGCTGTTGTGGTGACAGGCCACCGTGCAGCGGTATCAATCGGTAAGGGTGTTGTGGGGATGACTCTTCAAAGAGTTGTGTCGCTTGAGATATTTCCGCTTTGCCAGGTAAAAAAACCAAACAATCACCTGGATGATTTCGCATGGCTACTTGTAGGGTTTTTACAAGGTCGGTTTTGATTGTTTGCCAGGTCTGGTTGTTTGTCGAAGTGTTGGGTGATGAATAGTGGTATTCGACCGGAAAGCTTCTGCCGGGACATTCAATAACGGGGGCATCATTTAAGAATTTACTAAGGGTTGCTGTCTCTAAGGTAGCGGACATCACCAATAGTTTTAAATCTTCACGTAAAGCGGTCTGGCTATCCAAACACAGCGCCAATGCCAAATCCGCCTCTAAGGAACGTTCATGAAATTCATCAAAAATCACCAGGCCTGTACCGTTTAATTCGGGGTCTTGCTGCAAGCGACGGATGAGGATTCCCTCGGTGATAACCTCAAGCCTGGTGTCGCTAGAAATTTTTTTGTCGTTGCGAACTTGATAACCCACCGTTTTCCCCACAGGTTCGTTGAGTTGTTTGGCTAGAAAGTCCGCTAGGGAGCGCGCCGCCAAGCGACGAGGTTCAAGCAAAACGATTTTCTGTCCATTGAGGCAGTGGCTCTTCAACAAGTGTAGCGGAACCAAAGTCGATTTACCTGCACCAGGTTCTGCTTTGAGAATAGTGTTGAGGTTGTTTGCTACGGTTTGCTCAATTTTCGGTAATAGTCCCTGAACGGGCAGGCCTGGTGCTTGGGTCATAAGATATTGATATACAATGAGTTGAAACGGGATTGGTGATAATTGCTTCTATTATAGAGTAGGTTTCTTCATAACGTCTTATTCAAATAACGTCTTATTCAAATCTATTAAGTTTACGGTCATGCTTTGCAGGGTTGCTAAACCGTTGCATTTGTCGCCTAATCCCTCTAGGCTATACGGATAATTCTCAAAGAACGATAGCAAAACAATAGCAAAGGCGCGATTATGTTTGAGTTAGCAAAACAACGGTTGGCATCGGTGTTTAAATACATTGATGTTGATGAAGAGGTGATTGAACGTCTATCGGTGGCCAAACGTTCCATTATCGCCAGTATTCCGGTACGAATGGATAACGGTGAACTGAAAATCTTCACTGGTTATCGTGTGCAATACGATGATACTCGGGGGCCAACAAAAGGTGGAATTCGTTATCATCCTAGGGTCAATCTGGATGAGGTGACTTCATTAAGTTTTTGGATGACGGTGAAGTGTGCGGTGGCGGGCTTGCCGTTCGGCGGTGCTAAAGGCGGTGTGATGGTTAACCCTAAAGAACTTTCGCGTTTGGAGTTGGAGCGTCTTTCACGTGGTTATATCCGCGCCTTTGCAGACATCATAGGTGAAACCCGTGATATTCCCGCACCGGATGTTTATACCAATAGTACTATCATGGGTTGGATGGCGGATGAATACAGTGTTATTTCACGTCGCCAAGTCCCTTCGGTCATTACCGGTAAACCGGTTCATTTAGGTGGCTCGGAAGGACGTGAATCCGCTACCGGTCAAGGCGCTTTACATGCTTTGAATGAGTACGCTCGCCGTCAAGGTTGCCAAAAGTCAGATACCACCATTGCTGTGCAAGGTTTCGGTAATGTCGGTTATCACTTTGCACGTTTAGCAAAAAAAGAGGGATATCGAATTGTTGCCTTGTCCGATTCCCAGGGGGCAATCTATAGCTCAAGTGGCTTGAATGTTGAAGATGTTTACACCTATAAACAACAGGAAAGTAAGTTGGCATCGGTATATTGCGATGGCACGGTTTGCAATATGTTGGACTATGAGACGATCACTAATGAAGAGTTGCTGACTTTAGATGTGGATGTGTTGGTTCTAGGCGCTTTAGAAAATCAGGTGAGCCAGCTTAATGCCCATCAAATCAAAGCCAAAACCATCTTGGAAATCGCCAATGGTCCAGTTACACCGCAAGCAGATGAAGTGCTTGAAGCGAATGGCGTTAATGTCATTCCTGATGTCTTGGCCAATTCAGGTGGCGTGATTGTGAGTTATTTTGAGTGGGTGCAAAACCGTTCTGGACTTTATTGGGAAAAAGCGGAGGTTAAGGCCAAACTGCAAAAAGTGATGCAGAAAGAGTCCAATATCATCTATGACTTGGCATTACGTCATCAATGTTCATTGAGAACGGCGGCTTATATTCATGGAATTGAGCGATTAGCCGGCGCGATTGATGAACGAGGCAATCGTAAATACTTCAAAAAACAATAGCATGCCGATTTGACCAAGCTACCAGGCCTGGTAAGTTTGTTTCATATTTTTAAAAAGCGGATATGTTCAAATAATCTGTGGCCACATCTTTAAGTTTATTTAAACGAATATGGCATAGCCAAGCGGTGAGATACCATACTGGCTCGATCATTTAGGGGTTGAAATCTAAGTTTTAGAATAGAGGTGTTATGAAAAAATTACATGCACTAATGCGCAATGTTTTTAAAGTTGGAAGTCTTGTTTTTATGTTTGGATTTTTTAGTACCGTATCAGCTAATGATTTGAAACAGGGTGATATAGCTCCAGGTTTTAGTCTTTTAAATCAATCTGAAAAAACCGTATCTTTGAAAGATTTTGAAGTGACCCCAAAAAGTTGGACATTTTAGTTAAACGGCACTTAAGGCCTGATTTCGATATTCTATCGGAGTCAGGCCTTTTAGTTTCACCTTGATTCGTTTTGTATTGTAATACTCAATATAGTCTTTAATTTCTTCCATTAGATGCTCAGCGCTATTGAACTTCTTACGATGATACATCTCGGTTTTTAGGATTCCAAAAAAGTTCTCAGCAACCGCATTATCTAAACAGTTCCCTTTTCTTGACATGCTCTGAGTTAATCCATTCTCTTTCAGTAGCTTCTGTACATCACTATGCTGATACTGCCAACCTTGATCACTGTGGAATATGGGTTTGACTTTACCTGTTAACTTATTGACTGCTTCTTTTAACATGTCGGTCACCAGTGGTAGCCGTGCACTCTTAGCCACTCGATAACTAATCACTTCTTGGTTAAACAGATCAATCACGGGGGATAGGTAAACACGCTGTTCTCCGACTTTAAACTCCGTGACATCGGTGACCCATTTTTTATCCGGTGCATCAACATGGAAGTTTCTTTGAAGCACATTCTCGGCAATTCGGCCTACTTGACCTCTATAGGATCGGTAACGCTTTGGCCTGACGAATGACTTCAAGTTCAGTTCTTGCATTAAACGTTGAACGGCCTTCTTGTTTAAAAAGTGACCTAAGCGTCTTAACGCATAGGTCATGCGTCGATACCCATAACGACCTTTATGTTCATTAAAGAGTTGTTGAATCGCTCTTTTAACGTCCGCATAACGATCAGGCAGCGCACTGCGCGCCTGATGGTAATAAAACACACTTCGTGCAAGCCCTGCGGCCTTGAGAAGATGTTTAAGTGGATAGAACTTTCTAAGCTTATCTATGAGCCCTGCTTTTTCTTGCTTTGGCGTTCTTTTTCCTGAAGCAGGGCATCGAGCTTTTTTAAATAGGCATTCTCCGCTCGACGGTATTCGAGTTCTTCTCGTAACTCTTCTAGGCTCATTTGTTCGGTTGGTTTAATGGTTTCTTGCTTTTGGTTTTTTTTCATTTTTCTACCCTGCTTTTTAGGTTGTAAGCCTGAAAGGCCGAACCGTTCGAATTGAGTGAGCCAAGTAGAAATCGTACCCGCAGAACTCATGTTATAGACAATACTGGTATAACTAATAGACCAGTGATTTTCACGCATGTGTTTTAGGATACGATATTTGTCTTCAAAAGAGTATGGTGTGTTACGTTTGATAAACGCATTTTGACCATGGAAACGATAGACTTGTGTCCAGTAACGGATATAGCGATCTGGAATACCGAGTCGCTTGGAAATGGACAGACTGGATTCATGAGAAAGGCATTGCTTAGCAATCGCCAGTTTAAATTCTCGATTGTATTTGGACATGAAAAACCCCCAAAGTTGGTGTCCAACATTTGGGGGTCACTTCATTTCCGAGGTAAGTGGGTGGTTTTATACTTTTATCCAAAAGACGATACGCCAGGTTGTACTACCGAAGCGTGTAGTTTTAGGGATAATATTAATCGTTTGATCGCTCAAGACGCAGTGGTTCTGGGTGTCTCTTTGGATAGTCAGAAAAGTCATGCTGAATTTGCCGAAAACCATAAATTGCCCTTTGATTTGCTTGCGGATGAAAGCGGTAAAGTGGCAAAAAGTTACGGCGCTTTATTGGATCTCAAGGTATTCAAATACGCCAAACGTCACAGTTTTATCATCAATCCGCAAGGTCATATCGCTAAAATTTACCGAGACGTAAACCCGAAACAACATGTAAGAGAAGTATTGCAAGACTTACATTCGTTGCAAACCCAGTAAATCCACTTGATTTGGCGCAATTTTATGGCATTGATTAATAAGATTAATTACCCGCAATTAATAATGCTTTTATAATTCAAGGAATCGCACTGAATCATATATCGCATTGTCATATATTTTAATGGAGTAATCGGTTTGGAAATAGAGTCACTAGAATTAAAAAACAACGTCTTTCAAATTCTTCAACCTCATCAATCAGAAAACTTTTCCCCTCAAATAGTCTTTTTATTTGGTGATACCGATTTCTTTAAAAAGCCCGAATATTATCAAAAGATAAGAGAATGTTATCCGGATGCGGATATTATCGGCAGTTCTTCCTCTGGAAATGTAATGGGCGTTGAGGTCAGCCAATCCCCTATTATCGCTTTGGCGGTTCAATTTAAAAAAGCACGTGTCAAATTGGTAAGCATTGATTTCCAAAACAATTATGATTTAAACGTTTTGGAAGAGCAGGTAACTCAAGCGATTGCTGAATTAGATCAACCTGACCTTAAACAACTGTTTGTGCTTTCCGATGGCTTGACAATGAACGGTTCAGATTTGGTTGGATGCATTAACAAGGTGACTGACGTTCCGGTAACAGGGGGGTTAGCTGGCGATGGTGCTCGTTTTCAAGAAACCTGGGTGATGGCTAACGATGTGCCCAAACAGAATCGAGTTGCTATCTTAGGATTTTATGGCGATTCTTTAAAAACCAGTTATGGTTGTTACGCAGGATGGAGTGAGTTCGGTGCAGAGCGTTACATCACGAAATCTGACCGCAACGTTGTTTATGAAATTGATAATCAACCCGCATTGGACTTATATAAAAAGTATCTAGGTGATTATGCGGCCGATTTGCCTAATAGCGGTTTACGTTTTCCTCTCAGTATCAAGAAAGAGGGCGATGACAGTGAAATTATTAGAACCTTACTTGCCATTAATGAAGAAGATAAATCCATTACATTTGCAGGCAATGTACCGGAAGGTTATCGTGCGCGTTTAATGAAACCCGACTTGGACGTATTGATTGATGGAGCCGGTATTGCCGCACAGAATGTTGAACAAGCGAATAACTCACAAGCTCTTGGCCTAGTGGTAAGTTGTGTTGGCCGTAAAATCATTATGGGTCAAATGGTCGAAGAGGAGCTTGAAGCCGTTGAAGAGATTCTGGGTAATAATGTCCAGTTATGCGGTTTTTACTCTTATGGCGAAATTTCACCGATGAATATTGATGGAAGTGCCTGTTCTTTACATAACCAGACAATGACCTTAACGACTATTTACGAAGATATTTAATGCACAGACTTCTAACAAGGCAGTTAAAGAAGGCTTTTGGGGCCCAAACTAATAAAGATGATTTTTCTGCCGATATGCACAAACTGATGGGCTTAGTGTCTGATGCATATGACGAATACTCCAATGAAAGAAAATTCCTTGAGCATACGCTTGAACAAAATTCGCAAGAATTGACGGCCGCGAACCGACTCATCACCGAAAAAAATAGAGAATTAAACGAACAGGTAAAAGTGGTTACCCACTCCAAGTCTTTCCTGAACCGTCTAATTGATAGTATTCCGATGTTCATCCTTACGCTAGATCGCCATTTAAAAGTGATTTCAGCCAATAAAAAATTCATTGAGAGCACCAATTCCGATTACAGTGATTATTTACAAATTTTGTCGGAAGCATCTGATAGAGAACGGTTTATAAGGGAAAGTGATCAGTTATTCGCCAATGATATCGATATCCTCCACAATGAAACCGATTTACTGGATGGATTTAACAATACACTCCATATCGCCTGGAGTCATACGTTGGTTGAAGATGAAGAAGGTAATGATATTATCCTATCCATTGGTGCTGACTTAACCGAACGAAAACATGCTGAAAACTCAATGCATTGGTTGGCTCATAACGATAGTCTGACAGGAATAGGAAACCGTCGTGATTTCCAAAAAAATCTGGAACATGCACTGAATTCAAAATCGAATGGTGCTCTAGCGTTTATCGATGTAAATCATTTCAAACAAATCAATGACTTGCATGGTCATGGAGTCGGTGACCGGGTGTTGGTTAAAATTGCCAATACCTTAAAAACAATCACCCGTAGTAACGATTACATTAGTCGTTTAGCGGGTGATGAATTTACCATCATTTTTTGTAGAGTGACTGAAGACATTATCGGCGGGGTTTTAGATAAACTTCTCAAAGCGCTTAACAGTTATGTCGTCTTGGACGATGGCTCACAACTTCCCTATACGGTGAGTGCCGGGGTAGCGATGTTTCCGCAGCATGCCAGCGATGAAGAAAGTCTGATTGTTAAAGCGGATTTGGCCATGTATCAAGCTAAGAAAAAAGGTTTAGGTTACTGGCACTTGTTTAATCCGCAAGAGGACGATTTTTCTAGCTTACATGAAGATAGTCGATTAATTTACTGTCTTAAAAAAGCGATTGAAGATAGTCGTATGCAACTCTATTACCAACCCATCATTAAACTCAGTGATAAAACGATTTCGCATTATGAAGTTTTGGTCAGAATGATTGATGAAAACGGTGACTTGGTGTTCCCTGGAACGTTTATTCCCGCTGCCGAAAGAATGGGGTTGATTCGAGATGTCGACAAGTGGGTTCTAGGGCATGCTTTACAACAGCTGGCTTTACATTTAAACAGTATTCCAGATTTAAGGTTTACGGTAAATATTTCTGCGCCATCACTGCAGGCAAGTGACTTCCCGGAAGTTTTAAAACAGGCGTTAATCGATAGTGGTGTACCTGCAACTCATCTGCTGATTGAACTTACCGAAACTTCTTATATTGATAACTTCGAACAAGTGCTCAAAAACTTGGAAAAGGTTGACGAGCTGGGCGTCGCCATAGCATTGGACGATTTTGGTATTGGTTTTTCATCTTTCAGTTATTTGAAGAAAATGCCGCTAAGCTTTGTAAAACTGGATGGTTCTTATGTAAAAGACCTTCTAAATGTACCAGAAGACCAGGTCTTTGTAGAAAGTGTCTCCAAAATGGTGAATGCATTTGGAATGCAAACCATCGCAGAATTTGTGGGTGATGAGTTGAGTTGTCAAAAACTGCTTGAGCTTGGCGTGGAGTACGCACAAGGTTTTTACATAGGTCAGCCACAACCATACCTGACTTCGATAGATGAAATAAAACGTAACCTTCAAAATGGTTAAAACCTATATGTTAGCGTTTTAATTGTTATTGGTGAAACGGCTTGATTTGGATATTGTTGTTAATTTGTTTGAAAATTAATAACGATTTTTCTTTCTTAAATTCCCCTAACCACTCCCAATATCGGTTTTTACAAAGTAAAACTAATCTAATTTTTCGATTTTAACCTTGTGTTGAGACACCCAAAGAAACACCCAAAAACTATTGGTTCGTACCGCTTTAAATCCAAGAGACCTGTTTAGTTTTTCGAAATAATGTGAATAGCAAAAGTGATCGGAAATAACGTAAAGCCGAAGCGTTACTAGATTAGACATTGAGTGAATAAAGAGATTTATCAATTGATTTGGCTAATTGTTTATATAAAGACTTTTACTTCTTTATAATGCCCCAAATTCAATTTATATTTCAATAAATCTCATATATTAAAATCGCATGTTACTGGCTATAAGATCATTACTTTTTTATTTGGGGCATTATTCGATTATCGTTGTATTTTCGATAGTCGGTTTAATGCTTCAGGTGTTACCTTTGAAAAGACGTTTACAGTTTATGCGTCTAGGTGTGCGCTTAAGCCTGTTTTGGCTAAAAATAACCTGTAATATTAAGCATATTGTTCATTATGAGGGTGATCTTGTCGATGAGCAGGCAAGTATTATTTTGTCTAGGCATGAATCGACTTGGGAGGCCTTGGCATTTCATTCAATTTTTCCCTTTCAAGTTAATGTTGTTAAAAAAGAGCTGAGAAGAATCCCTTTTTTTGGTTTGATTTTGGTGATTATTGAGTCAATATTGATTGATCGAAATAAGACGTTAGAAGCGATTAAAAAAGTAAAAAAAGAGGGGCATAAAGCATTAATTAATGATTTTTGGGTTGTGATATTTCCTGGTGGTACTCGTATTAAACCTAGAGAGCTGAGTGAAATTAATTCAGGTGGTGCAATTTTAGCAAAACAAGAGAAGGTACCTGTTTATTTAGTGGCGCATAATGCAGGGGAGTTTTGGCCAAAAGGGACATTTATTAAAAAGCCTGGTATTGTAGAGGTTTATGTTAAACAACTACAAAATGTAACGGATAAAGATATTAAAACCATTAACTTAGAATCCAAAGATTGGTTTCAAAAACCCTATCAAAAATAATTTTGAATCATTCGGTTTTAAATGAAAGATTATGGTTTGTATATATGGGTTTTTTATGCGTAGTTATACTATTTTTTAGTATAATGCGCACCTTTGAAAATATTGAAATATATAAAATATATTAGGAATAAAATTATGTCAGCTTTAACACCAGAACAACTAGAAATTGCAGAACTTATTATTGAGGCCGTGAATCTAGAGGATATTGAGGCTGAAGAAATTAATCCAGATGATCCAATTTTTACCAATGGATTAGGGTTAGACTCAATTGATGCGCTTGAAATTTCTTTGGAATTGAGTAAAAAGTATGGCGTTAAAATCGGTGCTGGAGATGAAAATGTTAATGAGATTTTTTCATCGGTTGCTTCATTAACGGATTACGTTCAAAAAAATAAAAAGAGCTGATTATTTTCAATAATGCTCTTACCTTATCTATCAAGTCAATGTCAGACTGGTCTTTACCAGGCCTGGTTGTCAGAACCATTTATACTTCATGAAAATGCAGAGAATGGTTTAACTCGAAAAGAAGTGTTTTTAGCTGCGGAGCAATTCCGCAAACTTCTTTTCGATAAAAGTCATAATTCAAACTTTTCTTTATTGTTGCTATATCAGCAACGACACCATTTTCTTATCGCACTATTAGCCATTGCAATGCAAAAAGGCCGGGTTGTTTTACCGCCTAATTTGGCGGACAAAACCTTATCTAATCTAAAAGTCGATATGCCCGATCTTATCGTTCTCAGTAATGATTTACCCGATTCTTTAGAAGGTCAGAATCAAATTCAGTCGATTGAGATTGATAAAATTATTCAGGGTGTGAAACATTCAAATATCGAGATTAATGACCAGTGGTTAAGCGATACGTTGGAGAGCATACAAGATTCAGAGATTTGGCTCTATACTTCTGGTTCGACAGGCCTGCCCAAAAAAGTCATTAAAACTTGGCGTAATATGATGGGTTCTGCTGAGTTAGCGATAGAACGATTCACTCTTATGAAACCTTGTTATATGGTGACAACGGTTCCTTCACAACATATGTTTGGCCTTGAAACTTCAATATTTTGGCCACTGTTCTCAAGAGCGTCTATTTGGTTTAACAAACCGATGTTTCCAGAAGAGGTTGTTCACGCTTTAAATGCCAATAACGAGCAACCAAGTTTTCTTGTATCAACGCCATTACATATAAAAAACCTCGTCTCTTCTTCAGCAGAGTGGCCGAATAATCTGACCCGACTACTGTCAGCAACTGCTCCCTTAACCAAAGAGTTAGCGGTACAAACTGAATGTGTAATGAATGTCAGTGTTTTTGAGGTATATGGGAGTACAGAAACCGCATCGATAGCCTCAAGACAAACTACTCAAACAGACGTTTGGCAGAGTTATTCAGGCGTGGAGTTTACCAAAACCCAAGATGGGGATGTTTTGGTAAAAACAAAAGGCTTGGATAGTTTTCAAGCGTTAAATGATCAAATAGAACATTTGGATGAAATTAGATTTAGACTCGGAAAGCGCAGTACAGATCTGGTTAAGGTAGCTGGTAAAAGAGCTTCCCTTTCGGAAATCAATGCTCATTTACAAGCGATTTCTGGTATTGTTGAAGGGGTCTTTATTCAGTGTAAAACTTCTGAGCGATTGGCGGTTTTTGTTGTATCCAAATTACCCAAATCGGCTATTCTGGCTGAGCTTAGAAAAAGTATTGATCCCACTTTTTTACCCAGGTCGATTTTTTATATACCGCGCCTTCCTAGAAATGAGTTAGGTAAGGTTTTATATAGTGATTTGTTTGAAATGTTACCTCGCTAGTTTTTTGGCATGTTAATGAGTTGTGTTAATGAGTGGTTATGAAAAAAGTTGATTCATTTAAAATTTCTGCAAATCATCCCAGTCTGCCGGGACATTTTCCAGGTAATTCAATCGTACCCGGAGTCGTTTTGCTGGAACAGCTTGAGTCTATGCTTGGTAAACACCTGGCTGGCTGGGAAGTCATTGAGTTAATTCAAGTAAAATTTTTATCTCCGACACTTCCAGAACAGGTGATTGAGGTTGAAATAGACCTAAACCGATTATATGAGCATAAAACGCTATCTTTTAATTTATTTGATGTTGCTTCTGGCCAAAAAAAAGTCACTGGCAAAATCAAATGTGCAGAGCATAAAGATGGATAAGCAGAACTCAAATTGGCAGCAAGAGAAAGAGATGTCCAATGGTTTTTGGCTTGGATTAATTATTAATCTAGCGATTAAACTGCCACGTTGGAGCATACGTTTGTTGCTTTATCCTATTGTGTTGTTTTATGTATTGATTGCTCCAAAAAAACGCCAAGTTTCAAGACATTATTTATCTCAGGTTTTGCCAGTAAAACCGAGCATTTTTCATGTTTATAAACATTTTTTTTGGTTCGCTGCGGTTTTGTTGGATAGGGTTTATTTTTTAACGGGTAAATATGATTTATTCTCCATTAGCTACCATCATCGACAAGAGGTCATTGATTCATTTGTTAAAAATCCCGGACAGTTTTTTTTAAGTGGTCACTTTGGCAGTGTGGATGCTCTTAAAACTCAAGCGATGGATAAACATTATGAAATAAAGCCCGTTATTAAGCTTGATCATAATCAAACCGTTGTTAATTTGATGAAACAACTGAATCCTGAATTTTATGAAAATGTCATTCCATATAAGGGGTTGGAAACGACGTTTGAAATTTACGAAAATTTGAAGTCGGGTATTTCCATTGCATTACTTGCAGATAGGCCGATAGCGGATAGCAAGACGTTGTTGGTTGATTTTTTAGGTGATAAGATTTCGCTACCAGCGGGTATTTTCGAGATGGTAAAGCGTTATCCTTTTCCCGCTAATTTTTTCTTTTCTCGGTACGAGGGGGGGAACCGTTATTATGTTGAATACATAAAAATGAAACCAAATCATGATGATACGGTACAAATGATTGCACAAACTTTTGCCGATGCATTGGCTTTACAGTGTAAAAAATCCCCCTATAACTGGTTTAACTTTTACCCTTATTGGATTGAAGCTAGTGATGAAGCTTAACCTGCTCGTTGTTAACACCATCGTTCTACTTAGCCTGTGTTTTCCAGTGTTAGCCTTTTCTAGTCAGATGGATGTATCTTCTTTATTCAAGGCTTGGAGTCAGGTTGAAAGGGCAGAAAAAGGTTTTACTGAAGAGCAGTTTGACCCTCTGCTTGAGATTTCACAGCATAAATCGGGTGTGATGCGTTATCGTGCACCCGATTTTCTTGAACAGCATTATAAGATGCCGTTTGATGGCAAAATAACGTTTTCTGAAAATATAGTTAAGATTGATTTTCCCAATCGTAAATTAGAGTTGTCTGTTGAGAATTCTCCTGAGATTACTCTATTCTCAAGGACTTTTCTGAATATTCTTAATGGTAAGCTTGCTCTGATAAAAAAAGACTTTAAACTCGTATTTTTGGCTCAAGAAAATAGTCATTGGAAACTCCGATTGATTCCAATTAATCAGATAAAAAGCCAGATCCAAGAAGTATTGTTAATGGGCGACAAGACCGAAATACAATCGATTCTGTTTACCCAGGTTTCTGGCGATTGGCGTAAGCTTTCATTACAAGCTCTGCCAACCAATCCTACGTTACTAAAATGACAAATCTAAAATGATAAATCGCCTTACCCATATTCAGCCATTAATCTGGGTTTTTATTGTCATATTTCTGTGGGCAGGATGGACGTTTTATTTTAATAAATCCCCGTTTCAAAACAATATCAGTCAATTTTTTCCAAACCAACAGAGTATTGAGTCACAGTACCTAAAAAACCGATTGGCCGAAACTCAGGAGACGAGTTGGTTAATGCTCGCCATTAACCCAGAGACTTCTCAACAAAAGTTAAATGAGCTGAGCCAGGCTGTTAAATCTCAATTATTAATTTTGCCAGGTGTAAAACAAGTTTTAAATGGCTCTGAAACTTTTCAGAGCCCACTACAAGATAAATCAACCCCTAAACTTTATCCTTATCGTTATTTACTCACCCAGTTTGAATCTTCAGAGCTGAAACCTAATATCAAAAAAAGATGGCAAGAGTACCAATTAGGCTTTGTGTTGGATAAACACTGGTTGTTAGATGATCCTACTTTTCAGTGGGGAATCTATCAAAACCAGTTAAAACCCACTTCGCAGCTAGCTAAAGAAAACGGTGTATGGGTCAATGCTGAAAATAACCGTGCATTATTATTGATTAATAGCGAAAAAGACCCGCAAGCCCTCACTGATATTGATGAAAAACTGGTCTCTATTTTAGGTAAAGATAATTTTCAGCTGTCTGGCTCTGACTGGGTCGCTTTGCAAGCCGAACAGCAAATTAAACAGGCAGTTAACTGGATAACGAGTTTAGCGGTTGTTATGGTGTTTTTAGCTCTTTTTGTGGCCTTTCGCTCAACTCAACTTATTTTTTATAGTAGCTTACCTTTGGTGGTTGCGTTTTTAGTGGGCGTCTTAAGCACAATTAGCTTTTTTGGTCATATGCAGATGATTACCTTGGCTCTCGGTGCTATTTTATTAGGTGTCGCAATTGATTACCCTATTCACACCATCTCCGCATATCAATCGAGAAAAATTACCGTGGTATTAAGATTATGGCCAACCATTCGTTTGGGGGCATTAACCAGTGCGTTTGGATTCTTAATGTTATGGTGGACAGATATTGAAGGTTTGCAGCAAATTGCGATATTTGCTTCAAGCGGACTGTTATCCGCGTTATTAGTGACTTATGTTCTTAGGCCGTATTTGGCTGAGTTTTATAAGTTTGAAGAGCAGAAAAAGCTTGATGACTCAATTAACCTAAAAACAACCGCTAATGACACAATCCGTAGCCACCCTAATGTTATTTTTTATTTGTTACCAGGCCTGGTCATTATGGCAGCCATTTTTTATCTCAAACCAATTCAATGGCAGGATGATATTGCCAGTTTAAGCCCAGTGTCTAAAGAATTAATTTCTACAGATAAGCAATTAAGAGCACTATTTAACTACCAGGAAGTCGGAAAAAAACTGCTTTTACCCGCCGCTAATATTGAGTCACTTTTACAAAAAGAAGAAAGCTTATTGGCTGAGTTAAATACGTTAAAAAAATCAGGTGCAATAACACAGTTTCAAATGCTTTCTCAGATTCTTCCTAGCCAAGTTGAGCAAGCTCACCGCCAACAAAATGTACCTGAATCAAAGTCGCTTATAACGGACTTAAGCCAAGCTGTTGAAGGGACTGGGTTTAAAAGTAAACATTTTCAAGTCTTTGTAAATAGCGTAGAGCAGAGCAAAAACTTGCCTTTGTTGACGTATGATCAGTTTATCGATTCGGCAGGGACTTCGGCACAGTTAGCCAAACAGTTAGCATTGCCTATATCTAATCAAATGATTGGTGTGATTAATCTTTCTGGAGTGTCATCTGACCAAGCTATCCAGGATTTTGTGACACAACAGAGTAATTTTGGCCTGATTTATTTCAATCAACGAAGCTTGGTGGCCCAGCAAATTTCAGAGATTCGCACCAGGCTATTTCAAATACTCATTTTTATTATTGCCGTGATTGTCTTGAGTCTTTGGTTGAAATACCGAAATATCAGACCAATATTAACGGTTTTAGCGCCAGTTTTAATGGCCATTGGTTTTACATTTGCGACATTTGCATTACTGAATATATCACTGAGTATCTTCCATTTAATGAGCCTAATGCTGGTTGCGGCGATTGGAATTGATTATGCTTTACTGTTTTTTGAAGGAGCTGTGCAGAAAGAAGATGGTAATGAATGGAGTCGTTCAGTGCTCGTTGCGTTTTTTACTACGGTAGGTTCGTTTAGTATATTAAGTTTAAGCCAATTAGCGTTACTTCACGCGATTGGCTTAACGGTGCTTATTGGCGTTTTTTGGGTTTACAGTTTGTCGTTTTTTATGTCTAAAAGATTGGCTGTAAAAAACGATTTTTGAGATACATTGAGATAGTAACGCTAATCTTGAATGATATTAGGTGATTGGGTTAATGATCTAACCAGGCCTGGTAAGTTCATGCCTTTTTTTAATAATTTTTTTGCGACCATTAAGGTGATTTGAGTGATATCAAACCCCGCTCTAAAGTGGCTTGCTCTTCGATTCTCGGCATAGATGGTATCGATAGGAATAAAGGCAAAACCGTAACCTAAGTGAGCCGAGTCAATCAACACTTCACTCTCAAAGACAAAGCCTGATTTATTCTCATAAGGCCGTTTTAGTAATTTGAGCAGGCTGGAAGGATAGAGGCGAAAACCAGACTGACTATCCGCAATGGGTTTACCCGCCGCCCAGCTAACCCAAAAGTCAGCAATACTATTTGCAATACGTCTTGATCGTGGCGCATTTTGTCGATCTTTTAATCTCGATGCCACACATAAATCGTTTGGATTTTTGGCAAAATAAGCGAGCAGTTTTGGAATATCTGCAGGATTATGTTGTGCATCTCCATCCAGCGTTATAACCGCTTCAACCCCAAATGATAACGCTTTCTCAAACCCGGCTTGTAGTGCTTTTGCTTTACCACCATTAACAGGTAAATCCACTAAAATAGCATCGGTTTTTTTCACCAATTCAGCGGTATCATCCTGCGATGCATCATTTACCACAATCACAATTTTTGACTGTTTTAATGCTTCGGTGATGACCTGGGTGATGGTTAAGGTTTCATTGTAAGCGGGGATTACTATTGCAAATTGATTTCTATCATTCATCTAAATTGGGCATCCTTTGCAGGTGTTTATTCGTTAGGCTTATAAAACTTTATTGAGCATTCTTTGGTTATTTAGAATTTTGCTGATAAATAAACCAGTATGGTACCAGTTTAAAAATAAGGCTTCTAAAGATAATTTATATAACTGACTGAGGTTAAGCTGATAAGTTGTTTCTGCAGGTAAAAAAGTGCTTGTGAACCCTAGGTTTTTGGCGATGATTGAACAGCGTAACAAGTGGTAACGGTTTGATATAACGACCACCTCTAATGGTACTTGTTGTTCAAGTAACAGTTTTCGAGTCTGTTTTAAGTTTTCTAAAGTGTTTCTCGACTTGTCTTCTACTAGGATATTAACGTTTTTCTTTTGGCAGAGACGGGCTTCTGTGAATAGTGAATTGAAGTATTTTAAGCCTGCTTGTGCTTCACTGACTGTATTTGTATGTGTGAATCCTCCCTGAAAGATTAAGGTCTTAGGGTGGAGGTTTTCTAAAGCTTGGTAGGCAGCAATTATCCGCTGTTTATATTCTAAATCTATTTGATTCTGTTGAAGTTTTTTTCCGAATATAATCCAGGTGCCAATGGTTTCTTTAGGAATGACTGTTTTAGAGGCGACTTTGTAGGCTTGATAAAACTGCCATATTAAAGGCAAACCTAGCAATATTGCAGCCCAGATAAAAGAAAGGGATAGCATTAATATGCCATCCCAATTAATTCCTGATTTCTGATTGCTCGAAGTTAGGTACACTTTATGGGCTTTTAACTATCACCATGATAAGAATTGTTGACTGGATTTTCTAACCATTTAACGGCATCTTCCGCATTAGCTTCAACGGTTCTACCAAGAACTGAACAAGACCCTTTAAAGCCTGCAAACATACCACCTCCAGAAGTACGTCCAAAGATACCTTGAGAAACCGGCTTCCCATCTTTAAATAAAATTAACTGCATTTGAGTATATTTTCTATGCCCAATAAATGCATTTCCACCGTTATGTATATGAGTAAATTCTGTTTTTAGATAATAACCATTAACATTAGAGTTTTCCTCTGAAAGAACCTTAACAGAAATTCCTTTATCTTCAGCTTGTTTTTTAAATAAGACTGAAAACTTGGCTGGTAAGTTACATTCTGTAACCGCTTTATGATTGATGTCTGGCCCGCTTTTAACGAAAGCAATTTGCGGCAATGAAATGGAAGTGATTTTTTCATTCATTGGTAGTGCAGATGCAGCTGTATTAGTTGGTTGGACTTGATTCCCCCCGCATGCAACCAAAAAAGAAGTGGATAATAAAATTAAGGTTAATTGATAGTTTTTCAAGTTGATTTTTAGCATTAAACATACTCTTTGGTTAAGTTCAAAAAAATAAATTTACAAGCAACTTATTATAAGTGATTTTACTGTAAATGTACGTTTTTATATCATTCCTCCATTGATTGAAAAGGTTTGTCCTGTAATATAGCTCGCTTTATCCGAGGCTAAAAAGCTGACTAAATCGGCGACTTCTTGAGGTTTTCCTGCTCTTTGCATTGGCACGACTTGGTTTAATCTTTCTGGGGGAAAGCTCGAATTTGCCATCTCACCCTCAATGACACCTGGTGCAACTACATTTACCGTAATTTTACGTGAGGCCAATTCGAGTGCCAGCGACTTACTTGCCCCAATTAATCCCGCTTTTGCTGCGGCATAATTGGTTTGGCCACGATTTCCCATTACGCCCGCTACCGAAGCGATATTAATCACACGACCCCAGCGAGTTCTAATCATGGGAAGTAATAACGGTTGGGTGACATTGAAAAAACCATCCAGTGAAACCGCAATGACTTTTTGCCACTGTTGGTGGGTCATTCCTGCCATGACGGCATCATCATGAATGCCAGCATTATTGATTAATATTTGCACAGGCCCTGTAGCTAATATTTTTTCAATGCCAGCCTCTACAGCATTAATATCCGTTAAATCGAAGCAAATGGGATGGGCTAATCCACCTTGATTATTGATTTTTTCAGCGAGTAATTCGGCTTTATTCAGTTGTGAGTTGGCATGAATCCAAACTTCATAACCATCCATAGCAAGTTGGTTTGCGATGGTTGCGCCTATATCGCCACTGCCTCCAGTGACGAGTGCCTTTATTCTCGATTTTTCTGTCATATTTTGCCTATTGAATCTGAATTTTTAATCTGAATTGGGATGTATCACCATGACTCTGGCAGAGCAAATGTTTCTTAACTGAGCGTCGGTAATAAAAAACTCGTAGAGTTTACTGGTTTCGTCACGCATTACCGAATTTGCTGCAATCTCCAAAAACTCCGTGAGTGGATCAAACTCGCCCCATTTAACGGCTTTTACCGTGGCAATATACCCTAACTTAGGCTCGTTATTATCTGAATCCCGTTCCAGTAAGCCACCATGTACCGCTATGGCTTGGGCACCATATTCAATTAAATGCATTTTTGAGAGTTTGCCATCTGTCTTTAACGGATTATCTGCATTGAGGTGCGACTTTGTTCGGCAAACAATCGCTTCATCGGAAAAAGAGATAACTTGCTCCAATAAACACATGCCGCCAGCATGAGGAATCATCGCTTCAATATCTGGCTTGGTCAGAATAGCTGTTGCGGTCACGTTAGAGCAACCTTAATAAAGTTATTTCGATTTAACGGAAAATGGATTTCTGAATTTTCTCCGTTCGACTCAAATAACACCAAGGATTGTAAAAGCGGATAGGCTTCGGCAGCAGGTAAACCTGAATAGGGGTTATTAGAAGAAGTGGGTCTTGGAGCCTGTTGTGTGAATGAAAGGTTAAGAGCAGGGTAGTCACTTTCTTGGTTTGAATCACTGGCATCTAAAATCATTGAAAAAGCAAATGGAAGAGCGGCATTTTGTGAAGCATCCGCTGGAATTAAATCATCTAACGGCAAATCATAAATGACCAATAAAACTGGCTTTGCATACGTTTGAGATTGCAATGTTGCTTCTAATAGACCATTTGCTATTGCAAACTGGCCTACTGAAATAGCACTTGCAGGTGATTGGTTTTTTTGACCAATCATCCAGTAACCTGCTGGTGCGTTATGTACCGAATTATGGAATTGTGTTGGCGATATCATCGGCTCTTCTTCACCAACTTCCTGGCACATTCTGGCGGAGATGAGGGTATCGCCATCTTTACTGACAAATAGAACGGGCAATTTGCTGTCTGCTTGCGGATAACGCTGTTGAAAATGAGAGAGTGCTTCTTCAGCGGTTTTTAATGCCAGCTTAATGGTGGCGGTAGTGCGACGACGTTCATTGGGTGGCAGAAAGCTTGGACTGTACTTTTCTATCGCTTCTGAAGTGTCGGGCGATCGGTTTTGTAACATCATCGATTTAAAGTTTTCAAAACTTACCAGGCCTGGTGCCGTTAGGCCAATACTGAGTATTTGAGCTTTCATTACACGGACTCCATTTTTAAAATCACTGAGGCGTTATTACCGCCAAATCCAAAGGAGTTGCTCATGACATATTGTAGCTTCTGATTAGTTTCTGTAAGTTGCAAGCTGTCAAAGGGGATATTCACCGTGGAGTGTTGTAGCTTTTCAGTTAATTGAGGGTCTAAATGGCTTAAATTCAAGTTTGCTGGTACAAATTGCTCTTCTAACAGCCATTGGCAAAAAATGATTTCTGTAATCCCGGCCGCACCTAATGTGTGGCCAGTAAAACCTTTGGTAGAGCTTACCCACGTTGGAGAGGCTTCTTTCGATAGGTGGGCAACAGCCGATATCTCGGAGAGATCATTGCTGGGTGTCGCCGTGCCGTGCAAATTAATATAATCAATATCTTGCATGCTGATTTTGGCTTGTTGCATGGCGGCCAACATCGCTAATTGTGCTCCTTCTCCTTCTGGGTGAGGGGTTGAAATATGGTAAGCGTCACTACTTTCGCCAACCCCCATAATTTTAATCAGAGGGCTTGCTGATTCTTCTAAAGATTGGGTGTTGCTTAACAGCATGAAACCACCAGCTTCACCTATATTAATGCCATTTCTCTCTTGATCTAGTGGTTTACAAATCTGTTCACTGACCAAACCTAACGCATTAAAGCCGTGTAGTGTCGTCAAGCATAAAGTATCGACCCCGCCAACCACAACGGCATCGACAATATCTGCATTTAGCCAACGTTGTGCCACTTCAAAGACTTTGGCGCTTGATGAGCACGCGGTAGATATGGCAAAACTTGGACCTTCTATCTCTAATGCTTGACTGCAAAATTGAGCAAGCGAGTCCATTTGTTGAGTCGTCTGGTAATCATATTCAGCGGACTCTAATTCATTTCTAAACACATGTTCAGTTGCCGCTATGCCAGAGGTACTAGTACCAACCACTAAGCCAATGCGATGACGGCCATGTTTTTTAACCAGTTGATTTACTTGTGATAAAAAGCCATTCTCTTGCAGGGCTTGCCAAGCTAATTGATTATTTCGACAAGTGTACATTTTCAGAGATTCGGGGAGTTGTATATTTTCAAGATCGTTTACAACACCCAAGAAGGTATTGATACCTGGGATTCTTTTATGAAAATCCGTTTGATTTGATAATCCTGTTGTGCCAGCTTTTAATGCTTGGATGTGTGCTTCTTTATTTTGGCCTAATGACGAAACTAAAGAAGAGCCTAAAATGAACATAAATCGACATTTCCGTGAATATTTTTAATCTATAATGTACGCCAATTTTAGTACAAAACAAGATAACATCCCAATGAAGTTTCCATTTAAATTCCCAAAACTAAGCGCACAACAAGCAATGTATGAAGCACAAAAGATAGCGTTTTCGCCTATGACGTTTCAGGCTGTCAGAATTGCCTGGAAGAGAGGTTTGTTACAACTTCTTTCGGATACGCCAGAAGGGCTGACACCAAAACAAGTGGCCGAAAAGGTTGATATGAGACTCTATGGCGTGCGTGTGGTTTTGGAATCTTGTTTGAGTGTTGGGGTGGTTTCATTTGAGGAAGAGAAATATTTTGTCACCAAAACGGGGCAGATGTTTTTATACGATGAAATGACGCAAATTAATATGAACTATAACCATGATGTGAATTATTTGGGGATGTTCTATTTAGAAGAGTCGATTGATTCAGCGACACCGGTTGGGTTAAATAAAACCTTTGGTGATTGGCCGACGATCTACCCTGCATTAACGGCTTTACCTGAGCCAGCTAAAACCAGTTGGTTTGAGTTCGATCACTATTATTCAGATAATGCCTTTCCAATTGCTTTACCTCATGTTTTTAAAAGTTCGCCAAAAAAGCTCATGGATATTGGCGGAAATACCGGTAAGTTTTCAATGACAGCAGCTAACTATAATGACGATGTGAATATCACGATTGTTGATTTGCCTGAACAGTTAGCCGTTGCCAAAACGCATATTATGCAAGCAGGGTTGCAAGCGAGAATCGATACCATTCCCACCAATATGCTCGACCATTCTCAGGCTTTACCTTTAGGTTATGATGTTATTTGGATGAGCCAGTTTTTAGATTGTTTTGGGGATGAGGATATTATTGCCATATTAAAACGTGCCGCCCAAGCGATGTCAGTGGATAGCAGACTCTTTGTACTGGAAACCTATTGGGATAATCAACGTTTTGAAGAGGCGGCATTCTGTGTGGTAAATACCTCATTGTATTTCACCGCCTTGGCCAACGGTACCAGTCGTATGTATCGTTTGTCAGATATGCTGGGCTTTATGGAAGAGGCGGGTTTAACAGTTTGTCATACCGTAGAAAATATTGGCAAGGGCCACACACTTTTAGAAGCTAAATTAAAGTAAACCTTAGCTTAAGTAAGCCTTGGATAACGTAAATCTTAATGGCTTTTTACTTGATGTTTATTTGGTGTTTATCTTATCTTGATCGAATTGCCAGATTTGTTTCAGTGGTATTGTTGAAAGTCGGTATAAAAACACGAGTAAAGAGCTGCCTCTATGATGAGGTAAGAAGATTTGCCGGATGTAAAATTCGCCAATAAATAAAATCACACTTCCTAGGTAGAAAAGCACTGCGATATAACTCAACGATATAAACGTTAAATGAAAAAATAACGAGTTTAATTTCAATAACCACAGGCTTAATAAAAAAACTAGCCAAACCCAGGTCACTATTCTGGTGTACCGGCGTTCTGCAAAGGTATCTTCCGCACCGATTAAAAGCGCATATCTTGTGATTATAGGAGTTTTATCTTTAAGCAGACTCCAACCAAATAAAGTCAGTAACAGTGTTAACAAGATAAAGGTAAATGACTCTATGAGGAGTTTAATTTCCGCACCGCCCCAATAGAACAAGGCAAATAACATCGCTGCTATGCCCAGACCCAAAATGAATTTATGCGCCATTATTCATACCCGTAAACCCTGTCTTTAGACTGTAAGAAATTCCAGGTAATTGTTAAGCCATAAGTATGGCTAAACTGATTATCAATTAAAGGACTGTCTTTATACACTGCTTGGCTTAGGTCAAAGCCATGCCAAAAAGCCCCAAGCCAAAAATTGTCAAAGTGATAACTTAAACCAACGGTATAGTTCACACCAGAAAACCCTTCTGTGGATTGATAGAAAGGTCGTTCATTCGATGCATACTGGAGAGGGACGCCGTAAAGGTAATTATGATATTCAGAAGAAGCATATTGAGCGGATACACCAGCCGTTAATTCAATACGGTCTTTACTGGAATAAGTCTTTTTATAAGAATAGCTAACTCCAGGGCTGCTTATCCAACCTTCTGTATGGATGGTTTTGAAGTCAGAGGCAATAACCGCTTCTAATGGCAATTCAAACTTTACGCTATTAGCCTCGTTGTTAAACAGGGTGTATTTTAAAACAGGGCCTAGCCCAATCGAACCATCCAAATCATTCATGCCTAACCGTTTGGCATTTTCTTTACTTGAAACAGGGATATTGCCTGAAGCCGTCAAATCTAATTCAAAATGGTTGTTTTTAAAGAAAGGTTTGATCACTTCATTGTTATTAATAGAGAAATCTTTCCCGCGATAGACAATATATGGAATAGGTAAAATAAGCGTATTCTGCTCTTTTGAACCTGGGTAATCAGGGTATGAAATCATGGCGGGCCCTAAACCAAACTCCCATTTAGGTAGGCTAGGTTGAGCATGACTTGCTAGTGGTATTCCACAAGAAAACAAGATTATTATTGAAAGTGACTTTTTCATTTATTGACGTCTTTAGGTACTAATGTTTTAAACGGTCGTCTAAATGGTTATTTAGCTCTAATTAAGTACGGATTCATTCTACACTACTTGGCATTTTCTAATCAGCTAAGAGAGAGTTTGACACGGTGATAATCAATAAGGTATTGAAGCAAAACCAAGAAGATGGCTTTTTCTGGTATGTGTATCAGATAGTTCCAAAATCATCAAATGTACTAAGCGTAATTACTGAAATGAAACGTAGTTCGAGTTTAGTACAACAAAATGCGGAAAAATATGGCAAGTTATGGAAATAAAGAAATTGTAATTTGTACTAAGGATGATGTTAAAAAGTAGCTAATCTATTTAAGATTAACTACTTGTTAACTTTGTTTGGTGGAGCTGGGGGGAGTCGAACCCCCGTCCGCGAAGCCGCCATCTAAAAATCTACATGTTTATTTGGTTTATTGATTTAACCCAAATGCTACCCAACCAGCAGGGATCACATCAGGCGAGCTTGTAAAGTTTGATGCTAAGCACCCAAACACGTACTTAACACGGTTCTATGTAATATGATACAGCGTCAGGGGCCATAGACAACTTGCCTGGGCTGCACTAGCGGGATTAAGCCGCTAGAGCGTAGTTATCGTCGTTTGCAACTATAACAAATTGAAATAAAGATTTACGTGCATCATTCAGGCACGACATGCATCTTAAACTTTGCACTCCCCGTCGAAACCAGTACAGCCCCGAATTTTTTCTGCCTAGCCAGTGTCTAAATTGACTAAGAAGAGGGAATATCTAAGAGTTGCACTATTATTGGGGGTGAATCTAAATAATTCAAGTGAAGAGCATGATAAAAACTCAAATAAACTGAAATAGATTGCAATTTAGTACGCAATTTATTGTTGCGAGGGTTTCAAAGAGTTGGCAGAAATTGTAAAACTTATAGTAAAGAGCGGTTTTATCTCCAAGCTTATTTACTGCAATAAGCTTAAAGATGGGCTAAGAGCGTTTTTTCTTAGTGAATTAATGGGCATTTTTAAGGATGCGTTGTTTATCACGATTCCAATCACGCTCTTTCATGGTGGCACGTTTGTCGTGCTGTTTTTTACCTTTGGCAAGCCCGATGGCGAGTTTGACCTTACCTTCTTTCCAATAGAGTTCAAGCGGCACGACGGTCGAACCTTCGACTTCGACCAAACCACGCAATCGATTGATTTCACGACGGTGTAGTAACAGTTGACGAGTGCGCAAAGGGTCGTGAAAACTGTGTGTTGAAGCGGTCATTAGCGGGGTGATCAACGCACCGAATAACCAGGCCTGGTTATCTTTGAACATAACATAGCTTTCACCCAGTTGAATTTTGCCTGCACGCAGACTTTTCACTTCCCAGCCCTCTAAACTCAAACCAGCCTCAAGGGTGTCTTCAATAAAGTAATCAAACCGAGCTTTCTTGTTTTTAGCGATAGAGTTGGATTTGGTTTGCGGTTTCTTTTTTGCCATTTGCTCTTTCTTTAATACTTTGAGTGTTAAGTTTTGAATGAATTATACCAGGCCTGGTCATTTAAGTTTGCGATTGGTGAGGCAAAAATCCATAACTTCTGGTGGTACAAATTCCATCATTCTTTGGGTGTTCCAGTTAAATTGTCGTTGCCAACCTTGCTTGGTTTTTAAAGTGAATTCAATACTGGTTTTGGTTTTTATCGCTTGATTAATCTGTTTAAAAAAGTCACGTGCGTCATCTGGCGTTCCACCTGGTCTGAATTCAGGCATCTCCTGAAAGGTGAAAGAGTAGAAAAAAATCATGCCGAGTTCTCCAGGTTGGATTTTATTTTGGGTTTTAAATAGATTGGTTAGGTGGTTTTTTTGCCCGCCCACAGAGGTTTCGTAAGTTTGATAATCGTCATTTACCGCAACTTTTAAGGTTTGTTTGTCATCGTAAATATACCCATGTTTAGCGAATTTTGCCGAGTCGTTTGTGAGTTCACCATCATCCATCAGGTTTTGAGATTTTTCGGTGTATTGCAAACTGAAGTTGGTAAAGAAGGGTTTGCAACGCAGTTGAATAGCGGCTTGCTCACCATAGTTTGCAGGAATATAAAGCACTTTGGCTTCGGTGATTTTATCGGTAAAGTCATTTGCTTGATAATTGACAATCCAGCTATCCTGAATAAAGGCCGAATCTTTGGAAGGGTGTTCAATCAGATGTTCTTCAGTCGCGTAACTCGAACTCGCAAAAGAGAGCGAAGTTGCGCCAATCAAGCTCAGAAGCATCAGTTTGGTAAAACGAGTTTTTAACAGAGGGCTTGCCTTAGATTCAGTCACAAAATTCTCCTTGAAGCGGAATGTAATTTTTATTGATGTGGATTTATTCTAACATCGGCTTTAATCAAGCGGCTTAATGAATTGGGCTTTGGTATAATGTTGGCCTTAATTTTATATCTAAAGTTCCCGATTGGTATTGAAAAACCTATGAAGAAAATTGCCCGAACTGCTTTATTGCCTTATTCTGCTGAACAACTTTATGCCATAGTGAATGACGTAAAATCGTACCCGGAATTCTTACCGTGGTGTGGTGGCTCAGAGGTGATTTCTGAATCGGATTATGAGATGCAAGCCAGTGTGACGATTGCTAAGGCGGGTATCAAACAAACCTTTAAAACGCGTAACCATCTTGTGCCAGGACAAAGAATAGAGATGCATTTGTTGGACGGTCCTTTTAAGTTTTTGCGTGGTGAGTGGGAGTTTAAGGTGTTGGATGTGGATGCTTGCAAAATTCTCTTTGAAGTCGAGTTTGAGGTCAGTAACGGTATTTTAAACGCGGCGATAGGGCCGGTTTTTGAACATATCGCAAGCACATTGGTCGATTCATTTTGTGAACGAGCTAAACAGATTTACGCCTAAGAACAGAGGTGGCTTAACAGATGGATGAGATGATTCAAATAGAAGTAGCTTATGCTTTGGAGGATGTTCAGTACCTGTTTACTGAGAGCGTTAAAGCGGGCACAACCGTTATTGAAGCTTTGAATAATTCTAAACTTTTAACGGAACTACCAGGCCTGGTCATTGATAAGGTGGGTATCTTTGGTAAGTTGGTCACGCATGATACGGTGTTGCGTGAAGGGGATAGGATTGAAGTTTATCGCCCGTTGAAGGTCGATCCGCGTGAGCGCAGAAGGCAGCAAGTTGAAGAAGAGCGTAAAGCCGCTAAGTAAGGTGCTGAATCTTTAATGAGTTAAATCAAAAAAGGCCTGGATAAATATTCATTATCCAGGCCTTTTTCATTACGGTTAAGTGACTATTAAAGGGTCTTAAAACCAATCTAAAACCAACCTAGTCCCAACCAAGAATTGTCTTGTTTCAGCTGGACTTTTTCATCGCTACTGGTCCAGCTAGAAAGTAGATTGTCATTATCAAATTTTAACACCAGGTGTTTAGCTAGGTTTTTGGTTTGTGAATTTGCGGCCGTCGTGTAATAAAGATATTCCCAGTGTTTTGGGTTAAAGGTATCTTGCCCCATTGGAGGCCCTAAAAGCTCTCTTACTTGTGATTGAGTTAAACCTTCTTGTAGTAAGCTTACTGATTCAGCCGTCATGATATTACCTTGAGTGAGCGGTGCTTTATAAGGGTCAAGATAAGAACAGCCAGAAAGCAAGCTTAAACTGAATACGCCAGCCAATAAAATTGCATTTAAACGGTGAGATTTTTTTAGAATCGAATTTACTTTAGACATGCTTTCCTCAGAATGAACAGTAGGCTGTAAACAGGCTCTGTAAAGCGTTTTTAGTCAACGCATTATTTCTATTTAAATTTTAGTTAAAGATAATTTAAGGTATTATACACACTATTCTTGATATGCACCTTTTGACATATCAATTAAATTATTCAAGCGATTCTGACTAAATACTCGTCATGTGCTAGTCATATACAATATGCAAATAGATATAGTTCAATAGGTTAAATTAGAGGATGTTATGAGCGGAGCAGAACTCAAGAAAGTTGGTTTAAAAGTAACCTTACCAAGACTTAAAATCCTAGAGATTTTGGAAAGTGCAGGTGATGAACACCATTTGACTGCTGAAGACGTTTATAAAATTTTATTAGAGCAAGGTGAAGAGGTGGGGTTAGCCACGGTTTACCGTGTGTTGACCCAGTTTGAACAAGCCGGTATTGTTAGACGTTTAAACTTTGAAAACAATATCTCTATTTTTGAGTTGGATACTGGCGATAACCATGACCATTTAGTGTGTTTAAAAAGCGGCAAGGTCAAAGAGTTTGTCGACCCGATCATTGAAAGTCGTATACAAGAGATTGCCAAAGAGAATGGTTATGAACTATCTGGTCATAGCTTGGTAATCTATGGGACATTACCGCAAGAATCTCGATAAGGCATTTATTGTCATAATCGCAGGTGATCGAGAATCAAAAAGGGCTTAATTCCAATAAGAATTAAGCCCTTTTTTTATGCATTAAACGCTGCAAACGCTGCAAAATCAAGGCAATAAGTCATAATGATAACTCATGACAACTGGCTTTATTAAGCGGTTTTACTTTGCGCGCTTTCTAACATCTCTTTCGCGTGGTTTAACGTTTGCTCGGTTAAGGTCAATCCGCCTAGCATCCTGGCTAACTCTTCTACACGCTGTTGCGGTTCAAGCTTATTCACTTGGGTGGTTGTGACTTCATCTTGTGTCTGTTTGGCGATATGTAAATGGTTGTGGCCGTGAGAGGCAACTTGCGCCAAATGGGTGATAGAGAGTATCTGTTTATCTTTACCTAGTTGTTGCATTTTCTGTCCAACCACCTCGGCAATTCCGCCGCCAATACCTACATCCACTTCATCAAAAATCAGAGTCGGTAAACTGGCCACTTCTGAGGTGGCCACTTGAATGGCCAGGCTGATTCGGGAAAGCTCTCCGCCTGAAGCGACTTTGGCTAGGGCTTGTAATGGTTGGCCTTTGTTGGCGGTTACCAAAAACAGCACTTTATCCGTGCCTAACGCGCTGGCTTGTTCGCTGTCGGTTAACTCAACTGCAAACTGGCCATTGGGCATACCCAAGCTTTGCATACCTTCGGTGACAATCGCAGAGAGGGCTTCGGCTGCTTTTTGACGGGATTTTTTCAAAGTATTTGCTTGATCCTGATAATTTGCCCAGGCCTGGTCAAGTTCGCTCTTAAGGGTTTCTAAAGAGGCATCCGACTGCTCTAGACGCATTAAGTCATCTTGAATTTGTTGGTGTTTTTCAACCAGTTGTTCCGGGTCGATATTGTATTTTTTGGCCAAACCAAACAGCATTGACAGACGTTCTTCAACAAAGAGTAATTGTTGGGGGTCTAAATCAATATGTTCAGCATGATGTTGGATTTCGCTGGCGGCTTCTTGCACTTCAATCAAACTACTGTTCAATTGCGTGATGACGGCCTCTAGGCTTGGACTAAATGCCACGATGCTTTCCAAAGCGTGTACCGCCTGATTAATCGCGTCTACCGCACCTTGCTCTTCTTCGATTTGGGCATAGGCTTTTTCGCAGGCAAGTTTGATTTCGCTGGCATGGGAAAGTTGGCTTTGCTCTTCTGACAAACGCTCAAATTCACCTTCTTGAGGATTCACTTCATCAAACTCATTGTTTTGAAAGTTAAGCAATTCCAGTTTGCTTTGGTAGTCAGCTTGTTCCTCTTGCAGTTTTTGCAGTTGGCGTTTGATGTTTTGCCAATGCTTGAAGTCGGCTTGGGTCTTACTGATTAAAGCAGGGTGGTTGGCGTAAGCATCCAACAGTTCGAGTTGTTTATTGGCTGAAAGCAGGGATTGATGTTCATGTTGGCCATGAATGTCTATTAAAAAACCGCCTAAGGTTTTAAGCTGGTTAGCGGCAACAGGGTAGCCGTTGATGTAGGCTTTGGAACGGCCTTCGGACGTGACGGTTCTTCTTAAATAACATTGGGTTTCGTCATCAAGCTCCTGTTCGGCAAGCCAGTTTTGAACGTGTGGTAGTTGTTCAATATCAAACAGAGCGGTAACGTCCGCCTTGGGTGTGTTGTGTCTTACCAGGCTACTGTCGGCACGTTCGCCTAAGGCCAAGCCCAATGCGTCCAGTAAAATCGATTTACCTGCACCGGTTTCACCGGTTAAAGTGGTAAAGCCTGTATTGAATTGAAGTTGTAGTTTTTCAATTAAAGCCAAGTTTTGAATAGCAAGTTCTTGAAGCATAAATGTGTCATTTTGATTAAAGTAAATTTGGTTCAAAAAAGGCCCGGTTTGAAACGCACCAGGCCTGGTAGATTATTCTATTTTTCACGCTCGTTGCAAGCTACTTTATTCACTAAATGCTAGGAGAGCTTATCACCCCAATGGAGTTTGGCGCGTAGCAATTCAAAATGATCGTGGCCTTTAGGATGCAATAACCTTAAGTAATGTGGATTACGTTTTACAATGGTTTGGTGCATCGGTGAAATATCATGTGTGATTTGCCCGTCACAAATGATTTGTGCGGTTTTATCACAATATTCATGGGCACGCAGTTCAACTTCACTATCACCGCTAATCACATAAGGGCGTGTGCTCATCGTATGCGGGTTGATCGAAACCAATGAAATCGCATCAAGATTCGGGTCAAGAATCGGCCCGCCGGCAGATAAGGCATAGGCCGTAGAACCAGTTGGAGTGGAGATGATCATCCCATCAGAACGCTGGCTATTCAAGAAACGGCCGTCCACAAAGGTTTCAAACTCAATCATACGAGGTGAGTCGGTTTTATGGATGACCACGTCGTTAATCGCGCGTTCTTCAAACATCAGTTTGCCATCTTCATACACGCTGACCTTTAATACATTACGACGCTCTTCTTGGTAAACCCCAGAAAGCACTTCTTCCATGGTGTTTATCATGTCGTCGGGTGATATATCGGTCAAAAACCCTAAACGACCTAAGTTGATGCCTAGAATGGGAATGTCGTAATCGGCAATATTGCGCGCCACATCTAAAAAAGTACCGTCGCCACCGACCATAATCGCAAGGTCGATTTTTTCGAGTAAGTCATCGCGTTCTAAAAGCGGGGCTTGTTCGTGCCTTGGAAATTTTTCACAAGATGGTTTATCTAAATAAACAGTGCGTGATTTAGAGAGTAAGAAATCAGTCAGCACTTCAATGTTGTCCCAACATTGATTACCTGTGTACTTTCCAAAAATACCAATATTCTGAAACATTTTCTAATCCATCCAAAAAGGCCTATCACAGCATGTTTTCTTGTTGAGAGGCTTAAATAAATATTGAACTAAGTCTTGAATAACCGTTTTAGGCACCTATAATTTAGCAGTCTAGTATTGAGAGTGCTGAAATGTTAAACGACCGTTCACAACTATTGTTTAAAAACTTAATGGGATTATACCTTAATGATGGTAAGCCGGTAGGGTCAACTACATTGGCTAAACTGCCCGATATTGGATTAAGTTCAGCAACGGTTCGAAATGTGATGGCCGACCTTGAGAAAATGGGGTTGATTCATGCTCCACATACCTCGGCTGGACGCGTTCCAACCGAAGTCGGTTATCGATTTTTTATCGATTCCATGCTGACCTATCAGCCGTTGTCACGTCAAAAAGAGGCGAGTATTCGCCATGAGCTGGCAGTTGGCTTAAATCAGGATGCCTTGATGGAGAGTGCTTCCAAGATTCTATCGGGTATTACCGGTATGACCAGTTTGGTGTTAATGCCAAAAAAAGAGCAAGAAATCTTAAGGCATATTGACTTCATCTCGTTGAGCGCTAACCGGGTATTGGTGGTGTTGGTCTTTAATGACCAGGATGTGCAAAACCGTATTATTGAACTAGAGCAACCGATTAGTAGTGATGAGCTTCAAAAAACCGCCAATTTTTTAAATGAACAGTGTTTAGGTAAAAATCTGGCCGAAGCCAAACAATTTCTCATGAATAGAATGGATAGCATTCGTTCGACCACCAATAGTTTTATGTCATCTATTGTGCAGGCGACCGACCATGTTTTGGAAGAGCAGTTGGTGCAGAAAATGCCGTTTTTGGTTTCAGGTAAAACCAATCTGCTTAACTACCAAGAACTCGCCAATTCAGAAAAACTTAAGGCGTTGTTCAACGCATTCAATCAACACTCCGAAATGCTCAACTTGCTGGATAAAAGCATGCAGGCACAGGGTGTACAAGTATTTGTCGGTCAAGAATGCGGCAGTGAAATCTATAGCGGTTGCAGTATCATCACCAAGCCTTATGAAGTTGACGGTGAAGTGATGGGAGTGCTTGGGGTGGTTGGTCCAAGCCGCATGGATTATCAAAAAGTCGTGCCGAAGGTGGATATGACAGCAAAAATTTTAGGTTCGCTCTTGAAAAAGTAGGGCTGCAACACCACATAATTTGCACTAATGTAAAAACAGAATTTATAAACCGTTTATTAAAATCGTGACCACTTAAATCGTGGTGGAATGTAATAGGAAGTAAGTCAATGACCGATACAAAACAGACACAGCAAACTGAAGAACAAATTCCAACAGCAGAAGAAGCGATTCAGCAAGCGGATGATGCTTTAGAGGATGCCCAGCAAACCGTTCAAGAAGATATTGCGGCACTGCTGGAAGAAGCGCGTGCTGAAGCTGAAAAGCATAAAGATATGGCGTTACGTGTGCAGGCCGATATGGAAAACTTGCGTCGTCGTACCCGTTTGGATGTGGAAAGTGCCCATAAGTTCGCATTGGAGAAGTTTGTTAATGCATTGATTCCGGCTATGGACTCTATGGAAATGGGTATGGAAGCGGCTGGTAAAGAGGGTGCGACCATCGAAAGCATCAGTGAAGGGGTTGAAATGACCTTTAAGCAACTGCTTGATGTGTTGCAATCATTCAATGTAGAACGCATTGATCCAACTGGAGAGAAGTTTGACCCGCAATTGCATGAAGCGATGACCATGATTCCGTCGCCAGATCATGAAACCAATACGGTGGTAGATACCATTCAGAAAGGCTATACCTTGAATGAGCGTTTAGTTCGTGCCGCGCGAGTTATTGTGGCTCAGTAAGTGAAGTTTCAGGTAAAAAATCAGCGGAATAATACGTTAATAAAACTTTCTGCTGAAAATTACCAAAAAAAAACAATTTTAGACTTGAAAGCAGTTTTTACAGCCCTATATACAAGTCAACAAACAATTTAAACATTATTTTAAGAATTAACTTTTTACCCGCCTTGGTCAAGTTCAAAGCCACCAGGCCTGGTAACTAAGTTTGCAATTTGGAGTGAATCAAATGGCTAAAATTATTGGTATCGATTTAGGAACCACCAACTCATGTGTAGCAGTAATGGAAGGGAAAGACGTTAAGGTTATCCCTAACGCTGAAGGTGCACGTACAACTCCTTCTATCGTTGGTTATACAGCGGATGGTGAAGTTTTAGTTGGTGATTCAGCTAAACGTCAAGCGGTAACAAACCCTGAAAACACGTTATTCGCAATCAAGCGTTTAATCGGTCGTCGTGCAGATGATGCGGTTGTCGCAAAAGATAAGGACATGGTTCCTTACAAAATCGTTGCGGCAGATAACGGTGATGCATGGGTTGAAGTAGATGGTAAAAAACTTTCTCCACAAGAAGTTTCTGCTAAAACACTGACAAAAATGAAGAAAACGGCTGAAGATTATCTAGGTCATGAAGTGACTGAAGCGGTCATCACGGTTCCGGCTTACTTCAACGATGCTCAGCGTCAAGCGACTAAAGATGCCGGTAAGATTGCGGGTCTTGATGTTAAACGTATCATCAACGAACCAACGGCTGCGGCACTTGCGTACGGTATGGATAAGGCCAAAGGCGACAGCAAAATCGCCGTTTACGATTTAGGTGGGGGTACTTTCGATATCTCTATCATTGAAGTGGCTGACCTTGATGGTGAGAAGCAAGTAGAAGTACTTTCTACAAACGGTGACACTTTCTTAGGTGGTGAAGACTTTGATAACGTGATTGTTGAGTACATCGCGTCAGAGTTCAAAAAAGACCAGAACGTCGATCTTAAATTAGATAAGTTGGCTCTACAGCGTGTTCGTGAAGCGGCAGAGAAAGCGAAAATCGAACTTTCTTCACGTGAGCAGACTGACATCAACCTACCTTACGTAACGGCTGATGCCACTGGGCCTAAGCACTTAAACATGAAAATCACGCGTGCTAAGTTCGAGTCTTTGATTGAAGATTTGGTTAAACGTTCAATCGAGCCATGTAAAATCGCACTTAAAGATGCAGGTCTTTCTGCTTCTGAAATTGACGATGTTATCTTGGTAGGTGGTTCAACACGTGTACCAATGGTTCAAGCGGCGGTTAAAGAGTTCTTCGGTAAAGAGCCACGTAAAGATGTAAACCCTGATGAAGCGGTAGCAATGGGTGCGGCGATTCAAGGTGGTGTACTTTCTGGTGATGTAAACGATGTACTTCTTTTAGACGTGACGCCATTATCCCTAGGTATTGAGACGATGGGTGGTGTTATGACTAAGTTGATTGAGAAGAACACAACTATCCCAACTCGTAAGTCACAAGTATTCTCGACAGCAGAAGATAACCAATCAGCGGTTACTATTCATGTTGTACAGGGTGAACGTGAAATGGCAGCGGGTAACAAGTCTTTAGGCCAGTTCAACCTAGACGAGATTCCAGCGGCTCCACGTGGTATGCCTCAAATCGAAGTAACATTTGATATTGACGCTAACGGTATCTTGAATGTCTCTGCAAAAGATAAGAATACCGGTAAAGAGCAGCACATCACAATCCAAGCGTCTTCTGGTCTTTCTGAAGAAGAGATTGAAGCGATGGTAAGAGATGCTGAAGCACATGCTGAAGAAGATGCAAAAATGAAAGAGCTTGTAGAAGCTCGTAACCAAGCGGATGCAATGGTTCACGCAACGCAAAAAATGGTTAAAGATGCAGGCGATTCAGTAGATTCAGCTGAGAAAGAAGCTATTGATGCGGCAGTTAAAGCGGTTGAAGATGCGATTAAAGGCGATGACAAAGCGGCGATTGAAGAGTCGGTTGCTAAGTTAGCGGAAGCTAGCCAGTCAGTGGCTCAAAAAGCGCAAGCTAAACAGCAAGCCGGTGGTGCAGAAGCTCAAGAGCAAGGTTCTACAGATAATGCAGACGATGACATCGTAGATGCTGAATTTGAAGAAGTGAATGACGATAAGAAGTAATTCTTAGAGCTAACCACAAAGGCACGAAGACACGAAGTTTTGATGGATTTAATTTAAATTGATCAAAATGGAAAGGTCTTCGTGCTTTTCTATTTAAATAATTAGTTTGTATCCGAAAACAATCTTAAAAACTTCGTGACTTCGTGTCTTCGTGGTTAAAAAGTTTTTTGATATTAATTAGATTAAAGAATAAAACGAGAAATCGATGAGTAAAACCTGTTACTACGAAATCCTATCCGTTTCTAAAACGGCTTCTGAAGGTGAAATTAAAAAAGCCTACCGTAAAATGGCGATGAAATATCACCCTGACCGTAATCCGGATGATGCAGAAGCAGAAAACAAATTCAAAGAAGCGGCTGAAGCCTATGAAATCTTATCAGACCCACAAAAACGAGCGACTTATGACCAGTTCGGTCACGCTGGTTTAGAAGGCGGTCATGGCCATGGTGGTGGCTTCGGCGGAGGTGGTTTTGGTGATGCCTTTGGGGATATCTTCGGTGATATCTTCGGCGGCGGCTTTGGCGGGCATCGAGGGCCGCAACCAGGTCAAGATTTACAGTATGAGCTAGAAGTTTCGCTTGAAGATGCGGTTGCCGGTACAACCGTTGATATTCGTATTCCAACCAAAGACATTTGCGATGCCTGTGATGGTTCCGGTGCTGAGCCTGGTAGCGATGTTGAAACTTGTCCAACCTGTCATGGTGCTGGCCAGGTGCGTATGCAGCAAGGTTTCTTTGCGGTGAACCGTACTTGTCCTAGTTGTCATGGTTCTGGTAAGTTGATTAAAACACCGTGTAAAAAATGTCGTGGTGAAGGTTATACCCATGACCATAAAACGCTGTCAGTGAAAATTCCGGCCGGAGTGGATACGGGTGACCGCATTCGTCTGCAAGGTGAAGGTGAAGCGGGTGAGCCAGGTGCGCCACGCGGTGACCTATATGTGCGTATTCGTGTGAAAAAACATGCGATTTTTGAACGTGACGGCAACACTCTTTATTGTGAACTGCCAATCGGTTTCGCGACAGCGGCATTGGGTGGCGCGATTGATGTACCTACTTTGGGCGGCAAAGCCAGCTTGAAGATTCCTGCTGGAACTCAGTCGGGTCAACGTTTTAAACTGGCTGGTAAAGGGGTCAAATCGGTTCGTTCATCCCATATCGGTGACATGATTGTATTGGTCAATATCGAAACACCAGTTAAGTTAACGGCTCGTCAAAAAGAGTTGTTGCAAGAGTTTGATGAAAGCTTACAAGGTAAACATCATAAGCAGCATAGTCCGCAGGCCCATAGCTTCTTTGATTCGGTTAAATCGTTCTTCACCGGCGATGATGACGATGATAAATCTTCTAAAAAAGATAAAAACGAGCCTTGGAATTAGTAGAATATTCGCTCAACCACTGGTAACTATCGCAAAGGATAATAGATGAGAGTAGCAATTATTGGCGCTTCGGGCCGTATGGGAAAAAACCTGATTGATGCGGTCAACCAAACTCAAGGTTTGACGGTTAGCGCAGCGATTGAACGTCCAGATAGCTCTTTGATTGGTGCCGATGCCGGTGAATTAGCCGGTGTTGGTAAGTTAGGAGTGGCTATTGTCGGCTCAATTGAATCGGTAGTCGATGATTTTGATGTCTTAATCGATTTCACAACGCCTGCTACGACGATTCATAACTTAGAGGTCTGTGTTGCCAATAATAAAAAAATTGTCATTGGCACCACCGGTTTTGATGATGCCGGGCTGGCAGCCATCGATAAAGCGGCTGAGAGCATTGCGGTGATTTTTGCGGCAAACTTCAGCGTGGGGGTTAACCTCTGCTTAAAACTGTTGAAGCAAGCGGCTGAGGTGTTGAACGAAGGTTACGATATCGAAGTGATCGAGGGGCATCACCGCCATAAGGTAGATGCGCCATCTGGGACGGCCTTACGTATGGGGGAAGTGGTTGCGGAGACTTTAGGGCGTGATTTGAAAACCTGTGCGGTGTATGGCCGTGAAGGGATTACTGGCGCTCGTGATCCGAATACCATCGGTTTTGCCACTGTGCGTGCGGGAGATATTGTGGGTGATCATACGGTATTGTTTGCTACCGAGGGTGAGCGTGTCGAAATCACTCACAAAGCGTCTAGCCGCATGACCTTTGCCAATGGCGCAGCGCGTTCTTGTAATTGGCTTGCAAATAAAGATAAAGGTTTGTTCGATATGCAGGATGTGCTTAATTTGCGCTAACTGTCGATATTGTCCGAAACCGTTTGGTTATCTTCAAAAGGCACTCATTTGAGTGCCTTTTTTGTATCTTTGCAATTTGTTTGATTCGAATTCTATTGGAGTAAAAGTAGCTAGTAATTTACTTTTGAAACCCTCTGTTGTTAGAATGCACTTTAAGTTAAGTTCTTAAGGTAGATGGATTAAGATGTTCAATCTGTTAAAAGTCAGCGTTGTCAGTGTTTTCATCTTGATGTTATTCGGCTGCTCATCCACTCCTTCGCAAAAAAGCCAATCCATTAAAATCGCCAAAAAAGTCGATTTATCACAAACCCATCAAGTCAAGAACCTGATTCTTTCGCAATATGCTTTATGGAAAGGGACTCCCTATGAGTATGGCGGAACGGATTTGAATGGTGTGGATTGCTCAGCATTTGTTCAAAATACCTACCGTACTAAGCTCGGTTATAACATCCCTAGAACCACTCGCACCCAAATCAAATTGGGTAGTAATGTGTCCAAACAAAAGCTACAAGTAGGGGATATCGTTTTTTTTAAAACCGGCCGAAACTCGTTACATAACGGTATCTATATTGGCGATTCCAAGTTTATCCATGCTTCTACCAGCAAGGGGGTGACTATCTCCAGTTTAGAGAATCGTTATTGGCAACAAACCTATTACACCTCTAAACGCATTCGTTGAATTTTATGCAAACAGAAACAGCTACTCACCAGGCCTGGTGAGTGGCTGTTTTGTTGTAAATATTTAAATGAGAGTAGTAGCGGCGATTGATTACCTTAAATCCGCTGGGAATCGCAAGAAAAACGCTTCCCTGACTAGCTTAAACGAATCGGCAGGCGTTTATTTCCCCAATCACCTGGTTGCTCTTGATAAACTCCTGCAACAGGCGTGTTACAGTGTTGGCAGCAGCCGTTATTGAGTTGCCAATCCGTGATTTGGTAGTATTGACGCTCAATCACTTTTTCACCACAATTCGGGCAGTAAGTCGCTTGGCCTTCAAAATCGAGTACATTTCCGGTATAGACAAACTTTAATCCAGCATCCATCGCAATCTTACGCGCCTTTTCCAAGGTTTCAATTGGTGTTTCAGGATTGTTCATCATGCGGTAATCAGGGTGGTATTTGGTAAAATGCAGTGGTACTTCGTCGCCACAATGTTCAATAATCCATTCCGCCATTTGCGCAAGCTCTTTCTCCGAGTCGTTTTCACCAGGAATCAACAAGGTGGTCAATTCCATCCAGGTATCGGTTTCATTGGCGACATATTCGATGGTGTCTAAAACCGGCTGTAATTTGGCTCCCGTGAGTTTTTGATAAAAGCGTTCATTGAAGGCCTTTAAGTCGATATTGGTGGCGTCCATCGCCTTAAAGAATTCTTCGCGTGGTTGTTCGCTGATATATCCCGCGGTTACCGCGACATTTTTGATCCCTTGTTCCTTGCATGCTAAAGCCGTATCGATCGCGTATTCATAGAATATGACAGGGTCATTGTAGGTGTAGGCTACCGAAGCGCATTGATAGGTTTTTGCGGCATCGGCCAACATTTCCGGAGAGGCTTGATCGAGTAGTCGATCCATATCACGCGCTTTTGACATATCCCAGTTTTGACAAAACTTACAAGCCAGGTTGCAACCCGCTGTTCCAAAGGAGAGGACGGATGACCCTGGTAGGAATTGGTTAAGAGGTTTTTTTTCAATCGGGTCGATGCAAAAACCGCTGGATCGGCCATAGGATGTTAACCACATTTGGTCGTTTTTTCGGCCTCTAACAAAGCAAAAACCTCGTTGATTCTCGTGCAATTGGCAGTGGCGAGGGCAGAGGTCACATTGAATTAAGTCGTTGTTGACTTGATGCCAGTGTTCAACCGGAATGATGGAAGCATGGCTTAAATCGATGTCTTTCATGTAATTTACCTTGAAAATATTGAGTATATTCTTATATATATAGCTAAGTTATTAGTATTCAAGGAAATTATGGTTATGGATGTTCGCTTTCCAGCGGTTACAGGTCTTTTTTATCCTGATTCTGCACAAGAAATACAGGATTTCATAAAGGGCTGTTATAGCCAAATTACAGTTAGAGATGAGAGCAAAGATAAGGCACCTCGTGCATTGATTGTGCCTCATGCAGGATATGTCTATTCAGGATGCAGTGCATTACAAGGCTATCAGTATTGGCAGAACACAGACACAGAAATTAAAACGGTTGTGGTGATTGGCCCTGCACACAGGGTTGCGTTCAATGGGGTGGCAACAGTCAGTGTCGATGCTTTACAAACCCCTTTGGGGCTGGTTGAGGTCGATTGCCCGCTAAGGGACGAGTTGATAGACCGAGGTTTAATCGGTTTTTCGGATGAGGCAAATGCCCCAGAGCATAGCCTGGAAGTGCAGTTTCCTTTTATTCAGAGTATCGTACCCGGAGCCAAAATAGTACCTTTACTAAGCGGTAGGGTTGATTCCGCTAAGTTGAGTCAGATTATGGAGTATCTATGGTCTAAGAAAGGGGTTTATTTTGTCATCAGTAGCGATTTAAGCCATTTTCATACTTATGAAGAGGCGCAGCGTATTGATCAGCAAACTGCAGACTTTATCAATAATGTAAAGTGGCAATCGCTTAATGGTGAGCGCGCTTGTGGTTATATCGGGATTCAAGCTTTGTTGAGATTGCAGTCCAAACTTGGTTTAAACATCGAGCAACTCAATCTAATCAACTCGGGCGATACAGCGGGTGATAAGCAGCGTGTAGTCGGTTATGGCGCTTGGGCTATTTATGACGGTTTGGCGTAAGGGGGGGATGATGAATCAGATAGCTGAAAACAGTAAACAGATGTTTAAACTCGTGAAGCACTCGATAGAATCGGGTTTAAATCAATCCAATGCAATGATAGATATAGAAAAAATTGCCACCCAAACGCCATTCGATGAAAAGTTAGCTACCTTTGTCACTTTGCATTTACATGGGGAGTTACGAGGTTGCATCGGCTCATTGCAAGCTTACCAATCTCTGGCGGAAGATTTATATGCCAATGCCTATTCAGCTGCATTTAGGGATCCACGGTTTAAACCCTTGGCGGAAAAAGAGTTGCAACATATCGAGGTAGAAATATCGGTATTGACAGCACCAGAACCCATTGAAGGGTGTTCCTCAAAGGATGCCTTGTTAGAGAAGTTGACCCCTTATAAAGATGGTTTGATTATCTCGGATGGGACTTATAGGGCGACTTTTTTACCTTCTGTTTGGGAGCAATTGCCTGATAAGGGGATGTTTGTAGAGCAACTGCTGCGTAAGGCAGGGATCCGTGGTTGGTCGAACCGAATCGATTGCCAGCGTTATTTTGTTGAATCCTATCAATCCAATTGGTTGGACATTTGAGTCGTTGATGGGCACAAGTGGATTTCTAGGTTGATGTAAATTGTTATTAGGTTTGTATATCGGCAAATAACTTGAAAAAGGTCAGTATCGTTTAAGTGTTTTTCAGTGTTTTTTTGGTGTTTTTTTAGTATTTATTTGATAAAAAAATGCCACCAGGCCTGGTCAAAGTTAAATCTTGAAAATGCCAAATAAATGCCGAATTTATGCGGTTATTAATATAGACTTTGCCAAGCTAATGCAGTACAATCCGCGTTATTAATTTTTGCGACTGAAATTAAGCAGTTAATGGCAATTTACGGGGTATTTAGCGGGATGATTAAGGTCATTTAGCAACATCAAAACGGAGTGAGTCTTCTTTGGAGGCTGGCTCCGTTTTTTTGTATGTGCCGTAAATTCCATCATAATCAGCTAATTTCAAAATCACTTTGGATGGATGAATCGATGACACAGGCTTTGCTGGCATTAGAAGATGGAACCCTTTTTTGGGGAACTTCGCTGGGTGCGGAAGGGGAAACAACGGGTGAAGTGGTGTTTAACACTTCATTGACTGGTTACCAAGAGATCCTAACGGATCCTTCTTACTTTAAACAAATTGTTACTTTAACTTACCCACACATCGGGAACGTTGGTGTGAATGCTGAAGATGAAGAGTCTCCAAGCATTATGGCGCAAGGCCTAGTGGTAAAGGATTGTCCTCCATTGATGAGCAACTTCCGAGCAGAAAAGACGTTGCCAGAATATCTTAAAGAACAGAATGTCGTTGCCATCGCCGATATCGATACCCGTAAGTTAACCCGTATTTTGCGTGATAAAGGTGCTCAATCTGGTGTGATTGTGGCCGGTGAAAATATTGATGCTGACGACGCAGTTGCCAAAGCCAAAGCGTTCAGCGGCCTAAAAGGTTTGGACTTGGCTAAAGAAGTCACGACTCCAGAAACTTATGTCTGGACAGAAGGTTCTTGGGAACTTGGTAAAGGTCATGCGGATTGTTCCGCCAATAATGGATTTCACATCGTAGCTTATGATTATGGTGTCAAGCGTAACATCCTGCGCATGATTGCCGACCGTGGTTGTAAGTTAACTGTTGTACCAGCAAAAACACCAGCCGAAGACGTGTTAGCCATGAATCCAGATGGTGTTTTCTTATCGAACGGTCCTGGTGATCCAGAGCCATGTGATTACGCAATTGAAGCGATTCAGAAAGTGTTAGAAACGGATATTCCAGTATTTGGTATCTGTTTAGGTCACCAATTACTTGCCTTGGCGAGTGGTGCAAAAACCGTGAAGATGAAGTTTGGTCATCACGGTGCCAACCACCCGGTTCAAGACATGGAAACCAAAAAAGTGATGATTACTTCACAGAACCACGGTTTTGCGGTTGATGCGGACTCTTTGCCGGATAATCTTGTCGCGACTCACAAGTCGTTGTTTGATGGTTCTTTACAGGGAATATCCCGTACCGATAAGTCTGCATTCAGTTTCCAAGGGCATCCAGAAGCGAGTCCAGGTCCACACGATGTAGCACCTTTGTTTGACCAATTTATTGATAATATTAAAAACGCGAAAAACGCATAACGGATAGTAGGAATTAGAATGCCAAAAAGAAGTGATATAAAAAGTATTATGATTATTGGTGCTGGCCCTATTATTATCGGTCAAGCATGCGAATTCGATTACTCTGGAGTTCAGGCGTGTAAAGCGCTTAAAGAAGAAGGTTACCGTGTAATCTTGGTGAACTCTAACCCAGCAACCATCATGACAGATCCTGAGATGGCGGATGCAACCTATATCGAACCAATCGAATGGAAAACGGTTGAAGCGATTATCGCTAAAGAACGTCCTGATGCAATCCTACCAACTATGGGTGGACAGACAGCGCTTAACTGTGCATTAGACTTGGATGCCAAAGGGGTTTTGGCCAAGTACGATGTCGAGTTGATTGGTGCGAATGCTGATGCCATCGATAAGGCTGAAAACCGTGACCGTTTCCGTCAAGCGATGACAAAAATCGGTTTGGATATGCCTAAGTCTGATGTGGCGCATAACATGGAAGAAGCTTGGGCTATCCAAGCCACAGTGGGTTTCCCAACGGTTATCCGTCCATCATTCACGTTAGGTGGTTCTGGTGGTGGTATCGCCTACAACAAAGACGAATTTGAACAAATCTGTAAATTCGGTTTGGATCTTTCCCCAACAAAAGAACTTTTGATTGAAGAGTCGATTGAAGGTTGGAAAGAGTATGAGATGGAAGTGGTGCGTGATAAAAACGACAACGCTATCATTGTCTGCTCTATTGAAAACTTAGACCCAATGGGTGTGCATACAGGTGACTCAATTACGGTTGCACCGGCACAAACCTTGACTGATAAAGAATATCAAATCATGCGTAACGCCTCTTTAGCGGTATTACGTGAAATCGGTGTGGAAACAGGGGGCTCTAACGTACAGTTCTCAATCCACCCTGAGACAGGCCGTATGATCATTATCGAGATGAACCCTCGTGTATCTCGTTCATCGGCGTTAGCGTCAAAAGCTACCGGTTTCCCAATCGCTAAGATTGCCGCTAAGTTAGCGGTAGGTTACACACTTGATGAACTGTCAAACGACATCACTAATGGTGCGACTCCGGCGTCATTTGAACCGACTATCGATTACGTGGTAACTAAAGTTCCTCGTTTTACGTTTGAAAAGTTCCCGCAAGCTCAAGATCGTCTATCGACTCAGATGAAGTCGGTAGGTGAGGTTATGGCGATGGGGCGTAACTTCCAAGAGTCGATTCAAAAAGCATTACGTGGTTTGGAAACAGATAAGTCTGGTTTTGATGAAATCATGCCGTTAGCGACAATGGCTGAAAAAGACATCAAAGACAAGTTACGTCAAGAGCTTCGTAATCCAGGTGCACAACGTCTATGGTATGTGGCGGATGCATTCCGTGCAGGTTGGTCTTTGGAAGCGGTTTTTGAAAGTTCTAAAATCGATCCTTGGTTCCTGTCGCAAATCAAAGAGTTGATTGATATGGAAGACGATATCAAGCAACGTGGTTTAGATGCTCTAGATGAAACCTATCTTCGTAACCTAAAACGTAAAGGTTTCTCTGACAATAGACTGGCTAAGTTGCTTGATACTGATGCGGCGTTTGTGCGTAAGTTCCGTCATACCTTGAATGTTCGTCCGGTCTTTAAACGTGTTGATACCTGTGCGGCAGAGTTTGAAACTTCAACGGCTTACATGTATTCAACCTACGATGAAGAGTGTGAAGCGAATCCGACCGATAAAGAAAAAATCATGATTTTAGGTGGTGGTCCAAACCGTATCGGTCAAGGTATCGAATTCGATTACTGCTGTGTTCATGCGGCGATGGCTATGCGTGAAGACGGTTATGAAACCATTATGGTCAACTGTAACCCTGAAACGGTTTCGACCGATTACGATACTTCAGACCGTCTGTACTTTGAGCCGTTAACGCTTGAAGATGTGCTTGAAATCGTGGAAGTTGAAAAGCCTAAGGGTGTTATCGTTCAGTACGGTGGACAGACTCCGCTTAAATTAGCAGAAGATCTAGAAGCGGCAGGAGTGCCGATTGTAGGGACTTCACCAGAGTCTATCGACTTGGCGGAAGACCGTGAGCGTTTCCAGAAGATTTTGAATGACAATGACCTGCTTCAACCACCTAACCGTACAGCGACTAACGCGGACCAAGCGGCGGCATTAGCGAAAGAAATCGGTTATCCATTGGTTGTTCGTCCATCTTATGTATTAGGTGGTCGTGGTATGGAAATCGTTTATGACGAAGCGAACCTTATGCGTTATATGCAAGCGGCGATTGATGTTTCCAATGAATCACCAGTTTTGCTAGACCGTTTCTTGGACGATGCGGTTGAGTTGGATGTGGATGCGATTTGTGATGGTGAGCAGGTTGTTATCGGCGGCATCATGGAGCATATCGAGCAAGCGGGTATCCACTCTGGTGACTCAGCATGTTCTTTACCGCCTTATAGTATTTCTGAAGAGATTCAAGACCGTATTCGTGTTCAGGTTGAAAAAATGGCACATGCTTTAGGTGTTGTTGGTCTGATGAACACCCAGTTTGCGGTTAAGGGTGATGACATCTATGTATTAGAAGTTAACCCTCGTGCTTCGCGTACGGTTCCGTTTGTTTCTAAAGCGATTGGTCATCCTTTAGCTAAAATCGCCGCACGTTGTATGGTGGGTCAAAAGCTGAAAGACCAAGGTTTTACAGCTGAAGTCAAACCAAAACATTATTCTGTGAAAGAAGCGGTATTCCCATTCATCAAGTTCTTGGGTGTGGATCCGATTCTTGGGCCTGAAATGAAGTCGACTGGTGAGGTTATGGGTGTGGGCGAAAACTTTGCCCAAGCCTACTCGAAAGCGTCATTAGCTGCGGGTACCGTTTTACCTCGTACCGGTACGGCGTTCTTGAGTGTGCGTAAAGCGGATCGTGTGCAGGTGGTCGATTTAGCTAAGTTACTTGTGCAAAAAGGCTTCAATATTGTAGCGACTCGTGGTACTGCTACATCTTTGACAGAAGCCGGTATTGCTTGTGAAACGGTTAATAAGGTCACTGAAGGGCGTCCAAATATCGTCGACTCGATTGTTAACGAAGAGATCGCATTGATTGTCAACACTTCGGACGGTTCGGTGAGTATTCAAGACTCTTCAAGTATCCGTCGTGAAGCTTTAATGCATAAGACTTGTTATACAACAACGATTGCAGGGGCGTTTGCCATGGTTGCGGCGATGGAATATTTAGATGATCAACCGGTAACTCGTTTACAAGATATTCACTAAATTTTACCTGTAAAATTAAAGCGCCGAAGCTCAAGATAATTGGGCTTTGGCGTTTTACGTTTAACAACGTTAAAGATACCCATTAATTTGAAAGGATATGATGTTATGCAAAAGCATCCTATGACAAAAGAAGGTGCAGACGCACTTCAAGCTGAATTGAATAAGCTCAAAAAGGAAGATCGTCCTCGCATTACCCAGGCGATTGCGGATGCACGTGAACATGGTGATCTGAAAGAGAATGCTGAATACCATGCGGCGCGTGAACAACAAGGTTTGGTCGAGGCGCGTATCAGTCAGATTGAAGGTCAATTGTCACACGCGCAAATCATCGATGTCACCAAGTTGAACCCGAGTGGCAAGATTGTGTTTGGTGCGACGGTAACCGTTTTAAATGTTGATACAGACGAAGAGCTGACTTACAAGATTGTAGGAAACGAAGAGTCGGATGTGAAGTTGAACAAAATTTCAGTCAATTCACCTATTGCCCGTGCCTTAATCGGTAAAGAAGAGGGGGATGAAGTGATTGTTCAAGCGCCTAGTGGCAACATTGATTACGAGATTGTAGAAGTTCAATACATATAGGTAGTTGATGGTCTAACGTCGTGTAACGATGATATTGTCTTAAAACTATTTAAAACAATCTAAAGCCAGGCTGGATATTACCAGGCCTGGTTTTTTTAAATCTACCAGTTCATTCGTTGGGACATTATGAGTAAGTTGCGTTTTATAAGATCGATTTCGAGTTATTATTCTACGAGTCTTATTATCTACAGTGCACTGATTAGTTTGTTGTTAACAATCGGCTATTTGGTCACGCCTGTGCTGTTTGCGAGTCTGAGTGCCAAGCTGGCTGGATTCATTGCCGGGTTGTTGTTCAATATATCGGGTTATTTGCTCTTGCTGTTTTTGTTACTGTTGCTGGCTTGGCGAATGTCAGTAAGACGGGTGGCAATATCGATATGGTTTGATGCTATCTCACTCTTTTTAATGACTGGATTGTTATGGGTCGTTTCACCTTGGATGACTGAGATCAAGGCGAAATATCCTCAGGGTATAGAAAAAAACGCGGTTGATTGGCCTTTGTTTGCAAGTTTGCATGGTGTTTATCAAGTGGGTTATCTTATTGTTATCATTATGTTAATTGTTGCGATGTTTAAAACCGTAAAATGCATCAAGAGCACACAGGCTAAGTGATAAAAAAACTTTATAAGCATTTCATTATTTTCTAATCCAAATAGGCTTGCAATTTAGATTGAAAACCGTCAAAATTGTCGAGTTACAGCGATAAATTAAAACCTCGGAGTTTATTTAAAAATGAAAAACTTAACACTTAAAGCGTTATTCATTTCTGCAATCGCAGCAATGTCTATGAATGCTCAAGCTGCAGATGATGTATATAGCCAATGTATTACTGATGCTGAAAACGTAATTGCTACTGCTGCTAAAGAAGGTGCTACTGCTGCACGTGCATTAGAGCAAAAAACTGAAGTTGCAGCTTGTATGGCTGAACTAACTAAAATTGAAGCAAAATATGGCGATAAAACTGTAGGTGTTAACCCTTCTTCAGTTATGACTCCTGAAGACCGTGCAGCATGGTCTAAATTGTTCGACGCGATCGATGCTAAAAAATACAAAGGTGTTCGTTACCTTCAAGCAACTTACTACCGTTAATTTGGTACTAAGCGTTGTATAAAAAAAACCGGCTTATGGCCGGTTTTTTTGTTTTAAGCCTTTATGTTAAAAGGGCTAAACTTAATAGACTTTAAAAGTTGTACCAAAATAATCCTATGTCAAACTCCAAGCACAAAAATTTATTCGAATCGGTCTTCCAGTGTTTAATGGAAAAAGACCTGAATCGAAAAGTGAGACAGCTTTCTCAACTCCAAGAAGATTGGTCAAACGATCTGTTTGATTTCACTCCTACTGAAACGGTGGTTAGGGTCAAGGATGCCGGGCGCCCTGAAAAACCGGATCTTGTGCCTCCTAAAGACTTGCCACGACGTCGTTTAGGGTCTAAAGAAGGTCATGCCTCGTTGATGCATTCTATTGCTCATATCGAGTTCAATGCGGTTAACTTAGCGTTAGATGCCATTTATCGCTTTCAGGAGATGCCCTATGAATTTTACCGTGATTGGTTAGGTGTAGCGGGTGAAGAAGCGTATCACTTTCAAATGGTGCGAGAGCATTTAAATAGTTTGGGTTATGAATATGGTGATATGGCCGCGCATGATGGTTTGTGGATGACAACCTATGAAACCGACCATGATCCTTTAATCCGAATGGCTTTGGTGCCAAGAACTCTTGAGGCGCGTGGTTTAGATGTGACACCTCCTATGATCAGTAAGTTGCGTTCAATCGGTGATAAACGAGGTGTAGAAATCTTAAAGATTTTATTGCGTGATGAGATTGGTCATGTCGAAGTGGGTACTCGATGGTTTAGGTATTTATGTGAACAGCGTGCTTTGGATCCGTTTGAGGCATTTCAACAGATTATCCGCGACTATTTTCATGGTGATTTGCGTGGCCCGTTTAATTTTGATGCGCGCCAACAAGCCGGTTTCTCTGATGAAGAGATCCAGTGGTTGAAAACCATTCAGTAAGGTTATGTCGATGAATGTCATAGCCAATAAACTTTCTGATAAACAGCGATTGAGGATTCAAACACGCCATAAGGTGTCGGTTGAACGTTATGGTTATCAGCCACAAGCGCTGTATTGGAGTAACCGCGAAATTCAAGAGATTCGTTTTCAAAAGTTGATGGAGATGTTACCTGCTGCAACTGAGTTAAAACAGCAGGCCTGGTCATTATTAGATGTGGGCTGTGGTTTTGCAGACTTGGTGGATTATTTACAAAAAAACGAATACCTTCCCGATTACACCGGTATCGATATCTCGCCTGAAATGGTGTTAGCCGCCCAATCCTTGCACCCCCAAGCAACCATAAAAAATGGCGAATTAGCGGACTTTAATTTTAGCCCTTTGCAGTTCGATTATGTGATGCTTTCCGGAGCGTTGAACGAGGTGGTGGAAACCGAAGTCGAAGGCACGTCACAGCAGCAAGGTGATTACGCCAAGTCGGTTATACGGGCGATGTATCAAATCAGTAAAAAAGGTGTCGCGTTTAATTTACTGGACGCTCGTCATCAGTGGGTAAAGAGTCGTTACGATCTACAAAGTTTTTTACCCACGGAAATCATCGACTATTGCCAAAGCTTTGCCAGTCAGGTTGAGTTGCTGGAAGGTTATCTGGAAAATGACTTTACGGTTTACCTATATAAATAGATTACGAAGAGTTTAGAGTATGGCGACATTACGTTTTGGCATCGATTTAGGCGGTACTAAAATCGAGATTTTGGGATTGTTAGTATTGGAGGACGGCACTAATAAGGTTGTCTATCAAAAACGTATCGCTACCCCTAAGGGTGATTATCACGCTACCGTACAAGCCATTGCACAATTAGTCTTAGACGCTGAAAATGAACTGAAATCGGATTCTCAGTTGAATCCAATTATCAATTTACCAGGCCTGGTCGGTGTCGGTATCCCCGGAGCGATTTCATCCAAAACGGGTAAGGTTAAAAATGCCAATTCCACCTGGTTAATCGGTGAAGATCTGCAAGGCGATTTACAAAACGCCCTAAGCCGGCCTGTGCAATTAGCCAATGATGCGAATTGTTTTGCCTTGTCTGAAGCGGTTGATGGTGCGGCTTCGGGTTCTGACATTGTGTTTGGTGTCATCATTGGTACCGGTTGCGGCGGTGGTGTGGTTGTCAATGGTCAGATTTTAAATGGGGTGAATGCCATTGCCGGCGAGTGGGGGCACAACCCCTTGCCGTGGCAAACGGCAAGCGATGTAGCATTAGCTTGTTACTGTGGATTAAACGGTTGTAATGAAACCTTTCTTTCGGGAAGCGGTTTTGAACAACATTTTTTACAACGAACAGGCCTGGCTAAAACCGCAGAACAGATTGTGGCATTAAGTGAACAAGGTGATGTGGATGCCGAACAACTTATGCAAGATTACATGACTTGGTTGGCGAAAGGGTTAGCGAGTGTCATCAATATCCTTGACCCGGATGTGATTGTGTTGGGTGGTGGCATGTCGAATATTGAACGTATTTATCGTGAGGTGCCCAAACTATGGCATAACTGGGTGTTTAGCGATGCCGTCGATACCCAGTTAAAGCCACCCAAATTTGGCGACGCCAGTGGGGTGAGGGGAGCGGCCTGGCTATAGGCTGTGCGCCAAGCCATATTCCCCCTCTTTACCTTTTAGCATCTTATAGAACCATATAGAGCCTTTAAATACCAAACAGTTCTCTCAAGATATAGCCTGTTAAAAACGCCAAACCAGCGGCTGTGCCGCCTGTTAATAAGGTGCTAAAGCCAGAGTAGATAATGGGTTTAGCAAACACAAAGCTTTTGAGCATGCCAATAAAAAAGAACATCAGCCCGGCCAAAACCGTACTGAATAAGAACTGTTGATGAACATCGAAAGAGGGGATTAAGAACGGAATCAATGGAATCGCACCTACCACGAGAAATGCGCTAAAGGTCGTTAAGGCGGCTTTAACCGCCTCAGGAGGTCGACTTTGAATGCCGTGTTCCTCAATCAGCATGGTTTCTATCCATAAAGCCTTGTTTTGGGTGATGGTCTGTACGATGTTCTCAAGCGTATCCCCCTCAAAGCCTTTACGTTGAAAAATCTGTCTAATCTCTTCACGTTCACCTTCGGGTACCTGTTTGATATGTTCGGCTTCGGTTTGACGAATATTGTCGGCAAATTCTTGCTGTGCCTTATTGGCTTCATAATTACTGATCGCCATGCTAAAACCATCGGCAAATAAGTTGGCAAACCCTAAGATTAAAGCCACCGAGGCAGAAAAACCAGCGCCAATCGCGCCTGAAACAATTGCGAAAGTGGTTACACAACCATCAATCCCACCGAGAATCGCATCGGATATGTTTTGTCGTTTAGGCAGTTTTGCTAAACGTTTAGCAATCGCCTGAGGTTGATGCTCTTGTTCTAATTTCTGTTGATTAACCGGGTTCATATCTAGGTGGCCTATGAAAGGCTTATCAAGCCTTATGATTGTGCTGTAGGTTGTTTTTTTAGATTACTGGCCTTAGTCAGCCAGCGGTCTAGGTGGTTGGCAAATGCTTGTCGATCGGCCTGGCTTAAGACACTGGGGCCGCCGACATCGACTCCGCTATTACGCAACCCTTCCATAAAGTCACGCATATTCAAGCGTGACCGGATATTCGATTCCGTGTACAACTCCCCTCTGGGGCTTAATACGGTGGCACCTTTTGCAACGGCTTCGGCCGCAAGGGGAATATCGCTGGTGATCAGTAAATCGTTTGCGGTAATCTGTTGTACGATTTTATTGTCGGCGACATCAAATCCCGATTCGACATGTTGAAAGGTAATATAAGGCGAGGGTGGAATTCTCATGCTGTGGTTAGCCACTAAGGTGGTTGCCGTTTTAGTGCGGTCTGCGGCACGGAATAATGTCTCTTTAATGACGACAGGACAAGCATCGGCATCTACCCAAATGTTCATATAGGCCTTCTTGGAGTTGATTGATAAAAGTTCAGTTGTGGATAAATTTTAGCACACCCTGGCTTGGTTAAGCTTAATATCAAGTGAAAGGGGTTTCAAACTGTATATCAATAAGTTACCAGGCCTGGTGACAGTATTAAACTCTCGGGCTTAAGCAAGAATAAGTTGTAATCTAAATGGCTTTAATAGCCGTCTTACTGTAAGCTACACCCTCTATTCAATCCCCCTGGCAAATATCGTAAGTGTGTTTACTTTTCTTTGCCAATCAGCAAAGAGCGATACTATGGATTTTTCCTCTCTAGGTTTGTCTGAACCTATTTTACAGGCTGTAACTGAACTTGGTTATAGCAAAGCATCACCCATTCAAGAAAAGGCGATACCAGCTGTCATAGATGGCCGAGATGTGATGGCCGCGGCACAAACCGGTACCGGTAAAACCGCCGCTTTTACTTTGCCCATGTTAGAGCGTTTATTAAAAGGTGAGCGCCCGCAGAGTAATCAAGCAAGAGCTTTGGTCTTGACTCCAACTCGTGAGTTGGCGGCACAGGTTCAAGAGAGTGTTTATCAATATAGTAAACATACCGCTTTGCGTTCAGATGTGGTGTTTGGCGGGGTGAAAATCAACCCGCAAATGCAGCGTTTAAGACGAGGTGTCGATGTATTGGTCGCCACTCCTGGACGTCTATTGGATTTGCATAGCCAAAATGCCATCAAGTTCAATCAGCTTGAGGTGTTGGTTTTGGATGAAGCCGATAGAATGTTGGACATGGGCTTTATCCATGACTTGAAACGTATCATGAAACTTCTGCCAAAGAACCGTCAGACTTTATTGTTTTCAGCAACCTTTTCACCTGAGATTCGTGAGTTGGCTAAAGGCTTTGTGCGCAATCCGGTTGAAGTCTCGGTTACCCCGCCAAATAGCACGGTCAAGAAAATCGAGCAATGGATTTATGCGGTAGATAAAGGGCATAAATCCAAGCTATTGATTGATTTGATTGTGGATAACAACTGGGAACAGGTTTTGGTGTTCAGTAAAACCAAACATGGTGCTAATCGAATTACCAAACAACTTAATGCTATCGGTATCACCGCCTCTCCGATTCACGGTAATAAAAGCCAGGGTGCTAGAACAAAAGCCTTAGCCGATTTTAAATCCGGTGCGATTCGAGTGTTGGTCGCAACCGATATCGCGGCTCGTGGTTTGGATATTGACCAGCTTCCTCATGTGGTGAACTATGATTTACCGAATGTGCCAGAAGATTATGTGCATCGTATCGGGCGAACCGGTCGAGCAGGTGCAACGGGGGAAGCCATCTCTTTAGTGTGTTCTGAAGAAGACAAGCTGTTGTTTGATATCGAGCGTTTAATTGGCGAGGTTCTAGAGCGTAGAACCATTGAAGGCTATGTGCCAACACACCCTCTTAAACAGTCACGCTTGGATCCTCGCCCTAAAAAGCCTAAGAAACCTAAAAAACCAAAGGTGAACCACCAAGACGGTCAACGTTCAGGTGAAAACCGCAGAGGTCATCAAGCCCCCAGCGGCAATAAACCAGGCAGTCGTAATGCGCCTAAAAACCGTAACAACGGCTAACTGAAATTGATATAACAATAGCGTAGAATAATCGCCAAAATATAGCTTATATGACCAGGCCTGCTGACTTTATCCAAGTGGGTTTAGGAGAGAAAATTCATGCAAAACATTCAAACATTAGAAGAGTTGGATAACCTAAAGCATTCAGAAGATGGGTTATTGATTTTATTTGGTGGAAAGGCGTGCAACGTTTGCCACTCGATCAAACCGAAATTGATTGAGTTAATCAACGAAAACTACCCTAAAATCAAGATGGTTTACGTCGATTGCCATGTGGTCACGGATATTTGTTCGCAAAACGGGGTGTTTACCTTGCCGACATTACAAGTGTTTTTCACTGGCCAGCGTTTTATCGAAGAGGTTCGCAGTTTCAGTTTACAGAAAGTGATGCAAGATATAGCGCGTCCCTATTCAATGGTTTTTGAAGATTGATGTTTTCGCCATCTACGGTGGCTTTTGATTAGTCATAACGGCATGAATACACTAAGGAATAATGGGTTGGTATTTTGAATTTACCAGGCCTGGTAAAAACTACCACTCTAAAAATCCCCGAGCCTTCGTGTCTTACTGGCTAATTTTCATTTTAAAACCTATCGTTTACCGTCTCCGCCCGCTTTAACCAATAAAACATCCAGCCAACGATTTGGCAATATGCGTTTCAAATAAGCAAAGACGATGGTCGGAACGGTGACTCGATAACGAATCTTGGCTTTGTTATTCTGTAAGGCGTGCACTACACATTTGCTTACCGCTTCAGGCCCCAAAGTGAAAGGGACGCTGGGTCCAACGGTTTCTAAGCGTTTTACCATCGCTTGATATTTAGCTTGATGAGCACTTTCATCCATTTTTATCCAACGTTTAAATTGCTCGTAGGCATTTTTTCTAAACTCCGACAAAATTGGCCCCGGTTCAATCAAACTTACCTGGATATTATCCTGTTTTATTTCCAGACGTAATGTATCTGCAAATCCTTCTATGGCAAATTTACTGGCATTGTAGGCTCCGCGGTATTGCATGGCGGCAAATCCAAGGATGGAACTGTTATAGATGATTTTGCCATGACCTTGTTGGCGCATGATTTTTACCACGGCATTGGTTAATTCTTGGGTGCCGAATACATTGGTTTGAAATTGATATTCCATCGCCTCTCGACTTAAGTCCTCAACCGCACCTGGTAAACCGAAAGCCCCGTTGTTAAACAAGGCATCGATTTTGCCGTCGGTTGCTAGCAAAACTTTTTTTAAGGCGGATTGAATCGACTGGCTATCGGCTAGATCCAGTTGAAAACAGGTGATGCCTTCTTCGTTCAATCGTGTGACATCGGCTTGTTGTCGGCAGGTGGCGATAACCTGATAGCCCATTTCATGCAACTGTTTTGCGCAGTGATAACCAATACCAGTTGAACAGCCTGTCATCAGAATATTGCCTGGAGGGAGAATTTTTGTAATCGGTAACGATTGAATTGCTTGAGTCATTGAAGACGCCTAATCATCTTAAAAGTATGCAATGATTATAGGAGATTTATAATGCTTATAGTGAGAGTTTGATGTTGTCTGAGGAGTGAAATGTGGATACGATTTCTGTTTAAATCGCATCCAAAAGCAGGGGGATTAGGAAAGATTAACCTTCTTGTTTAGCCTGTGCTTCGGCTAAGTCAGCATGAACCTTGTCCATGTCTAGTTCTAGCAGTTGGCCAATACCTTCTTCAAGCGCACTTCCTGGGATTGCACCAGGGTTTGAGAAAACCACAATCTTTTCACGCATAAACACTAGAGTAGGGATAGAACGGACTTGGAACATACCGGCAAGCTCTTGCTCCTCTTCCACGTTTACTTTACAAAAAGCGATATCTGGAAATTTTTCTGAAATCTCTTCAAATACCGGACCGAATTGTTTACAAGGACCACACCACTCAGCCCAGAAATCGAAAATAACGATATCGTTGTTTGCAATAGTTTCTTCGAATTGTTCAGTTTTTAAATTAATGACGGCCATGGTTCTTCCTTTTTAATGAAAAATGAGTCTGGACCCCTGTATGGATTTCAAGGGCCCGAAATTGAGTTAAATGGATGGGTTTCCACCCTCGGTTAATAAAGCGGGATTTAAATACTGTTTTAAAGTGGCTTCATCTAAGTCCGTCATCTCTAAGGCGACATCCAAAACAGGACGGCCAGAACGATAGGCTTCTTTAGCAATCGCCGCGCCTTTTTCATAGCCGACTACGGTATTTAAAGCTGTGACCAGGATTGGGTTTACATCCAGTGCTTTTTGAATGTTTGCGGTATTGACGGTAAAGCCTTTAATGGCTAAATCCGCTAATTGAACCGAGCTTGATGCAGCGATTTCCAAACTTTGTAGCAGGTTATAAGCAATCATTGGCAGCATTACATTCAACTGGAAGTTACCCGATTGTGCGCCGACGGTGATTGCTGTGTGATTCCCCATGATTTGGGCGGCTACCATGCATACCGCTTCTGGAATGACCGGATTCACTTTACCCGGCATGATTGAACTACCCGGTTGTAACGCGGGTAGTTGAATTTCTCCCAGGCCAGCTAATGGACCCGAATTCATCCAGCGTAAATCATTGGCGATTTTCATTAAGCTAGCGGCTAATACATTGAGTTGGCCACTCAATTCTAAAGCCGTGTCTTGTGAGCTTAACCCTATGAATAGGTTTTCCATCGGCTCAAAATGAATCGCGGTAATGGTCGCCAAGTTAGCGGCAACCAAACGCCCGAATTCAGGGTCGGCATTCACGCCTGTACCAACTGCAGTACCACCTTGAGGTAGTTTTTGGATACGTTTTTGGGTTTCACGTAAGCGTTGAATGTTGTCTTTGATTTGCGCTTTCCAAGCACCTAATTCTTGACTTAATTTAACCGGCATCGCATCCATTAAGTGAGTACGTCCGGTTTTAACCACATCGGCTAACTCAAGTTCACGGTCTTCAATGACTTCGACCAAGTGCAGTAAAGCAGGCAGTAACTTTTCCTCTAATGCAATCGATGCGGCAACATGAATGGCGGTTGGAATGACATCGTTGGAACTTTGGCTCATATTGATGTCATCGTTTGGATGGACATCAATATTGGTTAATTGTTTGGTTAATGAAGCAAGCACTTCATTGGCGTTCATATTGGTGCTGGTACCTGAACCGGTTTGAAAGATATCAATTGGAAAATGTTCGGCAAAATCCCCATGAATCACTTCTTTGGCAGCGGTTTGGATTGCATCGGCTTTTTCTTCACTCAACAAGCCCAGTTCTCGGTTACTGTCTGAACAGGCAAACTTTACATAACACAAAGCGTCAATAAAGGCTTTTGGCATTGGGATTCCGCTAATCGGGAAATTGTTGATTGCACGTTGTGTTTGCGCACCATATAGCGCATTTTTTGGGACTTCTAAACTACCCATACTGTCTTTTTCAATACGTGTTTCAGTCGATGAGGTTGGTTGTGACATAGTTTTCAGGTTCTTCTTGGTTGTAATCAGCTTTTTATATTCTGAGTTCAGTAAGTAAAAAAACAGAGGATTGGAGTGCTGAAAAAGTTTATTCATGGTTAAATAACTGAGAATAAACTAAGACAAATTAATGCCAAGTATTTTACGCATTTTTCTAACAAAAATACAGAGTCAGCCCTAAGCGAATCGAAATGAGTCATTCACAATCCATTCCTAGCAATAAACTAGCCCAAAAAATGTTCGAACAAAACCTATGGTGGACTTACGCCATTAGGGAAGGTAAGGAGTTTTTGGAGTTATCCAAAGGATTGTTAAATATTTTGGGACGGCATGTTTCCCTGCTGGAAGATATTATGGGGGAATATGAAACCGAACTACTTAGGTTGAAAATTGCGGAGGCATATAAAGCCGAAAATGCGACCAGTGCCGACTTCGACATGCGTTTTATCGCCAGTTATGAAACCCTAAAAGGTAAACGCTCCTTTCAGCATCAATTAAGAGTATTAACGGTAGATAACGAAAAAATCATTTGGGTGACTTGTGTCGATGTCTCTGAAATGGTGGCTTTAGAACGTGAGATGGTCGATGCCCAAGGTCGTCTTAGCCTTAATCATCTGTATGATCGCCAAAAGGCATTACAAGAGCGTAACGCTTTCATCACTAGTTCATATAACAAACAGTCACGCTTTTTGGCTTTGCTTAGCCATGAGTTGCGTTCACCTCTGCTTGGAATCAGTAGTTTAGTTAAGCGTATCCGTTCTGAAATGGAGATTACTTCCGAAGTGAACAGTATGCTAAAAACCATTGCGATGACGGCCGAGCAGTCTACTTACTTGGTCAACGATATTCTGACGTATTCGCAAACAGAGTATGATGGAATCACACTTCATCCAACCGAAGTTTCCTTGCCTGAACTCCTGGAAAATGTCAAACAACTGACCAAATCGATTGCATCGGATAAGGATTTGATACTTTCGCTGGTTTATTTAGGTGAGCATGAGAAGGTTGTCGCAGATGGCGTTCGTTTGACCCAGATTTTGATTAACCTGATTGTGAACGCGATTAAATTTACCCAGTATGGTGGTGTGAATATCGAAATCAGTGAAGCACTTAAGGAGCGGTTTGTCTTTAAAATCACCGATTCCGGTGAGGGTATAACCCCAGAAAGACAAGCTAAGATTTTTGAACCTTTTGCTCAGTTGGAAGCGGATAGCGGTAAATATACCGCTAATGACCGTTATTTAGGCGCCGGTTTAGGTCTGTTTGTGGTCAAACAGCTGGTTGAGTTAATGGGCGGAAAAATTACGGTCACGTCTGATGTTGGGGTTGGCACTACCTTTGAATTTGAGTTGAAACTCAAGTGTGTGAAAAATGGCAAAAAACATCCTCCTGCAAACAATGTCACTCGTTTGGTGAGGGTGAATAAGGAGAGTGTTGATTCAATCGATTCCCAAAGGGATATTCTCCCTAACTCCCAATCCAAAAATAAATCGGTAGTTAATAATGTCGTTGACGCCGTTAAAGTCGCCGAAACGGCTGTCGGCTGCCATCGGGTTCTGATTGCCGATGACTCGAAAATCAACTGCATGGTTTTAGCCGGCTATTTGGCGGACTTAAACTGTGAAGTCGTGGAAGCGAAAGATGGTCGACAGGCTTGGGAGTTATTTCAACAGCAGCCGTTTGATTATGTCCTACTAGATATACAAATGCCTTTTATGGATGGTGTTGAAGTCAGTAAAAGAATTCAAGAGCGCTATGAAAAGGGTCATGCTGAAGAGTTAAAAGGGGTTTTTGCGATTACGGCGGGTGGTGATTTATCTGGCTTTATTGAGGAAGATGAAAAGCCTGAAAGTGTCGGTTTTGATGCTTGGTTGGTCAAACCGGTTAATAAACAACAGATCATTCGTTTGTTGGAAAAGGATTATCGGCATAAAGTAGAGCAAAAAGTTGAGGTTGATTCACAAAAAACGGATTTTGAAAGAGACCAACAAGTAAAACGGGAAAGCCTGGCGGTGCTGGAGGACGTTCCTAAACAGTTTCATCATCTTGTCGAACCTTTTTTGGTTGAAATGAATGACGGCATTAACGAATTACAACAGTGCAATCAATTGAATGATAAAGAGTCGATTAAAAAGATGGCGCATTATTTAAAAGGTAACTGCATGTTGTTCCAGTTGTCTGGTCTGGTGAGTTTATTCAGGAATTTAGAAACCATTCAAGAGGTTACGCTGCAAAATCATGCGTCGACAGAGCTGGATGAGGTTCAAAAAGAGGCGATCAGATTTGCAGAAACGGAAAAAACCTTACAAAATGTTGTTTTAAATGTGAAAAGTCTTGAGAACTCAATCTCAATTAGTCATAATAACGATAAGTAAAAATTAAAAATCCTTATATTCTAAGTAAAATTAATAAGTTAGGTAGAGACCGATATGTCTGAAAAAATTAGTGTTTTATTAGCCGAAGATCACGCATTGGTAAGAGCCGGGTTCAAATCAATCATTGATGGTGAAGCTGACTTTGAAGTTGTGGCTGAAGCTGAAGATGGACTTGAGTGTTTAGAGTTGATTCGAGCTAAAACGCCTGATGTTGTTTTACTTGATTTGTCGATGCCTAAGTTGAGCGGTGTTAATGCGATTACTCATATCCAGAAACGTTATTCCGATACTAAAATCATTGTACTGACTGCTGCTGAAACGATTAACGTTTGGCGTGAAGTGTTAGATATGGGAATTGATGGTATCGCGATGAAATCAATTTCACCTAAAGAGTTGGTTGCCGGTATTCGCCAGGTGATGAACGGCGAAACGTTTATACACTCTGAAATCCAACCGATTTTAGAAGCTGATGGTGGTTTGACCAACAAACGTTTATCTGTTCGTGAAAAACAAGTTGTCAAGTTGGTTGCTGAAGGGTTTAAAACCAAAGACATCGCGGAAAAATTAGAAATCAGCGATCGTACCGTTTCTAAACACCGTGAAAACCTTATGACTAAAATGGGCATGACGTCAACTGCGGAATTAACCAATTACGCCAATGAGTCAGGTCTAACGAAAGTTGGTCTTGAAGAAATTGAATAAATTTTAAAAGATACAAAAAAGGCGCTTAATAGCGCCTTTTTTGTATCTGGCAGATGCTCTAGTAACTAGAATTTCAATCCTTGTCCGTTTGTGGGTTTTCAGACGTTGTTTCAGTCGGTTCCTCAGGACTATCTGAGATACCTAAAAACTGATTCTTGAAGTTTTGCATGCCATCCAGTACCAACTGGTAAGTGGTTTCGATATTGTCGGCAATGTCACCTTTTAATACATCCAAATCACCCAATAGGCTTTTGGCTTCCTCAAAACCTTGGGTCAGGCCGCCGCCAACCACTTCTAAGAACTTATCCATTAAAGCGGCACCTTGTAGTTCGGGGTGTGCATTTTGAAACCCCGCCAGAAAACCTGTTGCGCCATCGACAATACGTTTAGCGGTGTTTTCCGGTGTCCAGTATTCCATGCCGCCTTGTGATTTTAGGGCTTCCTCACTAATAGGAGCAGGGGCTGTTTCGCCATTTTCGGCTTGCGGTATCTCTGCCATTAAAACTTCATTGAGTTTTTCGATTGCCGCTTGATAGGTCAGTTTAAGAGATTGGGTTTCTGCCGACTGACCGTTGCCAAATAGATGTGCCACCAAACTCGCTTGACGTTCGTTACGAATGGTCATTTGCGTGACTTGTTTTGAGGGCTTTTCAGTGGTTAAACTGTTTTCGTCCGCTGTTGTATTCACTGCATTAGGGTTGTGCATTCTCGCTTGCTCTGTCGGTAGTGAAGCGAGTTTATGATAGGCGTTAATCGAGCCTAAGTTTTTGGTATCAATAGCCATAGGATACACCTTTTCTGGTCAAAATCATGAGTTTACTGGCGATATTTCTCACCATTTAATGACGATTGCTATTATCTGTTTTATGCTGAATCAGTCATTATGTAAACGAAAATAGAACTTGTATATAAGTTATCGGCAGAACAAGTTTGAACTTGAACAATGAGATAGATTTAATTCATTAAATAATGGCTTGAGCTGGTTAGACATAACATTATGATATTTTATGAGAATTAAAGCATAAAAACTCGAATCCTGGTATCATTTACGGCTATTTTAAAAGTGCAGTATATGGAATTGAACAGATGGAATTAAACCCTATTTATAACCGAATTGAAGATTACCAGGCTCGTAGTGAAGTGCTTAGGGGGTATCTTTGACTACGATGTGAAATCTGAACGTTTAGAAGAGGTTTCTAAAGAGCTTGAGGACCCAAATGTTTGGAATAATCCGGAGCGAGCTCAGGCTTTAGGTAAAGAAAAGTCCCAACTGGAAAACATCGTTTCTACCATCGATGATTTGAGTTCGGGTACTGAAGCCGCTAAAGAGTTGCTCGAGATGGCCGAGATGGATTCTGATCAAGAGATGGTTGATGAAGTGGTTTCCGAATTGGACCGTTTGGGTGAACGTTTGGATAAACTTGAGTTCCAACGTATGTTCTCAGGTGAGATGGACCCGAATAACGCCTATTTAGAAATCCAGTCCGGTTCTGGTGGTACTGAAGCGCAAGATTGGGCAAATATGATTCTGCGTATGTATTTACGTTGGTGTGATAGCCATGGTTTCAAAGCGGAAATCACTGAAATTTCTGCCGGTGATGTTGCTGGAATTAAAGGTGCCACTTTGCATATTCAAGGTGACTATGCTTATGGCTGGTTAAGAACCGAATTGGGGGTCCACCGTTTAGTACGTAAATCACCATTCGATTCCAATTCAAAACGCCATACTTCATTTGCTTCGGTCTTTGTGTCACCTGAAATCGATGATAGTTTTGAAATCGATATTAATCCTGCGGATTTGCGTATTGATGTTTACCGTGCCAGTGGTGCGGGTGGTCAGCACGTAAACAGAACGGAGTCAGCGGTGCGTATTACCCATTTGCCGACCAATACCGTTACCCAATGTCAGAACGGGCGTTCACAGCATCAGAACAAGGCGGAAGCGATGAAGCAGTTGCGTGCCAAATTGTATGAGTTAGAGATGCTGAGTCGAAGTGCCGAAAAACAGGAGTTGGAAGACTCTAAGTCGGATATCGGTTGGGGAAGTCAAATTCGCTCTTATGTTTTAGATTCGGGGCGAATTAAAGATTTAAGAACCGGGGTTGAGACGGGTAATACCCAGGCAGTTTTAGATGGCGCCTTGGATCAGTTCATTGTAGCGAGTTTGAAAGCGGGCGTTTAATTGGATATGCCTTAGTTTATAAGGGATAAAAGATTGGAGTTAAATCGGTTATTACACTAGAGTTTATTGGTGTAAAAGCTTAAAATACTCGCAATTATTTAATCCCAATTTTGGAATTCATCAAGAATTCAATTCTACCAGGCCTGGTTATTTTTAAAATACCAGGCCTGGTCGTTTGTTTTGAAAATTTTAAGAGAGAAAGTTCATGTCGGAAACACAAAATAATGTGCCTGAAGTAGATGAGAATAAGATTATTGCAGAACGTCGTGCAAAACTGACTGCATTAAGAGAAGAAGGGCACTCATATCCAAATACATTCCGTCGTGAGAACGAAGCGTCTGAGTTGCAAGCCAAATATGGCGATATGAGCAAGGAAGAGTTAGAAGCGGCCGAACCTGTTAAGGTTAAGGTTGCGGGTCGTATGATGTTGCGTCGTATTATGGGTAAGGCCAGTTTTGCGACTTTACAAGATCAAACAGGGCGTATTCAGATTTACGTAACCCGTGATGAACTGCCTGAAAGTTTCTATAACACCCAGTTCAAAAAATGGGATTTGGGTGATATCGTCGGGGCGGAAGGTTACCTGTTCAAAACCAATACTGGTGAATTATCGGTGCATGTCGAACATATCGAACTGATCACCAAGTCGATTCGCCCATTGCCTGATAAATTCCATGGCCTGCAAGACCAAGAGATGCGCTACCGTCAACGTTATGTTGATTTGATTGTGAACCAAGAGAGTCGTGATACATTTGTATTACGTTCTAAAATCGTTCAGCATGTACGTAACTTCCTGATTCGTAAGGAGTTCATGGAAGTTGAAACACCGATGATGCATGTCATTCCTGGTGGTGCGACCGCTAAACCATTTAACACCCACCACAATGCCTTGGATATGCCGTTGTATCTGCGTATCGCGCCTGAGCTATACCTAAAGCGTTTGGTTGTGGGTGGCTTTGAGCGTGTATTCGAAATTAACCGTTCATTCCGTAATGAAGGTCTATCAACTCGCCATAACCCTGAATTCACCATGGTTGAGTTCTATGCGGCTTATACGGATTATCATCAGTTGATGGATTACACGGAAGAGCTTCTAAAAGAGTTGGCAGAGTTGGCCGTCGGTTCGACTAAAGTGCCATATCAAGGGCAGGAATTTGACTTTGGTAAGCCGTTTGCGCGTTTAAGCATGAAAGATGCGATTCTTCAGTACAATGCGGGTGTGACGGCGGATCAATTGGAAACCCTGGAAGCGGCAACGGCCTTAGCGGAATCGTTAAAGATTCGTGTAAAAGAAGGTTATGGCTTAGGTAAGGTCATTACTGAGATCTTTGAAGAAACGGTTGAAGAGAAACTGATGGATCCAACCTTCATTACCGAATATCCTGCTGAGGTTTCACCTTTGGCGCGTCGAAATGATGAGAATCCGTTTATTACCGATCGTTTTGAATTGTTCATTGGTGGCCGAGAATTGGCTAACGGCTTTAACGAGTTAAACGATGCCGAAGATCAGGCGGAGCGTTTTAAAGCACAGGTTGAAGCTAAAGATGCGGGTGATGATGAAGCGATGCACTACGATGAAGATTACATCACGGCATTAGAGCATGGTATGCCGCCAACAGCGGGTGAAGGGATTGGTATTGACCGTTTGGTCATGTTGTTCACCGATTCTGCTTCTATTCGTGATGTTCTACTTTTCCCGCACATGCGTCAGCTATAAAACCAGTTGTTACTAGAAGTTACTACAAGCCCCGATTTACGGGGCTTTTTTGTTTTTGTTGTGTATAAAATTGTCACTACTGATTACTTTATTCTTTTAAAACGATTTAATCGGCTATCTACATAGCGTGTTGATCAGATACCTCTCGCACTCGAGCGGATAATAATTGCTGCGAACTCGCCAATAACTCAGAAAGTGAAATTTGTTCCATATCAAACTTAGCTCTGTTTTGTTTCTTTAATTCAATAAATAAAGTAATCAACCGATTTTTAGCAGTACTTTCAGTTTTTTCGGATGACTTTTCATTAATTTTGTATCCCTTTGATTCAAGATAATTAGTAACGATTTCATAGGTTTTCCATTTGTGATCATTCTTTAAACTACCATAGCTAACTATCAATAAAAGCTCTTATGAGTTTAAATTTCAACAAAATATTGATAGCATCATGTTAGGAATGTAAAAGTAAGGAATGTAGTGGTAAAGTGAAATTGGCCACCTAAATGGAGATGCTAAAATGTATCTAATCAAAAAGGTGAGTCAAAATGACAAAGACAAGAAGAACATTTTCAGCCGAGTTCAGGCTTGAATCTGCACAGTTAGTTGTTGATCAAGGTTATACGGCAGCAGAGGCCGCTGAAGCGATGGGCGTTGGTTTATCAACGATGAATAAGTGGGTTAAGCAGCTGCGTGAAGAACGCAAAGGTAAAACGCCTAAAGCCAGTGCTTTAACGCCTGAACAGATTGAGATTCAGCAGCTCAAAAAACGGATAAAGTACCTCGAAGAGGAAAAAGACATTCTAAAAAAGGCTACAGCGCTCTTGATGTCGGATTCACTGAACAACTGAAGGTCATTAAAAAACTTCAGGAGCGCTATTCAGTCAAACGTCTTTGCAAGGTGTTCCAGGTTCACCGTAGCACGTTCAAATACTGGAAAAATCGTCGCAGACGACCGAATGCCAAGCGAGTTAAAGAACTCGCCATGGTTCGGCGAATTCATGCGGAAAGCAATGGTTCAGCCGGGGCAAGAACCATTGAGCAGATATCCTCTGATAGAGAACTGCCAATAAGTCGTTATCGTGCTGGCAAGATGATGAAACAGTTGCGACTACAAAGCTGTCAACTGCCGAAACATAACTACAAAAAAGCGTTGCAAGAACACATCGCCATACCTAACTTGCTCGATAGACAGTTTTCACCGAGTAAACCGAACGAAGTATGGGCTGGTGATGTCACGTATATCTGGACGGGCAATCGCTGGGCTTATCTTGCTGTGGTGCTAGACCTTTTTGCCAGAAAACCTATTGGCTGGGCTATGAGCCACTCTCCTGATTCGGAATTGACAATCAAAGCCTTAACGATGGCTTATGAATCAAGGAACAAGCCGGAAGGTGTGATGTTTCACTCCGACCAGGGAACACACTACACCAGTGTTAAATATCGCCAATCGCTGTGGCGATACAAGATAAAACAGAGCTTGAGTCGCAGGGCGAATTGCTGGTGTAATGGTCAAGTCAATTTGGACCCATCTTTAAATCCGTATTGTTATTCAGTCAGTAATGTATCTTAATTAAGCCAGATAATTATTTATTTCATGTCATTCTTTGATACGATTTGAATGTATAATCAAATCAAATTATGATTCGTTTAAGGTGGGGAAATGACTCAAAAGTGGGTGTGGGAAAATGAAAACTGGACGGCTTTTGTCGTAAATAAGGATATTTTAATGCCTTATTTAGATGTGGCTGTCCGAGCGGTTGCACCATTAATTAAGCTTGCTGGCGAACTGGAGCCGGCTAAACTTGCTGAGTTTGAAGGGCAAGTATTGCTGGAAGAAACATTATCCACCTCGGTAATAGAAAAGGAATACTTAGATCGAGATTCTGTCAGGTCCAGTATTGCACGTCATCTTGGCCTACCAAATGCAAAAGATGGAGATAGACGTTATGAGTCATTCACACAGGTTTTCTTTGAATCTATCAGAACGGCTAATCAGCCATTAACTATCTCTCAATTGAAAAAATGGCATGAAATGCTATTTGTTGAGGTTCCTACATTTAAAACAGTTACTATTGGTGATTTCCGAGATGATGAGATGAGTGTTGTGTCTGGACATTTTGGTCGTAATGAAATTGTCCATTTCAAGGCCCCCTGTGATAGGCGTGAGTGCGTTGAGGAATATATGTCAGAATTCATGGGTTGGCTTAATAACCAATCTGGTATTTCTGATTATTTACGTGCTGCATTTGCTAAATTCTGGTTTGTTACTATCCATCCATTTGATGATGGTAACGGTAGGCTGTCGAGAATTATGGCAGAACGATGTTTGGCAGAGGCAGATAAAACAGATAGGCGTTTATATTCACTCTCAACTGAGATTGAAAAAAACAAGTCAGAGTATTATGACATTCTTGAGCGTTGTCAAAAGGGCAGTGGCGATATAACAGAATGGGTAATTTGGTTTCTGGAGAGGGTTAAAGAGGCTGCAAATAACAGCATGAAACGTCTGGACAAAGTTAGGTTATCAACGCGGTTTTGGGATAAATACCGTGAGGTGGTCTTCAATGAAAGGCAGAGAAAACTGTTAATCCGCCTTTTTGAAACGGATGACTTTGAAGATGGTATTGCAAAAAGAAAGTACAAAAATCTAGTCTCAACTTCTGATGCTACCGCTGCCAGAGATTTGACTGAACTGGTTAGTGTCGGAGCTTTAAGAAAAGAAGGTGAAGGTAGAGGGGTCAAATACTATCTAAATTTCAGATGATTTAAAGCAACTTTAGAAGTGATATTACAGGTTAATTTGCAGTGTGGTTTTTTAGGATAATCTATAAAAAGTATTGATTATCAAAGCCAATGCGAAGAATAATTATGGGTTGGTTTAACTTAAGGCATCTGCTCGGAAGTAAATTTGGAGTGATGAAATGAATGATATAAAGAAGAGAATAGTGTGATGAGATGATGAAGTGTTTAACAATTTTTTGTAATACTGCATTTAAGCAAAAATTAATTGAAAGCTTTGAAAACCGATTTGTCTATCAAAAAACGACCAGTTTTGATAAAGTGGAATCTAGTTTTAATGAGCCAAACATGTGAAATTCAAAGCTTTTTTAAAGTAGGTGCAAGGGTGGGTGCAAAGTTAGTTTTAAATTAATGAATGCCAATAAAATCAAATGGTTATAATGTTAATGTTGCACATTTCACAATAGTTCGTTAAATGTGCGTTTCATAAAAAACCCCGATTAGCAGGTCTGTTAATCGGGGTTTTTTATTGGTGTTTAGATTAATGATGGTTCATCATCATTCGTCATCGGTAATGCTGTAGGGCAAAGGTTCAATCACGGCCGCTTGACCTGATTGCGTGAATAAATCACCTTCAACAGACTCCAATGATTTTAACGTACCAATCGCTAAACATAACGTGCCGTTGAAGATGTCCGGATTGGCATTTACAACGGTCAAATTATAGGCTTTGTCATTTTTATCTTTTAATGTCAAAGTATCGCCAGCAGACAAGGTCAGTATTTCATTTAAATGGATGCGAAGCATGCGTTTGGTGACTTTACCGCGGTAATGTACTCTCGCAATGATTTCTTGTCCTGGAAAACAGCCTTTTTTAAAGTTGATGGCATCAAACTTGTCTAGGTTGAAAAACTGGGCGATAAACTGGGCGCTGGTGGCACTGGTCACTTCTGGAACACCTGCGGCAATGTTGAGCAAGTTCCAATCGTAATTATTGGTCACATCGGCATTATCACGAATTTTTTTCCATGTTAAACTCATCTGTTCGGCTGGGCCAAACAGGGCATATTTGTGATAGGGTCCAGGCACTTTAATGACCAATACGTCCTGCATCTCATCAAGCTCGATCATGCCCGCTTCAAATACTTCTTTAACCTTGGTGCTTAAGCGACGTTGTATGTCCAAATCACCAAATTCACCGGCAAAGCCTACTTGAATCAAGTCGTTTGAAACTTCGGTTAGCTTTACATCCGAGCGTAAGACAAACATCGACAGACGTTTTAGAATGCTCTCTTTAAGGGAGCCGTCAAAGTTTAAGTAATAATCGCCTTGGTATTTGAACACCAAGAAAATGGCAAGTACTTGGCCTTGTGGGTCGCAATAAGCCGAGAATTGAGCGTGGGTATCACTCACGCTATTCAGATCACTGGTTAGCTGCGCCTGTAAGAAGCTCAATGCTTCACTGCCTGAAACTCTAATTAAGGCTTGGTGGGTCAGGCTGGTAACAACAGGACCATTTTTAATCATAAAGCGTTCAAGTTCTGGCTGGCCAAAACTGCAAATCTTGCCTTGATCATCCCGTTGCGCATTTTGCGAGGCTAAAAAATCAGACCAAATTGGGCTTAAAGAAGCATTTGTTGTCATTATGTTATCCTTAATTTTTATTTGAAGCAGATGATACCGTACTCGTATCAAATAATAAAATATCTTGGCGTATTTCTTGCATGTAAAATAGCAGTTCACTCATTCTGCTATGAGTTTTTAAAATAGATGATAGCTGTTTGTTGCGAATAGATAAATTTAATTGAAATTTATCAGGCGACTCAGTAGTATGAATGATTAAAATAGCACGCTTGGATTGGTTTGATTCATTCGGTTAAAACGTATTTAAACTTCTGAAACTTAGAAGCGGTCAGGTAAAACGGAGACAACTAGTGTCGAGTTCTAAACAAGATTTTTTAACCTTCATTATTGGCAAAGAAGAGTTTGCGGTAGAGATTCTTCGCGTTCAAGAGATTAGGGGTTGGGTGACACCAAGTCCTTTGCCCAATGTACCCAAGTATGTAAAAGGGGTGGTTGATCTTAGAGGAACGGTTGTTCCCATTATTGATTTACGAGAGAAGTTCAAATTACATGCTAGTTACGACGGTACTACAGTGGTGATTGTTGTGCATGTTTTAACTTCTCAAGGTGAAAGAATTGTTGGCTTGGTTGTTGATGCGGTTTCTGATGTACATCAGTTTGACCTTGATAATTTGCAAGCAGCTCCGGATATTTCAGGTTCTATTGATAGCCAGTATATTTTAGGTCTAACAACCATTAAAGAAGGTCAGGGGCAGAGTAGTGCCTCTCAAATGGGAGTTGCTGAGAAGGCCTCTACGGATAAGGGGCGAATGGTTATTGTGGTTGATCTTGATAAACTTGCCGCCGAAGGGCTTATTGAAGACATTGTTGCCAGTGCGGAAAGTTTACCTACAGGCAATGGTTGACTATCTATCAACAATAGTTCTAGAGTTTCAAAGTAAAAAGCCGATTCATATTGAATCGGCTTTTTTATTGTAGATACCTTGAAAGCGATTGGAAATGGTAATCACTATTCCGAATAAGTGACGCAGTTACGGTCGTTTTCCCAAACGGTTAGGCTATGCATCTTAACCTCTGGACTTTGAATTCGTTTTTCAATCTCTTTATAAATGTAAACGGCAATATTTTCAGCTGTCGGGTTCAATTCCTGAAAGTGTGGATGATCGTTCAGGAAGGTATGGTCAAGTTCCTTTACGACTTCTTTTGCATGGCGTTTAATCTCTTTAAAATCGATTACCATGCCAATTTCATTAAGCTGTGTGCCGGCTACTTGAACTTCAATTTTCCAGTTATGGCCATGAAGTTTTGCACAGTCTCCAGGGTAACCTCTAAGGCTATGAGCTGAGGCGAAATCAAGTAAGGTTTTTAAAACAAAGGTTTGTGCCATAACGGAATCGATCTTCTTGTCATTTGTAAGTTCAATAAATTTTGTCAGCAGTATTTAGAATAGCATTCATTGATATAACTCTACATTATACAAAATAATGTGATGCTTCTACTGATAATAAAGGGTGCAGATTATAACGAAAAGTTTTAGCTATTAAAAGCTAACTTTTTGAAAGCTAAGATTTTTCTTAATTCTATATTGGTTTTTTTGCCAGGCAAACCTGGCGGTATGGATCTACTCAGTTTTTAAAGTTAGTGTTTTCTATCCGCAATATAGTCAATTAAAGAGAATAGGAAAGGGCTGTTTATATCCAAAAGCCTCAGTTCCGCCTTGGCTTGAGTGATTAAATCATCTCTATAGATTTTCGCTTCAGCCAATCCGAGCAATTTGGGATAGGTCGATTTATCGAGTTCCATATCACTCCCTTGCGGTTTTCCTAAGGTTTTGGTGTCGCCTTCGATATCTAAAATATCGTCCTGAACTTGAAACGCCAAACCGATCAGTTCACCTAAATTGGCCAGGCCTGGTTGAATTTGACGATAGTTTTCGGAAGTTACCGCACCCATTAACAGAGCGCATTGAATCAAAGCACCTGTTTTCAAGGAATGAAGGGTTTTTAATGCGGATAAGCTAATGGTTTTACCTTCGGATTGGATGTCTAAAACTTGCCCGCCAATCATTCCTAAAGGGCCGCTGGCACGACTCAGCAAACGAATCATTTCAATAATTTGTGGTGGTTTTAAGGCATTATCTTCGCTAAGGATTTGAAAGGCCAGGGTTTGCTGAGCATCTCCAGCTAAAATCGCCGTAGCTTCATCGAACTGAATGTGACAGGTTGGCTGGCCACGACGCAAATCATCGTTATCCATAGCCGGTAAGTCATCGTGCACTAGAGAGTAACTGTGAATCAATTCAATTGCACAAGCGGCACTGTCAACCTGGTCAAGAGGAACAGCCAAGGCATCGGCTACCGCATAGATTAGCGCTGGTCTAAGACGTTTTCCTTGGTTTAAAGTAGCGTATTCTATCGCCGGGAATAAGTTGTTTGAGTAACCATTTTGTTGGTTAGAAAAATGTTGCAAATGGTGTTTGAGCGTTTGATTAACGCGTTCTTGGTAGTGTGATAATTGAGTTTGCAAGAAATTTTCTCCATAAAAAAGGCCGTCTATTTGACGGCCTCTTTTGGGTTGCAAGTTTGAGTTGAATTGTACTCAACGCGTGCAACGAGTGCTATAAATAATGCTTCTATTTTAACGATTAATTGCTTTCAAAGAAACCAAAGACAGTTAAAGTTGAATTAAAAATCCATTATTTAGTCACCGATGAGATTAAAGTTCATCTGAGTGTTGGCTTAGGTATTCAGCAACACCGTCTGGAGTATCCTTCATACCCGCATCACCTTTGTTCCAACCTGCTGGACAAACTTCACCCACTTCTTCGTGGAACTGAAGCGCTTCAACCATACGAACCATCTCATCTACGTTACGACCAAGAGGAAGATCGTTAACGACCTGGTGACGAACAACACCATCAGTATCGATTAGGAATGCGCCACGAAGAGCAACGTTTCCAGGGTGAACGATGCCATAAGCTTCCATGATAGAACCACCTAGGTCAGCAACCAATGGGAACTTAACCGGGCCAAGACCACCTTGGTTTACAGGTGTGTTACGCCATGCGTTGTGAGTGAATTGAGAATCAACTGAGATACCGATTACTTCAGTACCCAATTCTTTGAATCTTTCAACACGGTGGTCAAAAGCAAGGATTTCAGAAGGACATACAAATGTGAAATCTAACGGGTAGAAGAAAACAACTGCATATTTACCAGCGATGTGGCTTTTTAGGTTAAAGTCATCAACAATAGATCCATCTGCTAAAACCGCAGCTGAAGTAAAGTCTGGAGCCTGTTTTGTTACAAGAACTGACATAGTATTATCCTTATATTTAGTGAGTAATTACGAGTAAATTAACTGAAATAGTATAGACAATTGATAGGGCTTATTCTAGTTAATTTGCTGAGAATTTCTCGATTCGTTTTACGGTTTGTGCTTGGTCATTTTTTATTTTCTTTAAGTTTGTCGGTCTTGTGGTCGATAAACTGTTTTAAGAAGTAAGGTTTATTGTTGAAGTGTAAAATATCTTTTGAAAAATAGGCAGCAACTATGTTGTCCTCCTAAATACGATTGAGCGTTAATGTTATGTTTATAGTTTACAGTCCAGATGGTCGAAGTATGATTGGTGCGGTACAGCAGTTGCCAGCACTCAAAGTTGACCCTGCGCAACGTATCAACAAAATCGAAGAGGCCGAGTTGGGAGCTTTACAGGTGAATGTGAAATCCCAGCAGCATGGCCGTAAAGAGAGCACTGCTTTAAACGCGTATAAAAAAAATCAAACTAAGGAATCCGGTCAAATTATTGTGAATGTCGCTGAAATCATGGTTTCACCGGTGTTTACGATTAATATCAATAGCTCTATCGAGGAAGCTTGGCAGCTTATGCAAGCAAAAAAAATTAAGCATTTACCGGTATTGGATAACGCCGAGTTGGTCGGTATGTGTTCACAAGAAGATTTGCTTGCCAGGATGATTGTCAGTAAGGAGGGTGAGTTAGAGGGCGTCAAGCAAGAGCGTGTGGCGGATGTGATGCAATCTGGCGTGGTGACGACCACTATAGATACTGATATTAGGCATATCGCCCAAGCGTTAACCGGTTATCAAATAGATGTTTTGCTGATTATGAGTGAGTATCATCAAATTTTGGGAATTGTGACGGAAAGCGATTTGATACGGCGGCTTGCGAAAGAGCCGCCAATAGAGATTTATACCTGAGAAAGTTGGCGAACGAACTAAGTTAGCCTATTTCATTGTCTTCTAAATCAACGGTTTGGTTTTAATATCGTCGGCTTAGGGGTTTTGTGGATATGAGGGTAGTCCAAGTTGTAATGCAAACCTCGGCTCTCTTTCCGTCTTTGAGCGCTTATGACCATGAGTTCTGCGACTAAAACCAAATTCCTCAGCTCTAATAAATCACGGTTCAACGTGTGTTGATGATAATACTCATCCACTTCTTTTTGTAAGTTACGTATTCTTTGGCGGGCTCTTTTCAATCGTTTATTGGTTCTAACGATACCGACGTAATCCCACATGACACGACGCAGCTCATCCCAGTCATGGCTGACTAAAACCTTTTCCTTTGGCTCGGTGGTTCCGCTACTATCCCAAGGCGCAACATTTTCATGTGTAAATTGGGTGCTGGCAAAGGCTTTTTTGATGCTTTGTTGTGCCATCTTGGCAAAAACCAAACCTTCCGCTAGAGAGTTGCTCGCCAGGCGATTGGCTCCATGCAGACCGGTGTAAGCGGTTTCACCAATGGCATATAATCCATCCAAACTTGTTTTACCTTCCAGGTCGGTCACCACGCCACCGCAAGTGTAGTGGGCGGCGGGAACAACGGGGATTTGTTCTTTAGTAATATCTATCCCAACTTTTTTACAGCGTTCATAAATGGTTGGGAAATGGGTTTTAAGAAACTCTGCAGGTTTATGGGTGATGTCTAAATAGACACAATCAATACCATGCTTTTTCATCTCCTGGTCAATGGCACGCGCCACAATGTCTCTTGGTGCTAAATCGGCATTTTCGTGATAATGCTGCATAAAGGCTTCACCATTAGGCAGGCGTAAAATACCGCCTTCACCACGAACCGCTTCACTGATTAAAAAGGAGCGATCTTTTGGGTGATAAAGGCAAGTAGGATGAAATTGGTTGAATTCCATATTGCCGACCGTACAACCCGCTCTCCAGGCCATCGCTATACCATCACCAGTAGAGGTGTCAGGGTTGCTGGTGTATAAATAGGCTTTGCTCGCACCTCCCGTTGCCAAGACGGTAAATAAAGAGGAGATGGCCATAATGCTGTTGTTGATTTGATTGAGGGCATAAGCGCCAATACAGCGGTTGCGACGTTGATTTTTGATTAAATCGATAGTGATGTGTTCAGGTAGCAAATTGATGTTTGGATGATTTTCAACACGTTCAATGAGGGTTTTTAGTACCGACTGTCCGGTATGGTCTGCCGCATGGATAACACGTCTATGACTATGACCGCCTTCTTGAGTCAAGTGAAAAGGGAAATCGATATTCTTATCTTTTTCATGGTCGTTTTTACTGTTATCAAGACTGAAAGGAACGCCTAAATCGATTAATTCCTGAATGGATTCTGCGGCATGCGAGGCCACAATCGCGACTGCTTTGGGGTCGCATAGACCCGCACCGGCAATCTGTGTATCTGAAATATGTGCCTCAATGCTATCAAAGGGGTCTAATACGCCAGCAATGCCGCCTTGTGCATAATTTGTGCTGCCTTCGCTAAGTGAACCTTTGGCTAAAATTGTGATTTTATGCTCTTCAGCAAGTTTTAGGGCGATAGAAAGACCCGCAATTCCACTGCCTATAACAAGAATGTCGGTAGTTAATGTGTTGGCGATGACGGTTGACAAAAGCGATCCTTAAAAAATGTGAATTGATAATTCTGAAAACCTGTTTGATAGGGTTTGTGATTTGAATATTATATTGAAGAATGTTGCGCTTGATAGGTTATATTTAATGAACCCGTCTCGTTTAAAAAAATTAAAGTGTCAAAAAGTGTCAATAAGGGTGAAAAATTGCCTGGGCTATGATTGAAATCCATAATAATAAGCCTTATTAATTTAACTAAATTGTGTGTTAAATATGTTTTTGAACGGGTTTTACCTAGAGCTTACTTTTCACAATTTATTATGCAAAACCCAAATTAGGAATCAAATGGAAAATCAAATATCTAATCTTTTGCGAGAGCAGGGCGTAGTCATTGGTATCGATGGTGATGAGGTTTTGGTTGAAACCCAAAGGTCAACAGGATGTTCTGGTTGTTCTTCTGAATCAGGGTGTGGAACATCGGCTTTAGCTAAGTTGTTTAGTACCACAAGTAAAGCGCCCATTAGAGTTAAAAACAACCTACACTGTGAAATTGGAGATAGCGTTGAACTCGTCTTGGATGAGTCACGATTGCTCCAACATTCATTTATGGCTTATGGTTTACCATTGATTGGACTTTTTGTCTTAGCGATAAGTTTTTCTAAAATTGCCTTACATGTATTTTCGTTATCACCAGGCCTGGCAGAGTTGTCGGCGATTTTGGGTGGCGTTTTGGGGCTGTATTTAGGATGGTGGATAACTCGTAAACTGTATAAACCGGTTATGCCTGAGTTAAGTAAAGTCATCACAAAATCCCTTTAAATGATATTTTTATGTCACATCTAATATTTACACAAATTCAAAAGAAAAATTAGGAGATCATTTGAAAATGAGAAAGTTATCCATATTTTTTAGTGTAGTAATCAGTGCCTTGGTTGTCCTTCAGCCCATCAACAGTTACGCGGCTAAGGCGAATGAGTTTGGTTTACCAGACTTTAGTCAACTTGTTGAAGATACCAATCAGAGTGTGGTGAATATCAGTACCACCAAAATGATTGAGCGTCAGGCTATGCCGGAGTTTAGAGGTATGCCTGAAGAGATGTTGCGTCACTTTTTTGGGTTGCCGCAGCTAAGAGGTGAGCCAAGAGGGCAGTTGCCTGAAAAGCCTCAAAAAGAGGAGTCGCACTCTTTAGGTTCTGGTTTCATTATTAGTGAAGATGGTTATATCTTAACCAATAACCACGTTATCGATGGTGCGGATGAAATTATTGTGCGTATGCGCAACCGTAAAGAGTTGGTGGCAAAAGTGATTGGTACCGATCCGCGCACCGATGTGGCTTTGATTAAGATTGATGCGGATGATTTGCCTTATGCGAAGATTGGTAAATCAAGCGATTTAAAAGTGGGGCAATGGGTGCTGGCGATTGGTGAACCATTCGGCTTGGACTTTACCGCGACCCACGGCATTATCAGTGCGTTAGGGCGCGCTCTTCCTGATGACACTTATGTGCCCTTTATTCAAACCGATGTGGCGATTAACCCGGGTAATTCTGGAGGGCCGTTGTTTAATCTGGATGGTGAGGTTGTGGGTATCAATTCGCAAATCTACAGTAAAACAGGTGGCTCAATGGGATTGTCGTTTTCGATTCCAATCGATATTGCCATGAATGTGGTTCAGCAGCTTAAGAGTGAAGGTAAGGTCACTCGCGGTTATCTAGGTGTACAGATTCAAGAAGTGACCAATGACTTGGCAAAATCATTTGACTTGGCCAAACCACAAGGTGCTTTAGTCGGGCAGACGTATCCTGGTACGGCGGCTGAGAAAGCGGGAATCGAATCGGGTGATATCATTTTAGAGTTTGACGGTAAAGAGATTAAAAAATCGACGGATTTACCGCCTATTGTCGGAATGACTCCGATTGATAAGAAAGTGAAAGTGAAGATATTGCGTCAAGGTAAAGAAAAATACTTTACGGTTAAGTTATCCTCACTCGACAAAGCGGATCAAGTGGCCGCCAATTCTAGCGGCAAAACCTATAGTAATAATCGTCTAGGTGCTTTAGTCAAAGAGTTGGATAAGGAGACTTTGCAATCACTGAATCTACCTTTTGGTGTGGTGGTGACCGATGTGCAAGGCGGTCCAGCACAGAAGGCGGGAATTCAGGCGGGCGATATTATCGTCACAATTGATTTCAAGCCGGTTAAAACGGCAGAAGATTTGAAAAGAATGATGAAAACCTTGCCTAAAAACCGTTCATTACCGGTAAGGGTTGTTAGAGATAACCGCTCTTTATTCCTGCCGTTAGTGCTGGATAAATAGGCTTTTTTAACCTGTAAAACATAGGGTGAAAATCTATAAAAGGTGGGTTTGAAATGCGTTTGAGGTTAAGCAAATGACTCTATGAGATTTATCAATGCGAAAAACCTTAAATTAGCGTAAAATACCCGCCATTCATTGGTAACCAAAACAGCCAGGTTAAAGTTAAACAAAAATAACTTAGTCAAGGTTGAATTAAAAGGGGCAGTGGCCCCTTTTTTTATAGTGTTTTTTTAGTTGATTTGCCGAGTAAAAGTTCAGCAAATTAAAGATATAGTTAAGTTGGAGCTTAAATGTCAGACAGTTTGAAACATATTCGAAATTTTTCGATTATTGCACACATCGACCATGGTAAATCGACCATTGCGGATCGTTTTATTCATTTATGTGGTGGGTTAACTGACCGAGAGATGCAAGCTCAAGTTCTGGATTCGATGGATATTGAAAAAGAGCGTGGCATCACCATCAAAGCACAAAGTGTTACGTTGAACTATAAGGCGGATGATGGTGAAACTTATCAACTGAACTTTATCGATACTCCTGGTCACGTCGACTTCTCTTATGAAGTTTCGCGTTCTTTAGCTGCTTGCGAAGGCGCTTTGTTGGTGGTTGATGCTTCTCAAGGTGTAGAGGCGCAAACGGTTGCTAACTGCTATACAGCCATTGAGCAAGGTCTAGAAGTGCTGGTGGTGTTGAATAAGATTGACCTACCTGCAGCCGATCCAGAACGTGTCATTGAAGAGATTGAAGAGATTATTGGTGTTGAGGCGGCTGATGCGGTGCGTGCGAGCGCTAAATCAGGTATTGGTATCCGCGAAACCTTAGAGGATATTGTTGCTAAGATTCCTGCTCCACAAGGTGATCCGGATGCACCGTTGAAAGCCTTGATTATCGACTCGTGGTTTGACAATTATTTAGGTGTGGTCTCTTTGGTTAGGGTGATTGACGGTAAAATCGGTAAAAAGACCAAAATGAAAGTCATGTCTACCAAAGAAGAGTACCTGGTCGATGATGTGGGTATCTTTACTCCAAAGCGTACCTCTAAGCCGTTTTTAAGTGCGGGTGAAGTAGGTTATGTTATTTCTGGAATCAAAGACATCGATGGCGCGCCTGTTGGGGATACCTTGTGTGATGCGGCCCGTGAAGCGGTCGATGCTCTGCCTGGTTTCAAACCGGCTCAACCCCGTGTTTTTGCCGGTTTATTTCCGGTAACTTCCGAGCAATATGAAGATTTACGTGAAGCGCTACGTAAATTGCGTTTAAATGACGCGGCTTTGCATTTTGAACCTGAAACATCAGAAGCTTTAGGATTTGGTTTCCGTTGTGGTTTCCTTGGTATGTTGCACATGGAAATCATCCAAGAACGTTTAGAACGTGAATACGACATTGACTTGATCACAACCGCCCCAACGGTTATTTATGAAGTCTTAACCAAAGCCGGCGATATCATCACCATCGATAACCCTTCTGAACTGCCTGATGCTGGCATTATTCAAGAGATTCGTGAGCCGATTATCCAAGCGAATATCTTGGTTCCGAATGAGTATGTTGGTGCGGTCATGAAGTTGTGTATCGAAAAGCGTGGGGTACAAAAAGACATGCAGTACTCTGGCGGACAAGTTTCTATCAACTATGAACTGCCATTGAACGAGGTCGTTTTAGACTTCTTCGACCGTTTAAAATCATGTAGTCGTGGATACGCTTCGATGGATTATGAGTTCAAACGTTTCCAGGCGGATGACCTGATTCGTGTCGACTTTATGATTAACGGTGAAAAAGTGGATGCCTTAGCGCTGATTGCGCACCGTAGTTTTGCGACAACTCGCGGTAAGGTGATTATTGAAAAGTTAAAAGATGTGATTCCTCGCCAAATGTTTGATGTCGCTATTCAAGCGGCGATTGGCGGCAAAATCATCGGTCGTTCCAACGTGAAAGCTTTACGTAAAAACGTAACCGCAAAATGTTATGGTGGTGATGTCTCACGTAAGAAGAAGCTACTGCAGAAACAGAAAGAAGGTAAAAAACGTATGAAATCAATTGGTAGTGTAGAGTTACCACAAGAAGCCTTCTTAGCGATTCTAGACACAGGAGAGTCTTAAACATGAGTTTTGAATTAATTTTAGTGATTGTCACAGCGATTACCGGTGTGATTGCTTATGTTGATAAAGTGGTTTGGCGTCCTAAGCGTTTATCGGCCATGATGCCGGAAAAGGAGCCTATTTTAATCGAATATGCACGATCACTATTTCCTGTGTTTTTAGTGGTATTGATTTTACGTTCTTTTATTATCGAACCATTCAGAATCCCATCGGGTTCTATGTACCCAACCTTGCAGATAGGCGATTTCATTGCGGTTAATAAGTTTTCTTACGGTGTAAAATTACCGGTTTTGCAAACTAAGATTATTCCTATTTCTGATCCGCAACGTGGTGATGTTGTGGTCTTTAAATATCCAAATGATCCCGATGTAGATTACATCAAGCGTGTGATTGGTCTACCGGGCGATAAAATCACCTATGTAGGCCGTACATTGTTCATTAACGGTAAAGCGGTACCTCAACAATACATCGGTAAATATCACGGCACAGAATCCAGCGCGATTATGAATGGCGCCTCGGTTGTCGAAGAGGATTTACCTGGTGGCAAAAAACATCAAATCCTGTTGGATATGGAAAAATCTTCGCGTGATATGGATACCGTGACGGTACCTGAAGGTCACTATTTTATGATGGGTGACAACCGTGATCACAGTAACGATAGCCGTTTTTGGGGCTTTGTACCTGAGAAAAACCTAAAAGGTAAAGCTTTTGGTATTTGGATGAACTGGGATGATGGTTTACATTTGAATCGTCTTGGAACAGGAATTCAGTAATATGGCCAAGCAAAGCAGTAAACTCTCTACAGAACGTTTAGCTAAGTTAGAGCAATTAGCCATAAAATTGGGCTATCAATATAAAGATATCTCCCTTTTACAACATGCGCTTACCCACCGAAGCATGGGGGCGAAAAACAACGAACGTTTAGAGTTTTTAGGCGATAGCTTAGTGAACTTCATGATTGCTGATGTCTTGTTCCATCAGTTCAATAAATTGCCTGAGGGCGATATGAGCCGTGTCAGAGCACATCTTGTTAAAGGGGATACTTTAGCGGTTATCGGTCGTGAGTATGCTTTGAGTGATTACTTGGTTTTAGGTCCAGGCGAGCTGAAAAGCGGTGGTTTTAGACGTAACTCGATTATTGCAGATGCGGTAGAGGCGATTATTGCCTCGGTGTATGAAGATGGTGGTTTAGATGCTTGTCGTGAAATGGTCATGCGTTTCTATCAAAAACGCCTTCAGGAGCTCGACCCGAAAAAAGTCGGTAAAGATCCCAAAACCCGTTTACAAGAATATCTACAATCGCAAAATGAAGAGTTGCCTGAATACAGTATTATTAGCGTTAACGGTGCCGCTCATGATCAAGAATTCACCGTTTCTTGTTATGTCGGAAAACTGAATTCCAAGTTTGAAGCCATCGCCACAAACCGTAGAAAAGCAGAACAAAAAGCAGCCGAAATCGCTTTAGAAGCGTTAGGCGAACTGTAAAATCGATAGTGCTGGACAGAGTCAAACTACCAGGCCTGGTAAGTTCTGTTTTTCAACTCTAAAAATACTATAATTAATCAACTAACAATTTGATTAAATTGAGAAAATAATGTCAGATAACGAATTGTCTTTAGAAAAAATCTTAGCGGGTAGTGATGCCGATAAAAATCAGCCTACCGATTACCAAGCCGGTTTTGCCGCTGTAATCGGTCGCCCTAATGTGGGTAAATCCACTATTATGAATGAGTTGTTGGGTCAAAAACTGAGTATCACCTCTCATAAACCGCAAACCACTCGTCACCGAATTCACGGAATTTATACCACGCAGGAACACCAAATCATCTATGTGGATACGCCTGGTATGCATTTGGGCGGTGAGAAGTCGATTAATGATTACATGAACCGTACCGCGAATAGTGCGTTTGCCGATGTTGATGTGATTTTATTTGTGGTGGAAGCCGGCCGTTGGACTAAAGAAGATGAAGCGGTTGCCAAAAAACTAAAGGGGATTGATACCCCGGTTGTGGTGTTGATGAATAAAATCGACAACTACAAAAACAAAGAAGACCTTTTCCCGTTTATGCAAAAAGTGGGTGAGAGTGTCACCATGGATACCCTGATTCCTATTTCTGCCTACAAGAAAAGTGGATTGGATTTGATCAAGAAAGAGGTGCTTAAGTACCTTCCACATCAAGAGAAAATCTTTCCGGAAGAGTATATCACCGACCGTTCACAACGCTTTTTAGCCGCGGAAATCATTCGTGAAAAGTTGATGCGTACCTTGGGTGAAGAGGTGCCTTATGGTTCAACGGTCGAGATTGAACAGTTTAAGTATGACGAAGAAGAGGGGCGTTGGTTGATCAACGCGCTTATCTTGGTTGAACGCAAAGGCCAAAAACAGATCGTAATCGGTAAAAAAGGTGAACTGATCAAGCAGATGGGCATACAGGCCCGTAAGGATTTGATTGCTTTGCTTGACGGTCGTGTGCATTTGGAACTTTGGGTTAAGGTGAAAGAGAACTGGTCTGATGATGCCCGTGCTTTGGCAAGTTTAGGGTATGACGATAACTATTCAAGCTAATTGAGTAATAGGCTGTTATGAACATAGAACAGTCTGCGTTTGTACTTCACTCTCGTCCTTATCGGGAGACTAGCGCCTTAGTGACTTTTTTTACTCCTGAGTACGGCAAAGTCAATGGCGTGGTTCGGGGAGTGCGTGGCGGACGAAAGACAGCTTCGCAAAAAACCGCCATGTTGCAGCCTTTTCAGCAGTTGACTTTGCAGTGGCGTGAAAAATCAAATTCACAAACCGATTTGCTGAGTATTCAGCAAATCGAACTTGCCAATTTGCGCTTTCCATTGCAAGCCGAAGCGAATATTTGCGGCCTGTATGTCAACGAATTGCTATACCGTCTACTTTTCCCTCAAGTCGCTACCGAAGCGTTATTCGATATTTATCAGCAAACCTTATATCAGCTGTTGGCGGCTCAGCAACGCAGTGAACAGGCCTGGTCATTACGTCAATTTGAATTTCAACTGTTGTCGGAACTCGGGCATGGTCTGTTATGTGATCAAGATGTGCATCAGCAAACCATATCCGCAGAAGCGACTTATCAATATTATCCGCAATATGGTGCGGTTCTGTCAGCCTGTGATTCACAGCAACAAGGTGTGTTAATCCAGGGTGAGTGTTTATTGGCATTGGATGAGATGCGTTATTGTGAACACTGTTTGCCACAACTCAAGCGTTTGTTCAGAGCCATCCTGGCGCTGTATTTGGGGGATAAGCCGATAATGACACGTGAATTATTCAATTAATCGTCAACCGATTGCGTTTCACTCAAGATTATCCACATTAAATTATCGATTTTTCCATGTTATTTGGCTTTCAATTAGCGATAATAGTTCGTTTATTCTCAGCATATTATTTTTAAGGAACTTCTCATGAATCCGATTTACTTAGGTTTGAATATTGATCACGTTGCGACTCTGCGCCAAGCTCGCGGTACACGATATCCGGATCCTATCAAAGCGGCACTGGATGCGGAAATGGCCGGTGCGGATAGTATCACCTTGCATTTACGTGAAGATAGACGCCATATTCAGGATGAAGATGTGGTGCGTATTTCGGCCATGCGTCAGACCAAAGTAAATTTAGAGATGGCGGCTACCGAAGAGATGGTGCAGATTGCCATTCAGCAAAAACCGGAAGATGTTTGCCTTGTGCCAGAAAAGCGTGAAGAATTGACGACGGAAGGCGGCTTGGATGTGGCTAGTCAAAAAGCTTGGTTAACCGACGTTTGCGCTCGTTTAGCCGAGGCCGGTTGTAGGGTTTCGCTGTTTATCGATCCTGATGAAACGCAAATTGCAGCGGCCAAAGAAGTTGGTGCACCGGTGATTGAATTGCATACGGGAACCTATGCGGAATTGGAAAAACCGGCTGAAGTCCAAGCCGAGATCGAGCGTATTCAAAAGGCGGCGAGTTTTGGCCATAGTCTTGGTTTAGTGGTCAATGCCGGGCACGGGTTGCATTACCACAATGTTCAGCCTATCGCTGCCATGAAAGAAATTGAAGAGTTGAATATCGGTCATGCCATCATTGCACAAGCGGTATATTCTGGTTTACCAGATGCGGTGCGAGAGATGAAACGCCTGATGGTTGAAGCGCGTCAACAAGCCTACCTCAACGACTAGGCTTAGATAATGATTATCGGTGTAGGTACGGATATCGTTGATGTTGAGCGCATCGAGAAGGTCTATAAAAAGCAAGGTGCTGCGTTTTCGGAGCGTTTATTGTCCGATGCGGAGTTGCTTGAGTTTAAAAATCAGCTCTATCCCGAACGGTTTTTGGCAAAACGTTGGGCTTTGAAAGAGGCGGTTTCTAAAGCGTTAGGCACCGGGATTGCACATGGCGTTCGCTTCAAAGACATGACGGTTGGCCATAAAGAGAGTGGTCAGCCTATTTTATTGTTAGCGGGTTCAACCTTAGAAAAATCAAATGAACTCGGTATAACGCACTGGTCGATTAGCATCAGTGATGAAAAACATCATACGGTTGCCTTTGTGGTAGCGGAACGAAATAACGATTAAACATATTGGAGTTTTTATTAAATGAATAAGTCGTTAGTAACCAACTTGACTGCTGTTATCCTTTTGGTATTGGGTTATTTCTTGGAAAATACCTTTCTGTTAATGGTTGGGTTATTTGCCTTATCGGGCGCTTTAACCAACTGGTTAGCCGTATATATGCTATTTGAAAAGGTACCAGGCCTGGTAGGTTCAGGTGTGATTCCCAATCGTTTTGTAGAGTTTAAAACGGCCATTAAAACCTTGATGATGGAACAGTTCTTCAATCAAGAGAATATTGATAAGTTTGTCGCCAATAGCGCACAAAATGCCAAGTTCGAGCTTAAGCCGGTAATTGAAAAAGTCGATTTATCGCCATCTTATGATCGTTTGGTTGAAGTGATCATGAACTCATCGTTTGGTTCGATGTTAAGCATGTTTGGTGGTGCTGATGCCTTAACGCCGTTAAGAGAACCGTTTATAACCAATATGAAGAGTTCGTTGATTGAGATGACGCAAACGGATGCTTTTCATCAAATGTTACAGGATGAGTTGGACCAGCCTGATGTAATGGCAGATATTCAGGCCAAAGTCGCTGAAATCATCGATGCCCGGCTTGAGGAGTTAACCCCGCAAATGGTTAAAGAGATGGTACAAAAAATGATTAAGGAACATCTTGGTTGGTTAGTCGTTTGGGGTGGTGTCTTTGGTGGATTGATCGGGTTGATTTCCGCATTGATTATGAATTGATACTGAATTGATAATCCCATATCTATAACCGGGTTGTTGCTTGCCGATAACCCAAAACTCCAGTTTAGGAATGATTTGATTTTACTTTTGGCATTTCCCGTTTGGGCGCTTTCTATCAGTGTGGTTGCGCTGATGTTTCCGCAATGGTTTGTGGATTTAAAAGTGTGGATAGTCCCTCTGTTAATGGCCGTTATGCTCGGAATGGGGCTGACACTCAGGTGGCAAGACTTTATTAGCGTATGGCAACATCGAACAGTCGTTGCTCTGGGAGTCGCCATTCAATTTTTGGTGATGCCCCTGGCTGCTTGGATTTTGTCCCTGGTTTTTGGCCTCTCATTGGAGTTGACGATAGGGATGATGTTGGTCGGAGCTACGGCTGGTGGAACCGCCTCCAATGTGATGGCCTATTTGGCGAAAGGCGATGTGGCGTTATCGGTGAGTATGACCATTGTTTCGACCTTGGCCGCAGTGGTTTTATTACCGGTATTGACCTGGTTGTATTTAGGGCAACAGGTCGATGTTGCCGTAAGTGCAATGCTGATGATGTTGTTTAAAATCATCATTGTTCCCATTGTGATTGGCATGGCTCTAAAGACATTGTTTGACGATAAAATACAAAAAATTCAATCCATATTTCCACTTTTCTCTATGTTGGTGATCCTGTTTATCATTGCGATTGTCGTGGCTTTAAATAGCAATAACCTTTCAACCGTCGCTTGGACAGTGGTGTTTGCCGTGATATTGCATAACTTAATCGGGTTAATGACAGGTTACTTCTTAGCGAAAAAGCTAGGCTACGATAGTGTCATTGCCAGAACTGTGGCAATCGAAGTGGGCATGCAAAACTCGGGGTTAAGTGTCGCTTTGGCACTAAAGTATTTCAGTGTGGCAAGTGCTTTGCCCGGAGCTATGTTCAGTATTTGGCACAATCTATCGGGTGCTTTATTTGCAAGTTATTGGCAAAACCGAGATAAATCACGTTAACTCAGTTCAATCAGGCTTACCTTGCAAATCATTTACCGGTAATTTTGAAAACGAGCAGGCCTGGTGTTTAGGCATATTTATAATCGCTGTTTTCACCACTTCAATTTGAGCGTAAACCTATGTATTTTTTTGATAGAGCCTTTCGTGCGTTTTTTCTAGGCGGCAGTCTGTTTGCGGCATTATCCATGCTGGTTTGGTGGTTGAATTATCCGCTCGCCATAACCGCGTTTTCGGGGGTTGACGCGATGTATTGGCATGCCCATGAGATGGTGTTTGGTTACGCTCTAGCCACCATCAGCGGTTTTTTACTGACCGCGGTAATGAATTGGACGGGTTTAAATTCCGCATCCGGTAAAGCTTTGGCCAGTTTATTTGTCTTATGGTTTGTTGCGCGTGTTGGGTTTTTAATCAATCTCCCGTTAGCGTTCATCGCGCTCTTGGATATCGGCTTTACTTTAGGCTTGTTCCTTCATTTCTTTATTCCCATTTATAAAACAAAGCAGTGGAAACAGATCGGGTTGTCGGTTAAGTTTTTGCTATTGATTGTCGCTAATGGATTGTTTTATGCCGGTGCATTAGGATTTTTCCAGCAAGGTGTGTATTGGGGGGTTATCGGCGGATTGTTTCTCGTTTTGGCGATTAACCTGACTATGATGCGGCGTTTAATCCCATTCTTCACTGAAAAAGCATTAGGCTTGCCTGAAAAGGACAATGTTAAATGGATTGATGGTTTAGCCATCGGCGGTTTTTTAGCTTTAATGTGTGCGGCCGCACTTGCTCCAAATCATTGGATTACCTCAATGGTTGCATTCCCTTTAGCGTTAATTCATTTTTTACGTTGGTATAAATGGCATCACCCTAAGGTATGGAAAATCGCGCTGTTATGGCCGTTATATGTCTCTTATGCCTTTATGATCTTAGGTATGTTGTTGTATGGTTTCGTGGGCTTGAAAATGCTCAGTGAATCCTTGGCGATCCATGCCTTAGCGGCTGGCGGCATAGGATTGTTATGTTCATCTATCATGGCCCGAATCTCTTTGGGACACACTCATCGTAATGTCTTTGAACCGCCAAAGTGGCTGGTGCCGGTCTTCTTTATCTTAACCGTTACCGCACTGGTTAGAGTGGTGTTGCCAATGGTGGATTCAGCGCATTATCTGTTGTGGATGCAGTTGAGCCAATGGGGATGGATCAGTGCTTTTACGTTACTTTCGATTATCTATTGGCCGATCTTAACTAAACCTAGTCCGCCAAAACAGACTGGTATTCTTTTATAAGATTCCAGTATAGAGGTGGCGTTTTAAAGAGATTTCAACAACCCACCAGGCCTGGTTGGGTTGTTGACTGAATGGGTTGGTTATGTGTAGTGGCTCAAGTGTAGCAAGTTAGGCCGCAATCAAACTAGACGTTTGCGAATCATTAAGCCAAATATATTTCCTAACAGCGCAAACACCAACCATACCCAACCATGCAAACTACCCGAGGCGATTCCACTAAAGAAAGCGCCGATATTGCAACCCGAAGCCATAACCGCACCATACCCCATTAAAACCCCACCAACCAAGCTACCTATCAAACCTTTATAGGTGATGGCGACTTTCGTTCTCGGCTTGAGTAAAGAGGCGGTGAAAGCTCCTAGAATCAACCCCATTGTGGTCAGGCTTACCGTGTTTTCAAAAAATCCTTGATTCATGCGAGTGGTGTTTTCCATTGTGTAATCCCAAAAAGACCAGTCAAACGGTAGATTGAATAGGTCGATCAGATGGGTTCCCCAGTAAGGAAAGATGGAGCTAATCGACCATGGCATTCCTGAAATAAACAGCAAACAAGCATTTAGAAACGCCAAGCTAACCGCTGCAATCAGGAAGGGATGGTTGATGCGTTTGCCATTCTCTTTACTGGATAGGCTGTGGTAGTCTTGATGGTGTTTGCGCTCGATGTTTTGCAGTAAGAAATACAGTCCCGCAAGTAAACTCAATTGAATGAACAGGCCTGGTAACCAACCAAACTCACGTTGAAAAGCGAACGGTTCAATAGACGGTAGGGTATTCCAGTCACTAAAGGTGTAGGCAGCAAAGGTTCCACCAATAACCATAAAAAACAGGGTGGTAAAAGACATTGCTTGTAACTGGCCAACACGATTTAGTGTTCCAGAAGTACAACCGCAACCGATTTGCATTCCTATACCAAAAATAAACGCACCCAATGGGATTGCCAGGCTTAAAGTACGGATAAATCCGTTAAAGCTTTGGCCATTGAAGTTTTGCATCGCTAATAGCGGTGCAAATAATAGAATGGCAATCGCCAATAACCAAATGATGGCACGCATGCCAGCGGTACGTTTTTCCAATAATAAAGAGCGAAAACTGCTACTGAATCCATACTGAAAATAATTTAACGAAGCCCCTAAAAGCCCCCCAATAAGAATCAAGGTGATTGTATATAGCTGAGTGACTTGGGTGGCTTGATAGACAGCGTACAGCGCAAGCGGTAACAGTAGCAATGCGGTTGTTAAAAAGGTTTGGGTTCTAATCATTGCAGTTCCTTCATAACTTCTTTAGTTAGACGAGAATATTGTAATAAAATATATTTATGAATAATAATTCAAAAAACTTATGACTGTATGAGTAGATTAAGAAAGTTTCCAGAGATGGTTCAATCACACCATATTCAGAATGAAGTTTTAATTTTGAGTTCTTGAGTACGCTATGTTGATAGATTTATTGAGTTTTAATAGATCGGTTTGTAGATGCCTCTGGCAAAGGATGAGCTGCTTTCATCGTTATGTTTTTGGCTATTTGGATATGGCGATAAATTTGGTTTTGTTTTGTGTAAATTCTGCTAAACTCAGATTAATTAGCAAGAAAAATCTCAATATAAAATTTTCTAACAAGAGGTGTTGAAAATGGGTTCAAAATTTAAAAAAAGTTCTTTAAAAGCACTGTTTAGTATCGCTTTTTTAAGTTTGGCTCTGCCTGTGCAGGTTACGTTTGCAAACGAAGCGAATGTGGCAGATGCTGAAGCGATCTATGTAAGTGATGTGGGATTTGCCACCCCTGAATCGGTTGAATATTATGCGGATGAAGATGTCTATCTAGTCGCAAATATCAATGGCAACCCATTTGATAAAGACGACAATGGCTTTATCTCCAAAGTTTCACCTAATGGTGATGTGATAGAGCTGAAATGGTTGGACGGTGCTGCAGCGGATGTTGCCCTGAACGCACCAAAAGGCATGCAAATTATGGGTGATCGTTTATTGATTGCCGATATCGATACTGTTCGAGTTTTCGATTTAAAATCCGCCAAGCAGTTGGATGATATTCCCGTGAAAGGTGCGACTTTTTTAAATGGCGTTTCTATTGCGGATAAAAACAGCATATATGTAACCGATACCGGGTTAGCTCCAGGTTTTACCGGTTCGGGAACCGATGCCGTCTATCAAATCGGTTTGGATGGTAAGGTTTCTTCTTTAGTTAAAAGCACTGATTTAGGTAAGCCAAATGGTGTGGCTGCACATAATGGTGGTGTCATTATCGGTACTTTTGGCAGTGGTAAGTTAGTCTTGCTAGACAATAAAGGGGTAAAGCAGTCTGAGATGACATTAGAGGGCGGACGTTTGGATGGATTGTTGAGTTTGCATGACGGTACCATCATTACTTCAAGCTGGGAAACTTCTGCGGTATATGCCATTGCCGCGGATAAAACAGTCACTACCATTGTCGATGGTTTGGAGTCACCCGCTGACTTAGGGTTGGATACTAAGCGTCATCGTGTGTTGATTCCTTTGTTTAAGGGCAATGAATTAGTGATTCAACCATTAAATTAAAGACTCGGGTTAACACTCTAACCGAACTGAAAGCCAAGCGACAAGCTTGGCTTTTTTGGTTTTTAATGCGTGTGTTTTTAACTGATCAGGCCTGGTGGGATTGTTTGGCACAGAAAAAACATGCCAATCAAGTTACATCTCTATAGAGCGTTAATTCGTTAAGCGTTGCTTAACTTTAACCCCATCATCAACGGCATCACTAGGATGGTTAATCAATTTCTCACCCTCTACCAGGCCGGATAGAATCTGCACACTCAACCCATTACGCTGACCGATTTTAACGGGTTTGCGTTTGGCTACATTATCCTCTATAGAAAATACCGCCCAACCATCTTGATAGCGGAATAGGGCGCTTGAAGGAACTTGTAACACATCATCTTCATGCCAAAGCACAAACTTGGCATCCACTCGGTAACCGTCACCTAAACGCTGCCACTCTTCGGACGGTGAGGTAAAGTTTGAAATCACCCAGACACGCTGCTCTTCAACCCCTAAGGCAGAAATTTTAGTGAAACCGACAGGTTCAATCAAACGCACCACACCTTCCAATGGATGATCGCCTCCCCAGCGGTCAAACAGGACTTTCATTCCTGGTTTGATTCTGACCGCATCGGCAGAAAGTACGTCCACCTCCACTTCTAATGCAGTAGGATCGCCAACCTCCAATAAAGCTTCGCCAGTCATAACCGGGCCTTCGCATTTGCGCTCTACCTTAAGGATTTTGCCAGTGATAGGGGAGTTGACCGCGACTCGTTCTTGCTGTTGCTTATCGGGTTGTATAGCTGAAAATTGCAAGGTGGTCATTGCCGCTTGCAGTTCATACTTAGCCACTTCCACCGCAAAATTGGCCGAACGCATATTGGCATTGGCGGTTAAGGAGGCGGTTTTAGCTTCATCATGTGTTTCTTGAGAAATCAACCCCTTGCTCAACAAGGGTTGATATCGTTGGAATTTCTCTTGAGCTAATTGCGCAGCGGCTTTGGCTGAGTTTGCTTGAGCTTGAGCGGCTTGTACCGCTGATTTTGCCGCTGAAACTTGCGCTTCAGCTTGAGCTCGACTACGAGAATCGAGCACTTGCGACCTCAAAGGTGTAATCCCCAATAAGTTTTCACCTTGAGTAACCGTATCGCCAACATGCAACTTCATTTGGCAAGTCATGCCATTGACCGGTGCCAAAATCACATAACGGTCAATCACTCGAGTACGACCATCCTCTTCAATTCCGACGGTGAGTGGAGCGCGGTGTACTTGAGTGGTTTCAACCATAACGGGTTTTGGCCAAAAGCCCCAAACCAATAAACCGGTAATGACCAAACCAACAATAAGAATGCCGGGATGGCTCTGTAATGGGAAGCGCATAGTTACTCCTTAGCCTTTAATACCGCTACCATATCAAGGTGCGCAAGATTTCGCCATATCATAATCGCAGAAAGTAGTGAGGAAGCAATCACCACCAACGCGGCCATGGCATAAACATCGTTATCTAAAATAAGGGGGATCCGGTATAAATCACTATCGAATTTCATCGCTAAATAGGCGCAAAAGCCATTGCCGATAACAAAACCGATCGGTATGGCAAATAGGGTCAATACCGCTTGTTCACCTAATAGGATATAGGCGATTTCACTGCGGTGAAAACCCAACACACGTAAACTGGCCAGTTCCCGGTTACGTTCTGATAAGGCGATTCGCATACTGTTGTAAACCACACCAAAAGCGATGCTTCCTCCTAATAGTGTAGAGATGAAGCTAAAGAATAGAATGGTGTCGTCCATGGTCTCATAAAAGCCTTCAATAGCCGATTTTTGTTCGACCACACCGGCAATTCTAGGCATATTCTTCAGTTCGTTATACACCGGTTTCTGGTACTTTTCATCCACCTTTAAATAAGCACCCGAAATCACGTCCCCTTCTTTGAGCAGTCGATTTAAGGTGTTGCGTTGCATGTAGACGTTCAGCCCCAAATATTCTTTGGCAGTGCCAATGACCGGTACCTGTAACATCGGGCGATTTCCCTCCAACACTTGGATGGTTAGGATGTCACCCGGTTGGATGTGAAGTTGTTCGGAAAGGTAATCGGTAATAATCACGCCTTGCTCAGGGATTTGAATCGGTTCAAGTTGGCTGTCGAGCAGACGTGTCAATGCCTGATTGGATTCGACCCCTTTTACCGAGGTTCGGTAAGAGCGATGTTCATACTTTAAATTGACGGATACATTACGGAAGCCTTCCGCCAACTCTACCCCTTGAATGTTCTCAATAGAATAGAGTGAACGGGTTGAAGTCGGTTCTGCATACAATGCCATTAAATCTTCATGCTGGCTCATATTGTATTGAACGTCTACCATCTCATTGATAGCGCCTTCCTGAAACCCGCTGACCATCATAATTCCACAAGCCAAACTAATACCTAAAGTGGTAAGGAAAGATTTGAAAGGGCGACGCTCGATATGACGTAACACCATGCGAGAAGGCTGAGAGAAATGTTTCTGTAAGCCGAGTTTTTCAACGACCGTTGGCCGGTAAATGGTAGGTTGTTCGGCGCGCATGCCTTGAGCGGGAGACAATCTAACTGCTTTATTGACCGCATGCAGAGTACCGATTAATGCGACGCCATAACTCACCAAAGCGGCCGAAGCAATCACGCTGGGTTCCAATAGATAGTGCATATAGGGGAGGCTATAAATGTCCATGTAAAGTCCGCTTAGACCTTGCCCCATCCAAATACCTATCGCTATGCCGAATAGAATGCCTATGGAAACAATCATTAACACCAGTTTGCTGTAGTGTAAGCCGATGGCTAAATTACTGTAGCCAAAGGCTTTGAGAATAGCGATTTGCTCTCTTTCTAAAGCAATCAAACGGCTGATTACCACATTCAATAAAAAGGCCGCCACGCCAAAAAAGATAATGGGGAACATGGTGGCCATGTTTTGTAGCTGTTTGAGTTCTTCACTCAAGAAGCGGTTTGACAGTTGGTCTTTACGTGCATAGGCTCCCACACCACCATAAGGCGCAAGAATATTGTCGAGTTCGTCAATCACATCTTGTTGATTGGTGCCTTTAGAGAGGGTGAGACTGACATTGTTAAAAGCCCCCTTCATATCGTATGCGCTGGCTAAAGGGGTGCGAGCCATCCACATGACGCCGTAGCTTTTATAGTCGGGAAACATCGCACCCGGGGCGATTTGATAGATGTATTCAGGGGATAAGCCGGTGCCGACGATGGTTAGGTTTTTACTGCGGCCATTGATGGTGGCTTTGAGTTTATCACCCGGTTTGAGTTGATGGGCATCGGCAAATTCTTCGCTCAGAATAATCTGATTATCACGGTTCGCTTCCAAAGTATGGCCGTCACGTAAATAGATTTGGTTGAGTAAGCTTTTGCTATTGTCAGGCTCTGAAATCAAATGGCCGCTCACCGGGTCATCGTAACCGCTAATATCCAGGTTTACGTAGGTGACCACACGTGTTTCCACCTTGTCCACACCCGGAATGGCTTCAATACTTTTTACGACAGAGAGTGGGGCGCGCTTTAGAGAGGCAAAAATATCGGCAAAATGATTGTCTCGATAGTAGCTTTCACGAGTTTGATAGAGTGAGTCGTAAGTGCTTAACGACATGATGAAAATAGCCACACCGCTAATGATGACCATGGCAATCGCCATAGCCTGCATACGCATATTCCAAAGTTCTCGCCAAAGTTTGATATCAATTGCGTTCATCGGCCATCCCTTATCACCAACTTAAGTCTTTGGGTGAAATCAACGTTTCATTGGTGTGGATGTTGGTGATTAGACCGTCAGATAGGCTGATGACCCGGTTCGCCATTTGGGCGATTCCGGCATTATGGGTAATCACGGCGGTTGTTGTCCCTAACTCTTGGTTCACACGTTGCAATGCTTCGAGTACTTTAATGCCGGTTTGTGAATCCAAGGCGCCGGTTGGTTCATCACACAGTAAAACATCGGGGTTTTTGGCAATGGCACGGGCAATGGCAACACGTTGCTGTTCACCACCAGAAAGCTGTGCGGGAAAGTGGTTCAAGCGTTCACCTAAGCCGACAATTTGCAAGGCCTCTTCCGGGGTCATCGGCGCTTTGGCTATTTCAGTGACCACAGCCACATTTTCACGAGCCGTCAAGCTGGGGATGAGATTATAAAATTGAAATACAAAACCCACATTAAACCGACGGTATTCGGTTAACTCATGTTCGGAGGCGCTGCTTAAATCAATCGTTTGTGGTTCTTGGGTTTGGGGGTTGTTGTTATGGTAAAGCACCTTGCCGGCCGTGGGAGTGTCTAAACCACCCAATATATTCAACAGGGTAGATTTTCCACTACCTGAAGCACCCAATAAAACACTGAGCTCACCTTGATACAGTTTGAGATTGATGCCGCGTAATGCATGCACCTCAACTTCACCCATTTGGTAAATTTTGGTGATGTTCTCTACTTCAAAAACCACCGTTTTATCGGAGCTTGAATCTGGTGTATTGGATTGCATCAGTTTCATAATAGAACCACTTGTTAAGGTTGCTTTAGAGAAATCAATTCTGCTTGGTTGAGTTTAGGTATATAAGATTAGTATATAGCAAGACTTTGCTGGTGCGCAGTGATTGTTGCGGTTGCAATTAACCTAAATCAAGAGTCGGTTGTTTAAGTGTTTTTATACAAGCCGCATGTAAACAGCTGGGATTGAGTTTATGAGGTTGAAAGAGGCTTTGACCAGGCCTGTAAGAATGAACAAGCCTAGAATGTCTTTCTTTAAAATACCCAAAAATTAATATTGACGTTAAACCACTAAATCAATTTGTTGAATTGTCCCGACTTGCCCTGATTCATGCAGAAAAACGCCTGAACTTCGGATTTGTCCATGTTGCTTGTTAGAATCGTTAAGTGCAAATTCGGTCGGTATGTTTTGTAGATAAATCGCACCGATATTCAACTCCAACAACCCCGATAATTGATTCAAGCCGTTGGGCGTCTTTTGCCAAACTTGCAATTGGCTGAAAATGGTATCGTTCTCATCAATCCAACCGTTGGCATCCTCGTCAAACTGACTTAACTCAGCAAATCCATTACCGGTCATTGCGCCAAACAGTTCCGTTCCATCATTGATTACGCCATCCTGGTTTTTATCAAAGGCCAAAAAACCCGAGTTGTTGTTAACGAAGGAGATGTTTTCGCTTTGACCATCGGCATCCAAGTCGAATGCGAATTTATCAACTGTCAATGTCGCCGGCTGACCATTAAAGTTAATTACCAACGGGTCCTTGAATATCACACCTTGCTGTTTTTCCAAGCTGAATTGCTGTGTAAACTGGCGAGACATGCTACTGGTCAAATTGAAATCGATAGCACGACCATCCTCTGTGGTGACATGTCCGGTTGCTTGGAAACGGGTGTGTTCCTCTTCATGGAATATTTGATTCCATAACCAACGCTGTCCAGTGGTTGGGGTGGCGTTTTGTATGGAGGCTTGAGGATTCTGAAGGTTTTTGGCCTGTTGTGGAGAAAAAGATGACGTATCGTTACTCTCTTGCGGCGAAGTGTTATAGCCATACACCTGTAGTTTGACTTTTTTACCCGTCAATCGCTCCATCATGGCTTCAATAGCGGAAATCATCTCTTGCAACTTAGTGGGCAGTTGGGTTTGGCTTGCTGTCGTTGGCCCATCCACTTGCTGTAAATTGTTTAAACCTTGTGTATTTTGCAAAGATAGAGGGTGAAGGGCACTGAGTTGCCGTTGGTAGTTTTCCAAGGCACTAGGTTGAATAGTGAGTGTTTTGGTACTTTGCTGGGTATGTGAAAAGGTCATCGATTCACGTGTGGCAAGTTGACCGTTGATAAAAGTCTCATGCACACGTTCACTTTGGCGCTGCTGCAACAACTGATGTTGCGATTGCAGTTGTATATTCTGGTCTTGTATTCTCATGAACCTATCCGTTTATGTTGTATGGTTGGAAGGTTCCCTTGTCTGTTTTTATATTTTTAGTTGTATCTTTTATAAATAGAGATAACGGCAGGGAAGAGAAAGTCTTTAGAAAAAAAATCAATGATATGAGATGGTTAGGACGGAAGGTGTTGTAGGTGTTTAATCGTTTTTTTGCTTAATGTAGTCAGCAAGCTTTTGTTTGAATTTATTCCATACAGGTTTGCCCAACAGCAAAATTGCAATATAAAATGAAACTTCACCCACAATAATTAATGCGGTAATTATTCCTGCTGTTTCGGCAATACTAAAATCTAAAAATGGAATCACAAAAACCAATACCCAAGCGATGGTCGAAATCGCGAATAGTGTGTAAGCTAGAGGTTTTATCAATCTTGACAGTGGTTGGTTTGCACTCATGATTATCGTTGCTCATTAATATGGAATTTTCAGTGAAAACGCATACTATACCAGGCCTGGTAAGATTTATATTAAGTCTCGTTATCAGTACGCTGCTGCTATCTTCATGCAGTAGAGTCCAACTACCCGCTTTACACTCCGATGACGTGGTTATCGCTTTTGGGGATAGTTTAACGGCTGGTTATGGGGTAGATAAAAGCCAAAGTTACCCCAGTATTTTAGCCAAACTAACCGGTTTGAATGTTGTCAATGCGGGTATTTCCGGTGAAACCACGACACAAGGATTAAAACGATTGCCTGAGGTATTGGAACAGCATCAGCCTAAATTGGTGATTTTATTAGAGGGTGGTAACGATGTCTTGCAAAAGGTGGCGGAGTCGAAAATCAAATCAAACCTGAAGCAGATGATTCAACTTATCAAGCAGAGTGGGGCATCGGTATTGCTAGTCGGAGTGCCAGAGAAGAGATTGTTTGGCAGTGCATTGGATTTATACTCGGAACTGGCCAGCGAACTTGAAATCCCTTTGGAGGAAGATATTGTCGCGAGCCTAATGAAAAGACCGTCAATGAAATCGGACTATGTGCATTTCAATCAGCAAGGCTATCAAGCCATGGCAGAAGCGATTTATGAACAATTGCAAAATCGAGGGGCGGTTGATTAGTTAGGCTTGGTTGTCCTTAAGCTTGGTTAATTTTCAAATGGAGTATATTGAATCTTATTGATGTACCAGGTTTTTTTGCCCTCGGGCGTGTCCACAATCACTTCATCATCGATTTCTTTACCAATTAAGGCGCGTGCCATAGGGGAGTTGATACTAATGGCATTTGTTTTAGGATCAAACTCATCGGCACCGACAATTCGATATCGAACAACTAATGCATCATCATTCTCAAGCTCAACCCAAGCGCCAAAAAATACTTTGCCATCTTGTTGGGGGGAATATTCAACGACCTGAACCGCATCGAGACGTTTGCGTAGAAAACGAATTCGACGATCGATTTCCCTTAAACGACGTTTACCTTCTTTATATTCCGCATTTTCAGAACGATCACCGTGGGCCGCAGCTTCGGTCACCGCTTGTGTTGTGATTCTGCGTTCTACTCGCCAAAGATGATCAAGTTCTTTCTCTAAGGCGACACGCCCTTGTCTGGTAATTAAATTTGCTCTGGATGTCATAGTCTTACTAATCGGTTAATGCCTAAGGAGGGATTACATTTCTTCAGGATACCAAGCGGATTGCTCGGCTTGTTGATAGAGTTCGTTGAATTGGTCGTGAATCTCTTTTATCCAATCTTGGTCTTTTGCTTTTGCACAACCTCCCATTCTGTTTAAGTTTTTCTTAAAATCAATTTCTTGTGCCTCTTTTTCAGCGCGAACATCCGGGTTAATAAAATCTTTGATGAAGTTATTGGCGGTAATACTGTATTTGGTGATATACAGGCGATTCACTTTATTGAAATTTTTGGCCACACTTGTACCACGGCAACGGATATTATAAAAGTCTAACTGTAGGGCTTTTAAGACCAGCTCTGAATGCAGTTTAAGTTCTGGATTTTGGTTGTTTGTTGTTTCATTGGCAAAGGACGTTGGTGCGAATAGGCTTAAAACAGGCATTAAAACCATTATAAGCATTAGTCTATTGATGGTCTTGAATGGCGGATGTGATTTGTAGGTAAACATAAAAATTCCAATAAGGGCTCATGTAATTTACAGAGTCTGTTTAGTTTACTGGATATATTCGGTGTTTTGAATGCTTATGCGGATTTGGTTAAAATTTTATTGGTTGGGTGAAACTAGAAAGCCTCAAACAAAAGCTTGTTTGAGGCTTAGTATGTGGTTATACAGGACTTTGTTCAATTATTTAACAAGCTGTTTAACCCAAGACTCCATGGTATCGTTGGCAATAGGATTTGGAGCTTCCATAAAGTTAACGATAAAACGATCACCCATATCCGTTACACCAATTGAGCGTGGACGAACCGCAACTGGGTCGGCTGATGGTAATTGGAAACCAAAGCAGAGGATTAAGTTTTGAGCATCGACAATCCCTTCTCCAATTTCACCACCAATGCTTTTAGTGTGGCTAAAGTGGTCAAAACGGGCGATGTTTACCGCTTTTGGATCCGCTTCAACTTGTGCGTGCAAAAAATCTAAGATAGCTGGAACGCTATCGAATTTAGATTCTTCTTTGCTGAACTCTAGCGCGAAAATTGGGTATTTTTCTTTAAAGATTTTTTGTTGCATGTTTTTTCCTTAGCAATAAAGTGAGATTGATTCAAAGAGACCTTTGCACTCATCTCATACAAAGGTCTCAATAAAGTTAGCAGGCCTGTTCAGATCTAATGGGCAGGCCTATAAGTTTTGTTTAGCGGTACTGGCGAAGGTACATCCATTCAAATGCACGTTTAGCCATGTGCAATAGACGGCAAGGAGGCAGTAGGGTAGTACCTTTCTCCGTTCGTTTGATTAAAATACCGTGAGAGAGCGTATCTACAATACAGATCAGCTCATGTTTGAACTCTTCAAGGTCTGTTTGACCATTTAATGATTTCACAAGGTTTTTTGCCGCAGCTGTCGCTTGTAGGTCAGCCGCGTGTGCTTGTTTTGCTTGCCAATCCGGGCCTGGGAAACTTCCCGCATCACCCGCCACGTAAACATTCTCATAGCCTTCGACTTGGGCAAACATATTGGCCACAATCATGCCACCCGCTGATTTTGGCAATTCTGAGTTTGCTAGCCAAGCTGGCCCCGTCATCCCTGGCATGAATAGAATTAAATCGGCATCAAATTCACCCCCTTCGGTTTTGACTTTATTGGCTTCAAAGCCAACCATCTTGTGACCTAGTTGGGTGTCGATGCCTTTTTTAGCCATCATTTTCACTAAGTTGCCAGGAACTTTAGGCCCAAGACGTTTTCCTGGTTCAGGTGCAGGGTTGAAGAATACGATTTTGAATTTATCTCTGCGGCCTTGGCGACGTAATAAGGTATCGATACCAAATAGGAATTCAAACATTGGGCCTCCACGCATTGCAGAAGGCTCATTAGGATTTCCGCCAAAACCGATGGCAATGGTTCCTCCACTCATACCATCAAGGCGATCTTTGATTTTGTTTGCGGCATCGATTCCTTCACAAGGCGTAATGGCGTGTTCAATTCCAGGCAGTTTTTTAATGAAACGTCCACCCGTTGCGATAATTAAACCATCGTTTTGGTACTCTCCATCAGAGGTGATCACTGTGCGCCCACCATTGGTCACGTTTTCAACAGACGCTTGAATGAATTGCACCTTTTGTCTGTTGAAGAAGTTATGAAGATTAATGCGCAAATCATCACCTTTGCGGATACCTGACGGTACCCAGATTAGACTAGGGTAGTACACAAAAGATTCATTTGGAGCAATAACCGTAATGTTTGCATTGGGTGCCGCTTTACGTGTTTGTTTTATAGCGGTTAACGCCGCAAAGCCTGTGCCTAAAATGGTAATGTTCATAGTGATGATTCCATTAGTAATATTTTGTCTATTATAGAATTAATTTATATTTTGGAGTGATAAATCGATTCAATTTTATAAATGAATCATAACAAAAAAAACTTATGACTAAAGGTTAAAAAAGAGGATTAATTTTACCGATAAAAATGCGATTGGTTTGATGTTGAAAATTATAGAATAAAATGAAGTTGGCTTATTTTATATATAAATAGCTTTAAGTTGTTTTTGGTATATTAAGATAGTTTTCATTTTGTCTTAATATGTTTTAAATCAATATGATGAATGGTTTTGTTAATTCGTTTTATAGGTTTTACGTTCTTCCTTGAAGGCCTCCTGTATGGAGTAAAATTATTTTTGAGCCTTTAGGGATTTTCCCCGATTTGAGCTCTTGATAAAATGCGTAAACCATTTTTGAGGTGTAGATCGGATCCAATAGGATTTCAAATTCTGTTTCAAATTTTTCCTGAAACTCAGTCCCCTCAATGGAGTTTTTAGCATAACCCCCGTCATGATATTGTGTGAGTAATTGCCATTTGATGGAATTTTTATTTACTTTTTTATCCTTAGAATCGGTGTGATTTTGGCGGACTGAATTTATTAAATCTTCAATTTCTGTTCGTAAATAGTTAGCCTTTTTGAGCACGGCAACACCTAGGATTTTTCGCTCGATTTGGGTGTTTTCCAAAACTGCATTTTCGTTGCAATGGACCAATCCCGCTAAGGTTCCGCCAGTGCCGGTTGCGGTGAAAAGATGTGTCCAGTTCGGACATTGTCGATTGATTTCAGAAGTTAAGTCATCAAAACCCAAGACGGCATATTGGTTACTCCCTCCTTCAGGGATGATATAGGCGGATGGAAACTGGTTTTCACAAGCGGTTAAAAACCGTTGGTCTTGCTTTTGGCGATAGGTTTGTCTATCTACGAACTGGAATTGCATGCCATTGGCGCTGGCCAATTTCAGTGTGTGGCTCCAGGTCTCAGGCTTGTGGGCTAGCTCTTGGCCTCTGATGATACCAATGCTTTTAAAACCAGAGGCTTTGGCCGCAGCAGCTGTTGCGGCGATATGATTGGAAAAAGCCCCACCAAAAGTCAGTAAGGTGTCTCGGTTGAGTTTAGCGGCCTGTTGTAAATTGTATTTTAATTTATGCCATTTATTACCTTGAACGAGGGGATGGTTCAAATCGTCCCGCTTCATCCAGACCTCTACGTTATATTGCTCAAATAGCCTTGAATATAAAGGCGTTAACGGTGTTGTATTAATATTTTTTTCTATATTCATATTACGAATTTTGGTACAATTTTTCGCTTATGGGTGAGATAAGCTTGCTCTAAGATAATAGGTCGCGTTTCGATGACCAAATCAATACTGATAAGTTCTTGAGGCGATAAACATAATCGGACTTTTAGGGTAGCTTACCCTGCTTGTTAATTAGATTAAAGCCGAAGATATTAAAGCTTGTAGCTTAAAGAGGAGCAAGATGGAACAGTTAACAACAAGTTTGGATGTGTTGTTTATTCTTTTAGGTGCGATTTTAGTGCTGTTTATGCATGCCGGTTTTGCATTTTTAGAGGTAGGGACCGTACAACATAAAAACCAGGTAAACGCTCTAGTTAAAATCATGAGTGATTTAGGTGTGTCAACCGTAGCGTATTTCTTTATAGGTTATGGGGTGGCTTACGGTGTGTTCCTCGGATTTAACATCGATGGCCAACTAACCCAAGCGATGACTGAAAAATCGGGCTATGAATTGGTTAAGTTTTTCTTTTTGATGACTTTTGCCGCTGCGATTCCTGCCATCGTTTCAGGTGGTATTGCTGAGCGTGCACGTTTCTATCCTGTCCTTCTCTCCACCTTTTTAATTGTGGCTTTTGTTTATCCTCTTTTTGAGGGGATTGCTTGGAACAGTAATTTTGGCATACAGACCTGGTTGGAAGAGAGTTTTGGTGCTGGTTTTCACGATTTTGCAGGCTCGATTGTGGTTCATGGTGTGGGTGGCTGGATTGCTTTAGCGGCGATATTGGTTTTAGGTGCGCGTCATAATCGTTATGACAAGCAGGGTACTATTCGTCAGTCACATCCGCCATCAAGCATTCCATTCTTGGCTTTAGGTGCATGGATCTTAACCGTCGGTTGGTTTGGTTTTAACGTGATGTCAGCGCAAGCGATTGAAGGGATTCAAGGTTTAGTGGCCATGAACTCTTTAATGGCTATGGTTGGCGGGATTTTAGCGGCGACGTTTGTTGGGGATAAAGACCCGGGGTTTGTGCATAACGGACCTTTAGCAGGCCTGGTGGCAATTTGTGCTGGTTCTGATGTGGTTAGCCCGTTAGGAGCCTTGGTTATCGGTTTGGTGGCAGGGGCTTTATTTGTCAAAGCCTTTACCTGGACTCAAAAAACTTTAAGAGTGGATGATGTTTTAGGGGTTTGGCCTTTACACGGTTTAGTTGGTGTGTGGGGTGGTATCGCCGCGGGTATCTTCGGTTCTGAATCATTAGGTGGGCTTGGTGGTGTTTCATTAGCCTCTCAGTTGGTTGGGATTGGTATCGGTGTTGGCATCGCCTTTGTGGGCGGTTATGCGGTTTACCTGATCGTGAATACGATTTCGACCATTCGTATGAGTGAAGATGAGCAGTATCAAGGTGCGGATTTAGCTATCCACCGCATTCATGCAAATCCACCGCGTGAAGATTATTAATAGCAGACATGCATAATTCCGATAAAAAGCCCGCACCGAGTTGCGGGCTTTTTTGTTATAGTGTATTCAATATTTAACGTGTCAAAATAGCCTTTTACACGAGGCAAATAACAAGAAGAAAAAACACACCTATGCAAAAATTAACCGCACAGCAACTCTATCGTTTTACAGACCTATCTCAATCGGACTTTAATCCTTTGAATACAAAAGGTAAGGATGCAGAAATCCTCGATTTCATGCAACACTTTCACCCCCGCGCTTATCAGTCTTTAAACTTCGGTTTGCATATGAAGCGTAACCATAACCATATCTTTATTATGGGGGAACCGGGGATTGGCCGAATTGGTATGACCAAGGCGATGTTGAGCCAATCGGCACAGCAAAAGCCAATACCGGATGATGTGGTGCTGGTTTCAGATTTTAGTGAATCAAGCAAGACGCAATACCTCTATTTTGAAGCGGGTGTGGGGATTGAATTTAAGACAGCGGTTGAGAGTTTTGTGACTCAATTGAAAACTCAATTGCCGGTTCTGTTTGATGGCCACGCTTATCAGTTAAGAAGTCAGTTATTGGAAAATGAGCTGAATGAGAAGCAAGAGGCTGTTTTAGAGCCGGCTTTTGAATTAGCTGAAGAATTGAGTATCGCGATTAACCAAACAGAGAATAACTTTGTCTTGTCGGCGATCATTGATGACAAGAACTACCGTGCGGCAGAGCTTAAAAATTTTGATGAAACAACTCAAAGACATTTTTTAGAAGCGTTTGACAAGGTTGAAGAGGCCTTAAATAAAGGTTTGACTCACTTTCCATTCTTACAGCATGAATATATGGATGCGGGTAAGCGCCTGAACACGGATGTGGCGAATGAGCATTTGGATCCATTGATTAAAACCTTGAAGATGGAGTTTGCAAAGACTCCAGAAATTGTGGCTTATTTAGATGCGTTACAGAACAGCATCGTGTCTAAGTTACACTTGTTTTGGGATCAAAATGCCGACCAGGTTACTGCCAATAACCAATCCAGTATGGATGAGTTGCTGTCTGAACAACAAGGCTTGTCTATTTTCGAGGTTAATTTATTAGTCGATCACCGTGATTTGAAACATGCACCGATCATCTATGAACAAAACGCCACTATGCCGAAGTTGTTTGGTTATACCATTAATTCAGCGGCAGCGACCGCAACGGACACTGTCAGCTTGGCAATGAGTCATCAAGCGGGCTTGTTGCAAAAAGCCAATGGCGGTTATCTGATTTTGAATATTCAGTCTATTTTGAAAGATCCTGAAATTTGGTCGAGTTTAAAAGCTGCCTTAATGAGTAAGAAATTGAGCTTTGAGGTGCCATCTTCGAGTAGTGTCGCGCCTTACCATCTGCCTGATTTTCCGCTGAGTTTAACCTTGGTACTGGTTGGTCAAGCCGCCCATTTTTATGCTTTGCAGGAGATAGATGCCCAGTTCAGCCGTCTATTTAAAGTCCAGGTTGAGTTTGAAGTGGAGCTTTCAAGAACCCCTGAGCATGAGATTACCTTGGCTAAACAACTGGCCTCTGAAATTGAAGGCTGGGATGATTTACCGGTAAAGACTTCGGCCTTTGAGCGTTTGATTGAGTATGCATCACGTATGGCTGAGGACGAGAATCGTTTATACAGTAACAAAGCCATTTTACGTGATGTTTTGGCGGAAGCGAATGCGTTTGCCCGAGCGAACGGTGAAGATTTCGTGAGTCGTCAGACGATTGAAGATACCATTCAACAGCGAGAGTTTCATACCGGTTCGATGGAAGAGTATTACCACCGAGCCATTACTGAACAGCAGGTTCTGATTTTGACGGAGGGTCAGCATGTCGGCATGGTCAATGGTCTAACGGTTTTAACCGTAGGACGCCAATCATTTGGTCAGCCGGTGCGTATAACAGCGCAAGCTTCTGCCGGTGATGAAGGGGTGGTTGATATTGAACGTGAAGTCGAGATGGCTGGACCAATTCATTCGAAAGGTATGTTGATCTTGTCGGGTTACTTACGTGGCCGTTACATGAAGCAGCGAGCTTTAGGTTTTAGTGGTTCGATTGTTATGGAGCAGTCTTATAATGGCGTTGAAGGGGATTCCGCTTCATCGGCTGAGTTGTTGGCGTTGATTTCATCTATTGCACAATTACCGATGCGTCAAGATTTGGCTATCACTGGATCAATCAATCAGTTCGGGGAAATCCAACCCATCGGCGGTGTAAATGAAAAAATTGAAGGTTTCTATAAGATTTGTCATGCTCGCGGTCTAACGGGTACACAAGGTGTGATTATTCCGCAGGCGAATGCCAGCCATTTAATGCTGAATGTGGAAGTCCGTAAAGCGGTGGAACAAGGTCAGTTCCACATTTATACCATGAGTCATATTGACGATGCGCTGGCTCTATTTACCGGTATCAAGGCTGGTAAGCTGACTAAGAAAGGGACTTTTACAAAAAATAGTGTGAATGCTAAAGTGGTTAAAGCATTAGAGGTGATGAACTTAAAACATGAGTGATGGCTGTTTTGGTTTTCAATAAGCTATTTGATGTTTAGCAAAATAAAAAAGCCGTTAACCTATAATTAGTTTGAAGTGACCCCAAAAAGTTGGACATTTTAGTTAAGCGGCACTTAAGGCCTGATTTCGATATTCTATCGGAGTCAGGCCTTTTAGTTTCACCTTGATTCGTTTTGTATTGTAATACTCAATATAATCTTTAATCTCTTCCATCAGATGCTCAGCACTATTGAATTTCTTGCGATGGTACATCTCTGTTTTTAAAATCCCAAAAAAGTTCTCAGCAACTGCATTATCTAAGCAGTTCCCTTTTCTTGACATACTCTGAGTTAATCCATTTTCTTTCAGTAGCTTCTGTACATCACTATGCTGATACTGCCAGCCTTGATCACTGTGGAATATGGGTTTGACTTTGCCTGTTAACTTATTGATTGCTTCTTTAAGCATGTCGGTCACCAGTGGTAGCCGTGCACTCTTAGCCACTCGATAACTAATCACTTCTTGGTTAAACAGGTCAATCACCGGGGATAAGTAAACTCGCTGTTCTCCGACTTTAAACTCCGTGACATCGGTGACCCATTTTTTATCCGGTGCATCAACATGGAAGTTTCTTTGAAGCACATTCTCGGCAATTCGGCCTACTTGACCTCTATAGGATCGGTAACGCTTTGGCCTGACGAATGACTTCAAGTTCAGTTCTTGCATTAAACGTTGAACGGCCTTCTTGTTTAAAAAGTGACCTAAGCGTCTTAACGCATAGGTCATGCGTCGATACCCATAACGACCTTTATGTTCATTAAAGAGTTGTTGAATCGCTCTTTTAACGTCCGCATAACGATCAGGCAGCGCACTGCGCGCCTGATGGTAATAAAACACACTTCGTGCAAGCCCTGCGGCCTTGAGAAGATGTTTAAGTGGATAGAACTTTCTAAGCTTATCTATGAGCCCTGCTTTTTCTTGCTTTGGCGTTCTTTTTCCTGAAGCAGGGCATCGAGCTTTTTTAAATAGGCATTCTCCGCTCGACGGTATTCGAGTTCTTCTCGTAACTCTTCTAGGCTCATTTGTTCGGTTGGTTTAATGGTTTCTTGCTTTTGGTTTTTTTTCATTTTTCTACCCTGCTTTTTAGGTTGTAAGCCTGAAAGGCCGAACCGTTCGAATTGAGTGAGCCAAGTAGAAATCGTACCCGCAGAACTCATGTTATAGACAATACTGGTATAACTAATAGACCAGTGATTTTCACGCATGTGTTTTAGGATACGATATTTGTCTTCAAAAGAGTATGGTGTGTTACGTTTGATAAACGCATTTTGACCATGGAAACGATAGACTTGTGTCCAGTAACGGATATAGCGATCTGGAATACCGAGTCGCTTGGAAATGGACAGACTGGATTCATGAGAAAGGCATTGCTTAGCAATCGCCAGTTTAAATTCTCGATTGTATTTGGACATGAAAAACCCCCAAAGTTGGTGTCCAACATTTGGGGGTCACTTCAGTTGGTTAACGGCTTTTTTATTTGAATGACAATGTCAGTGCACTTTAAAAGCGATTGATTGAGCGATATCAATAGAGCGCTTCAATCTCTTCGTCGGATAATTCCATGACCTGTTTTTCCAAAGTATTTATCGCACTCAGAAGTAGTTCGGAAATCTCGACTAATTTAGCCATTTGCTCTTGGGCGCTTTTCATGTTTTTTTCACGTAATTTGTCGGTAGAAGTGAATAGGGCTGCAAACAAGCCTTTTGGTTTTTTGACTTCACCGAAAATCAATTTGAATATCTCCATATAGACTTGGTGCAACATCGCATGTGGCGCATCGATTGCCGAATACCCTGGCAAACTTGAAAGCATCTGGCCTTTGCCATAATACCATTGACCGAACTTACAATTAGTGTGAATGACAGGTACATGGTTTTGGTCTACAGAAAAACCATTGATAATCGCCTGAGCATAAGCACGCCACTGTATATGAGCGGCTTTGGCTGCTCTTAATTGTATAACGATGTCCTTTTTTGTCATCCTGTAGGATTCCTTTGTTCATTTAGTCTTTTATTATGGTCGTTTTAAGTGCTTTCAATAAGATTGAACGGCTTTAGGTCAATTTTAGTCAACTGCTTAACCATTTAAAATAGCAAACAGTCAGATAGCGCACGATTTAGTTGATTCTAAATAAGAATGGGGAGAAAACAACCCAAAAACCCTCTTATTTTTAGGTTGTTTTTTGAATATGAAAAACTTAATATGAATAGATTATTATTTAGTAAGTCTTATTGCTTAAATAATTGATTGTAAGCAAAGTTTGTTGAGGATTTTTATTTGCTTTGGTTGTCCGTGACTGAATTGCCGTTGCGAGCTTTCCAGCTTTTCACAACATGATGGCGCCATAACAATTGCAATACCAGATAAGAGATTAAACCCAGTACCAAGCCGACTACCGCACTGCCTAAATATAAAGGCATCCATAAGTCACCTAATACATGAACCATCCAATGCCAGCTTAACTCAAATGAGAGTTCTTCAGTGGCTTCTTGGCCAAGTAGATAAGTACCAACAACATAGTTGAAATAAAAAATAGGTCCCATTGTCAGGGGATTGCTTATCCAAACTAACGCCACACTTAGTGGCAGATTCGCCCTAAAGAGCACGGCGCTGATAGCAGAAAATATCATTTGTGAAGGAAGCGGAATAGACATCCAGAAAAGTCCGATAATGAAGGCTTTAGATACCGAATGTCGATTAAGGTGCCAAATATTAGGATTATGTAACCACTTACCAAGCACGCCCAAACCCTGCATGTTTTTAATTTTATCAGGGTGGGGTAAATAACGTTTAATGAGTTTTTTGGGCATGTTTATTCAATTTGTTATTGGCTTACTCTGTAGCGCTATTCTATGTTATCAGCTAACTAACTTTCTACCCTTATGGAGTGGTTGGTTACTGGTAGGCTTGATTATTGTGCCGCTTTTTTCCATGAAAATGGTTGAGAAAACCTTACCGTTAAAGGTTAACTTGCTGTTTTTAAACATAAAAGAACAAGCTGTTTCGCGTGTTGTTTATTCGATGCTGAATTTTCTTCTGGGAGCAATTATTGGGGTAAATATCGTCTTTTGGCAGGCTTTTTTTGCACCTAAGATAGAGGGGTTTTGGTTTAACCAACATGTTATGTTGGATGTGAAGTTGATACAAATACCCCGTTTAAATCAAACCAATCACTTTTATAAACTCTCTTTTGACGCTGAATTAAACACAATCACGCAGAGTGTTAATGCCACCTCGGTGTCTAATTCTAAGCACCAAACCTGGTTTTTCAATAAACCTAAAATCAAAATCACTTGGTATATGGATATTGATGAATTCAATACTCTCCAGCGTGTACCTAAGGTTGGCGAAACTTGGCGGTTTTATGCCAAGCTGAAAAGCAATCACGCCTCAATCAATCCTGGCACAAGAGATTATGAGGCTTGGTTATTTCAAAATCATATTGACGCCAAAGCCTCTGTTTCAGGAGTATTCATTAAGTCTAACAATCAAACAGTACCGATAAAGACGTCATTCACAGCGATTAATCTCAAAGAGCAAAATTGGAAGGATTATCGGGTCTGGCGAGAGCGGATCGCACTATATCTATCTCAACTTTATGACAAAAGCGATTATCAGGGCGTTTATAACGCTTTACTGATTGGTGATAAAGGACTGATAAAAGATGAATCTTGGAAGCTGTTTCAACAAACCGGAACCATCCATTTAATGGCGATATCCGGATTGCATATGGGGATTATGGCGTTAATAGGATTTTGGGTGTTTAAAGCGGTTTGGTGGTTAGGGGCATATCGACAAACGCGGGTTATATTGCCGACCTTCAGCGCATTGGGGGCGATACTGTTTGCCACGGCGTATCTGTTTGTTTCTGGCGGAGCTATTCCTACCCAAAGAGCGTGGATCATGGTTGTTACCATTTTAGGTTTTTTGTGGATTAAAAGAGAGTTTCGTCCCTGGTATGCATTGGCCATGGCGGCATTTTTAGTCGTTCTATGGGATTCACGAGCACTATTGAGTAGCGGTTTTTGGTTGTCGTTTGTGGCGGTCGGGTTGATTTTCTTGAGTTTACCGCTCTATAAAGACAAACCTAAATGGAAACAATTAATCGCGATTCAACTGATGTTATCCGCAGGCTTAGCACCGCTGATTTTATGGAACTTTTATGAAGTGCCTTTGTATGGTTTGTTAGCCAATTTAGTTGCGGTGCCTTTTGTATCAATCGTTGGCTTGCCATCGCTTATCTTGGGCGCCTTTATAGGCCTCTTTTCCCGTGATTTGTCCCAGGACTATTTCAGGCAGGTGGATTGGTTATGGTCACAGTTCTGGGGGTATTTGCAGTGGGTGGCAACCTTGCCCAGAGTCGAGTTGGTAACCATGCAGCACAGTTGGTTTTGGTTAATGATTGTGTTGCTGGTCTTTGCAGGCGTTTATCGCACTTTTATAAAGTTACAGTCACGTTATCGATTATCTTCTTGGTGGTTTACCGCGGTTTTAATGGTTTATTTTGTGGTCTTGATTTTTTATCCTTATAAACTCGATAGGCCAAATTCTGATAATCTTTCGTCTAATCTTGAAAAACGCAATAACCAGGCCTGGTTAACGGTGTTGGATGTGGGGCAAGGGCAGGCAATTGTGATTGAAACCGCTAAGCATGTGGTGGTTTATGATACCGGAGCCAAGTGGGGCGAAACTACCGATGCGGCCAAAGCCGTGTTGCTTCCTTATCTAAAATCGAAAGCTTGGCAAGCGGTTGATTTGTTGATTGTGAGCCATAGCGATATCGACCATGCCGGTGGTACTCAGAGTGTTTTGGATAACATCCCGGTAAACCAACTTATCAGTGGACAAGCTTTTGAGGTGAATAAGCTGATTGCTCAAAATCAGTCAGCCAAACAAATCAAAGACAGAATCTATCCCAAGTTTGTCGCTTGTGACAATCAGCAGGCCTGGTGGTTTGATGGCATTCATTTCGAGATTTTGTCACCATATGGCATTCAACCTACAACGGAGCATGCCAAGCAAAATAAAACCCTGAACCATGTCGGTAATAGATTGAAGTCCGATAACGACCTCTCTTGTGTGTTGAAGGTTTCCAATGGCATACAGAGTGTATTGATTACTGGGGACCTAAGTGCAAAAGGCGAGGGTGTCTTACTTGACAATTATCGTGATAGACCAGAAAAAATCCAGGCCAATCTACTGGTTGCCGGCCATCATGGCAGTAAATATTCCAGTTCAACCGAGTTCTTGAACGCCGTTAACCCCAATAAGGTGGTTTTTTCCTCAGGTTATCTCAACCGTTATCGGTTTCCGAATCAGGAGGTGATTCAACGATTCAATGATTTAAATATTCAAAATCGAGTAAATTGGTGGAACACGGCCTGTTCTGGAGCGCTCTCTTTTGAATTGCAGAAATATGGAATCGATTTACGTTATGAAGCTCGCAAAACCCTGCATAAATGGTATCATCACTCCTGTTTGAAATCTCAGCAAGGAACCTATTTTCAGTGAGTTGGCCGCAATTTTGGATTAAGAAAACCTGGCAAACCCAGTTATTGTCACCACTAGCCAAATTGGTCTGTTGGGAGGCGTCGCGTCGCCTTAAAAAGTTCCGTGCGACACCGCCAGCAAAACAAACCAAAGCTAAAGTGATTGTGGTGGGCAATGTGGTGGTAGGTGGCACCGGTAAAACCCCTTTTATTATTTGGCTGGCTAACAGCTTGCAAGCCAAGGGGCTCAAAGTCGGGATTATCAGTCGTGGCTATGGCGCGAAAAACGATCAATGGCCTTATTGGGTGACCAGTAGCAGTCAAGCGCAAGATTGCGGTGACGAACCTTTAATGTTGTATAAACAGACCGGTTGTGCGGTAGCGGTTGCGCCTAAACGTCTTCAGGCCTTGCAGTTGCTGAATAAAAAAGCGCAGTGTGATGTGGTGATTAGCGACGATGGCTTGCAACATTACGCTTTGGCGCGAGATATTGAAATTGTGTTGATTGATGCCAAAAGACAATTCGGCAACGGTTACTGTATGCCTTCTGGCCCTTTAAGAGAACCGCTCAAAAGAATCACACGAGTTGATTTTACGGTATGGAATGGCTTGTCAAAATCCGAATCGATTCCACAGCTCGACATCGCTCAGGCCAACCCTTCGACCATGCAATTACAACCAGCCTGTTTTCGTTTGGTCGGTTGGCCGGATATTAGCCTTACGATTGATGGGTTTATGGCTAAATACCCAGATAAGTCGGTGTTGGCCATGGCAGGAATCGGTAATCCAAAACGGTTTTTTGAAACCTTGGAAAACTTGGGGTTGAAGGTGGATGGAAAGACCTTTGATGACCATTATGCCTATCAAAAAAAGGATCTCAACAAACTGGTGACCGAATGTGTTGAGCCAATCGATCGAAAACCGTTGGTTATGACTGAAAAAGATGCGGTAAAATGTACCCAATTTGCTGAATCGGAAAAACATTGGTGGTATTTGCAGGTAGCCGCGGTGTGTGATGATCAGATTATTAAAGAGATTATTCAACGTTGTAAGTAATCAGCGAATACTCTAAACCAGTAAGAATAAACCAATTAAGAGTCAAAAATGGATCCAAAATTATTAGAAATCTTAGTTTGTCCCGTCAGTAAAACCAAACTCATCTTCGATAAGTCGGCGCAAGAGTTAATCTCTACCGCGGCTAATTTGGCTTTTCCTGTAAGAGACGGTATTCCCATTCTGCTTGAAGACGAAGCGCGCCAATTGAGTGCCGAAGAAGTTGAAAGCTACCGTAAACAAAAAAGCTGATTCGTTATTTATGTCCTTTACGATTATTATTCCTGCCCGTTTTGAATCAAGCCGTTTACCCGGTAAGCCGTTGATGGATATCCATGGCAAGCCGATGATTCAATGGACTTGGGAAAAAGCGAAGTCTTCAGGCGCCGCACGTGTGATTGTCGCAACCGAATCAGTTCTAGTAGAGCAGGCTTGCAAGGCATTTGGTGCGGAAGTGATTATGACTCGTGCCGACCACCAATCGGGCACCGAACGTATTGCCGAAGTGATTGATCTGGCTGGGATTTCAGGCGATGAGATTTTGGTGAATGTTCAGGGTGATGAGCCAATGCTGCCTGCAGAACTTATCCATCAGGTGGCTGAAGGATTGGAACAACATCCAGAAATCTCCATGGCCACCTTGTGCGAACCGATTGTCGATATTGCCACGGTGTTTGATCCCAATGCGGTTAAAGTCAGCCGAGATGTGGCTAATCGTGCCATCAACTTCAGCCGGGCACCTTTGCCATGGTCTCGTGATACCTTTGCCGCTGAACATAAAACCATGCCAACCAATTGGGCCTATAAACGCCATATCGGTTTATACGCTTATCGTGCGGGTTTTGTAAAACAGTATGTGGCCTGGCCAGAGTGTGACTTGGAACATGTTGAGAAGCTGGAACAATTGCGCGTGTTATGGCATGGCGAAAAAATTCTGGTGTTGGATGCGCATTGCGATGCGGGAGTCGGTGTGGATACCGAGGCGGATTTAAAGCAAGTGCGTTTACTTTTACAAGACAAAACGCTTTGAAAGCCAATCACTCAATGATAATTTATCACTATGTTTAAATACCTGACTTTATTAGCGGTTGTCTATTTCTTCTACTGGCTAATCAAACAGAAAATGCGTAACCGCAAGTTAGAATCTCAAGGCATCGTGGTCGAGCAGAAGGGCATGCGCCCGATTACCCTGATGAGTATCGTCATGGTGGTGATGTATGGCGGCTATATGATTTACTTTTTATTGTTTCAAAACCAGTCGGGTTAAGATTGTGTTGCACTTTATCTTAGGCGGCGCTCGTTCGGGTAAAAGTCGCTTTGCTGAAAATCTAGCCAAGCAGTTTGAATCTCAAGGTAAGACGGTGTTTTATGTTGCCACCGCAACAACACAATATGTCGATGAGAACGACCAAACTCAGGTTAATCAAGAGATGCTACAACGCATCGAGATTCATCAATCCGACCGTCCAAGCCATTGGCAAACCATCGAATCCCCAATCCATCTCAGCAAAACCTTGCGAAGTTTAGATAGTCAAAACCACTGTATCTTGATTGATTGCTTAACGCTGTGGAGTTTGAATCTACTTGAAGCCGATTCAATGCAATCTGAAAAGCGGAATTTAATGGCGTGTCTAGCCACTTTATCGGCTGAGGTCATTATGGTGAGCAATGAAGTCGGTATGGGTATTGTGCCATTGGGTGAGTTTACTCGTCAGTATGTGGACGAGTTGGGGCGATTGCATCAAGAGATTGCAGCAGCGTCCCAGAACATGATCTTTATGGTGGCAGGGCAACCTATTACCGTAAAAAATTGACTACCGTAAAAGCTTGAGTAGTCGTTTCTTGTAGCACATCCCGTTCTTATCAGGGGTTACTTCAAAGCACTTTTTAAGATTAGTAAATTTATGCTGAATCGCGATTAATGCACTTTAAAATATGAAATAGTTTTATGAAACCGATTGATACCATCAGTATGGAATTGGCGCAACAACGTCAAAATTCGCTTACCAAACCGCCCGGTTCTTTAGGGCAACTGGAGGCTATCGCCATTCAGTTAGCCGCTTGCCAAGGCACATCTTGTCCGCAAATCAAACAGCCGTGGATAAGTGTATTTGCCGCCGATCATGGCATTACCGAAGAGGGGGTTTCCGCCTTTCCAGCAGTGGTGACACAAGAGATGGTTAAAAACTTTTCTGCTGGCGGTGCGGCGATAACGGTTATCTCTAAGCAAGAGAAAGCCTATTTTGAGGTGGTGGATGTTGGGGTGTTCAATGATGTCTCACCTTTGCCTAATTTAGTCTCTGAACGGGTGGCGCCAGGAAGTTTTAACTTTGCCCAACAGCCAGCGATGAATCAAACCATGTTGGCTCAAGCGATGCAGGTAGGCAAAAACGCGGTTGCCCGTGCTCTATCAAAAGGTGCCGACCTGTTTATTGCCGGTGAAATGGGCATTGGCAATACCAGTTCTGCGGCGGTCATTATCAGTCAGCTTTGTCAGTTACCCTTAGCGAATTTAGTGGGGCGCGGCACCGGGGTAAATGATGAACAGTTGTTGCATAAGTACAAGGTATTGAAGGCCGCTTTGAATTTACATCAGGCAGATATGCAAACACCTGAAGACGTTTTACGTTGTATTGGAGGGTTGGAAATTGCCGCCTTGACGGGGGCTTATTTAGAGTGCGCCCGCGAGGGGTTGCCGATGGTGGTGGATGGTGTGATTGCCTGTGCGGCCGCACTTTTGGCGTATGAGATGCAACCCGCAGTAAAACCATGGATGTTGTTTGGCCATCAATCGATAGAACCGGCACAGCAGGCTGTGTTTAAACATATCGACGTGACGCCGATATTAGACTTGGAAATGCGATTAGGTGAGGGTTCTGGCGCCGCAATGGCGTTGCCAATCATTCGTTTGGCCTGTGCGTTACACGCCAATATGGCGACTTTTGAGGAGGCCCAGGTATCCGATGCGCATTGAGCTTTTGCGTCATGGCGAGTGTGATGACCAGGCCTGGTTAAGAGGCCGTGTGGATTCTGCTCTGGGTGAACAGGGGTGGCTACAAATGCATAACCAGTTAAAACTTTTGTATGTGACGGATAAATCGGAGTTGGATAAACCCAATATGGTTAAAGCGGATGTAGTGATCTCTTCACCCGCTAAACGTTGTGCTGAATTTGCCCAAAAAATTTATGACCAGGCCTGCTCAGATAATCTTGTGGTTGCAGCCCCGTGGCAAGAGCGCGATTTTGGGGTGTTTGATGGCTTGCCGTTTGACAGGGTGCAGCAGAAATATCCACAAGAATTAGAACGGTATCTACAAAACCCCTATAAAAATCCCATCCCTAAAGCAGAGAGTTTTGCTGACTTCAAAACCCGGATTCAGCAGGCCTGGTCAAATTTAATTCATTCAGATTATCAGTCCGTTTTATTGGTTACGCACAGCGGTCCGATGCGTTTGGTCTTGCAGCAGATTTTAGGATTTCCCGACCAACAACTGTTTCAGCTTGAACTGGGTTATGGCGCGCGAATTTCGATTGACGTGATTCCAACCGACACGCAGCCATTTTGTAAGCTTGTCGAAATCGTGCAATCAAAGACACAAGCAATAGGGTAAAAATGAAACCATTCTGGCTAGCGTTACAATTTATGAGTCGTTTACCGACACCGCAATTTGATTCTATCTCTGCACAAGAGATGGGGCGGTCGATTCAATTTTTCCCGATTGTGGGGCTGATTGTCGGGAGTGTTTTGGTCGCCAGCGCACAGCTGCACTTTTTTTTGCCCAATGAGATTGTCGCGGGTTTGGTGTTAGCTGTATGGGCTTGGGTAACCGGCGCTTTGCATCTGGATGGTTTGGCTGATACCGCCGATGGCTGGCTGGGCGGAGTAGGTAACCAACAACGCGCTTTGGAAATTATGAAAGACAGCCGTATCGGCACTGGAGGCGGTGTTGCTTTAGTGATTATTCTCTTATTGAAATGGTTGGCCTTAACCTATTTGATTGTAGCCCAGTCGTGGCTCTGGTTATTGTTTATTCCGCTTATAGCCCGAGTTGCCGCTATTGGACTGATGCCGTTTACACCTTACGTCAGTTTGCAAGGTTTGGCGGAAGAGATGGTGTTAAACCTCAATCGCTGGGGAGTGTTTGTTTGGTTGGGGTTAGTATTGCTCGTATTGATTTGGCTAGCTTGGCCATTGGCTTTGGGGTTGATCGGAGTCTGGTTATGGATGCGTTGGTTGATGATACGCATAACCGGGGGCATGACTGGCGATACCGCTGGGGCAATGACCGAAGTGATGGAGCTGGCGATGATGATTGGCTTGATTGCCTTTTTGGGTTTAGCGAACTCTTGATAAATCCCAGGTTTTGGTGATTTGAATAAGTCTTGCTACCGCGATTAATGGCTTTCAAACGCAATTTCAATCAGATTCAATCAAGTCGTTATGGTTGTGTTTTGCGGACTTTATCGATTGTTTGGCACAAGCCTTCTATACTTTCAATCAAACGTTCGGTAGAGCGTTGAAATGTATCTGCATTTAACAGATAAATATGCTTGTTTTTCACCGCTTTCAAATTTGACCATTTTTGCCAATCTTTTAACCAGGCCTGCTGCACCGCTTTGAGTCCACCTAATAAAATGGTGTCAGGGTCCTTGGCAATCACACTTTCAATATTCACCTCTGCAGCCAATATCGGTAAATCCTCAAACACGTTGGTGGCACCACAAATATTCAACGCCTGACTAATGAATTGTGAGCCGTTGATGGTCATTATCGGCGCATTCCAAATTTGGTAGAAAGCGCTGACCTTAGGTTTTGACTGGTAGGTCAATGCTAAACGTTCAAGTTGAATCTCTAAGCGCTTGGCCACTGAATCGGCTATCGTCTGGCTTTGTAGCTGTTCGCCAAAAAAACGGATCTCTTTAGGGATGTCAGCCAATTTATAAGGTTCGGAATAGATGACTTTAAACCCAAGTTGTTCAAGCTTTTCTATGTCTTTAATGCGGTTACCGCTACGCCAAGCGATAATTAAATCGGGGTTGAGTTGAATGATTTTTTCGATATTAAGCGCATGATAACTGCCGACGTTTTCGATTTTTAAGGCGGCGGCAGGGTAGTCAGAATAACTGACCACTCCAACCACTTTATCGCCCGCACCGGCGGAAAACAGCATTTCGGTAATATGTGGGGCTAACGAGATAACACGCTGCGGAGCATTTTGCGCCTGACTTAATGAAGTATAAACAAGCAGGTATAAGCCACTCAGCAAGACAGCAAGGTGCTGCGTAAGCTTGGATCTAAATGGAAAATCAAACAACATAAAATATCATCAGTAAACTGAACAATGTGAACACCACCACAGCATCGATTTTATTACGTAACTTTAAAGCGGTTTGTAAATGTTTGGCGGTAATTTGCTGGGGTTGTGATGGCTCTCCGAAATAGGCTTTGTGTTTCAGTTCTCCAAAATAATACGTATCGCCGCCCAATTGACATTGGCAATGTAACGCCATCGCACTGATGGGATGGCCGGCATTGGGGCTATCGTGCTTTTTTCCATAAGGATAGAATTTCGATAAATGGCTTTTGGCACTTAAAATCATAATCAACAATGCGGTTATCCTTGCCGGAATCCAGTTTAACAGGTCATCCATTTTGGCGGAGGCCTTACCAAAATCTGCATAGCGAGCATTACGATAGCCCACCATCGAATCTAACGTATTGACGGCCTTATAAACCACCAGGCCTGGTAAGCCGGCTAATAAAAACCAAAAAAGTGGGGCGATATAGCCATCACTCAAATTTTCAGCGTAGGTTTCAATGCCAGCTTTGTAGCAATCACCATCGCTTAAGGATTGGGTATCTCGGCTGACCAACATCGCCACGGCCTGCCTTTTGTCGGGATTGTTAATCAATGCATTGACGGAATCAAATAACATGCGATGTGCCAATAGCATGGAGGCGAACAATCCGGTGAACAGAATATTGAGCAGGCCTGGTAATTGAACAAAAAAGTAAACCAACACACCGCTAAACCCTAAACAGAGCAGTAATAGACTCGCTAACAGCAGCACGCCACGTAATTGAGTGGCTTGGTAAAAATGGCGTTCAAAAAAGCTAATCCAATCGCCCATCAAAATAACCGGGTGACGAATCCCTTTGAACTCGCCAAACAGACGGTCCACTAAAACAGCGAGCAACGCGCTGGTTAAAATCAATTCGAAATCAAATAGCAACATCGGTTATCGGTTCTTGGGTTAAATCTTCCAGCTGCGACCAGCTGGCGAGTAAACGGTTGTGGCTGGCTTCATCTTTGACGGCAAGGCGCAAGCTGTAATCGCCTAAACCAAAGTTTTGGCAGTCACGCACCAAAATACCGGTTTTAGCCAAAGCTTGTTGAATCACCTGAGCTTTAATGCGGGTTTTGACTAAAATAAAATTGACCTGGCCTGGGTAAATAGTCTTTACCAACGGAGATTCTTGCAGGGCTCGAATCAAATCGGTTTTAAGTTGCGTTTGTAGGATATGGTTTTGACTTTCCAGGCTGTGATCTTGCATCCGTTGCAATAATAAAGCTTGGTCTATGGCCGAAACCGGCCAGTGAGCTTGAGGCCATTGCGTTAAAAAATCCGGGTGGGCAAACACCGCACCTACCCGTAACCCCGGGCAGGCGTAATACTTGGTGAGCGATTGCAAAACAATCAGTTTTGGCCAAGTATCTAGTAATGAACGGCCGCTAATTTTAGGGTCAAAGCTGATAAAGGGTAAAAACGATTCATCGAGCAATACCCAGCAGTCTTGTTGTTGCCATAAATCAAACAACGGTTTCAACTCTTGTAAACTCACATAACGTCCGTCCGGGGTAGAGGGATTGACCCAAACCACCAAACTGTTTTTGGCAATCGGTATCTGTGCCAATTTTTCAATTGAGTTGGCTGAAAATGCCGATTCTTGAGTCTGGCTGAGGCGTTCGATACGTTGGATTTTCGAACCGTAAGATAAGGCCACCCGCTCATATTCTCCAAAAATAGGTGTATATAACACAGTGTTTTTTGGGCGCAAATAGGCGAACAGATTGAGAATGGCACTGGAAATGCCATTGCTGACGGTTATGCAGTCTCTGTCAATTTGAAAACGGTTTTGTATGGTGTTGATAAGCGATTGATGTGTTGAGTCTGGATAGTGGAGCAAAGCCAGCGGATTAAAGTGCGGCGCTTCTGCAAAAAACCAAGGTGCGATGCTAGCAGAAAAATCCACACACTCGGTTAAGGCTTCATCAGCAGATAAGCCTTGTTGAGCTGCCAGTGTATAGATTTGTCCACCATGATCGAATGCCATTATAAATCGACACCTTTTTGCGCTTTAATACCGCTTTTGTAGGCGTGTTTTTCGTCTTTGATTTCCGAAACCGTATCGGCCAGTTCACGCAGTTCGGCAATCGCCGAGCGACCGGTAACCACCACATGTTGCATCTCGGGGCGTTCGCTTAAGGTATTGAGCACCACGTCTTTATCCAGATAGTCATAACTTAATAGATAGGTTAGTTCATCTAATACCACCAAGTCGTAACTTGGATCCTGCAACATTTTAGTGGCAATCTGCCAGGCGCGTTCAGAGGTTTCAATATCACTGGTGCGGTTTTGGGTGTCCCAGGTGAATCCATCGCCCAATACATGCCATTCACAATTCGGTTGGGCGTTGAAAAAGGCCTCTTCACCCGTGTCGGTTCGGCTTTTAATAAATTGGCAAACCCCCACTTTCATGCCATGACCTAAAGCACGTGCGACCATTCCAAAGCCCGAAGTGGATTTGCCTTTGCCGTTGCCGGTAATCACTAATAAAATCCCTTTTTCTGTATCGGCACGGGCAATAGCGGCATCGATTTGGGCTTTTTTACGCTCCATTCGCACTTTGTGATAATGGTTTTTTCTATCTTCAGCGGACATTGAGTTTGTCATGGGAATCCTTTTTGCCTAGTTTAAACAGGGTGGCTAGCGTTTAATTTCATTGCCAAAGTGGGTTATCTTTAAGTTGTTGCAACCCTTTTAACAGAAGCGGTGCGGGTTGTAAAAAATTTGTGCCATCTAAGGTCACAATTTGTGTCCCTTGTGGCAATTTCATTAAACGGCAAGCGGGCGCAAGTTGGCGTTCAAAAATAAACACCAAGTTGGGTTGGGTTTGTTGAATCAAGATTTCCAATTGATTGGCAATTTTAGTTTCCGGTAAATGAGTGATGCGTTTTTGCTTGCCGACCACTTCGAAGCCAGCTTCTGTGAACAAATCCGCCAACCAGGATGATTTACCAAAAGCATAAGGTTGACCACCGCAAGAGGAGATTAGTAACGCTTTAGGTGGGCTTGTATGCTTGGTATTTATGGTTCTGATTTGGGTGGCTTGGCTACGCCATGCAGAGGGAAACGCTTGGGCAAGTTGCAATGCATCAGCATCGTCACTGTGTCTGGCGATATCCATTAGATTGTCCTCAACCTGTTGCATAGAGTCAAAACTGTGTAAACGTAACGCGGTTTTGACATTGGGTTGAATCGCTTCAAAATCGGTTAATTTCGTCCAATCTGAGGTAATCCATAAATCGGCTTTGAGTTTAGCAATTGCCTCACTATCTGGGTCAAACAAGCCGCCAGTATCGACCAAACCCAAGGATTTGTCATAGCGACTGGCACCCACCATACAAGGCTTTAAGCCTAAATAGTCTAGCTGATGAGTGATATAGGGCGATTGACTGATAATACGTGGACAGTCGGCAAATATGGCTGTGCTGGTAAACAAGCTGATTAGGCTTATCATGCCTATTAAGGGGGGTATCACTTTATTTGTCATTGCTTTGTCCCCAATAATTAAGATAAGTAATTTCTTCTTTGGTTTGTGGGGTGCGCCAGTTTTCCTGCTCAAGCATGGGTTTGGCATAAAACTCCTCGACTTGTCCTAGGCATAAAATGGCAATCGGTTTGGCTTGGTTTTGAGGATTATCCGCCGTAGGAAACGCTAAACTTTGAGCCACTTTTTCAGGGTCAAATAGCGACACCCATCCCGTACCGATGCCTTCGGCACGGGCAGCTAAGGCTAGGTTTTGAATGGCACAACCGATGGATGCGATATCCATTTCCGGCAGGGTGCGGCGTCCGAAAACATGTTGTTCACGATTTTCACATAGCGCAACCACCAACACTTCGGCACAATCGAGAATACCTTCTACTTTTAGACGCATAAACTCGTCTTCTCGCTCATTGAGGGCTCGGGCGGTGATAAGTCGTTCGGCCTCAACCAAATCGTGCAGTTGCTGGCGTAAAATCACATCGGTCACTCGAATAAATCGCCACGGTTGCATCAAGCCAACGCTGGGTGCTTGATGGGCGGCTTGTAAAAAACGTTGCAACTGTTGCTCTGAGATTGGCGTTTTTAAAAAGTGGCGCATATCACGACGTTGGGAAATGGTTTGGTAGACCGCTTCAATCTGTTCCGATGAAAATGCCTGTGCCGAGTTTAAAGCGGAAGTTTTGGTTGTAAATGTCACAGGCGTTTGCAGAATGTTAAGAATCTGCTCAATATCCAAGTGGCTTTCAAAAGTGTCGGCTAAGCGTTCTATTTGTTGTTCACGATGTTGGTTTAAATCAAAGGTTTCACTTTCTAGCAGGCCTGCCCAATTTAGCAGAGTTTGTAGGCTCGTCGCTTCATCAAATAAACCGTGACAGTAAGTGGTGAAAATTTGTTGGTCCTCACTGATTAAGCCATCTAGCTCACCATTGTCATATTTAATGGCGTAAAGTGAGTTTTGGGTGTCGCCGAAATCGGTAACACCTTGGTGGATTTCATAACCGGTGACAGAGGCGTGTTTGACCAGGCCTGGTGGATTTGTATTTTTGCGGCTCAAACAAACTGAATTCAAAGTCCCTTGACGATTGATCAACTGTTTTTCGGACTGGTAAGTTGTGTTATAAGGCATCAATCCTAAGCCAGCAGTTTGTGCAATATCCGATTCAATCGCCTGTGGGTCAAACAGGTTTTGTCCTAGCATTTGCAAACCACCACAAATCCCTATTAGCTTGCCGCCATAGCGTAGATGTTTTTGTAGATAAGCTGACCACGCCTGGTCTTTTAACCAACTTAAATCACTGATGACGCTTTTGGAGCCAGGTAAAATCACCAAATCGGCTTGCGGAATGGCTTGGCCATCTTGAATCCATTCAAAGTCTACTTGCGGGTGCAGCATCAGTGGATCTAAATCGGTATGGTTGGATATATGCGGTAATAACGGAGCGATGACTTTTAGGCGTTGTTGGCGGTTGTCATTTTTATCAGATAGCTGAACGCTAATGGCATCTTCGGCATCCAAATGCAAATCATGTAGATAAGGCAATACCCCTAAAACCGGTTTGCCCGTTTTGCTTTCAAGCCAATCCAAACCATCTTGGAGTAGGGCGATATCGCCTCTAAAACGGTTGATGACAAAGCCTTTAATTCGATTTCTTTCAGATTCTGACAGACAGTCTAAAGTGCCGACAATATGCGCAAACACGCCTCCTTTATCAATGTCGGCAATTAATATGACTGGGCAGTTTACTTCTTCGGCAAAGCCCATATTGGCGATGTCGCCTTTACGTAAATTCACTTCGGCAGGGCTACCAGCGCCTTCAACTAAAATGGTTTGGTACTGTTTGCTCAGAATTTGAAAAGAACCGAAAACCGCTTGTGCGGCTTTCGGTTTATATTCGTGGTAATCCAGTGCGTCTAAATTGCCAATGGAGTGACCTTGCAAAATCACCTGTGCCCCAGTATCGCTATTGGGTTTTAGTAATACTGGATTCATGTGTACTGACAAAGGCACTTTAGCGGCCATGGCTTGCAAAGCTTGTGCTCGACCAATTTCACCGCCATCCGGTGTAACCGCCGAATTCAAAGCCATATTTTGCGGTTTAAACGGCGCAACTGAAAAGTTACGCCGTGCCAAAACTCGGCACAATCCCGCCACCAAAGTGCTTTTACCCGCATCGGAGGTGCATCCTTGGATCATTAGAGTGTGCATAAGGTGTCCATAATAAAATTAGTTACCATTGTTTTAGCCAAAATATATGCATCAAAGAAGTGATTAGAATTTTGCATTGACGCCAATATAAGCACTTCGTTCAGCAGTAGCATAGTTATCGATGACCTGATAGTAGGTATCAAATAAGTTTTCAACTTTTAGATAAGCGCTTATTGATTTGTTTATTTGATAATTTAAGTTTGCGTTCCAAACACTGTAGTTTTGAGTGTAATGCTCTTCTGAACGTTCACCTATATATTGAGCGTTTAGGTTGATATCAAGTTGGTTCGTAGCATACCAGGTCATGTCGAAACCAATTTGGGTTTCAGGGCGTCTGGCAAGAGGGGTACCATCTTCTTTTTCAGTCTTTAAGCGTGTGAAATTAGTTGAAATATCAATTTTACCTAGAGATTTGCTGTAGCTAATTTCATAACCTTTAATATTTGTGCTACCTTCAACATTCTGAAATTGTGAAGATTGCCACTCAATGAGGTCTTCAATATTTTTATCAAATAAGCTCAGTGTAAAGCCGCCATTAGTGTAATTAAGGCTTAGTTCCCGACTGTTTTCCGGCTTTAAACTTGGATTTGAAATTCCCCATGGGTTAACGATTTGCATTAGGCTTGGCGCATTGTATGCCGTACCATAATTCATCGAGATGGAACTCAATTCATCAATTGGAAACTTTGCCCCTATTTTTCCTGTGAATTTAGGGTCAAAGTTGCTGTAGTTGTCCCAACGTAACGCTTCATTGAAAACAACGCCTTCAAACTCATGAGAATGGTTGGCAAATGCAGATACGGTTGTTGTATCTGTCTTCTGAATGAGTTGGTTTTGATAGGTTTTTATGTAAGTGGGTGCAGGGAAACTATAAACTGGTTTTTCAGAATCAATCTTATTGTAACTGTAAGCCGTTCCCAGTATTAGGTTGCCTAATTGTTGCGTTAGTTGAATTGATTGAGTGGTGCCTTCGACATTATCCGTGTAATCACTCTCTTTTTGGTTTGATGTAAATAACGATTGCTGAAGCGTTAATTTTGTATTATCAATTTTGTATTCAATACTCGTTAGGTCGGTTTGTGCATCCACTGCACCGTCACTATTAGGATTGGCGTATTCTGCATCATAATCCGACAATGCTTTTGTGTGGTGATGGGTTACGTTCAAGCTGCCATTTTCACCAAAGTCTGTTGAAAACTTGGCACTGAAGTTCGTGTTGTCGTAACCATCATCTTCATACTGGCCGATATTCTCTCCGCGAGGAGCATAGGAGGTAAAACCATCTGTTTCAATATGGCTGGCTGAAAGTGCTAGACTCGTTTTTTCGGCTTTAAGAGTTGTTGCTACACTCAGTTTTCTGGTGTTGTAACTCCCAGCTTCGGCATTAATAAAAGTATCTGGACTATCCTTGGTAATGATGTTGATAACCCCTGCAGCGGCATCAGAACCCCAGACACCAGATTGGGCTCCTTTAATCACCTCAATACGCTCTATATTGGCAATCATGATGTTCGCTAGGTTAGCCCCCGTAGTGCTTGATGGATCATTCGCTCTAATACCGTCAATAAGAATTAAAGTTCTATTGTTGGATGAGCCTCTTAAAAGAATCGAAGTGCTTGAACCTAAGCCACCATTTTGTGTAAAGCTAATGCCGGGTAATGTGTTTAGGGCTTGAATGAGGGTTGTATAATGTTTCGCTTCAATTTCTTCAGCGGTGATAACGTGCATTTCAGAGGTGACTGAACGGACGTTTTGTGCAAAATTGTTAGCACTGACAATAATTTGTTCTAAGGTGTTTTGATCAGCAAAAACGCTAGTCGGCAGAGCTGTGGCTAAAATCGCCGCAGTTATTTTTGATAGTTTCATGATTTTCCTTCAATTCATAAATGTAAATGAACGAAGGCAAACGGACAGGGTGGTCATGGTATTAACCAGGCCTGCTTAGATAAATTACTTGGCACAAAAGCAACCGTGTTTAAGTTTGCTTTTAATTTGTGAATTTGGCTTATCTCCGTATTGCCCACCGCAATCGGGTTGAATGTGTCATAAACAGCATTCGTCTTTCAGGCCGGTATCCGGGCTTAAGAGCAGTTTCAGATTGCCTTCTCAGAACGATTGTTCCAATGGCTAAAGTAATCTGTTTTCTCTATCACCGTTGCGGGGGCAGCGTAGGAATTGCTGGTATTAATGTGTATTAAGCCGGCTCACCAATCTTCCCGTTTAACTTTACTGGTTTTGAAATATCAAGTTGAATCATTCAAAGGTAAAGCACCTGAAAGCGCAAGATTTTACTGGGCTAAGCTTGAAATGCAAGTTTTTTAGATTTAATTGCTAGTATTCGTGTGTTTTTGTATAAAATTGGGTGGTTTTTTAAAGGTTTTGTGTGAGGGTTTTTAAAGTTACCAGGCCTGGTAACTTTATAGGATTCAGAGATATGAAAGTTTGCTTGGATTTACTTGGATGTTTAAGGCAATGCTTGTTTTTAAGTAAATCCAGCTTAAAAGTCGGTATTTAAGCGACATAGTCCTTTTTTGAAGTCTCGTATAGTTCAACTAAGCCATCTACTTGTGATTGTTCATAGTCTCGTAATCCACTCAATACCATGGTTTTATAACCCGAACCGACTTTGGTTTCACCATCTAGAACATCGAATTCAATACGTACGGTCCCACGTTTCCCAGCGACATCCAAGCTAGTGTTACTCAGTTTAAGGGCTGGCGATTTCACGTCCAGACGCTCAAACTCAAATGCCATGCTTTCGTAGATGACCATCGGTCTTTCTGGGTTGATCATCACATTATGTTGTTGCATCAGCGGCACTAAAATATGCGGAAAACTGTGCCCGGAAAACGCGACATAAGCGCGAGAGAATCCTTCGATAAAGTCCATGTCGTGGGTGGTTTGGCCATCACGCTCGACATCTAAATAAGGCTTGTCATTAGCGTCTTTGATGGTGAATGTCGACTCATCGGTTTCCGGGAAGACCAATTCCACCCCTTTACCCACCATACCTGTGTAATTGAAGGTCATTTTTTCAGATAAGCCTAGACGGGCTAAGGTCATCGCAAATAGCAGGTCGCCAGGAACACAAAAACGTTTTGAATCCGGGTTGTGTAGAGGGTTGAAATCATCTGAGACTTCTTTAGCAAAACGGCTGCCCTGTTCTGGAGTGATCTGAATTAAGTTGTTGTGAATGGTATGAAAAGCGTCTAAGTACATGGTTTCTCAATAAACTAAATAAAAAAGGAAAATAATTGCGGTTGTTTCACTAAGCGGGGAATCATACCCAAATGCATGAAAAGAATCACGTTTTTAGACGGATTATTTTGTTTCAAAGGCTGTTTTCAGCCTTTCATTGGGCTTTTAACACTCATTAAGCCACTCCATCCGGTTATCAGGTCAATGCGATACTAGAACAAGTCACAGTAAAATATTTACCAGAAACCGGTTGCAAACCGTCATGTCCAAACCGTCATGTTCAAACCGGTTTGATAATGGGGTTTATTTTTTGTGTTCTGCGGTTAACACCAGGTTCACCAATCTATGCACCAGTGGTGAAACTAAAATAATCGTTGGAAAAGCCACCGCAAAAGCAAATAGCCAAGCTTTCAGCCACACTTCAATGATGTTTTCGACCAAGCCCACATTAAATAGGCTGATGACTAGAGACATGATGCAAGACATAAGCAGTGACATGAAGAAGGAAAATACGATTTTATGGTGTTTTTGGTGGATCATTTTATTTCTCTTAGGTTTGATGAAGTCGAGTTTGTTTTTAGTTTTCGAAAACTAGGTTAATCCGTTTGAAATCCAGTTCCGTTAAGTTGGAAATAATTAAACCAGTATTTTGGGCTAAGTAGAGTAATTATTCCTATTTGGTTGTGCTATTGAGCTTTTTGCCCGAATGTTCTCATTTTGTCCATGAGTCGATTACGTTGTTTTGTATTTAGGTTTTCTATTGAACCTATCAAGGTGTGTTTGATGGGGGATATTCCGCAAAAGCTCAAAATATTGCGTTTTAGGTTTTTTAAACTGTGGGCGCAATAGAACCAACGATAAATGAAAGCGGGCATTCCCATCGTGACGACAATGTGGGCGCTTCTTCCTTTAAGCCGTTTCTGAGGCCAGCTATTCCTATCACCCGTTGTCATGGCAAACCCCGGTCTTAATACCTGTTCCCAAAACCCTTTTAGAATGGCAGGCATATCGCCTAGCCATAATGGATAGAAGACGATGATGTGTTCAGCCCACAGGATTTTATCTTGAGCGTCCTGGATGTCACTTACAGGGGGTTGGTTTTCAAATTCCTGTTCACTGCTCAGAAGCGAGAAGTTGAGCTTTGCAACTTCAATGAGTTTAACCTGATGGCCGGCTTGTTGTGCCCCCTCAGTGTAGGCTTTAACCAAAAAGTGGCCGAGATGTTCCGTGGTTGAGTCTGGGTGGCCTTGAATGATGAGTATCTTTTTGGACATGTGGGTTACTCCGCCAATGTTTTATAGGCAATATCGTATAGCCAATATCTTGTAGCCAATATTGTACCCCGATGAAACCCAAAGCTAAATTAAAGTGTTGTTATAGGCATAAAGGGGGCGAGTTCTTTCAGTTGGGGTTGCGAGCTTTTGTAAGGTAATATTGGCTCGCTATCACAATGAATATTCCACCTAGAACCATCAGGCTGGACAGGGTTAAGCGTTGGGTGATGGCTTCGGCGACAAATATCACTCCGCCAAAAGCGGCGATAACCGGTACGGAAAGTTGTACCACCGCCGCTTTGGTGGCTGTTAAGCCTGCTAAAGCCATATACCAAATGGCGTAACCCATGCCGGAAGCGATGGCGCCTGAAAAAATCGCTAAGATAATGCCTTGTTGGGATAGGTGGGCTTGTGCAAATGTGAAAGCGGCCACGATAAGCAGCAATGGCAGAGTGCGTAAGAAGTTATAGGCAGTATCCATGATTGCATTTTGACTGCCTCGTCCGATAAGCGAGTAAATCCCCCATGCGATTCCAGACAGGCTCATCAGAATGAAACCGTTCAGTGACGGGGTACTTAGCTCTGGCAGGATCAAATACACAAAACCCGTAAAAGCGATAATCAATCCCAACCATTCGCTGAGCTGTAGGCGATTGTTCGAGAACAGCGAGAGCAGAATCATCGTGATTTGAACGGAACCAAATAGAATCAACGCGCCGGTGGCGGTATCCAGTGAAATGTAAGCGAATGAGAAACAGAGGGCGTAGATGAACAGCATCAAACTCGCCGACCAGCTACCTTTGGAAACGGGTTTTTGAGAAAAAGAGCTAAAACGTTTCAGCATCACTAAAATCAAAGCCAGTACTAACGCACCGGAGAGCAGGCGAATCAGTGTGAAACTGGCGGCATCGATGCTGTTTTCATCTAACGCGAGGCGACATAAAACCGAGTTTGCCGCAAAAGCGATTAAAGCCAAAATGGTCAAAATTGTGGTTTTCAGAGTTGTTGCGGTCAAAAGGCTTGTCATGTGAATAAACGCCTAGATTAATGAAATTGGTTACAAAAGACACTCTAAATTAAAAGCTTGAAGTTTAATGTAAGCGTTATAGGCAGGTTTAATTTCGGTAAATGGTCTCAATTAAGTGATAGCCAAACTTGGTTTTGATTGGACCGTGTACCGTGAGGACTGGTAATTTGAAGACCACGTTGTCAAACGCTTTCACCATGGTTCCTGGGCGGAATTCGCCTAAGTTACCGCCTTTCTTTTTAGACGGACAGATCGAGTGTTTCTTGGCTAAGGTACCAAAATCAGCACCTTTGGCAAGTTGTTGTTTGAGTTTTTCGGCTTCTTCTGGGGTTTTGACCAAAATATGTCGTGCACAGGCTAAGGCCATTGTTTGTCTCCGGGATCAATGATTCACAGGGTAGCCCTGATGGCTGAATTTGGATAAAAAGATTGTTTTGTAAATAAAATTAAAGCATTTTATCGATTGAAAATCTGCCACCATTTTTTACCGGTTTCTTCAACTTCGCGACCGTTTTCGATTTGTTTCTCAATCTCGGATTGTTTCGACTCACTTCGTTTATCGTCATCATCCTGTTTGTTTTTCTGCTTGTCTTTCAGTTTGTCTTTTTGATACTTTTTATCATCATAGTCGTGATTTTCGTTGTTATGTTTGTTTTTCATCTCATAACTATGTTGCTGTTTTTGTTCTACGCTCGGTTTGCCTTTGTTTCCTGCCCACTCAGGTTTATCTGCTAACGCAGGCAATGCGCAACAAAGCGTTAAACAAAATACACTTATTTTAGTTTTCATGGCCGTTCTCCTATGAGAGGGTTTCATTTTAGATTTCAAAATCAGCAATCAACATTGTGGTTGGCGCGTAATTAGATGAACTTTCTATTTAACACATATTTTTTGAATGAATCAAAAAAATCAGCGAATTTATTTTAACCAAGCCTGGTTGAATCACTTCTAAGCAATTGAAAAGAATGCTTCGGATATGCGTTATATTTAAAAATAGCGGTAATCAAAAATGCTATAATTTGCGCTATTTATTTCTTACCAGGCCTGGTAGTTCTCCAAGCCCGATTCAATACGTTTTTAACAGGTTTTTAGATAGATGAGTAATAACGGTAAATCCGAAGCAGTTGATCGCCCAGTAAACTTCATTCGCAACATCATCAACGATGACTTAGCTCAGCACAAACATGAGCAAGTACATACACGTTTCCCACCCGAGCCAAACGGTTATTTGCACATCGGTCACGCTAAATCGATCTGCTTAAACTTTGGTCTGGCAGAAGATTATAACGGTGCGTGTAATTTGCGTTTTGACGATACCAACCCGGCAAAAGAAGACATGGAATATGTGGATTCGATTATGCAGGATGTCAGTTGGTTGGGTTTTCAGTGGGCGGGTGAGATTTGTTACTCTTCTAACTACTTTGACAAGTTTTACGGCTATGCGATTGAATTGATTGAAAAAGGGCTGGCTTATGTCTGTTTCTTGAATGCCGAAGAGACTCGTGAATACCGTGGTAACTTAAAAGAGCCAGGTAAAGACAGCCCTTACCGTGATACTTCGGTGGAAGAGAATTTGGCGCTGTTTGCCAAAATGAAAAACGGTGAATTCAAAGAGGGCGAGTGTGTGTTGCGCGCCAAAATCGATATGGCGTCTTCATTTATGTGTATGCGTGACCCAACGCTGTATCGTGTGCGTTTTGAACACCATCACCAAACTGGCGATAAGTGGTGTATCTACCCAATGTACGATTATGCGCACTGTATCTCGGATGCCATTGAAGGCATTACCCACTCATTGTGTACCTTAGAGTTCCAAGACAACCGTCGTTTGTATGACTGGGTATTGGATAATCTAAACGATTTCCAAAAACCGGATCGCCCGCATCAGTACGAGTTTTCACGTTTGAACTTGGAATACACGGTGATGTCTAAACGTAAGTTGCATCAGTTGGTGGACGATAAATTGGTCGAAGGTTGGAACGACCCTCGTATGCCGACCATTTCAGGGATGCGTCGTCGTGGTTATACACCGGCGTCGATTCGTGATTTTGCGGAACGTATCGGTATCTCAAAAGTAGACAGCATGACCGAAATGGGCATTCTAGAAGCGGCGGTACGTGATGACTTAAATGTGGTCGCACCGCGTTCAATGGCGGTACTAGACCCGATTAAAGTGATTATTGAAAACTTTGACGGCGAACCTGAAGCTTTGATGGCACCGATTCATCCGCAAAATGAAGCCATGGGTAAACGCGAAATCTATTTTGGTAAAGAGTTGTACATTGACCGTGCCGATTTTGAAGAAGTGGCGCCTAATGGTAAATTCCAGCGTTTGGCGTTGGACAAAGAAGTGCGTTTACGTAACGCCTATGTGATCAAAGCGGTGCGTGCCGACAAAGATGCCGACGGTAACTTCACCACGATTTACTGTACTTACGACCCGGAAACCCACGGAAAAAATCCGGCGGATGGCCGTAAGGTAAAAGGGGTGATTCATTTTGTCGAAGCCAGCAAAGCGTTGCCGGCCGAATTCAGGTTGTATGACCGTCTGTTTACTGTTGAAAACCCGGCCAAAGAAGATAACTTTGAATCGGTCATCAACCCCGATTCGTTAAGTGTGAAACACGGTTTTGTTGAACCAGGCCTGCTCAATTCACAGGCAGAATTGGCTTACCAGTTCGAGCGTGAAGGGTATTTCTGTAGAGACAATCAATCGGGCGATAAACAGGTTTATAACCGCACGGTTGCATTACGCGATACTTGGTCGCAAAAATAATAACGTTCATTCAAGACGAATTTTCTTTTAAGGCGCTTGCGCGAGGGACAAACAAAATGATGCGAATTTGTGGTGTAGAGCTGAGTGGTAATGATGCCATTATCAGTTTACTAACGGTCGATAATGAAATCTTCAATCTGCCCGATTGCCGTGTGCGTCGCATTACTTGTCAAAACCCGGACACGGTGAACGACCTGAAATATTTTCAAAAGACCTTTAAGCAATTGATGACCGATTATCAAATTGATACGGTGGTGATTAAAGAGCGTATGAAAAAAGGCAAGTTTGCCGGTGGCGCTAATGGCTTTAAATTGGAAGCGGCCATTCAGCTGATTGACGGTTTAAAAGTCGTGTTGATGTCATCCAGCGACCAAAAGATACACCTAAAACATTATCCATTACCGATCACTTTTGCAGAGACCGGTCTTAAAAAATTCCAAGAGACGGCTTTTGTAGCGGCTTTCTCTTATTACGCTAGTAAGCATGTTTGGTAAAAAATGACTGATTTAACCACTTCCGCCTTTGTGCATTTAGATTTACCGCAATCGCAATTAGATAACTTGGCGCAGCTTGGTTACAACAATATGACCCCTATTCAGGCCGAGGCCTTGCCGTTGGCTTTAGGTGGTCATGATTTGATTGCCCAGGCTAAAACCGGTAGCGGTAAAACCGCCGCGTTCGGCATACCGATGCTTCAAAAAGTAGAAGTCGCTAATAACCGCGTTCAAGGTTTGGTGATTTGCCCAACTCGTGAACTGAGTAACCAGGTGGCTGAAGAGCTGCGAAGATTGGCACGTTTTCAGGCCAATATTAAAATTATCGTATTGTCTGGTGGTACCCCGATGCGTCCGCAGATAGCCTCTTTAGAGCATGGCGCACATATCGTGGTGGGAACCCCCGGGCGTTTAAAAGACCATATTCAAAAAAATCACCTGGATATCTCTGACATTCAAACCTTGGTTTTGGATGAGGCGGACCGTATGTTGGAAATGGGGTTCAAAGAGGAGATGGTGGATATCATCGGCTATACACCGCATACCCGCCAAACCTTATTGTTCTCGGCGACTTTCCCGGATGATATTGAATATATCAGTCGTCGTTTCCAAAAGAACCCGATGCAGGTTTCGGTGGATGCGCATCATGGCATGGAAAGCATTGAGCAGTCTTTTTACATGTGCCACCACAAAGACAAATTAGTGAGTTTGGTAAGAATCCTTTCGGTGAATGAATTTGAACATGCGATGATTTTCTGTAACACCAAAGCTTTGGTGCAAGAGGTGGTCGATTACCTGGATGAGAAAGGTTTTGAAGCCGTAGCTTTGCACGGTGATATGGAACAACGTGAACGTGAGCAGATTTTGATTCGATTCAAACATCACAGCACCAATTTATTGGTGGCTACCGATGTGGCGGCACGAGGTTTGGATATTGAAGCGCTGCCTGCGGTCATCAACTATGAGCTGCCGCGTAATCAAGAGACCTATACCCACCGCATTGGCCGTACCGGGCGTGCCGGTTTGGAAGGTAAGGCGATTACTTTGTTTACCGAAAAAGAGCGCTATAAATTAGACCATTTAAGCACTTATCAAGGCCACGCTTTGGAATATGAATCCATTGAACGTTTACCGCAAGGGCGTTCAAATCGTGTGGTTCCAAAATTTGTCACCTTGTATATCTCTGGCGGTCGAAAGGAAAAGGTCCGTCGCGGTGATATTTTGGGGGCGATTACCAAGCAGATTGGTTTGGAAGGTAAACATGTCGGTAAAATCGACGTGGTTGACCATTCAAGCTATGTGGCGATTGAACGTGGCTATGAAGCCGAAGTGGTTAGAGGTTTGAATCAGAATAAGATCAAAGGTCGCAAATTCAAAGTAGGGCGTGTTTGAAGCCATATTTTTTGACTCTTTAACCTAAAAAGCCATTTACTGAAGTGACCCCAAAAAGTTGGACATTTTAGTTAAGCGGCACTTAAGGCCTGATTTCGATATTCTATCGGAGTCAGGCCTTTTAGTTTCACCTTGATTCGTTTTGTATTGTAATACTCAATATAATCTTTAATCTCTTCCATCAGATGCTCAGCACTATTGAATTTCTTGCGATGGTACATCTCTGTTTTTAAAATCCCAAAAAAGTTCTCAGCAACTGCATTATCTAAGCAGTTCCCTTTTCTTGACATACTCTGAGTTAATCCATTTTCTTTCAGTAGCTTCTGTACATCACTATGCTGATACTGCCAGCCTTGATCACTGTGGAATATGGGTTTGACTTTGCCTGTTAACTTATTGATTGCTTCTTTAAGCATGTCGGTCACCAGTGGTAGCCGTGCACTCTTAGCCACTCGATAACTAATCACTTCTTGGTTAAACAGGTCAATCACCGGGGATAAGTAAACTCGCTGTTCTCCGACTTTAAACTCCGTGACATCGGTGACCCATTTTTTATCCGGTGCATCAACATGGAAGTTTCTTTGAAGCACATTCTCGGCAATTCGGCCTACTTGACCTCTATAGGATCGGTAACGCTTTGGCCTGACGAATGACTTCAAGTTCAGTTCTTGCATTAAACGTTGAACGGCCTTCTTGTTTAAAAAGTGACCTAAGCGTCTTAACGCATAGGTCATGCGTCGATACCCATAACGACCTTTATGTTCATTAAAGAGTTGTTGAATCGCTCTTTTAACGTCCGCATAACGATCAGGCAGCGCACTGCGCGCCTGATGGTAATAAAACACACTTCGTGCAAGCCCTGCGGCCTTGAGAAGATGTTTAAGTGGATAGAACTTTCTAAGCTTATCTATGAGCCCTGCTTTTTCTTGCTTTGGCGTTCTTTTTCCTGAAGCAGGGCATCGAGCTTTTTTAAATAGGCATTCTCCGCTCGACGGTATTCGAGTTCTTCTCGTAACTCTTCTAGGCTCATTTGTTCGGTTGGTTTAATGGTTTCTTGCTTTTGGTTTTTTTTCATTTTTCTACCCTGCTTTTTAGGTTGTAAGCCTGAAAGGCCGAACCGTTCGAATTGAGTGAGCCAAGTAGAAATCGTACCCGCAGAACTCATGTTATAGACAATACTGGTATAACTAATAGACCAGTGATTTTCACGCATGTGTTTTAGGATACGATATTTGTCTTCAAAAGAGTATGGTGTGTTACGTTTGATAAACGCATTTTGACCATGGAAACGATAGACTTGTGTCCAGTAACGGATATAGCGATCTGGAATACCGAGTCGCTTGGAAATGGACAGACTGGATTCATGAGAAAGGCATTGCTTAGCAATCGCCAGTTTAAATTCTCGATTGTATTTGGACATGAAAAACCCCCAAAGTTGGTGTCCAACATTTGGGGGTCACTTCATACCAGGCCTGGTAAATGGCTTTTTTATTGATAGAAAATATTCTCTGCAATCAGAGCGTTTTTACTTTTTCCAACATGGCTACGGCATGGCCATCTGGAGATACGCCATATTCTACGTACGCTAAATCCCCTTGTTTATCAATAATAAAGGTAGAACGTACTATGCCCATTTTGGAAACCCCGTTTTTCTCTTTCAACTGCCAGACATCATAGGCTTCACAGACTTCACCTGAAGTATCCGCCAACAGATCCACTTTCAGGCCAAACTTTTCAATAAAGGCTTTGTGGCTACCGCAATCGTCTTTACTGACACCAATCACAACACTATTGGCTTCAGCAAATTCATTCGCCAAAGCGGTAAAGTCATTGGCCTCAATCGTGCAGCCTGGAGTATCGTCTTTAGGGTAGAAGTACAGCACGATATTTTTATGGCCTTTAAAATCTGCCAAGTGAATCATTTGATTATTTTGATTTGGGCTAGAAATCGCTGGAGCGCTTTGACCTACAGTTAACATAAATTGACCTTTGAATAATGGGTTGAATATAAATTGTTACCAATAGTAACCAATTTTACATGAAATATCGCCCATAAAATAAATAGGGGCATTTCATGAAAACAGCCATTTACTGAGAATTTAATGCATAAAATTACGAACCTAAAACCCGCTATAAGTTAGAATGATTTTTATATTTTAATCGTTAATAGCTCATTTTTTAGAGCTTGGTATAGGCAATAGGGTTACCCATTTTTGTGTTGAATACATTATCCATAAGACTCATCTACTTTATTAGCATTGTTGTTTTTTCTTTGGGGTTATTGGCAACTTGGCAATGGATTCAATATTCCGAAAGCAAACGTGTCGAAGTGTTGGATAACAAATTCAACCAATATTCTGTCCAAGCCTATGTGGCGATGCAAAATGCATTCAAAAGAGAAGTGGAACGCCTGAATAGCCTGTCGGCGGTATTCAAATTATCAGAAAATATTTCCCAAGGGGATTTTGAGCGCTTTGCTCATGTGTTACTGGCAAACGATTCCAAAGTCCAAGCCATGGAGTGGCTTGAAGTGGTGCCTGAAAATAATCGGCTGCTGTTTGAAAATGAAATGTCGATTTTGCTCGGGGTGGATGATTTTAAGATCAAAACCCAAAAATATGGCCAATTGGCTGATTTGAATACGGTTAATGAGCAGTATGTCGTTGTCAAATATGTCTATCCTTTTGAAGCCAACTATAAGGCGATTGGTGTCGATGCCTATTCCATAGCCACCCAAAAAATGGCGATGGATTTGTCCGAAAGAACACAATCGGCAACGGTTACATCTCCTCAAACTCTGGTTCAAACAAATGGCGGTAGTTTTAGTTTGATTCTTTATCAGCCGGTTTACACTAAAAAACAGGTTCTAAAGGGTTATGTCGCCCTTGTGTTAAATATTGATCAGTTTTTAGAGCATGTCCGTTCTAAAGCATTAATCGAAAAGAGTTTAGGGCTTTACATCGTAGATAAAGCCAATGGTTCAGCGCCATTTTCGATTTCAGGGGCGGAATATTCAATGGATGAAGCCCTATATCGAAAATACCAGTTTTACCTGCCATTTGCAGGACGGACGTGGCAGTTGATTAGTGAGGTTAATCTAAAGGCGTTACCTGACTACAAGGTTTTCAGTAGCAAGGCTTTACAAAAGGCATGGATTGAAGGTGTGGCGGCCAGCCTGCTTATCACAGCCTTGATTTTTCTGTTATTACGTTATCGTAGGCAGATTACAGCGAGTGAAATTTCGTTAAAAAATCAACAGAAACATTATCACGATGTTATCAACCAAAGTTCGGAAAGCTATTACTTATTAGACGCTAGTGGTGCCATTTTGGATGTGAACGATGAAAGTTGTAAGTTATTAGGTTACCGTCGAGATGTGTTGTTAAAAATGAATATCAATCAAATCGACGTTAAGTATAGTGCTGAAGAGTTGGCTGATTTGTGTATCAATCTTGAATCAGGTAAAAGTTCGCTTTTTGAGACCATTCATCAAGCCAAAAACGGCAAGAAAATCCATGTTGAAATCAGTGCCAGCAAATTTAAAATGGATGATGAATTTGTAACGATCATGTTTGTACGTAACTTAACTGAGCGTTTAACAAACCGTGATTTGAGTTTGAGCAATGAGCTGCTACAAAAAGAGATTGCCAATGCGACGCAAGAAATGCGTGATCAGAAACAGGCGTTTGAGACCATTTTTGAAAAGTCGGCGGATGGTATTTTTATCAGTGAAGGGCGCCATGTTATTGACTGTAATCAGGCAACACTGGATATTTTCGGTTATCAGTCTAAAGAGCAGTTACTCAGTTTGCCTAATAAGGTCTTTGCCCCCAAACTCCAGCCCGACGGAGAATCGTCACACCGAAAAGGGTTCCGGATGTTGCAGATTTGTCTCGAGAAAGGCAGTCACCGTTATGAGTGGGTTAATAAGCGCTCCAATGGTGAAGAGTTTTGGACGGATGTGGTATTGACCCGCTTGGAATATTTTGGACGCACGGTCATCCATATCGCTTTTAGGGATATCTCAAAACGTAAGCAGTTAGAGGCTGAAATGCAAGCTGCCAGAGAGCAGGCGGTTGCCGCCAACCAAGCGAAATCTGAGTTTTTAGCGAAGATGTCGCATGATATCCGTACCCCGTTGCATGGGGTCTTGAGTTATTCTCAGTTAGGTGAGTCGCGCTATTTGAATGCCTCTCCCGAAAAACTGAAACGTTATTTTGAAAATATCCATGCGAGTGCGCAACGGCTGATGGCATTACTCAACGACGTATTGGTTTCGGCAAAACTTGAGTCGGGCATGATGAATTTCAATTTTGAATATCAGAGCATCAAACCGGTTATTGAAGCTTGTATTAACGAGCAGACGCCGCTTTTGCGTGAAAAAAATATTGAATTGGTGGTTAATCAAGTCGATTATATGGCCAGTTTCGATGAAAGCCGGATTGCTCAGACCATCTCTAATCTTCTTAATAATGCGATTCGTTATACACCTAAAAACCAAAAGATTCAGATTTCAGTTGAGAATTACCACCCCGGGTTTATTGTATTTTCTATACAAGATAGCGGATCCGGTGTTAATGAAGAAGAGTTTGAGAGCATTTTTGATAAATTTATCCAAAGTAGCCAGGCTTCCCCGAATACGGGCGGAACAGGGTTAGGTTTGGCAATCAGTAAAGAGATTGTACAAGCGCATAATGGCCGTATTTGGGTGGAGAACTGGTCAATTAAAAATGAGATCAAAGGCGCAATATTTAAATTTACCTTGCCTTTAAAGCGAGTAAGTGGAGAGAAAAATGCCGGTTAGTCAAATCAGCCAATTTGGAAAACCATACATTTTGGCTGTCGATGATGAGCAAATGAATCGATACATCCTAGAAGACATCATCGAAGACCGTTATCAACTAAAAACGGTTGAAAGCGGAGAGGCTTGTTTAGAGGTTGTTAAAGAAAATGTGCCGGATTTGATTCTTTTAGATATCAATATGCCGGGAATTTCAGGCTATGAGGTTTGCAAACGCCTTAAAGAAAACCCTCTAACCAGTCACATTCCGGTTATTTTTTTGACGGCAATGGTGAAGGTGGATGATGAGAAAAACGGCTTGCAAATGGGCGCGGTAGACTACATTAGTAAACCATTTACCGAATCGATTTTATTAGCAAGAATCAACACTCATCTCGAACTGAGTTTTACGCGGAAAAAACTGGAACACAATCATAAACTCCTGAAGCAAGAACGCGATTATATTGAAAAAATCATCGATTGCATGCATTCCGATAAACGTTATGATTCCAGTTGTCTTAAAGTGATGGCTTCGCCTGTGGATGTGTCCAATGGCGATATTGTGCTTTCCGCGTGTAACCAAAAACACCATCAACACATCTTATTCGGTGATTTCACTGGTCATGGAATACACGCTGCAATTGCCGGCCCTTTAGTCTCATCTCTGTTCTATACCTTGGTTGAACAAAATCATTCGGCCGAGTTTATTTTGAGTTTAATCAACGATGAGTTGTTCCGTAAATTACCTACCCAGCACTTTTTAGCCGCAACCTATATCGATTGGAATAAAGAGCAAGGTCAAGTCACTATATGGAATTTTGGTTCACCTGATGCCATATTTTATGACCAACAGCAATTTCAATTCGTTCCTTCCATGTCGTTGGCATTAGGTATTTTAGAGTTCAATCAACATAGCCTCGAACCCCTCAGCTTTTCGATCAAAACAGACGATAAACTCTATGTGTTTTCTGATGGTATTACCGAGGTGGTCAATCCGCAAGGTGAGGAGTTCGGTTTCGATAAGGTGCTTGCCGTTATCCAAGAAATGAATCAACAGGGCTTGGGGGTTGATACGATTCTAAAAAAAATAGAACGGTTTAGCGAAGGTAAGCCGCTTAAAGATGATGCAACTCTGTTGGAGTTGAAGTTCAGAGTTTAAGCGGCGGCTCATTCAATACAGGGCTTAATAAGAGTGTATACGATGGATTACCGCATCTCGCGCTAATTGGTCGGCGATAGTGTTACCTTGGTTGCCATTATGTCCCTTGACCCATTTCCATTCGACATCTAGGTGTTGGGTTAAGTTGGACAAGCTTTGCCATAACTCTTTGTAAACCACGGTTTTACCTGATTTAACTCGCCATTGGTTTTCACACCATAAGGTGTATTTCTGGGTTAAACCTTCGATGATAATCCGAGAGTCGGTATAGAGTGTCTTACAAGACACCGGGCTTTTAGAAGCGGCTTTATTTTGGCTTTGAATATACTCTAAGGCTTTACGAGCCGCAGTCAATTCCATTTCCAGACTGGAAGTATGGCGTTGCCAACCTGAGTTACGGTAAATCTCTTCATCATTTTGAAATATGACCAATCCCCAACCTCCGATGTCCTGCTTTTCAAAGTAACCTCCATCGGTATAGATGGCAAACTTTTGGGAAGCGGCAGGGTGGGTTTGGTTTAACGACATGTTTTGTTCTATCTCCTAAAATCAGAAGTTCAGGCTCAAGGCCTAGGGTTGCATGCCAAGTTTCAACGGCAATGATTGGTCAATGCTGTACTCTTGGATGGAGCCATCATAAAGTTTGACGTTTTCAAACCCTAAACTTTTAAGCATGGTAAAAGAGCGAGACGCTCTATGTGCGGTGTTGCAATACACAATAATAGGTTGCTTTAGGTCATGGACACTTTTCGCCGTTAATGCATGTAACAGCTCTTCATCCGAGTATTGTGTGAAACCTTCTTGGATATTTACCGCTTTAGACCAATCAAACCATAATGCACTCGGAATATGGCCGCTACGCTTCTCTTTTGCGCTACCTTCATACTCTTCTTTACTGCGGCTATCAATTAAGACGGTTTCAGGGTCTTTGATTGCGGCAAGCACTTCTGCCTTGTTGGCGGTCAAACTATCGGTTGAGGTTTTGGCAGGAACCTTATAGTTGGTTTTTTGGGGACGTTGTGGCGGTGTCTGGGTCACTTTATTGCCAGCCAAGATCCAGCTGACAATACCACCGTCAAGGATATTGACGTTTTTATGGTTGAGTTTCTTAAGCTCCCAATAGAGGCGACTTGACGCCAAGCCTCCCATATCATCGTAAATCACAATGTGGTCGTCATTGGTAAAGCCTAATTGGGAAAGTACATTTGCCATATAGTCAGCACCGCCACTCAACGCCAGGCCGTTTTGTGGTTTGATTAGCCAGTTATAGCTAACCCAGATTGCACCGTCTAAATGAAATTTTTGGAAATTGGCTTTATCACTCATATCGATGAGCTTGACTTCAGATTGATGATTTTTTAACCATTTTCCTGAAACAAAGACCGAATTATCCGCCGCTTGAGCACCGCTGGTAAGCAAAAAACTGAGTAGCAGTAGTTTGCCATAGCGTGATGCCGCTAAAGTGAAAACCGTTTTGAATGTAAACATAGCAGCGTCCTTTGGTGTTTTTGAAAGCATTTGGCTAAAAAGTTGATGGTTACAATGGTTGCTTAATCATTTAAACAGTAATTGGCGTAAGCAGGCTAGGTAAGCTTGTTCATCCGGCTCTATTTGATCACGCTGTGCCACCCAAAGCGATTCGGCTAAACAGTCCATCATGGCGTGTTCGGTTTTGTGGACATCTCCTAAACGTTCACCGAGCTGTTGATAAACCGCCTGAATACCTGCAGGTCTATCCATTGAGACCTGTTCTTGTAAACCCAGATGCATCCCCATGTGTAAAAACGGGTTGGTTTCACCATCTTCTGGTTTGTACTCGTTGCCGAGGTGATTTTGGTTTTGTAGCATGGCATGATATTCTGGGTGCAATTCAATGACTCTGGCCACCATGGTTTCCATTGCATCCAGCGGTAAGCCATGTCGGGCTTTTTGCCATGTATCAACGTAAAACTGTCTGAGTTTGTCTCGTTCTGAGGTATAAAACATATAATCTTTTAAACTCTTTTTTAAATCTTTTTTAAACCTACCAGGCCTGGTCGTTTGGTTTGTTACTCGGTTTTTTCTTTAAATTCGCATAAGTCATAAATACAACACGCCCCGCAACGTGGCTTTCTTGCCGTGCAAGTATAGCGACCATGAAGAATCAATAGATGGTGAGCGGGAATCAAGTATTCTTTAGGAACATTCTTGAGCAATTTCATCTCAACTTCCAACACGTTTTTACCCGGGGCAATTTTGGTACGATTTGAAACACGAAAAATATGCGTGTCTACCGCCATTGTCGGATGTCCAAAAGCGGTATTTAAAACCACATTCGCGGTTTTGCGTCCCACGCCAGGTAGCGCTTCTAACGCCTTGCGATCATCCGGGACTTGAGAGCCATGTAGCTCGATCAACATCTTACAGGTCTTGATGATATTGGCGCCCTTGGTATTAAATAATCCAATGGTTTTAATATACTCTTTTAACCCTTCTTCACCCAATGCGTAAATGGCCTCAGGTGTGTTGGCAACTGGAAACAGTTTATCGGTGGCGATATTGACGCCCTTATCGGTCGCTTGAGCGGAGAGAATGACCGCAATCAACAACTCAAATGGACTTGAATAGTTGAGCTCTGTCTCCGGATTGGGAATCGCTTCACTTAAACGTTGAAAAATCTCTAGACGTTTGGCTTTGTTCATAACGGGTTGTGCTCAAAAGCGGTTAAAGAAACAATCGCCATTATTTCATTACCATCGGGGTAACGGAAACCTGGATACCCAATTGGTTTTGTTGTTTAGCGACTTTTTTAGCATCCAGCATGTTTTTGAAGGCGATGAGTAACCCCAATCCAATAAAGGCGCCAGGAGGCAGGATTGCCAGTAAAACGCCTTGGTAGTCATCGCCAAAATGGATTGTCCAGCTACGAGCGCTTTCACCGAACATCAAATAGGCTTGATCAAACAGGGTGCCATTACCAATCATTTCTCGTAACGCCCCTAACAGCACCAGTACAAACATAAATCCTAGCCCCATAAAGAAACCGTCCACAATGGCTTTGTCTATTTTGTTTTTTGAGGCATAGGCTTCAGCACGTCCTAAAATGGCGCAGTTGGTTACGATAAGGGGAATAAAGATACCTAAAATGCCATGCAAAGTATGGAAGTAGGCGTTCATCAATAAATCGATGATGGTGACCATGGTTGCGATGATAGCGATGAAAACCGGGATACGGATTTCATCGGAAACATGATTACGAATCGCCGAAACCAAAGCGTTGGAAAGCACTAAAACCAATAGTGTCGCCAGTCCTAGACCAAGACCGTTGATGGTATTGTTGGAAACCGCTAAAAGAGGGCATAGTCCAAGTAATGCAACCAAGGCTTGGTTGTTTTTCCAAAGTCCGTTTTCAACAATGATTTTATAATCTTGCCAAAGTGACTTTTTCTCAGTTGTGACTTCACTCATATAAACGCTCCCCTAAATCATTGACCACAAGCAACGCATGCTTCACCGCTTCTACCACCGCTCTTGGAGTGATCGTGGCACCGGTGAATTGGTCGAAGTCGCCGCCATCTTTTTGTACCGCCCAGCGAGGATCGTTATCCTCCCTTACATTACGGCCATCAAACTCCAAAACCCAGTTGCTTTTGTTGATTTCTATTTTATCCCCCAGGCCAGGGGTCTCTTTATGTTTGATTATACGTACTCCAGAGATTCGACCATCTGGATAGACAGCAATCAAAATATAGATATTGCCAGAATAACCATTTGGGGCGATGGCACTGAAAATAGCGCCGGCAGGTTGCTGGTTTTTATACGCTCGATAGACCGTGACCGGTTCAGAGCTACCTAAAAGCTTGAGATAGGCAGGGTCTTTGATAACCAAGGTGTCTTGTAGCGGATCATTATCATACCGATTTTGAGGTAGAACTTGAGCAAAGGTATTGAGCAAGGTCTCCCTTTCGGCTTTTTCTATTTCTGGTCCAGTCAAAGCCCGAATACTCAACAGTAGAATGATACTGATAAAAACAAACAGGGTGAGTTTGCCTGCCGAACTGAACATGGTTTTGAGCAAGTTTTGAGTGCTTTTGCTGTTTGCTGTCATATCATCACCTAGCGTTTATGGCCAAATACACGAGGCTGGGTGTACTGATCAATTAAAGGTACGGCAATGTTCATCAGCAGAATGGCAAAAGCGATGCCATCTGGAAAAGCCCCCCAATTACGGATGACATAAACTAAAACACCCACCCCGCAGGCATAGATGAATTTACCCTTTGGTGTGGTACTGGCGGTAACCGGGTCGGTAATAATGAAAAAAGCCGCCAACATGGTTCCGCCACTTAAGAGTGTGAAACTCATCGGAGGGTAGAGGTTGGGGTCGATTTGATTGAACACAAAACTGATTAATGCCAGGGTTCCTAAAAAGCCAACCGGGAATTGCCAGCTGATGGTGCGGGTAATGATCATCCAAATGCCGCCGACCATAAAGGCCACGTTAACCCAGCCCCAACTTGAAAGTCCCCATAAACTGCTTTTTGATTCACTTCCCAACGTATCTATCACAGTTAACCCTTGAGAAAGTCCTGTTCTTACTTCATTTAAGGGAGTCGCACCGGTAATGGCATCCAAGTTTATACCGGGGATTTGTCCAGTGAAAATATAGTACGCTGAGTCGATAAAGCTCAAGGCGTGACCACTCAACTCAGTAGGCAAAGTCCATTGCGTCATCTGTATTGGAAAGGAGATCAATAAAAAGGCATAACCCAACATGGCGGGGTTGAATGGGTTGTAACCAAGGCCACCGTATAGGTGTTTACCAAATATCAGTGCAAAGGCACTACCCGTTACAATCACCCACCATGGCGCTTCCGGCGGAATACAGAACACCAGACCCGTTACCGTGACCAAAGCACTCATATCGGTAATAAAAGGCATAACTGGACGGCCGCGCAATCTCAGCATGACATATTCAACAACAATCAGGGTCGCAACCGCTAACATCCACTGCACGACAATTCCAAAACCGAAGAGGTAGATGTGGGTCATCAGGGCCGGAAACGCCGCAACCTGAACCTGCAACATCACTTTACGGACGTTTTGGTTATTGTGAGTATAGGGTGATGAGGTTAGATGCGATGGAGTCACGGGTTGTCATCCTCAGAGTTGTTTTGGGCGCGTTTTAAGGCTGCTCTTTCTGCGGCCTTTTTGGCCGCATTTTTAGCCGCATTGGCTTTTGCCAATTGCATCGCTTGTTGTTTTTTGTCTGCTTGAGCCTGGGTATCATCAGTATCAACCATCCCAGCCGTTTCGCTATCCGATTCAATTTCTGTTGCTTGCTGGGTTTCAGCTTTGCGTTTTTTGGCTGCCGCTCTGGCCGCTTGCATAGCCGCTTTACGTACCGCCTCTTTTTTAGAAGCGGCGCTTGGTTCCGTGGTTTCGGTTAAATCCTGCGCTTGGTCGGCAACAGGTTTAATCTCTTTTGGAGTGGAAGCCGTTTGTTCACTGTTACTTTTTAACGATGAATTGTCCTGTTCGGCCTTTTTGGCTAGGGCACGTTTTTTAGCCGCAGCCATCGCTGCGGCTTTGGCAGCTTGCTTAGGATCTTTTTTCAGAGGTGATTCTGCCAAAGTTGCTTCTTGCTCAGTCTTTTGAGCAGCCTCTTTAGCGGTATCTTGAATATCCGAATTCGCAGTTTTAACGGTTTGTTCACCCTGTTCGGCTTTTTTGGCTAAGGCACGTTTTTTAGCCGCTTCCATCGCCGCTTTTCTTGCCGCATCTTTTGGGGTTGTTACCGAACCATCCTCATTGGTAGCTTGAGTAGCGGCTTGTTTAGCGGCCTCAATCGCTTTACGGCGAGCTGGTGGGATATTATCAGTTGATGCATTATCACTGTCGACTGCTGTGTTTTTAGCCGCCGCTCTTTTGGCTGCTGCGGCCTTAGCGGCAGCGGCTGCCGCACTGGCGGCTTTAGGTTTGCTCGCCGCCGTTTCTGTCGGAGTGTTAGAAGCCTCTTTGGCCGCTTGTTGCTTAACGGCATCTTTTTTGGCTTTTAAACGCGCTTCACGTTCTTGTTTTTCGCGTTCAATTCGAGCCAATTTGAATTCATGACGCTGCTTGGCAAGTTCAACCGCTCTCTCTTCGGCATGCATCTCTTTAATTTCAGACTTGGCATGGCGATAATATTGCACTAGAGGAATGTGGCTAGGGCAGACGTAGCTACAACATCCACATTCGATACAGTCAAAAACGTTAAGTTTTTCCACCTTATCGAATTCATGGGCTTGGCTATGCCAGTACATCTGTTGTGGTAACAGGTTGATTGGACAAGCATCCATACACTCTCCGCAACGGATACATGGCATTTGCATCTCGGTTGGTTCAGGAGGGTTGGCTAAAATACAGTTGGTGGTTTTGATGACCGGTACTTGGTTGTCTTGCACCTTGAAGCCCATCATTGGACCCCCCATAATCAACGGATAGTTCAATGGGGCTTTCGGCGAAGCGGCATTGGCCAAGACCTCAAAAGGTGTACCGATTAGGGCATGGATATTGAATGGCTTGGCCAGTCCTAAGCCGGTCACACTCACTAGGCGTGAAGTGAGAGGTTCACCAAAACGAACCGCTTTGTAAATGGCCGCATAGGTTGCCACATTCATCATCAATAAACCAATGTCGACAGCGTGCGCTTTGCTTGGCATCTCGATACCGGTCAATTCCTGGGTCAGTTGTTTTTGCCCACCCATCGGGTAGACGGTCTCAACCACAATCACTTCAACGATACTGCCTTTTGCTGCGTTTTGCATGGCTCTTATGGCGGCGGGTTTATTGCTTTCGATGCCGCAAAGCACTTTATCGGAGCCTAAGGCTTTAGCGGTAATTAAAGCGCCTTGGATAATCGCATCCGCTTCAGTTTGCATCAATAAATCATCGCAGGTGATGAATGGTTCACATTCCGCACCGTTGATTAATAAGGTATGGATTTTGCCAGACTCGTTCGGTATTTTTGCATAAGTCGGGAAACCTGCTCCCCCCATGCCGACAATTCCGGCATTCAGAAGAATCTCTTTCAATTCTGCTGGCGAGGTTGGTGAATCTCCCGAAACCTTGAGAGCATTTTCAATGCTTGTATCCAAGTGATCCGGTTTGATAATGATGGCGATATCTTCCAGGCCGGATGGATGAGGGAGGGTATAGCTGGCGATGTCCTCAATAACCCCGGAAGTCGGGGCATGAATCGGGACAATCAAAGCTTTATTGGCATCTTTAGATGAACGTGCGATCAATTGGTTTTTTTTGACTTTTTCCCCAACTTTGACCAGTAACTCTGCCGGTTGGCCAACTTGCTGTTGCAAAGGCATGATTAAACGCTCAGGAATGATTGGCGAGCGGATAGGTTGGCTTGCGGAAAGCTCTTTACTGTATTTTGGAAAAATCCCGCCATTGAAACTGTGTAACCAACGTTTTGCTTGCGGATAAATGGGCGCAATGGCTTTAACAATACTGGTAAAAACAGACATTTAAGAAGGTTCTCCAGTTGTATTGCCCGTTGTACTGGCCGTTGAATTGGCTTTTTGAGCTGGTTCAGGCCATTTCCAATTGCGGGTCGAAACCGGAATAGGGCGCATCTCAATACAATCAACCGGACAGACCGGCACACACTTCTCACAGCCGGTGCACTCTTGTTGGATGACGGTATGCATCAGTTTCGTGGCTCCCAATATCGCATCGACCGGACACTCTTTAATACATAAAACACAGCCTATACAAAGATCTTCGTTAATGTAAGCAGTCTCTTTGGGTTTATTCTCTTCTTCTGGAGATTCCATCTCTTTAGGTTCAAGTCCGGTGATTTCCGCGATTTGAATCATGACTTCCGTACCACCCGGTACACACAAGTTGACTTCTGTCTCGCCATTGGCAAGTGCTTCAGCGTAGGGTTTACAGCCGGGAAAACCGCATTGTCCGCATTGGGTCTGAGGGAGGATTTTATCAATACGTTCAGCCACGGGATTACCTTCGACTTTGAACCGTATTGAGGCATAACCCAATAACAGGCCAAATAGAATGGCTAACCCTACAAAGATGACAATCGCTTCTAACATAACTCTGCCTACACCAATCCGCCAAAGCCCATAAAGGCCATTGACATTAAACCGGCGGTAATCAAGGCAATAGGTGCACCTTTGAAAGGCCCAGGAACATCCGCCACATCGACACGTTCACGAATAGAGGCAAATAACACCATAACCAAGGTGAAGCCGACCGCTGCACCAAAGCCGTATACGGCCGAGGCGATAAAGTCGTTTTTTTCACCAACGTTCAATAGAGCCACACCTAAAACAGCGCAGTTTGTGGTGATTAAGGGGAGGTAGATACCCAACACTTGATAAAGTGCAGGGCTGGTTTTGTGGATGGCCATCTCTGTAAAACCGACTACCGCCGCAATCGCCAAGATAAAGGCGATTGTTTGCAGGTACTCAAGGCCAAATGGCTGAAGCAGATAAGTGAAAATCAGATAACTTAATACCGATGAAAGGGTTAACACAAAGGTTGTGGCCAATCCCATTCCTAATGCCGCATCGGTTTTCTTGGAAACCCCCATAAAAGGGCACAAGCCTAAAAACTTTACCAAGACAAAGTTATTGACCAGTACGGTGCTGATTAGAATGAGAACATATTCTTGCATTAAGTTGATTTCCTTGTTGGGATTCTACCAGGCCTGGTTACTTCACTCTTTGGCCTGGCTTGGCTCCATCGTCAGGCGACAGGATGTATAAATCACTACCACCAGGACCCGCGGCCAAAACCATGCCTTCTGACATGCCAAAACGCATTTTACGTGGAGCTAAGTTAGCAACCATTACGGTGAGTTTACCGATTAAGTCCTCAGGTTCATAGGCGGATTTAATTCCTGCAAACACTTGGCGTTGCTCTAAACCGATGTCTAGGGTCAACTTTAACAGTTTGTCCGCCTCTGGAACCGCTTCAGCATTGACGATTTTTGCGATACGTAAATCGATTTTAACAAAATCATCTATGGTGATTTGCTCAGCAATCGGGTCAATTTCGGAATTTGCCGCAGTAGCCGCTGACTTTTCTGGTTGTGCGACTTGTTTAGCGGTCTTGATTTTAGGCTTTTTATCGTCTTTTTTACCATCAGGTGCAGAAGAGGTATTGGCTAAAGATTCTGCTGAAGCCTCAATCATCTTTTCAATTTGTGGCATTTCCAAACGTGTCAGCAATGCTTTGAATTTGCTGATTTCGTGGCCCATTAAAGGTTGTTGGACGGCACTCCACTCCCAGGCATCCAGGTTTAAAAACTCACGCGCCTTATCTGCGGTGTCAGGAATGACTGGCGCCAAATAGCTCATCAATACTCGGAACAGGTTGATGCCCACACTGACCGACTCCAGCAGTTCAGCTTCCTTGCCTTCTTCTTTAGCCAACACCCACGGAGCGGTTTCAGCAATGTATTCGTTGGCTTTGTCCGCTAAGGCCATGATTTCACGCATGGCATGGCCATACTCACGTTGTTCATACAGTTGTGCAATATTTTCGGATTTATCGGCAAAAGATTGGTATAAAGCGCTGCCTTCATTAGACCAATTGCTGGCCAATTTACCATCGAATTTCTTAACCACAAACCCGGCACAGCGGCTTGCGATGTTAACCACTTTACCGACTAAATCTGAGTTGACACGCTGGGCAAAGTCTTCAAGGTTCAAGTCGATATCATCAATGCGTGCAGATAATTTTGCGGCATAGTAATAACGCAAGTATTCAGGGTTCAAATGCTCAAGGTAGGTTTTAGCCATAATGAACGTACCACGAGATTTAGACATTTTTTGGCCGTCAACAGTCAAGAAACCGTGGGCAAAAACCGCATCCGGCGTTCTAAAGCCTGCGCCAGACAACATGGCCGGCCAGAATAGGGCATGGAAGTTGATGATGTCTTTACCGATAAAGTGATATAGCTCTGTTTTTGAATCGGCTTTCCAATATTCGTCAAAGTTTAAACCGGATTTGTCGCAGTAGGCTTTAAAACTCGACATGTAGCCAATCGGCGCATCCAGCCAAACATAGAAAAACTTATCTTTTTCTCCCGGGATTTCAAAGCCAAAATAGGGTGCATCACGAGAGATATCCCAACCACGAAGTCCAGATTCCAGCCACTCATCCAGTTTATTGGCGATTTGCGACTGCAAGTGCCCGGCATGCGTCCATTCCTTAAGCATATCTTCAAACTGTCCAAGTTCAAAGAACAGGTGGTCGGTCTCTTTTTCGATTGGGGTTGCACCTGAAACCGCTGACTTTGGATTGATCAAATCAGTCGGGCTATAGGTGGCACCACACACTTCACAGTTGTCACCATATTGGTCTTCGGCCTTACATTTTGGGCAAGTCCCTTTAACAAAACGGTCAGGCAAAAACATCTCTTTTTCAGGGTCGTAAGACTGCGTGATGGTTTTGCGCGAAATATAACCTTTAGCATTAAGCTGGTTATAGATGTATTCGGCAAATTCTTTGTTTTCAGGCGAGTTTGTACTGTGGTAGTGGTCAAATTTGATATTGAAGCCAGCAAAGTCAGTTTGGTGTTCTTCAGAAGATTTGGCGATTAATTCTTCCGGAGTGATGCCTTCTGCTTGCGCTCTAAGCATGATGGGTGTGCCGTGAGCATCGTCCGCACAGACATAGGTACATTCATTGCCACGCATTTTTTGAAAACGCGACCAGATATCCGTTTGAATATATTCAACAAGATGGCCAAGGTGAATTGGACCATTGGCATAAGGTAATGCACTTGTAATGAGGATTTTTCTTGGGGCTGTTTGCACTTCTGACATTGTTGGGTTTCCACTTTCCTAATTAGGTTTTAAGCGCGGCTTTTTAGGATGAGTTTTATTAGCGATTTTTATATGAAAATTTACAGGTAAATAATACAAACGGAAAAACGCTAAAGACGCCTGTGCTTAATATCTTTAAATAAGCCGGATATTATATTGTTTTTTCCTGTTTTTGTATGGATTGTTTGCATTAAACTGAGTAAGTTATAATGTGGTTTGTAAAAAAATGCTAAAGCTAGGTAAAGAAGGTTTTTTGATTTCTACTTCAGGTATGCTTTATTTCAAAGTCTGTGAAAATTCAGCTAATAAAACAAAAAAGAAGAATGTTTGATGGGTATGGTGGCTAAAGAACAAGATGGGGTGGTAACGATTCAACTGGGCGGCAGTTTTGATGTTAGCCAGTATGAAAAGTTTAAAACCATATGTAAGAAATATGATTCCAGTGAAAATCGTTTTAAGATAGATTTTGCAAAAACCCTCTATATGGATAGTTCAGCTTTGGGTATGTTGTTGCTTCTGCGAGAGCAGACTAAGGGTGATAAAGAAAGAGTTAAGCTGGTGAATGTAAGCGGCACGGTGAATAAAATACTTGAGGTGGCACACTTCAATCAGTTGTTTACCATTTGTGAAGATGGTGCGGATTAATCACCTGTTCGGATTAACCTTTAGGGTATAAGACATAAGAAAGTAAAAAAGAACACAAAAAGGCCATTTAATCCAGTCTAGAGATTAAATGGCCTTTTTTATTTTTGGGTTTGAGCCAATTCTAAAGTTAGGTGATTATTAGTTGTTTTGAATCACGATGTTTGGGAATACATTGGCATAGTTGCGTTTTTTAATGCCAACTTGAGCACTGATTTTATGCGCTATGTGGCGGTATTTTTGGGCGATTTCACTATTGGGTTCAGCCGTTACGGTTGGTTTGCCTTGATCAGCTTCTTCACGAATACGTTTGTCCAGCGGTAACGCGCCTAAAAACTCCACTTTATATTCCTTAGCCATGTTTTCACCGCCGTGTGCTCCAAAAATCGCCTCTTCATGACCACAGTTGCTACAGATGTGGGTGCTCATGTTTTCAATAATGCCAAGCACCGGAATTTCAACTTTCTCAAACATTTTCAAGCCTTTTTTGGCATCAATCAACGAGACTTGCTGCGGAGTGGTCACAATCACAGAGCCGGTTACCGGTATTTGTTGGGAAAGGGTAAGTTGAACATCACCTGTTCCAGGCGGTAGGTCAATCACAAGATAGTCCAAATCATCCCAGTTGGTCTCTTTCAATAGCTGGGTTAGCGTTTGTGTCACAATCGGGCCGCGCCAAATCATCGGTGAATCTTCTTCAATCAAGGCGCCGATTGACATGACCTGTAAACCATAGGCCGACAAAGGTTGCATACTTTTACCGTCTATTGAAACCGGCTTGCTGGTGATATTGAGCATGGTCGGGATGCTCGGACCATAAATATCGGCATCCAATAGACCAACATTGGCGCCTTCTTGTTGCAATGCTAAAGCGATATTTACCGAAGTGGTCGATTTCCCGACCCCACCTTTGCCTGAAGCAATGGCAATGATGTTTTTGATATTAGGAAGCGGGGAGACACCTTTTTGCGCATCGTGCGCGACGATTTTGGTGGCAAATTTTATCTCTACCGATTCAATTTCATCCAACTGTAAAAGTTCATGTTTGATGTTTTGTTCGATGCTTGGCCATAAGCTTTTGCAAGGGTAAGGCATGCTGACAGTCAGTTTTAGATGGCCTTTTTTGAGCTGCAAGTCTGAAAATGCTTTTAGGCTATCCAGGTCCTGTTTTGTCATCGGATCGCTACAGGCCTTGAATTTATGGCTCAGTTTTTCTTGTAATTCGGCGGAAATGCCATTGCCAAAAAGAGAATTGAGAATGCCCATGTGTTTACCTTTGCATTGTCTGCATTAAATTGATTAGAAGACTGACTATTTTAACAGTTATGCTGCTGATAAAAAGGCCATAAATTACAAGGGAACTTTGTTTAAGCGGTTTAATGAAAAGTTTTGGATGGGTTAATGTGATGTTATTGGGATGGTCAACGGTTTTTTGATTCCGTTTTTTTAAAGCCACCAGGCCTGGTTGTTTGTCGGCGTAAGGTGGATGGTGCGGCTATCTAGTTTTGATTAGCTTTGTTAAACGTTTATTGACTGTCTTTGGTGTTATAATCTTTGCCAATTTTTTATTGTATTTGTTGTGTAGACAAAGGATTCTCAGGCGTTTAATGAGACAGAATATTGAACAACTCCCAAGTTATTTAGCGGATCAGATTGCAGCGGGTGAAGTGGTCGAGCGCCCTGCATCGGTAGTCAAAGAGTTGCTGGAAAACGCACTCGACTCAGGCGCTTCTCAAATTGAGATATTGATTGAGGAAGGCGGTGAGAAATCGATTGTGATTTCCGATAATGGTTATGGCATTCCCAAAGATGAATTGTTGTTGGCGGTAAGTCGGCACGCCACCAGTAAAATCAAGACGGGCTCCGATTTGGCGGCAGTGGCGACCCTAGGGTTTCGTGGTGAAGCCTTAGCGAGTATCAGTTCGGTTTCACGTTTTGAGATTGTCAGCCGTCATGAGTCGGATTCGGCTGCCTGGAAATTATCAGCCGAGGGCGAGGGGGCGTGGGCAATGCCACAGCCTACAGCCGGAAAGGTCGGTACTCGAGTGACCGTAAGCGACCTGTTTTTTAATACTCCGGCACGGAAAAAATTCCTACGCAGTGCTAAAACGGAGTTTTCACAAATCGACCAGCTGGTGAAGCGAGTGATGCTGAGTCGACCGAATGTTGGTTTTAAGCTGGTGCATAACCAAAAAGTGGTTAGACAAGTTTTTGCGGTTGATGATGAGGTCAGCTTGCAAAAGCGCTTGAGCCAGTTGATGGGGGCGGTGTTTGTTCAGCAGTCTTTAGCGATTGCTTTTGAAACCCAAGATATAAAATTATCTGGCTGGGTGGGATTGCCCACATTCAACCGTAGTCAAACCGATATGCAGTATATCTTTGTGAATGGTCGTATCGTTCGTGATCGTTTGCTCTCTTATGCGGTAAAACAAGCTTATGCCGATGTGCTTTATCATGGACGTCATCCTGCATATCTGATTTTTATCGAGATGCCTCATGATTTGGTGGATGTGAATGTGCATCCCGCCAAATACGAGGTGCGTTTTGCCAATGGTCGCTGGGTATATGACTTTTTACGCCGTAGTGTTCGAGAAGCGGTCGCTAAGCCGGTGGTTTCCGAAACCGGGACCGGCGCTTCGTTAGAGTCGATAATGCACTCAGGTGGCGATGTGTCTTCGGCAACGCCGAACTACTCGCTGTATTCTAATGGGCGTCAGACGCAAAATTCCTACACCCAAGAAAACATGAGTTTTCAAGCGCCAATCGATTCGTTGGAGAGTTCAGCGGGGTTCAGTGGTTTTGGGGGGAGTGCTTCAGTCGGCGCTGGTGGGAGTTATAATGCGACTTTGGCGGACATTATCCAGCAACGCCGTCAAGACGGTGGTGTGGCCCACTCTTTTGGTGTGTCTGAAAATGGTGCCGAATATGGCGGAGGTCAAAACTCTGATGAACAGAATGCAAATATGCCTATGTTGGGTTTTGCCAAAGCGCAGCTGCATGGGGTTTTTATCTTGGCTGAAAATCAACAAGGCCTGGTCTTGGTGGATATGCATGCCGCCCATGAGCGAGTGGTTTATGAACGATTTAAAAAGCAATGGCAAGCAGACCGTTTGATCAGCCAGCCGTTGTTGGTACCAATGGCGATGGCATTTGAGCAATCCCAAATTGCTGTTTGGGAAGAGTATCAAGAGTTGTTTGAAAAGCTTGGTTTTGAGCTTGAGGCGCTTGGTCCAGAGCAGTTGAAAGTGACCGCCGTTCCTGTTCTGTTGGCGAAAAGTGATATAGCAGGCTTGGTGAATGACATGATTGCCGATTTAGCGGTGGCAGGGCAAACTCAGCAAGTAGAAGAACGCATTAATGAGATTTTGTCGACAATGGCGTGCCACGGCTCGGTTCGCGCCAATCGCCAGTTGAGTATCGCTGAGATGAATGCTTTATTGCGTGAGATGGAAATAACCGAACGTTCGGATCAATGTAACCATGGGCGACCAACTTGGGTACAACTTTCGATGGACCAGTTGGATAGTTTGTTTATGCGCGGTCAGTGATGTCAGAAGAAAACAGATAAGTTCATACACAACAGCAAAAAAATAGAAAGCAAAGGCAAGCATGAATCCAGAATATCAAAACTTAGTCACGCAGTTGATCGCCAAAAAGCAATGTTTGGCAATCATGGGGCCAACCGCATCAGGTAAAAGCCAGCTTTCTATGCTGTTGGCTGAAATTCTGCCGATTGAAATCATTAGTGTCGATTCCGCTTTAATCTACCGTGATATGGATATCGGTACAGCCAAACCAACCCAGGAAGAGTTGGACTTGGTGCCACACCATTTGATTAATACCCATGATGCTTCGGAAACTTATTCTGCTTCTGAGTTTGTTGATGATGTGAATCGTTTGGTAGCGGAGATTTTTGCCCGTGATCGACTGCCTGTTTTGGTTGGGGGGACGATGATGTACTTCAATGCGTTACAGCAGGGGATGTCAGATTTGCCGTCGGCTGATGAAGTTATAAGAGAAAAGTGGTTGCAGATTTGGCATGAATCCCCCGGCTTGTTGCACGAAAAGTTGTTGGATATCGATCCGGAGTCGGCTCAGAGGATTCATAAGAATGACCCGCAGCGTTTAATTCGAGCGATTGAGGTGTATGAGATTACAGGCAAGACCTTAACTGAATTTAGAGCGCAACCTAAAAAAGGCCTGCCGGATTTTGAACTAATCAAGATCGCCTTGATTCCAGAAAATCGAGCCAAACTCCATAAACAGATTGAAAAACGTTTTTTGCAAATGATTGACTCTGGCTTTTTGCAGGAAGTAAAAGGGCTTTATGAACGTGGTGATTTAAATGAAGAGATGACTTCGATTCGTAGTGTCGGTTATCGCCAGGCCTGGTTGTTTATGGATGGCGAATATGACTATGACACTTTTGTCGATAAGGGGGTGGTGGCAACAAGGCAGTTGGCGAAGCGGCAGTTGACTTGGTTGAGAAAAGAGCCGGAAGTAACGATTATCGACCCTTATCAAACCACACCGGCTGAACGGGTCAAACAAACGCTTGATTTGCTAAATTCAAAAGTTACGGATTAGTGAATTTTGAGCTGAAAATGGCGGCTTATTTGAAAATGGTAAGTAATAATAACCAGTGTGTTTTATCTGTAAATAAAACTAATTGATATAGAGAAATTATAGCGGTGTGGTATGCTTCTCGCTAAACTTATTTCTGGCTGGATTAAACGGTTAAAATATCGCGGGATTTTCAGCTATCGAACAGCGACGTGGATTGAATAAGTTCCATAAAAAAAATAACAAAAAACTCGAAATAAAAATAATAAAAATAGGAATCATCATGGAGAATAAAAAAGTGGCTAAAGCATTGCCAATCCAAGACCCATATTTGAATGCGTTAAGAAAGGAACGTATCAGCGTTTCAATCTATTTGGTCAATGGTGTAAAGCTACAGGGTAAGGTGGATTCGTTTGATCAATTTGTCGTGCTTTTAAGAAGTAATGTCACACAAATGGTTTATAAGCATGCGATTTCTACAATTGTGCCAATGCGTGACCCAAAACCTTATGAGTCTTTTACTGAAGATAATGAAGCTGTCGAAGCTTAATTAGTGATTTGATAAGTTAAATTAAATTCTATTTTTGTAAGTTAATTCCATTAACAGTTTTCTAATTTCGGTTAAATTTGATAAAGTGCGCACCTTAATAGTCAATAGGTCGTCCAGAGAGCGTTAATGGAATTATTTGATCGTCTTGAACGACGTGAATTAGAACGAGCGGTTTTAGTTCATGTCGATTTTCGCAATGAAGCCGATAGAGAAGAGCTCGACGAGTTCTATGAATTGGTGGATTCCGCCGGTGCAGAAATATGCACACTCCTTACGACTAAACGTCAAAATCCCGATTCAAAATATTTTGTAGGTAAAGGTAAAGCTGAAGAGATTCAACAAGCCGTTGAACTGTATGAGGCTGATGTGGTGATTGTTAACCATGCCTTAACGCCTGCCCAAGAACGTAACCTGTCCGAATTGGTCGGTTGTCAGGTTTTGGATAGAATCGGTCTGATTCTGGATATCTTCGCACAGCGTGCCCGTTCCCATGAAGGTAAATTACAAGTGGAGTTGGCGCAGCTGAAACGTATGGCCACCCGTCTTGTAAAAGGTTGGACTCACCTTGATAGACAAGGTGGTATCGGAGCCAGAGGGCCGGGTGAAACCCAGCTTGAATCCGATAGACGTCTGATTCAAGGGCGAATCAAACAGCTTGAATCCAAAATTGAGAGAGTGCGTAAACAACGTGATTTGGGTAGACGTTCACGTAAACGCTCTGAATTGCCGACCATTACCATTGTCGGTTATACCAATGCCGGTAAATCGACGCTTTTCAACTATATGACCACTGCCAACGTTTACGCAGAAGACCGTCTATTTGCGACCTTGGATTCAACTTTAAGACGTGTGCATTTGCCTGGTGCTGGCCCGGTCATATTTGCGGATACGGTTGGGTTCATTCGTCATATCCCTCATGACTTGGTCACCGCATTCCGCTCTACCCTGGAAGAGACCCGTGAAGCCAGTTTGTTGATTCATCTTGTTGATGCCGCGGATATACACCGTGAAGAAAAAATGGCCGATGTCTATGATGTAATCGCAGAGGTTGGCGCGGATAAGGTTCCGCAACTGGTCGTATTCAATAAAATCGACCTGCTTGAGCCGGCCATTGAGCCTAAAATTGATTATGATGAAAATGGTGTGGCTCAAAGGGTGTGGATTTCAGCGCAAAAAGGGCTTGGTGTAGAGTTGTTGATGGAAGCGGTGGCTTCATTTTTCAAGGGTTCTTTTTATACCGTTGATTTGGTCTTGCAAAGGGATGCGGGTAAAAAGCGCTCTCAGCTTTATCAATTGGGAACGATTTTGGAAGAAGGGTTTGATGAAGAGGGCAACAGTCTGTTTACCATGAACCTAACCGAGCATGAGTGGCAGCAAATCAGGAAATGGCCGGAATTCATTAAGGCTGAAGTTAGAAACGATTGAGAATTAGTGATAATATAATCAAACTTGTTTATAAAATATTTTAATAGGTGACATTTGAGATGTTACTCTCTAAAATACGATAGTTACGAATCGCAATTTTTAGCTCAGTACATGTAACTGAAATTGCATAACCAATGTGAAAGCATGGAGTAAGTTAATGGCTTGGAACGAACCAGGTAAGTCAGGGCAAGATCCTTGGGGCAACTCAGGAAAACCTGGCAACAACGGTAATAATGGCGGTGGTGATAATAAACCACCGAAAAAGCAAAATAATGACGATTTAGACGAGTTACTGAAAAAAGCCCAAAGTATTTTGGGTGGTGCAGGTAATAAGTTTGGAAATAACAGCGGTGGTATTGGTGGCATAGGCGGAACCATTATTTTTGCTGTTATCGCCGTAGTTTGGTTGCTATCGGGTATCTATATTGTAGACCCTGCTGAGCGTGGTGTGGTAACACGATTTGGTTCGTTCGTTGAAGAGACTAAAGCCGGTCCGCATTGGCATATGCCTTATCCTATTGAAAATGTTCGTATCGTGAACGTCGACCAAATCCGTACAGCTGAAATCGGTTATCGTTCTGATGCACGAAATCGTTCTGGAAGTGTGCCAAATGAATCTCTGATGTTGACTAAAGATGAAAATATCGTAGATTTAAAAATCGCAGTGCAATATCAGATTCAAAGTGCCAATGAGTATCTATTCGATGTGGCTGACCCGGATGCGAGCTTAAGAAGTGTCGCTGAGAGTGCGTTACGTGAAGTAGTTGGTCAAAGCACCATGGATTTTGTGTTGACTGAAGGGCGTAATGAAGTGGTTGCCCGAGTTAAGGATTTGGCTCAGGAACGTCTGAATGCCTATAAGACAGGTTTGATTATAACCAGTGTTAACTTGCAGGATGCTCAACCACCAGAACAGGTTCAGTCAGCGTTTGCTGACGTGGTTAAAGCGCGTGAAGATAGAGAACGTGTAATCAATGAAGCGGAAGCTTATTCAAATGACATTCTTCCAAAAGCTCGTGGTAAAGCGGCTCGTGAATTAGAAGAGGCAAGCGCCTATCATGACCGAGTCATCGCACAGGCAAAAGGTGAGGCCTCACGTTTTACAAGTATTGTAACCGAGTATGAAAAAGCCCCGGAAGTCACTCGTAAACGTCTATATATCGATGCCGTTTCTGGCGTGTTAAGTAGTACAAGTAAGGTGTTTGTCGGTTCTGATAGTGGTAACAACCTACTGTATTTACCATTGGATAAAATGGTAAGTGGTCAAAATACCGTTCCATTCAAACTGGCTGAAAATCCGGTAGCGGCACCGACAGTGGTTGCTCCAGAAACGACCAAGAATAGCACGTCACAAAGAACGGGTATTCGTGAATATTTGAAAAATAGGGAGCTACGTTAATGAAATCATTGTTTTCAATTTTTGTGGCAGCCGTTTTATTTGTTGCTAGTAGTTCAGTCTATGTGGTGAACCAATGGGAAACTGGCGTCGTTTTGCGTTTAGGTGAAATCGTTAAAGCCGATGTAGAGCCTGGATTACACTTTAAGACACCGTTTATCAACAATGTACGTAAATTCGATTCACGTTTGCAAACTTTAGACGCCGCTCCTGAGCGTTACTTAACCAGTGAAAAGAAAAACCTTGAGGTGGATTCTTTTGTTAAGTGGCGTATTAAGGACGTTGAGAAGTTCTATACCACAATGAACGGTGATAACCGTCTTGCGGGAATGCGTTTAGGTCAAATTGTAAAAGATGGCTTAAGAGCTGAGTTCGGTAACCGTACGGTTAAAGAAGTTATTTCCGGCGAACGTGTTGAGATCGCTCAAAAAATCAAAGAAACCACTGCGGCTGCGGCGACTTCTTTCGGTATCGAGATTGAAGATGTTCGTATTAAGCGTATCGACTTAGCGCAAGACATCAGTACATCGGTTTACCGTAGAATGGAAGCCGAACGTAATCGTGTTGCAAAAGATTTACGTTCGAAAGGGGCGGAAGCGGCTGAAAAGATTCGTGCGGATGCAGATCGTCAGCGTGTGGTCATCTTAGCGGATGCCTATAGTGAAGCGGAAATGCTACGCGGTAAAGGTGATGCGACTGCAGCGGACATCTATGCAAAAGCGTATAATCAAGATCCTGAGTTCTATGCTTTTTACCACAGCATGAATGCCTATCAGTCATCATTTAAAGATAAGTCAGACGTTATGATTGTTGATCCGAAATCGGATTTCTTCAAGTACTTCAATCAGTCTGGCAAATAACATTTAACAATTAAGAATCGTGAAAGGTGGGGCAACCCACCTTTTTTATGGACGTATGTTAGAAAACACATTATTTGCGGCAATAGCGTTAGTTTTTATTCTAGAAGGGTTGTTACCCTTCGTGTTTCCAAGCCTTTGGAAACGAATGATGTTTGAAGCGATGAAAATGACAGAGCGTGATTTGCGAATAATGGGATTGGTTTCTATCTCAATTGGTCTGGTGCTTTTGCTATTTTTTAGTGAATAGCCGTCAGTTGATTTATAATAGTTCGTCCAACAGAATTTATTAAATAAAAAGAAGTTTTGAAATGCAGCAATCTACGTGGTTTACGCCCGAAGGTTTAGAAGACCTCCTACCACCTCAAGCACAAAAATTAGAGTATTACCGCCGCAAACTAGTCGACGGTTTTGAGTTATCTGGTTTTGAAATGGTGCTTCCTCCTATCGCCGAGTTTACCGACTCGTTATTAACTGGAACTGCAGGCCATATGGCCGTGGATACTTGTCGTTTTACGGATCAGGAAAGTGGTCGTATGATGGGTGTGCGTGCGGACATGACTCCTCAGGTTGCACGTATTGTCAGTAACCGTCTCAAGGCGGATTCAACCATTTCACGTTTGTGTTATGTCGGTGAAGTTCTGAAAACACGTAACAATAAAGCGAAAGGTTCTCGTAGTCCAATTCAGGTCGGTGCCGAGTTGTTTGGTCATCAAGGTGTGGAAAGTGATATCGAAATCATTGAATTGATGCTGGAAAGCATGCAACTTCTAAAACTTCCAGAAATCAAGATGAGCTTGGGGCATGTTGCGATTGTGACTGAGTTGATGGCGTTGGCCAAGTTTTCGTCTTCACAGTCAAATCAATTGATCAATATCCTAGAGCGTAAAGCGATTCCTGAATTTGAAGCGTTTATCGCACAAATGGATATGGATGAAAGCCTAAGAGCTAAATTCGATGTTCTCCCTAGAATGTGTGGTGCTGCGAGTGAAGTTATCGAATTGGCGAAACAAGAGCTTGGTGGCCTATCCGCGGAATTGGATGCGGCAATTTCGCATTTGAATACGGTTGTTGAATCCATTGCTGTCACTTATGCGGTTCCGGTTCATTTGGATATGGCAGAGATGCGTGGTTATCAATACCATACCGGAATCGTATTTGCCTGCTACAGCGGAAGTAAGTTGCAGCCTATTGCCAAAGGTGGCCGTTATGACAATATCGGTTCGGTATTCGGTTTAGCGTTGCCAGCGACAGGGTTCAGTTTAGATTTACGTTCAGCTTTAGATTTGTTGCAAGAGGTAAAACTGAATGTTTCAGAAACTGTTTACGCGCCTTTATTAGCAGATAAGTCACTTCAAGAAGCCATAGCTGATTTGAAGCAACAAGGTTTTAGAATCGTTAAATCTTATGATTTCTCTGAGTTGCAAAAAGGCGATAAAACACTGACCAATGAGTCAGGACAATGGACAGTGCAAACTCTGTAGTTTGCCACTTAATATTAAAGAATTTATTACATAGTTATTAAGAAGTATTTTATGTCAAAGCGAAATATTGTTGTTGTTGGTACCCAGTGGGGTGATGAAGGTAAAGGTAAGATCGTTGACCTTCTAACGGATCGTGTTGCTGCCGTTGTGCGTTTTCAAGGTGGTCATAATGCGGGACATACTCTGGTTATCGATGGTAAAAAAACGGTTTTACATTTAATTCCATCAGGAATTTTACGTGAAGACGTTGAATGCTTTATTGGTAATGGTGTCGTTTTAGCACCGGATGCTTTAGAGAAAGAAGTAAGACAGCTTGAAGACACTGGGTTGGCAGTGCAAAGCCGATTAAAAATCAGTGATGCTTGTCCGTTGATTTTGGATTATCACGTAGCGCTTGACCAGGCTCGTGAATTGGCACGTGGCAATAAAGCGATTGGAACTACCGGACGTGGTATTGGTCCGGCTTATGAAGATAAGGTTGCGCGTCGTGGTTTACGTGCTGGCGACTTCAAAAACATGCCGGCTTTCAAAGCGAAGTTGAAAGAGACTTTAGAGTACCATAACTTCATGCTGGAAAATTTCTATAAATGTGAGCCGGTTTCCTTTGAAGTGCTATGGGAAAAGTGTGAACGTTATAGCCAGATGATTTTACCGATGCTTGCTGATATTCCTAATCTGATCAGTGAGTACAATGCGGCTGGTAAAAACCTTATGTTTGAAGGTGCTCAAGGAACCTTATTGGATATCGACCACGGAACTTATCCTTATGTAACCTCTTCAAACACCACAGCAGGTGGTGCTGGGCCGGGTGCGGGTATCGGACCTACAGAATTGGATTATATTCTAGGTATCACCAAAGCTTACGCTACTCGTGTTGGTAGTGGTCCATTCCCGAGCGAGTTGGCTTATAACTGCGATACAGATATTGGTGATCCAATTGGTAAAGAATTGGGAACCAGAGGGCATGAGTTTGGTGCGACAACGGGTCGTCAGCGTCGTTGTGGTTGGTTTGACTCAGTGGCATTGCGTCGTTCAGCACAGATTAACGGCTTAACGGGTATGTGTTTGACCAAGTTAGACGTTATGGATAATTTGGCGGAAATTAAGATTTGTACTTCTTATACGCAAAACGGTGAAACACTATTGTTGCCACCTTCAAGTGCCGACGAGTATGAAACTTGTGTGCCAAATTATGTCACTATGCCGGGTTGGCAAACATCAACGGTTGGCATCGAATCTTGGGATGATTTACCTGTAGAAGCTAAGAACTATATTCAATTCTTGGAAAAAGAGGTGGGTGTTCCGGTATCGATTCTTTCAACCGGGCCGGATCGCGCTGAAACATTAGTAATCAATGACCCATTTGCCTAATGAGTTGAGTTCCCCCTGCTTAAACCAAAAAGCCCTCTTAAAAGAGGGCTTTTTGTTATTTAACATCGACTAAATTGGGCTGTGACTTTTTTCTATAGGCGTTAATTCAAAACCCGGTTAATAATTCCTGAAAGTTTTTCCGGGTCGAATGGTTTAACAATCCAACCGGTCGCACCTAAACGTTTACCTTCTGCTTTTAATTCGGGACTAGCTTCGGTAGTCAGCATTAAAATCGGTGTGAATTTGCTGTTTGGGTGAGCTCTTAATTTCTCCAATAACTCCAACCCTGTCATAACCGGCATATTCACGTCGGAGATGATTACATCAAATGGTGAGTTTAGAACCGCTTCATAACCTTGTTGTCCGTTTTCAGCCAAGGTTATTTCAAACTCTTTACTTAACACCAGATTAACGAGTTTACGCATAGAACTGGCATCATCAACATAGAGCAATTTTTTCATTTTTCTCTCATGGGTAGTCTAAATATTGAATCTATTCTACTAAAGTCACCGGCATTTGCTAAATAAAGCACAGGACAATTTGCAATTGTTTCCCTAATTATTTTCTAGTGAAACGGGTAAATCCAATCCAGTCGTTTTATTTAGCCAAATCTTGAGTAAAAATGCTGAAACCAAAGTCATTGCTTGGTATTATATGGAACTATTTTTTATGAAAACTGAATCAAAGGATTAAGCATGTTACAAGCTATTCGTGATCACGCTCAAGGGTGGATTGCTTGGGTGATTGTCGGATTAATTATTTTAACGTTCGCACTGTTTGGTATTGACCAATATGCACGTGGAGATAAGGTCGTAGTGGTTGCAGAAGTGAATGGTGAAGATATCACCGCCAATCAGTTTTTAACTTTATACAATCGTCAGCAGCAAAGACTCCAACAACAGTTTGGTGATCTTTATGACCAGGTTGTTAAGGATGAAGAGCTGCGTGACCAGGTTTTAGACGCTTTGATTGAGTCTGAAGAGATTCGTCAGTGGGCAAAAAACAATGGTATGGTGATTAGTGACCAGCAGCTTGCGGCGGCAATCCATGAGGCAGACGTCTTTAAAGAAGGTGGCAAGTTCTCACAAAAAATCTATGAAGAAGTTCTGCTTAGAAACGGCTTGAATGTCGCGCGTTTTGAGCATGAACAGCGCCAGTTTTTATCCGAAAACCAATATCGTAACATCTCGCAATCTTCGGCATTTGCTACCAATGCTGAAGTGCAGCAGTTAGCGTTACTTCAAGGACAGGAGCGTAATGTAAATTATTTGCGTGTCGATCAGCGTCCATTTTTGAAAACGGTTACCATCACTGATGAAGCGGTGGCTCAAGCTTACCAAAAAGATATCGCTCAATATGTTGAACCTGAAAAAGTCTCGGTCGATTATATTGAGCTTTCGCAAGCGAAATTAGCTGAAAAAGTACCGGTTACGGATGCGATTATCGAAGGTTATTACGCTGAGAATAAAGCGCAATTCACCTTGCCTGAAAAGCGTCAAGCCAAACATATCTTGATTTCACTTGAATCGGATTCTGCAGAAGCGAAAGCTGCAGCAGAAAAAACGATTGCCGAAATTCAAGCTAAACTGGCAGCGGGTGAAGCCTTTGAAGAGTTAGCCAAAACCTATTCGCAAGATCCTGGTTCTGCGAGTACGGGCGGCGACTTAGGTACTTTTGAACAAGGCATGATGGTTCCTGAATTTGATGAAGCGGTATTCTCTATGAAAGAGGGTGAAGTCAGCCAGCCGGTGAAAACCGAGTTTGGTTATCACTTGATTAAATTGGTGAAGATTGTTCCAAAACAAGCTCAGCCTTTAGAGAAGGTCAAAGCCGAAGTGACTAAGCAGTATCAGTCGCAAGAAGCCGAACGTCAATATTTTGAATTGTTGGAAAAGCTGAACACAATTGTATATGAGCAGTCCGATAGTTTAGAGCCAGCTGCTACGGCAACGGGTCTTGAAGTGCACACTTCTGAATTATTCAGCCGTCAGGGCGGTTCAGGTGAGGTTTTGAGCAATCATAAAGTGATTAACGCGGCATTTTCCGATGATGTACTTAAATCACGTTTAAACAGCGCTTCTATCGATTTAGGTAACCATCACTCGGTGGTTGTACGTGTCAATAAATATCAAGATGCACGTCAAAAAGCGTTAGAAGAGGTTTCGGCTTCAATCAAAGAAGAGTTAACCCGTAAAGCGGCTATCGCTGAATCGGCTAAATTAGGTGAAGCGTTGCTTGCTAAAGTACTAGCCGGTGAATCACCAGAATCATTAATGAAAGATGGTATTGAGTGGAATACGGTTGGTTGGATTGCTCGTAATGCCCAAAACCTGCTTCCTCAAATGGTTTCTGAAGCATTCAAAACGCCTAAACCTGTTGACGGTAAGGCTAGCTGGACTAAGTTTGCCTTAACAACAGGTGATACGATTTTACTTCAAGTAAGCGATATTAAAACTCAGCCGTTGACTGCTGAACAGCAAGCTCCGTTAAAAAATGCCTTTGCTGAGTTGTTCGCTAATTCGGAGTTAGAGGCTCGATTAGCGGATTTGAAAGCGCACTCGGAAGTGGTTAAGAAAGAGGTTTATAAAACGGTTAAATAAACTTAACGTTTAATCTGGTTTCAAACCACAAAAAACCCGAGTTACCAGGCCTGGTAACTCGGGTTTTTTACATTTAAAACAAATTGAATTGTTCTAAGTCTGAGGAGTATAAGTTCTATAAATCGACTTACATGCCGATTTACATGAATTGATAATGTTTGCGGATATCTTTAGTGATATTCCAATGACAAGACATACCTTGAGGGAAGGTCACTAAATCTCCTGCCTGAATTTTTACCGCTTCGCCATCTGTTGGAGTTACCAGAACTTCGCCTTGCAAAATATAGCAGACTTCTTTCATGTCGTAACTCCAAGGAAAATCCGATGCTTCTTTTTCCCAAATAGGCCAACTCTTGACCTGTAAATTGTCCAGCTGTTCTTGAGAGGGATTAGAGATGACTTCAATTTGCATGAGATGACTTCCTGTTTGTTGAATGGAGTTGAATGTCGTGTTTTGACGGTTAATTATCGGTGTCAAAATAGCGACTGCTATCATCGTTTTTAGGGCGATGTAAGGCTTGTGCCGATTGCAGGTATTTTTTGCGAGACCAGATCAATCCCCAGCGAGAACCTTCAACTTGGTACCAAAGTAGCGCAGAACGCACGCCAGCCAATAACAGCGCTCGGATTTTATTGGCGGTACGAGGATTCTGTAAATGGCCATGTTGGCCGTTCACCATAATTCTAGGGCTGACGACACTGACATTTTCAGAATAGGCTCTTGCAATGGTGGCAATTACGTTTTCATGTAGTTCGCCAAACTGCTCGGTTTGCAACTTTGCCGTCTCCAAGATACCAAAGATATGTTCAAGCGGGGCTTCCAGCTCTTTCAGTTTTTTGGCTAGAATCATCAAATTCAAAACATAGCGGGTAATTTCAATATTACGGTTTTGAATCGCCTGATCGGAACTCATTTGCGCTAATAGGGTATTGACGCCAAGCTGAATGTTTTCGACATCGTCACCATAAACGCCCAAAGTGTCTTTTGGATTTTCAACAAACAGCGAGTTAATAGAGGTTTTATAGGCCAGCTCATCGGCTTTGCCGGTGGTGGCTAACTCATAGACAAGCTGTGAACATTGATAAATACCGATTAAGGCAATGGTTCTGTCTTGTTGTGTATATTGACTCATATTTTCTCAATCCCGTTCTTGGATTCGTCTGTTGTGAAAAGCTTAAAATTAAACACGTTCATCAAGGGTGTGTAAACGCTGTTCGATAATTCCGCCACCCAAGCAGTCATCACCAATATAGAACACCACTGACTGGCCTGGCGCAATCGCCGTTTGCGGTTCGTCAAACTGCACCACGATTTTTCCGTCTTTGTGTTCGATAATCTGGCAAGGTTGTTCTGCCTGACGGTAACGGATTTTGGCTTTTAAAGGGCTGTTTAACACCGGGCATTCACCAGAAACCCAATCCAATGTATCGGCAACCAAGAAGGAGTGCTGCAATAATGGGTGGTTTTTACCTTGTACCGCAACCAAAAGGTTGTTTTTTAAATCTTTGTCCGCCGCATACCAAGGGTCATTACCCGCGCCATGGCCACCGCCAATACCCAAACCTTTACGCTGGCCTAAGGTGTGGTACATCAGACCATCGTGTTTACCAATCACATTGCCTTGGTCATCAACGATATCACCGGGTTTTGCCGGTAAAAATTGCTGTAAAAAGTCTTTGAACTTTCGCTCGCCGATAAAGCAAATACCGGTGCTGTCCTTTTTGTCGTGCGTGATAAAACCGGCATCTTCGGCCAGCTTACGCACCGCAGGTTTTTCTAATTCACCCACCGGAAACAGCGATTTCTGCAATTGATGTTGTTGCAATGTATATAAAAAGTAGCTTTGGTCTTTATTGTCATCCAATCCTTTAAGCAGATGGCATTGACCGTTTTCATCCTTGGCCACACGGGTGTAATGCCCGGTAGCGATGTAATCCGCACCTAAAGATAACGCATGCTGTAAAAACGCTTTGAATTTCACCTCTTTATTGCAAAGAATATCTGGGTTAGGGGTACGACCAGCCTTATATTCAGCCAGAAAGTGCTCAAATACGTTATCCCAGTATTCACCCGAAAAGTTCTCGATGTGTACTGGAATGTCGAGCTTTTCAGCCACCGCCATCACATCTTTCAAGTCTTCGGCCGCCGGGCAATAATCTTCGGTATCATCGCCTTCCCAGTTTTTCATAAACAGGCCTTCAACGTCATAACCTTGTTGTTTGAGCAGCAGCGCGGCAACCGATGAGTCAACCCCACCTGAAAGCCCTACAATGACTTTGATTTTTGAATTGTCTGTAGCGGTGTTTGAAGCGGTATCCATAGCAGTTATATAAAACCTTTTTGTAGACTGGATTCAGTCAGTTATTTTAATTTGGGTATTTTAACAGAGTGAGCAGGCCTCTGCGATAATCACAAATGCCTAAGCCGTTTAGAGTTAATAATCAAAAGGCTGGTTCAGTCATATGGATTGATTATCCAATAAGGTGAATTCGCCTACAGCTAAATTCCCCAGTTTCCACTTGCCGATTTGGGTGCGTATCAAGCGTAAAGTGGGGTAACCCATCGCGGCGGTCATGCGTCTTACCTGGCGGTTTTTACCTTCGGTGATGGTCAATTCAAGCCAGCTGGTTGGAATGTTCTTACGCTCTCTAACTGGCGGATTACGTTCCCACAACCATTTAGGTTCATTCACCCGGCGCGCTTTGGCAGGCCTGGTTAAACCGTCTTTCAACTCAACGCCTTTCTGTAATTGTGCAATCGCTTGTTTGCTGATTTCACCTTCCACTTGCACCAGATAGGTTTTGGGTTGTTTGGTTTTCGGGTTGGCAATCTGTTGTTGCAGTTTACCGTCGTCGGTTAAGAGTAATAAGCCTTCCGAATCCCTATCCAATCTGCCGGCGGCATAAAAACCAGGTTGGTTGATGTAATCGGCCAAGGTTTGGCGCTGGTCTTTAAACTCAGGTTCATCGGTGAATTGGCAAAGCACATTAAAAGGCTTATTAAAAAGAAGTAGATTTGACATAAAATTAAGTGCTTACTCTGTTAATCGCTGGTTAATTGCGGGTTAATTACTTTTCTTCAGCGGAGCAGGTGATAAAATAGAGCCAATTTTAACATTTTTTATATTAGCGCACTCAACGACGAGTCAAAGTAAACTACGGGAAATTGTATGTCAGAAAAATCTAAGATTATTTATACCCTAACCGATGAAGCACCAGCATTAGCAACCTATTCGTTGTTACCGATTGTTCAAGCGTTTACAGGTGCTGCTGACGTTGCCGTTGAGACACGTGATATTTCATTAGCTGGGCGTATTATCGCCAACTTTGCAGACTATCTAACAGAAGAGCAGCGTATCGGCGATGCTTTAGCCGAATTAGGTGAAATGGCAACCAAGCCTGAAGCCAATATCATCAAGCTCCCTAATATTTCCGCCTCAGTACCTCAGTTGGTCGCGGCCATCAAAGAACTTCAAGAGCATGGTTATGCTGTACCGGATTATCCGGCAGAGCCGCAAAACGATGCCGAGAAAACCATCAAAGCCACCTATGCAAAAGTATTAGGCTCTGCGGTTAACCCAGTGTTACGTGAAGGTAACTCGGATCGTCGTGCGCCATTGTCGGTTAAAAACTACGCACGTAAAAACCCACACTCAATGGGCGCTTGGTCAAAAGAGTCTAAAACCCACGTGGCTCACATGACCGATGGCGACTTCTACGGTTCAGAAAAATCCATCACTTTGCCTGAAGCTTCCGATTTTAAAATCGAATTTGTTGCCGAAGACGGTGCTGTCACCGAACTGAAAGGCTCGGCACCATTACTAGAAGGTGAAGTATTGGATGCATCTGTGATGAGCCAAGCGGCTTTGCGCACTTTCTTGCAACAAGCCATTGCCGATGCCAAAGCGCAAGGTGTGTTGTTCTCATTGCACTTAAAAGCGACCATGATGAAAGTCTCTGACCCAATCATTTTCGGTAACGCGGTAGAAGTGTTTTTTGCCGATGTATTCGCCAAACACGCGGCGACCTTTGCCGAAATCGGTGTCAACGTAAACAATGGTTTAGGGGATGTCTACAGCAAAATCGCTTCTTTACCGGCAGACAAGCAAGCAGAAATCGAAGCCGATTTAGCCGCCGCCATCAACGCCGGGCCAGATATGGCCATGGTTGATTCAGACAAAGGCATCACCAACCTACACGTGCCTTCAGATGTGATTATCGATGCGTCTATGCCAGCGATGATTCGTACCTCTGGTCAGATGTGGAACAAAGACGGTAAACAGCAAGACACCATGTGTGTGATTCCAGACCGTTGTTATGCCACGGTTTATGAAGAAACCATCCGTTTCTGCAAACACTACGGTGCGTTTGATCCAACTACCATGGGTTCTGTACCAAACGTTGGTTTAATGGCGCAAAAAGCTGAAGAGTATGGCTCACACGATAAGACTTTCCAGGCCGCTGGCAAAGGTGTGATTCGTGCCGTGAGCAGCAAAGGTGAGGTTTTGTTAGAACAAAACGTAGAAGCGGGCGATATCTTCCGTATGTGTCAAACCAAAGATGCACCGATTCAAGACTGGGTTAAATTAGCGGTCAGTCGTGCGCGTGCAACGGGTGTTCCAGCGGTATTCTGGTTGGATACCGAGCGTGCCCATGATCACCAAATCATCGCCAAAGTCACCGACTATTTAACGCATCACGATACCACTGGGTTGGAAATCCACATTATGCCTCCGGCAGAAGCCACACGTTTCACGCTGCGCCATGTTAAAGACGGTAAAGATGTGATTTCGGTTACCGGTAACGTATTACGTGACTACCTAACCGATCTATTCCCGATTTTAGAGTTGGGAACATCCGCCAAAATGCTATCGATTGTGCCGTTAATGAATGGTGGTGGCCTGTTTGAAACCGGTGCGGGTGGTTCAGCCCCTAAACACGTTCAGCAGTTAATCAAAGAAAACCACCTACGTTGGGATTCTTTAGGTGAGTTCCTGGCGTTAGCGGTATCGCTTGAACACCTATCGCAAACCTTTAACAATCCGCAAGCGCAAGTACTTGCCGACACCTTAGACAAAGCGACCGGTAAATTCCTAGACACCAATAAATCACCATCACGTAAAGTGGGTGAGATTGACAATCGAGGAAGCCACTTCTATCTAGCGATGTATTGGGCGCAAGAACTTGCCGCTCAAAATGACGATGCCGATTTAAAAGCGCGTTTCATCCCGGTTGCCGATGCGTTAACCGCAAATGAAGCCAAAATTGTTAACGAGCTAAACGAAGTGCAAGGTTCAGCTGTGGATATTGGCGGTTACTACCAGCCAAATACCGTAGAAACCGCAATCGTAATGCGACCAAGTGATACCCTAAACGATATTATTAACGCGATTTAATTAACGCTTTCAATAATTGAAGACCGATTTTATTCGGTTACAAAAAGCCCGCAAAATTTTTCATTTTTGCGGGCTTTTTTATGTCTTAAATTTGCTGATTTGATTTTGAAAATACATTACCAGGCCTAGTAGCTTTTATTTTTTTGGGAAAAGAATTCGTAAATATACTAAATTATGTTTATAGTAACTTCTAAGTATTGTTTACTTGGTTTTACGTGGTTATTTAGGTCGTCTAAATAATGACAAAAATACGTTTCAAACCAAGAGATAACAAATTAATCGATACTTAGTACATCCTAAATATTCGGATAAAACGGCTGTTTTATATATGCTTTAACTCCGTTTTATATTTAGTTTTAGGATGTCTAATTATAGTTAGGGCATAAATTAAGAAACATCACATTTTGAATTTAGGAGAAAAAATGGCAATTTGGCCAGACAGATTATTTGATTTGATTTATTTTCCAGTAATGGATGATAAGCTTGACGAATTAGCCGCCTTGGCTGAACCTGAAAGTTGGGACTACCAAAACACAGAGTCAACACGCCATAAACCTGTATTGTTCAATTACATTCAATACACTTATTCAAAATTAGTTGAGGAAAACAAAATAGTTTTATCGGATGATGGGCAAGCAATAACATTTAATACAGGCCTTGTCACACCAAACCAAGAAGCTATCTTTGCATATGCAACGACCAACCGCAATCAAGGCTCCACATCCCCTTGGTTTTTTAATGATTGGAAACGAAAAGGGGAGCATGAACTAACCAAATTTTCAGACCTTCCTGATATGGCACATTACTTTGATGACCCATCAACATTAGTTTTTGATCCAAGAAAAGAATTAAGGGCGAGTATAGAGCATATTGTTAGTGATAACAAAGAGCGGTTTCCTGAACCTTATAAATCCATGGATGATTATGCAGTTCAGACTTTTCTTAAAGGCGCTATAGACAACGCCAGAGAGAGGGTTCGCAGAAATTACAAAACAGCAATTCCCCATTATTACAGAGGGAGAATACAACTTATGCTGCCTTTGTGTTTAGGGAGTCCTGTTAATGCAGACTTGGCAATAGTCGCAGAAGATCATGGAAGCTTTTATCGAGCAAGTACATGTCTAACATTAGATATGGCTTACAACAATGCACGACAATTGGCTAGACCAGATAAAGATTGGTTATTGCCCTAACAAAAAGCTAAAGCCGACCAAAAAGACGCTGCGTGCCTTTTGGCCGCTTAGCTTGGTCGTTATAAGGTAGGAATGTGGCGTGGCAATATCAGATAATAACCCTGATCGTAGAAATTTGAACCTACTTGCAGTTTCAATAATTGTTTATTTTTTTGCTGGCGGTCAGCTTACTGATGATAATGTTAGGTTACATATCATAAATGTGACTTTTAATAATCCTGAGGTTTTAACCTTTTTTATTTGGGGGCTTCTCATATGGTTCTTATATCGGTATTGGCTTACAAACAAAAACTCTTGGAAAGAAGGTTTTTATAGTGAAGCAAAATGTAGCCTCATTTCAAAATACAGTTATTCATATTTAGTGAAAAAGTTTGGTCTAAGTAACGATTACTCAAACTCTTTTTATCCAGATAAACACTGGGTTTATTTTGGGACTGCTCATCATGAAAAAAAGTTTTATTTTGCTCATATCTTAAAAGACAATGAAGGCAAACAAAAACATGAATATAAAGACGTTGAGACTATTACTGATCGTATATTAGTTTTGATCACTACTGTAATAACATTCTTTTCAGAGCCTTCACTTTCAACTTACTTTATACCTTACTTGCTCACATTAATAGCCATAGCTCTTGGCGTTAATAGTGCGTTATAACAATTCACTAAACCCGACTGCGCTAACGCGCAGCGGGTTAGCTTAAACGTTAAATTTTAAAGAGAATTAACTTATGCTCCGTATTTCAGTATTGCTAATCCCCCTTTTTTTAGTTGGATGCAATTCGTCTGATAAAGTGACTTCAGCAACAAACACAACATTTTCAATATTTGAAACAACTTCAGGACAACTTATCCTGCTAAATACTTCAACTGGTGAAATTAAATACATACATAATCAAAACGAAGAGCTAGTCTCAACCAAAATTAAAAAAGCTAATGAAAAATTTCAGAAACTCCAGATTGGAGAGTTTTATTCAACTGAAAATGGAAAAGTAATGAAATATGTAGGAAATGGTCAGCTAAAAGAAAGACCATCATTAGAAAGCATATTTGGCATTACCAAATAAATCTAACAATTCACTCAACCCGACCGCGCTAAAGTGCGGCTGGTTAGCTTAAACTTTATGCAAGAAAGAACCTATGAAAAACACTAAATATTTAGCGCTTCTCTAATGGAGAAAAGGGGGCAGAGTGAAGCTCACCCTGGTCGCGATACAATAATTAATTATGCAAAAAAGGATAAAAATATGGAGCAATGTACCAACCCTGATTGTAAGAAAAAATATTGGTTGAGCAGAATCAGTGACTCTGTATATGGCAAGGATTATGAAGACATCATCTGTCCCTATTGCAATACTTTGGTGAGAACCATGGATACCAGTGCCTGTTTTATGACTAGAAAAGCAGAAGAATTGTACGAAGGTAAAATAGGCATTGCCTCTGAAAACAAGCTTATTGCAACCCTTACTAAATTTGAGAAAAGCAGCAATCTTGAGATAGATACTTATTGGTATGATGAAGTAGACAGCGAAGGCAAAGTGGTTGCTAAATATATCTTAAAAGACTCCAGCTCCATTTCTCCAGTACGAGAAAATAATATCACCTTCGAGAAAATCGGCTGAAGGCATAACAAAGAATAATTTGAGTAAATATAAACCTGCAAGAGTTACCAAACCCCGCAACGGGGTATAAAGGCCTGGTAACTCTTGCAGGTTTTTTTATGTTTGGAAATTTGTGCAAACGGCAAAGCTACCAGGCCTGGTAAGTTTATTTTTATGATATTAATAAAAACTAACTACTCTTGATTAATGCCTAGAGCGGTTTCTAGAGAATTTTGCTGCAGTTGGTTTTTGAAGTTGGTCGCCAGTTGTTGTTGCGCTTGTTGCAAGTTTAAACCTTGGCCTTTAAGGGTAAATTGATTGCCACCCATGGGTTGATTAGCCTCGGTGGTTTTAAGATCAACACTCTCTCTTAAAATGAAAAATTCATAAGCTTTAGTCTGTTTTAGGCTGGTGGTTATTTCAATGACATTGCTTGCCTCGCTGACATTCTGGGTGGTTGTTAAACCCGCTTGTAATAATTTATCACTGATGGCCTTGGCAATAGGTTGAGCCATTGGTTGATGGTGGATATAAAAAACCGTTTGCTGCTGTGACTTAATAAAGTTGGCTTGCACCTCATTGAGATAGTTTTGATAACGTTGGCTATTGCTGGATTTTTTTAATGTCAATAAAGCGGATAGGTTGTTATTAAATTCCGCCAACGTTTGTTTTTGTTTGCTAAAAAACTGAAAGTGGCTAAAGCCAGGCGTGCTGGATAAAGTCGATTTCGCGGTTTCATAACGTGCGATTTGTTGGTCGAGGGTTTGCTGTAAAGATTGGCTAAGCAGTAATTTATTAGAGCTTACCAAAACTAAAAACTGCTGATAACCAAGCTGTTTCAGTTCAACAACTTGATACTGATTGAGCGTTATTTTTTTGATGGTTGATTCTATGATGTGCTGATTGATTTCTTCATTAAATCGATAAGCTGAAGAGTATTGCGTTTTGGTGAGCTTTTCATTGGCTTGTATTTCAGTCCCTAATTTACCGGCAAGATTGCTTAGGGCGGATTCAATGGCATCGTCTTTGGTTTTGCCTTCTCCCAGCCCAAACAGCGTATTCTTATTATCTTTTGGTGGTGATATGAACCACGCTGGCCATGGGGGAGTGACTTTAGTTGGTTGGCTTACCGGCTTTGCTGGCTGGCAACCCGTCATCAATAGAGCGGTGTATAGAACCACCAGGCCTATTGTGAAGGGTTTAAAACGAATGGTTGTCGTATATGGACTATTGTGCAATTTGGTTCATAGCCTGTTGGTGTTTTACAATCGCTTGGTCGATTCTAATCAAAGCTTGGTTGATTTCCTCGACAGGCTCTTTCTGTAGCTGGTCTGATAATGAATATAATCTTTTCGCTTCTTGGTAGTCGCCTTGGGCTTCTTTAACCACGCCAAGGTTATAAGTTGCAACGTAAGAAAGTGATTGGGTATCGAATACCAATTGGCTAAAGAGCGATTCGGCTTTATCTAATCGACCTGATTCCACAAAGTCAATTCCATTCTCTAGGGTGTTTTTCTGGATGTCGCTATAGTTGATGTCCGGTTCATCTAAAAGTGTTATCTTTTTGTAGACATAATTAGGGGAAATTTTATTGACGAACTCGCCAGCAATGCTATTCGCATAGGACTGCCAAGTGGCTGATACTGATGGAAGCTGGTTGTTTCTATCAGAACAATGTTCCCAGGTATCGGAGCGACTGAGGCTATCACTGTATATGATCTGCGAGCTCTCTACCGCCAGCATTTGGATATTGGCACTCAATGAAATGGTTCGATTAACACAGCGCACATAGTAGTATCTAAGTTCTTTACACTTCTTATCGATACATTCACTTCTTTTTTTTCTAACCCAATGGTCCTGGTAAGTTTGTGATGTGACTTCTCCGGTGACAAATGCCTGCGCACCGATTAACTCACCCAGTTGAACCGATTTTTGCTCATTGGTCAGGCCAGAATGTTGCAACTTTTGCTCATTAAGGAGTTGTTGAATGTTTTTACGGTCAAGTACGGTGAAGTAAGGTTTGTTGTTCAGGGTGGTTTGGTTCAGCTTGGATTCAATTTTGCCAGTTAGACCTATGGAATCATCTTTAAAATCATTGACGGCGATTTGTTTCAGTTTAGCGGCTTGTGGGATTTCGGAAGGCTCTAAATATTGAATTTTGGCAGTTGTCGAGCAGGCTGAAACTAAGACGGTTGTTGAAAGCAGAGCGATGATTTTTAAATTCATAAAGTATCCATTTTTAAAAATTAAGTAATAACCTATTTGTATAGCGACAAACCTTACTGAAGTCTTTTGTTAGTATCATAGCGAGTTTTATTGGAATGTAGATAAGTATTTTTACAGGTTCACACTATATTCATTATTTTTAACAGGGTATATCGGTTATATTATTGTTGAAATTACTTAACTACAGAGGACATAAAAATGGAATTTAATCCTACTCGTTTACTGCTTGGTTTTTTAGCGGCATTGCTGGTTACTCTTACCGGATGCTCAAGCACACCTTCAGCAACGGATATTGCAGAAGAGCAAGCTGAAGTTGCGGAAGTGAGAGCCGAAGCTCAGAAAGAACAAGCTGAGCGCAACCAGGCGATGATGGAAAATGAGATGAAATCGTTACCTTCATGGGTAATCGAACCTCCAAAAGCCGATAGCACCGGCTTTTACGGTGTGGGTTTAGCCTCTGATTTGGACTTGCTTAATGCGATGAGAAAAGCCAAACTTCAAGCAGCTTATGAGTTGGCACAAACCATGAAGTCGGAGTTGTCAGGTGAAGATACCATGACCGGTTCAGGTGAAGGTGAGTACCGTTATGTGATCAACAATTTTGTAGATAAGGTCAATCTTTCTGGTGCGGAATTGGTTAAACAGGTGGTCGATCCTGTAGACGGTAAGTACAAAGCTTATGTGTTAATGAAGTACCCATACAGTCAATTCAATCAGGTGCTACAAGATCAAAAGACCAATCAAGCGGAGATGAAAACGCTTGATGAAGCGTATCAGCGTCTGATGGCCAAAGTAGAGCGTTAAATCAAGATTGGATTATTTTCCAGATTGTTTTTCGCAACCAGTCAAATGTAATTGAAAGCACTTAATTTAAGTGCTTTTTTTGTTTTTGGATTAACGTTTATCGGCTTGTATTCTTTTGCTTAAAAAAATCAAAATCATCGCTAATAACTCCATTCCTTGTTGAGTTGTTCTATAATCGACTCTTTCTCAACCAGCCCATTTATGCCCCCGATTTTCAAGCGTCTTCCGTTGATTATTCCTAGCCTTGAGGTTTTGTATGTCATTTTCACAACTGGGATTGAACGATCCTATTCTAAAAGCACTTGCTGATGTGGGTTATAGCCAACCGACCGAGATTCAGAAACAGGCGATACCGATTATTTTATCGGGCAGAGACCTGATGGCTGCGGCGCAGACGGGTACCGGTAAAACCGCCAGTTTTGTGTTGCCGCTATTGCAGAAATTGGATGCTCAAGCGGGATTTTCTGAGTTACGTGGCCGGTCGATTCGCGCTTTGATTTTGACGCCGACGCGTGAACTGGCGGTTCAAGTTGAAGCCAATATTGTGGAGTATGCCAAGTATCTCGATATCTCATCGTTAGCGGTTTATGGTGGTGTGGATTCTGAAGCGCAAAAAGACCGTTTGATGGATGGTGTGGATATTTTGGTGGCCACACCGGGTCGATTATTGGATTTGGCTTATCAACGTGCGCTGTTTTTCAGTGATTTAGAATTTTTGGTGTTGGATGAAGCCGATCGGATGTTGGATATGGGCTTTATTGACGACTTGAATAAGATTATTGATCGTTTGCCAAGTGACCGTCAGAGTTTATTGTTTTCGGCCACTTTGACCGATGATATCCGTCATTTGGCGGATACGGTTTACGATGATGCCGCTGAAATTTCCATCGCTACTAATAAGAAGACCGCACCTAAAATCAAGCAATGGTTGATTACCGTGGACAAAGATAGGAAGTCGGCTTTGTTGAGCCATTTAATCAACGAGCAGCAGTGGAATCAGACGCTGGTTTTTGTTGAGAAAAAACATTCGGCGGCCAAATTGGTTGAGCAGTTGGGCAAACGCGGCATATTGGCCGATTCCATTCATAGTGGCAGAAGCCAAGCGGTTCGTGAACAGATATTGGCGGATTTTAAAGCGGGAAAATTACGATTTTTAATCGCCACCGGCATTGCGGCTCGCGGTATCGATATTGATGATTTGAGTCGAGTGGTGAATTACGATTTACCTTATCCGAGTGAGGAATATATTCATAGAATAGGCCGTACTGGGCGAGCGGGTGCCAAGGGTGAAGCGATTTCTTTGGTCTCAAAAGATGACTTTAAAAACCTCTGTGCGATCGAGAGTCTACTCGGACATATCATTGAACGTAAAGAGGTTGAAGGGTTCGCGGTTAAAAAGGCCGTGCCTATTTCGATTTTGAATTATCTGCCTAAACGCCGGGTTTGATTCACCAGGGCGCAAGAGTCTATAGGCCTGCTAGGTTTGACTGTAAGATTCAATATTTCTTTTGACTGATGGTTATTCAACAATCAGATATTGTTCTTTATCCGGTACACCATCCCATTCATCGGCGTCTGCCGGCGCGGGAATGACTTCGGTAATTACTGGCCAAATGGTTGCAAGGTCGATGTTTAATTGACGGTAATGTTCCATGCCTTCAGGCAAAGCGTCTTCCTGAAAAATCGCTTCGGCAGGGCATTCCGGCGAGCATAAATCACAATCGATGCAGACTTCCGGGTTGATCGCTAAAAAGTTTGGGCCTTCATGAAACGCATCGACTGGGCAAACCGCTACACAGTCGGTGTATTTACATTTGATGCAATTTTCGGTAACGACAAATGCCATATCTTTGTTCGCCTTTATGTGTCAGTTTCTGCTAAAATTTCGCGATTGAAATTCTAAATTAACGTCTGATTTTCAAGTGCAAGTATACTACTGATTAAGCGCTGGATTGCAAGATTAAATGCCGCAAAAGTACCGCTAAAGTCTCTCTGTTGCGGTGCTTAAATGTTAATTTTTTTATTTATTTTTACTATAACTAAGTAACATAAATTTTGGATGCCCCATGATTCGTATCACCAATGTAAAACTCCCGTTAGACCATAATGAAGCTCAGCTTGAACAAGAAATCTTAACAACTTTGGCAATTGGCAAAAAACAACTGATTGATTTTACCGTGTTTAGACGTGGTTTTGATGCACGCAGTAAAAACAAAATCACCTTGTTATACACCATTGATGTCACTGTTGATAACGAAGCGGCTTTGCTTGAAAAACACAGCAATAATCAAAATGTTAGGGTGACTCCTGACATGACCTACAAGTATGTTGCCAAAGCACCTGAGAATTTAACGGAGCGCCCGGTGGTGGTTGGCTTTGGCCCTTGCGGGATTTTTGTGGGGTTGGTATTGGCTGAGATGGGTTACAAGCCGATTATTCTAGACCGTGGTAAAGAGGTGCGTGAACGCACTAAAGATACATTTGGTTTCTGGCGTAACCGAACGTTGAATACCGAATCGAACGTGCAGTTTGGTGAAGGTGGCGCGGGTACGTTTTCGGACGGTAAGCTTTACACTCAAATTAATGATAAAAAACATTATGGCCGTAAGGTGTTGCGTGATTTTGTGGATGCCGGAGCGCCAGAAGAGATTTTATATGTCAGCAAACCACACATCGGTACCTTCAAATTGGTGGGCATGGTTGAAAAAATGCGCGCTAAAATCATTGAGCTGGGCGGAGAGATTCGTTTTAACTCTCGTGTGGATGATTTACATATTGAAGATGGTCAAATCACCGGTTTGACCTTGTCTGACGGTCAACAAATTAAATCGAAACACATCGCTTTAGCTACCGGTCACAGTGCGCGTGATACCTTTGAAATGCTCTATAAGAAGGGCGTGTATATTGAAGCTAAAGCGTTTTCGATTGGTTTTCGTATCGAACACAATCAGTCAGCGATTGATGAAGTGTTGTTCGGTAAGAATGCCGGTAATCCCATCTTAGGCGCGGCGGATTATAAATTGGTGCATCACTGTAAGAACGGCCGAGCGGTGTATAGTTTTTGTATGTGTCCTGGTGGAACGGTGGTGGCGGCTACCTCTGAAGAAAATCGTGTGGTGACCAATGGTATGAGCCAGTATTCACGAAATGAACGCAATGCCAACAGCGCGATTGTGGTTGGGATTGATCCAAATGATTACCCAAGTGACAGCCCATTGGCGGGTATTGAATTGCAGCGTGAACTGGAAAGTGCGGCTTATGTGTTGGGTGGCGAGAACTACGATGCACCAGGCCAGTTGGTCGGGGATTATTTAGAGGGTAAATCTTCGTCTAAATTAGGCAAGGTTGAGCCGTCTTACAAGCCAGGTGTCAAACTGACCGATTTAACCAAAATTTTACCTGATTATTGTCGCGAAGCCATTCAGGAAGCGATTCCCGCGTTTAACCGTAAAATTCGTGGTTTTGCTTTAAAAGATGCGATGTTAACAGGCGTGGAAACACGTACTTCATCACCAGTGTCGATTAAACGTGGCGACGATTATCAAAGTGTCAACACCAAAGGCCTTTATCCAGCTGGTGAAGGGGCAGGTTATGCTGGAGGAATCATGTCTGCTGCGATTGATGGGATTCGTATCGCCGAAGCTATGGCTTTGGCGATAAATGAAGAGAATCAATAGGGTTTAAGATAGTCCGCTATATCCATAAAGACTACCCCAAGAAATGCCACACTAGATGTGGCATTTTTTTCTCAAGAGTAAGCTTAATGGCTGGTTTCGCTGGGCGTGTTGAGTTCTTGCAAAATCCAGTCTTTAAGTGCATTTTTTATATTGTGGAGCTGTGAACCATCAATCACGCCAACATTCAGCAGATTGGCTTTATTGAGGTTGTCGCCAATCATTTCCGTGGTGATGAGTAGGGCGTGAGCGCTCACGCCGCCCAATCTTTTCTTTAGGCTATCCAGGCGTTGTAAGTGCAGATTGATATTGGCATTGGCTCCGGTCTTACACTCAACCAAGAACAGTTGATTGTTGGCGATAAACAGCACGTCTGCTTCATCAAACGCGTTTCTACGCTCTAATTTCACCCCAAACGCCACCTCTTTGATTTTGTCGATTTCAGTTTTGATTTCCAATACCGCACGGTAGGTTAGGTATTCTAGCCAACCGCCTTCAAAAAAGGAGCGTTTCCACGGATCGCTTTCTGGGTGTGGAATGATTTCATTGTTCTCTTCGCTAATCTGAATTAAGTTCTGGTTATGTAACTTACGCATTAAACCCGCCAATAAATCGGCTTTAAGGTGGCTGCGTTGATTCACTTCATTCAAATAATACTTTTTCTTATGCCTAATCAGTTTGATGCTTTTACCGCGTGCATAATGCGTTGAAAAGCGTTGATAGATGCGCAAAGCATTTTGTTGCAGAATGATTTTTTGAATGGCGTTCACCACTCCATTGGCGAAGTTTGCTTGGCTTGGTGAGAGCTTAACAGGTTGACTACAGTCAATGCCGTGAGCGTGTAAAAACTCGCCAAGTAGCAGGTTTTCGGCAATACTAAAACCGCTAAGATTGCTTGGCTGAATCCATTTTAGTTGGTCGTTGGGGAGCAGATAATAGATTCCTGCCGGAGTGTTTTCAAACAGCTTGAATGCGCCTAAGGTGTACATTTTGTTGGCGCAACTGATGTTGATGGCAAGAGTTTCTATTGGGATGTTCAATACAATATTTTTTAAATCGCTCACAATCTCGCTGATTTCAAATGCGGGTTCAATTTGCACCATAGCCGATTGGATTTGATGAGATTTATAGATGCGTTTAAGACGTTTTGCGTTCTCTAATAAGCTAGCGGTATGAACGATAATGACGTTTTGCACAATCAAACGTTCGTCTAAAATGGGAGCGAGATTAGGAGTCATCTCTCTATCGGCAAATACCAAGTGGGTGCGATATTGATTCAAATTTGCTAAAGATTGATTTGTCATGCTCAGCCAACGGATAAGTTTAAAAATTAAAGAATCACCTAGCTACGATTAAAAGTCAAATTCTGTCGATAATAAACGCGCTTGTAGTGATATATTGCCACAACTCTTAGATTGAGAATCTCTAAATGAATTTACTAAATAAAGTAAGGCGTTTTATCTTATCGAACCGTCTTAGAAACAGCAAAATCCCTCTGCGGTTGTGGCACAAAACTATCGCTAAAATGCCGCTTATGCAACGGTATCGTACTACTGAACGCATGCAAATTAGACTGTTGGCCAGTGAGGTGTTGCGGGTTAAGTCTATTGTGGCTGTGCAAGGCATGGAGCTGACCGATGAAATTCAAACCATGATTGCCACTCAAGTCGCAATGATGGTTTTTGGGTTGGAGTCGATGGAAGATGACCTCTCTTTAGATTGGTTGAGAAACTGGCAGCAGATTTTGGTTTACCCGACCCCGTTTCATAATGGGCGAGAAAACGTGCTGGGTTTTAATGGCATTTTGCTGAGCCGGGCTGCGATTGAAAGTGGTGAAACCCAATACCAAGGAGGGATTGTCATTAACTGGCAAGATGACCATCCACACCCTTTACGCGCCTACGCCAATCAAGTGTTGATGCATGAAATGGCGCATAAGCTGGATATGTTGGATGGCGATACCAATGGACATCCACCGTTGCATAAGAATATGAGTGAGAAGCAATGGTTTGCAGCCTTTGAAAATGCCTTTGAAGATTTGAACCGACGGATACAGCATGGCAAGCCAACGGCCATCAATCCTTATGCTGCGACCAATCCAGCCGAGTTTTTTGCAGTAGCGACTGAATACTTTTTTGAAGCGCCTTTGTTGTTATATCGAACTTATCCAAAAGTCTATCAGCAACTCTCGCTTTTTTATAAGCAAAATCCCATCGCAAAATAGGCTTGAATCGGTCGATTTCTCCAATAAAAAGCCATTAACAAACTGCCAATAATAGCGTTAGGCGGTGTATCATGGGCGGCGTTGTTTTATAATTTTATTTCACCTTTCTACAGATAATTATTATTCGTTATGAAAACGCCAAAAAGAATTCTCCCCCTAATTGAAGATGGTCTGGTTGATGAAGTGATTCGTCGCCTGATGAGCGGTAAAGAAGCCGATGTCTTTATGGTGCGCTGTGGAAATGAAATACGATGCGCCAAAGTCTATAAAGAGGCCAGTAAACGCAGCTTTAAAAAAGCGGTTGAATACCAAGAAGGCCGTAAGGTTCGCAATAGTCGTCGTGGTCGAGCCATGCAAAAAGGCTCTAAGTTCGGTCGTCAACAGCAAGAAGAGGTTTGGCAAAACGCCGAGGTGGATGCGCTCTATAAATTAGCCGCGGCTGGAGTGCGGGTTCCTCAGCCTTATGGTTGTTTTGATGGCGTGTTGTTGATGGAGTTGATTACCGATGAAAACGGCGATGTGGCACCAAGATTGAATGATGTCTCGATGAGTGCCGAGCAAGCGCGAGAAGACCACGCAGAGATGATGCACAACATCATGTTGATGTTGTCGGTTGGTTTGATTCATGGCGATTTATCGGAGTTCAACGTGTTGGTCGACGACTATGGACCGGTGGTGATTGATTTGCCGCAAGCGGTGGATGCGGCGGCCAACAATAATGCCAAGCGCATGTTGACTCGTGACGTGGATAACATCACCAACTATTACGCCCAATTTGCCCCGGAATTAAAAGACACCCAATACGCCAAAGAGATTTGGGCGTTGTTTGAAGCGGGTGAACTCAGTGCGGATATTGAGTTGACCGGTCAGTTTGATGAGGTTGAACATAATGCCGATGTGGACTCGGTTATGGAGGAAATCAAAGCCGCTTTTGAAGCCGAGCAAAAACGCCAAGAACGATTGCGTGAAGCAGAACAACAAGATTAATAAAGTGAACAGAAGAGTGAGTTTAATTTAAGCATGGCAAAAAAGTTTTATGTGGTTTGGCAAGGGAGAACCCCCGGAATTTATACCGATTGGGATAGCTGTAAAAAGCAGGTCGATAAGTTTGCCGGAGCGAAATACAAATCCTTTCCGAGCTTAGCGGAAGCCGAGCAAGCTTTTGTGGGCACACACAGTACGTCAGGTGCTAAAAAAAGCGCAACGGTTAAAAAAGCCACAGCCCAATCGGCAACCAAACCCAATACCATCAAAACCTATACAGCGGCAGAAATCGCCAAAATGTCTCTTGATATTAAAATCTTTACCGACGGTGGTTGTGACCCCAATCCGGGGCAAGCGGGTTCGGGTATGGCTGTGTACCGGACGGTAGACGGTAATGAGCAGATTGCTGAGCTTTGGTATGGATTGTATAACCCGATGGGAACCAACAATACGGCTGAATTGAATGCGTTGCATCAGGCGTTGATGATGGCGCAAATTGAGAGTAATAAGAGCCGATCGGTAGCGATTTTCTGTGACTCGAAGTATGCGATTCAATGCGTGACCCAATGGGCAATCGGTTGGCAGAAAAAAGGCTGGAAAAAAGCCGGTGGCGAAATTAAAAATTTAGAATTGATCAAAGAGATGTTCGCCTTACATCAACAGTTAAAAGATAAGATTCAAGTGCTGCACGTGAATGGCCACGTTGGTGTGGAAGGCAACGAATTAGCCGACCGTATGTCCATGCTGGCGATTGCCGAAAAAGAGAGCCATTTTGCACGCTATCCGCATGAAATCGATGTGGCTGAAATTCTAAAAATGCAAGCGGGATAGTGGCTTGCTTTTTAACATTCCAGGACTTTACTAAAGCGACCAGGCCTGGTCGTTTAAATAGAACCGATTCAAACTTAGGAAGATTTACATGCAAAACACAACTCAGAATGACGCGCAATTGATTAAATTGACTGAATACAGTCATGGAGCTGGGTGTGGCTGTAAGATTTCGCCTAAAGTTTTGGATAGCATTCTAAAAACCTCGATGCAGATTGCGCCAAACCCAAATTTATTGGTGGGCAATAGCACTAAAGACGATGCCGCCGCATTTGATTTGGGCAACGGCACCTCGGTATTAAGCACCACCGATTTCTTTATGCCGATAGTTGATGATCCATACACCTTTGGACAGATCGCCGCTACCAATGCGATTAGCGATATTTACGCTATGGGTGGCAAGCCGTTGATGGCCATTGCGATTTTTGGTTGGCCGATTGACAAGTTACCGGCAGAAGTGGGGCAGCAAGTGATTGAAGGTGGTCGCGCTACCTGTGAAGCCGCCGGGATTCCGTTGGCGGGCGGCCATTCGATTGACGCGCCCGAACCGATTTTTGGTTTGGCGGTGACCGGAATCGTAGACAACCGACACTTGAAACGTAATGCCTCCGCAGAAGTGGATTGTGAACTGTTCTTAACCAAACCGGTTGGCATCGGGATTTTAACCACAGCGCAAAAACAGAAGAAAATTCAGCCAGAACACATGCAAATGGCGATTGAAGCGATGACGACCTTGAATAAGCCTGGCAGTGAATTTGCCAAAATAGCGGGCGTTACCGCTTTAACCGATGTCACCGGATTTGGCGTATTGGGTCATCTGATTGAAATTTGCGAGGGCAGTGATATCGCCGCGCAGATTGAATTTGATAAGTTGCCAATCTTACCGCATGTTTTGGATTATTTAGCGCAAGGCTGTACGCCTGGCGGAACCTTAAGAAACTTTGATAGTTACGGTCATAAGGTGAAAAGTGCCACAACAGAACAGTTGGACGAAACCCAAAAAATGATTTTATGTGATCCTCAGACTTCAGGCGGTTTACTGGCGGCGGTAAGAGCGGATGCGATAGCGGAATTTAAACAAGTCGCTGAACAACATGGATTAACGTTACAGTCTATCGGTAAAACGGTGGCGGCCAGTTCGCAAAGCCATTGTGTTGAGGTGCTTTAATGGCGGTTAACTTAACTGAATTTACCACCGAATTACCGCAAACCGACGATTTCAAATCGATTGTCTTGAACAACACACCGTTGATTGATGTACGTGCTCCGGTTGAGTTTGAACAAGGTGCGTTTGCTAGCTCAATCAATTTGCCGCTGATGAATGACGAAGAGCGCCATAAAGTGGGGATTTGTTATAAACAACACGGTAATGCCGCAGCCGTTAAATTGGGTCATCAATTAGTTAATGAAGCCACTCGTACGCCAAGAGTAGATGCTTGGGCGGCGTTTATGGATCAACATTCTGATGCCTTGCTCTACTGTTTTAGAGGCGGGATGCGTTCGAAAATTTCACAACAATGGTTAAAAGACAGCGGTCGTGAAATTGTGCGTTTAAAGGGCGGTTATAAAGCCTTTAGACGTTATTTGATTGATTTTATGGAGTCTGTTCCCCAACAGTTTCAACAGTTGGATATTCAACCGATTGTGTTGGCCGGGCGAACCGGTTCGGGTAAAACCTTGGTGATTCAGCAGTTGCAAAACACCATTGATTTGGAAGGTTTGGCACATCATCGCGGTTCGGCGTTTGGTCGTCATGCCACTCCACAACCCACTCAAATCAATTTTGAAAACAATCTTTCCATGAGTCTGATCCGTTTTTTGGAAACGCAGGCAAAACAACTCATTATCGAAGACGAGGGGCGGAATATCGGTTCTGTGAACCTGTCTAAAGAGTTGTTCGATTTTTTAAAAGGCGGTGAGCGGGTTGTGGTGGAAACGCCATTGGCAGAACGAATTGCCATTACTTTGGATGAGTATGTGATAGAGGCCCAGCAAGAGTACCCAACGCTGGATGCCTGGACGACATTTATGTTGGCGGCGCTACAGCGTATTCAAAAGCGTTTGGGGGGTGAGCGTTATCAGCGTGTGCTTAAACAGTTCGAAGACGCCATGCAATACCAAATCCAGCAAGCTTCAACCGAGTATCACCAGGCCTGGATAGAAACCTTATTGGTTGAATACTATGACCCTATGTACGATTATCAAATGCAAAAACGTCAACATAAGGTCGCCTTTAGCGGCTCGATGCAAGAGGTGGTGAGCTTTCTTCAAGAGCTGGCTAAAAGTTAATAAAAGGTAATATCAAGTAACCTACCAGGCCTGGTTGGTTTAAATTAATTTTCCGATTAGACGCCTCTTTGCTGCTCTTTGGCACGCTATTATCAAGCAAAACCAATTTATTAACGCGTCTCTGTTAAACTACGCGCCATCATCTATCAATACCATTCACATAAAGGCATTAGCGTGGCGTTAAAACCGACTATTTATAAATTTCGTACCTCTTTGTCAGATATGGATCGCCATGTTTACGATTCATTTAATCTAACCATCGCGATGCACCCGTCAGAAAATCTTGAACGCATGATGGCGCGTTTTTTAGCTTACTGTTTGAATACCCAAGAGTTTTTGGAGTTCACCAAAGGCTTGAGTGCGATTGAAGATCCGGATATCTGGGTGAAAACCTTGGATGACCAATTAATGTTATGGATTGATATTGGTGAGCCGGCGTTTGAACGCATTAAAAAAGCCAAAAACCTAGCCAGAGAAGTCAAAGTGTACAGCTTTAACAGCAAGTCGGATGTTTGGTGGCAGCAGGGCAAGGCCAAGTTCAGTCAGTTGGAGGCGAGTTTTTATCGTTTTGACAATCAGCAGATTCAAACCCTGGCAGGCCTGGTGGATAGAACCAGTGAAATTTCAGTTACCATCAGTGATGACTCGGCGTTTATCACGACTGAAAAGGGTGACTGCGAAGTGATTTTACAAACCTTACAGCAGACTTGAACGGGCGATTTATTAGCAGAATGTGCCACAAGAAAAAACCCTTAAATTAAGTTAGTTTATTTAACTTAGTTTAAGGGTTTTTGGTAAAGACGGCTCGGTGCGCTAAAAGGTACGCTTAAAATTAAGCTTCAAGAACTCAGCTTAAAATTCCGCATCATAATAGACGTTTTGCACATCGTCTAAATCTTCTAAAAGTCCGATGAATTTCTGGAACATCGCCAAGTCTTCACCTTCAATCGGTTTTGGAATTTGCGCTAAGAATTGAATTTCATCCACTTCAAACTCAATTTCAGGGAAAGCGTCTTTTAGGGCGTTTTTGGCTTTTGCATACTCAGTATGGGGAACGAACACACTGATCTTTCCATCATCCGCTTCGATATCGTTGACATCGACATCGGCCATCAATAACGCTTCAAGTACAGGTTCTTCATCATCACCAGCAAATACGAAGATTGCCGAATGATCAAACATATGGGAAACACTGCCTTGTGTACCGATTTTACAGTTTGTTTTAGTGAAACAGTGACGTACATCACCGAAAGTACGGTTTGGGTTGTCAGTCAAACATTCAACGATAACCATGGTGTTGCCAGGGCCGTAACCTTCATAACGGGCAGGAGAGAAGTCTTCGCCACCGCCGCCTTTGGCTTTCTCAATCGCTTTCTCAATAACATGAGCAGGAACTTGGTCTTTTTTAGCTCTATCGATTAAACCTTGTAGGGCTAAGTTACCTTCCGTCTCAACACCTCCGGATTTGGCACACACATAGATTTCACGGCTGTATTTACTGTAAACCTTAGCCTTTTGATCTGAGGTTTTTGCCATTGATTCCTTGCGGTTTTGGTAGGCTCTTCCCATTATTAATGCTCCATTGAAATTTTACGAAGCGTAAATTTTACACAATTCCATCATTTTGTAGGAAGTTTTGAACTAAAATCCTCTTAAATAAACACTCGTTAATAGGCTCACTAGATGAATAGACAGAAAAAAATACGCCAAAAGTTTGAAAAAAAGCTAAAAAAAGCCAAGGCAAAACGCTTTCCTAAAAATAAAGAGCCTTATATCGCCAAGGCCGATCGCATAGAGGTTAACCAAGAAATCGATGACAATGAGGCGCTTTTATCCGAAAAGCCTGAAATTGAGTCTGTAGCTGAATGATTTTTTGTTAAAAATCTTCGGCTTCTCTATTCAAGTACATATATTCTCGTAAATATATTCACGTTATATATGAGTCATTTTGAGGTGTCGTAGGGTCTTTTTTTCTATTCGGACAAGTTTTGCCTGATCCATATTTATGGTCAGCCCGCTTTCAATCTCGCCTTAGTCTTTTGCTTTGCCATGCATTCATCGTTTTGCATGGCTGTTTCACCGCCTTATTCCATGCAACCTCGGTTTTTAATCGAAATCATTTTTATATCAATATGTTAGAAGTTTCTTTTTAAGAGGCGTACAATCGGGATGGTAGTGTTGTCTATTCAATTCACTACAAAAGGCTCTGATATAGAGCGTTGATAAAGATATTCATAAACTTAAGTTTAAGGAGAGGCTAATGAAACCTATTTGGATTCTTGTAGCAGATAGCAGTAATGCACGTATTTTTACAACGGAAAACTCGGCTTCTGAATTGATTGAAATTGAAGATTTCTTCCATTATGAAGGGTTACAACATGAGCGTGAATTAGTAAGCGATTCGGCTGGGCGTATAAATGACGGTCGTAACGGAGGTAATCATGCTTACTCGGCAGAAGTCTCTCCCAAAGAGCAAGAGAGTATTGATTTTGCCAAACGCATCGCTAAACAGTTAAATGATGAATTTAATCAGAATAAATTCGAAAAACTGTTTGTGGTCGCCGCTCCGGCATTTTTAGGGGAGTTGAGAAACGCTTTCAGTAAAGCTGTTGAAAAGCATATCGCTTTTTCTTTAGGTAAAAATATTGTGACGCAGACGCCGGCAGAAATACGAGGGCATTTACCGCATTCATTAGCGTAAATTGTCGTGGTTTCGCAAAGAGTTTAGATATATTTTTTTATAGATGAGTACGAGGGGTTGGTGGAATGCTAACCGAAAAGGTTAGCATTGGCGTGTGGCGAGTATTGATTTAGGCTTTTTTCAAGAAAGCAGAAACCAGTACGATTTGAGTTCCATTTACTTTACCTTCAATGTGTAACGGATTGTCGGTCAAGTGGATGTTTTTCACTAAAGTACCACGCTTAGCCGTAAAGTTAGCCCCTTTAACATCCAAGTCCTTAATTAGGGTGACATCATCACCTTCATTCAGAATAGTCCCATTACTGTCCTTGGTTGGAACGGTATCTTCATCGTCCGAAGCCAAACCTGCATCCGCCCAAGCTTTGGTTTCATCATCAAGGTACATCATGTCTAATAGGTCTTGCGGCCAACCTTCCGCTCTTAGAGCGTGAAGCATACGGTATGAAAGAACCTGAACCGCAGGGGTAGGGGACCACATGCTGTCATTCAGACAACGCCAGTGATTCGCATCAAGGGTCGATGGGTCTTCCATTTGTGCTTTACAAGTACCACAGACTAAAACCGCTTGCTCTTCTGAGCCATCACTTGGAGCAACTTCAAAAACGGATAGGTCATGTTCTGAACCACAAAGTTCACATTTGTTGCCGCTACGTGCGATTAAAGCTTGTTCTACACTCATTGGAATTCCTTTACACTTAAAGAGTGCTTCGCTTTCAGCCATGGCTCTAGCAAAGCACTCTTATATAATTTTTAATATTCAATTTTGGGTGCGTATTATGCCTTAAATGCGCCTAAAAGTCATTAAATACCACTCAGGATGTAGGAGATAAATCTAATATTGGTCAGCCATTTTCATTCTATGGGAGCGGTTAATTCAGAAGATAATGGAATCGGCTTTTATACTTCTATCTCCGCGCTTTTTTTTTAGTGGTGATAAGGTTAGAATTGCTACAGTTTTAAGTAGGTATCGAAGTCGAAAATTAGAGGCAATATTGAGAGTCAATTACGATGTGAGTGTGGATTATTTTGCGGTGCTGGGAGTGCATTATGGCGCTTGTTCCAAGACCGTAAAGCTTGCCTACCGTAAAATGGCACGGCGCTACCACCCCGATGTTTCAAAAATCCATGATGCACAAAGCCGTTTTCAGGATATCGCCTTTGCTTATGAAATTCTAAGTAAGTATCGAGATAGTTACTGTCATGAGTTCAATCTTCGTAAAATCAGAGCTCAAAACGTTAAATCGAAGGTTGATAAGCAAACGCCGGAAGAACCCCAATCCAATCCTTCTGGTTTTACAGCCGATGCCGAGCAAAAGAAATCGTCAGCTGAATCAAAGGCAGGAGCTAATCAACAACAGCGCGGATCTGCAAATTATTCGGCATACCGTTCACAAAAGCCAATCAATGGTAAGGATCGGGTAATCAATTATCCATTGACCTTACGTTACGCAATTCGCTTGTTGTCTTTAGGTCATTTCTATATTCCCGGCTTGAAGTTGAATATGAAATTCACTCGTGAGGCCTTTGAGGAGAAAACGTTCCGTTTGGAAGGAAAGGGTTATAGCGGTTTGTTTGGGGGTAAACCGGGCAATTTTTTGGTTAAATTCACCATTAAGATAGATAGTGTGCGTTATAAGCTACTAAACGGCGATATTTATGGTAGTTTTACGGTTCCTAAGGCTTTGATCAAACCTGGAGAAGCCATTAGGTTGGATGTGGTTAGTGGTAAAGTAGAATTGCAAATTCCAGAAAATTACTCCGCAGAAAAATTCATTAAAGTTGATGGAATGGGGTTGCCGGCGGATGAGGTTACTCCAGCAGGCGATTTGTATGTAAGATTAATTGCCAGTTAGCTTGAATTTTACCTCATTGAACCCTATTTAAATTGAAACGAATTATAACCAATGGAATTCAAACTTTAATTTGACGACAAGCTCCGAACTGGACTTAATTACCTAAATTGATGATGGTTTCCGCCTTAAAGGAACTGTTTTTGCTTAAGTTTCAAATAAGCCAAAGCCGATGAGTCAATCGTACCTTGTCGAAATATTGTTAATGAAATTGATATAAAAATAACAGAAAGAAAGAGATTAAATGCCTTATTCACCCGAGCACGATGACGGTAATTTACTGTTAGAACATGCCAAACCAAAAGTTAAGCCACCGAAACGTTATCAAGTGGTATTGATGAACGATGATTACACACCGATGGAATTTGTGGTGGAGGTGTTGCAACGTTTCTTTGGTCTGGATGAACTTAAAGCCAATGCGATTATGCTGGCGGTGCATCATGACGGAAAAGGCGTTTGTGGTGTTTATAGTCGCGAGGTGGCTGAAATGAAAGTTCAACAAGTAAACAGTTATTCTCGTCAGAATCAACATCCATTAATGTGCCAATTAGAGGTTGCGTAAGCAAAAGGGTCAAAAAATATGTTAAGTAAAGAATTACAAATGACTCTGAGCAATGCCTTTAGCGTTGCACATGAATATGAACATGAGTTTGTCACTTTAGAGCACTTGCTGTTGGAGATGCTTGGTGTGCCGGCTGTGCAAGAGGTTATCAATGCTTGTGGCGCGGACGTGGTTAATATAGAAGAAGGTTTGGAGAAGTTTTTAGAGTCTGAGATGGTCTCGCGCAAACCGGATGAATTACAGCCTACCATGAGTTTTCAGCGTGTGATTGAGCGTGCGATTTACCTGGTTCAGTCTAATGGCTATCCAGAGGTCACCGCGGTGCATGTATTGGCTTCTCTGTATGCGGAACAGGATTCACAAGCCGTGTATCTTCTAGAAAGTAACGGTGTGGAAAGGGTGGATGTATTGAGTTTCTTATCACACGGCGTTACCGCTGCCGAAAGTGATGACTACCTGCCTGCCACTAATGAAGATGAAGCCCAACTGGGTTCTGAAGGTGAGGCCAAAAAGTCGCCTTTGGAAAGCTTTACCAGCAATCTCAACCAAGCGGTTGTGGAAGGTAAAATCGATCCGATTATCGGTCGAGAATGGGAACTGAATCGTACCTTGGAGGTATTGAGTCGTCGCCGTAAAAACAACCCTTTGTTAGTGGGAGAGCCAGGCGTGGGTAAGACCGCGGTTGCCGAGGGTTTGGCTTATCAAATCGTACATAAAAATGTGCCTGAATCCTTATCCGATGCTGTGGTATATAGTTTGGATATGGGGGCTTTGTTGGCGGGCACACGCTACCGTGGTGATTTTGAGAAACGTTTTAAAGCGTTGTTGAAAGCATTGGAGAATGAACAGCACGCGATTTTGTTTATCGATGAAATTCATACGGTCATCGGCGCTGGAGCGGTTCAAGGCGGCGCGATGGATGCGTCTAATTTGATGAAACCGTCGCTTTCATCGGGGCGCTTACGTTGTGTAGGGGCAACCACTTATGAAGAGTATCGTGGTGTCTTTGAAAAAGATCGCGCTTTGGCGCGTCGTTTCCAAAAGGTCGATGTCAAAGAACCGAGTCATCAAGAGAGTTTTGAAATTCTCAAGGGGCTAAAATCGAAGTACGAAGAACACCATAATGTGAAATACACTTTGCCAGCCCTCAAAGAAGCGGTGGCATTGTCGGCACGTTATTTAACGGATCGCCACTTACCTGATAAAGCGATTGATGTGATTGATGAAGCGGGTGCCAAACAAGCTTTAACGGTTGCCAGTAAACGCAAAAAACAGATTGGCGTGCATGAAGTGCAACAGGTGGTTGCGAGTATTGCCCGTATTCCGGTGTCGCAGATCACCCAAAAAGAGAAAGATAAACTTTTTGATCTAGAGGCGAATTTAAAGCGTGTGGTGTTCGGACAAGACCATGCCATTGAGAAATTGACCGCAGCGATTCATTTAGCGCGTTCCGGGTTGAATAATCCGAATAAACCGACGGCATCGTTTTTATTCGCCGGGCCTACCGGTGTAGGTAAAACCGAACTGAGTCAGCAATTGGCCAATCATATGGGTGTTGAGATGTTGCGTTTTGACATGTCTGAATACATGGAAAGACATACCGTTTCCAGATTGATTGGTGCGCCCCCTGGTTATGTGGGGTATGACCAAGGTGGCCTGCTGACCGAAGCGGTGACCAAAAATCCGCACTCGGTGGTGTTGTTGGATGAGATTGAAAAAGCTCATCCTGATGTATTCAATCTATTGTTGCAAGTCATGGATCATGGAACTCTGACCGATAATAATGGACGTAAGGCGGATTTCAGGAATATCACCTTGATTATGACGTCTAACGTGGGTGCTGAGCAGATGGCGAGGTCGAGTATGGGCTTTACCACTCAAGACCACACAATGGATTTTGATGCTGAACTCAAAAAGGTCTTTACTCCAGAATTCAGAAACCGTTTAGATGGCATTATCCAGTTCAATCGTCTCTCAGAAGCGTCGATGACATCGGTGGTGAACAAGTTCATCTACGCGTTAGAGAACGCTTTGGCGGATAAAAAAGTCAGTCTTAAAATCAGTGATGCGGCGCGTTCTTGGTTGGCCAAAAAAGGCTATGACCCACTTATGGGGGCAAGACCGATGGAGCGTTTAGTGCAAGAGAAGGTCAAGCAACCATTGGCGGAAAAGTTGTTGTTTGGTGAACTTCAGCAGGGTGGTGAAGTCTTTATTGATTGTAAAGATGATGCGTTGACGTTTGAAAAGCTTTGACTGTCAAAACCTAAGGCGTTAGCCGCCTTGGCTGAAGCCCGAGCGCTTTCGTTTCACATTGAAAGCACTTCTGTGAAAGAGGCTGGGTCGCTAGAACTTATCGGTTGACCTTGATGGTCAGGCAATAAAAAACCCCTTAATGTATTCCACATTAAGGGGTTTTTTATTTTAGAAAGGTTTTTAGCTAACTGACCGGGCTTATTTACCGCGGTAAGTGATACGCCCTTTAGTTAGGTCGTAAGGTGTTAATTCAACTTTAACAGCATCGCCGGCAAGAATTCGGATATAGTTTTTACGCATACGTCCTGAGATGTGCGCTAAGATTTGGTGTCCGTTTTCTAACTCCACTTTGAACATGGTGTTAGGTAAAGTTTCTAGAACGACACCGTCGAATTCAATTACGTCTTGTTTTGCCATATGCTTGTTTAAACCCTTTCTATAGAAAAATTGTGCGCGGATTATAACAAATTTACTTGTTTGAATTCAAATAATTATCTCTTATTTCATCAATCAGTTGTAGATAGACCTTTGGAAGCGGTCTTACCGATTGCAGATTGCTGGCTTCTACAAGGAGTAGCCAGTGAAACAGGTTTTGTTCACTCTCTTGTAGTAGTTGGTTGATTAATTCAACCTTTTCAATAGCTAAGGGCGGTTTTAAAGAATGAATATAACTTTGCAAAAGCAGTTCGGTCTCTAAATTTCCACGTTTGCAGAGGAATAAACTTTGTTTTTGCCAAATAATGAATTCTGAGGGGCTTTCTGGCGTTTCGATTGTGTGTCCTGCAGAATTTAACCAGGCCTGGTTAATTTGTTCAGGAGGATTACGGTGTGAATCATCTGTTTTGTGCATAGTCATTTTTAAGACTCTTTAACCATGATAGATTTAAGCTCTTGGATGGCTCGACTTGGATTTAAGCCTTTTGGGCAGGCATCGGTGCAGTTCTGAATATGGCGACAACGAAAGGTTTTGGTTGGGCTGTCGAGTTCTTTTAATCGTTCAATGTGTTTGATGTCGCGTGAATCTATCACAAAACGACTGGCGGCTAATAAGGCGGCAGGCCCGGAAAATTGATCGGGATTCCACCAAAAAGAGGGGCAGCTGGTCGAGCAACAACCACAGAGAATGCATTCATAGCTACCATCCAGTTTGGCTCGCTCTTTAGGTGTTTGTAGGTGTTCTTGTGATGGGTTTAGTGGAGTGGCTTGTAGGAAAGGCTTGACGTCTTGGTACTGCTGGTAAAACAGCTTCATGTCTATGATCAGGTCTTTAATGATAGGCAGGCCGGGCAACGGTTTAATCACTATCGGCTGTTTGAGTGATGTAACGGGCGTTATGCAGCTTAAATGGTTTTTACCGTTCACATTCATACCATCCGATCCGCATACGCCTTCCTGACAGGAAGAACGAAAACCCAGCGATGGGTCTTGTTCACGAACCATTTGCAACACCTCAAGTAGCATGGTATCTGGCTGAATCAGAGCGTCATCAACCTCAAAAAATTGCTCGTATGGCGCTTGATCATTTTCTGGGTTATAGCGATTAATAATCAGTTTCACGGCGGCTCCTTAAAATCCTGGTGTTGACGTCGCTCATATCAATATTCCCGTTTTTTCGGGGTGAACGGTTCGCGGCTTATTGGGTTAAGGTTAACCTCTTTATAACTTAAACTGCGAGTTTGATGATTGTATAAAGTATGTTTTAACCAGGCCTGGTCATCTCGTTGTTGATAATCAATACGCGAATGTGCACCGCGACTTTCTTGGCGAGCTAAGGCGGAGTTGGCGGTGGCAAAAGCAATCGCCAAAAGGTTTTCCAATTCTAAGGCGGAGAGTCGTTCTAAGTTAAAGATATCGCTATCATCGGTTAAACACACCGTCTGTAGACGTTTTTCGATAAAGGGCAGTTGTTGCAAGGCATGCCGCATTGAAGATTCTTCCCTAAACACACCACAGCCTTGTTCCATGATTTTTTGCAGGTCTTTTTTGATTAATGCAACGCTATCGCTAATGGGTGGTTTGTTGTGGTCTTCTGAATTGTTGATTGAGTTGTCGACTAGATTATCGACTGAATTATCAACGGCATTGTGCCAACGCTCTATACGTTCCATGACCTGTTGTAAAGATGCTGTATCCAACTCGGCTTGGTGGTTCGCGGGGCTTAAGGCGATTTGTTCGGAGATGGTTTGTGCGGCTTTACGGCCAAATACCACTATATCCAAAAGCGAGTTGCCTCCAAGGCGATTGGCGCCATGCACCGAGACACAGGCGCATTCACCCACCGCGTACAAGCCTTTTACGACTTGTTGTGAGTTGTCTTGGTTTGGTGTGATTACCTGGCCTTTGAGGTTGGTAGGAATGCCGCCCATCATATAATGACATGTTGGGAAAACGGGGACGGCTTGTTCGATAGGGTCTATGCCTGCAAAGGTGATGCTTATGTCGCGAATGCCCGGCAGGCGGTTTTTTATGACTTCGCCATCTAAATGGGTCAAATCAAGTAAAACATGGTCTTTATTTGGACCGCAACCGCGCCCCTGTTGTACTTCGACGGCAATGGCGCGTGACACCACATCTCTGGAAGCAAGGTCTTTAACGTGGGGTGCATATTTTTCCATGAACGCTTCTCCAGACGCATTGCGCAAAACCCCACCTTCACCGCGAGCGGCTTCAGAAATCAACATGCCTTTTCCGGCAACCCCTGTTGGGTGGAACTGCCAAAATTCCATATCTTGCAATGTATAGCCGGCTCTTAAAACCATGCCCAAACCATCGCCGGTATTGATGCCTGCATTGGTATTGGTTCTGAAAACTTGCCCGGCACCGCCGGTGGCTAAAAGAATATTGGGGCTTTTAAGGATTTGATATTCGCTGTTATGAATGTTCATAACCATGATGCCGTTAATGGCTCCTTGGGTATCTTTAAGTAAGTCAATGGCATAGAACTCTTCAAAAATGGTGGTGCCCAGACGGATGTTCTGTTGATATAGTGAATGTAAAATCGCATGGCCGGTGCGGTCGGCGGCGGCACAGGTTCTGTGAGCTTGGTCTTCGCCATAATTTTGGCTCTGTCCGCCAAAAGCCCGTTGATAGATTTTGCCATTCTCTAAACGGGAAAACGGCACACCAAAGTGTTCGAGCTCTCTAACGATTTCGGCGGCTTCCTGGCACATGTACTCAATCGCGTCCTGGTCACCTAAATAGTCACTGCCTTTGATTGTGTCATACATGTGCCACTGCCAGTTATCCGGCGTGACATTGCCTAATGCGGCATTAATCCCGCCTTGAGCCGCTACGGTATGTGAGCGTGTAGGAAAAACCTTGGAGACCACCGCGATTTTGTGGCCGGACTCGGCAAGTTGTAATGCGGCTCGCAAGCCGGCGCCACCGGCACCGACAATCACCGCATCAAATGACAAGGTATTTTCTAATAGGTTTTTGGTAGCCGGGTTGTTGGTGGAGCTTTTGGGCATGTTGGCTAAAATCTCTTGGTTTAGTGGTCAAGTTGCTGGTTATGGTTGGAACGCCGGGATGACAGCCCAAGCAATCAGCGCGATGACATCAATACAGATAAAACTCAAAAATAGCGCATATAGCCATAACCAAAATCGGACTCGATTGGCAGGCAAATAATCAATCATGATGTCTCTTAAACCCACCCAAGCATGGCTAATCAGTAAGCCGAATGCTAACAAGCTAGCCAGGGTGAAAGCGGGGGTGAAAACTTGTTCGATCCAGTTTTTAAAAGAGGGTGTTTCCAGCAGGTTGATTGAGTGGCTCTGCCAAAAAAGTAACGGAAAATACAACGCTAGGTAAATGGCGCTTATTCGTTGCCAAATATGTGCTTTAACTCCCGTTAATTGCATTGTCTTACCTCTTCATATCTTTGATAATTTTTTATGACCAGGCCTGGTAGCTAATAAACACCGTTAACAACCCCCAAATGCTTAATAGTAAGTAACTGATTTTTGCACTATTGATCAATCGATAGCTATGAGGTTGGATGAAGTGTTCGGCAAATAGATGGCGGATACCACTGAGCCAATGAAAGCTGATAGCTGACCAAAATACCGAGTTCAAGCAGTTAATGAAACAGTGGTCGTGAATGCTGTCCATAGTGACGATCGGATGAAAAATAATCAGCTGGGCTAAAGCGAGATAACCAAGAAGGCTAATAATGAGTATCAAACCGGTGATTCGGTGCAGAGCCGACAGTTTGGCATTTAACGGGAACTTAAAAGCCGTTAAACTCAAAAAGCGTGGACGATTTCCTGGGTGACGGTACATCATTAACTCCCATTTGCGACTGTAGTTCATTCTACAACGCTTAAGAATGAAAACGCCAATGATTAATAATGGTTGATGTTATCTAGAGAGGTTTGGTAGCTGTAAAGAGAGGGTGTTGACAGTCAGGGAGCTCTGTTTTGAATGTGAGAAGCGATCCACTGCGGCCAATTGGGGTTCAACTGCCATTTTTGGGGAGGGAAGGTTTGTAGTGTCAGTTCGGAGATATGTTCCTCAAAACGGTTTCTGCTGATCAATTCAGCACCTAAACTGTTAAGGTGCGGCGTTTCGACTTGGGTATCGATAAGAGAAAAGCCCCACTGTTTTAATTGTAGAGCCAAAGCGACTAAAGCAATCTTTGAAGCATCTGTCTGTTTGGCAAACATCGATTCGCCATAAAACATCTTGCCAATCGCAACACCATACAGTCCGCCAGCCAGTTCATTGTCAATCCAAACTTCAACAGAGTGCGCGTGGCCTATATTATGAAGTGCGGTATAAGCGGCAAGCATCTCTGGACTAATCCAAGTGCCGTCTTGCCCCTCTCTGGGAACTTCTGAGCAAGCTTGCATGACGGCGGTAAAGTCTTTGTCAAAGGTAACTTCCAGATGTTTTTCCTTGAGGTATTTGTTAATGGTTTTTCTTAAGCTTCGGTGAATTTTGAGTCTTTCGATAAACAGGACACTACGAGGGTTGGGGGTCCACCATAAGATAGGCTCACCAGGGTTAAACCAAGGAAAGATTCCTTTGCTATACGCCATTAATAGCCATTCAGGGGTTAAAGCAGCCCCGACAGCCAGTAAGCCATCTGGGTCTTTCATCGCCAAATTGCTGGGTGGGAAGCCAACCGGTTTAGGGTCGAGCCAAAAAGGAACTAAATTAGGGTTGCTGCTCATAAATGTTCTTTAAGGAGGTTTCTTTGCTGTTACCACTCAATGATAGGAGTGTTGTAGTTTGTTAAATTCACTAAATAGAAAAGTACCGCTAAATGATTTTTTAGCATTCCAATACAATTTTTATTGGAACTAATCGCTAGGCTTTCTCAAGATAAGATAGAATATCATAATTAAATAATTAACCTATTTTTGATATCACGCATAGCCTAAAAAATAATGAAAAAGCGGGCTAATGAATAGCAAACTTATTAGCGGATCAAGCTTTTCATCGGAAAAGTCACCAGGCCTGGTGACTCAGTGACGGCTTAATGTATTGCGTGAGATATTAAACATTCATCGAATCTAATTTATGACCCAATTTGTTCATCTACACGTCCATTCAGAATATTCCGTTGTTGATAGTACTTTAGGAATTAAACCCTTAATAGCATTGACCCAAGGTTGTGAGCAGCCTGCCATGGCGTTGACCGATCAGAATAATCTGTTTGCCTTGGTTAAGTTCTATAACGCGGCAATGGGCGCGGGAATCAAGCCCATTATCGGTGCGGATGTGTATATCGAGGATCAATCGGGTGAAGTCTTTAAAACGGTTTTACTTTGCCAAAACCCACAAGGCTACCTTAATCTCTCGCATCTAATCTCCCAGAGTTACCTACATAACCAGAAATTGTATAACAACCATATGCTTGCTCTGATTAAGCGGGAGTGGCTGGCTGAATTCAATGATGGCTTGATTGTGTTATCCGGCGGGCGAGAAGGGGATGTGGGGGTCGCCTTATTGGCCGAAAAGCCGAATTTGGTTGCCAGTAGAATGAAGTGGTGGCAAACCCATTTTGGCGATCGTTTCTATTTGGAATTGGTACGTACTGGGCGAGAAAACGAAGAGAGTTATATCGCTCAGGCGATAGAGGTGGCAATCCGTTATGAAGTGCCGGTGGTGGCCACTAATGATGTGCGTTTTGCCAAACCAGAAGATTTTGAAGCCCATGAGGTGCGGACCTGTATTCATGACGGCTATATTCTTGATGATCAAAGTCGCCCTAAAAACTACTCAGAAGAACAATATTTCAAGACCACCGAAGAAATGGTTGAGTTGTTTGCGGATATTCCCGAAGCTATTGCCAATACGGTCGAAATCGCGAAACGCTGCTCGCTTGATTTAACGCTGGGAACCTATTTCTTACCTGACTTCCCTGTGCCGGAAGGTATGACGATTGATGAATTCTTTATTGCTGAAAGTCATAAAGGGCTGGATGAGCGTCTAGCATTTTTGTTTGGACACCTCTCCAAAGAGGAGTTTGAGGTAAAGCATAAAGAGTATTACGAGCGGATAGAGTTCGAGCTTGGGATTATCCTGCAAATGGGGTTCCCGGGTTACTTCTTAATCGTTGCCGATTTCATTCAATGGGGTAAAAACGAGGGGATTCCCGTTGGACCAGGTCGTGGTTCCGGTGCCGGTTCTTTGGTGGCCTATGCGTTGAAAATCACCGATTTAGACCCGATTCAATATGACTTGCTTTTCGAGCGTTTCTTAAACCCTGAACGTGTCTCCATGCCCGATTTCGATGTCGACTTCTGTATGGATCGTCGTGACGAGGTGATCGATTATGTATCACGCCATTACGGACGTGATCATGTATCGCAGATTGTCACTTACGGAACCATGGCCGCCAAAGCCGTAGTGCGTGACGTAGGCCGTGTGCTTGGTTTAGGTTATGGCGTGGTAGATGGCATCGCCAAATTAATCCCGAACGAATTGGGTATCAAGTTGGCCGAGGCGCTTGAAAAAGAAGAAGAACTACAAAATAAATACGATAACGATGAGGATGCTCGTCAATTACTCGAGTTGGCGCTCAAACTCGAAGGTACGGTTCGTAATACCGGTAAACATGCTGGTGGGGTGGTCATCGGCCCCAAACCGTTGGATCACTTTTGTCCGGTATTGTGCGAGCCGGATGGTTCGAGTGTGGTCACCCAGTTGGATAAAAACGATGTTGAAACAGCAGGCCTGGTCAAGTTCGACTTCTTGGGCTTAAGAACGCTGACGATTATCGATTGGGCATTGCAATCCATTAACGGTAATAAAAAACCGGGTGATGAAGGTTTTGTTGATATCGCACGTATCCCTTTACAGGATGAACCGACGTTTGACCTAATCAAAACCGGTAAAACCACCGGGGTATTCCAGTTGGAGTCAAGCGGGATGCAAAGCTTGATTGTGCGCTTACGACCTGACTGTTTTGAAGACATTATCGCTTTGGTTGCTCTGTTCCGCCCAGGTCCGTTGGAGTCGGGCATGGTGGATAACTTTATCGCCCGTAAGCATGGTAAAGAGAAGGTGTCTTATCCAGACGCACAGTGGCAGCATGAATCGTTGAAAGAGACGCTGTCGCCAACTTACGGCGTTATCTTGTACCAAGAGCAGGTAATGCAAATCGCGCAGATTTTAGCCGGCTACACCTTGGGTGGCGCCGATATGCTTCGTCGTGCGATGGGTAAGAAAAAGCCAGAAGAGATGGCTAAACAGCGTTCGGTCTTTAAAGACGGGGCGGAAAGCATTGGGGTTGATGGCGAGCTCGCCATGAAAATCTTTGACTTGGTTGAGAAGTTTGCCGGTTACGGATTCAACAAATCTCACTCGGCTGCCTACGCCTTGGTTTCCTATCAATCGGCTTGGTTGAAAACCCATTATCCAGCGGAGTTTATGGCCGCACAGATTTCATCCGATATGGATAACACTGAAAAAGTGGTTCATATGGTGAATGAATGTTATGCGATGGGCTTAACCGTCTTGCCACCAAACATCAATACCGGGCAGATTCACTTTAAACCCTTTGGGGAAAATACCGTTAATTACGGCCTTGGTGGTATCAAGGGGGTTGGGGGAGCCGCGCTTGAAGGGGTGATTTCCGAAAGAGAAGCGACGGGCGACTATAAGGACTTATTTGATTTCTGTTTACGTGCTGGAAAAAAAGCCAATAAGCGTGTGATTGAAGCCTTGATACGTTCTGGCGCGTTCGATGAGTTGCATGACAATCGTAATGCCATGCTGCAGAGTTTACCGATGGCGCTTAAGCAAGCTGAGCAACAGCATAAAAATGACGAAGTGGGTCAGAATGACCTGTTTGGCGATATGCTGTCGGTTGAAGAGTCGGGCGAGTCACAATTGCTGGATGTGCCTGAAATGCCTGAAAAATTAAGGCTGGCTGGCGAAAAAGAAACATTAGGCCTCTATATGACAGGTCATCCGATTGATATGTATCGTGAAGAGCTGAAACGCCTGGTACCAAATAGTTTGGCGAGTCTTCGTCCTGAAAAATGGAAAAAGGTATCCGCAGCGGGTCTGGTTGTTGAACTGCGCAGTAAAGTGACCCGTAACGGCCAACGCATGGGCTTTATCTCTTTGGATGACAAGACGGCTCGTTTGGAGGTGGTGATGCGCCCAACCGTTTTTGAAGCGATTAGAGAAACCATCAAACCGGATATGGTGGTTATGGTACAAGGTGAAGTGGCCGAAGACACTTTTAATGGCGGAATCAAACTCGATGCTGAAATTGTCGTGAGTTTGGCTGAAGCCCGAATTGAAAAAGCCCGAGCCATCAAACTTAATGTCAATACTCATGATAAACCGTTAAATCAAACGAAAATTAATGAGTTGCAAGTGTTGTTAGGTGCTTATCAAGCAGAAAAAGGCTTACCTGTCGTAATCGATTACACGAATGAAATTGCGACGGTGCAGATGAAAACGCACGCTGAAAATCAGTTTTTTCCAGATGACGATTTGATTGAGGCTTTAAACGCGCAAGGATGGCAGCCGGAAGTTGTGATTTGATCAAGGTTAATCTTTTATGCTTTTGCAGGCTGAGTCTTATTATTAGCTAGCTTACAATCACTAATCTGTGATTTAATTAATCTATTAAAGACTTTTATACAAAGGGTGTTTCGTTGGCTTTTTGGTTCGAAAAAAATGATTTCAGACGTTTCCGTCGGATTGATATGTCTGTAAAGCTATTTGTGACACCGACAGCACCGATTGTTGATATGGATATTCACGCTTTAGGTATCGATTATTTTCCGAATAGCGTCAATAAAAAAATTAGACAAAATCATCAGCGGTTACTGCATTGGGTCAACCATATCCAAGAGCAAAAAGAGATTCTTCAGCCTGTATTTTTGCAGGTTATCGACTCCGCTGAAATGTTAGGTGAAGCCGTTAAGCAGGTTTCTTTAGGTAAGAACCCTCTGCTTGATGAAGCTTTCGCTAAAAAAATCATGAGTAGCCTTAAGATGATTGGACGGATTAAAAGCTTAGAAGAACCAGCGCCTAAAACGTTTCAATATTTTTCTGAAGTAGAAAAAAAACTGACTCACTTTTATCGTTTGTTATTGCTTTCCTTGCATAAATCGACACCCAAAACCTATCACTATTTTGAACCGGTTACGCAAACCTTCAAAATCGACGAGATGACTAAGAAATTCAGTCAGCCTGCATTTCAAAAAATACCGTTGGTTCAATCCATCAATTACATGCATAAATTGGTGGATGATTTTTGCACGGTATTCCAAGAGATGAATCAGGATTATTATTTAAGAGAGCACCCTGAAGCATGGCGAGTTCATGATGTAACGATCAGTGCTGGTGGTTTTTCAGCGTTGTTTCCTAAACGCTATTTGCCAGGAAAACAGTTAACGACATATATGTATTTTCAAAACCATGGTCGTGCTATGAATGTTCATACGACTTTTGCACGTTGTCAGACCAAACCCGACAAAATGTCGGAATTGAATGCCTTTTATTTTGAATTCCCAGAACCTCAAGATCAGCAGTTCTTAGAACTTGAGATTGAGAGGTTGCAGATTGAAAAAACCGTGGAGCATTGCATGACAAGCCAGTGGTTAGCGAATTTTGGGGGGCGTTAAATGGCGGTTGTTGTTGAAGCTACCTTTATGAATGGATTGCCTTTTTCTTTGAGGGCTGCGGCACAAGAGTTATATTTGAAGGAAAGCCTGGAGTCATTAGTGAAAATGCGTTTACATGATGTTTCTAAAGATTATCTAAACGCGTATTCATTAACGGAAGAGCAATGGAAAATGGTGTTAAATGTCTTGATTTTGACACAATTATCTCAGTTTACTTTGGGTAAACATATCAGTAAGGATGGTCGCGAACAGTTAATATTTCTGGTGGCTACCGTGCTTGATATGCAAGAAGCAAGTAACGATGAAATCTTGGAATTCCTAGAGGAAAAAGCCAAGATTTTTGCGGTTTGGTATGCCAAGTTATTAAAGCTAGGCAATAAATAGCCAGATACAGGGTTAACTCAGTCGTAAAAAGCGCAAAACTCGTCTAACTCTATTCTGGAGGTGCGATATTGATTTACTAGATGACTTTTATCTTCGTAGCCCAAAGCCATTCCACCAATCAGTTTCTTATCGGCATCAATTTGTAGCGTCTGTTTAACCAGGCTTGGAAATTCACCTAAAGCCCCTTGTGGGCAAGTCGCCAATCCGTTTTCTTCCGCCAATAACATGATGTTTTGCAAAAACATGCCGTAGTCTAAATATGAACCGGTTTCTAGGCTTGAATCGATAAAAAACAGTAGCATCACGGGAGCACCAAAGGCGTTATAGTTCGCTTCCCATTGCTTAAGACATTTTTCCTTATCTTCACGTTTGATATCTAGTGCAGTATAAAGACGAGTGCCTGTTTCCACCCTTCGGGCTTTGTATGGGGGAATCCACTCTGTTGGATAGTATTGATAATCCATGGTTTCCGTGTCTTTTGCCCTAAATGCATCAATCATCTGTCTAGAGAGTTTTTCTTTGGTGTTGCCTTCTACAACACAGACCTGCCAAGGCTGGGTGTTGACACCTGACGGTGCATATTTGGCAGTATCGAGAATGGTTCTGATAATCTCTTTATCAACGGGCTGATTAGTATAAGACCTGGTTGATTTTCGTTGTTTTATCGCTTGGCTGACATTCATGTTTTTTTCTTTTTCTAGTCTCTGTAAGGGAGTTCTTTTGAGGGTGAATGGATGGGAATAACTAAATTTCTAGCTCGGATTTTTTGGTTTTTTCTTGATTTTTACTTTTTCAGAGGCCTTAAATGAATTGTCTTAAGAGGTGTGTAAATAGGCGCATTTTCCGTCAATTCACTTTGGTATAAACAAATAGAGTTAACATTAAGCCAACAATTTTCAAAATGTGCAACTTCATTCGGGATGGTTAAATTGTTCAAATTGGTTTGCCTATCAATTCTTCCAAGGCTGATATGTGGCCTAAAAGTCAGTTGCGGTTTGACTAGGCCAATAGTCTCCAATTTTCTTTCAAGTAGCTTTTCGATATGAATGAGTAAATCGTTTGATTGTGCTGAAGCGACAATGGTATGTGCGGAAAGAGGGGAAGGAAAAAGTTCAATGGCTGTTATCTGGATGCTAAACGAAGAAATGGGTTCGGCAATGAAGCATTTGTCGATTAGGTGCAAGATTTCATTAACCTTATCGTTTTCTAATTTTCCTCCTAGAAAACGGATTGTCAGATGATAGTTGGAGGGTTCGAACCACTTGATTTGATGTGACCAGGCCTGCCTTTTTAAAAGCGCCACCTTCTTATTTAGTATGTCGGTTGTGATCGAATCAATAGGTAACGCAATGAAAGCTCTCATGTTTTTCTTTTTTACATCGTGAAGTCGCCAAACCTTTAGTTTATAGAATCTGTGTTCAGGATGAAAGATTTATAGCAGAGTACCTGTAATTAAGGGGGTTGGGGTATAAGAAAATTTTGTTTAGCATTGTTTTATTTCTATCTCATAAAAGTGCTAATTACCCTTTAAATTTAAAATTACGATGGTACACTTTGCACATTAACTTCTGCGCGGTCGAAAAAGCGCACAAAAAATTGAAGTGATTCTCCAAGTCCTAAGTAGCTGGTCCGAGTATCCTAATATAATTAGGAGACTTTAGCATGAAGGCGTTGATGAACACGAAGGTCTCGACACCGAATGCTAAAAGTCGAGAATGAGTATAGATTTCCTGGCAATCCTGGGAACTTTTGCTTGCCTTTGTATCACATACGTTTCATGCAATAGTCTCAATTGAGAATAATTATTGTAGGAGACGCCATGTCTAATATTGAATCTATACTAACCGAAACACGCCTTTTCCAGCCATCAGACGCAATCAAACAAAGCGTTGCTATCAATGAAGAAATGCTGGCAGAAATGCGCGCCAAGGCAAGTGAAGATCATGTTGGCTTTTGGTCTGATTTAGCAAAAGAAAAGCTTGTTTGGACAAAACCTTTTACCGTTGGGTTAGATGAATCTAACGCACCTCACTATAAATGGTTCACTGATGGTGAATTAAATGTTTCATACAATTGCATTGATCGTCACTTAGAAACTAAAAGCGATAAAACCGCGATTATCTTTGAAGGCGATCAAGGTGATGTTGAACGCTATTCCTATAAAGAGCTTCACGATCAAGTTTGCCGTTTTGCAAATACGTTAACCGCTCAGGGCATCGAGCAGGGTGATCGTGTCATCATCTATATGCCGATGATTCCTCAAGCGGTTATCGCAATGCAGGCTTGTGCTCGTATTGGAGCAATCCATTCTGTCGTGTTCGGCGGTTTCTCAGCTGAGGCTTTACGTGATCGTATCGAAAACGCGAATGCTAAGTTGGTGATTACCACTAATGGTAGTCGTCGAGGTGGCAAAACAATCCCTCTAAAGGGCGCTGTTGATGCGGCCTTGGAAAAGGGTTGTGACCATGTTAAAAAGGTCATTGTCTATCGTCGTACTGATGATGAAGTTTCAATGAAAGAGGGGCGAGATATTGACTGGATGGACGCTGAAGCGGGCATGAGCAATTATCATGATCCTGTTTCTGTCAATGCAGAACATCCTTTGTTCCTCTTATACACTTCTGGTTCAACAGGCACTCCTAAAGGTGTTCAGCACAGTAGTGGCGGCTATTTACTCAATGCCCACCTGACTAATGAGTGGATGTTCGATTTAAATGATGATGATGTTTTCTGGTGTACAGCTGATGTGGGCTGGATTACGGGTCATAGTTACGTTGCTTATGGACCTTTATCGGTTGGCGCTACGATTGTCATGTTCGAAGGTGTGCCAACTTATCCTGATGCAGGTCGTTTCTGGCAGGTTTGTCAGGATCATGGTGTCACTGTTTTCTATACAGCTCCAACCGCCATCCGTGCCTTAATGAAATTCGGTGCGGACTTACCAAATCAATATGACTTATCTAAATTACGTTTATTGGGCACGGTGGGTGAGCCGATCAACCCAGAAGCTTGGATGTGGTATCACGATGTAATCGGTCGTGGCGAATGTCCAATTATCGATACCTGGTGGCAGACTGAAACGGGCGCACACATGATCGCACCATTCCCAATCACACCATTGAAACCAGGTTCATGTACTCAGCCATTACCGGGTATCGATGCCGCTATTCTAGATGAAGAAGGTAACGAACTTGGGCGCGGTGAAGGTGGTCTATTGGTCATTAAAAAGCCTTGGCCATCGATGATCCGAAATGTTTGGGGCGATGATGAACGTTATAAGAGTACCTATTTCCCTTTAAAAGATTTGCCATATTACGTGGTGGGAGATAGTGCTTATCAAGATGATGATGGCTACTTCTGGATTCTTGGGCGTGTAGATGATGTATTAAATGTTTCTGGTCACCGCTTGGGGACTATGGAAATTGAATCTGCGCTTGTTTCCCATCATTTGGTCGCTGAGGCAGCAATCGTTGGGCGTCCTCATGATATTAAAGGTGAGGCCGTCGCGGCATTTGTTGTCTTAAATGTCGATATCCCTAAAGGTGAAGCTCGTACAGCTCTGATTGCTGAGCTACGTGATCACGTTGCCAAAGAAATCGGCCCTATCGCTAAGCCAGACGATATTCGTTTTGGTACCAATTTACCAAAAACGCGTTCAGGTAAGATCATGCGCCGCCTGCTAAGAACCATAGCGAAGGGTGAAGAGATTACACAGGATACTTCAACTCTTGAAGATCCAAGTATTCTGGAACAGTTCCAGAAGAAGAAATAGCGTTTATATCATTTAAACGTTATGTACCAAATTAAAATCAATCTGGTCTAGATTGGGTTGATTTTAATACCTCTTGAATTCAACAACACTTTTTTAGCGAATAGAACAAAGCCCTATGCGTTTTATATAGAAACGAATAGGTAATAAAAAAGAAACTTGTTGGGTTTAGGAGTATTAGTAGCATTCATATCTTATGGATGTTGTGTTTTAAGTCTCAATGAGGAGAGATACTTTGGATCAAGCTAAGATTGAGAAGATTAAAAGTCTTCCACAATATCAGCAGCTGGTTAAGGAGCGTACAGGTTTAGCCTGGAAACTTTCTATTGCCATGCTTGTTGTATATTACGGGTACATTATGCTGTTGGCATTTGACCCTGCGTTCTTCACGACAATTGTTAGTGGAGAGTATGTAACTATTGGTTTCCCTGTAGGTGTTGGCATTATTGTGTTCGCATTCCTATTGACGGGATACTACGTTAAGAAAGCGAACTCGGATTTTGATGAGTTGACGGCTCAAATTAAGAAAGAGGTTGAATAATGGCTACGATGATGAAAACATTATTTGCTTTCTTGATGACGGCGTTACCAATGTTGGCATATGCAGCAGGTGATATTGAAGGTGGTGAAAAGGCGGCAACTAACTGGCCGGCTATCACTATGTTTGTTATCTTTGTTGGTGCAACTTTGTATATCACTTACTGGGCAGCTCAACGTACTAAATCAGCTAAAGACTTCTATGCCGCTGGTGGTGGTATTACCGGTCTACAGAATGGTTTGGCAATTGCGGGTGACTATATGTCAGCGGCGTCATTCCTGGGTATTACAGGTATGGTTTACCTAAAAGGTTACGATGGTTTGATTTTCGCTATCGGTTTCTTGGTTGGTTGGCCTATTATCCTGTTCTTGATGTCTGAACGTCTACGTAACCTTGGTAAATATACTTTTGCTGACGTTGCGGCTTACCGTTTCAAGCAAACACCAATCCGTGTTTTATCGGCATTTGGTGGTATCGCTGTGGTAATCCTTTATCTTATCGCTCAGATGGTGGGTGCAGGTAAGTTAATCGAGCTACTATTCGGTTTAGACTTCAACTATGCGGTAGTTATGGTTGGTGCGTTGATTATTGCTTATGTATCGTTCGGTGGTATGTTGGCAACAACTTGGGTACAGATCATCAAAGCGGTATTGCTATTAGGTGGTTCTACATTCATCGCATTAATGGTAATGGTAAACATGGGCTTCAGCTTCGAAACTCTGTTTAAAACAGCTGTTGAAAACCGTGAAGGCGCTATGAATATCTTATATTCTGGTGGTTTCGTATCAGATCCTGTTAACGCTATCTCTTTAGGTATCGCTCTGATGTTCGGTACAGCGGGTCTGCCGCATATCCTAATGCGATTCTTCACTGTTCCAGATGCTAAAGAAGCGCGTAAATCGGTATTCTTCGCAACAGGTTTCATCGGTTACTTCTATATCCTAGCTTTCATTATCGGTTTTGGTGCTATCGCATTGGTAACGGCTGATATGTACATGGCTGGTGATAAGTTGGTTGGTGGTAACAACATGGCGGCAATCCACTTGTCTCATGTATTAGGTGGTGACTTCTTCCTAGGGTTTATCTCTGCGGTAGCATTTGCAACTATCCTAGCGGTTGTATCAGGTCTAACATTAGCGGGTGCTTCTGCACTTTCTCATGATATCTATGCAAACGTAATCAACCCTAATGCAACGGAAGAGCAAGAAACTCGTGTAGCGAAAACAGCGACTTTGATTATCGGTGCTTTAGCGATTGTTTTCGGTATCGGATTCAAAGATCAAAACATCGCATTCGTTGTAGCGCTAGCGTTCACTATTGCAGCATCTGCTAACTTCCCAGTATTGATCATGTCAATGTTCTGGAAAAACATGACCACACGTGGTGCGGTTATCGGTGGTTGGTTAGGTCTAATCTCAGCGGTTGTTATGGTTGTACTTGGGCCTGTTGTTTGGACGCAAATCCTTGATATGGGTGCGGCGATTGTTCCTTACAAATTCCCAGCGCTATTCACTGTTGTAATCGCGTTCGTTGGTATCTGGTTCTTCTCAATCACGGACAAATCGGCTCGTGCGCAAGAAGATAAAGATGGCTTTGAAGCACAGTTTATCCGTTCGCAAACCGGTATCGGTGCGGAAGGCGCTTCTGAACATTAATGGATGTTTGGAGCTTAAGCTGAAATAACTTTTAAAGTTATTGTTAAGAAAAGGGTGGTTACTTCGGTAACCACCCTTTTTTTATGGGTAGAATTAAGTTTTAATGGTTTATTGATAATATTACAGATAACCTCTTTTTAAGTCCTTGGAGCAAAGATGGCTATTGAACAGCAGCTCGAATTTCTCTCACAAATCACACCTTTCAATTTACTTGATGATATGGCCTTGAAGTCTGCGGCATCCAGCCTGGATGTAATCTATTTTCCGGAGAATCAAAACGTCTCTTTAGGGCAGAAGGGGGCTAATAAAATTGAATACCTATTCTTTGTCATCAAAGGTCGTGTCGCTGAAAAGAAAAACCAGGAAGTTGTGGCTCGTTATAGTGTGAGAAGTTATTTTGGGGATGCTGAGTTGATTGCGAAACAAAGCGCTTCAAGCTCCGCTCTGGAGTCAGGCTCTGAGTACCATACTCTTGAGGAGTCCATTCTGTATCGGATGCCTGCCGAGGTGTTCAATGAGCTATACGATCATAATCCACAATTTGCCAATCACTTTAGTGCCTCCTTGGTCGATAAGCTCAATCGTATCCATGAATCCATTCAAAACGCCTCTTCAACCGAGGTGATGATGGATACGGTCTGTTCCGCTCCACTTAAACCATTCGTTGCCGTTAATGAAAATGTTTCTTTGCAAACGGTTATCCAAAAGATGGTGGAGGCCAAATCTGATGCCTGTGTAGTGGAGTTTGAGGAATCTGAGATTGGTATTATCACTTCGACGGATATTATGAAATTATTGGCAAGTGGTGAATGGGAGCAGTTGAAAGAGTGTTTCAGCTTGAGTGAGGTCGTCAATAGGCCTGTGCAAACGGTGCATGAGTTCGATTACTTGTTTAATGCTCTGTTGAAGATGACTCGTTATCAAATTGACCGTTTGGTGGTACGCAGTGAAAACGGCTATGTAGGGTTTTTACATCAAAAAGATTTAATGGGATTGTTTGCCAACCAATCAGGTCTGGTCTTATTGAAAGTTGAGCAGGCTGAGGATGTTGAATCTTTAGCGGTTGTCGCCAGTCAGGTGGATGAGTTGATTAAGAACCTGAATCGTAAAGGGATTAAAACACATTACATCGCTAAACTGGTGAATGAATTGCATCGCAAAATGATTCATAAGTTGGTTGAGATTCTGTTGCCGATTCATTTACATCCTAAGCTGTGTTTGTTCGTGATGGGCAGTGAAGGACGGGCTGAACAGGTGGTGCGCACTGACCAGGATAATGCGTTGATTATGAGTGATGATTTATCCGTTGCTGATCAAACTTTGGTGGCTGAGTTTGCGGAAAATTTTACCCAAGCGATGTTGCAAATCGGCTTTCCGCTATGTCCTGGTGACATCATGCTTTCCAATCCGGATTGGCGTAAGACTCCTGAAGGGTTCAAGGCTACATTATTGAATTGGTTCAATGCTCCTAGCGAACAAAGTTTTATGAATATAGCGATTTTGTATGATGCGGAACCGGTTTTTGGGGAAGCAGAGTGGCTAGGGCACTTAAAAGCCAAGTTGTTGTACAAGGTGAATGAGCAACCGTTTTTTTTACGCAAGTTTGCCGTTCCTGCTGTGCAGTTTAAGACGCCGGTTGGATTTTTTGGTGGTTTAAAGACAGAGTCTAAGTCCGGTTCGGAATATATCGATATCAAAAAAGGCGGTATCTTTCCGATTGTTCACGGAGTGCGTTGTTATGCCTTGGAAGCCAATCTCACTCAGAACAATACCCATTGGCGAATCAAGGCGTTAATCGACAAAGGTGTTTTTACCAAGGAATTTGGGGTTGAGTTGGGCGAGACACTTAATTTCTTAAATACGCTACGTTTAGAAAGCATGTTGGCACAAATGGCTCTAGATGATGCGATACCTAGTAATTTAGTGTTGGTTTCGGGGCTTTCTCATTTGCAGCAAGATGTCTTAAAACAGGCTTTGCATGTGGTGGATGGATTTAAGAAAAAACTCAGCCATCATTTCAAAGTCAATGAGGTGCTTTAAGTGGGGTGGGGATTAAAACATTGGTTTGTTGACAAGTTGCACCAATGGCGGAAAAGGCAATTAAAGGATTCGCAATATGGGTTTATCTTTGATCAAGCGATTTCTGGAAAGTATGTCTGTTTTGATTGTGAAACCACCGGTTTGAACCCTAAAAAAGACAAGATCATTACCTTGAGTGCCATTAAGGTTGAAGGTAACCAGCTCTTAACAAGTCAAAGTTTGAACTTGACCATCAAGCAAGATCAGTCGATTTCTGCAGCAAGTATTCAAGTGCATCAGATTCGTAATATGGATGTTGAACAGAATGTTCACACTTATGAGGATGAGCGTGAGGCGATTACCCAGTTTCTGCAGTTTATCCATCAGGCGACTTTAGTCGGTTACTATCTGGAGTTTGATATTGAGATGGTTAATCAAGTGATTAAGCCTTGGTTGGGAGTTAAATTACCTAATCCGAGAATTGAGGTGTCTGAGCTTTTTTATCAGCGTGAGCTTGCCAAACAAAACTACGGGGTAAAGCAGGTTGATATCGATTTGCGCTTTGAGCGGATTTTGAATAAGTTGGATTTGCCTAATATCGGTCAACACGATGCGTTTAGCGATGCTTTGATGACAGCGTTGATTTTTGTTAAATTACAACAGGATAGGTGATTTTTTATATAGTGATTGTCATTATTTGGTAACTAAAGAATCAGTAAAATTTCATGCTTAAGTTCTTGACAAATAAACAAAAAACGATATAATTTGCGGCAGATTTTTTAAAAAGTTTTATCGAGAGTTGTTTTAAAAGTAATTTAAAGCAGCGGCTTGAATTTTAAAAAACCCCGTTTTTACGGGGTTTTTTGTTATTTGAACTTTGTAAAACAAAGCCTATTGGAAAGAGTTTACGTGACGATTGAAGAAAAAATTGAAAACACCTTAAGACCGACCGTTGAATCGATGGGATTTGATTGGTGGGGAATGGAGTATATGCCAGCCGGAAGACATACTTTATTGCGTGTGTTTATTGAAAAAGCGGATGGAACGGTTAATTCAGATGAAACCTATGATGTCTGCAAGCAAATTAGCGCGATTTTGGATGTGGAAGATGTGATCAGCAGCGAATTCCGCTTAGAGGTTTCATCACCAGGCATGGATAGATTGTTATTCACACCTGCACAATATGCTCGTTATGAAGGTAATGAGGTGCAGGTTCGTACAAGTATGGCCATTTTAGGGCGTAAGCGTTTTAAAGGTCTTATGTCTAAAGTGACTGAATCAGGTATTGAAATGGAAATTGATGGTGAACTTTTTGAGATTCCTTTCGACCTGATTGATAAAGCCAACGTAGTACCAAAATTTTAATCCCACTTTTTGTTTAAATTAAATAGATTGAAGAAACAAACAGAATTAGAGCGAGACAGAAATGAGTAAAGAAATCTTAGCCGTTGTTGAAATCATGGCCAATGAAAAAGGTGTTGATGAAGAAATTATTTTTGATGCGATTGAAACGGCTTTAGCGACGGCAACCCGTAGAAATAACGATGATGAAATCGATGTGCGTGTTTCAATCGACCGTCATACAGGTGATTATGAAACTTTCCGTCGTTGGGAAGTTATCGAAGATGACGTGGCCATTGAGGACAATGTTGGTTGGTATATCCGTGAAATGGACGCTATCGAGGAAGATCCTAATATCGAAGTGGGTCAATATATCGAAGAGCCGATGGAGTCTATTGAATTTGGACGTATCGGCGCACAAACCGCTAAACAAGTAATCATTCAGAAAGTACGTGAAGCTGAGCGTAAGAAAGTGGTAGAAGTTTACGAGAAGCGTGTGGGTGAAGTGTTAACAGGCCAGGTGAAGCGAATCGATCGCGGTGATGTCATTCTTGATATGGGTGACAATGTGGATGCGGTGATTATGCGTAACCAGCTTGTCGGTCGTGAAACTTTCCGTATCGGTGATCGTGTTCGTGCTTACTTGCAAGAAGTTTCTTTCCGCCCTCGTGGACCACAGCTGTTTATGTCGCGTGCTTGTAAAGAGATGTTGATTGAGCTTTTCAAAATCGAAGTACCGGAAATTGCAGATGATTTGATTGATATCATGAGCGCCGCTCGTGACGTTGGTTTCCGCGCTAAGATTGCGGTACGTGCCAATGACCCACGTCTTGACCCAATCGGTGCTTGCGTAGGTATGCGTGGTGGTCGTGTCCAGGCAGTGACCAATGAATTAGCCGGTGAACGTATCGATATCATCCTTTGGGATCCAAATGATGCTCAATTTGTCATTAATGCGATGGCGCCAGCTGAAGTGACTTCAATCATGGTGGATGAAGATCGTCATACGATGGATTTAGCGGTTGAAGATGAGCAACTTTCGCAAGCGATTGGTAAAAATGGACAAAACATCCGTCTAGCGAGTGAGCTGACAGGTTGGGAGTTGAATGTAATGACCCAGACTGATATGGCTGAAAAACATGAAACTGAATCTAAAGATCAAATTGATATCTTCGTTAACGCTTTAGATATTGATGAAGATTTTGCAGAAGTACTGGTTTCTGAAGGCTTTACTTCACTTGAAGAAGTGGCTTATGTTCCTGCTGCGGAGATGTTGGATATTGATGGTTTTGACGAAGACTTGGTTTCAGAGTTGAAACAGCGTGCAAAAGATGCGTTGTTGACGCAAGCGATTGCCGCAGAAGAGAAAACAGCCTTAGCTGAACCTGCAGAAGATTTGTTGGCTTTAGAAGGTATGACTGAAGAGATGGCTAAGCAATTGGCTGGTAACGGTGTGGTTACTCAAGAAGACTTAGCAGAACTTGGCACAGATGAGTTATTAGAGTATGTAGATATGGATGAAGCTGCTGCAGGAGAATTAATCCTGAAAGCTCGCGCTCCATGGTTTGAATAAAAAAAGGAAGATTAAATGGCCGAAGTATCAATAAAACAATTTTCAGAGACACTTAACCTTTCTGTTGACAAACTAATTTCGCAACTTAATGAATCGGGAGTGAAGGGTAAAACCGAAGCAGACACGATTTCAGAAGATGAGAAGCGTACTTTATTAAATTATTTAAAAGGACTTCATGGGGAAGTGGCAGAAGATGCACCTAAAAAGGTGACCTTGCGTCGTAAGCAAACGCTAAATCTCTCTGCGGGTTCTGGTAGTGGTAAACGTACCGTTAATGTTGAAGTTCGTAAAAAACGTACTTATGTGAAAAAACCAGAAACGACCGAAGAAGTAGTCGAGGAAGTCATCGAGCCGATTCAAACAGAGGCTGTTGTTGAAACGCCGGTTGTTGAAGAGGTTGTTGTGGAAACGGTTTCGGAAACACCTGTAGATGTGGTTGCAGAAGAAGTGCCAGAAGAGATTATGCCTAAAAAGATTGATAAAACTGCGGCACCAGAAATTGTTGCGGCACCAGTTGCAGCTAAGGAAGATCATTCTAAAGCCGCTAAAAAGGCTAAAGATCAGAAGCATCATGACAGCCGTAAGAAAAATGACGGTGTCGATGGTCCTAAAGGCAAAGCTGCAACTAAGGGGCGTAGCTTCAATGAAGGTAACGGCAATGGTCGTCGTCCAGGTAAAGGCCGTAAAGGTCAGGCTGATAAACGTCATGTTGCGCAGTTGGATAATGAACATGGTTTCCAAAAGCCAACTGAACCGGTTGTCAAGGAAGTTAAGGTTCCAGAAAGTATCACTCTGGCGGCATTAGCCGAACAGATGTCCGTTAAGACGGGTGAAGTCATCAAGTTTATGATGATGGAACTTGGCACCATGGCGACAATCAACCAAGTGCTTGATCAAGAAACAGCAATGCTGATTGTTGAAGAAATGGGACACAAAGCGATTCCGTTTACTGAGATTACGGTTGAAGATGAAGTCGTCAACCAAGAGTATCATGGTGCTACGGTAACACGTTCTCCGGTTGTGACCATTATGGGTCACGTTGACCACGGTAAAACATCCTTGCTTGACTATATCCGTAAGGCAAAAGTGGTGAGTGGTGAAGCGGGTGGTATCACCCAGCATATCGGTGCTTACCATGTAGACACCGATAAGGGTGGTGTTACGTTTATCGATACTCCAGGTCACGCGGCGTTTACCGCGATGCGTGCACGTGGTGCGGATATCACCGATGTTATCGTAATCGTAGTGGCTGCCGATGACGGTGTTATGCCGCAAACTAAAGAAGCGATTCAACATGCTAAAGCTTCTGGCGTGGGTATTGTGGTTGCCGTAAACAAAATGGATAAAGAAACCGCTAACATGGATCGCGTTATGCAGGAGTTGGTGGCAGAAGAAGTCATTCCTGAAGCTTGGGGTGGTGACGTGCAGTTTGTTCCTGTTTCAGCTAAAACAGGTATGGGTATTGATGATTTGCTTGATGCAATCTCTTTACAGTCTGAAATGTTGGAGCTTGAAGCGCCAACAGAAGGACCTGCTAAGGGTGTCGTAGTCGAGTCGCGTCTTGATAAAGGTCGTGGTACGGTCGCAACGGTACTGGTTCAGTCTGGAACATTGAAAAAAGGTGATATCGTACTTTGTGGTATGGAGTATGGCCGTGTTCGTCTATTGGTTAACGATGCCGGTCAGTCTGTTGAAGAAGCCGGTCCTTCTATTCCAGTTGAGATTTTAGGTCTTTCTGGTGTGCCGGTTGCGGGTGATGAGATGATTACCGTTGAGAGTGAACGTAAAGCTCGTGAAGCCGCTGTATTCCGTCAAGGTAAGTTTAAAGAGTTGAAGATTGCCCGTCAGCAGAAATCTAAATTGGAAAATATGTTCAATAAGATGGCTGAAGGTGATATCCAAAACGTTAACATTATTCTTAAGGCGGACGTACAAGGTTCTATTGAAGCGATTTCCGATGCATTAACCAAGCTTTCTAATGACGAGATTAAAGTAAATGTGATCTCTTCAGGTGTGGGTGGAATCAATGAATCTGACGCCAACCTTGCGATTGCTTCTGACGCATTGATCTTCGGTTTCAACGTCCGTGCAGACGCATCTGCGAAACGCATTATCGATAGTGAAGGCATCGGCCTTAAATATTACAGTATCATCTATGAAATCGTTGATGAAGTTAAACGTGCCGTTGAAGGTAAGTTGGCTCCAGACATTCAGGAAAATATTGTCGGTGTTGCAGACGTACGTGAAGTCTTTAAAGCACCTAAAATCGGTCTTATCGCTGGTTGTATGGTTACCGAAGGTACCGTTAAACGCAATAATCCTATCCGTGTTCTACGTGACAATGTGGTAATTTACGAAGGTAATCTTGAGTCGTTACGTCGTTTCAAAGATGACGCCAATGAAGTTAACAAAGGTATGGAGTGTGGTATCGGTGTTAAAGATTACAATGACGTTAAAGTGGGTGACCAGATTGAGTGTTACGAGCGCGTAGAAGTTAAGCGTACTTTAGATTAATTGAAGATACATCATTAATCACCGATATAAAGGTTCAAATTAACTAAGCCGGCCTGGTAAAAAGGGTTCTGCAGAATTAAAACCTTTATTCAGATTGCCCCAGTATAATTATCCGTTGGTAATTGTAATTTGGGGCTTTTTGATTTTAAAAGAGAAAGAAATTATGAGTAATCAAACCGTGAGCCGTCCTACTCGAGTGGCTCAAGAGATTCGTAGAACCATTGCCCAATTGTTGGTGCAAGAGGTTAAAGATCCTCGTTTTCAAAACATCAGCATTACCGATTGTAAAATCAGTAAAGATCTAAGCATTGCGAAGATTCATTTTGCCTTGATGGGGTTTAATGAAAATGACCCTGAGGTGGCTGAAACTTTGGCGGCTTTAGAAAAAGCGGAAGGATTCTTCCGTTCTGAAATTGGTAAGCGTTTACGTTTACGCATTGTGCCGCATGTGCGTTTTTACTATGACAATATTCCAGAACATGCCCAGCATATGGAAATGCTCATCAATAAGGCGTTAAATTCATAAATGAGTCAGTTTCGTCGTCCACCAAAACGTGTGGTAAATGGTATTGTTTTGCTTAATAAGCCTGCAGGCGTGTCATCCAATGGTATCTTGCAACAGGTAATTCGGGTCTTTAATGCAAAAAAAGGTGGCCATACTGGCGCCTTAGATCCTTTTGCAACCGGCTTGTTGCCTATTTGTTTGGGTGAAGCGACTAAGGTCTCAGGTCTATTGCTCGATTCAGATAAGCGTTATACGGCAACCCTGAAGTTAGGTGAACAGTCGGATACCGGTGATACGGAAGGTGAAATCATTCAAACCTTACCCGTACCTGAACTTTCTGAAGCGTTGATTGAAAAAGTGTTCGCCCAGTTTATCGGTGATATACAACAGGTTCCACCTATGTATTCGGCACTTAAACATCAAGGTAAACCGTTGTATTTTTATGCTCGTCAAGGGATAGAAATCGAGCGTCCAGCACGCCCGATACGAATTCTGAACCTGTCGTTGGTCTCGTTTACCCAAAATCAAATAATCTTTGATGTGCATAGTTCCAAAGGGACTTATGTCAGAACGTTAGGTGAAGACATCGCTAAGGCCTTGGGAACGGTTGGGCATTTAACGGCACTGCATCGTACCCAAACGGGGAGTTTAAAAGGTGACGAGATGTTGAGTCTGGAAGAGATTGAAACTCAGCTCGATAACTGTCTACACCCGATAGATGAAGCGATTCAGCATCTACAGCGTTTTGATTTGACGGCTGAGCAGGCCGATTTAATTCGTCATGGCGGCAAGTTGGATTTTGCCAAACCGGAAACCGACCTGGTTCGTTTTTATGAGAACGACATCTGTATCGCCGTTGGAGAATGGCAGGCTGATAAACAGCTATTAAAGCCCAAGCGAGTGTTTAATTTACCTGAAAGTGTGGCAGGCTGATGATTTTCGCCAAGGCCGACGGCATTCTTGATCTGCGTAGCTTAGATGACTATAAAACAGGTCACTTAACGGGTTCCACATGGTTAACCTGGGACGATTTGCCTGAAAGTCTCAATGCCTTGCCAGCCGCACCTGCAACACTTTATCTCGTTGGTGAAAAAGACCCTATTGAAGCGGCCAGTCTGTTGCTCGATACCAAAGGTTACCAAGTCAGCGGTTCTTTAGTGATTGACTCCCCAAGCGCCATGCAAGATTGGGGTACACAGCTACCAGGCCTGGTTGAAACGGGGTCGACTTCAAAAACACTTTGGTCACCCAGTTTGTTAGTCAAAGAGTTTATTGATTTGATTCAAAAAGAATCTCTTTCGTTTGCCGAATCGGCGCAACGCCCAGAAGTTTTGGATATTGGTTGCGGTGGCGGTCGTGATGCGATTTATCTAGCTAAAAACCGTATGAATGTCATCGCGATCGATCATGAGGCCAAAGTGCTGAAGCGCGCTAAGGCGCTAGCAACATTATCCGGGGCATCGGTTAAATTCAAATGTTGCGATATCAAGAAAGATGGCTGTTTGCCTAATCAGAAATTTGATCTGATTACGGTGGTACGCTTTTTAAATCGAGAGCTGTTTTCTTATATTAAGGAAATGACCAGGCCTGGTGGGTTTGTTTTGTTTCAAACGTTTGTTGAAGGTGTGGAACAGTTTAGTTCGCCTAAAAACCCCAATTTTATTTTGGGTAAGACAGAACTGGCCGAAGTTTTTTCGGGCTTTAATGTAATTATTGATAGAATAGAACAATTAGACGATGGGCGGCCTGTGGCCTCTTTTATAGCTCAAAAGCCCCTGGTCAGTTAACAAAAAGAAAAATAATAATCTAACGTAGTTACTACGGTTATAGGAGAATGTTTAATGATTTCAATGTCAGCTAAAGAACTTTTTGAATTTTTTCAAGAACATAGCATTTGTGAATCACTTACTAAAGATGAAGTAGAGAGATTGATTCCTTACCTTCAAGAAAAAGAATACCAAGGTGGTGAAGTGATTTCAGACGCTGGCGAAGTGGGTGAGGCGCTTGGTTTTGTGATTCAAGGAAAAGTTCAGTTCACAAGCTCGGACGGCCAAGATACCGCTCCTGTAGGTAAGCAAGGGGTAGGGACATTGATTGGTGAAATGTCTTTCTTTGACAGAAAACCTCGTAACTTACGCATGGAAGCGTGTAAAAAAGGTGTTAAGTTTCTGATATTGACTCGTCCTATGTATGATCGTCTAAAAGTGGAAGAGCCGTTTATGGCGGTGAATATTCTAGAGAATGCGATTGTGAGTTTAGATACTCTAGTACGTCATATGGGCGACGATATTTCAGCTCTGAACCACTATATGCACGGTTTTGGTAAACATTGATAAAAAGTTTATAAACGCTTGTATTTTAATTGAAAATCAGTAAAATGCTCGGATTCGTCCCTATCATCGGTCGTGGAGGCGAATTTTTGTTAAGACCGATCCAATGGAGTAAACACTATGTTTGACGCAGAAGTTAAAGCTAAAATCGTTGCAGAATATGCAACAAAAGAAGGTGACACTGGTTCACCAGAAGTTCAAGTTGCACTTTTAACTGCACGTATTAAATACCTTACTGAGCACTTTAAAGCACATAAACAAGATAACCATTCTCGTACTGGTCTATTACGTTTAGTTAGCCGTCGTCGTAAGCTTTTAGACTACGTTCACAAGAAAGACGGTGAAAGATATTTAGCTCTTATCAAGCGTTTAGGTCTACGTAAGTAATTCATCTATAAAATGATTACTTAAGTTATATCTTAAGCTCAAAAAAAGCCCTGCCTCGCAGGGCTTTTTTTTTGCCCAAATAATCATAGATTAGTTTTAATTGGTGGGTAATAAATAGTAGAATGATTCAACTTTGAACGAGCAAAATTGCCTGTAACCCGATAGCCTGAATCCCTAAGCACTCCAAGGTGTTAAACGGTTTGTTTAGGGATTCAGGTTTCAGACAATGTAATCCTCAAAGTATTGAAGATGAAACCATTGATATATAAAGGACAGAATATGGCCAAGTTTACTAAAACGTTCCAGTACGGAAGTCATCAAGTGACATTAGAAACCGGAGAAATCGCTCGTCAAGCTGACGGTGCGGTTATGATTGGTATGGGAGATACTCGTATCTTGGTTACTGCGGTAGCGGCTAAAACGGCAAAAGCGGGACAAGACTTTTTTCCATTGACAGTAAACTACCAAGAGAAAGCTTATGCGGCAGGCCGTATTCCAGGTGGCTTTTTGAAGCGTGAAGGGCGTCCTTCTGAAAAAGAAACCCTAACCTCACGTCTGATTGACCGTCCGATTCGTCCTTTGTTTCCTAAAGGTTTTCTGAATGAAGTTCAAATTATCGCAACGGTTGTGGCGTTAGATCCTGAAGTAGGCACTGAAGTGGCCGCCATGCTGGGTACTTCTGCGGCATTAGCGATTTCGGGTATTCCTTTTGATGGCCCGATTGGTGCGGCTATCGTTGGTTATCGTGATGATGAGTTTCTACTCAACCCAAGCCCGGAAAGCTTGCAAACATCTGATTTGGAACTAAGTGTTGCCGGTACTAAAGATGCGGTATTAATGGTTGAATCAGAAGCGGCAGAGTTACCGGAAGATGTGATGTTGGGTGCGGTTATGTACGGTCACCAGCAGATGCAAGTGGCGATTCAAGCGATTGAAGAATTCGCTCAAGAAGCTGGTAAGCCACGTTGGGAATGGGAAGCGCCAGCGGTAAACACCGAATTGAAAGATGCTGTGTTTGGTCTAATTCGCTCTGATGTAGAAGCGGCTTATAGCATTGCCGATAAGATGGAGCGTTATAGTGCATTAGATGCGGCAAAAGCGAAAATGATGGCTGAACTGGCCGTGTCAGAAGACAATGCCGATGGTTTTGATGAAAAAGACCTGGATGGTATGTTCGGTAAGGTACAAAAGGACATCGTACGTGGTCGTGTCATTGCGGGTGAGCCACGTATTGATGGACGTGATACTAAAACGGTTCGAGCAATCAACTGTCAAGTAGGTGTGTTGCCTCAGGTTCACGGTTCAGCACTGTTTACCCGTGGTGAAACGCAAGCTTTGGTGGTGACGACTTTAGGTACTGAGAAAGATGCCAAGATTGTTGACGAGTTGACCGGTTCTTATCATGACCGTTTCATGCTGCATTATAACTTCCCTCCGTTCTCGGTCGGTGAGTGTGGGCGTACTGGTAGCCCTGGTCGTCGTGAAATCGGTCACGGTATGTTGGCGCGTCGCGGTGTTGCGGCATTGTTACCAACGGCTGAAGAATTCCCATACACCATCCGTGTGGTTTCAGAGATTACCGAATCAAACGGTTCAAGTTCGATGGCATCGGTTTGCGGTACTTCCATGTCATTAATGCACGCGGGTGTGCCAATTGCGGCGCCAATCGCGGGTATTGCTATGGGCTTGATTAAAGAAGAGAGTGGTTTTGCGGTGCTTTCAGATATCTTGGGTGACGAAGATCACCTTGGCGATATGGACTTTAAGGTTGCGGGTACGGATGAAGGTATCACGGCTTTACAGATGGATATTAAAATCACCGGTATCACCGAAGAGATTATGCAGATCGCTTTAGATCAAGCTAAAGCAGGGCGCTTACACATCCTGGGTGAGATGGAAAAAGCGATCAGCAGTTCGAATGAATCGGTAGCGGGTACCGCTCCACGTTTCTTCAGCGTAAAGGTCAAGCCAGAAAAAGTACGTGAAATCATCGGTAAGGGCGGTGCAACCATTCGTTCGATTACTGAAGAGACTGGATGTGTGATTGAAATCGATGATGACGGTAATGTTAAGATTGCCGCAAAAGATGACGAATCGGCGAATGCGGCTAAGGCTCGTATTGCTGAAATCACTGCGGAACCTGAAATCGGTAAGACTTATGATGCAGTGGTTAAGAAAATCGTTGATTTCGGTGCTTTCGTTGCCTATATGCCTGGTCGTGAAGGTTTGGTTCATGTATCTCAAATCGCAGAAGAGCGTGTTGAAGATGTGAATGAGTTCTTGAAAGAAGGTCAGGAAATTCGTGTTAAGTTAACCGATATCGACAAGCAAGGTCGTGTGAAACTTTCTATGAAAGACGCTGATAAAGAGTAGAAAGATAATCTCAAGACTATTCTCAGTAAAGGTCGCCTTATGGCGGCCTTTTTTGTTTATAATCACGCAATAAATTTAAAGATAAGCCCTCTTTTTATGATGAATTTTCATCATATACAACACGGAAACAGTATGAGCCAAAATCAATCATTATCGAATAACAACAATCACCCCGCTTTTGAATTCAAGGGTGAGCACGAAATTGATTCACTGAATTTAACCATTCAACACTTTGAGCATAAAGTGACCGGAGCGGCACATTACCACTTAGCGGCCGATGACCCGCAGAATGTATTCTTGGTGGCTTTACGTACCGTGCCAATGGATTCGACCGGGGTGGCGCATATTTTGGAACATACCACTTTATGCGGCAGTGAAAAATACCCAGTACGCGACCCGTTCTTTATGATGATTCGCCGTTCTTTAAACACCTTTATGAACGCGTTCACCTCAAGTGATTGGACGGCATATCCGTTTGCCACTGAAAACCGTAAAGACTTTCAAAATCTATTACAGGTGTATATGGATGCGGTGTTTTTCCCCAATCTCGATCCGTTGGATTTTGCCCAAGAAGGTCACCGTTTTGAGTTTGAAGAGATGACCAATCCCGATTCGCCTTTAACCTATAAGGGCGTGGTTTTCAATGAGATGAAAGGGGCGATGAGTTCACCTGTTTCTACTTTATGGCAGGCCTTTTCTTCTGAACTTTATCCAACCAGCACTTATCACTATAACAGTGGCGGTGAACCGGAAGATATTCCCAATCTAACGCACCAGCAATTGGTTGATTTTCATAAATTACATTACCATCCTTCCAATGCGGTTTTTATGACCTATGGTGATATCCCCGCGGCCGAGCACCAATCGCAATTTGAAGAACTTGCTTTGGCACGTTTTCAAGACACCGTGCCGCAAGTGCATGTCGGTTTGGAATCTCGTTACTCCGAGCCAAAAGTGGTGGAAACCAGCTATGCACTAGATGAGGAAGATGTTTCCGCCAAAACGCATATCGTTTTGGGTTGGCTGTTAGGTCAAAACCAAGATCCATTGAATGTATTGCGTGGCCATTTGTTGTCTTCGGTGTTGTTGGATAATAGTGCTTCACCTTTGCGTAAGTTACTGGAAGAGACCGAGTTGGCGAATGCACCGTCACCATTATGTGGCTTTGAAGAGTCGAATAAAGAGATGGCATTTGTGGTGGGTGTGCAAGGTTCGGAAGCCGAACATGCACCAGCCGTTGAAGCCATGATATTGACCGAGTTACAGCGTATTGCCGATGAAGGGGTTGAACAGTCTCAAGTCGAAGCGATGTTGCATCAGTTGGAATTGTCACAGCGTGAAGTGGGTGGAGATGGATATCCTTACGGTTTGCAGTTGATTTTGCATTCCTTAGCCGGTGCATTGCATGAAGGTGATCCTATTGCGCTGTTAGATACCGATGCGGCGTTAAAACAATTGGAAAACGAGGTGAAATCGCCTGACTTCATACCTGGCCTGGTTAAGTCCTTATTATTGGATAATCGCCATAGGGTGCGTTTGACCATGAAGCCGGACACAGAATTATCGGCGAAAAAAGAGCAAGCTGAAAAGGCGAAACTTGCGGAAATTCAGGCTAAGCTAACGGATGCAGAAAAACAAGCGATTATCGAGCAAGCTGTCGCTTTGGAGGCGCGTCAGGCACAAGAAGATGATCCGACGATTTTACCCGAAGTGACTAAGGATGATATTCCAGCGGATATCAAAGTCTATAAGGCGGAGCACTCTAGCATTGCTGACATGGCGGTGAAAAGCTACCAGTGTGGCACTAATGGGTTGACTTACGAGCAATTGATTATTGACCTGCCGAACTTGACTGAACAAGAGCAGGAATTAATGCCTCTGTTCAATAGTTGTTTGACCGAGGTGGGCACGCAGCAACGTGACTATATTGAGATGCAATCTCACCAGGCAGAGGTTTCTGGCGGTATCTCGGCACGTTCAAGTGTGCACTCAAAAATCGGTGAGCCGCAAGGTTACCATAGCCACTTCATCTTGTCGTCAAAGGCATTGAACCGCAATCAGCAACTTATGGCCGAGCTGTTGCACGAAACCTTGAATGAGGCGCGTTTTGATGAGAGCAATCGTCTTAAAGATTTGGTGTCGCAAATTCGCTCTTCGGTTGATCATGGCATTACCGGAAACGGTCATGGCTTGGCGATGATGGCTGCCGTGCAAAACTATACGCCGGCGGCGCGTTGGAAATATGCCCGTTCTGGTTTTGCTGGTATTCAATACATTAAAAAACTGCATGAAGAGTTAAAGTCAGAAGATGCGATGAGTGCTTTTTCGGCTGGTTTAAGTTCGATTCAAAGTAAAATCAAACAGTCTGCCAAACAAGCCTTGGTCATCAGCGATGAGCCTGGCATGGAGTCGGCTTTGCAATCGATGGATAATGTTTGGAATCAATCTACAGGCGTGACCAATCAGGCACCGTTTGAGTTTGACGCTAGCCAAAACGCGGTAAACCAGGCCTGGGTAACCAGTACGCAAGTTAACTTCTGTGCATTAGCTTACCCTGCAGTGCCCGCTGATCACGAAGATGCGCCTAAGTTATCTGTTTTAGGTGCGTGTTTACGTAATGGTTTCTTGCACTCGGCGATTCGTGAAAAGGGCGGTGCTTACGGTGGTGGTGCCAGCTACAATGCCGAAGCGAATGCGTTTGTGTTCTATTCATATCGTGATCCACGCTTATTGGAGACCTACAGCGATTTTAAACGAGCACATGAATGGTTGATGAGTGCGGAAGCCACCCAAGCTAAAGTCGATGAAGCGATTTTGAATGTCATCAGTGCTATGGATAAACCCGGTTCACCGGCAGGTGAGATGAAAAAAGCCTTTTACCAAGACTTATATGGTCGTACACATGAAATTCGCATGGCCTATCGCCATGGGGTTATTTCTACCACCATTGCGGAGTTAAGGGCGTTGGCAGAGAAGTATTTGACCAACGATAATATTTCGTCGGTTGTATTAACCAATAGTCAAAATGCGGATAAATTAAAAGACAATGGATTTGAGGTTTTCAAGCTTTAAATCTAGCGTGAATTGATCGGCAAAAAGCCCTAATCATTGGTTTGATTAGGGGCTTTTTTTGTTTTGTATTATTAGATTTTTGGAGAACAGGTTAAGTTATTCTATAAAGATTAAATACTGCAACTTCCATAAATCAAATAGCAATTTGATATTTCCTTCATTGTCACCTGCCAACATAATCTCATCTTGGGTTAAGAAAGATTGGTTGGCAAGCTGAGCGATAAATTGGGCGGAAGCCCCGAAGCTATCCCAAACGGCACCATTGATGTAAAGCTGGGTATTACCGTCAATTTCAGCATAGGCAAAACGGCAAACCGGATCTTTCACCAGGCCTGGTTCGACTTGCAACGCCCCCATGAAGTCTTCAATATCGGGTGTTTCCTCTTCGGTTAAAGGCTCTGGAAGTTGTTGGGCGGCAACCTGGTCAAGCTGGGTGGCAAAACGCCCAAACCAGGTTTTCAGTAGAGTTTTATCTTCCAACACACTTTTTAATAGTGTTTGCGCCTGTTCGCTGGCGGCATCGGTCACTTCACCAGGGTTAAGGTTTTCTGGCCAAGTGGGGTCGATGTATAAATCCTTAAAGCAGCCCATCTCTGAAAGGTGGTCACCAAAGCTATCCCACAATTCTTGACCACGATAGGTACGGTAGCCGATTGAGTAAGTCATACACTCATCATCTAACGCAACCCCGTGATGCCCCCATTTTGGCGGAATATAAAGAATGTCGCCTTTTTCAAAAACGTAATCTTCTTCAACGGTAAAGGTTTGCATCAAGCGTAAATCGACACCTTGAATATAGTTGTCTTCAGAGCAGTCTTGAGAGGTGAGTTTCCAGTTGCGTTTACCTGCTGCTTGGAGTAAAAACACATCATAATGGTCAAAATGTGGACCAACGTTTCCACCTTTGGTGGCGTAGCTAATCATAATGTCGTCAATACGCCAGCGGGGTAAAAAATCAAAATCGTTCAACACATCGGTGACTTCTGGTACCAAACGGTCCATGCCTTGAATCAATAAAGTCCAATTCTCTTCAGGAAGGGTTTCATACGTCTCTTCGCTAAAAGGGCCTTTTTTGAGCTCGTAATCGGTATCGGAGTGTTGTATTACGATACGGCTTTCCACTTCGTCTTCCAAAGAGAGTCCTGCTAACTCCTCGGCTGAAACCGGTGTTTCAAAGTCGGGCAAGGCGCCACGAATGACTAACGGTTTCTTTTGCCAGTAATCTGAAAGAAAAGTTTTTAAATCAATATCTTGAAACTGAATCATAATCAATATTCTCTAAGGTTTTTGTTGAACCACGAAGTCACGAAGACACGAAGTTTTAAGATTTATAAAGTTAGGATGGGGTGTTGTAGAAAGGGTGTTTATGGTGAAAATATAAAATTTGTTAACCATTAAGAACGAAGTCACACCCGCCGTTTAAAAATCTTCGTGACTTCGTGACTTCGTGTCTTTGTGGTTAACCTAGATTACCTTGCCTTCAACATGGTTATGGCTAGTTCTATGTTCGCTGCCTGTTGCGCCGCATTACCGATATAGGTTGCAGGCGTTAGGTTGCGAAGATATTCTTTGGCATCCGCTGGTAAACCTTCTAAGCCATCCACAAAGTTCTGCATAATCTCTTTGTTGACACGTTGACCACGCGTTAAATCTTTTAGCTTTTCATAAGGCTTGTCAAAACCGTGACGACGCATTACCGTTTGGATTGCTTCGGCCAATACTTCCCAGTTGCTATCTAAATCATCCGCCATCGCTTGGGCGTTAACTTCTAGCTTACCTAGGCCTTTCATGGTGGCCTGCAGAGAAATCATGGTATGAGCAACACCTACACCTAAGTTACGTAACACGGTAGAGTCAGTTAAGTCACGCTGCCAGCGAGAAATAGGCAACTTCATGGCTAGATGTTCAAAAATGGCATTAGCCATTCCTAAGTTACCCTCAGAGTTTTCAAAGTCAATTGGATTAACTTTATGTGGCATCGCTGAAGAACCGATTTCACCGGCAACGGTTTTTTGCTTGAAGAAACCAACCGAGATATAACTCCATACATCGCGATCAAAGTCGATCAGGATGGTGTTGAAACGAGACATAGCATGGAAATATTCCGCAATATAGTCATGAGGTTCAATCTGAGTAGTGTAAGGGTTCCAAAGCAGACCTAGACTCTGTACAAACTGCTCAGATAACTCATACCAGTTCACATCTGGATAAGAAGCCAAGTGCGCATTGTAGTTACCGGTAGCACCGTTGATTTTTCCCATGATCTGCACATTCATTAACTGCTTGGCTTGACGCTGTAAACGGTAAGCGACGTTCGCCCACTCTTTACCTGTAGTGGTTGGAGAGGCCGGTTGACCGTGAGTACGTGCCATCATTGGAATGTCTGCCATTTCAACACTCATTTCAACCACTTTGGCAATCAACTCATCCATACCAGGGATAATGATGAATTCACGTGCGTCTTTTAACATTAAGGCGTAAGACAGATTGTTGATGTCCTCTGAGGTACAAGCAAAGTGTACAAACTCAGAAACCGCCATTAACTCGTCGTTACCCGCAAAATGCTCTTTGATCAGGTATTCAACCGCTTTCACATCATGGTTGGTTGTGCGCTCAATCTCTTTAACTCGTTCAGCCATCTCTAGAGTGAACTCATCCACCAATTTCATTAGGTGCTGTTCAGCTTCAGAACTTAATTTAGGCACTTCCGGAAAACCAGGATGGTTAGCCAACATGCGCAACCAAAAAACTTCTACTTTTACACGGTTTTTAATTAAGCCGAACTCACTAAAAACTTCTTTTAAGTTGCTTAAACGAGCTCCGTAACGACCGTCTACAGGAGAAATTGCGGTTAATTCTGAAAGTTGCATATGATAAGTTCCTCTTAGCAATAATGTGCAGTAAATTTAATGGCGATGATTATACCTTAAAATCCATATTTATTTTATGCTTTAAAGGTTAAAGCGTGGTTTGTTTTCAGCTCTTTTAATAAGGTGAAAAGACGCTCGGTTTGGAGCAAAGTCGCCAGGCCAGGATAGAGGCGATATATAATGCGATCAATCATCATGAGAAACTGACAGTTGGGTAAATAATCGGGTGCTGCATATTGAATACCCCAAACAGATTCATAATAGGAATATTGACGCAACGATGAATAAAAACTCTCAGGCGAGTTCACAGAGCCAAAACCTTGATTTAAATAAACCTTGTTTGGCTGATTCACAAAGCCGAGGAGAGTTGTTTGCGTTGAGTCTGACCTTGATAGAGGCTTGGTTCCCAATCTTTGCTTTTTTCACGGTGGCCGCGTTGGGAGGTTTGCATGCTTATTTCTATAGCCTTTTAGTAGCAGTGTTGTTTTTATTCATCTGGTGGGTTTGGCGAGGAAAACAGGCCGAAATTCGATTGACTTCGGCTTATAAAAACCTTGGATTAACCACGTTATTTATCACCTCCTTATTTGCACTGACGTTTATCGGCCTGCAATATACAACCGCGACGAATGTGGCGATCATTCTGTTTTTACAAATCTTGTTTAGTTATTTGTTTTTAGGCCGTCGTCAAGAGGAACGGTTGAATTTAAAACAGGTCAGCGGTGCGTTACTGATGACCTTGGGCGCATTGCTGATTCTATTTCCAGGCTCTTTAAAAGCCAATATTGGTGATTTATTCGTTTTGGGCGCGGCGATGTTGGCTCCAATCGCCAACCTGTATCAAAAAAAGGCGAGGGCGCAGGTTTCCAGTGAAACGATTCTGTTGGTTCGTAGCGTAATCGCTTTACCGTTTATTTACCTTTTAGCGAGCTTGTTTGAGCTTGCTCCGAGTATTGAAATGCTTGAATCGCAGTTTGTCTGGTTGCTATTAACCGGGTTTTTGGTGTTTTTTGTCGCCAAAGTGCTGTGGGTGGAGGCCATTTATATTTTACCGATTACCAAAGTCAATGCGCTGTTTGCCTTTGCTCCTTTGATGACGATGGGATTGGCTTATCTGGTGTTAAACCAAGTGCCTAATCTATATCAAATACTGGGTATGTTGCCTATTCTGATGGGTGGATATCTTATAACTCGGCGTTAACTTAATGGTTTTAACAGAGTAACCAGGCCTGGTCGTTAAAAGTGAATAAATGTCACTCAACTGGATACGGGAAATTGTAAGCAATTTAGGGTGGTTTTATCGCGCTTAAAAGCCGGATTAGCCCTCTTGAATAAGAATCATTGATGATAATTTTTTTGTGCCAAAAGCCGTATTCCTTTATACTTCCCTAAAAAAATATATAAGGAATTTAAATGAGTTTATATACAGAATACATGGATGAAATCGAGACTCGTAAGAAAGAGCTTGGATTGCACCCAAAACCGATTGATAGTGCTGAATTGTTGTCTGAGATTATTGCCCAAATCAAAGAGTCTGGAAATAAGTATCGCGAAGACTCTTTAAAGTTCTTTATTTACAATACACTGCCAGGTACAACACCTGCAGCGGGCGTTAAGGCGCAATTTTTAAAAGAGATTATTTTAGGTGAAGCGGTTGTAGAAGAAATTACGCCAACCTTCGCTTTTGAATTGTTGTCACACATGAAGGGTGGTCCTTCTATAGAAGTGCTATTGGATTTGGCTCTGTCTGATAATGAAGAGGTTGCCAACCCTGCCGCAGAGGTTTTGAAAACGCAAGTGTTTCTTTATGAAGCTGATACGGAACGTCTTGAAACCGCCTATAAATCGGGTAATCAAATCGCTAAAGATATTCTTGAAAGTTACGCTCGAGCAGACTTCTTTACCAAACTTCCAGAGTTGGATGAAGAGATTAAGGTGGTAACTTATGTTGCCGCAGAAGGGGATATCTCTACCGATTTACTTTCTCCAGGTAACCAAGCGCACTCTCGCTCAGACCGTGAACTGCACGGCCAGTGTATGATTAGCCCTGAAGCTCAGGTTAACATCAAAGAATTACAAAAAGACAACCCTGATGCCAAAGTCATGTTGATTGCTGAAAAAGGCACCATGGGTGTTGGGTCTTCACGTATGTCAGGTGTGAACAACGTGGCACTTTGGACCGGTGAGCCAATCAGTCCTTACGTACCTTTTGTTAACAAAGCGCCAATTGTTGCGGGAACAAACGGTATCTCGCCTATCTTTTTAACTACGGTTGATGTAACAGGTGGTATTGGAATCGACCTGCAAAACTGGGTTAAAAAGCTAGATGCCAATGGTAAGCCAGTCGTAGATGATAATGGTGATGTTGTTCTAGAACAGGCTTATTCAGTTGATACCGGAACGGTTCTGACAATCAACACTAAAAAGAAAAAACTATATAACGGTGATAAAGAACTGGCTGATATCTCTGCCTCATTTACGCCTCAAAAAGTTGAATTCATGCGTGCAGGTGGTTCTTACGCGGTTGTATTTGGTAAAAAATTGCAGACTTTTGCGGCGGAAACACTTGGTGTAGAAACTCCACTGGTATTTGCACCGGCCAAGGAAATTTCGCATCCTGGTCAGGGGTTGACGGCGGTTGAAAAAATATTTAATAAAAATGCGGTTGGCGTCAAATCTAAAACACCATTGCATGCTGGATCTGATGTTCGTGTAAAAGTGAACATAGTGGGTTCTCAGGACACAACTGGGTTGATGACCGCTCAAGAGCTTGAAGCGATGGCCGCGACTGTGATTTCTCCAACAGTGGACGGTGCTTACCAGTCAGGTTGTCATACTGCGTCTGTTTGGGATTCAAAAGCCCAGGCTAATATCCCTAAGCTGATGAGTTTTATGCATAAGTTCGGCATGATTACCGCTCGTGACCCTAAAAACGTTTACCACCCTATGACTGATGTTATTCATAAGGTGTTGAATGATATTACCGTTGATGAGTGGGCGATTATTATTGGTGGTGACTCACATACACGTATGTCAAAAGGGGTGGCATTTGGAGCTGACTCTGGAACTGTTGCTTTAGCACTAGCGACGGGTGAGGCAACAATGCCGATTCCTGATTCGGTAAAAGTGACCTTTAAAGGTCATATGAAAAGCCACATGGACTTCCGTGATGTGGTACATGCCACGCAAGCTCAAATGTTAAAAGAGTTTGGCGAAAACGTCTTCCAGGGACGCATCATTGAAGTGCATATCGGAACTCTGTTGGCAGATCAGGCTTTCACCTTTACCGACTGGACAGCGGAAATGAAGGCGAAGGCGTCAATCAATATTTCTGAAGACAAAACTTTGATTGAGTCATTGGAGATTGCGAAGCACCGAATTCAAATCATGATTGATAAGGGTATGGATAATGACATCCATATGCTTCAAGGTTTGATTGAAAGAGCGGATAAGCGCATTGCGGAGATTAAATCAGGAGAGAAACCTGCTTTAAGACCTGATGATAACGCTAAATACTATGCTGAAGTGGTTGTCGACTTAGATCAAATTGATGAGCCAATGATTGCCGATCCGGATGTGAATAACCCTGATGTTTCAAAACGTTACACGCATGACTCTATCAGAGGTCTTTCTTCTTATGGTGGAACCAAGACGGTAGACCTTGGTTTTGTTGGATCTTGTATGGTTCACAAGGGTGACATGCAGATCATTGCGCAGATGCTTAGAAACCTTGAAGCGAAGAATGGTTCTGTTGAATTTAAGGCTCCGCTAGTCATTGCGCCGCCAACGTATAACATTGTTGATGAACTGAAAGCCGAAGGCGATTGGGAAATACTTCAAAAATATGCTGGTTTTGAGTTCGATGACAATGCACCTAAAAATGAGGCTCGTACCAAGTACGAAAACATCATGTATCTTGAGCGCCCGGGTTGTAACCTTTGTATGGGGAACCAGGAAAAAGCAGAAAAAGGTGACACGGTATTAGCGACTTCGACACGTCTGTTCCAAGGTCGTGTGGTAGAGGATTCGGCAGAGAAGAAAGGGGAGTCGTTATTGGCTTCAACCCCTGTTGTTGTGCTTTCCACTATTCTTGGTCGCATACCTACTTTGGAGGAATACAAAGAAGCCGTTAGTGGTATTCACTTAACCGACTTTGCTCCTCCAGCTAAGGAACTAAGCTCAGAACCTGCTACAATCAAGTTCAATATATAAATTAGCCGAAGTCTTTATCGGACACTGCAGCAGAAAAGCCTAAATAACCTATATTCAACTTTATGGGTTATTTTGGCTTTTTTATTGCGGTTCGCTTTTTTGTATCAGACTTTGGGGTTTCGGAAACATAATTCGGTTTCAAGTTACCTCTTAGCAGTTAAGCCAATAAAAACCGACTATGATTTAATTCAAAGTCGGTTTTTTTATGTCTGGAATAAAGTGCCAGCGGGTAAAAATCCTAGCGGATCTTGTCTCAAACAGCCATGGCAACAAGTATCTGTTGTTTTCTAAGTGTGTATGTGAAGTTTTATAAAGGGACTTATCAATATTATTTTGGTCAATTAACAGATGTTAAATGCTGAAAAATTTATAATAGCTAGCGAAAAAAGGTTGTGTACTCATAATTGTGTATTGAAGAGATTGAAAATTTAGGGAATAAAATGCGTTTAACAAGGTTTGTTACAGTATCAATTATTGGATTGTCTTTAATGGGGTGCGCCTCGACCTCAGATAATGGAAGCTCGTCAAGTTCACGTAAATTGAATCAAGCGGATATTGATTTGATTGTCGAAAGAGCAAAAGCTGAAGAACGTGCACGTATTAATCGAGAATTAATGTATCAAGCGAAACAAAAAAGAGTGTTTGATGATATTTTGGCCAGACAATATACCCAAACAACCTTGGCGGACAAATCTAAAAAAACCAACGTTTCTCAACCCATTCAGGCGCTAGATCATCAAAAACAGATTAAAAAAATCATTCCAGAAAATAGACAGCCTGTTTTATATAAAAAACTTAATGGCGTTGAATATTTCCGTTGTGCGGCCAATTCCTTAACACCGGTTACAACCGAAAAAGGGCTGGTAACTTACTCTACAGATAAGCTAGAGCTAAGTGCCACTCTTTGTAAATCCAGTCGTGATAAGTCGACAATCCTTAAATTGCAGAATAGCTTGTATAAGCTCGGTTATTTGAAATCCGACACTCTGACTAAAGATCAGCTGATTGATGGCATTTGGGGAGAAACCACCTTAGTGGCGGTAAAAGAATATCAACAAGACAAAGGCCTGTTGTTAGGGCAGTTGACCATTGAAACTTTAGAGCATATCGGGGTGTTTGATGTACAAACCGCACCGCTTGATATGTTGGGTGTGAATGAGATTCAATTGGTTAAAGTGGCTACAGAAGAAAAAGCCGAGCCTAAATCAGAAACTACAGCCGAAACCGCTGCGATTAATCAGGTCGGAATGGCTGAAACCACGGATGAGCTGCCGAAGGTAGAGGGTTCAGAGGAAAAACCCGGCCAAAGTGAGGTTCAAAAACCTGCGGTGATTGCCGTTCACGATCAAGTTGAACCAGTAGAACAGCTGGCTAGCGCTGCTGACACTCATGGTTCAGCTATCATCAGTGCACCTGAAGTGGCTAAACAAGCCGTTGTGATTGAAAAAATCATACCTACTTCACGTAAGCTGGTGCTTTATAAAGAATTGGAAGGGGTGCGTTATTTCCGTTGTGCAGCCAACGCCTTGACACCAAATGAGATAAAACCGGGTGTATGGACTTATGAAAAAACCAAAACCGAATTGAGCGCGACCCTGTGTAAGATGAGCCGTGATGTTGCAACGATGACGGCCTTGCAGTATGAGTTATATAGCAAAGGTTATCTGAAGTCGGATACCTTAACTCAGGACCAATTAATTGATGGTGTTTGGGGTGAGTCTACTTTGATGGCACTTAAAGAATATCAACAACAGAACGGTCTGCTTTTCGGTCAGTTGACGATTGAATCGCTTGAACATCTTGGCGTGTTTTCGGCTGACCCGATGCGAATCAAGCCAGCCAATAGCGTGGTAGTGCATTCTCAGACAGCAAGTGAAACAGCAACACCGGTTGATAAAGACATTTTGCCATTAGCACAAAGCGGACATAAGGTCGCCGAGAAGATGGTTGAGAAGATGGATGTGCATCAAACCGCTGGCGAAACCATGCCTGTCGTAGATAACGGTGATATCGCTAAGACGATTAAGCTGGTGAGAGTCCCTGGCGACACTTTTAAGGTGACGGATGCGGTCGACACCGCCAAGTATCTTGTTTATGGCACGGTTGATGGTAACAAGGTATGGCGTTGTCGTGCACGTTCAGAAGTGCCACAGACATCGGAAAATGGTGAGAATGTATATAACGGTGTCATGGAGTTCCGTGCCACCTTATGCAAGGTGAGCCGGAGTGCTGAAATTATTAAAGCGTTGCAGTTGGCTTTAAAAGAGAAAGGGTATCTGAAACCGAGTCCTCCTTTGGATTTGGTTGTGGTTGACGGAGTCTGGGGAATCAATACCTTGGATGCGGTTAAGGCCTATCAGAAAGCGAATGGTTTAGCTTACGGACAGTTAACCCTGGAAGTCTTTGAACATTTAGGTGTTTTTGAGAAAGAGTAAACACAACGAATTAGTATCCGTTTATAGCGGGGATTTGATTGGAAAACAGCCCGCAAATGCGGGCTGTTTGATTTTGTGGTTTTGTCTGCTATTAAAAGCTACCAGGCCTGGTAGCTTTGATGGTCAATGCTTGGAGCTTAGAGCTTAATGCATGGTTGATAGGAACATAGAAAGCTTGCTAGCGGTTTGTGTGCCGATATCCCCCATCAGTTCTTCAATTACCGATTTTTTACCTTCATAAAAACGGATGTTTTCATTACCGATGACATCCCTGGCGACATGGCCCAGGTCACCTAAACCATCGATCAATCCGTTTTCGGTCGCTTCGTCACCCAGCCAAACTAGGCCGGTATAGGTGTCAGGTGTTTCTTTGATTCTGTCACCACGACCATCACGCACCGCATTGATAAACTGTTGGTGGGTACGCTCTAAAACGTGTTCCTGGAAGAATTTACGTCCTGCCTCATCTTTTTCGCTAAATGGATCGATAAAGGTCTTGTGTTCACCAGCATGCATTGAGCGGTTTTCAACCCCAAGTTTTTCCATCAGGCTGGTTACACCAAAGGTATCCATTCTTACACCAATAGAACCCACCATTGAACCTTCATTGGCATAAATTTTATCTGCTGCCACGGCAATGTAATAGCAGCCAGAAGCACATAAATCTTCGACGACCACATAAGCCGGTTTATGGTATTTGGTTTTTAAACGTTCAATTTCATCATTGATCAATGCTGATTGAACTGGGCTGCCTCCAGGTGAGTTGGCCAAGATAACGACGGCTTCACTTGCTTTGTTTTTGAATGCCTCTTGGAGTAATGGCTTAATTGCTTCAGCACTGGTTTTTGTACCTGGCATGATAGGACCATCCAATTTCACCACCGCTACATGGGGTTTACTGTTATTCAGCGAATCAAACTCATCACCAGAAGAGATGTTTTGGCTCGCGATATAGACAAAAAATATGATGTAACCGGCAACCGCTAACTTAAGTAAATTGGCAAAACGACGACTCCAACGTTCTTGTTTTACTAAAGATTCAACGGCAATCGCCAAACGATTAAATCCTTGTTGTGAGTTTTGAGGCTCTTGATCCATTTTTTATCCTTTATAATGTGTGCATATAAGCAATCAATTCTAACCGTTTCTAGTTTATGACCCAAGATAATATCCAAACAAACAATGAAAATAATCAAACATCTGTCAGTGTCGACACTCCAGTCGACGAATTTGATATTGAGGCTTTTTTAAAGCAATTGACAGAAAGACCTGGGGTCTATCGGATGATAAACGCCAAAGGTACGATTATTTATGTGGGTAAAGCTAAGAACTTAAAGCGTCGAGTTTCCAGTTACTTCAAAAAGCGACACGATGAGATTAAAACCGCCAAAATGGTGATGCAAATCGCACGTGTGGAAGTTACGGTTACTGATACGGATAGTGAAGCTTTTATATTAGAAAATACATTAATAAAGCGTTATAAGCCTAAGTATAATATACTTTTTAGAGATGATAAATCCTACCCTTATATTTTTGTTTCCACTTCAAAGACGTTTCCGGCTTTGAGTTATCACCGTGGCGCTAAACGCCGTGTTGGTGAGTATTTCGGACCTTTTCCCAATGCGTCTGCCGTGCATCAGACATTGCAATCGTTGCAAAAAATCTTTCCGGTAAGACAGTGTGCCGAGAGTGTTTTTAACCATCGTTCTCGACCTTGTTTGCAATATCAAATCAAACGTTGTTCTGGACCTTGTGTTGAAGGTTTGGTAACCAAAGAACAGTATCAGGAAGATGTTCGTCATACTTTAGGGTTTCTGCAAGGCAAGAGTTTTGAGGTGATTGAAGAGCTTGGACAAAAAATGGAACAAGCTTCCGCAGAGTTGGAGTTCGAACAAGCGGCACGCTATCGTGATCAAGTTTCAGCTTTAAGAGCGATACAAAGCCAGCATCTTATCAATCAACCCGGGTCGAAAGATATGGATGTGATTGCGGTAGCAGAGCAAGCCTCTCAGGTTTGCGTATGCCTGATGATGTATCGGGGAGGTAATCTATGGGGCAGTGAGCACTATTATCCAAAACTTTCAGATGTGTATGAAAAACAGGAAGTGATTGCCGCTTTCATCACTCAGCATTACCAGGAACACCCCGTTCCAGCTGAACTGGTTCTAGATTGTGACTTGGAAGATAAAGCCGTTATCCAGGCCTGGTTAAAAGAACAAAGACAAAAAGCGGTGCTGATAAAAGGTGCCCATAACCAGGTTAATAAAGGTTTGGTGCAACTAGCCACCACTAATGCTTTGTCGGGGCTAAAACAACATATGACGCAACGCGCAACGCAAATCCAAAGGGTGCAAGCTTTGCAAGAAGTGTTAGCGTTGGTCAATCCGCCCAATTACATGGAATGTTTTGATATTAGCCATACACAAGGTCAAATGACAATTGCCAGTTGTGTGGTGTTCAATGATGGAATTCCGAATACCCAGGCCTATCGAAAATTCAATATAGAAGGTATTCAGCCAGGAGATGACTATGCCGCCATGCATCAAGCCATGCAACGTCGCTATGCACGCTTAAAGAAAGAGGAGGATGCGTTACCGGACTTAATTGTGGTTGACGGGGGTAAAGGACAGCTCTCTCAAGCGATTGATGTTTTAAAGTCATTGGAACTTGAGCACGTGCCATTGGTCTCTGTGGCCAAAGGGGAAGGGCGCAAGGCTGGATTGGAAATCCTCTATACACCGTACAATCTAGAGGGGATTGATTTGGAGTCAGATGATATCGCATTACATCTAATCAACCATATTCGAGATGAGGCTCACCGTTTTGCCATTACCTCACATAGGGCGAAAAGAACCAAGGCACAAACGCAATCCAGCCTAGAAGCAATCGAAGGAATTGGTCCTAAAACACGTAAGCAACTATTGGTGCATTTTGGCGGCTTAACCGAGGTAAAAGAGGCCTCGGTTTCAGAACTCCAAAAAGTGAAGGGTATAAGTTTAGAAAAAGCCCAAAAAATCTATGATTTCTTTCATGGCGGTTTTTAAAGTCTTCAAATTTAATTTCAATCAACAAGATTTTTGTCAGGTGTGGTAGTATTCATGCCATTATTTTATTTGCAGTTAAAAGAGTAATTATGTCAATTAAATCCTTACCGATGATGATGACCTGGAGTCGTGTTGTACTGATTCCAGTCTTTCTGGTTTGTTATTACGCTCCTATTGAAGATGCCCGTTTTTGGGCTGGTCTAGCTTTTATGGTTGCGGCCATCACGGATTGGTTTGATGGCTACTTAGCCAGAAAACTAGGTTCTGATAGCAAGTTAGGCGCTTTTTTAGACCCTGTTGCGGATAAATTGATTGTGGCCGCGGCCTTGATTGTCGTGGCGGCAGAATATCATGACAATATCTATGTCATCATTTCAGCCGTATTGATTATGATGCGAGAAATCGGCATCTCCGCTCTACGTGAATGGATGGCCGAGAACAATGCTCGAGAAGTGGTCGCCGTATCTAAACTGGGTAAAATCAAAACGGCTTCTCAGTTAGCGGCGTTGACCTGGTTGTTATATGGCGGTACTTTGTGGGGTGTAAATTGGGGAGAACTAGGTTTCCCAATGCTGTATTTTGCTGCGCTATTGACGGTTATCACCTGGGTGCAATATACCGTAGCCGCTTTACCTGAAATTATTCGTTCAACAGAATCATAGACTTAGCGTGTAAGTGGTTTTTTACCCCAAAAAAATAAAATTCTTTTTAATTTTTTTCATAAAAAGTGCTTGACCTTTATGCTTCAGCCCCTATAATACGCCCCATCAAGCGGGAATAGCTCAGCGGTAGAGCACAACCTTGCCAAGGTTGGGGTCGCGAGTTCGATCCTCGTTTCCCGCTCCAAATGGCGGAATGGCAGAGTGGCTATGCAGCGGATTGCAAATCCGTGGACCTCGGTTCGACTCCGGGTTCCGCCTCCAATTTACTTACTTACCAAGTTTGTTGAATTGACAAAAATTTGAAAAGCATGGCGATGCAAATCACTATGCCCAGGTGGCGAAATTGGTAGACGCAGGGGACTTAAAATCCCCCGGTAGAAATACTGTGCCGGTTCGACTCCGGCCCTGGGCACCATATTCTAAAGGCTAGGTTAGATTGTTCTAACCTGGCTTTTTTTATTTCTACTTCCTGGTTTTTGTTGTCTATTGTTTTCAGTCAGTCTATTAATGGTGCAAAACACTGTTAAGAACCTCTTTAAGCAAGCTCTTTAGATGTGTTTTGTTTGATATGAGTTTATAAAGCGCTTTTAGCTCAAGCAGTATGAGAAGAGGTTTTATTGTAGATTAACAGTTAGGGTTACTGTTTTTTTCATGGTTTTCAAGATACTTCTGGAAAGACGTTTTGCATATTGGTTTGCTAATGAAGTAACCCTGCATTTGATCGCAGCCCATAGCCTTGATCATATCCATAGATTTCTGCGTTTCAATGCCTTCTGCAACAACATTTAGTCCAAGATTGTGACCTAAATTGATAATAGCACTCACAATCTTTTTATCATTTGCATCCTGGTTAATCTCAATGATAAATGATTTGTCTATTTTTAACTCATTGACAGGTAGTTTTTTTAAATAGGCGAGTGAGGAAAAGCCTGTTCCAAAATCATCAATCGAGATATGGACACCCAATTTATTGAGTTTCTGCAAGACTTCTAGCGATATGGCGAGGTTCTCCATCATGATGCTTTCGGTGATTTCAAGAGTTAAAAAGTGATATTCGAGGGCATATTTGTCCATGAACTCTTTCACTTTAGTGGTCAGGTCTTTATTTGAAAGGTCTCTTACCGATAGGTTTACTGCCACAGATATCTTGTGGCCAGATTTATGCCATTGGCTACATGCGGAGATGGCTTTTTCTATCATGCTTAATGTGAGTTTATGGATAACACCGGCACGTTCAGCGCTTTCAATGACTTTTTCAGGTGAAATGAAACCATAATCTTTATGCTTCCAGCGCAATAAACCTTCTGCTCCGCATAAATTTTGAGTGACTGCATCAATCTTGGGTTGAAAGTAGATATCAAACTGATCGTGTTCTAAGGCTTCGATAATATCATGGTTGAGACTCAGTCTGGCTTTGCTGTAGGTGTTTTGTGAGGAGTCATAAAACACATAACCCGCACGTTCACGTTTGGCCGTATACATGGCCATGTCGGCATGTTGTAAGAGTGTTTCAATGTCTATTCCATCATCGGGGTAGTTCACAATGCCAATACTGATGCCAATGCTGACCTTTTGATTGTCGATATCAATGGTATCACTTAACTTTTGAATGATGCTCTCGGCAAGCTTAGATGCGGTCTCCTTTTTAGTTTCAGGCAGAAGGATTGCGAACTCATCACCCCCTAGTCTTGCCAAAGTATCCGATTTACGGATAGAGTTTTTGATGCGTTGCGAAACTTCTATTAAAAGATGGTCTCCTGCAGCATGTCCAAGAGTATCGTTAATATCTTTAAAGAAATCTAAATCCATCAAAAACATGGAAAAAGGCGTGTTTTGTCTTTCTGAATGGAGTAGTTGATACTCAATTCTCTGATTGAGAAGAAAACGATTCGGTAACCCTGTTAAGTGATCGTGCATCGCTTGATGTTCTAAGGCGTTTTGACGTTGTGTCACTTCTTCATCCATTTCAATAAAGGCATCTATCAATTGGCCAACCTCAAGGGTTTTTGAAGATTCGATATTGGGTAGGTCAATATCAAAGGCTTTGGAGCGAAGTGCCAAAGTCACTTTATGGATAGGGGTGAAAACCATCCATTGCATTGAGATTAAAATAGCCGCAATGAACAACATGAAAAGCGCAATAATGACAAAAATCAGTTTATTGAACTGGTCGTCACTTTTCTTTAATTCTTGATCTGTATTTTGTTTCTCATCATTTAGGGTTTTGTCTATTTCATTCAGGTTTTGGACTACTTGTTCTACTAGTGGAAAAACTTGGGTCTTGATGATAAGAGTGTCTGAACGCCATTTGTCGGATTCTGAAATTTCCCTTAGAGTTACGAAGTTTTCATACCACGATTGGCTGGTTGTTATTGCCGATTTAAGAATGTCATTCGCTTCAAAACTGTCTTCATGGCGATAGAGTCGATTGAGAGTTTTGATGTTATTGGTAAATAGGGTATAGATGTCTTTAAGGCTGTTTCCTTGTTCATCGAGAATATCCGATGAAAATGATGCAAGCCTGTTGGCCATATAGATACGTGTTTGCGAGATGGCGCTGATCCATACTGAGTAAGATTTCAATAATAATGGGTATATCTGAGGTGATTTTACCTGTAGGTCGCCAGATTCGATTTCATTAATCAAGATTTCAAAACCAGATTTTATCGAGTTTTGTTGGTTCTCCATTATATTGGCTGATATGTCTAATCCTGGGTATTGTTTATTAATGTCCAGGCGGAATTTAACCAAGATATTGATTTTGCTTTTAAGGATGTAGAAGTTTTTTGATGTCCGCTCGGAAATCGCTTTTAAGTCTTTGTGAAAAGGGTGTTTAGATTCACTGAGCGCGGTTAACTTGTTGATTGCATTATTAGTGTTGATGTCAATTTTATGAATAAGGTCTTCATTTAACGGATCAAGTAAAAAAAGGTTTATATCTTGATTGATTGTCAGTAGGGTGTTTCTTAATCCTTCAAGATTAGACTGCTCTTTTAAGATGCCCTTGTAAGCAGAATTTACTGCGTCTCTGGTCGTGACCAAATTGTTGTAACTGAAAGATACAAATAAGATGACAAACAATCCAAGAAATATCGTGAGTGAAATATAGCGCTTGCGAAGGCTTGGTGGATTTTTAGTGGTTTTTATCATTTGTAAACAGTATGAGTTCTTTGGTCAAAATTATAGGTAAGTATAGATTATCAGGATGGCCGTTTAAAACAAATTCCATTTCTTTTATTTATATATAAGAAGCGGTAAATGGAGTTTGCTTGATCGATATCGATTAGATTTTTTGTAGTCTAGATATTAAATTCCGGCCAATGTTGTTTTTTATTAAAAGCTGCACCATTAAGGTTCAAATTTTAGTTGTTTTGTTTCTGTATGGATCACTTTTTATAGTCTTTTTTACTATAAGTTTATGTTTATATTAGATAATGGTTGCAGTGGCACTCTTTTGGATTAGGTTTTTTAAAAAGTATTGTTTTCAAGGGTGAAAAATATGCAGTTAACTTTCTCGGTGCTTCTTATAAGCGATAATCCAACAGAAACCGGTTCTATTCAAGAGGGGCTGAGTAGGGCTGGCGCCTCACAGGTTCACAAATGCTCCTCAAGCGAAAATTTCTTACAAAAACTAGATTCGCTAAGTATCGATTTGATTATCCTTGATATTGATAAGCCGTCCGTTGATTTGTTTGAACAGTTCTCGATTGTCAGGGATTTTTGCCCAAAGCCTGTTGTGTGTTTTAGTAATGATTCCGATTCAAAAATTATAGAAAAATCGGTTAAAGCGGGCGTTGCGGCCTACATTGTGGATGGTAAGGCTCCAGAACGAGTAAAACCGATTATCGATGTCGCAATCATGCGTTTTAATGAGTGCCAGGCTGTACGTAAAGAGTTGGCATCTGTTAAAGATAAGCTATCAGAACGAGCTGTGATTGAAAAGGCTAAGGGGTTGTTGATGGAACATAAAAACATGAGTGAGAACGAGGCTTATAAAACCTTGAGAAAAATGGCGATGGATCAAGGCAAGAAAATATCGGTGATTTCTCACGAAGTTTGCGGTGTTTTAATCGGCTTGGAAGGGATTTAGTAACTGTAGGGCACCTTATATAAAAAAGCCACTGCAAACAGAGTGATTTGCAGTGGCGTTTTGTTGGAGTCTTAAGCTTTATGAACTTGAGTTTTCATTGGTTTTTATAAGCGTCTGACCAAGCAAAATCAAATTCAACTTGGTTTAGTTCCAATTCCAATGCTTGCATTTTGTCTTCAAGCTCACGTTTCTCTGCGACCACGTCAATCAGGGCCTGATTGTTATCTTCCAAACGGTGCATTTGCTCGAGACCTAAGTGATAAAAACGCAAAATTTTCATCGCTTGTTGGTCGCCATCCTCAACGGCCTGTTTGACATTGTTGAGGACATTGGAAATATACATCAAGTTACGTTTTAGACGCCAGGCGTAAATACCTTCTTTCATCCACTCTTTATCGGCAAAAAAGACTTTTACAATTCCTGCCGTGATCAGTAAACCGACAAACGCCCCCATAAAATTTAAAACCAAATGGTTGCTGGAATATTCACCAAATAAATCCACCGCCATGGTTGCGGTAAAAAAACCAATAACGATAAAAATCGCCATTACGATAAGGGTCGCTTTACGCGTCTGTTTACGGTAATAAATTGGGTCAATCTCTTCTATTTTAAACATCGTATACCAGGTTAGTTGTTAAAAAATTAATGCTGCCGATTCTACTGGTTTAGCGTGTTTATGTCATCTGATGATGGCATTTTATTTAGAAATTGGTTTAGAGAAGGGCTGTTGCTATCAATATCGTAATAACGCTTACAGCCAGCTAAAAGATTGAGTTGACAGCTTTGGGCGTACCACTTTTTGGACTCGGTTAAATCTCTACTGGCTAGAACACCGCCTAAATAGACGTTGCCTAGAAGAAAGTTTGCTTCCGCATCATTTTGCTGAGCCGCCTCTTTTAAATGCTTAACCGCTAAAGAGGCGTTTTTCTCAACTCCATTGCCCTCTATTAAATGTTTAGACATAGCGATGAGTGCTTTGGGATGATGAAGGTTGACCGCTTTATTCAACCAGTAAAGACTTTGCTGTTGATTTTTAGTGGTACCAATTCCAAATTCATAGGCATGGGTTAAACGTAACATGGCAAGAGGTTCGCCACGTTCGGCGGCTTGAGTGAACCAATAAAAACCTTTTTTGAGGTTTTGCTGAGTGCCTAATCCATCAGTGTATAAAACTCCGGTGTTATAGAGGGTCATGATAAATGGCTTGTCGGTAAGGTTTTGCTTGATAACCTGGCGTGAAAGTTTCAGATGCCAATAAAAAGCATAGTCGATATTGGTTAAGGCACCACTTTTGGGATCGCCAAACACTCTAGCCATTGCATAGCCTGAATTGGCATCGCCTTTAATCGCCTTTAGGCAAGTTTCATTACCTTGGTTTTTAAAAATACGATTACAAGTATTGGCGTTGAAAACCGTTTCAGCATAAGAAGTGATTGGTAAAAGAAGGGTGAACAGTAAAGTAATTGTGTGTTTTTTCATCATATTGGTCATTCAGGTCATTCAGTTAATTAAAGTACGTAAAAACAATAATCTTGTAATGATAATGTATTTAAACTGATTTTATATTTTAATTTATGTTTTGTTTGAAAATGCTATATACTTGCTGCTGATTTTATGTCGGAGTGCCTTTAGGCTGAGATCGCGAAAGCGGGATCCGTAGAACCTGATCTGGATAATGCCAGCGAAGGGAACAATCAGATTTACACAAATCTTGTGTCAATAGTAAAAACGTTTAGAACGAAGGTTTTCAAAACTGGAATTTATCAGAAATACAATAAGATAAGACAAATTCTTGTTGTGTGTTTTAAGTTTTGAATTGAATTGCTATTGCCTCTTAATCTGAATCTACATGTCTAAACAGCTTCGCCTTTTATTTACGAATGATTTAAAAATAAGGCTGAGTTATGAGTTCAAACAACCATCTTTCTACTGACCGTCGTCAAAGACGTGCTGAAGCTGAAGCATTTATTCAAAACGTTTCGGGACAATCTTTTCCCAATTCTAAAAAAATATATGTAGAGGGTAAATTGCACCCAATCAAGGTGGCGATGCGTCAAATTGATGTGAGTGATACCTATGTAAGCGGCAGTGAAGACAATCCAGTATACGAAAAAAATGAAGCGGTGCCTGTTTACGATACTTCTGGACCTTATACCGATCCGAATATTGAGATCGATGTTTATAAAGGGTTACCTAAATTCCGAGAGAATTGGATTGAAGCGCGTGATGATGTGGAGACATTAGAGTCGGTAACGTCAAAATACACTCAGGGACGTTTGGCTAAAGAAGGTTTGGACCATATTCGTTTTGAAAACTTACCGGATGTTAAGAGAGCCAAACCGGGTAAGAATGTCACGCAAATGCATTACGCTCGCCAGGGTATTATCACCCCGGAGATGGAATATATCGCAATCCGTGAAAACATGAAACGTGCGGAAGTTCGTGAACAGATTCTTACCCAACAACACGCTGGAGAATCTTTTGGTGCCAGTATCCCTAAAGAGATAACCCCTGAGTTCGTTCGTGACGAAGTGGCGCGTGGCCGTGCGGTCATTCCATGTAATATCAATCACCCAGAATCTGAACCGATGATCATCGGGCGTAACTTCTTAATCAAAGTGAATGCCAATATCGGTAACTCTTCGGTTGGATCTTCGATTGCCGAAGAAGTTGAAAAATTGGTTTGGGCGACGAAATGGGGTGCGGACACGGTAATGGACCTCTCTACCGGGCGTAATATCCATGAAACGCGTGAGTGGATTATGCGCAATTCCCCAGTGCCGATTGGTACGGTACCGATTTATCAAGCTTTAGAAAAAGTCAACGGTATTGCTGAAGACCTGACTTGGGAGGTATTTAGAGATACCCTGATTGAACAGGCAGAACAAGGGGTGGATTACTTCACGATTCATGCCGGAGTATTGTTGCGTTATGTGCCTATGACGGCTAAACGAGTTACTGGTATCGTTTCGCGTGGAGGCTCGATTATGGCGAAGTGGTGTTTGGCGCATCACCAAGAAAACTTCTTATATACCCATTTTGAAGATATCTGCGAAATCATGAAAGCCTATGATGTGACTTTCTCTTTAGGAGATGGTTTGCGTCCGGGGTCGATTGCCGATGCCAACGATGAAGCACAGTTTGCAGAATTGGAAACCTTGGGAGAACTGACTAAAATCGCTTGGAAACACGATGTGCAAGTGATTATCGAAGGCCCAGGACATATCCCTTTGCACATGATCAAAGAGAATGTTGAAAAGCAGATCAAAGAGTGTGATGAAGCGCCTTTTTACACTTTAGGGCCATTGACGACCGATATCGCACCAGGTTACGACCATATCACATCAGGGATTGGTGCTGCGAATATCGGATGGTACGGCTGTGCCATGCTATGTTATGTGACACCTAAAGAGCATTTAGGCCTGCCTAACAAAGACGATGTTAAAGAGGGCTTGATGGCATACAAAATAGCCGCGCATGCGGGTGATTTGGCCAAAGGGCATCCTGGTTCGCAGATTCGTGATAATGCTTTATCAAAAGCACGTTTTGAGTTCCGTTGGGAAGATCAGTTCAACCTGGGTTTAGACCCGGAACGTGCCCGTGCATATCACGATGAAACCATTCCGCAGGAATCCGGTAAAGTGGCGCATTTCTGTTCGATGTGCGGGCCTAAATTCTGCTCTATGAAAATCAGCCAAGAAGTGCGTGATTATGCCGATGCGCAGGAACAAGCGGCGCAAAATGGACAAATCACTGAAATCTCCTTGGAATCGATTCAATCTGGTATGAAAGAAAAATCCAAAGAATTTAGAGATGCCGGTAGCGAAATTTACCAAAAGGAAGCGTAAATCATGCTTGCAACAAAACCTAAGGTGGCCATTTTAGGTGCGGGTTTATTAGGGAGGATGTTAACCGTCTCCCTTATGCAGGAGTTTGACGTTTCTTTGTTCGATAAAGACAGCGGCGATGCTGAACATAGCGCGGGTTATTTAGCTGCCGCCATGTTGGCGCCGCTGGCGGAATCAGCGGACTGTTCGCTTGAGATAATGCAAATGGGTGAAGCAGCTTTGGCCTTATGGCCAGAGTTTTTGGCTCAGCTGGATAGCAAAGTCTACTTTCAGCAAGCGGGCAGTTTGATTGTGGCTTTTGAACAGGATATGGCCGCTTTAACGCAGTTTAAATCGCGTTTAAAAGGTCATGGCTTTGAAACCTTGAATGCAATGCAAATAAACAGTCTGGAGCCTGAGATTACTTCTCGTTTCGCTAAGGGATTATACCTGCCCAATGAAGCACAATTGGACAATAGGCAGTTGCTGGAAGCGTTGGCTATCCAAATAAGAAACAATGATGTGGCTTGGCATTGTCATGCCGATGTAGAGGTTAATTCTGATGAGGTATTGATTAACCATCAGCCTTTGAATGACTTCGACTGGATTATCGATTGTCGTGGATTCGGATTACAAAAGGACCTCGAAGCCGTTTCGGCTGTTAAGTCAAAGTTGGATAAAGACGCCATCTCTTTTCGAGGGGTAAGGGGCGAGGTGGTGCGAGTGCACGCGCCGGCGGTGACTTTGAACAGGCCTGTTAGGTTAATGCATCCCCGTTATCCGATTTACATCGCACCTAAGGAAAATCATCATTTCGTGATAGGGGCCACACAGTTGGAATCGGAGGATAATCGTAAACCAACCGTACGTTCGGTGCTTGAACTTTTATCGGCTTGTTTCAGTGTGCATAGTGGTTTTGCAGAGGCGGAAATTGTGAGTATTGATGCCGGGTTACGTCCAGCCTTTTTGGATAATCACCCTAAAATTTTTCAGCACAAAAATCGAATTACCGTTAATGGCTTGTTTAGACATGGCTATTTATTGGCTCCAATGATGGTTAAGGCCTGTCTGCAGTTGATTAAGCAAGTAGATAAGCAAGCAGATAGGCAAGAAAACTGCCCAACAGAGAGCGGTGTCACAAGCAATGAAAGTCAGTTTGTAAACCCACCAGGCCTGGTCAGTTTTGTAAACCCATATAAAAAACCGTACAAAAATCTAAATAAAGCAAGTTAGCTAAGCTCTCTTGAGGATAGAGAATGAATATTACAATCAATCAACAGATACTCACCTTTGATAAAGAAATCAAGTTAACGGAAGTGTTGGAAATTTATAAGGCATCTCAGCCTTACGCCATCCTGTTAAATGGTGAGTTTTTACCGCAGTCAGAGCATGGCTGTACCTGGTTAAAAGACAGCGATAAAATAGACGTTGTTGGCGCCATTCAAGGAGGCTGAAAATGCAAGATAGCTTTTCAATTTATGGAACCAAGTTAAACAGCCGTCTATTTGTGGGGAGCGCTTTGTATCCTTCACCACAAATTATGCAAGACGCCATTAAAGCGTCAGGTGCGCAAGTGGTGACTTTGTCAATTAGTCGGCAAAACCCGCAACAGCAGGGCGGACAAAATTTTTGGAGTATTATCCAATCATTGGGTGTGCACCTTTTACCGAATACCGCAGGTTGCCACTCGGTTAAAGATGCCGTCAATATGGCAAAAATGAGTAGAGAAATCTTCCAAACCGACTGGGTGAAGTTGGAATTGGTGGGGGATGATTACAATTTACAGCCCGACCCGATTGACTTGGTCAAAGCGGCTGAAATTCTATTAAATGATGGATTCAAGGTGTTGCCATACTGTACCGATGACTTAGTGATCGCACGCCATCTAGTGGAATTAGGGTGCGAAGTATTAATGCCTTGGGGATCACCGATTGGTACAGGAAAAGGACTGTTAAACCCTTACGCCTTACAAGCGATTCGAGATCGTTTTCCTGATATTACTTTGATAGTGGATTCTGGGATTGGTGTGCCTTCTCATGCGGTACAGGCTATGGAGATGGGCTATGATGCCATTCTACTCAATACGGCAATTGCACATGCCAATCAACCTGAACGAATGGCAATCGCTTTCAAAAAAGCAATTGAAGCGGGGCGTGGAGCTTATTTAGCAGGGCCGATGGCGGAACAGAAATCGGCCAACCCCAGCACACCAACGATTGATTCACCATTTTGGCACCATTCAGCATAGTTTGATCGCCGTTGATGTCGACAATGTAATGTATAAAAAATATAACCAAACGACTAATTATAATGAGCTTGGTTTTATTTGATGCTCGCCTTAATTTCAGCGTATTTCTTGATTTGAGTCTAGTTTTTATCTAAATATCACCTGTAAGGGTGGTATTTATTAGGCTAAATTCTTATATACTATAAATGTAAATAAATTACATATGTTCGATTTAAAGGAGAACAACATGAAAGTGGTTAATGGTCTAAAAACAGGTGTGGTTGGTTTGGCTTTATTATTCGCATTTGGTTCAGCGGCGTCGTTGGCTTATGCAGAGGATGCGGTTCAGTTGCAAACGCAACAGAATACTCAACTACAAACTCAACAACGAATGGGTCCGGCAGTTCCTCAGGGTGATGGTGTTCAGAAACAGGTTCAGAAAAAACACCTTTATCAGCATCAAAATCAGTTTGAAAAGCAATTAGAAAAAGCTGAAAACGGTAAACGTGATGTGTCATCAGCTGCAGGTACAAATAATGGTCAGCGTCAAGCTAGCGGTGCTCAGGGTGGACAACGTCAAGGCTCTGGAAGTATGAATCGTTCTGGAGGCGGTGGCGGAAAACGTTAACTTGCCTAATCATCTTAAAATAGATGTGATCCATTAAATTAAAGATGATTCAACATTAAGCCAGTCTAACCACAAGTTAGATTGGCTTTTTGTTTTGGAAGTTGATAACGAAGTTTTAGGAAAGTAATCCAGCATTTACTTTATTGGCGAGTTCTAATTTTGAATTAACTTCATATTTAGCATAGATATGCTTAACATGCGTTTTAACCGTGTTAACACTGATATGCATCTCTTTAGCGATATCACTATAAGATTTGGCGGCCAGCAGTTTTTTTAATATGTGTTTTTCTTTGGCGGTCAATAAAGGGATGTCATTATTGATCTGAATGCATTTTCCCTGAAACATCCGGGTTTTCTCATCATGAAAAGGGCGGATAACCGTCTCTATCATTTTTTTTATTTTAGTCAGTTTTTCAATTTCGGGTTGGCTTGCTCCCAAGAAACCAAAAAATATGCAGCCAATAATTTGCTGTTCAAACGAAAAAAGAGGAAAAACGACCATATGATTAAAAGCGTGACTCTCTTCAAAATGCTTGATTTTCTGTTTTGAAATAGAATCGATTAAAAGGTCTTCAATGGAATCTGTTACAGTGTATTCTTCTCCTGCAGTGAAGGCTTTAGCATTTTTCTTTTTAAGGGTGTCCAGAACCAGTGTATGGCTTTGTAGGTGATAGCGTTTTAACAATCCGTGAAAGATATTGGATTTCTCGAGAATGAATTCAAGTTGCAGGCTGTCTTTTTGGAGGATACATAATCCGCCCATGTCCGCGCCAGACTCTTCGAATATATAATGTGATTCATTACGAAAAATAGCCTCAATACTGTGGCCGGCCATTAGGCAGGATTGAATATTGATGGTTTGTTGTAGCATGTCAATATCGGTAACATCTTGCATTTTTTGCCCTTTGCTGAGTGTGTGCTTATTCTGGATGCGGAAAAGCTTCGCAGAAAAATAAATTGCCAAGTTGTTCTCAATCAAGTTTTGTTATAGTTGCCCATTAAATAAATACAATTATCACCAAAAAGGGTGATGAATACTATTACGTATCCATATATAGTAAACATTATAGAAAAGTAAATATATTTATATATATATTTATACTTAAAAGATTTAAAAAATAAAAACAAACCTTAGAGAGGTCAGAGGAAATTATGAATTTGAATAAGATTTTTAAACGTAGTGCACTAAGTGCGGCACTTTTGGTTGTTAGTGTTCCAGTGTATTCTGGTCAGATTATCGGTGTTCAGCAAGGTTTGCCTAGTCCTATTTTAACTGGTGCTGATGAGTACAAAAATGGTTTTGGTGGTTGGGATTATGGCAATGTCAATGTAAGAATTGTTGATGCTGAAACTAAGCAAACAGATGTTGTAGGCAAGAGTTTTGATTCTATTACAGGTTCTTACACGGCAATGACTTACGGAGAGAGTTTTGTCAGTGAGGTTATGGATGGCCCAGCAGGGACTGTAATGGGTAGACTAACAGGTAAGGATTGGCCAGTTGGTGAGCCAGCAGGCGTCAGGGTTATTACAACAGATGCCATTGAGGACCAAAGTAATGGGCGTCCTAATAGTTGTATTTTAAGTACTTCTTATCATAAGTTTTCGGAGGACTCAAATTATTCAGGTCCGACTCCAGATGATGGGTATTTAGATTCTGCTAATCCCAACCCAACACTTTGCGACAGCCCTTTTCAGACTCATAAACGTTTCAAAGTAAGTGCATTACCAACATCAATCGATGATGCCGATGGTACAGTAAATAATGCGATTGATATTGTTTTTAACTTGGATACAGGTGCCACATCGACTGCTGAAACGGCACTGCGTCGTTATTCGGTATTGCAGAAATTAAACAACTATACGGGGTCAAGATTAGCGGGTTATAAGATTGAGCTAGGTTTTGGTGTAGGGAATAACTTTGCAAAAATTGATACCACTAATACGACTTTAACAGATCAGCTACACCTTTCAGTAGGAGCAGGTGATGGTTCTGATTTTTGGTCATCAGGTGATTTAGCAACATTTTCAGCAGGTCTATTTGGTCCTGCAGATCCTCCAAAGCACCCTAATGACGGATTCTTTAGTAATGCTACGGCAAACTATCCTGTAACGTTAACAGATGCCGGTCTTCTTGAGTCATCTGGTGTGTTAGCTAGTAATTATACAAGCTTGTTTGGTGATTGGATCCCAAGTAATGTCGCTCCTAGCGGGGTCTTTTATGATGATGACAATGACCCGACAACAGATGCTGTTCTGGTTGCTTTCTGGAATAATGGCCAATGGTTATATGGACAAGCCCAGAGTTTTGCTCCTGTGCCAGATGCAACACTTACACAATGGGCAGACAATAGTTTATATAGTGTAGGTGTCATTGAAGATTTATTGAACCTAGGTTTAAGTTATATGGTTGAAGTTGGTGATGTGAACACCATTGTTACACAGAGTAGCTACAATAACTTTACCATTCGCATGATTCCTGTTGTTTCAACTGATACAACTGCAGTGACATGGGGTGATGCACCAACAGATTTAAGTGCTTATGCGAGTGCTACTGGTGGAACAACGACAACTTCTTCTGGTGGTTCAGCGAGCTTTGTGAGTCAGTATGGATTTGTTGCGCTATTGTTGGTTTTCCTAGGTTTAGGTGGCTGGATTGTTAGAAACAAAATGTCTAAATAATCGTGCGATAAGCAATTAAAAGCGTTGTTCAAGACGTTTTTAAGTCCACCTAATATGAAACCCTTACAAATTGTTATTACAGCTGTAAGGGTTTTTTTATGCTTTTCTTATTAAAAAAGAGGTCTCTTTAAGTGTTGTGGTTTGTAGTTCGCTATGTTCTATGGTTAGTACTGCTATTCGCTCTGTTTTTTATTGAATCCATTTCTCCTCTTTATTTTGTGCAAACCTGGCAAACGGATTTAACCATTTACCTCACCCATTTATGGATTGATGGTTTTGATATTCCCGTCAAGATGGTTGGAAACACCGTTTATTTGGACCATGGATTCAATATCTGGATTTTGGATGGCTGTAATGGTCTAGCCGCCTATTTACTGTTCGGTGTGGCGATATTAGCTTACCCAACCGTTTGGTTGAGTAGATTGATTTGGTTGCTTGAGGGGTATTTCTATCTAGTTGTTATAAACTCGATACGAATTGATTTTGTAGTGTATTTAACCATGTTTGATGCGGACTACTTTTACTGTGCTCATGATTGTATTGGGCGTTTATGTATGGTGGCAACGACCTTGTTATTGTTTATGTTGTTTACCTTCCGTGTGCAACTCAGTCGACAGGCTCGTAATCAATACGATCGCAGAAAGGGAGAGCGTGATAGAAGACATGCTCATGCCCATGAATGGCGCGAAGCTAAAGAGGAACGCAGGCATAATAAAGAACCAAGGCGTAAACAGCAAGATAGAAGGGAGAAACCTCCTGAAAGGTTGAAGCTGTAATATTAAAGTATCCATTGCCGATTCTTTTCCAGATTGACAGAGTTTTGTGTGTCTTGTAGACTCCTAGCACTCTTCAATTTGGATTAGTTATGGCGGCAAATATTCATATCCAGAAAACCGATTTTTCCCTTCCTGTTATTCAACTATCGCAATGTGATGTTGCAGAATTAAAACAAGAGCTTGAGCAATTTGCATTAAGTGACTCTGATGAAAGCATTGCTGTACCTTGTATTCTCGCAATTGACAATGAGTTTACCGAGCCAACTTTTTTAGCCCAATCATTGGAGTGTTTTCGACAGCATGGTTTTTTACCTATTGGCCTTAAGACAGAGTTGGATGGCATTATCCAACAGGCTAAGTATGCTGGGCTGGCAGTGTTTAGTGAGAAATTGAATCAATTAGAACTGTTTGATGCCGTTTTGTTACAGCAGCAGGTTAAAACTCCGATTGCAGAACAGAATGTCAGTCCCAAACCGTCCGAGAAAAAAATGCCCGTCATTTTGCACCGTAGCATCACCAGTGGCGAACAAATCTACGCTGAACATAACGACTTGGTCGTTTTAGGTGATGTTGCCGTTGATGCTGAAGTGATTGCGGATGGAAATATCTACATTGGCGGAAGCCTGATGGGCAAAGCGTATGCTGGAAATTCCGGCTTAATGAATGTGGACGAAATCAGTGTGCGAGCGACTTCATTTGAACCTCAGTTGATCAGTATTGCAGGTTTCTATCAATTGTATGAAGACATCCCAACTAAATACCTGGGCTTGGCTGTCAAAGTGAAGTTTGAAGCACAGCGATTCGAATACCGTTTAGAGTAGATTGAGCTGTAACCTAGCAAAGGGTTAACCGTTGGTTCTATCAGTTATAAAAAAAACCGTTTAGTCAGAAGATTAAACGGTTTTTTTTATATGTGTTGCTTGATTACCAGGCCGGATGGGTTTTATTCATTCGGCTCAACCTTAACCAAGATGCCAAATAATGGGTGGTCGATGTAATGTAGTTCACCCGGTTTGATTTTTCGTGACTCTTTTAGGTTAAAACGCCAATGGGTAGGGTGCTCCCCATTAGATAAATTTTGGTTTTGGGCAAATTCATCCATAATTTTTGTCGGAATACGGCGCTCAAACTCTAAGTCGAAGTCTACATGGGCAAAACGAGTTTTGTATAAACGTACCGTGCCGATTAAGTTTGAACCTACTTTTTGGTCGTTCTCAATCAGAACGGTCGGGGCATTTTTATTGGCATAAGCCATTTGTGACCAGGCCTGGTGAAATAAAACACGATAACCTTTTTTATTAAGCTGGTTTTCGGTTCCCGCTAAGGTTTGATTACGTCGGTCGATCCATAGTGGTTTTTGATTACGAGTGAAAACCGATGTACTTCCTCGAGTGCTTGGCAGTTGAATGTCATCTGGCCAATATTCCTCTGTCCATCCTTTTAAACTCAAGTGTTCAAACACAATCACTTCAATCGTATAAGAGGGTGCTTGTGCCTGCGATTGTGTTGATAGTAATGCTAGATTAGCAAAAGCTAAAATCAATATAAGGCGAGTTTTTAATAAAAATAAACGTGTTAATATTTGCATATTTTGGCTCGTAAAAATTACTCTGAAATTGCGTTTTCAACAATGGGTCGGTCAGTTCACTCGGTGGTTGCAATGCTGCGAATAACCAGTTCAATCGCCGATATTCTTTGTTCAATAGTGGGCATTGTATCGAAAAAGCTCAGTTCCGTTTGCCCTTTTAGTTGAAATTGCTTAGGTTGTGATTGAATTAACTTAATCAGCTTCATTGGGTCAATGTTTGGTTCATTATTGAACTGAATGCGAATCATCGATTCCCCAGCATCAAGCTTGGTGATGCCAATCGGTTCGATGAGCAGTTTAATCCGGGTCACTGCAAACAATTGTTTAACCGGGTCAGGCAGTAAACCAAAGCGATCAATCATCTCTACTTCCAGTTCACGTAGGTCGGCTTTGCTGTGAGCGCTGGCAATGCGTTTGTAGAAAACCAAACGGGTGTGCACATCGGGCAAATAGTCTTCGGGAATCAAGGCGGTTACCCCCAAATCAACTTCGCTACTACTATGTAATGCGGTATTGAGTTCAGGTTGTTTGCCCGACTTGAGAGCTTTAACGGCACGTTCAAGCAGTTCACTGTACAAGCCAAATCCAATCTCCTGAATCTGTCCTGATTGCCCATCACCTAAAAGTTCACCCGCACCGCGGATTTCCAAATCATGACTGGCAAGCATAAAGCCCGCTCCTAAGGTATCGTGTTTGGCTATCGCAGTGAGGCGTTTTTCGGCGTCCTTGGTCAACATCGATTTTCCAGCGGTAAACATATAAGCGTAAGCTTTGTGATGTGAACGTCCGACACGGCCTCGTAGCTGGTGTAGCTGAGCTAAACCGAATTTATCGGCACGATGGATGAGGATGGTGTTGGCGGTAGGAATGTCGATACCGGTCTCAATGATAGTGGTGCAAACTAGGATGTTATAACGGCGATGATAGAAATTTTCCATCACCGCTTCCAGTTCACGTTCGTGCATTTGCCCGTGGGCGTAAGTCACCTTGGCTTCGGGAATCAGTGCCTCGATATGTTCAACCATCTTTTCAATCTTATCGACTTGATTATAAAGAATGTAAACCTGGCCGCCTCGACGAATTTCACGCAGGGATGCCTCTCTGACCACATCGTCATTCCATTCCTGCACGAAGGTTTGTACCGCAAGGCGTTTGGCGGGCGCAGTGGCGATAATGGATAGGTCTCTAAGGTCATTCATGGCCATATTCAGCGTTCGTGGGATTGGTGTGGCGGTCATGGTTAAGACATCCACTTCGGTGCGCATCTTTTTAAGTTGCTCTTTTTGCCTGACCCCGAAACGATGCTCTTCATCAATGATGATTAACCCCAGATGTTTGTAATCGACATTCTTTTGAATCAATTTGTGGGTGCCGATAATGATGTCGACTTTGCCGGCCTTAAGGTCTTCTAAAGTAGTTTTTTGCTGTTTTGGCGTTTGAAAACGTGACAGCACTTCAATACGTACCGGCCAATCCGAAAAACGGCTTCTGAAATTTTCCAGGTGCTGATGCGCCAATAGGGTAGTTGGCACAAGCATGGCGACTTGTTTACCATCGTAGGCGGCAATAAAAGCCGCACGCATGGCGACTTCGGTTTTACCGAAACCAACATCACCGCAAACCAGTCGATCCATCGGAAGTTCCGAATGCATATCTTCGATAACGGCTTCTATCGCTTGTTGTTGATCGGGGGTTTCTTCAAATGGAAAGCTGGAGGCAAAGCGTTGGTAAGCTTCCTCGGGTGTTTTAAAGGCGTAACCGGGTCTGGCGGCACGTTGTGCGTAAACATCCAATAACTCTGCAGCTACATCGCGGACTTTTTCTGCGGCCTTACGTTTGGCCTTTTCCCATTTATCGCTGCCTAAACGGTGCAGAGGTGCAGTTTCTGGAGTGGCACCGGTATAACGGCTGATTAGGTGTAGCGATGAAACTGGAACGTAGAGTTTTGCATCACCTGCGTATTCGATCATCAAGAACTCTTTTTTATCGCCTTGGATTTCTAGAGTTTCCAGACCTAGATAGCGACCAACACCGTGGTCGATGTGTACGATTGGACTGCCTAAGTCGAGTTCTATCAAGTTACTGACAGCGGTATTGAAGTCATCGTGTTTACGCTTACGGCGACGCTTCTGAACGACGGTTTGCCCAAAAATTTGGGTTTCAGAGATTACACTGAATTGCTCGGTATGGATTGACGTCTCTAACGGACTAACGACAATGCAGTATGGCTGATTGGATTTGATCGCTTCCTGCCAGGTTCCGACAATTTGAGGGTGTTGTTGATATTTCCCAAGCAGGGTGAGTAAGGTTTCACGACGACCGGTGGTTTCGGCACTGTATATGACCTTGTGTTTATAGAGGTCTAGGAAGGCGTTGAGTTTGGCTAGCGGATATTCACTGTTGGATTGGACACCTAAGTCCGGTAGAGGTTGGGTGTCAAATATGGCCGTGGTTTTTTCCGAACAAACCGTTTCCAGAGTGATTCTATGATGTTGCTTTAATTCCGTTAAGAACTGGTTTGGCTGTAATAAAATTTCGGCCGGCTTGAGTAACGGAAAGTCTGGATTATGTTGGCCAATTTCATAACGTTCACTGTAATCCATCAATGTTTGATCAAGAGTTTGTTCGGTATTGCCAAAATCGAAAAAAAGACTATTTTCGGGCAGATAGTGAAACAGGCTGGTCAGTTCTTCATGAAATAAGGGTAGGTAATACTCTAGACCGCCAATGTTTTGCGCCTCGGTAACGCTTTTATAAACTTGCGCTTTTCGTGCCTCATCACCAAAATAGTCTTTGAATTTATTTCTAAATAAATCAATTCCTTGCTTGGTGAAGTTAAACTCCTTTGCAGGTAGTAATTCAATCTTTTCTATCTGTTCAATAGAGCGCTGGGTTTCTGGATCAAAACTACGGATGGATTCCACTTCATCATCAAACAAGTCTATTCTGAATGGGGTTTTACTACCCATCGGGAATAGGTCGATAATCGCTCCTCTGACTGCAAATTCACCATGCTCGTATACTTGACCGACTCTTTGATAGCTTCCTGATTCAAGCTGCTGGCTGAATTTTTCTACATCTACCGTGTCGCCGGTTTTAAGCATAAAAGTAAACTGTTGAATGTAATCATGCGGTACCACTTTTTGCATGAAAGTGGCGATGGGCACAATCAAGACACCATGATCAATACTGGGTAGACGATAAAGCGTTTTTAGTCGTTCTGAAACAATGTCTTGATGCGGTGAGAATTGGTCATAGGGCAGGGTTTCCCACTCAGGAAAGGTTAGGATTTCAGTAGAGTTCGCAAGAAAAAACGCCAAGTTTTCTTGGAGCTGGTTGGCCATTTGTGAGTTTTCAGTAAGAATAATCACCAGGCCTGGTGACGTTTGAATTCTATTAGCAATTGCCAAAGCGCTTTCAGATTGGGTTAGAGGTGCCCAAAATGAACGGTGGCCTTTAAGGGTGATTTGTTCTGGCGAGAGTAATGACGCAAGTTTTTTCATGCTTATAGTCGATTCTTTGTCAAAAATTTAGCCCAATATTTTAAACTACTGGTACTTTTAAAACTGACTAAATTATTAACTGTGAGGTAAATGTGGGGAATTGGGCTTTTTCTTGGGTGCAGATAATGGCTCATAACAAATCAAAATTACTTGCTGTTTGGGGTGTAATCAGTGCGTTAAGTTTGCTTGGAATCTTTAATTTAGATTTTTCAATGGTGTTGCCGGAAATGCTTTTGTTTGCAGCGAGCTTGGTTGTAATGAGTGCCGTTGTGGGATATTTGTTGGAGTCACCTAAGGTAGCGGTTTTACAATTAGGGCTAAGTGTTTATATTGCCTTGATGACGTTTGGATCTTTAGGTTGGTTGGGGTATGGCTTAACTCAGCAATCACTTTTGGGTTTGGTGGTTCTAATGACATTGTTAAGCAGTAACTTGGTCCATATTCTAAGTACCTTGTTGCGAGAGATGGCCAGGGGGTTGTTTCAATATGATGCCGTTGCGGAAGCTTTGAAATTGAATGCATCACCGATCTTTTTATCCAATCTAACGACTGCGCTAGGGTTTGTGTTTGCTGCATGGATGGATCCTCAGTACATGAGCTTGGCATGGTTGGTTGTGATTGGTGTGAGTTTTAGTTTTTTAATGAGTATCAGTTGGTTGCCGATGATGCTTTTAAACTGGTTGTTGGAGTTTAGGGTGGGGAATCCAGCAGATAGGCACGGCTTGACCTTTTTGGCGAAATGGCTTGAGAAAAATACCTTATATAGAAAAGGCTTTGTTGCGATAAGCTTGCTTTTAGGGGTTGTTCTAATCGGTTTGAATTGGAATGTCTTGCAGGGACTTGAACAGTTCATGTGGTTGATGGTTTTGTTTGTAGTGCTGTTTTGGTGGTTTTGGAAAAGTCTGGGGTTAGCTTTGCTAAATGTGTGGGTTAATTTGCTCGCCTTACTTACAGCGATGACACTGTTCACTTGGTTCTGTGGTGACTCTCAATGGGCTTTTTTGTTATGGATGGTGCCATTAGGGTTGATTGTCGATGATGGGATTCACTTTTTCTCACGTTACGCCCGTGCAAAATATACCGTTTTTTCAGAACCGAAGTCAGCGGTTGTTTTTGCAATGGCAAGTGTCGGTCGACCTATTTGGATCACCTCTTGGGTATTGTTTTCAGGTTTGGCGGTTTTATTGTTCAGTGAAAACCAAATGGTATATCAGGCCAGTCTATTGACCATGTTAGCCCTGGTTATCGCCACGATTCTCATATTGACAGTGCTTCCTGCTATTTTAATGACAAAAAGAAATTAATAATAAGTTGGAATCTATAGGTGATAAGTATTTGATGCAACTAGAAAATGTTATCAGGTTATTAACTTTGTTGATTTGCCATTGATAAATTTTATTTTCTTTTATGGTTGATTTAGTTCAAGATGCCTCATAAACTCAATGTTTGTGAGGCGAGGAGGTCGTTTTCATAAGTGTTGAAAATGGTTTTTCATTAAAAATAATAAGATGAGGCATAAACATGGCAACAGTTGTTGTAGTTGGTTCAAGTACCGGTGGTTTACCGATGTCTTACGATATTCGTAAGCATTTAGATAAGGGTCACACAGTAAAGGTAGTAAACGCAGTTGATGAGTTCAGTTTTGTTCCTTCTAACCCTTGGGTAGCAGTGGGTTGGAGAAAGGCGGAAGATATCTCTTTCAAACTGGAACCTTATTTAACGCGTAAAGGTATTGAATTCTACAACCAGACTTGTGTTGGTTTAGACCCAGAAAACAACAATATCACTTTAGATGACGGTACGGTAATGGATTATGACTATCTGATCCTTTCTACTGGTCCAGCACTTGCCTTTGATGAAGTTGAAGGTTTTGGCCCTAAGAGCCATGGTGGTAACACGGTTTCTGTTTGTACTACTCCACATGCTGTTGAAGCTTATGAGCAATGGGAAGAGTTCTGTAAAGATCCAGGTCCGATTATTATCGGTGCGGTTCAGGGTGCCTCTTGTTTCGGTCCTGCATATGAGTTTGCCATGATTATGGAAACGGATTTACGTAAGCGTAAGATCCGTAGCCAGGTTCCAATGACATTTGTAACGGCCGAACCTTACATCGGTCACTTAGGTTTAGGTGGTGTGGGTGATTCTAAAGGTTTGATGGAATCAGAAATGCGCAACCGTCATATTGATTGGATTTGTAATGCGAAGACGACAAAAATCGAAGCTGGCATTATGTATGTTGATGAGCATAACAACCAAGGTGAAGTCATCAATTCACACGAATTACCATTTAAATATGCAATGATGTTGCCTGCGTTCAAAGGTTCTAAGTTCCTTCAAGAAATGGTTGATGCGGATCCTGAAAAAATGGGTGGTCCATTAGTTAACCCTCGTGGATTTGTGAAGGTTGACCAATTTAGCCGTAACCCGACTTATCACAATATTTATGCTTTAGGTGTAGGGATTGCGATTCCTCCTGTTGATACTAAATGTCCAGTTCCATGTGGTACACCAAAAACCGGTTTGATGATTGAGTCGATGGTTACAGCGATTTGTCATAACATTGAAGCTAACCTGGAAGGTAAAGAACCGCATGAAATTCCAACTTGGAACACCGTGTGTCTAGCGGATATGGGGGATTCTGGTGCAGCTTTCGTTGCTTTACCACAGATTCCTCCTCGTAACTTAACTTGGGCGAAGAAAGGTAAGTGGGTTCACTTGGCGAAGATTGCCTTTGAAAAATACTTCATCCGTAATATGAAATCAGGTAATTCAGAACCGATTTATCAGAAATACATCATGAAAATGCTAGGTATTACTCGTCTGAAATCAGATAAATAAAGTATAAATAATACTTAAGCATTCATAGTAAAAAACGCCCTCAATTAGCAGGGCGTTTTTTTTTGCCCTCGTTTATAATACGCAAGCTATGACGCTTGCATTCACTCTTCATTATCTAGATTTACTCGGTACGGTGGTATTCGCCATTACTGGGCTTTTGGCTGCCCGCAGAAAACAGTTAGACCTTTTCGGGGCGATTGTTATCGCAATGGTTACGGCTATTGGTGGTGGTACATTACGCGACCTGATTATTGATGTCCCAGTGTTCTGGACTCAGCAAGATATTTATATCTATATCGTTGTTATTTCTGCACTTTTTCTGTTCTTTTTTGCTCGGTTTAAGCGTCTTCCCGTTAAGCTATTACTGTTTTTAGATGCCTTGGGTTTGGCGGTGTTTACCGTGATTGGCACGCAAAAAGCCATGGCGTTGGGTTTTTCTGATCCGATTGCCATTATGACGGGAATCATGACCGGGGTTGTTGGCGGTATCATTCGTGATGTATTGGTGGGTGAGGTGCCTCTGGTGTTCCGAAAAGAGATTTACGCTACGGCCTCATTTACCGGAGCCAGTATCTTTTTACTTATGGAACAGATTGGTTTTGCAATCGATACTGCGGTGATCGTCTCAATCGTGATTACCTTGTTGATGCGTGTTTGGGCAATCATGTACAACATAGAATTACCGGTGTTTATCTCCTATAAGGCCCCTGAGATACAATCGCCTTCCAAAGTGGTTAAGAAAAGCCATAAATCCAGTCAAAAAAAACATAAGGCTAAAAAATAGGCTAACTATGATCAAACTTCCATATGAACTTTTATTAGGTTTACGTTACACAAGGGCGAAGCGACGCAATGGTTTTATCTCATTTATCTCCTTGTCGTCGATGATTGGTATCGCTTTAGGTGTCACCGCTTTAATAACCGTGCTCTCTATTATGAACGGCTTTCAGGAGGAGTTGCGTGATCGTATTTTAGGTATGACCGCACATATGACCATCAATGAACGAACCGATCGTTTGGATGATTGGCAAACCTTGTATAACCAAGTGATTAATCAACCTCATGTAGTTGGTGCGGCCCCTAATATAATGGAACAGGGGATGTTAACCAGTGGCAATAAAGTCAATGGCGTCGGCATTAGAGGGATATTGCCTGAATTTGAGGGGCAGGTGGCTGATATCGGTGGCAAAATGCTGTTTGGCTCGCTTTCTGATTTACAACCCAAACAATATCATATTATTTTGGGAAGTGAATTGGCCTTAAGTCTAGGGGTATCAATTGGCGATAAGGTAACGCTGATTGCCCCTCAGGGGAGTGTGTCACCAGTGGGGGTTGTGCCAAGGATTAAGCGTTTTACCGTAACTGGTATTTTTGAGGCTGGTATGCATGAATATGATAGCGGTCTGGCGCTGGTTCATATTGATGATGCTAAAAAAGTCTTTAAATATGGTGATTCTGTTGGTGCTTTACAATTGAAACTGGATGACTTGTTTAACGTGGGTGAGGTTAAAAGCGAATTGGCTCATGTGGTTGGCAGGATTCTATATATGCGTGATTGGCGTCAACAACACAGTAATTTTTTCAAAGCGATTGAGATGGAAAAACGCATGATGTTCATCGTGTTAACCTTAATCATTATGGTTGCGGCATTCAATATTGTCTCGACTATGGTGATGGTGGTAACGGATAAGCAGAGTGATATTGCCGTATTAAGGACCATCGGTGCAACTCCAATGAGCATCCAGCTGGTATTTATTATTCAAGGTTTGGTTATTGGTATGCTTGGAGTCATTCTCGGTTTGATTGGCGGATTAAGTTTGGCTCTCAATATAGATGTCATTGTCCCTTTTATTGAACAGCTACTTGGTTTTAAATTCTTTCCACCTGATGTGTATTACATCAGCTCGGTGCCATCAAAATTAGTTTGGTCAGATGTTTGGTATATTACCGGTTTGGCTTTCTTATTAACGTTGCTTGCGACACTTTATCCTGCAAGAAAAGCCTCAAAAGTTAATCCGGCGGAGGCGTTACGTTATGAGTGATGAAATGAATAAAACATTGAATGAGGCATTGAAACCAGTGGTTCTAGAAGCCATCGGTTTAGAAAAAACGTATAAAGAAGCTGAAATCGAAACCAAGGTTTTTAGCGATATCGATTTTCAATTGAATGCGGGTGAAAAAGTTGCGATTGTCGGTGCTTCAGGTTCGGGTAAAAGCACCTTGCTGCACCTTTTGGCAGGGCTGGATTCTCCCACTCGTGGTGTTGTGACCTTGAATAACCAATCGTTTTCAGAAGAAAACGATGTTGTAAGAGGTAAGTTGAGAAATCAGTACATGGGGTTTGTTTATCAGTTCCATCATCTTTTTTCTGAATTAACGGCACTGGAAAATGTCATGATGCCTTTACAGATCAGACGAGTTTCCATTAAAGAGGCCGAGGCTAAAGCGAGAGGGTTGTTGGATAAGGTTGGGCTTGCAGATAGGGCTTTGCACAAGCCGAGTGAGTTGTCTGGTGGTGAACGCCAACGAGTGGCCATCGCAAGAGCGTTGATTACCAACCCTGCCTGTATTTTGGCGGATGAGCCGACGGGGAATTTGGATTACCTATCAGCCAATCAGGTATTCGAACTACTGCTAAAATTGAATTCAGATCTTGGCACAGCGTTATTGATAGTGACTCATGATCGAAATCTGGCCGCACAAATGGATCGACAGGTAACGTTATTGGACGGCAATCTGATTTCATCTTAAAGCGGATTGCTAAATAGTCTGGCTAAGCAGGTCGGCTACAATAGGGTGAGTGAAATGTAAACTAAGCTTACCTTCAAAATCACCTTTCAATTTTTACTCTAATAGATTAATGGAATTCTGTGTTAACACTTCAAAACCTTTCAATAAGAGCGGGCGTTAAGCCGCTTTTAGATTCTGCTACTTTAACGGTTCATCCTGGCCAAAAAATTGGTTTGATTGGCCAAAATGGCGTAGGTAAAACCACCTTGTTCAAAACCATTCTCAATGAAGTCCCCATCGAGTCGGGTAGTGTAGGGATACCGCAAAATTGGTTGATTGGCAGTGTTGAACAAGAGGTTTCAGCTAAAGATATCAATTCGCTTGAATATGTGACCTATGGCGACTCTTTATATGCAGAAAGTACCGAGAGGGTAAAGCAGGCTGAACTAGCCAATGACAATGAGGCTTTGGTTTCGGCTTATGATGGTCTAGATAAAATATCAGGTTATCTCGTTCCCAATAAAGCGAAACAGTTGCTGTATGGTTTGGGGTTTTCCGATGCGGATTTTGAAAAGAATTTGTCTGCATTCTCTGGGGGATGGCAGGTACGATTGAAGCTGGCTAGAGCGCTTATGCAACGAGCTGATTTACTGCTGTTGGATGAGCCTACTAACCACTTGGACATTGAAGCGGTTGCTTGGTTGGAGCAGTGGTTGAAGTCTTATGAAGGGGCGGTGTTGATTATCTCCCATGATAGGGATTTTTTAGATCAAGTTGTCCAAGGGATTGCCCATATACACGATCAAAAAATAACCTATTATTCAGGTAATTTTGCTGCGTTTGAGCGCCAAAGAAATGAGCAGTTGATGCAGCAGCAGGCTTTGCACGATAAGCAAAAACAGCAGATGCAGCATCTGAAAAGTTTCATTGAACGTTTTAAAGCAAAGGCGAGTAAGGCTAAGCAGGCGCAAAGCCGTGTCAAAGCTTTGGAGCGTATGGAACAGGTTGCGGCGGTACAGGCAATGAATCCGTTTATCTTCAAGTTCCTTTCGCCAGACCATCAGCCTGACCCAATGATGAATATAACGGATTTGTCGTTTGCTTATGGTGATAAGAGCATATTGAAGTCGGTCGATTTGGTGTTGCGTGCCGGCGATAGAATCGGCTTGGTTGGGGTGAACGGTTCCGGTAAGACCACGCTATTAAAACAATTGGTGGGTGAATTAAAGCCGCAAACCGGTAAGGTTATTATTAGTAAAGGTGTCAAAATCGGCTATTTTGCTCAGCACCAGATTGATTCATTGAATTTTGACCAAAGTCCTTTACAGCATATATTGGCTCAAGAAAACGCCCCTTCAGATCAGGAATCCCGAGATTTCTTAGGGCAGTTTGGCTTTTCCAATACCCAGTGTTTAGAGCCGATAAAAGCGTTTTCAGGTGGTGAAAAAGCACGCTTGGCTTTGGCGATTATCGTTTATCAAAAGCCCAATCTGATTATTTTGGATGAGCCTACCAACCATTTGGATATGGAAACACGCGATGCTTTGGATATGGCTATTCAGGAATTTGCCGGCGCGGTGATTTTGGTTACCCATGACAAGCACCTTTTGGCGAGTATTTCCGACCAGTATTGGTGGGTTCATCAAGGCAAGGTGACTTTATATCAAGGTGATTTGGATGGTTATCTTCAACAACAATTGAAAGCCATTAAGGAGACTCAGTTAGAAAATAAAGTCACCAGGCCTGGTCAGAGTAAAAAAGAATTGCGTCAGCAAAACGCCCAACAAAGAAGGGTGTTGGAAGATAAGATAAAACCTTATCAAAAAGAGATAAAAGTCTTAGATAAACGTATGGAGCAGTTACAGGCGGATTTAGCGAACTATCATGCAATGATGGAAGATGAAACGCTTTATGATGCGGCCAATAAACAAAAGCTCGCGGAGTGTTTAAAGTTGCAGGCTGGTTGCAGCCAGGAACTTGAAGAGGTTGAGATGCGTTGGCTGGAACTTGAAGGGTTGATTGAGGATATTAAGGCTGAATTGGAGTCGTAAATTCTAGCATCTTGGAGTAATTTGTATACGGTTTGTATGCAGCGGTTATCCCAAGATGCGATGGCGTTAAAAATTAACGAAAAACAGGCCCGTGTTTTAGACCAAGTTTACGTAAAATCAAAACCATAGGGCAGAAACCTGTGATGGCTGAGAACATCAGGTTCGCGCCAACAAAACCAGTTAGATATAGCCATTCTGTTGCATGGTAAACACTTAATAATGTACTTAAAAGAACCATTGTTCCAGCTACAAGCAGTACCATTCTTTCAATTGTCATTTGTTATTCCTTATTCTTTAATTAAATAGTTAAATTCGAATATTAACTTAAAGTATTTTCAGAATACCCATAAAAAATACTTTAGCATCAATTAGTCTTGCTGAGAATTCTATCAGTTTTTAACATTTACTCAAGAAAACCACTTTAAATAACGCTTTTCTTCTTGTTTTTACTCGAAATTATCAGTTTTACTTTAAATATGCGTTCGAAGCCCGTATAATCCCGTCTCAAATTTTTAACGATTATTAGATTCCCAAGTTTATGGGTGTTTTTTAATTAATCTATTGAAACTATCGAACTTTGAGATTTAAAAATGCAAGTAACTGTAGAAAAGCCAGAACAAGGTCTTGAGCACAAAATGACGGTAACGTTTCCTTCTGAGAACCTAAACTCAGCGGTTGATAAGCGTTTAAATGAAATTCGTCGCACGGTAAAAATGGATGGTTTCCGTCCAGGTAAAGTACCTTTAAGCGTAGTGAAAAAACGTCACGGTGCACAGGTTCACCAGGAAGTAATGGGCGAAGCACTGCAAAAAGCATTTTACGATGCAACTGAACAAGAAGGGATTCAGGTAGCGGGTTACCCTATGTTTGATAGTCTTGATGATAAAGACGGCGAAGTGACTTTTGTTGCTCGTTTTGAGGTTTATCCTGAAATCACGTTACCTGAATTTAGCGGTGTAAAGCTTGAAACAATCAAAGCTGAAGTAACCGATAAAGATGTTGAAAACATGATTACTCGTCTACGTGAACAGCGTATGGCTTGGAAACCTTCTAAGAGCGCAGCTAAAAAAGCCAAAGCGGGTGAGCAGGTTATCATCGATTTCACAGGAAAAATCGACGGTGAAGTGTTTGAAGGCGGTTCAGCTGAAAACGTTCCTTTAGAGCTTGGTTCTGGTCGCATGATCCCTGGTTTTGAAGATGGCATTATCGGTATGAAAAAAGGTGAAGAGAAGGCGATTGAAGTGACTTTCCCTGAAGATTACCATGCGGATTCTTTAAAAGGTAAAACAGCGGTATTCGATATCACTGTTCACTCAGTATCAACTAAAGTGCTTCCTGAAGTAGATGAAGAGTTTGTTAAGTCTTTTGGTGTTGAAGATGGTACCGAAGCTTCTTTGATCAAAGAGATTAAAGACAGCATGGAAAAAGAACTGGCTCGTGCAGTTGAAAGCAAAAACCGCGCTGCGGCATTGAAAGCATTACAAAGCATCGTTGATGTTGAATTGCCTAAGTCTTTAATCGATCAAGAAGTTAAAAACTTGATGGATCGTGCTGTTCAAAGCATGCAGCAGCAAGGTGTTAAACCTGAAGATGTTAAAATCGAAGCGGCTCACTTTGAAGATGAAGCTAAAGAACGTGTTAAGTTAGGTTTGGTCTTGGGTGATATCATCAAAGCAAACAACTTAGAAGCGTCTAACGAAGAAGTTGAAGCCTACATCACTGAGCAAGCTTCTTCATATGAAGACCCTTCAGAAGTGGTTAACTGGTATGCTCAAAACCCAGGTGCACGTTCTGAGATTCGTGCCATTTTAGTAGAAGGTAAAGTCGCTGCTAAAATCATTGCTGAAGCAAAAGTAAAAGAAGTTTCTAAAACTTTTGAAGAAGTTATCAATACACCTGCGTAATCCAATTTACAAAGCTGTAGCGACATAAAAACTTAACCCTGGGCATAAAATTACTATTTGTGCCTGGGGTTAAGTTTTTTTTTGTCTCAGAAAAGGCTAAGATACTCTAAACTACAAATTTAATGAAAATAGAACCTACAGGAAATACAGCGGAATATGGATAACATGATTCACAATGCACTCGTGCCAATGGTGGTTGAACAAACTAGTCGTGGCGAGCGTTCATACGATATTTATTCTAGACTTTTAAAAGAACGCGTTATCTTTTTAGTTGGGCAGGTAGAAGACCATATGGCTAACTTGATTGTTGCCCAATTGTTGTTTTTGGAATCAGAGAATCCTGATAAAGATATTCATTTATATATCAATTCTCCTGGGGGTAGTGTGACTGCAGGTATGGCAATTTATGACACGATGCGTTTCATCAAGCCTGATGTAAGCACCATGTGTATTGGTCAAGCGGCAAGTATGGGTTCATTCCTTCTTTCTGCCGGTGCTAAAGGTAAACGTTTTGCTTTGCCTAATTCACGTGTAATGATTCACCAGCCATTAGGCGGTTTTCAAGGGCAAGCAAGTGATATTCAGATTCACGCTCAAGAAATCATGCAAATCAAAGATAAACTGAATGCAGCCTTAGCCGAACATACCGGCCAGGACATCAAAACTATTGAACGAGATACTGATAGAGATAATTTCATGAGCGCCCAGCAAGCTTGTGATTATGGTTTGGTCGATAAAGTATTAACAAATCGTTAGGACAGTAAGATATGAGTGAAGATAAGACATTGTATTGTTCTTTTTGTGGAAAAGGACAAGATGAAGTTAGAAAGTTAATCGCAGGTCCATCTGTCTATATTTGTGACGAGTGTGTTGAGCTTTGTAACGATATATTGCGTGATGAGTTTGGTGAGGAAGATATCAGCCAGTTTGAATTGGAGAACTTGCCGACACCTCATGAAATCAGTGCGATTCTGGATGATTATGTCATTGGTCAGTTTAATGCTAAAAAAGTGCTTTCGGTTGCGGTTTACAACCACTACAAGCGTTTGCAGCAGTCGCATGTTAAAGATGATGTTGAATTAACCAAGAGTAATATTCTGTTAATTGGGCCGACAGGTTCAGGTAAAACATTACTTGCGCAAACTTTAGCACGTTTATTGGATGTGCCTTTTGCCATTGCCGATGCAACCACTTTGACAGAAGCGGGTTATGTTGGGGAAGATGTTGAGAGCATTGTTTTAAAATTGCTACAGCGTTGTGATAACGACCCTGAAAAAGCAGAGCGCGGTATTATCTATATCGATGAGATCGACAAGATTACCCGTAAATCTGAAAACCCATCCATCACTCGTGATGTATCGGGTGAAGGGGTTCAGCAAGCATTATTGAAATTGGTTGAAGGGACTATGGCATCCGTTCCACCGCAAGGCGGGCGTAAGCACCCTAATCAAGATATGATTCAAGTTGATACTTCAAAGATCCTGTTTATTGTGGGTGGAGCTTTTGAAGGCCTTGATAAGATTATTGACCAGCGTACAGAGACCAATATCGGCATCGGTTTCTCTGCAGAAGTCAAAACTAAGGACAAGCAGTTAACGGTTACTGAGAAGTTCAAGAAGATTGAACCTGAAGATTTAATCAAATTTGGTTTGATTCCGGAATTTGTCGGACGTCTTCCTATGATTGCTTCACTTGAAGAGCTTGATGAAGAGGCGTTGATTCAAATTTTGACCGAGCCGAAAAACGCCTTGGTTAAGCAGTTCCAGAAGATGTTTGAGCTGGAAGGGGCTGAATTACAGTTTAGAAAAGATGCTTTATCTGAAATTGCCAATTTAGCGATTGAAAGAAAAACGGGAGCTCGTGGTCTGCGTTCGATTTTGGAGCAATTGTTGCTTGATACGATGTATGACTTGCCAAGCTTGAAAAATGTAGAAAAGGTCGTTATTAATAAAGCAGTGATACAAGGCAAGAAGTCACCGTTGCTTGTATATAAGGATGAAACACCTAAAAAAGCTTCGAGTGAGTAAAAAGTTTAAAACAGCCTGTTGTAGTTAATGTTTTAGACCCAGCTTTATGCTGGGTTTTTTAAAGGTAAAAATTACCTGATAAGGGATGAAAATGGATATTGATCAAGTAAGTATGAAAATGAATGTTCTGATATTGCCATTGAGGGATGTGGTGGTTTTTCCTGGGAATGTAATGCCTTTATTTGTGGGTAGAGAAAAATCAATACAAGCTTTAAATGAAGCTATGCAAGGCGATAAACAAATATTTTTAGTGACTCAAAAGAGCGCAGAGTTGGATGTGCCAACCCTAGAGGATTTGTATTCTGTGGGTACGATGGCGAATATCTTGCAGCTTTTGAAACTTCCTGATGGCACTGTCAAGGTGTTGGTTGAAGGGGTTCAGCGTTTTAGATTGACGAGTTTACATGTAGAAGAGAATGTCCTGCTTGGTGATATCAGTGAAATCGAAACGAATCCGGAAAATGAAACCGATACGATTGTTTTAATGCGTGCGTTAAGCGAAAGGTTTGGGCTGTTTGCCGAGTTGAAGAAAAAAATACCTTCCGAAGTCAAAGTGTCTGTGCAAAAGGAGACCGATCCTGACCGTATGGTGGATTTGATCTCGTCCAACCTAAAACTTTCGGTTGATGAGAAGCAGTCTTTACTTGAACTTACTTCGACCAGCGAAAGATTGGAACGCGTTTTGGCATTGGTCGAGACCGAACTTGAGATGCTCGAATCTGAAAGACGTATTACCAGTCGTGTTAAGAAACAGATGGATAAAACTCAGCGTGAGTATTATCTGAATGAAAAAATAAAAGCGATACATAGTGAGTTATCTGGCGGTGATGAAGAAGCGGTTAATGAATTGGATGAAATCAAGCAGCGTATTGAAAAAGCCGGCTTAACTGATTCAGCTAAAACCAAGGCGAATTCTGAGCTTAAAAAACTCAAAATGATGCCGGCTCAATCTTCAGAGGCGACGGTGGTCCGAAACTATTTAGATTGGTTGTTGGATATTCCCTGGAAGAAACGTAGCCGTGTTTCTAAAGACTTAAATAAAGCCCAAACCATTCTAGATGCACAGCATTATGGACTGGAAAAGGTTAAAGAGCGTATTGTCGAATACCTGGCGGTGCAAAAGCGTGTTGGCAAGATGAAAGGGCCTATTCTATGTTTGGTTGGGCCTCCTGGTGTGGGTAAAACGTCATTGGCGCGTTCTATCGCCGAGGCGACTAACCGTAAATATGTTCGCATGTCGTTAGGTGGGGTACGTGACGAGGCGGAGATAAGAGGGCACCGTAAGACTTATATTGGTGCCTTACCAGGTAAAATCATTCAAAAGATGCATTCTGCAGGCACTAAAAACCCGCTGTTTTTACTTGATGAAATCGATAAGATGTCGAGTGATATGCGTGGCGATCCGGCATCGGCTCTATTGGAGGTTTTAGATCCAGAACAAAACAGCACCTTTAACGATCACTATCTAGAAGTGGATTATGATTTGTCCGATGTTATGTTTGTAGCCACCTCAAACTCGATGGACATTCCTGAAGCCTTGTTGGACCGTATGGAAGTAATTAACCTTTCAGGTTATACCGAACCTGAGAAATTGAATATCGCTAAACAGCATCTATTGCCAAGAGCTTTGAAAGACCACGGTTTGAAAGTGGATGAGTTGGAAATTGAAGAGTCGGCTATTTTAGCTATTATCCAGACCTATACGAGAGAAGCGGGTGTGCGCTTATTGGCTCGTGAGCTTTCGAAGATCTGTCGTAAGGCCGTTAAAAAATTGGTAACCAATGAAGTAGCAGCCGACAAGATTGTCGTGACCGTACAAGATTTAGAGTCGTATTTAGGTGTGGCACGTTATCGTGTCGGTCTGGCCGATTCAGAAAACCGTATTGGTCAAGTTTCAGGTCTTGCGTGGACAAAAGTAGGTGGCGATTTATTGCGTATAGAAGCGACTGCGATGCCAGGTAAGGGCAAATTGTCTAGTACCGGTCAATTGGGTAGCGTCATGCAAGAGTCCGTACAAGCTGCTATGAGTGTGATTAGAAGCCGTTCTAAAACCTTAGGTCTCGCCGATGATTTCTATGAAACCAATGATTTGCACCTTCACTTTCCGGAAGGGGCGATCAAAAAGGACGGTCCAAGTGCAGGTATTGCAATCTGTACGGCCATTACATCGGTTTTAACCAAGATTCCGGTAAGAGCGGATGTGGCAATGACAGGGGAGATTACGTTACGTGGTGAGGTTTTACCTATTGGCGGTCTAAAAGAGAAGTTGTTGGCTGCTCTGCGTGGTGGAATTAAAACCGTATTGATTCCGCATGATAATGTTCGTGATTTGGCCGATGTTCCAGATGAGGTTAAAAGTCAGCTGGATATTCATCCTGTGCAGTGGGTCGATGAGGTCTTGCAATTGGCTTTAACAGAGCTGCCAAAGCCTATAGATAGCTTATCTGAGGGTATAACTTATACTGATGAAAAGCCGCAAAAAACCTCGCAAAAGGCGTCAAATCGACATTAATTGGTAAATATACGTTTTTTTGCTTGACACCATTTGGTGATGATTGCTATAAATGCATGAGCCAAAGGTGGTGGATAAAAAAATACATTAAAAAAACTCATGGAGAAAAAAATGAATAAATCTGAATTAGTAAGTGCAATCGCAGAAGAAGCTGGTTTAACAAAGGCAGATGCAGCTAAAGCATTAGATGCAACAGTAGCTTCTATTACTAAAGCAATGAGCTCAGGTGATTCTGTTGCTATTATCGGTTTTGGTACTTTCAAAGTTGGTGAGCGTTCTGCACGTACTGGTCGTAACCCACAAACTGGTGCTGAAATGCAAATTCCTGCAGCTAAAGTTCCTAAGTTTACTGCTGGTAAAGCACTAAAAGAAGCGGTTAATTAATAACTTAGAAATTAGCTGTCAAAAAAATGTAAAAAAACATTTAAATTTGATTGACAAGCTCTCCCAGAACTCTATAATACGCCACATCAATTAAGCACAGCAACACAGGCCACAAGCCATGTAGAGCAAGTTTGATTGGGTGATTAGCTCAGTTGGGAGAGCATCGCCCTTACAAGGCGAGGGTCACTGGTTCGAGCCCAGTATCACCCACCACGGAGCGGTAGTTCAGCTGGTTAGAATACCTGCCTGTCACGCAGGGGGTCGCGGGTTCGAATCCCGTCCGCTCCGCCATATTTTAAAGCTAGTCTTGACTAGCTTTTTTATTGCAAATCTTCAGGAGTTTGCAGTAAACAAAAGTTAAGCTTTAAGCACTTACAAAGTGTCTAAATTAAGACTTAACTTACATCCTGGGTGATTAGCTCAGTTGGGAGAGCATCGCCCTTACAAGGCGAGGGTCACTGGTTCGAGCCCAGTATCACCCACCATACAATTAGGAGCGGTAGTTCAGCTGGTTAGAATACCTGCCTGTCACGCAGGGGGTCGCGGGTTCGAATCCCGTCCGCTCCGCCAGTATCTAAAAAGCCATTACAGTTCACTGTAGTGGCTTTTTTCATTTCTAGGATTTATTTTCTGCTTTCCATTGCTTATTTCCATTAATCGAATCGTTGGTTGCATTGCCAATACAACTTGGATCGTAACTTAGACCTTAACTTAGTTTATTACATCTGGTGATAACCTTGTTTTGATGATTTACTGTGATTATTGTTGGTAGATGTTGTGTAGTTTTGGTTTTAACGCTGGCAAGCTTCAATCTACCAGGCCTGGTGAGCTTTATTTTCGGGAAGGGGTTATGTTTATGGCTTTAAGCCAGTTTGTCATTGTATGCAGGTTTGTAGAGCAGGTAATGTATTTATTGAATCCATAAAAAAACCGCGCTTGTGAAGGTGCGGTTTTAATTAATCTAGAATGTTTCAACTGCTTACATTCAAACCTACCAGGCCTGGTAGGTATTATGAACAGTTTGAATTAGGTTGAAGCTGTCACGTTGTAACCACCATCAACATAAGTGATTTCACCTGTGATACCTGAAGCTAAATCAGAACATAGGAATGCCGCTGTATTGCCGACCTCTTCAATCGTTACATTGCGACGTAGTGGGGTAGCTTGTGCTGCTTTGTCCAGCATGCTTCTGAAGTCCTTGATTCCAGCGGCAGCAAGCGTGCGGATAGGGCCTGCTGAAACGGCGTTTACACGGATTCCGTCTTGTCCTAAGTCTGCGGCCAAATAACGTACCGTTGCTTCTAAAGACGCTTTGGCAATGCCCATGACATTGTAGTTAGGTACCGCACGTTCAGCACCAAGATAAGAAACCGTCATTACTGAACCATTTTTGGCTTTTAACATATCGTAAGCGGCTTTAGTACAAGCTGTTAAGCTGTAGGCACTGATGTCATGCGCGATGCTGAAACCTGTGCGGGTAGAGGCGTCAATCATGCGTCCTTCAAGCTCTTCACGCGGAGCAAAAGCAACCGAGTGAACCAGAATATCTAAACCATCAGTCCAAGTTTTAGCTAATTCAGCAAAAGTGGCGTCAATTTCAGCGTCGCTGGCGACATCTAAAGGAAGAATAATGGTGGATCCTAACTCATCAGCGATTTTTTCCACACGACCTTTAAGTTTTTCGTTTTGGTAAGTTAACGCGATTTCCGCGCCTTGTTCACGCATTTGTTTCGCAATACCGTAAGCGATAGATTTATTGTTTGCAACGCCGATGATTAAGGCTTTTTTTCCAGTAAGGAATCCCATATTGTTCTCCAATAGTGATTTATTAGACAGAGACATTCTTGATTTTATCTAAACTGATTGAGTATCTCAGAATCGTTTGTAGAGTAACTTGAATGTCATTAAAATTTATACGCATTATAACGCTAAATTATTGGTTATAATGCTCGAAGTTATGAATTTTAAATACCTTCAGTCATTGTTTATGGGAAATACCACTTTGTTTAAATCTCAACAGAGCATGATTTACAAAAACCGTTGTAAAAACGGGTGTTTAAACCGCTTTAGATGGCTCTTAGTGTTGATTGGTGTTTCTATTGCCACGGCAAATCATGCAGGGAATTTGAATTCTCCTTATTCAAACGAACAGGTTCAACAACAAACCCTATTCAGTTCTTTTAGTTCGCCTCCTAAACACTTGGATCCGGTTGTCTCTTACAACTCAAATGAGTGGGCTTTTTTAAGTCAGATTTATGAGCCTCCCTTGCAATACCATTACTTGAGACGCCCTTATCAAGTAGAGCCGTTAACACTTACCAAAATGCCTGAAATTCGCTATTTAGACCAAGCGAACAGGGCGGTTTCTGAAAACAGTAAACAAATTAAATTCACCGAGTATCTCTTTGAATTAAAAGAGGATGTTAAGTTCCAAAACCACCCGGCTTTTGCTCAAAAAGGAGGCGGGTATCTCTATCATGCTTTAACCGATAATCAGTTGGCATCAATCAATAGTGTTAATGATTTCGCAGAACAGTCCAGTCGCAACCTACATGCAAAAGACTATGTTTATGCAATCAAACGTATGGCTTTGCGTCAAAATCATTCGCCAATTCTGGATTCGATGCAGGCTTATATTGTGGGTTTAAAAACATTCTCAGAAACGGTCACAGCGGCGTTTTCCGAACAACTCAAACAAGAAGGTGCGCAGAGCAAATACCGTTATTTCGACTTGAATCAGTATGAGATTAGTGGTGTTCAAGTTATTGATAAGACACATTTTAAAATCAAGATTAATGGTGTTTACCCACAGTTTTTGTATTGGCTGACCATGAACTTTTTTGCACCGATACCTTGGGAGGCTGATAAGTTTTATAAACAACCAGGCCTGGTAGAAAAAAATATCACTTTAGATACTTCTCCTGTTGGAACAGGGGCTTATTATTTGGCTGAGAACAACCCTAATCGTATTATGCGTTTACTGGTTAACCCAAATTATCATCAAGCCTATTATCCAACGGATGGCTTGGCTGATGATGCCGATCCCGCTTTACTTGCTGACGCTGGCAAGCCTTTACCGTTTATTAAAGAAGTGGTGTATAGCTTAGAAAAAGAGAGTGTGCCTCTATGGAATAAGTTCTTACAAGGCTATTACGATGCTTCAGGTGTGAGTTCAGATAGTTTTGATCAGGCGGTTTCCGTTTCCGGTTCTGGCAATATGAATTTAACCACTGCGATGCAACAAAAAGGCATTCAGTTTTTAAGCCAGGTAGAACCGACTATTTACTACTTTGGCTTTAATATGGCTGACCCTGTTGTGGGAGGCTACTCAAAAAAACAACAAAAATTACGTCAAGCCATCAGTATTGCCATTAATTTTGAGGAGTATATTTCCATCTTTATGAATGGGCGTGGAATTGCGGCACAAGGGCCGATTCCTCCAGGAATTGTCGGCTATGAATCGGGGCAAAATGGAATCAATCCATTTATGTATGATTGGCAGGATAATCACCCGCGCCGTAAATCGATTGAATACGCGAAAAAGTTATTGGCTGAAGCGGGCTATCCCAATGGCCGCAAAAAAAACGGTGAGGTCCTGTCGCTTTATTATGATACCGCGGCAACTGGTCCAGATAGCCAGTCACAGTTGAATTGGTATCGTAAACAGTTCGCTAAGTTAGGGATAAACTTGATTATTCGTGCCACCGACTACAATCGTTTTCAAGACAAAATCCGCCAGGCAAAAGGCCAGATGTTTAGTTGGGGTTGGAATGCTGATTATCCAGATCCGGAGAATTTCCTATTCTTGCTTTACGGAGGCAATGCCACCATTAACACCAAAGGTAGCGGTGTCAACAGTGCGAACTACGATAATAAAAGGTTCAATCAACTGTTTAAACAGATGAAAACCATGCCGAATGGTCCTGAACGATTGGCGATTATCCAAAAAATGGTTAAGTTGGTGCAACAAGATGCTCCTTGGGCATGGGGCTTCCACCCCAAATCATTGGCTCTGTACCATAGTTGGTATAAAAACGTCTGGCCGAATGCGTTAGCCAATAACACCATCAAATACAAACGAATCGATGCACAACAGCGCTATGAAAATCAGAAAAACTGGAATAAACCGGTGATTTGGCCGATTGTTTTAATGTTGGTTTTAGTCCTTGTTTCTATTTGGCCGCTCAAAAAGGCGTATCAACAACGCCAAAAAACCAAGCTTAAAGCGGAGGGTTCAGCAATGCTTCAATCAGAAAGCATGACCAGCAAAAATGGCGAGGTCAGTTGATGTTTGCCTATATTGTTAGACGTCTGTTATTTGCCGTACCGATTCTAATCGGGGTGAATCTAATCACTTTTGCGCTGTTTTTTATGGTGAATACCCCTGACGATATGGCGCGTGCCCAATTGGGCGCTAAACAGACCACACCAGAGATGATTCAGGCCTGGAAGGTAGACCATGGTTACGATAAGCCCTTGTTTGTTAACCAAAGCGCAGAGGGTGCAAGTCTGTTAACCGATACCTTGTTTGTCCAAGAGTCATTAAAACTTTTCAGTTTTGATTTTGGTCAGTCGGATTCAGGCCGCCAAATCTCATCGGATATCTATGAACGCATGTGGCCAAGTTTGGCCATTGCTTTGCCGACATTTATTATTGGTTTGGTCACCAATATAGCGATAGCTCTGTTGATAGTGTTGTTTAGAGGGTCAACACTGGACAGTGTTACCATGGGTGTTGCGGTGGCGATTATGTCGATTTCCGGGCTGTTTTACATTATCGCCGGGCAAGTTTTGTTCAGTAAAACCTGGCATTGGGTGCCCATCTCCGGTTATGCAGAAGGGCTTGAAGGACTTAAGTTCTTGGTCTTGCCGGTGTTGATTGGTGTGTTTGCTGGAATCGGTGCGGGCATTCGTTGGTATCGCAGCATCTTCTTAGAAGAGATCAATAAAGACTATGTACGTACTGCACGGGCTAAGGGATTGTCTGAAATTAAGGTGTTGTTTGGTCATGTTCTACAAAACGGACTTTTGCCCATCTTGACCGGTGTGGTGGTGGTGATTCCCAGCCTATTTATGGGCAGTTTAATCATGGAATCGTTCTTTGGTATACCAGGCCTGGGCAGTTATACGATTGATGCCATTCAATCCCAGGATTTTGGGATTGTTAAGGCCATGGTTTTCTTAGGTTCGGTGCTTTATATTATTGGTCTGATTTTGACTGATATCTCCTATACCTATTTTGATCCAAGGGTGAAACTCTCATGATGGATTCCATGATGCCGGTATTTTTATGGACGGATATTATGATTTGGGGGTTATTTATCCTAATCGTGATGGGTATAGTCCAGATTTTGCATGACCCACAAAAACGCGCACAATGGCACTCTGTATTTCAATCTAAAACCGCCATGGTCTCTGTTTTGGTTCTATTGGTGTATTTTTCCATCGCGTTGCTCGATTCAGTTCATTTTAAAAACACCCCAGATGCGCAGGACGTAACCAACAGCAATACACACAAAGAGTTAATCAGTGTTTTGGACATGGGCTTGGAGCATCTCATTCAAAATACAGAGAGAACCTATTCAGCGCCTTTTGCCTTACATGAATACAGTTCAACTGTGGTGTATGGCGAAAATGGCCAAGTTCAACAAGTCTATCTGCCGCTCAAACATGTTGCACAACACATCGATATGGACAAGAGTTTAGTCACTTATGATGTGTTAACTCAAATCGTTTGGGCATTAATGGGAGCGCTAAGCCTATTGATGGGCATTGCGATTTTCCATAGCTACTTTTATTTGAATTCTCTGGCTCGACAAACCGCCGAGGTTAAACAACAAAGACTGCCTTGGGGAATGGCTTACCTAACCTTGTTTTCGATTACCTTTATTGGCCTGGCATTTTATATATTAAGTTTTGATTACCATGTCTTAGGCACCAATAAAGTCGGTGAAGACGTGCTTTATCAGTCTTTGAAAAGTATACGCACAGGAGTGTTGATTGGCGGTTTAACTACTGTTGTGATGCTACCTTTGGCCTTGTTGCTGGGGATCAGTGCTGGCTACTTCAAAGGTTGGATTGATGATGTCATTCAGTATCTGTACACCACCTTAAACTCCATTCCAGGTGTACTATTGATTGCTGCGGCGGTGTTGGTGATGCAATCGATTATGAGCACGCATGCCGATTGGTTTGGCAGTACCGAAGAGCGTGCCGACATGCGTTTGCTGTTTTTAATCTTGATTTTAGGGATGACCAGTTGGACAGGGCTATGTCGTTTATTACGTGCCGAAACCCTAAAAATCAGTCAAATCGAATATGTGACCGCCGCTAAAGCATTTGGTCTAAAACCGTTTACCATTATCCGTAGACATGTTTTTCCTAATCTAGTTCATTTAATCTTAATCGCTTTGGTGCTCGATTTTAGTGGCTTAGTGCTTGCAGAGGCCGTATTGTCTTATGTAGGTGTAGGGGTCGATCCCACCATGCCAAGCTGGGGGAATATGATTAACCAGGCCAGGTTGGAAATGGCCAGGGAGCCAATGGTTTGGTGGTCGTTGGTATCGGCGTTTATCTTTATGTTTATTTTAGTGTTAGCGGCGAACTTGTTCGCGGATAGAGTACAGTGGGTATTAAACCCAAGGTCTGAAAAATAGGAATTATCATGTCAGAAGCCAATGTGTTGAATGTACAGAACTTAGTGTTGAAAGTAGGTGAAAACTGCCTTATCGATAACATAAGTTTTGCTATCAAACCCGCAGAAATATTTGCATTGGTTGGCGAGTCCGGTAGCGGCAAGTCGCTGACATCCCTAGCCATAATGCGTTTGCTTCCAGATGTAATCAGGGTGACTGCAGGTGACATTTTATTGCAGCAACAGAGTTTGTTTGAACTGCCTGAATATCAAATGCAAAAAGTGCGTGGTAAAAAAGTCGCCATGATTTTCCAAGAACCGATGACTTCGCTTAACCCTGTGATGAAAGTGGGGGATCAAGTCGCCGAGGTATTGAAACTGCACTTGGGTTTAAGAAACCATGCCGCAAGGGAAAAGGTGGTCGCGTTGTTTGAAGAGGTCGGTATCCCGGAAGCCAATGTGCGTTTTGATTGGTACCCGCATCAGCTATCGGGTGGTCAAAAACAGCGTGTGATGATTGCGATGGCATTGGCTTGTGAACCGGATCTGTTGATTGCCGACGAGCCGACCACCGCTTTGGATGTGACTATTCAAGCTCAAGTACTCGATTTACTGAAGTCGATTCGCCAGCAACGCGGCCTGTCGATTTTGTTTATCACTCATGATATGGGAGTGGTCTATGAAATGGCCGATACGGTTGCGGTAATGAAGCAAGGGAAAATTGTAGAGCAAGCGGATAAAGAGAATTTTTTCAACCATGCCACTCATCCCTATACACGTAAACTACTTGAAGATGCCGTACCTAAGCAGACCTTGAAACCTCAGCTCAACTCTACAAAGTTATTGGAACTCAATGATTTGAAAGTACATTTCCCTATCAAAAAAGGCCTGTTCCAACGTACGGTCGGCATGGTAAGGGCGGTAGATGGTGTCAGTCTGATTATTGAAAAAGGTCAGACTTTAGCCCTGGTTGGTGAATCGGGTTCCGGTAAAAGTACCATTGGGCAAGCCATTTTAAAGCTGGTGAATACCACACAAGGCCAGGTGTCTTATGCGGGCGAAAATGACAATCAAATCAACTTAACCGATTTATCTGAACGCCAGATGAAGCCTCTGCGTAAAAAAATCCAAGTCATTTTCCAAGACCCGTTTTCCGCGCTAAATCCAAGAATGACCATTAGCGAAATCATTCGTGAAGGCATGGTGAGTCTTAAGGTGGGAAGTCAAAACAAGCAAGACCAAGATGAACGAATCGATGAGTTGCTGATGCAAGTGGGGCTATTGGCCGAGCATAAACACCGTTATCCGCACGAGTTCTCTGGCGGGCAACGTCAACGTATCGGTATAGCAAGAGCCTTGGCGGTAGAGCCGGAGCTGATTATTTGTGACGAACCTACCAGCGCGTTGGATGTAACCGTGAGAGCACAGGTATTAAAACTGTTGGAAGACTTACAGCAAAAATATCAGCTTTCTTACCTGTTTATCACCCATGATTTATCCATTATCCCAAGCATCGCCCATAAAGTCGCGGTGATGCAAAACGGTAAAGTGGTCGAGCAGGGTACGGTAGAAGAGATAATGCATAACCCACAACAAGACTACACCAAACAATTGCTCAACTCAGCGCCAGAGCTGATACGTAAGGTGATGTTTGCTTAAGATTATTGACTAAAAAGTCTAGACCGTTTTAATTAACGATTTTTCGTATCGAAAGCTGCCAGGCCTAGTAATATTGGTGAGAGAGCAAATGCATTAAGAGTCCGTTCTTTAAAGATTAAGATCATCAAACGGACTCTTAACGCCATTTGCCCCCTGTTTTAGAACATGGGTGTAAATCATGGTCGTTTGTAAGCTTGCATGTCCCAATAAGGCTTGAATGGTCCTGATATCAGTACCCGTTTGAAGTAAATGAGTGGCAAAAGAATGCCGGAAAGTATGGGCACTGACTTTCTTGATTAAACCGCTTTTTTGAACGGCACGTTTAATTGCTTTATTAATGACCGACTGATCAATATGATGACGGCGCATTAAACCAGAACGAGGATCTTTAGCTAAGTTTCGACTCGGAAAAACGTATTGCCAGCCGAATTCTTTATCCGTATTAGGATATTTTCGAGCTAAAGCATAAGGCAAATATACTGAACCATACCCATGCTCTAAATCTTGTTGATGCAGAACTTGTACTTTTTTTAATTGATTTTCTAACAACAATACTAAATTATCAGCGAGCGGGGTAACCCTATCTTTTTTACCTTTGCCATCGCGAACCGTAATTTGTCTAAATCCAAAATCGATATCTTGAACCCGTAAACGCACCGCTTCGGTAATTCTTAAACCACCGGCATAAAGCAATTTGGTAATTAATCCCGCCGTTCCATCTATTAGTGGTAAAACCTGTGCAACTTCTTCCTTTGAAAGTACGACTGGAATTCTAGGTTCTTTACGAGATCTACTCGCCTTAACACCTGTAAAGGGTGTCTTTAATACTTTGCTATAACAATAAACTAAAGCATTAAGCGCTTGATTTTGAGTAGAAGGGGCTACGCGTTCTGGTGAACGGCTAAATGCGTTAAAAACTGTTCTACCTGCGCAGCAGGGCTATCCAACATTGCCTCACGGCTTTTAA